>CAVUWQ010000056.1:0-182744 GCA_963745105.1 uncultured Acidobacteriaceae bacterium
GGAAAATGGTCAGCTCGAATTCTTTGGAGACAGCAACTCGGCCGAGGCATTTACCCGGGCAGTTGCTGCGACCGAACGGTCCGGTGGGCAAAAAGTAGAGATCGATTTCTCGCCATTCCGCGAGGCGGCGCAACTGCTTTATTCCGGACCTTGGGTCGCAGAGCGCCTCGCAGCCATTGAGTCTTTTGTGAGCGAGCATGGATCGGAGATGGACCCTGCCGTCTATCAAATCATCTCTGGTGCGAAGCGTTTCACCGCGGTCAATGCATTCCAGTCTGCGTATAAGCTGGAGGAGCTGCGCCGGGCAACAGCGAAGGTGTGGGAGAAGGTCGATGTCCTCCTGCTACCTACGGCCCCGCGCACCTACACCATCGCAGAGGTGCAAGCCGAGCCCATCGCACTGAACACCAACCTCGGCTACTATACCAACTTCGTCAACCTGCTCGATCTTGCCGCCGTCGCGGTGCCCGCAGGATCGAAATCAGATGGACGCCCCTTCGGCATCTCTGTGATCGGACCGGCATTCACCGATGCCGCGCTTCTTCGGGTTGCCGACCGTCTGCATCGCCACACCACGGCGACCATCGCTGCGTCGGAGCGCAAACTGGCCGACACTCCAGAATTGCAGCCACCAACCATCCCGCCAGGAACGATGCCGATTGCGGTGGTCGGCGCGCATCTTAGCGGGCAGCCCCTCAATTGGCAGCTCACCGAGCGGCGTGGCAGGCTACTTGCGGCGACAAAGACCCAGCCCGACTATAGGTTTTTCTTGCTGCCCAATAGCACCCCCGCAAAGCCCGGTCTCCTTTATGAACCGGGGTTCTCCGGTCCCGGCATCGAGCTTGAAGTATGGGCTCTCCCGATCGAAACCGTGGGCAGCTTTCTGGCAATGATTCCGCCGCCGCTCGCGATCGGCAGCATCCGCCTGGAAAATGGCGAGATCGTAAAAGGCTTTCTCTGCGAACCGGCGGGACTCGCAGGCGCTGAGGAAATCACTCATCTCAAGGGATGGCGTCATTATCTTGCGCAAAAGAGTTGAGCCTAGCCGCCAGGACAGGCACGGCGCAGGTTTCCTCCCTGCGCTGGAATCAATGAAGGAAGCGCCGCTCTTCCAGAGTTACTTTGCCAAGCCGGCTTCAGAGCTGCAATCCGACGTGGCATTTTCCTGTGAGAAGCTGTTCATGAAATTCGGGTGATACCAGCAGAAGTTATTCCGATTATTGCGTTTGGCCTCGTAGAGCGCGAGGTCGGCAGATTTGTACAAGCCTTCCTGCGTATCCCCGTCTCCGGGGAACATGGCAATTCCGACGCTGCAACCGGTACGCAGGTTTATGTCGTTGAATGGAATGTCGCCGCTGACGCTGTCTACGATTCTGTTGCAGACCGCTTCAATGCCCTTCTCGCTTGTAACCGTGATGAGCAGAATTGCGAACTCATCGCCGCCCAGACGGGCGACGCAATCGGACTCTCTTACGGCACACCGTAGACGGGCTGCAGCCTCAACCAGAACCGCGTCGCCTGCGTCATGCCCGAAGGTATCGTTGATACCTTTGAAGTGGTCAAGATCGACAAGTAACAATGCGAACGGCGCGCTTTGTCTGCGTGCCAGAGCCAGACGCGCACGAAATTTCTCGGCAAACATTCGCCGGTTGGGCAAAGAGGTCAGCATGTCGAAGTAGGCGAGTTGTTCCAGCTGGCGATGGCTCTTGATCAGCTCTGCCGTCTGATCGGCGACACGCTGTTTCAGTAGCTCCTTCTGCGCGACAAGCGTTCTCACGCGGAACTTCCACAGTGCCACAGCGAGAAATCCCGCCGTCATAATGCAAGCGGCCACAAACCACCAGGTCTGCCACCAGGGTGGTTTGATGAAGAAAGAAAAGCGCGCTGGCACCGGGCTCCACAGGCCGTCAAGGCCGGCGGCTATCACCTCGAAGGTGTAGCGTCCGCCCGGAAGCCCCTCGAAGCGAACACTTCTTTCACGCGTCTCTTTCCACGAGTTATTAGAGCCCAGCAGACGATAACGAAAACGACTGCTGGTTTCGGAGGCATAATTCAGACTGCTGAAGCGAATGAGAAGAGAATCCTGAGCATGTGGGAGCACAGGCCGATCGCCTGTCTGGAATTGCTGCGTGCCGCTCTCGATCGAGGTAAGCACGACGGGCGGAGCGGAAACCGGAATGGGATAAGGCAGCGGAGCCAATCGCGAGAGCCCACCCGAAGTTCCAATCCAGACGTTCCCTTGACGGTCAGTGGATAACGCAAGGTCGTTACCGTCGTCCCAGATTAGTCCATCTTCTCTGTCGTAATGCAGCCATTGCCCTTGATCGAAGACGTCGATGCCGTTGTCCGTAGTTGCCCACAGACGGCCCTTCGAGTCGAAAGCCATCGCGTAAATCAGATCGGAGGAAAGGCCATTCTGGGTGGTGATCGAGGTGACCTCAGGACGACCGCCGTTCCATCGCAGTCGAGCTATGCCGAGGGCATCGCGATAGCCCGCCCAGATTGTGCCGTGATTTTCCGCCAGTGCACTCAAATCCGCGGACGTAAGGCCATCGGCATCGGTGAAGAGTCTCCAATGGCTGCCGTCGAAGCGAGCCAGTCCGCGTGATGTACTGATCCAAACGATCCCGTCGGAGCCGACCAGCAGATCACGGAAGATAGCGTCCGAGGGCAGTCCGGAAATTTTCATCAGCTCAAACTGTGGCTCGGATTTTGCCGTCAACGCTGCTGTGCTGCGGAGGACGCCCGCGGCCGATCCCAGCACCCAAAGCCTGCTTTGATGATCGATCGCCATGGCCAGCACGTGATCGATTTTCGCTTTCGGCGCATATGGGCCGAGCAGTGTTCCGTCCTGCTTGAAACGGCTAATGCCGCCCGGGAAAGTCCCTACGAGCACATCGCCCGTGGGGCTTTCGACCACTGAACGGATCCAGTCCCCGGCCAAACCGCTCTGCGCATTCCACGAGTCTTCAAGCTTTCCATCGGGTCCGAAGATGCTGAGTCCGCCGCTGGTGCCAACCCACAGTCTCCCGTCACGGCCGTGCATGATGGTCCATACGCTGTTATGCAGCAGCCCATCGTCTTTCTTCCAGGAAAGCCATTCACCGTGGCCAAGGCGGCGCACGACTCCTCCACCAAACATGCCCATCCACAGGGTCTCCTGGCGGTCCAGGAGCACAGGAGCAACGGAGTCTGCAGGAAGTCCGTGCTCCGGATCAAGAAAAGTGCGGTTAGCCCCGTCGAAGATAATGACGCCAGAGTCGCTGGGCACGAACATGCGTCCATGAGAATCGGCGAAGAGGCGCGGGCGCGATGAGGAAGCGATACCCTCAGAGCGATCGATGAACCGCGATTGCTTGTGCGGAAGCTCATAGAGACGATCGGCGCTGCGTACCCAAAGATTCCCCATCAGGTCTTTAGCGATGGCGCTCCATTCCGCCTTGGGAAGACCAGCCGGCGATCCGATTCGCTCGATTTTGCCCGCCTCTAAATGCCAGACATCTTTGTCTCTGGAAAACCATACGTCCTCGCCGCTGACGGAGAGAGCGCCCAGCGGTCCCTGGGCTGCGTCAGAGAAGCGATACCAGCCTTTGCCGTTAGGCTCTCCAAGAACGATTCCGGCGTTGTGCTGAAGATAGACTCGGCCCTTGCTGTCGAACGCGACACCCTGATAGGCCTCCTTCTCGCTGCCTTCGAGGAGTTTGAAGCGCGCTCCAAAGCGGCGGACGACGCCGCCCTGCGTGGCTACCCACAGAACGCCGTCAGGTGATTCGGCCAGACCCAGGATCTCGGAGTTGGGCAGGCCAGCCGCGTGGCCGAATTCGGTGAACTTGGTCCCGTCATAACGGAAGAGCCCATTGTCGGTCCCAACCCAGATATAGCCGGTCCGGTCCTGCAGAAGGCAGGTAGCAGAAAGATTGCTCAGGCCTTCGGCCGAGCCATATTGACGAAAGGTATAACGCTGGGCCAGGGCCCCGGTTGACGCAAAGAGGCTGATCGCCGTGCCGACGACGACAGCTCTGAGGGAACCAGCGAGGTTCATAGTCCATCAATTATCGGCAAAATGAATGTTTTTTACAGCTTTCTTTTGTTCACGACATGAAGGTATTTCACGGATTCGACACTACTTATTCACTCTCAGCTTCAGGAACTCAATCAGATCCCGGCGCTCCTGCGGCCGGGGCATATGGAAATCCATATTATTGCCTGGAACGAGCGATTCCGGATCAGTGAGCCACTGCTCCAAAGTCGCCTCGTTCCAAACAATATGGGCCTTCGCGAGGGCTGGCGAATACGGGAATCCGGCTATCGCCCCCGAGGTCCGGCCATAGACTCCCCGCAGTCGCGGACCCTCCCGATCCTGATCCAGCGCATGGCAGCCGGTGCATCGCTTATCGAAGACCGCCTTTCCACGGTCAGGGTCGCCGGATTCGACCGGTTGGGCGATTGCTGCTGCGCTCGGCGTGGCCTTGTCGCGCTGCTTGGCGTAGGTCAGCAATAGCGAAGCGGTTAACGGGAGCGCGCATCCAACGAAGGCCGCAACGAACGCCGCAACGAACGCTCTCATGCGTTTTCA
Source organism: uncultured Acidobacteriaceae bacterium (assembly GCA_963745105.1). Lineage (GTDB taxonomy): Bacteria > Acidobacteriota > Terriglobia > Terriglobales > Acidobacteriaceae > Silvibacterium. The sequence continues at coordinate 4,577 of CAVUWQ010000056.1, forward strand.
GCCAGAGAGGAGTCGATAACGGCGAGATGGCCGTGTTTGGCGACGAATTTGACCTCAGTCACACCCAGGACGCTCTGCAATTTTCCGGCGGGAACGACCATAGGTCCGGCGCTGGGAGCCGAACCCGGCGCTGGCTGCGGAAACGCCGTGGACATTGCCGTGTGGAAAGCCACATTTCCTTCCACCTTCTGCACTACTTGGTGAATATGCCCGTTCAGCACGGTGACCGAGCCGAAGCGCTTGAGATAGGACAGCGCCTCGGCGCCATCCTGCGTGCCCCAGCCCCAGTTTGGATAGACCATCCAAAGCGGGATGTGAGCGAAGACGATGACGGGAGTCGACGCCGGCAGCAAGGCGAGATCCGCTTTGAGCCAGCTGAGTTGTTCGTCGCCCAGCTTGCCGAGAGCATCGATCTGCAGAGAGTTGTTGAGCCCAACGAAGTGGACTCCTTTATGGTCGAAGCTGTACCAGCCGTTGCCCTGCGTACCTTTGCCGAAGCGCTCGCGGTAGAGAGCGCCATCGTCGATCGCAGTATCGTGCTCCCCCGGTACATACAAGGTCTGGCCGACTCTGGCGGTGCCAATGATCTGCTGTGCGGTGTCGAACTCCGCAGGCTTGGACGACTGGCTGATGTCGCCTGTGTGCAGCATCAGGTCGACGGAGCCGGGCAAAGCATTGATCTTGTCGATAGCCAGCTTCAGCGTTCCGGCCACATCCTGATTCGCCGCCTTGTTGAAGCCGATGTGACTGTCGCTGATCTGCACGAAGCTGAAATCTGCGCTCGCCTTGCTGTGAACCGCGGAGCCCTTTGCAGGAGCGGCGAACAGCTTCGATGTGGGCACGCCGCCGGCCATGGTCCACAGTAGCCCGGTGCCCGCCCAGGCCATACAGCTCAGAAAATTTCTTCGGTCGATTCCGTCGCCACCGGCCGCGCGCGGCTGTTCCTCCGATTGAACCTCTTCCTTCGCGCGTATACCGTTATCCGTGTTCTTCATTGATCAATTCCTCCGCTGAGGCAAACTAACGGCGGCGAAATTTATTCCTGACAATGGGAATAAATTTTCCGTACGCGAGTTCTCATCTGCGGAGAGAAGAAGTTTTGATCCCATGACGCTGTTGCCCTGGAAGCGAACGGTACGCGAGAGCGCTCCCCAAACCTCTGTGTTTGAGGAACTGGCGCTGCCGCTCGTTCCCTCGCTCTACAACGTTGCTTTCTGGCTCTCCCGCAATGCTACCGATGCGGAGGACCTGGTGCAGGAGACATTTTTGAAAGCGCTTCGCGGCTTCGCTTCATTCGAGCCCGGCAGCAACTTCAAGGCTTGGATATTCCGCATACTCAGGAACACATATCTCACTTCCCGCACCGGGCTTGCCGCCACGCGCACGGTTGCTCTTGAAGACGAGATGAACAGCGGCGATGAATCTTGGGGCATGCATCCTGAAAGCGCCATCGATCGCGAGACTCCCGAGCTAAATCTGATGCGCCTGAACGATCGTGCCGCATTGCATGGCGCAATGGAGAAGCTGCCGGCGCCTCTGCTGGAAGTGATTCTGCTCTGCGATGTGGAAGAGATGAAATACAGGGAGATTGCCGCCGTCCTCGATGTCCCACTCGGCACCGTTATGTCCCGCATCGCTCGCGCGAGAACCGCATTGCGCCATGCACTGCTGGCCAGCACAACACCAACGAGGGAGTTCCGCACATGAGCGACCATCTCTCATTCACGATTCTCAATGCTCTTGCAGATGGCGAGCTCTCGGCCGATCAGCTGGCCATGGCGAATGAGCATCTTGCTGGCTGCCCGGCATGCACGATGAATGCGCTACACCAGAGTCTGCTGAAGACCGGAACGGCGAAGGCCGGGCAACGATATGAGGCTTCTCCGCAATTACAGCGGCAGCTGTCACGCATGACAAGGCAGGAGAAATCACGGCTGGATGTGTCGGAGTTCCATATCGCGACCACGCCTCCGTCGCCTTCAATAGTGCGATTCAGAATGTATGGATGGTCAACTGCGGCTGCGCTTCTCCTGGCTTCGGCAGGCATGCTGTATGTCGAGCACAGCCATCGAGGTGCGGATATTGCCGCCGTGGAACGCGCTGCGTTGACCACTGAGGTCTTCGATCAGCATGTGGCCATGCTTGCAGCAAGCCTACCCCCACAGGTCGTCTCTACTGACAGACACACGGTCAAGCCATGGTTCCAGGGAAAGATGCCGTTTACATTCAACCTTCCGGAGAAGCTACCGCAGGATACGACACTTGACGGCGCCAACCTGACCTACTTGTACAACCAGCCGGTGGCTCAGTTGCTCTATAGCATTGGCAAACATCGTGTCTCAATCTTTGTACGCGAACAACCGAGCGCACCAGGAGCGAAAGATCTGCTCACTGAACACGCAGGGTTTCATGTCATCGATGGAAGCGCAGCTCATCTCGAATTTCTCGCGGTGAGCGATGTCGACCCGTCGAGATTGGCCGGCTTGATAGAAACAATCGAGAAGGCGCAGACGGAAGATAGCCAACAACTCCAGTGAGCTTTCCTATGCAGTTTGGCCGCTAGCAGGCCTATTCGAGGCTTGCCGGTAACCTTCTCTCTTTACTTTGCAGAAAAAGGGCTTGCTGCTGACAATTCGGTGACAAGCGATCGGTAGGATTCGATTGGATCGTGAGGGATGATCGATGGCCAGTGATGTCTTCGGATTTACATTGGGCTCAGTCACGCGACGCTTCTTTTTCCTGCTGTGCTTCCCGGAGTTGCGCACAAAATGACGTTGCGATCGACGGCACTCTACCGGATTTATTTCGCACCCAAGCCCATTCTGGAGCGAACGATATCGAGGTATCCATGGACCGGACCGGCAATTGCAGAATGCAAGCGGTGGATTCGACATCATCTCCTTCCGAAAGGTTCCGCGTGGGTGCGTGTGCAGTCCGGCTTGTCCTCAGGTATGACCATGCGCCTCAATTTTCCTGAGGAAGCGGGCGTGTGGCGCGGCGAGCATGAGCCAGACGTTCAAAACGCCATTTCCACTGCTGTTCAACCGGGCTGGGTGGTATTCGATATCGGCGCTGCTATCGGCACCTTTGCATTGGGCACGGCCAGGCTGGTTGGCGACACTGGCCGGGTGATCGCGTTTGATGGAGACGCGGTCCAGGCAGGCCGGCTGCTCGAACATCTCGCGGCAAACACGCTGGAGAAGATTCTGCATGTGGTCCATGCTGCGGTGTGGTCTCACGCCTCATCAAGCTCCATCGCTTTTCGCTGCGGCACAGCGCGGACACAGGGAGGCATCGAGTTTGGCGGTGTGCGGCCGATTCTGGCGAACGGAGAGCTGGTCGAAACGCCTGTAACTTCCCTGGACGCATACATAGAAGCTACGAGACTTACACCTCAACTTATCAAGATTGATGTGGAAGGTGCAGAGATCGAAGTACTTCGCGGAGGCAAAGAGTTGTTCGTGAGCAGCCGCCCTCTGATCATCGCGGAAATCCATACCGAAAGCGCGAGAGATGCCGCCCGTGAATGGATGCGGGAACATGCATACTCTTTCTCCGAAACCATTCTTTACGATCCGGTGCCGATACGCCTGCTAGCGTGGCCGAAAGAGCGTGATCCAGGCCCATGGTCGAGCTACATAACCGAGTCGGACATATCCGGGATCCATGGGCGCGAGCAATTGGTGGCTCTATTAACGGTATGACACTCAGAACAGCGCGATCTGGCGAAGCTCAACTAATCATGAATCTGATCCACTGTGCGTTTCAGGGGCGCCGGCCTCAGTCGCGACCTGATTTTTCAAGCCAGAGTGCAGTGGAAGACTTGATTGCGAAAGGTATATTCCTGCTCGCGGAACACGAGGGCAAGCTCCTCGGGTGTGCATATCTGGAACCAAATATGGGAGCCACGCGCCTGGAACTGCTGGCCGTTTGTCCCTCAAAGCAGCGATCAGGGATTGGTTCGCAGCTCCTGGAAGTCGCAGAAGATCTGAGCAGGCGGAGAGAGTGCCTGTTCATGCATGTGCGGATTATAAATGTGAACTATCCGATGCTGAAGTTCTACCGCCGTCGAGGTTACTTTCAGTTCGGTATCGAACCGATGTCTGCAGAGAGCTCAGCTCTGGCCCACAGCCACCTGGTGGTCATGTGCAAGCAACTGGATAAGTACTCGCACGGCTTCTAGCTGGACAATCTCAAGGCCGATCTATTTAGTACAACTTTACTGATTGCCCGATCCGTCCTGACTATATTCGTCGCCGGTGTAGGCACGCGGGTCTCCAAGAGAACCTTGCGGTGGAAGATGGCGAAGGTAGAGAACGATTTGCCAGATCTCGTCATCGCTCAAAATTCCTTTCGAGGCGGGCATGCCTGAAGGCGAGATTCCGTTGACGATGATCCATTTCAGCTGTCCATCGGTGTAACGCTGAACTTCACTGGAAGCCAGGGACGGTATCGGAGGAGCCATCTGTGCTGCGAAAGGGACGCCTGTGTTCTGGCCGTCCCGGCCGTGGCACTCGACGCAGTAGTCTGCGAATGCATGTTTACCCTCACCAATGTTGTCGGCGTTCGCATTGAGCGGGTTTCGATCTCTTTTGCCACCAACTGTGACATGATGCTTGACCCATTGAATAGAACCGGTCTCAAGCCTGCCTGGCGGCTTCACCTGGCAGCCGCTCAGACAGAGTGTGAGGAAGCCTGTAGTCGCTAATGTCAGCGTTGTTCTGCGCATGTTATTTCTCAACTACATGAACTACAAATGTCATCGACCCGTGACCGGAACCGCAGAACTTGCCACATCTTCCGGGAAAATCGCCGACTTTATCCGGGGTCACGGTGACTTCTGACGTATGTCCTTTGGTCATTGCTGCGTTGATATGCAACCCCTCAACGAGAAGACTATGGGGTACGTCGTCAGAAGTAAGAGCGAGCGTAACGGTTTCCCCCTCTTTCAGGGTGATTTCCGCGGGCTGGAAGGAAAATCGCTTCGCATGGATTTCAATCCGATGATCAGGCGACTGCCCTTGCGAACTGCTGATTCCCGCGATAACTACAAAAATAGCCAGACAACTCCATATGATGTTTTTCATCAAAAGACTCCTCAGCTGATTTATATGATTTGTTTTTATTTAGGGAGATCCTAAGTTCATCCTGCCGACTAAGGCGCAAGATAGTGCAGCAACGCCTGCTCGTCGCGGCGAGACAGCTTCGCGCGAACCCGCATATGCATCACTACCGTGCCTGTCGCCTGCGGAGGTATGGTCATCGGTGGCTTATGGCAACGCGCACAGTTCGCCATGAAGACGCGCTCGCCCTCTTGCGGCTGCGATGTCGCGGGCCTTTGCGACGGCGCCTTGTTTTCCTGGGTGTGTGCGGTAAGCCCGCCAGTCAAAAGAATACCCAGCAGTGCCAGTACCGCAACGGCTCCGCTTACGCGGCGTGACAATAAGTATCGGGACATGCTACTTCCTTCCCGGCCAGAGCGGCCACAAAAACCTGTAAGTAAATCCGACATTCCAGATGTTCCGGTCCTGATTCGCGTTAAACTGGCGCCCGTAGTCCGAGATGATGCGCCAATTGTTGTCGCGTAAATAGTAGTTAAGGCCTATGTCCACGCGTTGAGTATTCAGTGTGGGCAGACCATTTCCGCCGCCATTGAGCGGATGAAATTGCTGCACACGCGCCACAACATCAAGGTTTTTCAGGAACTGATTGGCTACGGGTACCTGAGAAAGCCTGTATGCCGACTCGATCCAATAGCCATTGCCATAAAAATTGCGATCGTATTCTGCTTTCAGGTCAAGCGGAACCCCCTGCGGTTGCCACGATACATAGCCGGCGCCGTTGTTTATGTGCCGGCTCTCAAGAAAACGCTGATAGGAGCCACCCACCTCGACATGCTGATTCGTGAAGTAAACACTCCCGTCTGCTCCGGCGGTTCGTGCCGCTTGTAGTTGGTTTGTATTGTCGTGGGCAGAAAAGTAGGTCGAGTACTGTACGCTGAGATCGCTGGTCTGGGCGAGAACTCCGCGCAACATGCCTCCATCGCCTGATCCACTGGTGCGTGTGCCAATCGCATAGTCGATTGGCGAGTCCTGAAAATTTGCGATCCAGAGAGGAACCAGCCTCTCAGAGTAAAGTCCGAAAGGGAGGATATAGCGTCCTGCGACCGGTATGATGTGCGAATTCGCAAGCCAATCTACCTGCGCGAACTCAACAGTCTTGAAGATTTGCCCTGTATAGTCGCCGCTGGTGCCATCACGCCGTTCGAAAAACCCCGTGAAATCGGTACGGGACTCCACCAGCACATGACTCCCCAACGGAAGAAGAAGAAGTGGATTTATTTGCGGCAGCAATGTCGGTACGCCGCCATTCACGTTATAGATATAGCCGAGCCCGCCCGAAATTACCGGGACGTAGCCAGCATGAGTTGAGTTAGTATCTGCGTCCTGGGCCCTGAGCCTCATGGCACAAAGCAACAAGCAGCATGCAAACACCCATCGTTTCATATCGCGGTCATCTCTCTACATTTCAGCTGATGTTGCGTGCAATCCATTCGAAGATGCTGAACCGCACTCGCCAATAAGCACAGCTTCACTGGCGGGTTCAACAAAATCGAGTCTATGCAGGCACTGTCTGGCGCTTGCACGCGCGATGTCATTCCTTTGTCACTGCTGGCGATGACCCGTTTTTATCTCATCGAACTGGTTTATAAACGGCGTGAGAGATGAGCATTTCATGATGGAATCATTCACAACGCGGCAGACAGTTGGCCGGAGAGCTCTGAGCCTCTCCGCATTCGCTGCTATCTTGATTTTTGTTGCGATGACCTGCATGGCCCAACAGCAGGAAACGCTTCCCTTCTTAATAAACCCTGACAGTACCCGCAGCCAGACAGCCTGCAGCGATCCCTTTTCGCCATGCCCAGCTGCTACGGATAGATCTTCTTCGGCTAACACCTACAACTGGCCTTATCCTTCTTCCGACCTTCCTGAAAACACCGAAGCCCCGATCTACGGCAATAACACTCGGCGTTCATACCAGGCGGAGCCGATCGATTCGTACGGCAACTCAGCGTATCCGCGATCGCCGATGCCGACAGTGAGAAAACAAGAGCCGCCGACCGAATTTCAATTATTCGTGGCGAGTTCGATTGGAAAGCTATTACCCATTTTTGGAAGTCAGCTGTTTCTCGACGTGCCTTCAACTTTTGCACCGCTGAACAAAGGGCCGGTTACGCCGGATTATGTTCTGGGTCCTGGCGACGAGCTGCTGCTTCGTGCGTGGGGAAGCGTAATCTTCAATCTGCGCGAGGTTGTCGATCGCGACGGGAATATCTATCTCCCACATTTTGGAGAGGTGCGGATTGCGGGTTTAAAGTCTTCTGAGCTGAACCAGGCTTTGACAACGCGTATCAGTCAAGAATTTCGAAAGTTCGATCTGTCCGTCTCACTCGGACAACTGCGATCCATTCAAGTGCTTGTTGTAGGTCGCGCGCATAGACCAGGCTCTTACACCGTCAGCTCATTAAGCACCCTGGTGAACGTACTCTTCACCTCCGGGGGGCCTTCGTCGACAGGTTCCATGCGTAATATTCAACTGAAACGCGCAGGAAAAGTTATAACTACTATCGATCTTTATCAACTACTGGCCGACGGAGATGAGTCGAAAGATGCCGCGCTCCTGCCCGGCGATGTGATTTATATTCCACCCGCGGGACCGCGCGTCGCTATAGCTGGAAGCGTAAACCAGCCGGCGATTTATGAGTTGCGCGAGGGTGATTCGGTAGCGACGGCCTTGCGACTCGCCGGAGGGACAACCGCGGTTGCGGCTATGCAACACGCGGTCGTGGAGCGCGTGGATACCAAAGGCTCTCGCCACATTCTCGACTTTTCCCTCGACGCTCAGCATACGCAGACGACCCTTGCGGACGGAGATGTTCTTCGTATTTCACAGATCGTACCCCGATTCGACAATGCTGTAATTCTGCGCGGTAACGTAGCGAATCCTGGACGCTACGAATGGCATGATGGCATGCGCATCCGTGATCTCATTCCAAGCAAGGAAAGTCTGATCACACGCGACTCTTTCGATGCTCACAATGCACTGGCTCTTACTGATATTGAACAGCGCAATGCCAAAAAGATTGAAACCGCGGCGATTGTCGCCAATGAACCGCGCACTCCCACCGCCATGAATACCAGAAACTCCACAGTCGCGGGTGGTGCACCTTCGCAAGAAGAAGGCACCATCGCCGCGGATAACGGAGACAACCTCTCCGCTGACACATCAAGTCCGTCAACAGCTCAAGGTCCCAACCAACAGCAGCAGACGACAAAAAGTATCGAAGATCAGACTCCGAGTTCTGCTACTTCAACCGGACGAAGCATCGCTTTCGACGCAGGCAGACCATCTGAAGAATTTCCAAGAAAGAATCGCGTCGATCAACTTGCGCCTGAGATCAACTGGGACTATGCCGTGATTGAACGGACGAATCAAGCCGACATGACAACTACCCTGAAGCCCTTTCATCTGGGGCGGGTGGTGCTTGACCACGACGATTCGGAGAACCTCGAATTGCAACCCGGCGATGTAGTCACGATTTTTTCGCAGGCCGATATTCGGGTGCCACAAAAGCACCAGAATAAGTTCGTGCGGTTGGAAGGCGAGTTTGGCTCGGCGGGGGTTTACAGTGTCGCGCCCGGTGAGACACTTCGACAGCTTGTTGCGCGCGCAGGAGGGCTGACTGCGGATGCGTATCTCTTTGGATCATCGTTCACTCGCCGTGCGACGCGCTTGCAGCAACAGGCGAGGCTGGACCAGTACGCGGTAGATCTCGAGCAAGAGATCGAACGCGAAGCAGGAAATAAGTCGGGGTCCATCGTCAACCCGCAGGAAGCCCTCGTGGCTGCTGCCAGTCTCGATAGTCAGCGCGCCCTTGTTGCAAAGCTCCGCCAGATGCAGGCTACAGGCCGCATTGTGCTGAATATCCTTCCTGGGAATACCGACATAAACGGCATCCCGGACCTTCCTTTGGAAGACGGCGACGTATTTTTGGTCCCTACGCGGCCTGCGAGCGTGTCGGTGGTGGGGGCCGTCTATGACCAGAACGCCTTCCTCTTCGAAGCCAAGGAGGATGTGAGCCACTATTTACAGCTCTCCGGCGGAGTAACCAAGAGTGGAGACTGGAGACATTCATTCGTGATCCGTGCAGACGGTTCCGTCGTCAGCCGTACCTCGCCTCTCGCCCATACAACTCGCGGCCTGGAGCGGTTTGCATTGAATCCGGGCGATGCGATCGTGGTTCCAGAACAGTTAAACAAGACAACGTTCATGCGTGGCTTGACCGATTGGTCTGCGATCTTCTCGCAGTTCGGCCTGGGTGCAGCAGCGATCAGCGTTCTTAAGTAGATGAAAGAGGTCCCGCAGCAAATGAGGTCACTATGATGGCGGCAAGTCACCAACCTGATGCTGCAGCAGAGTCAGCTCTGCTGAAGAGGCTGGTGTTATTGGGAGAATATCGGCGGCTCATCGCTTACGGTGTTGTCGCCGCTGCCCTAATCACATCCATCATTACGCTACTTGTGCCAGTAACCTACACCGCAAGTACGGTCATTTTGACTCCGCAGACAATGCCTAGTTCAGCCGCCGCGTTGCTTGGCGAGCTCAGCTCGCTAGGATCACTGGCGTCCTTGGGCGGTGACAACCAGTTCAAGAGTCCCTCGGATACGTTTCTTGGCGTTCTCAGCAGCCGCAGTGTTGCGGATGAACTGATTCGGCGCTTCGATCTTCAGCATGTATATCGCAAGCGTACCCTCGTGGACACACGCAAATCCCTCGCTAACCATACGCGGATCGAGGTGACGAAGGGATGGCTCATCCGGATTTCGGTCGAAGACCACGATGTGAATCGCGCAGCTCAACTCGCTAACGGATATGTCGATGCACTTTATCGGGTGAATCGCCAGCTCGCTCTCACCACAGGATCGCAAAAGCGTCTGTTTCTTGAGCAGCAGCTGGATGCAGAGCGCGTCCTGTTAGGACAGGCTGAGGAGTCATTCCAAAAGATTCAGCAGAAGACGGGGATGATACAGCTGGCGGGACAAACGGAGATTACTTTACGCTCGATCGCACAGCTTCGCGCCACCATATCCGCGAAAGAAATTGAAATGCAGATGCTCCGCACTACGGCAACCGAGCAGAACATTCGGCTGCAGCAGATGGAGAATGAGGTTGGCGCGTTGAAGGAGCAGCTTGCGAAAGCCGAGAGCAGCAGCACCGGGGGCAACGACGACTACCTTATTCCAGCGGGTAGAATTCCGCAGACTGGCCTCGACTATCTCCGTGGTGCTCGGGAATTGCGTTATCACGAAGCTCTATTTGAGATGCTCGCCAAACAGTATGAGGCAGCGCGGCTCGAGGAGGCAAAGTCTCCACCACTGATCCAGGTGATCGATAAGGCGATCGCGTTGGATAAGAAATCATGGCCACCGCGTGCTCTGTTAGTGATGATGGCCGGGCTTGTGGCAACATTCATTCTCTGTGGCTGGGTATTCCTCGTCGAGCGATGGAAACACATGGCATCATCACCAGCCAATGCGGAATACCTGCTCGCTCTCCAGAGAATGTTTGGGATCAAGCTCCAGCCGGGTCCACGCGCTCCCACGCAGGATCAAGTATGAAACTGGCTTCGATTTGTTACGCTCTCGCTCTGCTGAGCCTTCCCGTTGGGCCGGCATGCAAAACTCTTCTGGGGCACGATGACATGCTCTGGGTTGACCCGACACTCGTCTTCTCCGTACTGGCGTTTGTGCTACTGCTGCCTGGGTTGCGTGAATCAGATGTGAAATCGTTTGGCGGGGCTTCAAAGGCAGCCATCTGGCTCATATTCCTGTGCCTTATTTGCTCTCTGATGGGGATGTTCCTGCGGCCGCCAGCAGGACTATACGATGTTCTACGCGAGCCCGAGCGCCTTGTTCTGACGTTCGTCTGGTTTTTAACCACATCGTGTTTCATTCGATTGCGGCCTTCGTTGGTGACCAACTGTACTGCGATTGCGGTGGTCTTTGGTCTGGCTTCAGGACTATATATCTACCTGGCTGCATTGGGCGTAGTTCCGGCCACAGAGGCAGCGATTTCATATTCGCGCAAATATCTTATCCAGCAGGCCGTATGGTACGACGGTCTGCTGGTTCCGCGAATGGGAGGCCTGTTTACAGAGGCGCCGCCCTTTGGTCTCTTCATGCTTTCCGTGGGAGTGTTTTTCTGGGTGGCGCGCCGCAGCGGCGCCCGAAGCAGGCTCATACTTATCGGTTCGATAGTTTCAGTTGTAGGTGTTGTGGCTTCGTTCGCGGGTCAGGTGTTGTTGGGAGCGGGTATTTGCGTTGTCACGATGGTGTTGTCGAGCAAGATGCAGAGAACCTGGTTGAAGCCGGTAATGATTTGCGTGATTGCCTGCATACTTTTGGCAGCTGGATGGCAATCGCTGGTGGAAAAGGGGATTTCACAAGCCACGACTGCGACGACCAGTAAGATCTATCAGGATAGTGTGGGGGAAAGAAACTTTCATCTGAGCTACGGCATTTCCCTGCTCGCGCGCGAGCCGCTGGCGGCCCTTCTGGGAATCGGCCCCGGTCGATATGGGGAATATGCTGCCGATACAGGCTATTTCCCTAACACCGCGACGATGCAATTCACGCTCCCCGAGCTGCTCGTGGAATGGGGCGTGGTCGGTCTCGGAGTCTGGTGCGTCATCCTTACGACGCTGGCATTCCGGGTCGTCAGGGGCCACAACTACGCCGGTCTATGTGTTCTGTTTGGATTGCTTGTCGCAGACAGTTTTCAAGCCAACTGGAAGTCGGAAGCTGTGTTTCTAGCCGTCGCGGCTCTTTGCACTCCACTCAAGGAGTCTGCATCGGTGGCTGCTGACGCCGGCCAGAACGAAGTATCGACAACGATAGGCCCTCGTCTTGCGAGCTCTAATGCTTAGCAAGAAGTTGGGCACAATCGTCGATCGCGATGTGCCCCGGCTGTCCGGTCGCGTATTTACGATTGCCGCTGGAGAAGGTATAGCCCGGCTGAGCAATCTGCTGCTTGCTGTGTTTATCGCCCGGGTGTTTGGCGTGCGAGCCGCCGGAGGATATGCGTTGGCCCAGGCTCTCGCGCTTTATCAGATGCAGGCTACAGACTTCGGGCTGCGGCATACCGGTGCACGGTTGATAGCGCGCAGCCCGGAGCATGCCGGATGGATCATTCGTTTTGTGCAACAAAAGCGTATCCTGCTTGCGCTGCTCATGTCTGTGCTGGGTTGCGTATATGGATGGTTTGGGCCCCTACCTCGCGACACCCGCTCCATTGTAGGTTTGTATGCTCTGTCGATGTTCGGATACGGTCTCTCTCTTGATTGGCTGGCCTGGGGAATGGAGCGATTCGCGCTTATGTCGGGTTGGCGCGCACTCGTGTCATTACTAGGAGCGGGCATCAGCATTGTGTGCGTCCGCTACCTCAACGCTGGTCTGGTTATCGTTGCATTGGCGAACGCACTTGCTTATCTGATCGCCGATTCCCTGCTCTGGTTTTTCTGGGCACGGCGAATGGTGGCAGCTGGGGATGAAGCAGCAACATTTGCCGCGCGTGCAGAAGGCATAGGCTGGAAGTCCATAGCGCCGCTGGGTTTCGCCTTACTCCTGAATCAAGCCTTCAACTCCATCGATACAATGATGCTCGGATCACTTACCAACAGCACCGAAACCGGTCTCTATAGCGCTGCATATCGTCTTCTTCTGCTGGTAGTCGCGGTCTATTACCTTGGCATGCAGGCAATTTATCCGCGACTGGCATCATTTGGAGAAACAGGCCACACATTGCGCTCGATCTGGCGTCCGCTGCTGGCGGTTGTAGTCGCAGGCGCTGCGGTGGCTGCGGCAATGGAGTCAATTCGGGGACCATTTGTCGCGCTCCTGTATGGAGCAGGTTTTTCGGCATCTGCAAAGATCGCCGCTCCACTTCTCGTGGCGATACCGTTCGACTTCGCGACCTCGTTTCTTATAACCACTTTGGTGGCATGGAATCAACCGCGAAGGGTTCTTACGGCGACGGGGACAGCTGTGCTGAGCAACGTATTGCTGAACTACTTTCTTATTCCCCGATACAGGGCTATGGGAGCGGCTTATGCCACGCCTCTCTCCTACATCCCGCTTCTTCTTATGCTTCTCTGGCAGCTGCATCGTGTGGCTGGCAGTGATTCAGGAAACATGGATGCCAGTGTAGGCGCGCCTGCACTGTTGTCGAGTCGCGGTGCGGCTGTATGAGTGATATGTGCAATAGCACTGTCCGGTTTTCACTGATACTTGGGACGGTGAACCGTGTTCAACCTTTAGAGCGGATGCTGGAATCGCTGGCCGCGCAGAGCTATGTCAATTTCGAGCTTATTCTTGTCGATCAAAATGCCGATGACCGGCTCGGGTCGCTGGTATCGAAGTGGGAGAAGCTAGTCTCGATTGTCCATGTCCGAAGTGGCACCGGTCTTTCGCACGCTAGAAATGTGGGTGCCACCTATGCACGCGGCGAACTGATTGGTTTTCCCGATGACGATTGCTGGTACCCTAGCGATCTACTCTCAGATGTCAGCAAATGGTTCGATCTGAACAAGAGATTTTCGCTGCTCTCCATCGGTGCGCGCGACGAGTTCGGCTCTGAAGTTGGCTCGAGATGGCCTGAACATTCCTGTGCAATCACTCGTAAAAATGTGTTTCGGGCATGCGTTTCCTTTGGAATTTTTTTGCGCAAGGAGGCATTGATCGCCGCTGGAGGGTTCGATGAGAATCTTGGGCTCGGCAGCAGTACTCGGTTTCAGTCCGGTGAGGAATCCGATCTTGCGCTTCGTGTGATCGAGCAAGCCGGTGAGGGGTGGTTCGAAAAATCCATATGGACGTATCATCCCAAAAAAAATGCGGCCACTGCATCGAGCCATCGAGCCCTGACTTATGGAGCAGGCTTCGGATATCTTCTCCGCAAGCATCGATATCCACTACACTCCTGGCTCTATCATGTGCTGCGCGCTTTAGCGGGAGCGATCAAAGCGATGTGCGGCCTGAACTCAACAGAGGCACTCTTTTATTGGAATAGCGCACGCGGCCGCGTCGCAGGCTATCTCTTAGCACATATCGTTTCCGATAAGTCGCAGCTTGTTAAGCCTGCTGCGCAATGACGGATGCCAATACCGCGGCATAGCCCGCTGCGGCCCGGCTGGACGAATATGTTGCGGCGCGTTCCAGACCGGCCGCGGCGAGATCCTGCTGTGCCGCGGGGGAACCGAGAAGGCTCTCAATGGTGGAGCTGATGTCTTCTATCGATTGCGGAGAAAAATACATCGCCGCCTTTCCTGCAACTTCGGAAAGCGAGCCTGTGTTCGAACAAACCACAGGCGTTCCGCAAGCCATCGACTCCAACACAGGCAAACCGAAGCCCTCCTCGAAGGATGGCAGAATAGTCATGCATGCGGCTGAGTAGAGAGAGGCCAGGGATGAGTCGGACACTGCGGTCAGACGGTATATCCCTGATCGTGCCATGAGAAAGCGTAGATGTTCGTCAATGTGCGCCGAACGTTGGCCATCCGGCATTACTAAAACAAGTGCCGGAATGTCGCGGTTCCGCGAGCGGAGCCTGTGGTAAGCCTCCAGTAAGCCGACTACATTCTTATGTGGAGCCGCCGTGCCGACGTAAAGCATATATGGCTCGCGTACGCCATGCTCGCGCTGCACCACTGCCGCAGCCTTGCCTTTGTCGTGAGGCCGAAAGATGTCATCTACAGCGCAAGGAACTGTGGAGATGTTCTCTGCATCGACACAGAACCTTTCCATCAGCATGCGGCGTGTGTAGTCCGAGGGTGTAACGACATGCGACGCGCGCTTACATGCCACGCGTAACATAGGTTCGGCATATATGCGTGAGCTTATGCGCCGTCGGTAACCAGGGAACAGCAGGTGAGTCGTGTCATGCACAGTAACAACGATCCTACCCTGACGAAAAACGGGGATGTTGTAGTGCGGAGAACAGAAAACGGAAGCTCCGCGTCGAATCATGGGCAGGAGAAGTTGCTCGGTAAGGGTATAAATGCCGCATGACAGTGGGATGACACGATCACAAAGGGGTGCGACGGTTGCAACGTGCTCCGGCATGGTGATACATGTGAGGCGCACATTCGGAGTCTTCTGCTTTAAGTCATGCAGCAGCGTTAGGATGTAGCGGCCGATCCCAGTCCTCAGCCATCTGGCATCGAGCACCGCCTCCGCAACGTGGCTCATATTTGCGCTTGCAGCTCATACTCAAGCGCAGATGACGGCAACAGGCCGTCTACAAGGCCGCGAAAGGTGCGGCAGAATACATCGGTGCTGAAGCGTGAGGTCTTTTCCCTGATAACGCGTGGATCGAACCGGTGTTCGTTTTCCTCGAAGCGCAGCACAGCGTCGGCAACGGCGGTGGGCGTCTGTTCGTAAAAGAAGACGCCGGTGTGCTGATAGCGCGGCTCCGGCTGGTCGAGGCCGGCGACGCTTTCCAGCGCCCCGCCGCGTCCGAAGGCCACTACCGGACGGCCGCAGGCTTGAGCCTCTACAACTACCATGCCGAAGTCCTCTTCGGCCGCGAAGAGGAAGGCGCGACAGTGCGCGTACTCATGCCACAGAGTCGCGTTGTCGACTTGCCCGAGGAACTCAATGGTCGGACCGGCCATTGCCCGCAGGCGGCGTTCCTCAGGACCGGTACCGACGATACGCAGACGGCGCCCGAGACGATTGCAGGCCTGAATGAGCAGGTCAGTGCGCTTGTACGCTACGAGCCGGCCAACCGCAAGGTAGGCGTCCGTCTGGCGGTTAGCCAGATATCCGGACGCTGTATCGACCGGCGGATAAACAACAAAACTCTCTCTGCCATAGTATTGCCGGATGCGCGAGGATACATAGCGGGAGTTCGCGGCAAAGTAAGTCACACGCTGCGCGGCCATCTGATCCCAGGCACGGAGATAATGTGCTGTCGCGCCAAAGATGGCCTTCGAGACACCGCTCAGGTTGTCGCGGTAGCTATGATACTGATCCCATATATACCGCATCGGAGCATGGCAATAGCAGATATGAACCGCTGAAGGCGGGACGATCACTCCTTTCATCGGTCCACTGTCGGAAGTCAGAACAAGATCATAACCACTGAGATCCAGCTGCTCTACCGCCGTGGGATAAAGCGGAAGCATATGGCGGTAGAGCCGGCTCGCGAATGGAATGCGATTTAAAAAAGAGGTGTGGATAGAACGCCGGCGAAGGTGTTCTGGCAATGTTTCAGGAACAACTACCAGTGAAAAAATATCGGCGCTGGGATACATGCGCGCCAGCACCTCGGCCACACGCTCCCCGCCTCCTGTGGATACGAACCAATGATGGACGATGGCAACACGCATGCTGGGCTTGCAACTCTCCATGCCACCTGCGTGATGCGCAGGTACGTCTTACCAGTCCAATGTAGTGATTTCCTGCGCAGTGCTTGTCCGGCGGCGGTTGGAGGGTTGTCATGCTTTTGTAATTAGGTGCAGGCTGCGGCAGCGATGAACACCGCGTCTATCGTGGCAGCGAAGCGGCTTCGTCCTGATTCACAGAGTATTTCGACTCGAGGACGGTCCTTGGCAAAGACAGCGTGAAGGTGGTGTGTTCCACATGGGAATCTTCGAGCCGCACGCTGCCGCCATGTTCCTGAGCGATACGGCTGGCGATGGTAAGGCCTAAGCCAATGCCGCGTTTTTTCCCTCCGCTGACGAAAGGCTCGAAGAGTGTGTCACGAACCGCTTCGGGCACTCCGGGGCCACTATCCGTGATGCGTAGTTCGAGGGATTCGGAGGATTCAGAGAGGCTCACGCGCACCCACGCCGGCTCACGACCGGTTTTAGCCGCCTGGACCGCATTGCTCAGCAGATTACAGATGGCACGCTCGATCATCCTGGCATCGATCCAAACCTCAACGTGAGGAAGAGAGTCGATGACAACAGACACGGAATGAGCGTCGGGATGCATACGAATCAGCGCAGCAGCACGATCGACCAGAGCCGGGAGCGATTCGTAGCTGGGATGCAGCGACCTTCCGGTACGGCTGAAGATGAGCAGAGATTCCAGCACATCGGTCATGCCCTGAACCGCCACCTTCACATCGGTCATCAGCTCTTCTTTTTCCGACTCGGCCATCGACGGATGACTTAGAAATTCGGCGTTAGCGTAGATCGCGGAGAGATAGTGGCGCAGATCGTGCGAAATGGAACTG
This sequence comes from uncultured Acidobacteriaceae bacterium, assembly GCA_963745105.1. Classification (GTDB taxonomy): domain Bacteria; phylum Acidobacteriota; class Terriglobia; order Terriglobales; family Acidobacteriaceae; genus Silvibacterium. The sequence continues at coordinate 21,872 of CAVUWQ010000056.1, forward strand.
GCCATCCGTCCGATAATCGCGAGCCTGGCTGATTCCACGAGCTCTAACTGCGATTGGCGCAGTTGACTGCGCATGAGATCAAAAGCGGCGCTCAGCTCATTGAGTTCCTTCGCGCCCCCACGGTGCAACTGGTAGTCGAAATTACCAGCTCCGAGTGCTCGAGCACCGGCTACGAGCGCCTCCAAGGGACGTGTAATGGTTCCGGAAATGTATAGTGCGAGAACAGTACTGACCAACAGCACCAGCAATCCGAGACCGAGAAGCAGCCGGTTGATGCGCATCACGAATCTGCTGGCTTGATCGTAAGACTTAAGCACCAGCAGCCGGACCGGCATTCCCGATAAAGTGGAAATAGGAAGCGATGCTGCGAGATAGCGCTCTTTGCCAAGCCACAGATCATTCTGTGTACCTTGTGTGGCGATGGCGGAAGCCTGCTTTTGCAGGTCGAGATTATGTTTTGCGCTCAGCGTGCTCGATACAATTTCGCCGCCGGCGAGAAAGATCACGTCTGCGGAAGCAGCTTCCCGCACACCTTTGCTCACGCTCTCATCGAGAGCGTACCCGGCAACCACAAACCCCAGCGGAGTTCCTGTTGCATCGGAGCCGAAGAAGAGCGGATGAACCGAGACCTGATAGAGCCGGTGATTCGCTATCAGATAGCGCTGATCGGGGCGCGAGTCGAGAACCATCTTCAGCTGAGGATCGATATCCTGCCTATCCGGACGTTCACCCGTGCAATAGACCGCCGAGACCGCGCCAGACACATCAATCAAAGCAAAGAAATCACTTCCGCTCACCCGCCAGAACTCCACGCCACCATCCTGAATGGTGTTGAGGTCACGTGTCGTCATCAACGCTTTCAGGCTGGGCAAGTCGGCGAGCAGCGCGACCTCACGGTCCAGCATCTGCTGATTTTGTTTCTGCAAGTTTTGAAAGGTGGCCGTCGAGTGCGAGAGATCGGCGGACAGGTTGCTGCGAATCTGCGTGGCCAGGCTGCTACGGATCACGAATAGGCTCACGGCGGTGAGCCCGCATGCGAGGGACATGAGTGAAAGCAGAAGTATCGTCCGCATTCGCATAGGGATTCCCGATCGCATTTTCAACTAGGTCTGAGTTACAAATTTATAGCCCATACCATGCATGGTGCGAATATATTTTGGATTCGACGGATCTGATTCCAGCTTCTGGCGCAGCTTGAGGATCTGGTTGTCGACAGTACGCGTGGAGGGGTAGCAGTTGTAGCCCCAAACATGATTGAGTAGCTCTTCGCGGGACAAAACGCGCTCTGCGTTTTCCAGCATGAACTTGAGCAATTTAAATTCATGTGCGGTAAGTGTGATGGCAAGGCCCTCACGCTTGGCTTCCATTTTGAGGAAGTCGATGGTCACGGCGCCGAAGGAGTACACCTTGGCCTGCTGCGGTTTGGTAAGGCGGCGGATTGCGGTCTGCACGCGAGCCAGCAGCTCGCGCGGGCTGAATGGTTTGGTCACGTAATCGTCTGCGCCCAGCTCCAATAACAGAACCTTATCAGTGACATCGGTGACTGCGCTCAGAACAATAATAGGAACACTTGGGAATACCTGCTTCAGACTCTTGCAGAGCTCCTTGCCGGTTGCGCCGGGCAGCATCAGATCGAGGATGACAACCTGCGGCGCCGGTCCTTTCATCGACTCGTGCGCTTCTTTGCCGTCGTGGGCGGATCTCACCTGAAACCCCTCAGAGACAAAGAGGCGGTTCAGTACCTTCTGAATTCCGGGATCGTCTTCAATCACAAGTATCATGTCATTTTGCCGGATACCCGCAAGATCGCCAGGGAGTATCCCTTCCCTGTCTATTTTCTCCCGTCCAGCTCTGACACGCCACAGAACTATGGGCAAATGACAATTCTGTGACAACTTACTGGCAGAACCAGGACATACTGGTCGTTTAGCAGGCGATGTCTTCGGCGCACACTTCAATTGTTCGCCCCATGAGACTGGGAGCAAAGCCGAGGGCACCGCATGTTTGTTCATATAGATTCTGCACGGGAGCACGTACCAGCCTCTCTACGCCGTCAATCACAATGCGTTCCAGGCCCTCCCCCAGTTTTGACGGGACATGTGATGCGAGTGCCGGAGACAGCAGCATGATTCTGCCGGCTTGCATCACCAGCTCGATGTCCTTCCAGGACAATTCCACCAGCGTTTCAGCGGGCGTCCGTTCACGATCCCGCACCACGATCAGATCGGCCGCACCTCCAGGCTGCAAGCTGCCCTGTCGAGAATCGAGCCGCAACAGGCGCGCCGCACGGCTGGTGACAAGTTCATATAGAAAAGGAGCCGGCGCACCCATTTCCGAATGCACGAAGCGAAGTTGATCCAGCAAATCGCAATTCGCGGTCAGCGGCGAATCCGTTCCCAGCGCAACATTTGGTAGCTCGCAAATCTGCTCGACAGACAGCGTTCGTCCAAGCGTGCGCAGGTTTGAACAGGGACACCAGACCACTCCTGTACCGGCATTCGCCGCGCGCTCAAGCTGTCTAGAATTAAGGCCTACGCCATGAACGAGCACGACCCGCTCGTTCAATGGCACTAACGACTCGAGCAGATCGAATTCTCTCTCCGCTACCTGATCCGTTCCTTCCGCAAGATGAATGATGAAGGGCCAGTCCGGAGGAGTCTTAAGAAACTGTTCCGTCACCTTCTCGGGGTCGGCGACGGAATGCGCCCAGCCATATTGCGATGGCACGTGTACCGGAAAATCCTGCTCGAGTACATGCGTCAGATATCGATCATGCTGCGAGACGGTTGTCACTCCGCAGAAGAGATTGCGGAGGCCGCCCCACCGGAAGCGCAGCTCTCGCGGCACACGCAGATGATCCTCGACCGGCGGTTGATCGGGACGGTAGATGTCGGCTGCCCATTCGCGCCAGTTGCGATATGGTCCGTGTCCAAGCTGCGGGAACAGAGCGAAGTCCAGATGATCATGCGCGTTGATGAGACCGGGCAGCACCATGTAGCCGGGAAGATCCAGAACCATTTCGTCATCCGTCATCTGCGGCGGTTCGCCGACTGACGACATGTGGATGCTTTCAATGCGCGCGCCACGCACGAAGAGCGTGCGATGCTTGGCGCTGAACGGCGACCGCGCTACACGGGCGCTGCAAAATACGATTCGTTCAGTGACTGCCTCTCGGGGTGAGCACGCGAACGATACAGATGCCGTGCTGCTCATCTCTCCGCAACCGTAAACCGAGCCCAGTAGATGACCGGCAGCGATTCCACTTTCTGGAAAGCCTCCCACCTGCCGGCCTGGCGAAAGATATGAGCTTCTTCCTGACCGAAACATGGTTCCGACATTGCTTCAAACCGGCATCCCGCCTGAGCCATGCCGTCGACCACATCATTCAGCGTGTGCGTATGAGTCGCAATTTCGTACAAGCTTCCCGCGGCCTGGAATGTGCGCCGCCATCCATAGGCGTGCGCGTTTGGGTGCATATCGGAAATAAGAACGGTTGCTCCGCGTCTCGCGATGCGCGAAACTTCACGCGCAAACGCGCCGAGATCCTGGATGTAGGAAAGAACGAATGATGCGAGTACGAAATCAGTAGCGTGTTCAGGTAACGGCGTTCTGGTACAGTCCGCGCAGAAGAAGCGTGTCGAAGGCCTGCATTTTTCGACTGCTGCCGCCAGCATCGCACGAGACGAGTCGACTCCTGTGAGTGAGCGAGGAGCTACTGTCTCCAGCTTTTGTAGCCAACGCCCGGTACCGCAGCCGAGATCGACGACGTCCTTATCGAATAGGCTCATCATCACCGTTGAGAGGCATCTTTCTTCCAGCGCAAGCAGCGGGTTCGGAGTTGAATCGTATGATGGCGCCCAGTACTCGTATGCCTGGCGTGGCTCGAGCATCACAGCCGCGCGCTCCTGCGTTCGGCTCATATGCTCTCCACTTTCGGCCTGCGCAGCCGAATCCAATTCTGCGCCCACTCGAGCTCAGCCGGTGCGTTGTAGATGCGCGTGAAATAGCGCCACGAGCCCAGCGTCTTTAGAAACATGCGGCTCCACTTGCTGGCTTGTATGTCCTGCACAGTTGGCCAGCGCGTAGCCACCACGGTCTCAAAGTTGTCGATGAGGCGCTTGGTTTCGGGTTTCAGCCACGGCATGGATGGATTGACGCGGATGGTGAAGTTGTACCAGCGCGGCGTGGCCCACTCTTCCAGAGTGGACGGAAAAGCAACCAGCCCATCGATGCCACCATACATCTTGCCGCGCTGTGGAACAGGTGTGTAGTGCTGCACAATGATCTCCGACGCTGGATTCAAGCGCTTGATGGTGCGAATGAAAGCGATTGTTTCCCGCGTGTCGCCTTCCGGGTCTTTTGGATTGCCGACGACGAAAGAGAATTCTGGGATGATGCCAAGCTTCTTCAGGCGCCGCGCGACTTCCAGTGTCTGATCCGTCGTGATGCCCTTCTTCATCTCTTCCAATACCTTGTTCGAGCCGGATTCCGCTCCGAAGAAGATCATGGTGCACCCGGCGCGGCGAATCCACTCCAGCGTCTCGTCGGAATATCGGCATATAGCATCGATGCGCCCCTCACACCACCATTGCAGACCCAGCGGCGCGAGCCGTTCCATGAGCTCGCGTGTATGCGATTCACTCAGGAAGAAATTCATGTCGTAAAACTGTAGGCCATCCATGCCATAAGTCTTCACAAGATGGCGGAGAATCGCCTCGGTGCGCTCCGGCGATTCCATCTTTTGCTTGCTGCCAAAAGCCTCGTGAACCGCGCAGAAGCTGCATTGGAACGGACAACCGATGCTGGCCTGGTGTGCGCCCGTTCGTTTTCCAAAGAACGATGGCCGCAGATAGCTCTCAACGGGCAGGCGATGAAAGGGGCTCCAGGGAAATGCGTCGGGGCTGTCCATTCCCCGCTCGTAATTGTGGATGTGTCTGTTTCCATCCTTATATGAGAGCCCGGCAATCTGATTGAAATTGCGCTGACCGCGTAGAGCCTCGATCAGCTCCAGTAGCGTCTGCTCGCCCTGCCCTCGCACCGCATAGTCGACATAGGCTGCATTTAGGGTCGCATCGCGATAGCTCGAAGGAAAGTAGCCGCCCCAAACAATCGGCACATGCGGAAAGAGCTCGCGAATCGTTCGGCAGGAATGCATCGCAGATACCATCTGCGGTCCAGGCATCACGCTCACGCCAAGCAATTCCACATCGTGCGTCTGAATCAAGCGCGCAAGCGTTCCGTCAGGATCGGGATCCACATTTCCGTCAACAATCTCGTATTCCTCGCGCCCTTCAAGCACCGCGGCAAGCGCCATGATGGAGAGTGGAAAGCGCCGGTTCTTAGGCTTCGTGAGCTTGGGGTAGTAAAGAAGAATCACAACTGCTCCGTTTGTCCTTCGTAGAGATAAAACTGAGATGGCTCTCGCCGGCCTTTGAGGCGTGCCGCCATGGGTCGCATCCACCAGCGCATCCCGTACCAGGGGAGATGCCTTTTCCATCGAATTCCTAAACCGGAAAGCCGCTCAAGAATTTCTGGAGTGATGTAGTCGCCTGTGGGCAGTGCGTCCCCGCGGGTACCGAATCTTGCCTCAAACTGTATGCGCCGCTCCAGCCGCATCGCCTCGCCGCTGTGCGCATGTTCATACGTGGGCGAATCGACAATTAAGATCGTGCCTCCTGGCCGCAGACAGCGCAGTGCCTCGCGCAAGGTATGCGCGTAGTCCGTCGAATAGTGAAAAGAGGCATTGAAGATGGCAACGTCGAACTGCTCGTCCTCAAAAGGCAGCGCGTTCATTTCCCCCTCAAAGCGAGGGAACATATCTGGCAGCAACGGAGCATAGTGCTCTCCGGCGCCCAACCCATCCCAGGTGGTGCAGCAAAGATCCACGGCTACGGGGCGATGACCGAACAGCGCAAGCCGGTAACTGAGCCACCCGTTCCCTGCTCCGATATCCAACACGCGAAAGGCGCCGCCGTGACGCACTTCAAGCTGAGGGAGCAAGCGCCGTTCCAGAAACCGATAGCTGCGCCCTCGAATATGCCACTGATCGGAGAAATTTCCGGTGAGATCTGCATAGGGCAGCGCGAGATAGAATGCGCCATGCTCCGAGCCACGCCCCTCACGGCGGCGAATGTCTTCATAGTCGCGCAGGAAGCCAGAAAATTGCTCGCGCTGATGGTACGAGAGCATCCGCCAAATCCCATTTTTCTTGCGAATCACAGCGTCGCATTCACTGCATCGAATCCAGGCGCAGGTACTGCCGTCGTCGCGATAGTTGAGCGGTCCCACGCTGCGTGAGCATTCTGGGCAGCGCAGCACGATATCGTCGGTTGACGTAAGAAATACACCAGCGTCAGAGGTCGCTACGGCGGTTCTCATTGGCTCTCCCTTACGAACCGGAAAAGAACATGATCCGCGGTTCCACGAAACATCCACAGCTCGCCTAACCATGCATCGATTCGCGTAAGCCAGCTGACCAGCCCAGGACGGCTGCGGAAAAAAGGCTCCATCCATGATGGAGGCAACAAAACTCCGATCCCGCGCCACGACTCCAGTCGAAATGCGGGAGAGAAGGCTGCGCGCACCTCGGACGCCGACGGATAGAACACGCGCAAACTCCTGCCTCCGATGCTGGCAGTGTGTCCGTCTCGTTTGAACCGCCGGAACGCCTTGCTCCATTTGCCCCGCGCGCCATACCAGAGGATTTCCCACAGACAGAAGCGGCCAACGAAGCAAAGAAACAATTGCCCACCGGGCCGGATGAGCTTCTCCATGGCCTGCGCGACACCGGCGAGATCAGTCACGCAGTTGAGTCCGCCGAAGTTTGACAATGCTCCATCGAAGAGCCCGCGATCACGCAGTAAGTCGAGATGCTCGTTGGCGCAGACGACCAAGGTGACCGGCATGGCCGCCTTGCGAGCCCTCACTTTGCGGCTTGCAACCCGGATCATGCGGCTGGAAATATCGCACGCGACTACAGAGACACCCAGCGATGCCAGATAGATCGCATCTTCGCCTGTCCCGCAGTTGAACTCCAGCACGCGCTGTCCTGAATAGAAGCGATCGCGCAAGGCAGCATGAACCAGCGATCGCTGCGCCCTTCCGATCACGGAATCGGTAAATATCCGATCGTAGTCTTCGGCGATAGCATCAAATGCCGGCTCCCCGTAAACAGCAGAGATATTCTTACCCGCAGCCATCAACTCGCCTCTCTCGTATCGTAGGCATAGAGCGTGCGCCTGCGGTCTTCTATCAATGCGGTTAGTTCACTGATGCGTGGTATCGTGCCGGGAGAGTCTGCAGTCGCAGCATGTGCCTGCAGGCGCGCAAGTTCTACTTCATAGCGAAGAAGCTCGTCGGCCACGCGATAAAATTCCCGCGGTTTACGACCAGCAATCTCGAACTCCCTGTCGGATGTCTGGCCCCATGGCTTGATCTGAACCACGCGGGAAGCCACCTTGCTGTAGTACGGAGTTCCTTTAATCGGATAAGAAACAGTGGTGAGAAAGATATCAGGATTGGACGAGCGCACGTGATCGATGGTCGCCTCGATGTCGGACAGTTCTTCGCCTTCATATCCCCACATCAGAAACATTCCGGTCTCGATGCCGTGATCGCGGCACTGCGAAACGGCCTGTCGAACGGTCTTTACATTTACGCCACGCTGCATGGAGTCCAAAATTCTCTGCGAGCCGCTCTCTGAGCCCACCCACAAACGCAGACAGCCCAGCTCAGCGAGTGTCTGAATTACCTTCTCGTTCAATCGGTCCGCACGGGAGATGCACTCGAAGGGGATGTGAATCTTTCGCTTCTTCAACTCCGCGGCCCACCGCTGCAGCCAGTCATGATTGATGGTGAAGACGTCATCCGCGACCCACAGCATGTCCGGCTTGTAGCGCTCCAGCAACCATTCCAGCTCGTCAGCAACCTGTTCGGGTTTGCGGCGGCGATGTGTCTGTCCGAAGACCTGGTGACTGCACCACTCACAGCGAAATGGGCAGCCACGCGCTGTAATAATCGACACCGATCCTCTGCCGTGATGAGTACGCCATGTCTCCACATAGCGGTCCATGTCGATCGCATCGCGTGCTGGCCATGGTTGGGCGTCGAGATCTGCGATCTGCGTTCGCGGCATGGTGCGGCGTGTGCTTCCATCCGCATCGCGGAATGCAATGCCGGCTATCTCATCGATCTTTGCTTCCCTGTCGTTCTTCCAAGCGCACAGAAGCTCTTCCATGGTGATTTCGCCTTCACCAAGAACTACGACATCCGCTCCCGCATCGAGATACTCATCCACGTAAGCACCCGGCTCCGGGCCACCGACGATGGTTTTCCAGCCGGCCTGCTTTGCTTCTTTGAGAATGCCAACGACATTGGACCGGGTCATGAGATTGGCGTAGATGCCAAGCACTGACGGTGCTTCTGTGAACAGCCTCTCCCGTAACCCAGCACGCGTTTGAAAGGTGCTATCGAAGACTTCAACCGCATGACCTTTGCTGCGAAGATGCGAGCAAACATAAAGCAGGCCAAGCGGAGGATACGGCTTCATGATCTGAAGCTCCTTGGGGTCCTCATAGAGGAAATAGCCGTGTGTCAATAGAAGATCCATCGGATTCCACCGCATCTACAATTTCATCTCGTTAGTTCACTAAGCCGCGATTCAGTCTCCGGCACTGCACAATGAGAGAGGCGCCGAGCCAGGCTGTAAAACAGGAAGCTGTGTGGGCGCAGCATTCTTGCTGCACGATTCCAACCGATGCACCTCTTCCCACAATGCGGCAGTGCGCTTCGCGGATTCACGGCTCGGAGGGATAGCGTAGTCTTTCACCTCCTGGTGCAGTGCATTCCTGAGGGCACGATAAAACTCGTCCGTGTAGGTGGCGCGAAACATTACGGTCAGATCTTCGCTGTCGACCCAGTTCCGTTTTTCACCAAGCTGCTCGCTCACCCGCCGGAAAAACACCGTTCCGGGCAGCGGATAAGAGACAGATACCCCAATGTCGTCGGGACGGCAGCTTCGCACCAATGCAATGGTCTCTTCGATCTCGGCAATGGTTTCTCCGGGATAGCCGAACTGCAGAAAAAATGCGGCGCGAATGCCAGCAGCTTGAAGCCGCTCACGCGCCTGCCGGATCGAGGCAACAGTCAGCGACTTATCCATCGCGTCGAGAATCGCCTGTGATCCTGATTCGGCGCCCATCCACACCTCTTCGCAGCCTGCTCTCTTCAGTGCGTGCACCGTTTCAGTCGACATCAGATCCGCGCGGCTCTGAATCTTGAAAGGGATGACCGCATCCCGCGCCTCAACGGCATCGGCAAACTCCTGGACCCAGTGATGATTGAGCGCGAAGATGTCATCCGCAAACCATAAGTGCTCCACGCCATATTCATGCTTGAGAATGCGCATTTCTTCGGCAACCGAAATGGCAGAACGAAGCAGGAACTTATTTCCGTAGATAGGCTTGGCGCACCAATTGCATCGGAAGGGGCAACCTCGGCTCGCAACCAGATTCGTTGAGGATCGCCCATGGCTTTCGCGCCAGATAGACGCATATCGCTTCATCGCGACAAGGTCTCTCGCTGGGAATGGATAGGCATCAAGATCAGTCGAAGGCTTCCGCGCTGTGGTGTATTCGATTGCTCCACTCACAGCATTCTGAAATGCGAGCCCGGGGATTCTCCATCCCGACGTATGTCCGTCGCGAAGCACCGCACGCAGCAACTCGATCAAAGTTGTTTCACACTCGCCGAGCAGCGCGGCCATGAAACCCTGCTCGAGGTACGCTCGCACGTTGTCTGAAGAGTCTGATCCGTGCACGATGCAAGGAATGCCGGCGCGTGCAGCCTTCCGCTGCATGTCGAAGCTCACTTCGCGCATCCGGGAAAGGCACATCTTGGAAAGGAAATTGAAGCTGTCCTCACAGATCACTACGATCCGCGGGCGATGCCGCTCCAACGCTTTCTCAAATCCTTCTTCGGGATCTTCGATCATGGTGTCGAAGAGCACCACCGAGAATCCCGCCTCGCGCGTAAGCGCAGCGGCATAAAGCGTGCCCAGCGGCGGATAAGGCTGACCGCGCAACGCCTGCTTACGGTCGTAGTAGAGGTGATAGGAATGCGTCAGCAGTACATCCACAGACGCTCGCATTTCCGGGTTCAACGCCATTCAGCAAACCTCCTGCGAAGCCGGCGGTAAAGGAACTCCAGTCAACAATGACCTTCGCGATACGACGCGATCGGTGGCGCGTGCAACCCACACCTCCCAGGGAAAGAAGAAGACCTTCGAGCGCATACGCCACTGCATGGGCTTGGTTAGTAATGCATTCAAAGCGCGGCCGGCCAGTTTCGTCTGCTGCATGGTTCTGCGGATATTGTTGTTGACCATGAAGTAGTCGAGCATTCGTTCGAGACGCCGCAATTCCGCTCCCCGCAGCCAGGGCAGAACATTTTCCCCTAAAGGAAGAGTTGCCCACTCCTCAAGCGACTCCGGCTCCTTCACGCCCATTTCTTTGAGCTGCGGCCATATTGGGATGCCAGGATATGGAGTGAAGATATTGGGCGAGAAGCCGACGTTTCGGTGTTTGCGCGCAATGTCATTCATGGTTTGCAGCGTTTCGACGCGATCTTTTTCCGTCTCGCCTGGATAGCCGAAGATGAGATTGAAGGTAACGCGAATCCCTCCCAACTCCGCCTTACGCGCTGTCTCATACATTTCGTCGAGATGCTGATGACGCTTGTTCATCATCTTCAAGACCGACTCGGATGTAGATTCCGTGCCGAAGCCCATATGAGTAAGGCCGCTCGCGCCCATGACTCTTACTTCGTCGTCGGTCATTCGCGATAGAAAATCTGTCGATGCTTGAAACGTCCAGGTAAACCGAACCTTCGATTCGTAAATACCCCGCGCGATGGCAACGGCTCGTTTTACATCGACCGGGAAATTTGAATCGAGCAACGCGACTTCGTCGATGCGATATTGCGAAGCCAGGCTGGTCAGTTCGTTGACGACATGATCCGCGGGATAGGCATTAAAGCGGCGATGGTAGAAGACCGTGTCGGTGCAGTAGTGACATGCATAAGGGCAACCGACGCTGGTCGCGTAGGTCAGCTTCCGCTTGCCGCAGGCGCGTTCGTACGCGTCGTGATCGGCAAGGCTGAACGCGGGTGCAGGCAGATCGATGAGGTGAGCTACGCTTCGTTCAGGATTATGTATCGTGGAGTTGCCGCGCTTGAAAGAGATTCCAGCGATGCCATCTAAATCGTCGCCTGCCTGATAGCACTGCGCGATTTCGAGAAGCGTGATCTCACCCTGTCCACGCACGACGACATCTACTAGCTCGTTGGCGAGCGTTTGATCCGCGGCCAGTGTTGGATGCCATCCACCGAAGAGGATAGGAAGCTCCGGATACGATTGCTTGACAACGCGTGCAACGTTCAGAGCTGCTGTGATCATCGGCCCGGTCAGCACCGATATACCGACGCACAGCGCATTGCTGCATTCGCGAAGAATTCGTTGCGTAGCATCGGCGTCAATTGCTCCGTCAACCAGCACCACATCGAAGCCGTTCTCAATCAGCGGCGCCGCCAGAGCCAGCATGCACAGTGGCGGACCTAGTGGCGGACCTTCATACGCGGGATAAAACAGGATCACCTTCCGCCTGGTTGCGGATGCCATGGCCATCTTTGCTGCGCGCTTTCGCGGCGCCGGAGTGATCTGAGTTAGCGAAGCATGATTCATTGTCAGCAGCTCGTGTATGACGCACTTATGTTGTCTCACCCCTGTACTTGCAGCGCTGTCAGGCGATTGTCACTCCTTTGTCATTTCGGGAGGAATGTAATTGTCCGCAGTCGAATCGGAGATAGCCTTAGGCCAGACGTACCGTGGAGGACGCGATGTCGAGCACGTTTGTTGAAGACAAAACAGAGCTGCTTTGCGCACAGCAGGTGCTGTTCGCGGGACGCCCACTTCTTCTACGAACCAATGCTCCCAGGCTTCTCCGCTATGCCAGAGACTTCCTCGCGAGTGAAGGCAACAATGCAGAAGTTCTTCCTCGTGCGGTTGCCAAGATTACGCTCATAGTCAAAAGCACTGAGGAAGTTCGCGGTGACAGCGCGCCATGGTTTCGCGCTCGTGGTCATTTTGCTCTTGCTCGCTTTTCAAGTCAGGACGTTCTTTGGTTCAACCTCCGTACGCGCGAGGTCTTGGGCAGTTTCTCGGTACACTTTGCCGAGGATGAAGACCGTTGGCGACGCCACGTTTTCCCAACGTTGCTGGGGATACTGTCGGCGGTGATCGATGTAGCTCCGGTACATGCCGCGTGCATTGCACACAGTTCCGGCGGAGTACTGCTGGCTGGTACCTCCGGTGCAGGGAAATCGACACTGACTGTTTCGCTCGCCCAGCGGGGGTATCCCCTGCTCAGCGACGATTGGACATACATCTCCGATCACGGTGACGCGATCAAGGCCTGGGGTCTTCCCGTCCCGGTGAAGCTGCTTCCAGACGCTAGCAATTTTTTTCCGGAGCTGTCGTCTCAATTCCCGCGAGTCTCGCTGAACGGGGAGATCGCTTACGAGGCGGAGCCCGAGGTGTGCTTTCATGTCCCAAGGCGCACCCATTGTGGCGTGAAATTCATTGTGCTGCTGGAACGTTCGGCGAAACAGGGTTGCCACATTCACGAAATCAGCGCGGCCGAAGCGGTCGATCACCTGATCACGGAAATCGAGCCGCTCCATGGCTCACTCGCAAAGTACTATGACCGGCAAATTGACCTTATCCGCCAGCTCAAGAGTGCCATTTGCCTTCGTGCTTCATTCAAAAGCCATCCACGCGTCGTGGCCGAAGCACTCGACCTTGCGCTTGCAAATGCGCACGAACTGAAGGTCTCCGTATGAATCATCAGTCGACCGATATGATGCACCGTCGTGCTCCGCTTTCGTTACGAGAGCGTTTCTTCTGGTTACGCACACCCATTACTATTTGCACCAATTCGAATACAGTTTTGAACGCTGTAAAACAAGCCGGCCTTACTGCCCACCACGGGCCGGAAGGAGAACACGGATTACGCTGGGAGATTGTTGTCGAGCGCGATCACATCGCGGCAGATGAGCATTGGCAATGCATGGCAACGCTCGACACTCACTCCGTTTACCTAACTGTTGGTTCCTATCAATGGTTCGCATTCGATCTGGAGACCGGCGAGGGCGCTGGCTTCGCGGTGATTCCTGACCTCGAGCAGGAAGGGTCGCTCAGTATCGATCTCTATCTTCAGGCCATTATCGATAACATCGCGGCGATGCTGCGTGATAAGACAGGAGAAAGCGGCTGATATGGGTGTTTCCACATCATTTCGCAGAAGTATCATGGCGTTTCTGAATACGCAGCAGTTCGATCTGCTCGACCACTGGCGCGAGAGCGATTGGAATAACAATTTGCGATGGCTCGACCGCAGCGGTCTTGCGCTGCCGTTGGCGGCGAAATTAGAGACCCTTGACGCCTCAAGGATACCCAATCGCATGAAAGATCTTTTGCACGTCCGGCTTCTGGACAACGGGAAGCGCATGAAGGAAATGCTTGGTTGGTTTAAGAAGGCAAGCGATGCGCTCACTCGCTCCGGTGTGCGGTACTGCTGCGTCAAAGGCGTCAGCCTGATTCCAGATTGCTTCGAGAGTATTCGCGAACGTCATCAGGTAGATCTGGATTTCCTGATTTCGCCGCAAGACGCAGAACGGGCGCAAGCTGCAATTGACAAGCTGGGCTATCGTATGGCCGAGGCTGAGGCTTCCGGCGAAATGCGTTTCACAAAACGATGGAGGAAGCATCTGGGGGTAGACGCATATCTCTATCAAATCCCCGAGGCACCTCCAATCGAATTGCATACGCGCGTATGGGAGCCGGAGGTCGACGCGATAGAATTTCCGGACTTGCCGCGGTTCCTGGATGCTATCGAGTCTCACGAAGTTGCTGGTGTGCGCTTTCCACGCCTGAAACCGTCGCAGCAGTTTGTGTATTTATTGCTGCATATTTTCCGCCATCTCCTGGGCTCATGGTGCCGGCCGCTTTCACTCTATGAAGTTGCGACATTGATCCGCCGATACGGCCAGGAGGAACAACTGTGGGCGGAAGTATCCCAAATCATCCGGCATGATGACCATGTCGCCTCTGCGTGCGCATTGGTTCTGGGGGTAGTGAGGCTTGCTTTCCCGACGAGCCTTCCGCAACAGTTGGAGGACCTCCTTGCGCAACATCAATCGATGGAGAGCTCCCTGTGGCTGGAGAACTATGCCGATGACTGGCTCTTCTCTGATCCTCCGGGAACGAAACTCGCACTCCTGGTTCAAAAACAGTTTTGTTCGAACAACCAGACATGGCGGCAATATATCCATCGCCGCCTGCTGCCCAGGCGCAGTGCTCCGTCCCTCTGCAATGACGAATCGGAAGCGGCTCGGACTCTCGCTTATCGCGCTGAGCAGATGAGGTACAGTCTGAGCCGTGTCTGGTATCATCTGCGGTCCGACTGCCAATATCTCATCGCGCGCTTCCGCTGGGAAAAGCTACTACATGTCCGTGAGTTTTGATCGATGCCATATTTGATGGCGGATGTGAGGCGATCATCCCGGATCGGTTTACCTGAAATCGACCTCTCCACGATTGAGATGGTTCTAGTTCTATTGCTCGCATCGCTGCTTGTATGGAAGGGCATCCTTCCAGGATGGCGCAGTCTTAACACTGACTTCCCGAATTACTATGTTGTTGCCCGGCTCATTCGAGAACACTACTGTCTTGACAGGATCTACGACTGGATCTGGCTGCAGCGCGCGGCCGATCACTTCGGAGTCAGTCATCAGACCGTCGGCTTCCTGGGTCTGACACCTTTTTCTGCGCTGCCGTTAGTACCGCTGTCCTGGCTTCCCGTGCTCGAGGCTAAGCGCGTATGGATAGTCTGCAATGCGGGGTTACTGGCCGCCTCCATTTCCCTTTTGAGTCGAGCGACGCGGCTACCGCTTCGCAGGTCCTGGCTGATCGCGCTGTGCGCGGTTATTCCGCTGAGGACCGATTTCCTTCTTGGGCAAATGCATCTGGTGATTCTTGCGTTGCTGGCGGCGGCCTATGTGAGCCACATGCGCGGCAGGCAACTACTGTGCGGGCTGTGCATCGCCCTGGCGGCAGCGCTCAAAGTTTATCCGGTTTTCTTTTGTATCTATTTCATCGCTAAAAGACGATGGAAAGCACTGGGCGTGACGCTTGCGGCGGCTGCTTTTTGTGTCTTGCTTTCGTATTTGATCGCAGGGACAGGGGCGATGAATGCATACCTCAGTCAGCAACTACCGCGCACACTGCAGGGAGAAAGCCTCAATCCCTTCCTAGCTTCTGCCGGATCTTTTTCTGCATTGTTCCACCGGCTCTTTCTCTTTGAGCCTGAGCTGAATCCTCAGCCGCTTTTGCCGTCGCCTGTGGGCTATGCTGTTCTCTATTCGCTCGCGCAGGCCCTGTTAACGGGTCTCGTGCTGTCACGGTTGCGTTGGGGATTTCGCGCTGACCAGCGTGAGACGCTCGAATGGTCTCTCTTTACTGTGCTCCTGTTATTCCTCTCATCGGCGCCCGCAACATATCACTTCGTTGTACTGATCGCAGCCGGTATACCGGGCATGGCCGTATTCCTGCGGGAGAAGAGGTTCGCGAAGGCCTCGGTATTTCTCGTTCTCCATATCGCCGCATGCAATCTAAGGACGCTGAATGTGGCGGCGGCTCATGTCAGCCTGGTAGCGCCGTTACTCTATCTGAGGCTGTGGTTCGGCATTGCGTTGTTGGTGTTCTTGTTCATCGCTCTTGCCCCTGACGCAATTGATGAGACCGCTCGGCGCACACGGTGGTGCGTCCCCACTCCGGTCAAGTTGATGGCCGCGGTTCTTCCTCTTTGGGCTGTCGGTTTTTACAGCGCTCAACGCCATCTGAAAGACATATGTGCCGACTGCAACAACCGAGTGGCTATCGCAGACAGCGCATATATGGCAAGCCGGCCAGAGTACGCGTCAGGCTCACTCTACTATGTAGGCATGCAGGCGGATGGTTACCGCGTGCTTCACCGCAACTCGGCTCTTCCCGTTATACGCGCCCTCAATGGCCCGCTTGAAGATGAACTGAGCTATGCGGTAGCCCCATCAGGAAAATCAATATGGGTCGAAATTGCCGGCTCTTCCAGTTCGCGACTGACTCGTCTTTCGAATGGAGGAGTGCTCTTGACCGCCTGCCAAATCAAGGATGCGGAAGATCCTGCAATATCTACGGATGGATCTATATTGGCTTTCCTGCGTGAAGATCATGGCCGCGGCAGCTTATGGTTTGCCAATCCAGCCGACTGTGACGGCGGCGGCGCCATCACACCGCAGAGAATAACCCCGGAAGCCTATGATGTGAACACGATTGGTGCGGGTTTGCTCGGCAGTTTTGTCTTCAGTGGAGTTTATGAAGGGAGGGAGAGCATCTTTTCTATTGCTCCTGGAAGCTCTCCACGGCTGATTGCCGACGGCGGAGCGGCCTTGGATTCTCCATCTTTCTCGCCAAACGGCCGCACACTCATCGTGCGAAAGTTGATCAGAGCGCGATGGCAGCTGGTCTCTCTCGATCTCACCTCAAAGCGCGAGAGGCAACTTACCTTTGCGGACTGCAACGCATACGCGCCTTCATGGAAAGACGATCATGAAGTGGTGTATGCAACTGACTGTGAGCGTGGTCTGGGTTTGTCGACGCTGGCGCTGATGCAGGTGAGTCCTTAAACAAAATAAGCGTTCATCTCAGTAGGAGGACGGTTTCTTATTGTCGTAGTCTTCGCCGAATTTGTTCTTGTGAGCGGGAATCGCCGATTCCGTGATCGCGAGCGCTCCGACATCCATCGTCTTTCCCGAGACGTTGAGCCGGTGATCGAGGATTTCGGGATTGGTCCCCGATTCTCCCATGGCCCAAAGATGTGCGACATATGCGCCAGGCGCGACGTCACGAATCACCAGTGCTCCGCTTGAAGAGGAAACCGCATAGTATGTAGTCGGTACAGCAACAACAACTGCGCTCATCTCCGGATGAATGTTGCAAAAGATATAAGACACGCCGGCGCGATCGAAATGTACGCTACGCGTTGAACCGCTCTCATAAAGCCCCAGGTCGAACCTTTTACCGTTGAACAACGAGAATACATTATGAAAGAACGGGTCCATGTTCGGAAAGTCCACGATGCTGCCCACAGGCACCACCAACACGTGCGGCAGGAACTGCTTGTTCCTCTGGGCCAATTGAAAATGATTTTTCGTCGAGCGAGGCGATAGAACAGCGGCCGCGTCGTCTGCGGGCGTGAGCCAGAACACTACGCCTTCGTTGGAATGATGCCCGGATGCGGCGCCAACGAACTTTACCTTTACCTGGGCCGTCACGTCTGTTCCCTGAGCATTCGCCTGCGACGCGAGGACGCAAATACCCGCCAGGGATAGACACAACCGTCGGAGAGTTCGTCGCTTGACCCGCATTAAAAAATGTAACCCATGGTCAGGTTCAAAGTTTGCGCATACTGCGAGGGACCGATCACATACCAGGATCGCAGGTCCCGGTACTCCGCCGAGAAGACAAGATAGGTCTGGGGGCGGAAGATAATATTTGCCGCAACGGTTCTGTTCTTCACCAGATAAAAATACGGTGAAGTGGTTGCCATCGTGGTACCGTACCGCGTCTCGTCAGCATTCGCAGAATCCACTCCCGCATATGCGTTGACTTCGGTCAGACGATTCAGCTTTGCTTTCAACTGCGCCCACCCGCCCGTCGAGTCCAGCCCTCGCGGGTATGTTCCCGTGTAGTTCAGAACTACGTTCTTGAATGCTCCGCCGCCCAGATCGCCGATGCCGTGGCCGCGGTAGAACTCTCCGGAGAGATCGGCGAACTTCGCTACAGGAAGACGCCAGTCGGCCGTTCCTGCCCAGAAGTCCAGCGCCTGGCTGTTCGCGGCCTGTGCCAGCGAATAGAGCTGACGCGTGTAATAGCCATTGACTCCTATTTCATAAGGACGCTGCGGATCTCCCCACTGGTAGGAGCTTCTAGCCTCGTATCCCGGCTGTACTGTCCTTCGCAGCGTTCCGTATGCTTGTTCTCCCAGAATATCGCTCGTCGAAGGATCGAGCACTCCGAAGCCGAACACCGCGTGCGAAGATCCAGCTACCGATATCCTGCGCTCGATTGTGACCTGCGGAAGCCATGTCCAAAGATTGCCGGACCACGACAGTGCTGGTTCTCCCACTGTAGCAAAGGAGGTTGGGGACAACAGGGAGATCAGCGGTGTCTGCAATCCCACTGATATTTGTGTCTTATCCCAATCGAGATTCACGTCGGCCGTGCGGAGGCGCAGACTCATGGTTCCACCGGCAGAAACAGCTGTGTAGTTCGTCTGATTGAAGAAGTCGGTTGAGAAGTCGGCGGAAGTGCGCGCTCCCCAGAGGTGCGGGCCGGTTGCGCTCAATCCCATCTGCGTCTGCTGCAGGCTTCCCCCCAGTGAATGGTGGACGTAGTACGCATTTCGCTGCAACGCAATCAACGGGAGTACCGGATTGTCGACGGCACCGTCCACGACGAAAGAATTGAACAGAACCATTCCATTGATGGTGAGCGGATACTTCGATTCCGTTTCCACCTTGGTCTGCTGCAGTGTTTTTATTTGGGACTGGACCAGTTCCTGGTCATCATGAAGCTGATCGACGGCAGTTTTCAGGGAATCTGCAACAGCCGCTGCGCTGCCGCCGGAAGCCACTGTCGCGCGCAGCTCGCGCACTTCGTTTCTTAAGTCTTCCACCTGCTGATGCTCATCTCTGAGCTGCTGCCGCACTTCGTCGAGCATGCGCACCATATTGGCCATGTCCTGCGAGGTTGGCGTCGCGGCCGCACTTCCGCTGGATGACGCAGCTGCAGACTGATTCGCCATAGCATCCGCCTGCTGCGCTCGGAGGAGCACTCCGTGACTGGCAGCCTGAAAGAAGAGCAGGCCCGCAGTCAGGGTATAAATTCTTCTCCATCGCGAAGTAGCCATCATGGCCTCGATTGTTCTCACTCGCAGCGTTCTTTGCGGCTGATCTTGATATGACGGTATTTTACGAGATGCAACTATCCGCTCAATTTACGGACGTAGATGTTGAGGGTTTCAAGCTCCGGAAGCCATTGGTTCACTAAAATGCGCCACGGCCAGCGGGAAGGATGAGCAGCGTTTTGATAAGGATCGCCGAGTCGCGAGCAAGAGACCACGAGCACACATATTCGATATCAAGTGCGACGCGCCGTTCATACGGAATGGCGCAGCGCCCGTTTACCTGCCACATTCCGGTGATGCCGGGAAGGACTGCGGCATACAAAGCGCTTCCCGCTCCGTATCGTTCGATCTCCTCCTCCATGATCGGCCGCGGCCCTACCAGGCTCATTTCGCCCCGCAATACATTGATCAGCTGCGGCAGCTCATCCAGATTCGTTCTGCGAAGGAAGGCTCCGATTTTCGTCACCCGCGGATCGCGGCGGAGTTTCCGATACCGGTCCCATTCCAGCCGTGCGTCAGGATTCTCCGCCAGATATTCCTGAAAGACACAATCTCCGTTGTGGATCATGGTGCGGAACTTCCAAAGGAGAAAACGCTTCGAATGCAGGCCGGTCCGCGCATGCCGGTAAAATACCGGTCCCGGCGAGCTGGCTTTTACGAGTACGGCAATAATGATGCCGAGCAAAAGAGCTGGCGGAAGCAGCAGGAAGGAGATGAGCAGATCCATCGCTCGCTTTCCGATTCTGTACGCCACTCCGTTCGTTGGCAGTTGCAGTGCGTCCATCATCCCCCGCGGCCATTTCCGATTGAGCCCTCGAGTCGTTCCGCGAGGCTCAAGGACTATGTTCCTCGATGACATCAAAACATCTGGCATGCACGGGTCATACGATTGTCATTGTTTTGTCACCGCAAGGGGTTGAGGCCTGGTCCGTTTTCGCGGCGGACCGGAGGCAGGGGAAAAGCGCCTTATTTGCCAACACTTTAGAAATCGCTTTCCTTTCATTTGCATTAAATACTTTCGTCCTCTCTGCCGATAAGAGACTAGGAGTTTTAAGGTCTCGTGCAGGACGTAAGTTCCGAACGAATTCTTTCGATGAAACGACTGGTTTCGATCTTCGTCATTTTCGGATCATGGCTGGCAGCCGCCGCTTCAACCCCGGGCACACCCATAACTCTCCGCGCGATTCGTGCTTTGAGCAACGCCCAGGCCAGCTACCAGCTTCCCGTTACATTTGAAGCGACGGTGACCTACTATCGCGGTTATGAGCAAATGTTGTTTGTGCAGGACGGCGATCAGGGCATCTACGTAGAAGATCGGCATCCTACCGGCATAGTTCCCGGCGATCGCGTTCTGGTTCAGGGAACGACGCGAGGCAGCTTCCTTCCTTTCGTCGTAAGCGATAAAGTGACGCTGCTCCATCATGGAGCCATGCCCGAAGCTGTGCCGGCAACATTCGATGAACTGATTCAAGCGCGGCATGACTGCCTGCGAGTGACGGTGCGCGGTGTTGTTCGCACCGCCGACCTGGTCCGGACCGCATCGGCCCCTCCCCGTCTTGCTACCCTGCAGCTGCTTACCGACGGAGGCTATGTCGATGTGGACGTGGACAGCCACGACGAAGCTGCACTCAAGGAATTGCTGGATGCTGAAGTGGAAGTCACCGGCGTTACCGGCGGAAGATTCGACGGAAAAATGCAGCAGACCGGGACTGCGATCTATGTCCCGGACATTGCCGACGTCAAGGTATTAAAGCCAGCCAGTGCGAGCCCATGGAGTTTGCCTGTAACGCCCATGGATAAAGTGCTCACCGGCTATCACGTGAAGACGCTCACGCAAAGGGTTCGCATCCAGGGCTCGATCACCTACTATCAGCCGGGCTTGGCCATCGTACTGCAGAACGGCGTCAGAAGCATCTGGATCACCACGCAGACTCACCTGCCTTTGCGCATCGGCAGCTGGGTGGACGCTACAGGAATTCCCGATGTTCATGACGGTTCGTTAACGCTCACCCACGCGGAAGTGAAAGACAGCAATATATTCGCGCCTGTCACGCCTTTGCCTGTCACCTGGCGTCAGCTTTCCGCCAACGGCAATATTCCTGTCGGGCACCAATACGACCTGGTATCGATCGAAGGCCAGGTAGTCATGCAGCTGCGCGAGGCCACGCAGGACGAATATGTTCTGGTCTCGGAGGGCCATCTCTTTTCCGCCATTTATCGCCATCCGCAAAGCGCGGATGCTATTTCCACGCCGCCCATGAAACAGATCGCGCTGGGCTCCAGAATTCGTATCACCGGTATCTGCATGGTCGAGGGGGCAAACTCGTTCAGCGGCCAGGTGCCTTTCAACCTGCTTCTTCGTTCGTCTGACGATATCGTGGTCGTGGCAAATCCTTCCTGGCTCAGCATCCGTAACCTGGTTGTGGTGGTGAGCGGCATGGTTGTCATCATGATTGTCATCATCGCGCGCGGGTGGCGGCTTGAGCGTAAAGTTCGCCGGCAAACGGCGGACATGGCGGCGCGCATCGAGGCCGAAGCGGCCCTGGAACGGCGGCGCAGCCGCATCCTCGAGGACATTAACGGCTCGCGGCCTCTTCCGGAAATACTGGAGCAGATCGTCACTATGGTCTCGATGGGACTCGCCGGCGCTCCATGCTGGTGCCACACAGCTGACGGAGTTCAACTCGGAAGCCGGCCATCGGAGATGCAAAACCTTCGTGTCGTCCGTGAAGACATTCCGGCACGCACGGGCTCACCGTTGGGTGCGCTCTTCGCGGCTCTCGAATCCAACGCCGCTGCGGTGCGTAATGAATCGGACGCGCTGGTTCAGGGAGCGCAACTCGCCAGCGTGGCTATCGAAACACGGAAAGTTTACTCCGATCTACTACATCGCTCCGAGTTCGATCTGCTCACCGACATTCATAATCGCTTCTCGATGGAAAAGCAGTTTGAAGTGTTCGTCCGGCAGGCGCGGGATACGGGTAGCATCTTCGGGCTGATTTACATCGATCTGGATAAATTCAAGCAGGTGAATGATCTCTACGGTCATCGCGTGGGAGATGCATATTTACAGGATGCAGCGCTGCGGATGAGACGGCAACTTCGTACCGGCGATCTGCTGGCCAGACTGGGCGGAGACGAATTTGCGGCACTGGTAACTTCAGTCCGCAACAGAGAAGAAGTGGATGAAATCGCCAGGCGTCTGGAAAGATGCTTCGACGACCCATTTCATATCGACAGCTGCGTTCTGCAGGGTGCGGCAAGTGTAGGCTTCGCTGTTTATCCGGATGACGGCACCACCCGGGACAACGTCCTGAATGCCGCCGACGCCGCCATGTATGTGGCCAAATACTCGAAACGACACACTGGCGATCTAACGGTCGAGCAGACCAACTCCACACTTGTGTCTGACACCCGCGAGTAAATCGGCTCTCTTGTTCATGGGAAGCTAGTGCATAATCAGCTCTTCTCCATTCGCATTGTCCGGCGCCGCTATAGCGAATCCGTTCGGGACTGAGCTGCTTGCAGCCTGCAGCTGTTTCCCATTCACCAGCACGCTGCTTGCGGAAGGCTTCCATCCGTAGACCTCGATGCGCAGCATCTTCCACCATGCAGGATAGGTTCCTTCACGAGGACTGATACGCACTGTGAAGCTGTCTTCCTTTGCCTCGCAGCTGAACTTCACGCGGAGATAGCCGCCATGCTGGTAAGCGTAGCTCTTCCCATCGTCCAGATACAGTGAACCAGTGCAATCGTCTCCCGCAAAGACACGCAGCGTGAGCGGCCCTTGCGGTATTTCGTTGGTGCTCTGCACCAGCGGTTCAAGCGGGAGAATAGCTCCGCCGCGCACAAAAACCGGAAGCGTTCCGAGATCCGGTTGAATCGATGTGGTGAGCGGGACCGGCGGCGCTGCCGATGCGGGTTGTGCAGGGTCGACATCAGCTTTCTTCTGCGGAGGAAGTTTCTCACCCGTCCAGAAGTCATACCAGGTTTCTCCCGGAAGCTCGGCCTCATAGAGGTCGGACTCCTCAGGAAAGGGCGGAGGAGCAATGAGCAGATCATGCCCAAGCAAAAACTCACCAGAGGCAGGAATATCCAGATCGAGTGGATGGCGATCGGCAGCAGCGTTGGGACACTCTAGAAACAGGGGCCGCACCATCGGCAATCCAGTTCTGGTTGCCTCTTCTGCCAGCGTGTAGAGATACGGCAGGAGCTTGTAGCGGGTCTCGATAAATTTGCGTCGGATGGCCTCCTGCTCTTCGCCGCCCACCCACGGTTCCTGATCTCCGGTACCCGACTCGGTGTGATCGCGATCGATAGGCTGAAATGCGGCGATCTCCATCCACTTGGTCAGCAGCTCAGCCGACGGCGTCCCTGCATATCCCCCGACATCGGCGCCGCTGAAGGCGAATCCACTCAGCCCGAGATTCTCAAGCATGGGGGTGGTCATGCGCAGATGATTCCAGCTGCTGCTGTTGTCTCCCGTCCAGGTTGCGGCGTAGCGCTGGCCTCCCGGATATGTGGCGCGCGTCAGCACAAACGGGCGTTGGTTCGGGTTCAGAGTTTTCAGGCCTCCGAACGTTGCCCGTGAATTCTCCATTCCATAGACATCGTGGATCTCAGCATGTGTCGCCGTGCGTGTTACAAATCCCGGCTCGTCGATACGATGGACGACATCGAGTGGCATGGTCTTTGTGGGTGAGTCGAAGATCGAAGGCTCGTTCATGTCGTTCCAGAACCCCTCGATACCCGTTGCATAAAAGTTGCGATACAGCGTTCCCCACCAGGCCCGGGTCTGTTGCCGGGTGAAGTCGGGAAACACGCTGGGGCCCGGCCATACTTTCCCGGTGTAAACAGACCCATCGGGGTTCTTCACAAAATGATCGCCTGCAATGCCGCTGTCATAGGGGAGATATCCATGATCGGGGAGATTTGCGATATGTAGATCGGTGATGGCAACCACATGGAAGTTGTCGCGCTTGAGTTGTTCAATCATCCCCGCGAAATCCGGGAACTTCTGCTTGTCGACGGTGAACGGACGATTCTTTTCCTGAAAGCCGATATCCAGATAAATCGCGTCGGCTGGAATACGATCCTTGCGCAAACGGGATGCAACTTCCATCACGCGAGATTCAGGAACATAGGAATAGCGCGATTGCTGATAGCCGAGCGACCACAGCGGCGGTAGTGGCGGAGTGCCGGTGAGCCACGCGTAAGTCTGTACGACCTCCTTGGGGGATGGCCCGTAGATTACGTAGTAGTCAAGAGGTCCATCAACCGCGCCGAACGAATAGATGCCGGGCAGTTCTTTTCCAAAATCGAAGCTCGTCCGCCATGTGTTGTCCAGAAAAATCCCGGATGCAACGCCGGCCCGATAGGTCATAAAAAATGGAATGCTTTTATAGAGCGGATCGGTCGACTCCTGAAAGCGGTAGGCGTCTGTGTTCCAGAGCGAGAATGCCTCTTCACGCCGATCCAGCGGCCCGGTCTTGTCGCCGAGGCCGAAGTAGTGCTCGTCGAGCGGCATCGCTTTATAAATCCTGAAGCCTGATCCCTCGAAATGAATCGGCAGCGCGTCCTGCTGCACAATCTTTCCCGCGCTATCGAGAACGGTCAGCTTCATGTCGCTCTTCGAAATCTGCACCGTCAAAGCGCGCGTACGAAAGCCGGCCATGGAGTCGGACGATTCCGGGGTCACATCGACCTGGCTTTGACGCGCACCGGGCAGAGCTGCCCATGAGGCATCCTCCGGCATGGTTCCGTTGCGTCCGATGCGGACGCGGATTACGTTGTCGCGCAACGCCGTGATCTCTTCGCGAACGTCTCCAGCCTGGACAGCGATGCCGCCAGGGAGCGCAGAGAAAGCGGTTGCATGATCGAGGATAAAAACATCAGCGCCCTTTTTTTGCGCTTGCACAACGGCTACAGAGAACAAAAGGGCCGCTACCGTCACAGAAAATGAACGAAAAATATGCATGATTACCTGTCAATCGAAATAATGTCACTGGATTTCTGCTGAATACGCGGAAGCTGCTATGGCTCATCGAGTGAAGACGAGTGTGAGTCCTCAACCGCGATCACTGAAGCCTGACGCCTTTGCTGTTGCAGCGCTTTCATCCGCGCGATGGCTATTTCCGCATCTGCTTTGTCTCCGCTCTTTTCATAAAGCCGAGCGAGCTGATAGTGCAGACCGCCGTCCTGATCGCTGTCGATGCCCATCTTCATTTGTGCAATGGCCTCGTTGGTTTTGCCTTCAGCGGCATAGACTTCACCCAGTAAAGCGTGGACATGGGGCTGCATTTGAGGCTTGGCGTGAAGCCCCTTCAGCAGATAGCTCTCTGCGCTGTCATACTTGTGCTGGGAGATCAATGCCTCACCCATCAGCACATTGGTCTCGGGATCGCCGGGCTGCTCGAGCAAAGCCTTCTGGGCGGTGGCGATCGCTTTGTCGATCTTCGCGTTGTCGAAGTACGCTGAGGCCAGGCCGAGCAGTGCTGCCGGGTCGTCCGGTGTGATGCTGAGTGCCAGCGAATATTCCTTCTGCGCATCGTCGTAGCGTTCTCGCTGGCGGTAAATATCTCCGAGTAGAATATGACTGCGCGCAGAATTTGGCTCAAGCTGCTGAAAATGTGCCAGTGCGTTCATCGCCAGCCGCTCGTTTGCCTTGATCGACCAATACATGCCCACGCTGGCCTGGCCAGGAAGCGCCTCCAATGCCGAGCCCGCTTCCGCGGCCAACTGATCTTCACCCGAAAAATAGGCACAGGTAGCCAGCATCTGCAATCTCAGCACCTGGTTTCCATTCAGCCGGGCGCGCAAATCCTCGGCACATTGCCGATAATGGCCATCGCGGAATGTTTCCGCAGCCGCGGAAAACGACCCTGTCGGTGCAACGGCTGATGCGTTCCCGGAAGACAGCTCAATGCCTTCAGCAGCCTGCTGCACCGCGTCAGACATAGCTTTCTCAATGTCTCCAGAAACGCTCTGTTGTGACATGAAGGCAATGAATGTTGCAACATCTTCCGACTTCATCCCGCCCAGAACAAAAGATGCGTTGGCCGTGAAGAAGCCATGATCCCGCTCCCACGCCTCACGCAGTGTCGTCGCTGCAGCCTCAAAATTCTTGCGGTCTACCTGTATACGGGCTTCGCCTAATATCGCGAGTGTGCATTCAGGATGGGCCTGGCGTTCATCATGAAAAACCTGAGCTGCGCTGTCTGCATCGCCTTGCATCAGATCAAGAAAGCCGATCTCCGACTCGACGCATGCAGGCTGGTCTTTTGCAGCGAGCACGCTCTGATACAAATCGGCGGCTTCTTTATAGCGGGACTGCTTCACGAGCGCCTCGGCATAAAGCGCTTTTGCGTAGGTTGAATCAGGGGCTTTGCTGGTCATCGCTCTCGAGTCGGATTCCACTTCATGCAGGTAGGCGATGCCGAGCGCGAACCATGCAGAGCTCTGTTTAGCATCGATGCCGATAGTGCGCTGGAACTGTTGTACGGCCAGATGGTATTCACCGAGCGAGCTGTAGGCGCGGCCCAGCGTGAGCGAAGGCAGCGGATCACGATCGTTCATCTTCTCGGCCGCCAGCAGCACGGGCACTGCGTCCTTTGCATGACCGATGTGCACATAATCCATACCCAGAAAAAGATTTGGAACATAGAGCGAAGGCTTGAGCCGCCTGGCCTCAGTGAAACTATGGATCGCTGAGACGTAATCTCCGGTTTCGTGCTGCATGAGTCCGAGGTTCGCCCATAGCTCAGGCACGTTGGCGCGCAGCTGTACCGCCTGTTTGTAATCGGCGGCAGCGGTGGCGTAATCGTTGGTACCCTGCGCCTGCTGTGCAGCCGTAAGCAATGCGTCGAGTTGAGAAGATGACTCCTGCTGGCCAAAGCCATCGCCGGCCAGCAGGAGAAGAAGCAAAAGTGCAAAGATAAGTTTCAAAGAAGCGTCACCAGTAGAACTTCCCGGCGAACTGCACCGTTCGGGCAGGAAATGCATTTGTAATCTGCCCAAAGCTCGATCCGCAACTTGAATTGGCATTCGGATCGCATCCGGCGTAGCCCGTATTCGGAGTGTAAAACTGTGCGTGGTTGAAGGTATTGAACAGCTCCGCTCGAAACTGGATACGCATCGCCTCACGGAACTGCCAGTTCTTCATCAGAGCTGTATCCCAATTCTGGTAATGCGGTCCACGAAGATAGGAGAAGTAGCGCGGAGCGGTGCCGAAGGTTCCGTAGGGAGCATAGGCGAAGGCACCGGTATTGAACCATTCGTGAATGTTTTGATTCGACACGTGAACATCACCCACTACATCAGGGCGAGGATTGCCGCCGTAGGAATTGTAGTCGGCTCCGCTGATGCTGAGCGGTAGTCCCGACTTGAAGGTTGCGATCTGCGAAGCCTCCCATCCGCCGACGAAAGCATCGGCAAGACGGTTCATGTGTCCGCCGATCGCTTTGTTGCGCCCGATCGGAAGTTGATACACGTAGTTGGCGACCAGGCTATGCGGAGTATCAGAGCCGTCGACGCTCTTTTCCGCCGCCAGGTTGTAGTTGTTGGCCGGGCCCTGATTTCCGGCGTAGGACCAGCTCTGATTCCCTTCCACGTTATCCAGGAACTTGGAATACGTGTACGAAACCAGAGCCGTCAATCCCCTGCTGAAGCGATGATTGAAATTCGCCTGCAGCGCGTTGTAGTTGGAGAAGCCCACCGGAGGATCGTTCTCACCCACACCGCAGTACTGCGGATAAGGTGACAGCAGCTGCGACTGTACGATGGTCGGCTGGTCGAGCGCGCAGCTGCTGGTTCCAGCGGCAATCGCTCCGTAGAATGGATTCGGCACCAGGGTATTCAGCGCCGCCGCCCCCATCGATAGATAGGTAGGATTCAGCTGGTTTCGATTCAGTGAGCTGTTGATCATATGCGTGCCATGATTGCCCACATAGTTCACATCCAGCAGATCGTTCTGCGTAATCGCCCACTGCGCGCCGAACAGATACTGCTGCACGTAGCTGGATTTGCGGTTGATAAATGCGCTCGCCAGTCCGTTGCCCACCTGCTGCAGCTCGCCGAGTGAATTGCCGGTGATGGGAATGTATCCATTTGGCCAGGGATTGGAGGTAGTCACAGCCGGATTGGGGCTGATCGAATTCAGGGTGGCGGGAACGTTGGTCTGGCTGGCAAATCCGGCGCTCTCACCTGGGAAGCAGCAGGTGATGGAGGGTGGATAGAAGATGCCGTAGCCTCCGCGGATGACGACGCGCGGCTCGACCTGATAACTGAAGCCAAGGCGCGGGGCCACGTTCTCATAGTTAGTGTGATAAAGTCCGCGGTTGTCGTCAGACAGGAACTGAAGCGCGCCGTGCAGCGTCTCACCCACCGCACTGCTGATGGGATTCACCACATCGGGATTGAAGACCGACGCCACGTTATGGCGGTATGTGGGCGCGGTCTGCAGCTCGTAGCGAATGCCGAGATTGAGCGTCAGCTTGCGTGTCGGCTTCCAGTCGTCCTGCACATACCATCCGAGATAGTGAATGGCTACCGCTGGGTTATAGGTTGTACCCGTTGCGCCGCCGTCCAGAACGCCGGTGAGCAATTGCGCAAGGCCATTCCCCGTGGCGAAGTTCACTGGATTATTCGGATCGGGACCGGAGGTAAAGGTTCCGTTAGAAACCAGTGACGACTGGAAGAAGTTTGCCTGATCGTCTTCGAGCTCCGCGCCCATGAAGCCGAAGTTCAGCGTGTGCTGTCCCAGCGTTTTGATGAAGTCGGTGGCCACGCTGCCGATCGGCCCGTGATTTGTAACAGTCTCATTGGTGAGCGGCCCCAGAGGAGACTGGCTGCCTACGGTCACGATGGGAAACTCGGGACTGTTCGCATCGAGATAGGAAGGCAGACCAAGGCCGGTAGGCAGAAAACCGCGCGACTGATTGGTGGATGTCTCATGCCACAGCTCGACTCCGGCGAGAACGTTCATAGTGAAGGTAGGAGTGAAGGCCTGGCTGTATCCAGCTGCCATGTTCCAGCGATTGTTTGGCCGCGAGTTGCCGGGGCCGGCAGGATCGCTCGCGCCCCAGTAATCGGGAGTTCCGGTCTTGTACTCTTCTTTGTAGGAATAGCGGAAATAAGCACGTGTCAATTCGTTAATGTTGTGATCGACGCGAATCAGGTACTCGTTGGAGTGGGCCGGGGCCGTTCCCGATGCGAAGAAGTTGTTGGAAAGACCTGCCGCCGTCGCTTTGGGATAGTACCCGGCGAGCTTGCTGCCAATCGCATCGAGCGGACCCAGAGTCGTAATGTCGTTGTTCGCTACAGGATCGCGGATGTAACCGGTCTCGTTCGCAACCAGTCCGGTAGTCGGATCGACCGCGCCCTTGGTGATGGCGTGGGTGCTGCGCGGGTCATAGATCTGCCCGAGATAAATTGGCCGGCCCTCCGCATCGGTGCCCATCTGCGGACCTAACAAAGCCGCGAAGTGCCCGGCGAGGAAATCCGATGTCGGCACGGTAAAGGTACTGTTGACCGGCGTGGCCAGACTCAAGTGCTCGTATAGCCCGAAGATGAAGGTCTTCTCGCGTTGCTTGTAGAGCTTGGGAATGTACAGCGGCCCCCCCGCGGATACTCCAGCCTGATTACGGCTGAAATCGCCCCGCTTGATGTCATTGTGGTTGTTGAACCAAAGATTGGCATCGAGCGCGTCGTTGCGATAGAACTCGTACACGTCTCCGTGGAAGTTGCTGGTACCCGACTTGGTGACCACGTTCACTACGTTGCCGGTGCTCCATCCATACTGCGCGGTGAAGGAGTTGTTCTGCACCTTGAACTCCTGCACGGAATCGACGGAGGGCACGTAGTCGACCGCGCCCCATTCCGGATCGGTATCCCATGCGCCATCGAGCAGGTATGCGGAGGTTCCGAAGAAGCCGCCGGCGAAATTGAGGAATGAGATGTCCTGGTCCGCGTCGTCGGTGCTTGGACCGCCGCCGCCCAGCAACTGCTGGCCTTCGGAATTGTTATTCACCGAGGAATTCAGCGTCGCCAGTCCGTAAACGTTGCGGAGGTTTAATGGCAGCTCCACAACCTGCTTGGCATCGATATCCGCCGAGATATTCGCATTGTCCGTGTTGAGCTGCGATGCCTGGGCATTCACCACTACCTGCTGGGTGGAGGCTCCGACGGTGAGCGATACATTCTGGGTCGCCGATTGCGCGGCGTCGAGGAGGATCCCGGTCTGCCGGTAGCTCTCGAATCCTTTGGCTTCGATCGAGAGGATGTAAGTTGACGGAGGAAGCTGGGTAAAGGTGTACCGGCCGGCTGCGTCGGTGGTAAAAATTCGGGATATTCCGTTCTGCACGCTGCTGATTCTGACCGTAGCCTGGGGAATCACGGCACCGGTGGGATCGGTTACGTTTCCGCTCAGCGTTGCCGTCGTGGTGGCGAGCTGCGCGTATCCTTGCCTGACTACCCCTGCCAGCAAAACAAGGGCCATCACAAGTCCGCTTATATATAGTCGTTGTCTCTTCAATTCCGCCTCCAAAAGTTGCACTGAAGCTCCGCGTGTTTACGCTATCGTCTGCAGCAATTTTTTGCTGCTATGCGGCCGGTACAGAAATCCCGGATCTTCAGGGCAAAGTCCTTATAGGTGTACGTATTCAAGAGAGGTAAGGTCTTTGCGGCAAGGCGGAAGGGTCTTATCAGGTAAATTCTCAGAAAACGTTCTTTATTTTGTGCGGCTTACATCGATGTATCCACAGAGCCAGACATCGGCTTGGCCATGTATAATTCGTCGCGGATCACATAACTTTCATGTTGGTCGACTCAGTAGCGGCGAATCCCTCGGCCCTTAGCGATGAGGAAAAGGCGGCAATCCAGGAGCAGCTGGAGCGGTTGCTGGCTAATTCACATTTCAGCCACAGCCGTCGATTTCCCTCGTTCCTGCGCTATGTCATCGAGCGCACTCTTTCCGGCCAGGAAGACTCCCTCAAAGAGCGGACGTTGGGCATAGAGATCTTCGGCCGCACCGCCGACTACGATACGTCCTCCGACCCCATCGTGCGGGTGACCGCTGCCGAAATCCGCAAAAGGATCGCCCAGTATTACGACGAACCAGGGCACGAGAGCGAGCTGCGCATTTCCCTGCCCGCCGGCTCTTACGTGCCGCAGTTCCAATGGCGGTCGGCGGCGGTTGAAGAGCAGGCCATCGAGCTGGCCGCTCCAGAGTATGCCTCTTCCGTTTCCGTGTTGCCTGGCGTAAAGATTCAGGAGCGGCGTCCGTATTGGAAGCTCTTCGCCGCGCTGGCCATTGCGATTGCGATTGCCGCCACAACGGGACTCTGGCTTTGGCAATCGGCGCACCATTCCGCCTTTGACTTTTTCTGGGGACCGGTCCTCAATTCAGGCGAGCCGGTACTGATCTGTGTTGCAGACCAGAAACAGTATTCGACCATTGCGCTGCGCGACGCAGCCGACCAGAGCCGTCAGATTATTCTGCCCGACAACCTGACCGCCGTGGTGATCGACGATCTAAGCTCCATCGTGAAGATGGCCGGGGTGCTCCAGGCCAACCGCAAGAAATACAGTCTGCGCGGCGAGGGGGCGGCCAATCTTATGGATCTCCGCGCAGGGCCGACCATATTTATAGGCGCGTTCGATAATGCCTGGACACTCCGGCTGACCAAGCCGCTGCGCTATCACTTCGCCAACAATCCTGATATGACCCAGTTCCGTATTGTGGACACCACCGCGCCATCGTCGACGCGATGGACTGTCGATCGCACCGAGCAGATGGCCACCAACAACTATCGCGACTACGCGATCATCGCTCGCTTCACTGACAGCACCACTGGAAAACTCGCCGTGATTGCTGCAGGCATAGGGCGTGGCGGGACAACCGCAGCCGGAGAGTTCCTCACCGATCCGGGAAGCCTCGCCGAACTCATGCGTGCGGCTCACGCCGCAGGCGATAAGAAGAATATGGAAGTGATCATCAGCACACAGATCATCGGCGGCGAACCGGGCTCTCCCCGCATGGAGTCCGCATATTTCTGGTAGATCGGGCTGAAATCTGAACTCAGACCCTTGACCTTCAGAGAACACCCGTTGATCCTACTGCGGTACGATACAGCCTGCATGCGACACTGAGAGCTGAGGAAACACGTGAGTCAGCCGTCGCAGAATCAGAACGAACAAGCTGGCCGTAACGATCTCTGTCCATGTGGAAGCGGAAAGAAATACAAGAAGTGCTGCATGGAAAGGACAGCGGAAACGGTTGTGAAGGAGCCGCGCCAAGTGGCGCCCGTGCCGAACAGTCAGCTGCTGGCCAGCGCGCTGGCTAAGCATCAGGCCGGACATATCTCCGAAGCGCAGACTCTATACGCACAGATCCTCAAGAACAATCCTTCGCACGCCGACGCACTCCATTTCTCGGGGCTCGCGGCGCACCAGTTCGGAAATAATGCCCTCGCCATCTAGCTGATGGAGCGTGCCTTCGAATCGGGCAAGCACAGCGCCGATCACTATCAAAATTTTGGCCAGGTCCTGGAGGCGAGCGGGCTTTCAGATCGTGCTCTCCCCGCCTACGAGAAAGCTGTGGCTCTTGCCCCCGATTTATATACAGCCCATGTAAAGATGGGGCACTTCTTGCTCAAATCCAAAAAGCCTGCCGATGCCGTAAAGAGTTTTACGCAGGCGCTGCGGGTGAATCCATCGTTTTATGAAGCAATCAGCGGCCTTGGCACCGCTCTGGAAAGCATGGGCAAGCTGGATCAAGCAATCGTCTGTTTCCGGCAGGCTATTTCTCTCAAACCGGCAAGCGTTCCTGCTCTGAACAACCTCGGCGTTGCTCTCGGCAAACTGGGCCGGCACGACGAGGCCATCACCTGCTTTGAGCAGGCTTTGAATTTCAATCCCAATTCGGCTGAGTTGCTCAGCAACCTGGGCGAAGCACTGCGCAAGAAGTCCAGGCTCGAAGAATCGATTCGGTTTTGTCAGCAGGCAATTGCCGCCGACCCGAAATTTCGCCCCGCGTACATCAACCTCGGCAATGCATACAAAGATCAGGGATTGTTACGGGAAGCCGTCCTGAACTACCGAAATGCCATCGAACTCGACCCGCAAAGCGCCCTCGCATACACCAATCTTGGAGATGCGCTCGCCGAGCAGGATAACGTCGAGGAAGCGCTCGACAGCTATGCAAAGGCGATCGCCTTGAAGCCCGAGAAAAATGACGCGTACACGAACATGCTGTTCATGTATTCGGCTTTCCAGTTCGCTTCGCCGCAGGCGGAAATTAAGATGGCAAGAGGCTGGGAAAAATCTCTCCTCAGTGAGGCAGAACGTGCAGCCGCTCGCACCCGGGCTTCAGCCAGCTCCGGCGTCTTCTCAGCAGAGCCGCGAAACGGACGTCAGCTTCGCCTCGGCATCGTCTCAGCGGAATTGGGACGCCATGCGGTCGCGGTCTTTCTGCAGCCCTTCCTGAATGAGCTCGACCGTCGACGAGTCCACTTGACGCTCTTTCCCACGCTGCTTAGAGACGATGCCACGGCGCAGCACTTCCGTTCCATTGCGGATGCCTATGTTCCCCTCGTCGGCATGTCGGACTCCGATGCCGCAGCCCGCATTCGCGAAGAACGCATCGACGTGCTGGTGGACACAACCGGATACACCAGCGACTGCCGGCTGGGAATCTCCGCACATCGCGCGGCTCCCGTGCAGTGCTCCTACATCGGCTACTGGAGCACCACCGGGCTGACGGAGATGGACTGGTACATCACCGACGAGAACTACTCAAAGGGATGCGAAGGGCATTTCACCGAAGGCCTCTGGAAGCTGCCTCACGTCGCGCATTGCTATAAGGGAGACGATTCCCTGCCGGAGAGCGCCTGGTCTCCCGATCCAGACGGCACCATCCGGCTTGGCTCGTTGAATCGCTATAACAAAATCCGGACCGAAACATTATCTCTGTGGGCAAAAGTAATGCGGGCCATCCCGGAATCCAGGCTGGTGCTGGAAGATCGAGCGCTTAAGCAGCAAGAAACGCACGAGCGCATTCGCGCCGCGCTGCGCAGCGGGGGCGTGTCCGATGACCGGGTGGTTTTTCTGCCCAGCGTGACCAGCAGCGACTTCGCCACACACATGCGTCTGTACGATCGCATCGACATTGCGCTGGATACGATTCCTGCCAACAGCGGCACGACGGCGTTCGACGCGCTATGGATGGGCGTCCCGCTGGTTGCCCTGCAAGGAAATCGCGTAGGCGGCCGCATGGCAGCATCGATATTGGGTGTCCTCGGCAAACCCGAGTGGGTCGCCGGCACAGACGACGAGTACGTTGCGATCGTGAGCAAGCTGGCGCGGGATGTGGAAGGACGCACAGAACTACGGAAGACGCTGCGTGCTTCGGTAAAGAACAGCGAACTGTGCGATGGAAAAGGCCTCGCGCGATCACTCGAGGATGCGTTCGAGGCGATGCACGATCGCTGGCTCATCTCGCAATAGGCTGCAAATTCGATTGCCGGGATCGGGATCGTCGGATCACGACGCCGGGAAGTGCTGCGTTGCCAGCTCGCGGATGTCCGCTTCGGCCATCGGCCCTTTAATCGCCACACACCAGAGATCGAAAAAAGGCGCGGGCCGCTCGGAAGTAGCTGCATGGCTAAAGCCGCATTCCATCAGCGTAGCTCCAAGAACCTTCTTGGTGAATCCGCACTTGTGCGCCATGTAGTGATTGCCGGCAGCCACCGACGCCCGATGCCCGTAGACGATATCCAGCGGAGTGATCGGGCCTGCTGGCGACACGTAAGCGGTGTCGGTGAGTTTGTCGGCGGCGATCAGGGCCGCCACTGGCAGCAGATCAGGACAGGTGATCACGGCAAATCCACCGGGCTTCAGCACCCGCAGGAACTCCCGCAGAGCCTGCGGAACCTCGTGCGCGTAGAGATGCTCGATGTTGTGCGCAGAAAACAGGCCATCTACGCTGCCTGATTCGACCATCGACATGTCAGTGGTGGTTCCCACGATGTCGGGGTGCACGTTAGGGTTGATATCCAGACGGATCTCCTCCCATTCCGGTCCCGCAAAGGCAGGCGTAGTCGAGTTCTTGCGGGAATTACCGCAGCCCACGTGAAGAAATGTCCTTTTCATGCTGCTCTCAAGCCTCGGTTGGTGCGGGAGAATAAGCCTCACGTTTCGAGTCTATGCTACGCCAGCAGGTAGGCCGGGTGAGAATGCAAATGATCTGGCAATTTTTCGAGTTTTTGGCTCCTCAGGTAGGACTCGAACCTACAATCCTTCGGTTAACAGAATAATAAATAAATTAATATCAACGACTTACGGGAAGCGGTAGGCGACCGTAACGCCCGTACAGTATTGATAAATAATGATGGCAATTTTTATTGGGGGTTTTCGAGCCTCCAATTTGTCAACAAATTCGGCTCATTTAGCGGCACAATAGTCGCATCATCCTCAAACGCGACGGAGCAGAATCACACGTGGCGCTTATGTGGCGCTTATAAGGACTGTGTTCTCGCGGCGCGACGGCTTGATTTTCATGCGGCCGCCCCCGGCGGCGTTCACAGCTCGGCCAGGTGCAACCGCAAACCGTCGTGACTGCCTATGTCGAGATCGACCACGCTGGCGATGTTCAGATTGGCATCCAGCGTCCATGCGAACGCTTTGCCGGTCGATTTCTCCTGGAACAGAATCTCCTGCTGATCGCCTTTAAGAACTCCGGTGATGCCGGCAACCAACCAATCGGAATTGGGCTTGCCCAGGTCGATCAACTTTGCAGGCTCGCCATGGTTGAAGAGAGAAATGAGCAGATGTCCGGTCTTTTGGTCGCGCAGCAGGAGATCGGCGTCGCTATCCTGGTTGATGTCGCCGGTGCTGACAATGGTCGTACCCTCGGGGATCGTCAGCGTCCGGTCGCTTAACGGTTGCAGTCCTTTGAACTCGATGGCGCGATAGTCGCCTTTCGATTTGTCTCCCAGGATGAGTTCAGGTTGGCCATTGGCGTCGAGATCGGCCACTCCGAGCACCGCGTAACCGGCCGGGATGATGTAGTCGAGCAGGATGGTCCTGGCGACCGCAGGCGTGCCGCGAACGGGTAAGAACTCCCACACGCGCAGTTCTCCGGTTTCAACGTTGTGGATGAGAATGTCGGCCGCCCCATTGCCGGTGAAATCATGAACGCCGGCAACCACCCAGTCCATTGAAGGCAGAGACCCAATCTGATAGGTGCCCAGACGTTTGAACCCGTCGCGCAGTTGCACGTGAACGCTTTGATCTTTCGGATTGGTAAGCAGCAGGTCGGGTTGATGATCGCGGTTGAAATCGGCTCCAAAATCCTTGGTCTTCACGCCGAAGTCAATGCCGTTCACCTGCGCGCCCGGCACGGTTGGAACGGTCACGCTGACAGACGCGGGCGTGGTCAGCGTGTATCCGGTTCCGGCCTGAATACCGACGGTGTAGGCCTGCGGCAGCAACTGGGTGAATTGGTAGTCTCCGTCCCGGTTGGGCAACGCGCGAGGATCGGTGGGGTCCATTTGGCCGTCGTTGTTCAAGTCGAGGTAGAGGATAATCTCGTCGGAGACACCGTAATCGGTGGGCGACCAAATCCCGTTGCCGTCGGGATCGAGGAACACGTTGCCATTGATCGTTCCGCCGCCCGAGCCGGGGACGACAACCGGGAAGTCATACAACGCGCCGCCGGCGTCGCCCGCGATTTGATATCCGCCTGTGATGTTGAAATACGGCACCACAGTGAAGCCGGTCGTCTGATCGTATTGGACAATCATCAGGTCGTCCGAATTGGTGGTGACCGATGCGCCCACCGCGGTAGCATTCCAACTCGTCCGCATATACGTCGTGCCGAGGAGGACGAGCGGCACGCTCGGGTCCGGTCCATCGGGGTTGTTTGGGTCGTTTGGATCGACGCCCGATTCCAGCGCAGTAACTGAATTGAAGCCGACCACCAGGATGTTCGGCGTGCGGCTACCCGGCACAAACTGACCGACGCCGAGCGCGTACCCTTCCACTTCAGGCACCGTAGTCGTGTTGATCCCGCTCCCGTTGCGGTAGGTGACAATGGCAGTGTTGTTGCCGTCGTTCGGCACGCCCATAAGTACAACCGTCTGCACGCCCGGGAACAACGGTGCCAGGAGGAGGTCAACCTCGGGATTGTAAGCCATGAAACCGAAGTCGCTCAGTAGGGCACCCGCGGCGTACAGATTGCCCGGTGTGAAGAGCCATAGCTTCTGGTAGGAAGTGGCGCCAGGATCAATAATCAAGTCGGTCAGGTTGTCGTTGGAGTTCTCATAAACGACCAGGTCGAGTTCGCCCTCGCTGGCCACGCTTCCTGCCTGCAAGCGCATGATGAGGCGGCCGAGAGGAAAGACTCGGCCGGTGGGTGCGAGCGTGGCAATGGCGTTATTCCAGGCTAGTTCATACACTGTCTGCGTGTTTTGCTGAGCCGCATAGATCAAGGCCGGACTGTCAGCTGTTGAGGGCACAACTGTGAGTTCGGTCCCGAAGACTTCGGGCGCCTGACGTCTCGGCGGCACGACCTCGTTCGTCAGCGCTCCCTGGAGGAAGGGAGCCTGGAGATTGTCGCCGACAATATAGAAGGTGATGGAGTCGCTGCTGGCGGTGTACGTGCAGGCCACGCGGAAACCATTCCCGTTGCCGAACATGTTCTCGTCAAAGTGATAAACGCCACCTTCACTGTCAGTGATTGTCTGCCAGCGTCCACCGGCGTCGCCATCTCCAGCGGCGTAAAACGTGGTGGCGTAAATGGTGCCTGGCGTCAATCCGCTAAGTACCACCTTTGCGTTGCCGATGTAGCCGTTGGAGACCGCCGAATTCAATTCCCCGGTGACGTTGTTGTTGAAGTTCAGGAAGTAGTCGATCTCGGACTCCGCTAACGTGTGCGGATCAATCGTCACCACCGAGTAATTTGGTCCAGACCTGGCTGCTCCCTGGAATGAGACGCCGTTCACGGTGACCTGCGCATTGCCACCTTCCCAGTTGAGAACGTGTGTATATGTTTTGCTTGTGCTGATGCCGGAGTCAACATCATCAGGCAGCGTGGCAACCTGGTAATCTCCTGAAGTGACAAGCTGGTTGGTCAGCGCGAACTGGTGGAACCCATAAAAGGCTTGCGCGGCGACAAAGGTGAAGGTGATGGTGTCGTTGGCGGCAACAAAGGTTCGGCTGAACAAGATGCCGTTGCCGGCTCCAAACTGGTTTTGATCGATCATCGTGGAGCCACCGAGGCTGTCGACGATCGAAATAATGCGTTCCACTCCCGCTTGATAGCCCACGCTGTACCAGGTTGTCGTATAGGTTGCGCCGACCGTCAGTCCGGTAAGAGTGAGTTGTTCTCCACCCACGCCAGTTGAGAAAAAGCAGGACGCCAGCGCGTTCACACTGCCGGTCAGGTTATTACTGAAGCCGGTATCCGCTGCCATGGGCGACGTGGCCTTAGTGGTCGGATCATAACCTGTGAGCGACCAGTTTGAACCGCTCTGCCCGGCGGATGTAAACGTAAGTCCATTGACGGTGACCGGACCGGTCGCGGCAAAGTCGAGCGCATGAGTGTAAAACTGAGAGCCATCGATCCCAGAATCTGCGTCGCCGGCGAAAGCTATCGGTGTGCTGTAGCCTGAACTGGCTACTTCGTTTGTCAAGGCGATCAGGTTGCAACTGGCATAGGGGTTCTGGGCGAAGAAGGTATAGACAACGGAATCGCTGGTTGCTGTGAAAGTCCGCGAGACCATGTAGCCGTTCATGCTCTGGCCGCCGTTTGCATCAAACGTCAGCGTTCCGCCGAGAGTGTCGACCACGGTCTGGATGCGGGACACATTGCTGCTTGCATTGCCACTGCCGACAACATAGAAAGTAGTCGTGTAGTTGACGCCGGGCGTGAGGCCGGAAAGCGTGAGCTGTTCAGTGCCATGGACGCTGGCAGGACTATAGTAGGAAGTCGCGGCTATCGTGTAGAAGTTTCCCTTGAGAGAGACATCGGAGAAATAGTAGAGGCTTAAATCTCCACTTGACCCATCACGGGGATCAGAGGCCGCCATTGAGTAGTTTGATCCGCTGGTCGTTGCAGCTTCAAACGTCACGCCATTCACGGCGATGGGACTGGTGCCGCCGAAATTGAGCACGTGCGTGTAGGTCTTGGCGGTTGTCACGCCAGACTCTGCATCGTCGGTGAACCCGATCCCGGGGTTATACGCGCCGTTGGGCGAGTTGGTGAGTATGCTGGCGAGCAATCCGGGGAAAGGACGAAATTCGCCCAGGCCGATGTTGATATAAACGTCGATACCCGATTGGCCGGATGTGACAATGTCGATGCGCCCGTCGGTGTTGATGTCTTCGAGGTATAGCTGCGGCCGGAGATATGCGGCCGGGCTGCTGACGGCATAGCGATCAAACACAAAAGTGCCATCGGATTGGAAACGCTGCACAAACAGCGCCGACGACGTGCGGATAACCAGGTTCTGCTGGCCGCTGGTCTGCAGCGGAGCTGACTTGATTGAAACACTGTAGGGGTTGTCGATGGCATCCGTGAAACCGATCGTGTAGACAGCCTGGCCGGCGCTGAACGTGACGCCAACCACGATCCCATCGGAGCCGTTCGCATTGGTCGAAACGCCTGGCGGAGGATTCTGCGCCGTCCATGTGCCGGGCGGCAACGTGACCTGAAGGCAGGCGCCGCTGGGAACATTCTCAAAGGAATAGCTACCGACAGCCCGCCCGTCCGTGCCATCACTGGTGACGGCGGTTTGCGTAGCATTATTCGGGTTGATGAGCCGCACCGTCATTCCGGGTAAACCGGTTTCACCGGGATCTTGAATTCCATTGGAGTTGGCGTCGTTGTAAACGATGCCGCTGGTGATATTCGACGCAGCAGGCGTGATGCCTGTAATGCCGACGTCGAACCCGCTGAACAAGCCGCCAAACTTTGTAAGATCTTCGGTCACCGCGATCTTTCCATCGGCATTGACCTGCACTGTACCAGTCGCCACCGAAACGCTGGAGGCGGGTGACGTGCCGAAGTAATAAGTCGCAAATGTGGCGGGCGTGCCTACGTCGCCGGCGCTGATGGCTGCGATGCGGCCTGACAGCGAAGCCGTTCCACTTGAAACCCGGATCTGCCCTCCCGTCACCAGGGCTGCCGTGATGTAAGTCGTGGCAGCGTCTGCCGACTTCGTATTCCACAACAGAGCCTGTTGACCTCCATGGACGCGAATCGATGCGAGGCTCGTCACCGGCACGCCCTCAAGAGTCATAGCCAGGTAGGTGCCCACATACGACACCAGATCGGTCGAACCGTCGTCTTGCGATAGAAGCACGTTCAGGTAGTACTGCGGGGAGTTCGTGTCCGCCGTGATGACGGCGATGTCCTCATGACCGTTATTATCGAAATCACCGGCGATCATATCGACGAAGATTCGGCCGCCAATGGCGTAATTCGTAATGGTGTTGGTGGCGTGGTTCATTTCTGCCAGCGCGAGCACGCCGTTGGCGTTGACATAGACGACGGCCAGGTCCTGCGACTGAAAGTGATCGCTGCCCGCCTTGTTGTAGCCGACCATCTTGACTGGCGTGCCCTGCGTCAGTTTGAAGGTCTGGGCTCCGGGCGAAAATGCGGACGTGCCTGTGCCGCTGCCAAGCGCGGACGGGGTGAACTTCCAGAGCGTTACCTGCCCCGTGTTGTCGACGGAAGCGACGCTGGAATAGCCCGTCTGAGTGGGGTCATAGGAGAGCGCGTACAGCGCATCGAGCGGCCCTCCGGTCGCGGGGAATAGCAGGGGCCCGGCATTGCCGGAAGGCGAGACCGCGAGTTCCGTGCCGCGGTTGCCGCCGGCCAAGCCAACGATGTATGTGACTGCGAGGCTTGGTACGCCATTGCTCGACCAGATGCCGATGAATGCGTCGAAACGGGAGATAACTTCATCGGATAGATACGTGTTGACGAGGTTTACGTTGCCGGTGGGATTGCTCGCAATGCTCACGAAGTCGATTCCCGGCGAATCGGCAATCCCTTCCGGTGAGAGCGCCGCGAGCCATGCCGAATAGCTGTTGGTAGCTGGGTTCCACAGGGACGCGACCCCTGTCTGTGTGTATGGCATGCCATTGCTCGAACTGTTCTGGATCACCAGAGTCGTCTCCGCGCCGGCGGTGAACGAGGTCGATGTTGCGGTGGTAATCGTGCCGCCGGAGGGAAGCTCGACGCTTACGTTATACGTCCCGCGCTCATAGGAAGTCGCTTGCCACGCGCCCGTTGCATCGGTCGTTGCGACAATGGCAGATCCGCTCGGCGGTGCAACGTTGACAGTCACACCCGGCAAACCTTTCTCGCCCGCGTCTCGCACGCCGTTGCTGTTCGCGTCTTCATAAACGATTCCACCCACGGTGATGGGCGAGGCGATCATGAAGTTGTAATAGTCCAGCGCCGCTTGCTCATTGCCATTGTTGGTAAATGTGATGCCGGCGGATGGAATACCCGGTGACGAGGTGACCTTGTAGCCGGGCGGCGGAATAACTTTGACCCAGGTGGTGTAAGTCGTGGCCGGCGTGTCCGTGGCGGCCCATTGATGGACGAAGAGATAGTTGCCGTCCGGACCGGTTAGGACAAAGTCCTCGCCCGGATCGAGCACGTTGTTGTTGTTATCGTCAAGATAGACTGTCGCGCCCGCCAGGCCGGTGTCCATCGAGTCGAGCTGACCGTTGGCGGAGAGATCGCTGTAGGTCCTGCCGGCGATTGCGGCCATCACGCTAAACTGAAAGCTCATCCGCAGCAACTGGTTGTTGCCGACGAACGTGTTGTACTGGACGAGGTCTCCGAGGTTGGAAACTTCCTGTCCAGACGAAGGCGCAGCGGCGAACACAGTGCGTGGCGAGGGCATCGTGAACCGGTAGGTCTGGTTCACGCTCACCTGCGGCCACACTACGCCGCTGGTGTTCGTTCCGTAAATCGTCGGCACATCCTGATCGACATAGGCTGTCCCCTGGCCCGCACTGACTTCGTTAAGCGGCGCGCCGGCGGCAACATTCGAGAAAGTAAAAGTTTCGCCGTTCACTGCTAGCACGTAGTAGGGCGCGGTGTTCTCGACACCCACCGGCGATGCCAGCCCGCTGAACATAAACATGTCGCCGGCATTGATGTTTGTGCTGTCAGTTACTGTCACCACGCCCGCGGCGATCGACGAAACATTTGCCAGCTGTACTGGAGTAACAAGAAGCAGCAAGTCTTGTAACTCATTTGCTGAAACCGTTGTGCCGCCGGCATAAGTCACCTGGATTTGCGCAGCCGGTACTGTCTGCACCTGGCCGGCGTAGTCGGATTGGGATGCCGCGTGCCCATCGTCCTTGATGACTGCGTACACATACATGGGCCTGGCCGGCTCAAGATCGCCGATATCCCACGCCACGGTCACGGTAATCCAGCCGTCCCCGTCTGGAGCGGAAACAGTAAGGTCACTGCCGCTGATGGTTGAAATGTACGTGCCGTTATAGCCGGAGTTGCTGTAGTCGTAATAGAGGCTCACATCCGTCGAAGCCGGATCAAGTCCACGCCACTCAAAGGTGATGGTGGCGTTGTCGGCGGTTACGGGATCGGGATTCTCATCGTCGGTTACATCATTGCCTAGCGCGCTCAGAGATTGAGGCTGCGTAACAGCGACGTTCTGAAGCTCCGGCGCGGCGGCGGAAAAAGAGCCTGTCCAGTTTGTAGTCGGATCGCCAGTCTGCGCGTTGTTCGACGTAAGCACAACGTTGAGCGTGGCGTTCGGCAGCGGGATATACAGGTCGGGATCACCGTAGGAAGCGCCGGGCGCCGTAAACGATGCCGTGGGCGCGACATGGATGAGAACGTTGCCGGCGCTGGACTGATCCGCAAGCACCATGTATGAGACGCCGCCGTTGGCGTCGTCCACCCAGCCATTCGTGTCCAGTGTCGTTCCGGGTCCGTATACTTGCACCGCGTCGTTGCTGCCAGAGGCGATAAAGATCGTGTCGGCATTGCCGTCAGGCTTATCCCACACAACATTCAAGAGCCCGTAGGAGTCGTTGCTTTCATCCGCTCCCAGCGCGCGCCATTCGACCGCCTCCTGCGATGGCGCGGTTGGCGCGTAACCAATGTTGTACTTGTTGGGTTTCGAGCCGGTTCCATTGGGGATATCGGCTTCAAGGCCGTTTATAGTCTTGGTGCCGATCAGTTTCCATTGACCATTGCCGACCAGCTCAATCTCGACTCCATACTTCCAATGCCCGAGGAAAGTAAGCCATGCGGCGACAAACCTCTTGCCTCCCGATGTGTGGTCCACGTAGTACATCGCGTCGGATTCAGCCACGCTGACTCCGCCAATAATCGGAATGTTCGGCGGAACTTCCAATTTGCACGAAAACAGGCCATAGTCGAGGTCGCTGGAAAAGTAGAGGATGGAGGATACGTCCAGCACGTCATAGAACATT
Organism: uncultured Acidobacteriaceae bacterium; assembly: GCA_963745105.1. Lineage (GTDB taxonomy): Bacteria > Acidobacteriota > Terriglobia > Terriglobales > Acidobacteriaceae > Silvibacterium. The sequence goes on from CAVUWQ010000056.1 coordinate 65,413, forward strand.
TTGCCGTTCAAATTTACGGTGTAAATCCCGGTGCCCCAATTGAAGTCCAGCGCCGCGGTTACCTGTCCCCACGTCCCACCGGCAACCAGGATAGTTCCGACGATGGCGATGTCCTTGTACTTGTATTGCCCGTTCACGACGGCCTGAATCATGGAGTACTCTTTGGACAGAACCGTCACCTTCGTCCCAAAGACCGCCCCAAAGAGAAGGTCCACAGAAATAGAGCCGGGGATTCCGTCGCATTCGAACGCGATATCCGTCAGGGACCCGTCGACGGGCGGTATGGGAAGCCCCGGATTCATGTTTCGAAGGGCAATGCCTATATCGACGATCTCCAGCTTGGTGGTGAAGTCGAATTTGACATGAACGCCAATGTTCAGGCCCGCTCCCCTTCCCTTGAGAAGTTGCACCTGGCCACCGGCTTCGATCTCGTAATCGCTGTTTCCATTGGCGTCAGTCGTCTTGCTGAAACCGAGAATAAAGTTCTGAATCTGGAACAGCTTGGCGGCGCTGAAAGACGGAATGGTGACGCGCCACCCGTCAACCGTCCATGTTCCATTGGTGACGTCAATCTCAAGTCCGCCGGAAGCACCATCATTGCCGAATTGGATAGATGCGTTACGGAGATCGGGCAAGGCTACGCCGCCCGAGAGAAGGATTTGTTCGTCTGTCTGTGTGGCAGGGTCGGCTGACTGATAGACAAACTTGAGGCTTTTGGCCATCACCTTGAGCTTGTAGAAAACATTGAACGGCCCGTTGACGTCGAGTTCGTACCGGCCGGGAAGAAACTTGCAGCCGAGCTCGTAAAGCTCGATAGCGCCGGGGGGACAGACTCACGGTGATGGCGTCGACAGACGATTGCCAGTTGCCGTTGCCATCCGGCGTCGAGTCGCCGATGGCAAACGTGATTGCGCCGCCGATGAGCAGCGACCAGTCAGAAGTGTTACTGGGGTCACGGTTATAGTCCGCACTAACGTTCCAACTCATGATGCTGAGAGTCTTGGTGAATCCACCCTGCGTGGCCGGCGGTTTGAGATGGTCCGCAACAAACGAGGCTGAGAACTGTTGAACGTACCGTTTGCCCTGCGGCTCGACGATGAAGGTCAATCCATTTGTTTGTCCATGTCCGAAGTTGGCGGTGCCGCTCCAGGCCATGCCGGGAAGCGTGACACTGACGGAACCGTTGAAGGACCAGGTTTCAGTGCCGTCGTCGGCCCGGATACCTGAACCGGAGATGCCCGACAGGCTGATGCCGGCCTTCTCCGCATTTGTCTCGCTGTTCCGGATGGTTATCGAACCGGAAATATTGAAGGCTCCCGCGGTGACCGTGAAAACACCATTCTCGGATTGGAAGACCAATCCATCGGACGTTTCGCTGTCTCCCTTGGCCCCAAGCGAGCCTGATACGCTCGTCCCTTGTTCGGGCAGATAACTCATCGACACCGATCCCGATATCCCGATGGAGAAATCGGTCGGCTTGGTCCAGCCGCCCGCCTGGAATCCGCCGTTGAATGTCGCCGTTATCGTTACGCTGCCGCCCACGTCAAACCCGTACATTTTCCCGAGCGGCAACGTTACGCGGCCACTGAGACCTGCCTTCAGCGGAACGAGCGGGTCAAAGACGCCGCCGCGCTCCTCCGCAAAAATGAACGTGGTGTCGCTTTCGACACTTGTGACGTAATAGTTCTGTGTTTCATCGATCTCTCCCTGTTCCGGAGTAAGCGCAAGGAACTTGAAGGCATCGCCGGGTACGAGGGAATGCTGATCGAGCGTCGTAACTACCGTTCGCTGCACGTTCTGGCCGTCGATGGTGAATGTCTCCTGATCGATGGATACGATCAGGTTTTCCTTGATCAGCCCCGCTCCTGAGCAAGTCACATCCGCAAATCCGACCGCGTTTGTTGCCGGGTCTATGAGTTGGAAAGTCGAGCCGGTAACGGCAACCTGATAGGACGGTCCTATCTTGAGCGGGGGCTCGCTATTGTCAGAGGGTGCGGGAAGATTCAGGGCGATGAAGTGGACCCAGTCGTTGTCTGCCAGGGGGTCTTTTGGATTCTGGCCGACAATGGTCAGCACCCCATTGGCAATCCCGTTCGTCATAATGAGATTGGCTGCCGGCGTGGCTCCGAGTGTCGCGGTGAAGACCGCCTCGTTGTCGCTATCGTTCTCGGCCTGGACGAATTGGTAGTATCCCTGGTAGTTGATCTGCAGGTACTGCGCATCGTTGGCGCTCTGAAAACCCAGCCCGGCTGTAATGTTGCCGCCCTTGTATTCGATTGTCTGCACGCCGGAGAATTGCAGGATGGGCTGCGGCACCGCGTCGGTCGTCTTCGTATACAGGATGCGATTGGGCGTGAAGCCTGCATAGATAGTGTGCGTTGTCCGCTGGTTGGTCGTGGTCAATTGCATTTGCTGGCCGTTGGGCAGCAGAGCACCCCAGTTCTCGCTGTCGCTGGGGCTGGGAATGCTTGTGACCGTCGCATTCGCGACGTCGGCCGCGGCTGCTGAGACGTCGTGGCCGTCGAGCGCTGCGATGGTGAACTTTGTTAACGAAAGAATGACCGCGACTTTGTAGCCTGTGCCGTTCTCAACGCCGCCGCTGGGATTCTCTAGGTTGGCGAATTGAAGGTTCTGTCCCGGAGTGAAGGTGTTGGGCGCGCTGGTCGTTACCGTGCCGCTCGAGAAACTGCTGATGGTGAAATCTGTGCCCGCATTGATGAGCGAATCGGTGTAAAACCCACCATCGTATGGCTGAATCGTCATCCCGCCGGTCACCTGGGCGGGCGTGGGCGGATTCGTTACCACCCCAAGCTGGTTGGCAAGAGTGTAGAGTCCCTGCGTCCATCCAACGTAATTGAAGAAATTGATGCCATTATTGTTGTTGCCCAGTGAGACCGTGCCATAGGCCAGCAGCAGGGGTGTGAACGTTGGAGCGACCAACCCGATGAGCACATAGGTCGGCGAATCGGCGCCGAACGTGTACGATCCAGCCGCCTCTTTCCACGGCTGTCCGCCGTAAAAACGCAGCCCGTTCATGTCAACCTGGTAACTGGGATCAAGCGGTTGGGGAAGTTGTACCTGGAAGGTCGAAATGTCGAAGACTGGGTTGGCCATATGGGCTCCTGATTCGATAGCATCCGAATCTGCTGGGAGGACTTGCCGAAGAAACTCGTTCAGGAATGGATGGGGACTTTCACAATTGGAGCCGCTCCAACTTTCACGACGGTGAGACTTTTTGGGCGGACGAGTTCCAGCAGGCCGCCGCGATCCGCGTTTTATACTCGACGCCAGTCAAATGGCAGGATAGGAAGAGTTTTGCTGTAAAGCGGTGATTGGGAGCCGTCTTTGAGATTCTGAATCAGAATTGCAAAACAAATGCGACGGCGAATTCTCGCATACCATCGCCCTCAAAGACAAGGCTCAAAATACCTTGTCAAGCCAATACTGCTCATATCGCTCCGTCGGTATCCTGTACTTCGGTGGTGTTGGTCAGCAACATGGTTCATCACCCTGGAACAACGAGGAGCTTTTCCATGGACCGCATCGCTCGCAGAGACTTCATTCTCAACCTCGCATTTCTCTTCGCTGCGCCCCTTGGCGCCATCGCGCAGCAGTTCCCTGCGCTACAGGCAATATTCTTTCGAGTGTGAATTGAGACGAAAGAATTCCCGGAATCCGACGTTTGCCGGAATCTCCGACCCCTAAGCCTGCGAAAGATGATGTCTGGTGCGTCCCGCGCATCGTTCATGAGTTCTGGCAAATTTTTGGCATGCTTAGTTCACCCCGCCCTCTTAACGCAGTGCACCGAAAACAAATACAGCAAGAATAAGGCACACTCCCAGGTCGGAGATCATGGCCGTCAATTGCTTCGCGTTCTTGTTTTTATGCGGGAGATGGCCGGCTCCGGCCAGGCCGTAATAAAGTCCGCCAGCAATCGCGGCAGGCAGCAGCCAGTCGGGACGAAACTGGCTCAGGAAGCCGAGCGTTCCGATGGCCAGGTTTGCGAATCCGACTTCGCGCACGATCGGGAGTGCCGCCGGCTCGTGTGAACCGAAGATTTCGGCGGCGGTGAATCGCGGCTGAATCACCTGCCTGCCTCCCGCAATAAACAGGCGAATCCCAACGGCCCAGAAAGTCCAAGAACGGCCGGCCATGGACAGAATCGACAAATGATCGGTTGAATGTCGCAGCAGTTCCACGGCGACGGAACCGGCGGGCAATACCACCAACAGCAAACTGACCATGACGAAATACACGGTTTATTTCCTCGGCCGAAGAGAATATCGGAGTTGAGTAGTGGCGCAAGAGACGTGAACGTGGCAAACCATACCCTAAGAGGGATCAGGTATTTTCTTTCAGTTAGATAATGTCTTGTATGACTTCCAGGTATTTTGGCAGTCCCCGCGTCGTTGTAAGTTGGTGGTAAACCTGTTCCGGCAGCCCCGTCTCGGCAGAGGTCGCGGGTTCGAACCCCGTCGTCCCCGCCAGATTTTAAAGGGCTCTGATCGAGCATCACCGTGAAGATACGGGTGTTTGCATCCTGTTTCGCAACTTTCCCGCATTGCGCTCGCTCCAGAAACTTTCTATCTGCCTTTACGCGCAGGCCAGAGCATCTGAACTGTGACTCCGCTCTTGAATGATGCCAGATAAATATCTGCCAATCGACTCTGCCGCATGGACGACCCGTTCTGTTTCTTCAGGCGAAATTCCATCCTCCGTCCCAACCTGCCAACCCTTGCTGCTGACAACGAGAGGAACACCACAGGTGCCTTGTAGCCCTAGAAATTCTCCGCAGAGCTGCACCTGTCCATGAAGAGAAGTTGGAATGTCGGATAGGGCTGCGGAGATGAACCTTAACGTGGCGTTTGAGGTTGCATTCGGTGTCGAGTGAATCGTGTGGCCAGTAATCAGCGGTTGAACGAAAATCCTCGCATCTGGCAAGGCTTGCCGGCTTCTCTCGTAGGCTTCTCCGATCTGCTCGGACTTTAGGAGCTCCAATACATGCGCCCGTAGAATCGCGGCTCTTTCTTCCAGTGGGATCCCTGCACTCCGCAAAACGATTTGTTCGAATTCTTCCAGAATTTGCTCATTCGCCGTATCAATCCTGACCGATCCCCAGAGAGGAACCATGGCTTGCCCATGCTCTCCCAATACGGAAGCCGTAACAAAGTGCCGGCTGATGCCGAGGTCATGTGCAATCGCCCTGGCGAAACGCAGAGAATCCTGTTCCGCTCCCATGCCGAGGACGCGAAGGCGCCCGAGCTTTTCGCTGAAGATCTTCACGGCGAGTTCGACGGGATTGCTGACGATGATGAACAAGGAGTCTGGGACGTGGACCGCACACGCCTCAGCAATATCCTCGAATAAAGCGAGATTGCCTCGCCCCAACGCCCGGCGATCTGTAATGCCGTTCTGCAGGGTCACACCAGCGCACATGACGACGATATCGCCGTCGATGTCCCGAAGATCAGCGGCCACCTCGATGTCGACTCCCTCGTCATCGAAGGCATCCATCAGATCGATACGATTGCTTAGCAGTCGAGCCGAGCTGGATGGAAGGCCGTGACCAACGAGTTGAAGACGGTCACCAAATTTGAGTAAACCGCTGCGAAGAATCTGTCCCGCAAGCGTGCTCCCTACTGCTCCTGACGCTCCGATGATTGAAATGCTGTTTGACACACTATCTCCAATTTGTTCCGGCTGATTAATTACTGACAACAAAGGCTGAATTTTCTCCGCAATAGCAGTCCGAGAGATGGAGCCGTATTGCAGAACGATCAAAGCAGGTTACTCGCTGCAAGCAGTAAAACTGAACTCGTTGTAAGTAGTCTGCCTAGTTGGAACGTTCGGCCTTCCAGGGAGCATGTTGTCCATGCACCCCGTAGAGACCGGACATGCCGTCGGCGGTGATCTCTCCGCGGAAAGTCAGTACATCGTGCGTGTCTGTACTGAATTCGATATGGCTTCCGTTAATCCACCCCTGAAGCTTGCCGTGCTGGTGCGGACCATGGAAATATCCGGAGATAATGTTGCCGTCCTGCTGAAGCTGTACCGTTTTGAGTGAACTGCCGGGCTGGCTCACGTTGTAGGCATAGATCGTCCACGAGCCCGAGATGTTCGGGGCAGCGACCGGCGAGGGCGCAGGTGCAAAGCTTTGCGCAGCTGCTGCGGGAGGCGGGCCCTGATCCTGATTCGCGTCCGCCTGGTCAGCCGCGAGCTGGATCTCTGTGTTCGCCTGGCTAAGCAGTTCCTTGGCCCGGCCAGCGTGGCCTCCCAAATGGCTATCATTGGCGCGCTGAGCATCGCTGATATGCGACCAGGCCTGAGAAATACTGTCCTGCGCGGCCGCGAGGTTTCCGTGACGTTGTGGGTCGACTGTCACGGATGGCATCTGAGCTGCCGCCATCACGCAACTGGCGAGTACGGCTCCGAGGAAGATGAAGAGATTACGGCGGTTCATACGTTTACCTTTCAAAGGAAGTTGGCTGTAAATCGTGCAATTAAAAATCGTGGGAAAGGCTCGACTTTGCTGAACTTCTAGTCCCACATCGCCGAGACGATATCTCCCGATTCATTCAGCAGGAGTGTCATGCGATTGGGGTTGGAATCCAGACTGCCGATGCCGTCCGAGTCGCGAATGACGCGGAGATTTTTCGGCAGCTCTTCTTCGCGTACTACGCTGTCTGCCTTGCGGCCGACCGGCATTGCCTCACCCTTGCGGAGAAAGTATTTGCCTGTGCATTCTGTGCATTCGTGCGGCGGGGCTGTGGCTTCCACATAACCAGGAAGCGCCTTTACCGCAACACGATTCGCTGCGCCGTGAACGCGCACTCCATTGAATGGATGTCCCGGTTCGAGAACAAAGATAGACTCGATCGGCGTGTACGAAGACGGCGTGGTGCTTTCAGCAGGGGCTTCGGCTACCAGAGCAAGATCCAGGACCCCATCAACAGGCGTTCCCTTGGTCAACGGCACCAGCTCTGCCGCCTCCCAACCCTCGGTCGGGACAAGGCCACGCACGCGGATGACGTCCAGCTGCGGGCCATGCGTACTGCGCAGAATCTCTACGCTCGAGATCCAGAACACGGGTGCTGTGTGCGCGGTACTGTCCTGCGCAGGCGCTGGCTGCTCGTTCAATATCTGCTGCTGGGCTTCGACCGGAGCGTTCTGCCCGGGCTGAGTAGATTGTGCGGTCGCGGCCGTGGTCAGAGCCAGGGCAGCGAAAAGAGGTGTGGTCAGTCTGATTGCGTTTCGCATCGCTTTGTCCTTATCCGTTAAAAGAGGTTTATGAGTAGCTTTAAGCAACAGCGCTGCATTCCTGTTCGAGCAGCGCAAAGAGGCGGTCACCCAACGGCGCATCTTCTTTGGGAGACTTTGTGCCCTTGAGAAGTGACTCTTCCATCCGGTCGAATGCGGAAAGAATCAGGTCCGTAGGCGTGATCTGCACCAGGTTGCAGAACGAAGTCTTGGTGCTCTTGAAGCTGCCGTTTTCTGACAGCTTGTTGACCGGTGCTCCACCGCCGCAGATCGAAAAGTATCCACACTCGCTGCGGCAGGCTTCGACTCCCGCGTGAATGTCCGTGACCATCGCCTGCATAGCCGAGCTCTCCAACATCTCCATCAGCGTGTGCTCATGAACATTGCCGATGATGAAGTTGTTGTAGCGCTCGTTCTTATAGCCAAGCAGCTCCGGCGAAAAAGACGAGACGTTGCCATGGCAATCCACGTTCAGCATCGCCAGCGGTTCCACCTGGTCATTTCCGGTCTCCGCTTCTTCGGGGCGGAATATCCGGGGGATGAGCCCGTCGATTTCGCGAATGAAGTTGATGCCCGGAGCCTGCCGCGCTAGCGTCCAGAAGCGCTGCAGGAAGAACTGATACTTCTCTCGCATGCTCTGCTGTGGCAATAGCATCAGCTCCGATACATGCTGACCCTCTGACTCCTCCACGTTGAAACAGACATCCTCGATGCCTTCTTCCAGATAAAACGCATGAAGCTCTTCCGGATGCTTGATGGCTTCGCTTGAAAGAACCGAGATTACGTGGAAAGAGATGCCCTGCTTCTTCAGCAGGCGCACTCCCTGGATCGCGCGATCGAAAGTTCCTTTGCCGGAACGTGTCACGCGATTGGCGTCATGAAGATGCCGGGGACCATCGATGCTTACTCCAACGCCGATTTGCCAGCGGCGGATAAGATCGCACCACTCCTCCGTCAGAAGAGTTCCATTTGTCTGGAACGAGTGACGGAGGGCTACCGAGGACGGACGAAGCTGCTCGATCGCCTGGAAGGCGGCTTCATAGTAGGACACGGGCATCACCATAGGCTCACCTGCATGCCAGATCACGGTGATTCCTTCGCCAGCGAACGGCGAGCTGAAGACCTTCTCGAAGGTTGCCTTGATTGTCTCCAGGCTCATGACCGAGGTATCATCCCGTTGCGGCAGATAGCAGTATTTGCAGCGGATGTTGCAGAACGGCGTGGGCTGCAGAACGATGGTCTGGATGCGTGTTTCAGAGGGTGTCATTTTCGTGTCCTTTGCGAGTGGGATGGAGGGCTACCAGTTATGCCAGAAGTTGTGCCAGCCGTTATGCCAACCGCCGTTGCCCCAGCCGCCATTACCCCAGTTATGCCAACCGCCGTTACCCCAACCGCCATTGCCCCAGTTGTGCCAGCCGTTGCCCCAGTTATGCCAGCCGCCGTTGCGCCAGCCTAGTCCGCTGCCAAAGTTAAGCCAGTTAGCCAGCACTAGCTTTGCGCCAGAGACTAGGTCAGGATTCACTTGCAGATCGGCCGTCGAAACGGCAGTGCGAATTGTGGATAGGCGATCAGCGACAGAAGCCTGCCCGGACATAAGGTCCCCGGGTGTTTCTGCATGTGCCTGTGTGGCCGCGAGAGCGGACGAGAGACCGAGCACTCCAGTTTGGAGCAGGAGCGCCAAGGCCTTCGCCGTACGTTTCTTTACACTCATGGTGATTCTCCTTGAGAAGTGATATTAGGCACCTGCTCGACGAGAACCTATCCGTGGCGTTACACGGCGGGGCATGTGGTACTACATAGATTCTCGATGTCGGGTATGTACCGCGACAGTCGATGTTGAGCTTCGGAATCGCACATCAGCGTGCATATAATGGCCAGACACAAGCGGTTATATGGGTCTGTTTCAAACAAAGCCGGGCTAATACCATTGCCAAATAACCAGCCAATCCGGCATGCAACACGTTTCCCACGTGCACTCGCTTACGCAATATTCCTGTCATTGCTCTCGTTATTCTTTGGCGCGGACGCGTTCCCGCAATACCGGTCTACGCAGTGGACCGCAGACTCGGGATTGCCGCAGAACAGTGTGCGTGGAATTGTGCAGACACCCGATGGCTACCTCTGGATCGCCACGCTGAATGGGATCGCCAGGTTCGACGGCATGCACTTTACCGTCTTCGATAAGAGCAATACCCCCGGCATCACATCCAACCGTTTTGGCGAGATGGTTGCCGGCGAAGCTGGCGATCTGTGGCTTGCGAGCGAGGATCACAATATCATTCGCTACCATGAGGGCCGGTTTGGTGCAGCAGCCGACGGCGTCCCGCCGCATTCGATAGCTGGTTTGTCTGGTGACACTCATGGCGGAGTCTGGATCAACTCCGGCGGCACCATATATAGGTGGAACACTCAATTCAGCCGATTTGAAAAAGAAGCATTCAATCGTGACAACCTTCACTTCAAGGCTCAATGGTGGGAGACTGCCGGCTTCTGGACAATCGACGATAAAACACTTGTTTGCTTTTCGCGCGGCCACTTAAAGAAGTATGCTCTGCCGAAAACTCTTGCCGCTCGCGACCTCAAGGAGGTTGCCGAGGGTTGGGATGGTGTGGTCTGGTTGAGCTTTCTCGATGGCCGTTTCGGACGCCTGATAGACGGCGAGATTGCGCGCCAGTCAGAGCCGATCGTCATGCCTTTTCAAACGCCGGGGCTGACGGACTGGAAGACCAAAATCACTCCTGACTTGCAACGTACTTTGACGTTCCCGTCCGACGGTTCGGAAAAGGATATCGATTACAACGTCATCTCCGACGACAATGAGCACAACGCTTGGGTTGGCTCTGAGCGCGGAGGGCTGTTTCGCATCCAGAAGCAGTTCATTCAGACTCTCTCCGCTGCAAACGGCCTGGCCAGTGACAACATTTACCCATTGATGAAAGCAAGCTCGGGCGATATGTGGATCGGCTCCTGGCCGGGTGGCGTAACGCGTGTGCACAACGGGGAAATGACTACGTTTACTAGAAGGGATGGGATTCCCGGCCTGGTCAGTTCTCTAGCAGAAGATCACAACGGGACAATCTGGATCGGCACTCACAACGGTGTGCGTATCATCTCGCGTGGGCGTCTTGTGACTCCCCCAGGACTACCTGCCGAGAAGCTGCCGGCGATCCAGGTGATTCATGAGACCGCTTCGGGCGAGATGATGCTGGGTACTCCGGACGGCATTTATATACTCGCAGGTGCAAAATCGCGCTGGATGAAGGAAAGCGATGGTCTCGCGGCTAACGACACGCGCGTGATCATCGAAGACCGGAAGGGCGATCTGTGGGTCGGTGGATACGGGGGGGTGACACGCATTCATAATGGCGTTTTCACACGCTGGACCGAGGCGCAGGGTCTGCCTAGTAATAATGTCCGTGCCATTTTTGAGGACAGCTCCGGAGATATCTGGGTGGGAACCTACGATGGTGGCATCGGCTGGCTTCGAAATGGCAGATGGACTACTTTCAATGCAAAACAGGGCCTTTACGACAATGGCGCATTTCAGATTCTGGAGGACGCGCAGGAGCGTTTTTGGATCACCTCGAACCATGGGATTTACCGCGTAAGCCGTAGGCAACTGAATGAGGTCGCACTTGGCCGGCAGCCACGGGTTCAGTCTGTCGCCTACGGACGCGCTGACGGGATGTTGAACGCCGAGTGCAACGGCGGATTGTGGCCCGCAGGCGCAAAAGATAGCAGCGGACGTCTGTGGTTTCCTACGCTGAAAGGCGTAGCCATAGTGGATCCAGCATCCACGCGCACTGTCGCACAGGCGCCGCGGGTGAAGATAGAAGCTGTGTTCATCGACAACAAGCAGCAGGAGCCACTCGATACCCTTGTACTTCGTCCCGGCCAGACAAATCTCGAGATTCAGTACACGGCGCTGAGTTTTACCAAGCCGGAGCAGATGTCATTCCGATACCTGCTCGAAGGTGTTGATGAGGGCTGGCAGGAGGTGGGCACGAGGCGCTCCGTCTACTTCACCCACCTGCCTCCCGGGAACTATACGTTTCGTGTCGCGGCGCGCAATGGCGATGGCGTCGCCAGCGTTGAAAATGCGGCAATCGCGGTCGTCGTAGTTCCGCCTTTTTACCGCCGCTGGTGGTTCATCCTTGCAGTGACAATTGTGCTGGGTGCGATCGTCGCCACATTATGGCGTTCACGCGAGCAGCATCTGAAGCGGGCGCAATCCGCACAGCAGGCATTTTCCCAGGAATTGATCGCCTCGCAAGAGAATGAGCGCCGCAGGATTGCCGCGGAACTGCACGACAGCCTCGGCCAGCGGCTCATCATCATCAACAACCTGGCGCTATTTCTTCTTCGCCCCAAAGGAAAGATCAAGACGGACGAAGAAAAACAGCAAACTATTCAGGAGATTAGCGGCGAAGCTTTACAGGCAATCGAAGAGACCAGGGCGATTTCCTACGCATTGCGTCCCTTCCAGCTTGACCGTCTTGGTCTGACGAAAGCGATTCAGGCTCTGGTGAAGACTGTGTCCAATGCAACCGATATCGAATTCTCGACAGAGGTCGCGGACATCGACCAGGTTTTTCCCGAAGATTTGCGCATTAACTTCTTCCGCATTGTTCAGGAGCAGATCAACAATATCGTCAAGCACTCTGAAGCTTCTCACGCCAGCGTTGTCGTCAGGAAAGGGGCGACGCTGCTCGTACTCAGAATCTCTGATAACGGCAAAGGATTTCCTCAGGAACCGCGCAAGGTGAGCGCGGGACCGGGTGGATTCGGCATGACCGGCATGCGCGAGCGCGCAACGGTGCTGAAAGGAAAAATGCATATCAGCAGCGAACCGGGTGCTGGTACTCTGCTTGTGATCGAGTTTCCCTTGGAAAGCGAAGCTGTGTCATGAGTGACATTATTAGAATCCTTTTGGCCGACGATCACCCGGTTGTGCGTCGTGGCCTGAAGGCAACCATCGAGGAAGACCCGGAGTTACGCGTCGTCGCTGAAGCGGTGGACGGCAACGACGCCCTCGCGAAGATGGTCGAGCTGCAACCGCATGTCGCGATTCTCGACATCGATATGCCAGGCGCAAACGGGTTAAGTGTCGCGCGGGAGGCCGCTGCCAGAAATTTGAGTACGCGCATCATCTTTATGACTTTTCATTCAGACGAAGACCTGATGCGAATCGCTATGGATGCCGGCGGAAAAGGCTATTTGCTGAAAGGCACCGAGACTGACGAAATCTCCGATGCCATCCGCGCAGTGGTTCTGGGACGGACTTACATCAGTTCAACTATGGCGTCTGTTCTGCTCAAGCAGAAGAGCAATGAACCTGGGTCTGACCAGACTCTCGATACCAGCATTCTCACACCAACCGAGAAAAAGATTCTGCGACTCATTGCCGACGGTCTTTCCAGTAAGGAAATCGGCGATCGCCTCAACATCCACTACCGCACCGTCGAGAATCATCGTACGAATATGTGCCGCAAGCTGAACATCGAGGGAGCCAATGCGCTCGCAAGGTTTGCGCTTCAACATCGAGCCTCCCTGCACGAGCGGCTTCACTAGGTGGTTTCTAATTCCGCCGCCTCTTAAGAGGCGGCGCCATAAACCTCAAGAATCACCGCGTCCAGTTCCGTGAGATTGTGCTTAAGCGCGTAGGCGCAGGCACCAGCCTCGCGCGCAGCCGAGCGCGTTTCGTCATCGTTATAGTCAGTTACGATGATCACTTTGGCTTGCGGATACCGCGCAATCAGCGCACGGGTTGCCGCAAATCCGTCCATTCGCGGCATTCGAACGTCCATGAGCACCAGGTCCGGGCAGTGTTCGGCGTAGGCGGCAAGAGAGTCGGCACCATCCTCACACTCAAAAATTTCATCCGCTACTTCACTCGCCGCTCGCCGGATCAGCCGCCGCACATTCGGGTTATCTTCCACAATCAGAATCGTCATTCTCTGCTTTCTACATACACTTCGAATCCTATCGCGACGCGTCATCTTTCAGGATGAGTGTCGTTACATCGACATGTCGTGTGGCAACACACAATCCACCCGTGTGGTACCACACGGTTAAGATCTCCGGCCCTATATTGCTGGGAGGCCCGTGTAGAGACGCACGAGGTCGTATGTAACTCCACGGATTCTTTTCGCTCTACGACTCTCATTAGAGTGGTCCTGTCAGTCGAATGCTGATTGTGGTTCAGCCAGCGGTGAAACCACGGCAGCTTGAAAGGAATCTGGGCAAATAACCTATGCTTTCTTATCTCCAAAGCGGAACAATCGTGCTGGTGTGTGTTGCTGTTGTGCTTCTCATCACCCATCATTTGAATCGGCGCCTCGAAGAAAAGAGCCGGAAGATGGCCAACGGTGTGAACGGCTGGCAATTGAGCATTCTTGGTGCGATTTACGCAGTAGCACTTGGATTCATGCTCTCTGACGCGTGGCTTGCATACCAGACGGCCGCCGCAGATGTTCGGGAAGAAGCTGCCGCGGCATCCTCTATTTATCGCGAAGCGGTACTGTTGCCGGATTTCTGTGCAGCCCCGCTGCAGAACGCGTCGAAGGCATATGTGCAGACCGTAGTCAACACGGAATGGCCGTCGATGGCCAAACGTCAGCCTGATTGGCGAGCTGCTCCCCTGCTGCAACATTTATGGCAGACAACGAACGAATGCAGGGCGCACGAAGTTGACAGCTACGATCACGAGCAGGTCTTTCGCGCGCTGGAAACGCTACAGGCACGCCGTGATTCAAGAATTGGGGACTATGATGGCCATCTTTCATTCATGATGTGGGCCGTTCTGCTTTTCGGCGCGATCATCGTTATCGCTGCATCCAGCCTACTCGGGAACGAGAAGAAGTCCATTCACTGTTTTCACGTGGTCTCGCTCACTGTTCTCATCACTGTTATGCTCCTGGCCATTGCTGATCTGGACCGCCCGTTCGACGGTGCCACTCGTATCGCCCCCGGGGCATTTCAGCTTGTTATGGCGGATATGGGCGACCATCCGGCGGCGTGACCTGCACACTTAATAAAACGACGGGACTGTAATGGCACATATTAGAACTCTGATCATTATTCTTGCGTTATGCACCGCAGCCAATGCGTTTGCAGACGATGCGCGCTTCGACCTTCACGGTCCCAGCATCGATGTAAGAGTGACGCGCGGCGGCGTTACGCTGCCCATTATGCAGGTTCCAAATCTGCTGCCGAACGACCAGCTACAGTTGAAACTAGACCTGTCTGCAACCCAGTCAAACCATCTGCTCCTCATCGTCGCATTCCTGCGCACTTCCACCAACGAACCGCCCGACGACTGGTTCACGAAGATCGAAACCTGGAATCTGCCTCCATCAAAGATGACCACCGTTGTCGTTCCGGAAGGCGCAACGCACGCGGTTCTCTTTATTGCTCCGGAGACGGGAGGAGACTTCAAGACACTCCGGTCGGCCGTAAAAGGAAATCCCGGCCTCTTCATTCGCGCAGACATTTCTCTGAACAAGGCATCGTTTGAGCAGCAACGCATTGAGAGATACCTGAAGGGGATGCAGGCGGTAGCGCTTGAGGACGCGAAAACGATTGCGGCGCGGTCTGCAAGGCTTGCAACGTCTCTTGCGCTAAAACCAAATGCCGATTGTTTCAAGCAGCCGGTGGAAGACCAGGTAGATTGCCTCACCCAGCAGAGTACCCCGATATTGCTCGACGACGGCCACGGCCCGTCGTTCTCATCGGCAATCTCAACCGGGGCATCCTCCGATTTCCTCGTTGAAGCTGGCACTGCTCCTGACGGAGGCAGCTACTCGCCATACGTAGGCACGCTGGTTGATCTCATCCATCTGATTGGCACTCTGCACACAGCGCAATACCGATACATACCCGCGATTACGTTTCCCGAAGACTCTACGCTCATCCTGAAACTCAATGCGCCGCCATCGTTCTACAATCCAAAGTCGGTCATCGTTGTAGGGCTGCCGATGATACGCCCGACCGAATTGCCTCGTGTGCGCGTGCTCAACAATGGAAGACCCTCGTGCCTGTTAGATCCTGCCATGACGTTGAGTTTTCGCGGTGCACCACTGCTTTTTTCAAGCGGGCTCGCTCACGAACTAATGCTGGAGGTTGAAGCGCACAACTCGTTTTACGAAATTCCGCTTCGGGTCGATGCCGTTCAGGGCGGTCTCATGATTGATGATGAAAGCAAGAGGCAGATACTGCTTAGTGCAGCCCATAAATTGGGCGACTCATCGACCTCAGCGCCCGGAACAATTACCGGTAGAATCCGCGGGAGATGGGGCTTTGATTCATTCCTGGGGCCGCAGCTTACTTTTCAAGTTTCGCCCGGCAGAAATTGGAAGGTTACTGGCATCGATCAATTTATCGCAGGTCAGGCTGCGCAATTGAATCTTTTGGGAGATGACACTGCCTGCGTTGAGAAGGTCACACTCACTGACGACCAAGGGATGTCGAAACCGGTGACGGTGACATCCGACGACTCAGCGAGCTCAGAAAGCAGCCGGCTGGAGGTCTCACTCAAAGACGCGGCCCCCGGTCCATATTCCTTCATGATTAAACAGTTCGGTTCCTCTTCGCTTGTCCGTATTCCAGTGATCGCGTATAGCAGTCAGATTCACTTCGAACAGGTGCTTATGCACCCGGAGGACGCCACCGCGCTCCTAGTTGGACAGGGCGTCGAAAATGTAGCGTCCGTCAAAATTGCCGGCCACACGTTTCTTCCATTCGGCCCCGGGGGAGATGATCACAGTTTGCAGTTGCACAGTCAGGGAGGAAGCGTCATCACGGCCAAAGCATCCGCGACGGTGGTGTTGAAGAATGGCCGCACTCTTTCCGTCCCTGCCGTAGCGCAGGATGCCGGAGCAACATTACAGCTTCTTTCAGTAGAGTCCGTGCCTGATTCTCAGAATCGCATGGATATTGTGTTCAACAGCGATAAAGATCTTGTGTTCGGAACGCTGCACTTCGTTGTTCAGAGCCGAGGTGCCTTTCCTCACACTCAAGCGATCGAGATCGCGACGGTGGATGGTTCGAATCGGACTACAGTTTCTCTTAGCTCGGGAAGCCTTGTTCTCCAGGACGAGCACACTGCAGTAGGCACAGTCGATCTGATGGACGTCTTCGATCTCTCCGCATTTGGCCCATTGCGTGTGCGGGCTGTGCCCGATGATGGAACATTTGGAGAATGGATACCTATCGGCACTCTGGTGCGAACTCCCAAGATAACCGCCGTGGACTGCAAGGAAGCAGGCCGCGAAGCCGGTTGTAAAGTTACGGGCAGCAATCTGTTTCTCGCCGCCGAATTCAGCACGAATCACAATTTCAATCCATCGGCTTCAGTACCGACCGGGTTTAACGAAGAAACATTTGTACTGCCTATGAAGATCGCAGGAGGCGAAGCAATGCTTTACATGAGACTTCGAGACGATCTGCAGGCTGTGGCTGCTATCCGGTTTTCGGAGCTTAAGTAGCATCTCGATCGAACAGTCGGCAAGGGCCACAATGACGGCCGCTGACACCGATGCTTGCAAACAATTTCGCTACGACAGCCAAGACGAAATTAGAGCCCCGAGAGCGAAGAACGCGAAACACAACAAGGCATATCGCAGCAATCTCAAGAGGAAAGAAGAGCGGGCAAAACAAGAGGTGGGATTTAAGGGTCGCTACCGATTCAGGGCGCAAAAATCCTCGCCTAAACGTAAAAGTACGGCTAGCCGCTAAAGTTGACTAGAAAGGGTCTGGCCTCTATGTCACCAGACGCCGGGCGCTGCTACTACGCGGGCATCATCCAGCGCCAGATTCTCAAGTCGAAGGGCGAGAGCGTCGGGATCGTTGGGCTGGGGTGGCACACCTTGCTGATGCGTCAAGCAACGTCGCAACGACCATGAACGTCTACGGCAACGCAACCCTGCGTGCAAAGAACGAAGCGAACTCGAAGGTAGTTCAAATGGTGATGCAGCAGAGGCTGCTTGAAGATAGGTTGCAGCCTAATGGTTACTGTGGGGTATCGTGGGGATATTAAAACTGAGGAATTGCTGTAAGTTATTGATTTATTGGCTCCTCAGGTAGGACTCGAACCTACAACCCTTCGGTTAACAGTCGGTTTGGGTGCACCGGAGCACATGTATTTTCATGGACTTAGCCGGAGTCAAACAACGCATTTGGAGCCGATTCGGCGCTAAGTTTTCCCAACTTCTTTCCCAAGTTTTCAGCGGGTTCGTTCTCCTTGGCCGTGGACTGAACCGATTCGAATGCGTCATGAGGGAGATTCTCGCTTTGGCGAAAAGGTCATGACGTGAGGCTGGTCGCAGCGCAGTTCGTGAAGCCGTTTGTGAAGTCCAACAAGAACGATTTCGTCGATGCAGAGGCCATCGCCGAAGCTGTCGAGCGCAAGAACATGCTCTTCGTACCGATCAAGACACGACGGAGGCACTGTTCGCATTGTTTCGGGACTGGCAGAGAACAAACTCAATCTTCTGCGACAACTCTTCGGAGCTTGAGGCAGCAAATGGATGCCCGGTCCTGCGGGAGCAGGGACCACCAGCCGAGAGGCACACGCGCGCAAGTGTAAGGTCGGATCAGAAGGAATGCGCGCTCTCCTGAGCGCGACCAGAGCTCTCGTGCTTTTTCTTGACAGATGACTTACATGGATGGCGATTTGTCGCTCGTCAAGAAGGCAGCTACCCGAAAGTCCGGTTATCGCAAACTCCGTCTAAAGCTCAGACCAAGTGCAAAACCTGCAGCTAACCCTTCGTAGCAAACAATCGTTCGCTTGTTTATAGCCTTATCATCTATTGGCGTTGACAGGTAAATTCACGTTGTTGTCTGTCACCTCGAACTGAGCAGAGTGCGCAATACCTCTGACGGAGGGATCGTAGTATTCGTAAACTCGCGATTCAAAGTTCTTACAGCGCACGGGATATTTCGCTCTCATCCGAAAGTTGAGTGTGAGCGTTTCTCCTGCTCCGATGGAGTTGAAGTAAAGAATCGCTTGGGTCGCGATGAGGCTAAATTTTTCGAGCCTGCCTGTCTCTGCATGCGCTGTTTTCTCAACGATGGTTTGTAGGTCTTCGCTCTGCAAATCGAATCCTGGAGGGATACCCAGGTCGACCATCACCATGTTTGCAGTTTTGTCGAGATGACTGCGAAGGGTTGCTGTGGCGTTGACGATGTCGTTCTGCGAGAGCGTGGTGCGATCATAGGCCAATTCTATGGATAGCGGTTCGAACTTTGTCTCCAGCCACGGTGTGAAGTACCTGCCAGCCACCTGGTACGCGAGGCGGCCGCGGCCGGTGAAACGCAGTTCCACATTGTTGTCATCACTCTGGCTTACCTGCGGCAACATGAACTGATGCAACAGGTCGTTGTTTTCAGACGTCAGATTCAGTGTCTCGAAAGTATTTCCGTTTAACAGCACCTGTACGGTGCCGTGCGCGTCTGCCGAGTTGGCCTCCGATGCCAGAAGCAAAGCGCGCAGGGACATGATGGTGCCTTGCGTCGTGCCCCAGTTGCCATCAGCATTCTTCTTGCTCAGTATCCAGGTCAGGGCGCGACGGGCAACTTCAAGGTATCCGCCGGAC
This sequence comes from uncultured Acidobacteriaceae bacterium, assembly GCA_963745105.1. Taxonomy (GTDB): domain Bacteria; phylum Acidobacteriota; class Terriglobia; order Terriglobales; family Acidobacteriaceae; genus Silvibacterium. Next base: position 84,264 of record CAVUWQ010000056.1, read on the forward strand.
TTGAGGAAAGCCTGTACAGCAAGACCCGTAGTCTCAATGGCGGCGCTGTCTCCGCCGGAATACACGCTGGTTTCAGCGGAATTCCACCATTCTTCGTTCCCTTTCTCGATGCCGGACTGCAAAAGCATCTGCAGAATCTGGCGGGTCAGATCGGAATTCTTTTCCCCATCGACTACGAAATTTGCCAACACCGCCAGCGTGTATGCATCCATCTGCCCAGTGGAGGCGCTATTGATCTGCGTTGCGATGTAACGGCGTGCCCGATCAATGGTGTCGCGATTGCCGTCGCCTTTTTCCAGCGCCCACGCCAGGTATGCCGTGATGCGCAGCACGTTCGAGTTGTAATGATTCGTGGCACCTTCGTTGATGAATTGTGTGTCCGGCATCCAGCTGCCGTCCAGCTGCTGCTGCTCGGCAAGCCATTCCGCAGTGCGCTCGATCAATCGCGGATCGACATCGTAGACCTTCGCCATATCGCGAAATTCCATCAGACCGTAAGCGGTGAGTATCTTGTTCGCCGGCGCGCTTCCGAACCATGAGAAGCCTCCGCCGGGCACTTCAAAGGTGAGCAGGCGCTGGTAGCCATTGGCAATGTAACCTTCCGCGCGCGCATGCACTTCTGGCGTCAGCTTCTTTGTGCGCTTCATGTAATCGAGAGCGAGCACGTTCGGATACGTGCTGGACGACGTCTGTTCAAAGCAGCCGCCAGGCATGCGCAGGATGCCATCCATGCCTTCTACCACCTGGCTCAGCGGACCAGGATATAGGCGCACATAAATTTTGCTGGCATCGGGCAGCGCGTTCCGCGGAAAGCTGATGGTGTGGTGTGCTGAAGTTTCGAGACGTCCGTTATAGACGATCTCCTGCTGCTGGCCGTTCGGCACGACTTCGATATCGCGTACGACTGTATCCCACTTGTCCGAACCTCGATTGCCTGTGACACCCTGAAGGTGCGCCTTGAGGGCCAGCTTGAATTTACCCAGCCGGTCGACCTGCAGAGTGAACTGCGCGCCGCCTACCTTGCCGGCCTCCACGCGGATGGTCTTCTCTCCCACGTCGCCGACAAGGTCAAACCAATCTTCCTGCTGTAGCGTGAGGGTTACATCGCCGGCTGTTCCGGTGTAGTTGTAGGCAGCAACGGGAATGGAAACACGGTCGCCCTGCGTCAAGGTAACGGGCAAGTCGGCATCGGCGAAGAAGTCCTGAAACACCTTTAGGCTTGAGGTCCCGCTGCCCAGAGCTCCCGCCTTGGTGGATGCGAACATCGCCATGCGCCAAGTGGTGATGGAGTCGGCGATAGGAATGCCGATGCTTGCATTGCCGTTGCCATCGGTGATGATTGCCGGGTTGAAGTAGAGTGCTTCAGGAAAGTACGAGCGCTCATGGATGGTGCCGCCATCATTACCCGCAACGGCTGCGCGTTCCGGTGACACGACAAGGGCATTCTGCGCGAACGCATCGCGACCATTCAAAGGCCGGGCTGACACTGTGAACTCCTGGGTCATCAGCATAGGCGCGTCTGCAGCGACCATTACCGTTTGGGTCACGGCGCCCACCTGCAGGGCGCAGGTAAACACCGCGCGATCACGGGGCTGCATGGTGAACTCGCGCATCGCAGTCTGGAAGCCGGAAGCGGTGACCTCAAGCCTGTATGTGCCCGCGGGCAGCGCGGAAAAAGCGAAGGCACCCGACTGGTCAGCCACCATATTGCGAATAACGCCTCCCCACGGGCTTTTCAGGAGCGCTGTTGCCCCTGGAATGACTGCCCCCGACGCATCTTCGGCGACGCCGACCACCTCAGTGCGGCCAGTTTGCGAGCCGCGATTATGCTCAAGTTTCACTTCCAGTGCGCCCGTACGCGGCGAGCGAAGCACGTCACCGAACCTTGGCTCAACCAGAACGACCAGATCATCCTGCGTGCCGAATTCCCCATCGGGGCCTGCGCTGCGGATGCTATAGGTTGTGGCGGACGCGGGCCGTGTCCGCGATTCCTGCCATACATTCACGCGCAGCGGCGTGCCCCATGCGTCATGTGGCTTTGTTCCTTCTTCCTCGGTCAACAGCGCAAAGCGCCTCGCGAACTCCTGGTCCCCGTCAGCCCCCGGCTTCAGTCGTGTCATCAGTGTCTGAATATGGTTCATATAGGCCTGTTGATATCGCTGCTGAAATTCTGCGTGCTTTTCCTCGGGCAGAGTGTGGCCAACGTCTGCGTGCATGGTGTGCGCGTCAACACTTTCCACGGCAGAGAAGAGAGCCCGCGCTGCGAGGTCATGCTGGTCTTCGCTTCCCCGGCCGGTCGATGTGATCGCGTCATTTATCGAGAGCGAATGAATCTCAAACCGCGGCTTTAGAAGCTCCTGTTCGAGATAGAAGAAGACCTTGGCAAAGCCCGGCTGCTTCTCTGCGAGCGCAAAGACCGCTTCATCGACCACTTCAAGTCCAAGCGCCGCCTGCACGCCTTCTCCGCGAGCGTCGGTCACATGAAAGTGCACGCGCGCCTCAGAGCCTGGCAGATAGCTGGCCGCATCTGCCGTTGCCTGAATACTCAGCTCATCGGCTGGCTGCACAAAGATGATGCGCTGGTCCTGCAGCGTTTGTGCATCTCGGCTGAAGAGGTAAGCGTGCACGCTCAAGGTGCCCGCCATCTGCGGTGTGACCTCAAGTTTGAGGTCTGCTCGACCGTTCTGAATATCAACATCGCGGGTCAGAATGGTCTGTCCATCCTTTATCAGATCGACGTAGGCCGTACCATGCGGCAATGTTGTCAGCACCGAGACCTTGAAACGTTCTCCTGGCTTGTAGATGGCGCACTCAGTGCGCAGGAGCACCTGGTCTTCGCCATCTCGCGATTGCAGGCTCACAGTATTTGTGGCGTTGCTTCCGTGCCGGTCATCGGCGTCGATACGCAAGGTAGTATCGCCATGCTTTGCCGGGATCACGCGAATGACAGCCACGCCGCTCCGATCGGTTGCAACGTGCTGCTGGCCACCACCATTGACGCGTACCGCTGCATCGACCTGCGCCGCGCTAAGGGCGATGGAAAGGCCCTTTGCCCATCGCACTCGGTAATGGCTCGGGGAAATCTCCCCTTCAGCGTCAACTCCACAATCCGCCGTTTCTCTGAGCTCGATCGCCACCGCCGAACTCGGTGACTCAATCCAGAACCATCCGTCTGCTCCATGCTGCGATCTTGAAACCAACCAATCACTCACGACCAGAGGGACTCGGCGTACGCCTACCCCTCAACTCACAAAGAATGCACTCACTTTTCGTTGAGCGACAAGCCGGCATACGGGCATGCCGCTCTTTCACGCTCCATGGCATTATTCTATTTTCCTAGAGCGTGTTTCATAAACACCTACGCAGTGTGATCCATAGACAAGCGAGATAGAAGAAGGCTCTATAGGTGGAGAGGAGGAACTCATGGCGAACAAGCAGCCTGCGGAACTGGCCCAGCCAAGCGTTGGTGCGTTCGATAATCCAGCGTCGTTTGTAGCGCCTGAGTTTTCTTCCGTCCTCGTGCTTTCTCTTCTTGTTGTTCTCCCGGTACGGAACGATGAGGTCGATGCCTCGCTTCTTGAGTCGTTCGCGCAGCGGGTCGGAGTCGTAGGCGCGGTCGGCGATCACCCGTTTCGGCTTCATTCGCGGACGGCCTTTGGGGCGAGGGACTTTGACTTCGGCGAGCGTGGCTTCCGCAAGCGTAACTTCTCCCGGAGAGGCACTTTCAAGCCGAACTCCCAGCGGAAGACCGCCACCGTCGACCAGTACCATCCACTTCGTTCCCTTGCCACGCTTGGTTTTACCGACGGCGGAGCCCCTTTTTTCGCTGGAGCGAAGCTGCCGTCCAAGAACGTCTCTTCCCACTTCAGGAGACCTTCGCCATCCAGTGCGCCCAGCAGCGCACGCCATGCGTCGAGCCAGACATCCTGCTCTTCCCACTGCTTCAAGCGCCGCCAGCAGGTCGCCGGAGACGGATACTTGTCGGGCAAAAAACGCCATGCCGCTCCGGTCTGCAACACCCACAAGATGCCCTCCAGGCAGGCCCGGTTCGATGCTGTCCTTGCGCCGCTTCGGTTCAGGCAGCAGCGGAGCGATCAACTCCCACTGCGCATCGGTTAGCAACTCAAATCGCTTCTTGCTCATGCAAAAAGAAAATCAACCAACCCGCCTCTCCCGAAAGTCTCCAGCTTGAGGCCGAATCTATTTATGAAACACGCTCTAGAATAAGTTTCCCGCTACCTGTTCGGCGGCCAGTTTGACGTTTTCGCGAAGCGTGTCGCGGTCCATCAAAGCTTCGCTCTTACCGTGGCTAGTGAGTGTAATAAGAAAAAGTTGATCGCGTACACGGCCCCGTATCTGCGCTGTTGCTGTCCACCGCGCTGTGACCTCGCACAGAAATGCCTCGTTGCCGATGCCGCGAAGGGCTTTCTCTCCGGAGTTGCAAGTAGCTCGGCCTAGCATCTCGTTTCCCACGGATCGATCTCGAACCTCGATCACCAGGCTATATTCAACCCTTTCGTCGTGATAATGAAAATTGCACGGCGCTGATTCGTTGATAACTGCCTGTCCAGCGAAGTCGTCATTCACACTAAAGATTCCAGCAGCAGTTGCTTTGTTCAGCAATTTGCAGGCTGTTTCAGCTCGACAGTGCGATGCAGCCATCAGCAGCAAGATGAGAAGGAGAATCGTTCGCTTCATCGGTGCCCCCCTCCGTAGGCGGCAGATGATGTGGTCGCCGGAGCAGGGGGAATATCAGACGCATGTGCTGCGGAGTCTGCCCCATGTATGTGCCACGGAATACTCTCCATGGAGATCTCCGGATGCTGTTGCAGAAATTCCCAGGAGAAGGTTCGAGCCGTGGAGTTGATCTTCTCAGTTCGGAAGAGTGCCTGCTGCTGATCGGCTTCTTTTGGCATGCCCATGCGCCGATACAGAATGGCGAGGTTGTAATGGGCGGCGAGATCATCCGGATCAATTCCTTGCAATGCCTCGAACTGCGTGCGTGCCTGGTCGTATTGCCCCTCCCGGTAAAAGGTGAGGCCCAGCTCGCGCCGCGCATCTCGCGATTGTGGGAATTGGCGAACTACTTCTTCGAGATCTCTCATCTCTTCTTTATTGTGGCCAGTCCTGCGCTCGATAAGCGCCGCGTAATAAAGGGCGCGCGCGTTTTTGGGCTTCAACGCTAGAGACCGGGAGATATTTGACCAGGCCGATGCATATTTTTCCCACTGCATCTCGGTGAGGGCGACGTTTGTATAACCATCCACGTAGTCCGGCCGAAGATTGACGACCTTCTGAAACGCTTCCACAGCCTCCTGATACTGCAACTGGTCGAGATAAGCGATACCCAGATTATTCCAGCGCATCCATTCCGGGTTTTCGTCGGTATCCGGCGCGCCGCGCGGATTGTCTCCAATTTTTAAGGTTCGCATGCGCGTAGCCAGCTGTACGATGGGGTAGCTGGGATGATCGCTGCCCAATACATTGTCAAGATAGCTGGTTCGAAGATGCCGATAATTTATGTTCGCAGTCAGCGTGACCGGGCCGGTGATATCGACGGGGAGCCTGAATCGATAGCGGACCAGTGTCGAGCGTCCTGCCTGAACGGTGTTATCGTAAGCAACCGCCCGAATGGTCCAGACCTTGTGATTGTCAACAAAGCCTCCCTCGTCGTTGACGGGGCGATTCGTGAAGCTGTGCGCCTGTTCGTCGAGGACGCCGTCCGGCTTGAGAAAGCCACTGTGATAGATGTCCTTTCCACTGGAGTCTTTCACCTGAAATTCGAGCCAAGCCTGGTAGAGATCGCGAACTTCAGGAATGAGCGAGTGGCCAATATTCTTATTCTGAACCACGACATAAGCATCAAGCATCGTTCCCGGTTCAAGGTGAATGGGAATGGTGCCGAGAGGTCCGACAGGAGCACTTTCGTTTTCCCGCTTGAGACCAAAGATATCGATGTTCAGATAGTTGCCCGCGCGTAGAAAGCGGACAGTCTTCTCCATCTGCTCGTCGAATCCGTAGTAGAAGGGTACAGCTGTATTCCCTGCTGCCCAGCTATGCGAAGCAAAGGTTCCATTCTTGGCGCCGTAGTCAGGAAGGGTATTTGGCGCGCGTTTCATGTGGCAATTCTGGCAGGTGGTGAAATCTCCCGTATAAAACGTCAGCGGGTTCTGCTGTGAGAACTTGGACTGCTGCCACTCATCGAACGCGCTGAACGCGCTCAGAAACTTGAAGTCATTCAGATGTTCGGGCAGGTTGGCCTTGTGGCAAGCCGCGCAAAACTGCGGGGTCCGGTAGAAGCTCTGCATGACGGCGTGAACGTGTCTGTCTGTGTGCTTCATGATCTCGTCATACGGGACCTCCCCCGGGATACGGTTGCCTTGTGCATCGGTCATAACTGCGGGGACGCCCATGATGTAGCCACCATTGCCGGCCGTCGACTTCAACCCCTGAATGGAATGGCAGACCATGCAGGTCAAACCATCCTCGTCGAACTTTCTGTCGATCAGTGAATTCTGTGTGAGAGCTCCAGAGAGGACACCGATAGGGTTATGGCAGCTATCACAGTGACGCGAAAACTCGATGCCTTTTGTTCTTATCAGAATGTTCACGCTGGCCCGGTAGAACGGCGCGCGAAACGCATTAGAGTGCAACGCCTGACGCCACTGGTGGTAGGCCTCCTGGTGGCAGTGCGCGCAATAAGTGGCATTCGGAAATGCTCCAGGCTTGATGAAGCCGTCACCCTGCCACGCAGCGTTGCCAGGAACAAACGGCATCTCGGTTCCGAAGCGAAAGTTGTAGCTCTCACTGATTTGATCGGAATAGCTCCTCGCCTGAGCAACCTGAGGGACGACACTCTGCTCCAGGCAGAAGAATGCCATACATAAGATAGTGGCTTTGATTAGCGATGCTCGAAATATCTTCATCGAACGTTACCCTAGCGGAGTTTCGAGGTGCCTTATTTGGGGGAAACTGGCATCGGCAGGTGATTTTCGGCGTGCGAGGAAAGACGGGCAGCCACGTCTTTAGCGATCTGATCGTAGATACTTGCGATCGTTCCTTTGCCTTCTTCTATGACAAAGTAGCGATCTACCTCAGGAAGAGTCACGTGCTCTACTGATCCGCTCGGCCAGTGGATTTCGACAGATTCAACCGATTTTGCGTTTCCAAGACCAAAATGCAGCCGCTGATCATTAGAAGACTCATAGCTGCCGCCGCTCATCACGTCGGCGCGATAGCGCTGGCGAGCAGCGGTCACGTAGACAGTCGTTCCTACCGCATCGCGGGGACTCTTGGCGCCGCCGATCAGTTTCAGACCAATCCAATGATTGGAGTCTGGATTCACATTGCGAAGCAAAACCGGCGTGTGGTCGATGCAGTTGATAACGACATCGATCTTTCCATCGTTGAACAGGTCGCCAAAAGCGGCTCCGCGGGAGGGAATGACGTCTGCCAGCCCAGTTCCTTCAACTGCGGGCATGAGATCAAACTTCTTCCCACGATTGGTGTTATGAAACAGCAGCGGGCGCTCTGCGAACGTTGTACCCCAGTTATATTTATCCACCTGCGGATAGACATGGCCATTCGCGAGGAAGATATCCCTCCACCCGTCATTGTCATAGTCAATGAATTCCGTGGCCCAGGTCAGGAATGGATAGGTAACCTCAGCGATGTGCATCTGCGGGCTGATTTCCGTGAAATTGCCATTCCCTACATTTTCGAAAAGCGGCTTGTAGTCGTCCGAAAATGTTCCCGTGTACAGATCGACGAGCCCATTGTTCTTATAGTCGCCGACCGCAAGGCCCATGTTTGCCGTTTCTCGCGCATCCTGATTCAGCGCGAACCCGGAATAGTAACTTGTGTCTTCGAAAGTACCATCGCCCTTGTTGATGTAGAGATAGCTGGGTGTGGAGTCGTTCGCCACAATCAGGTCTACCTTCCCATCGTTGTTCACATCGACGAAGGTCGACGAAAATCCATAATCGCGGTCCTTATCGCTAACACCTGCTTTCTCGCTGACGTCGGTAAATGTCCCGTCGCCATTGTTGTGAAAGAGGTGATCGGGCTCTCCGGGAAGGCCTCGCGGCCCGCACATAACGTGTACACCGCGAAACCTGCAGAAGCCGTTGTTACCGTAAGAAGCTCCCGGGGGATTCTTAATGTCCCAGTGAATATATCCAGGAACAAAGAGATCCAAACGCCCATCTCCGTCATAATCGCCGAAGCTGGCGCCGGTGGACCAGTTTCCCAGAACCACATTCGCTTGTGGCGCAACGTCGGTGAATGTGCCGTCGTGATTGTTGTGATAGAGCCGGTTCCCACCGAAGCTCGTGACATAGAGATCAGGCCAGCCGTCGTTGTCGAAATCTCCGACTGCGACGCCGAATCCCCATCGATCATTGGTGACGCCCGCTTTCGCAGCTACATCTGTAAATGTACCGTCGTGATTGTTGTGGAACAGGGCTGCATGAGGCGGTTCACTTTTGCCGTCAAGCGCGTCGTAGGTGGATCCGTTTACAAGATAGATGTCCAACCAGCCATCGTTGTCGTAATCAAGGAGCGCCACGCCCGAACCGGTAGTCTCAAAGATAAATGGCTTCTGCGGGGTGCCCATGGTGTGATGCCATACCGTCAGGCCAGCTTTCTCAGACACATCAGCGAAAACGGCAGGGCCGCCTTTTACAAATCCGCCTGCTGTGATGGGGCGGTTTTCCGCATCCAGTACCGCTTGGAATTGTCCAGCCGTGGACGAACCACCCTGTGACACCGGCGCTGTGCTGGGGTCTTTAGGAGAGTATTGAGCCATCTTTTCCGGGCTTTGCCCCAGGATGCTTGGTGCAATACATGCAACGCCCAGGGTTATGAATCCGAAGAAAGCAAAGCTCTGCACTGCAGCGCAAACACGAACAGCAAACGATGGTTTCAATTCACAACACCTGACAAGCCTACATTTGCGCAGGCTGAGTCTCACTGAGGTCCGGCATCATTATCATGAGTTGAAGAACGTTCGTCTTCACTCGATTGATTGATATACCGAAGTCTGGGTGGCCCCTCCATCGTTTGGACGAGCAGCGTGCCGTTTCCATCGATGAATCACAATATCGACAGACTGGGCGGAGACACCTGGTGCGTGTTACAGCATGTTGCGTCTTCAACGTGCTGACTCGCTTATAGCGATTGCTATGAATTCGACCTGACTTTATGACGGATTACCAATAGGGAAGTCTGCGGGCGCGACTTAGCGCCATGCGAACACTACGGTTTTGGCAGACTGCTATCGAGACTCGACGCCTCTGCCAATTTTTGGCGCGCGGCTTTGTTATTTGGGTCCAGGAATACAGCCTTTTGTAGATTCGCAACGGCCACTTTGGTATCGCCCTGCGCCAATTGCAGGCTGCCTAGCTCATAATAGACATCTGCGTTTTTAATGTCTTCGCTGACCATTTCATTCAATAGTTGTTTCGCTTCATCCGTCCTCCCGAGAGGAATGAGAGCGAGTGCAAGGTCATATTTCGCGCTGTTGTTCAAAGGCTCGATGCGGATCGTGGCGCGTAACTCCGCTTCCGCTTCAGCATACTTTCCGCGATCAACAAGCGCTTCGCCAATTGCCTTGTGAACAACTGCCAGATCGGGACGTTCCTGCGCTATCGTCCTGAGGCGATCGATGCCTGTCGCATACTCTCCAGTTTTTATCAGTGACTCAGCATAGGCATAAGCCAACAGGGGAACATGACTCAATTGCGCTGCAACCGGAGTGAACGAATTTACGACGCCCTCATAGTCGGCAAGCATAAACTGGCTCATGCCGAGCGGCGACTGGACATTGATGTTGATGGCATGTGTCTGGCTATATCTTTCCAGGCATATCACTGCCTGTTTGTATTGTTTGGCAGCATATGCTGCCCGTCCCCAGTTATAATCCAGACCATCCATAGCTGGATTCCAGGCGGCCGCCTCTGCGAAGTATCTCGTGGCGGACGTGTAGTCCTCATTATGAGCCGAAATTGCTCCGAGATTGTTATAGCTGTCTGCGACTGCGGAACGAATCCGCTCTTCATCCTCTCTGGCTGCCGCAGCTCCTTCTCCAGACAGATTCAACGTGGATATTGCCGGGAAAGGAGAACCGCCAAGTGCCAGCAAGACATCAGCATCATCCGCCTGCGTCTTGCCAGTCACATTCACCTGATCCAAAAGCCGGTTTTGCAGCAATAATTGCTGCGAGATCTGCATCTCCTTCTTGCCTTCGACCGTATCTCCGCGCTGCATCAGGATCAAACCTAGCTGATAATGAGCACTTCGGATTTGGTAATGGTTGTACGAGGCGTCGTTAGTCACGGCAATTGCCTTGCGCAAGGCGCTCTCGGCTTCAGCTGTCTTTCCCAGATCTTTGTAGACTCCTCCCAGAAGAAGAAAATTATCCGGATTTTGAGGGTCTAGCCTGGAGGCTTTGGTCAGATCTTCGATGGCTTCCGGCAGCTGCCGGCGGCTCATCGCGATGTAACCGAGCTGGGAATAGCTGAAGTAGTCGTTGGTGTGAATCGCCAATTCTTTTCGAAATTCCGTCTCGGCCTGCGGAAAGGCTGTATTTCCCGATCGCAACAGATAGGAAGCGCCCAGCGAATAATGTGCACCCGGAAATCTATCGTCTTTCGCGAGAACCTTTTTGTACTCCTGGATAGATTCTTCCGGACATTCCGCCTCCGCATATGCGCGGCCAAATTCCATGTGGATCGATGCTGTATCTCCAAACTTGCTCTGGAGGGCCGTGAATATCTGGGCAGTGCCTCTTTTGTCCGACAGCGCGAGATCCAACCGCGCCAGGTCATATTCGCTGTCAAATCCGGGATCGAGAGTGATAGCTGCCTTGAACTGTTCCCTGGCTTCGTCGTTTTGCTTTATGCCCAATAACGCAAGTCCCAGGATGCGATGAAGCTTCGCCTTCTGGCGGTCTTTCAGATCGCCGGAATCACTATGCAGGAGCTCCTCTGAGAGCAACTTAGCTTCGGCAAAATCCTTCGCTGCGAGTGCTGCTTCTGCATAATCCATCCGTAAAGCAGGATGATTTGGTGTAAGCTTCAGCGCCTCTTCGAAGAGTGGAACGGCCTGTGTGAATTCGCCGATGTGAGAGCGATCATCTGCAATCTCCTGCAGCGCCGCCGACAGGAAAAGTTTGTATTGGAAATCGGCCTGCGCCAGATTTCCCTGCTCCTGCAGCTTCTCCGCGGTATCATAATGTTCCTGCAACGTGGATCGGGAAGATGAACGATGATGTTCCGTCTGGCCCGCAATGAGTGACAAGGAAATTGCAGGAAGAACAACTGAAATACCGGCAGTGCGATATTTTTTCCGCATGGTCAATTTTCCTGCATCAAGATTTTACGTGCACCACGAAGACCATCGCGCGGTGACCCGCACCGCAATAACGCGAGCAACGACCGTTGAAGTCTCCAGTATCGGCAGGAGTTACGAGCACGGTCCCGGATCTTCTGGCCGGAATTTCTATTTCCAGACCGAGGCCGTCGACGACTACAGCATGCGCTACATCATCAGAGATAAAGACAAGCTTCACTGTGGCGCCCTGCTGTAAGGAAATCTCTGAGGGGCTAAATTCGTAACGCCTGGCGTGTATCTTGATTTCGCGTACGCTGGCCGCGTTGTCGCTGGACTCAGCGCTGGCGCCAATGAGGGCAACATAGGCAGCGATCCCAATCGTGATCATTCCCCGCACTAGCCACACGTATGATCGTTTCTTTTTCACTTTGAACTCCGGCATTTTCAACTAAAAGAGAAACCCTGCAACTTTCTCGAAAATATCTTTCGCCTCGCTTTGCGCAGGAAAAGAATCGAGATGATGGGGAAAGACTTTGCATAATTCGCCCTTCCGAGCGGGTTCCCGGCGCCTCCTTTCCTATGGTCCTTGCCGAGCACATTGTTCAATTCACTTTGCTGCAGATGACGATAGTTGACGCGAGTTGTAAGCAGTAGCTGCCCGGCTCTGCTTTCCGAGCCGAAAGGGCTTCTGCTCCAGGCGCGCGTAGCTTGTTCCGAACTCTGTGATTTGCAGATACTGATTTTTGGCAACGCCTGTGAAATGCTGCAGCGTACCGCTGGTAGGCCACCAGACTTCGACAGTAATGTCATGGGCGCTGTGTCCCAGTCCAATGTGCTGCTCCAGCGGATTGCCGCCAAACGAACTCATTGTGCCCACCGTGCGATAAATCGAGCGCGGCGGGCGAGTCCCGTCCCGCACCGTTACGTGAATCTCCGCTCCAGCGGCTTCGCGATTGGTTTTCACCCCGACCAGCCGCACACTCAGCCAATCATTGTCGTTGCCCGGATTCTCGAAGACGCGCATGGCATGCTTGTCTGACGGCACAGCACCGCCAACCTCCGCAATAATGTCTTCGCTTCCCCGGCGGCTGAGGTCAGCGAAAGCTACACCATGCCCTTTGTGCAGTTCGCCTGTGCCCGATGATTCGGTAACGTCTACAAACGTCTTGCCTTCGTTGTTGCGGAAGAGCGCGTGTGGAAGCAATGCCGTAAATGAAGGCTGCCCCATACCAAGATAGAAATCGAGATAGCCATCGTTGTCGATATCGCCAAAGCTGGCTCCCATGGGCATGAGGACTTTGTCTAGTCCTACTTTCGCCGTCACATCTTCGAATGTCCCATCGTGTTTGTTGCGGTAGAGCTTCAGCGTCTGGGAGTTGTGTGGCAATCCAAGATAGGTCTTCACCGATTCACTGACGACGGTCAGATAGCCGTCGACAAAAAGATCCGGCCATCCGTCATTGTCGTAGTCGAAAAACCATGTGGCGAAACTACGCGACGGAGCCTGCACGCCTGCTTGTCGGCCCACATCGGTGAAAGTGTTGTTGCCATTGTTGTGATAGAGATAGTTGACGCCCGACTGATTCGTCACGTAGAAGTCGACGAATCCATCGTGATCGTAGTCGGCCGCGGTGACACCCTTGCTGACGGCTGTTTGATCGATCCCGGCCAGGTGCCCGATCTCTTCGAAAGTACCGTCGCCTTTGTTATGGAATAGCTGCGCCGGCGCTCGCTCATTCGCTATAAAGAGATCCAGATTGCCGTCGTTATCGATATCTGCCCACGCCGCGGCCTGGGTTCCAGTGACGGTCGAGCCGAGCCCACTGGCGTCTGTCACATCCGTGAATGTGCCGTCGCAATTGTTGCGCAGTAGCGACTTGCGCTGTGGGAACTCCCACCCTCCTCGCAACACCAGAAGGTCCATACAGCCGTCGTTGTTGTAATCGGCTTGCACAATGTTCAGTCCACCGAGCTGATCCAGCAGCCCCGCCTGCCCGGTACGATCGCTGAATGTTCCATCCCCGTTGTTATGGAAGAAGCGCAACGGATCGCACATCTCCATACTCGACACAACGACATCCAGCAGTCCGTCGTTGTCGAAGTCATCGACAATCACCCCTCCCGCTTGCCGGAATGAATTCAAACCTGCGGCTGGAGCCACGTCGATAAATCGCCCCACATGCTGCTTGGAATGAAATTCCTTATCCGGAACCAGATATTGTGCAGGCACGCCGGCCGGGTACTGTCCCAGCGTCATGTATGCCACGTTCAGCTGCCAACGCACCTCCAGATCATCCGGCTGCAGCTCGAGGAATTTCCGGAAATACTCAATGGCCTGCCTGGATTCTTCCTTCTTTTCAAAACTCGCACCGGGGTGCAGCGGAGGAAAGATATCCAGATCGCCGGAGTCTTTGTAAATACCGTTTTCCATCTCCGAAAAATGCAGGTACGTGGCAGCCAGGCTTTCCTCGATATTGGGGAGCAATTTAGGATCATGAATCTGGGCTAACTCATAAGCAGCCTTCCACTCCTTGATCGAATCTTCCATCTCCCCGCTGAAGCTATGGAGTTGGGCCAGTGCCGCGAGCGCGTCAATGCGATCCACAACCGCCTGCGAGGAGCTATCGGCCTGCCCGGAGTCGAGAAAGGCCTGTATCTTGCTCTTTGCGGTGCTTAGCGACACATTGCGCACCTCACAGGAAGTCTGCGTGTCATGATTCCAAGAAGCCGGCTTTGGATAGTCCTGAATGGCAGCATCAGCCTCCGTGAGCCCTGATACTTGAGGTCCGAAATGGATGACGCCGGAAGCAATTAGGTCCGAAATCTTCTGCGGATCTTCGTCTTCGGTAGCAGGAACCACCGATAGCACCTTCATCACTGCCAAACCTGTGGGCACCTGCACAATTTCCGTCAGGTCGCCCACGGCGTGTCCGCGTAAGGCATCCCGCAATTCGGCCCGAAGTTGGCTTGGATCGAGCTTTCCCATATAGCCGCCATCGACCGCAGTTACGTCAAGCGACTTTTCCTTAGCCAGCACCGAAAAATCAAAGCCGGAGCGCAGTTGCTTGACCACAGCCTCCGCATCCGGCCTGGTGGAAGTGATAATGATTCCGATGTTGAGCTCGCGCCGCAGATTTGCTTTGTCTCCCGCATCTTCAGTCTGGGCCTGCGTGCTCCAAGGCCATGTACTTGCGGCTATCAACAGCGCGCATAAACTCAATCCTGCTCGCCTGGAGGTAATGCTTCTTTTCAACTTGAGGGATTGCAATCTGGCTCCGCAAACTCGACGCGGCCTCGGACGAAAACCCGAAAAGCGCTCAAGATCACTCTAACGGACATGCGGGTTGCAGATCTTGAGTCGAGAGTTAGAGAGATTAGCAAGTCAATCAGATGAGAAGAGTGCCCATCTGTTGATGGAGAACATCCTGAATTACCTGGAAATACAAGTTGTCAATCCAACCGGCACATTGAAGCACCTGAACGCTTTTTCCCCATTTAGGTGTAAGTGCATTATTGTTCGCACTCATTCTGGCACAGCCTAACTACCAATCTCCAAAGCATGGGAGTCGATGTCAAAGTTGCATAGGAATTGCTTCGCCACTCGAACTCACGCGCGACGATGAACATTTACAAATCTCTGCCAACTAGCCAAACATAGATATCGCAAATCTTCATATGATCGCCCGCTCGCTGTGATTCCGTCCCGGAAACAATGCCGCTTCTGGCTTTACCGCGAAATCGTGAAAGTCTTGTGCGATTGTCTATCGTCGATTGACGCGAGAACCCACCAAAAGATTGGGTCGAGTATCCATCGATCGATGGAGGATAGTACGCGGTCTTAGCTTGTAGTGTTCATCAGGGCAGCCCTTTATCTGATTTTTTTGAACATAGCTGATCGCTGCTACTGGTGTGTCCTGCCAAGAATTCTCAAATCCACGGAGCCACTGACGATACAGTACCTGGCGTACATGCTGCAGCGATGTACGCAAAAAGGATGATACGCGGACCATTGGCTCGCTCTGTTTGCATTTTGAAAGTTGTCGGAGATTCGAAGACCAAATGAAAAACATTCTTAATGCAGTGACGTTTGTAGTGCTTGCTTGCCTCAGCCTGTCTGCGCAGCAGATCACGGGAAATATTCGCGGAACAGTTACAGATCCAAGCGGCGCCGTCATTCAGGGTGCCGCGGTGACAGCCCAACAGGTCGAAACGGGATTGTCGCGCAGCACAGTCGCTGATCGCAACGGTAGCTACGTAATTCTGGAACTCCCAATCGGACACTACAGCCTGAAGATCGCAGCGAAGGGCTTTGAGGAATACGTACAGGATGGCATTGTG
Source organism: uncultured Acidobacteriaceae bacterium (assembly GCA_963745105.1). GTDB lineage: Bacteria > Acidobacteriota > Terriglobia > Terriglobales > Acidobacteriaceae > Silvibacterium. The sequence goes on from CAVUWQ010000056.1 coordinate 99,933, forward strand.
CTTAACGTGAACGAGACGGCCTCGGTTTCGCCACATCTTGTGGTCGGATCGGAAAAGCAGCAGGTGTTTGTGCGCGCCGATGCTGACCTGATTGAGCCAACTGTCACCAGCATGGGTAAGGTAGTACAGCAGCGTGAGTTGGAAGACCTGCCGTTGAACGGATGTAACTTCTCGCAGCTTGGCCTATTGCAGCCTGGAGTCGTTCCGCTGACGCCTGGGATAGCCGAAGCAGGCGGATCGCTGCGCAACGGACAGGCGTATGCGGTCAATGGTCAACGGCCCGAATCAAACAACTTCCTCATCGACGGCGCGAACAACTTCAACGGCGTTGACGGAGGATTCGTCCTCAAGCCTCCGGTGGACGCGATCAGCGAGTTCCGCATCACCACGCACAGTGCGAATGCTGAGTTTGGAGGCGCACTGGGATCGACGACGAACATCATCACTCGGTCGGGCACGAACCAGATCCATGGAGCTCTGTGGGAGTTTCTGCGCAACGACGCACTCGATGCCAATAATTATTTTGCGCTGACGAAGGAGCCGTTGAAGCAAAACCAGTTTGGCGCAACGATCGGTGGGCCGATCAAGAAAGATAAAACGTTCATTTTTGGATTTTATGAAGGCTTCCGCAACCGCCAGGGTGAAACGGCGCTGACCACAGTACCGTCGGTGGCGGAGCGAACTGGAGATTTCTCCCAACTCTGCCCAGAAGGCTTTACAGAAGGCTTCTGCAACAACCCGGCGAATCAGCTCTTTAACGTCTTTGCGAACGCATCGTATCCGAACAACCAGTTGCCGGCTAACCAGATCAATTCAGTGTCAACAAACCTGCTGAGCTTCTTTCCGCTTCCGAATGCTGGTACGAATCTGTTTTCTACAACGCAAACCTTGAGCAATAACACCGATCAGTTTGGCATCAAGGTCGACCATTATCTCGACCCGCACGACACATTGAACTTCCGCTACATGTTCAACCAGCTCTCCCAAACGGATCCGCTATCGCCGGGTGGGGCGAGTGTACCCGGCTTCCCGGTAGGCGAAGAGCAGCGGGCACAGAACTTCGTTGCGGAAGAAACGCACACGTTTTCGCCAAACCTCATCGCGATCGCTCGATTCTCGTTTCTGCGCAATAAGTTCCTCTTCGGCGAACACGAAGATCATCAGCTACCCTCAAGCCTCGGATTCCAATACCAGCCAAGTCTTGACATCGCCGCCGGCCCGCCATTCATCCAGGTGAATGGCTATGCCTCGGTCGGCGACCCGATTACTGGTCCCCGCAATACCTACGAAGATGTCTTTGATTACTCTGGATCGCTAAGCTGGGTACGCGGCAGGCATGAGATGAAGTTTGGCGGCGGATTCCAGCATCAGCAGATCAATGTGCTGCAAGGGATCGCGACGAACGGCTTCTTTGTATTTGAACCGTTCCCGATAACCGACGCATTCGCCAGTTTTCTCACCGGGCAGCCGGTCGTCTTCCTGCAAGGCATTGGCAACTTCTCGCGTGGCATCCGGGGGAACAATGCAAACTGGTACGCGCAGGATACATATAAGGTCAGCTCGCGGTTCACAATCAATGCCGGAATACGCTACGACTTGCCCGAACCGTACACCGAAATTCATAACCGGCAATCGTTATTTGAGCCAGGGAAGAAGTCCCAGGTGCTACCGAATGCTCCCACAGGACTGTTGTATCCGGGAGACCCCGGTGTGCCCGCAGGTCTGATCCAGACTGATTTAAAGGCGTTTGCGCCTCGCCTGGGCATCGCTTGGGATCCGGACGGCAAGGGCAACTGGCTGGTCACTTCGTCGTACAGCATTTTCTATGAGCCGTATTACACCGGCCAGGGTGGCCCCTTACAGGCGCCGATCAGCGCTCCGCCATACCTGGGAACGCCTCAGGTGAGCCTGCCGGACTTCGCGAATCCATTCAACGGCAATCCGCCGACACCAGGTACATTCTCGCCGTCACTCACGAACCTGACGCTATCGCCGACACTGACCCTCCCTTACACGCAGGATTGGGACCTGAATCTGCAGCGCTCGATCGGGTCAGACTGGCTATTCGAGATCGGATACGTCGGAACCAAGGGCACGCGGCTGCCACGCTTTATCGAAGCGAATCCAGCCGTCTTCGTTCCCGGTTATGTAGACGGCCAACCAATTTCGAATTCCAGCAATGCTGATCAGCGCAGACTCTATTCCGGCTGCACCCTCGCCGATTCTCCAAGCAGTTGCGTGTTTTCATCAACCGGTGAGATCGCAGGCATCGCCAACTCCGCGTACAACGCACTGGAAGCGTCGATGCGTAAGCGGTTTAGCCATGGGCTGTCGTTCCTCGTGTCTTATACATGGTCGAAGGACATCGACGACGTTTCATCTTTCAACATCACGGGATCTGCGGCGAAGCCGGTAGCAGGCGAAAACGATCTTGCCCAGGATCCGTTCAATCTCGCGGCCGAACGTGGGCTTTCGCTGTTCGACGCGCAATCGATTCGTCGGGAGCTATGACTGGGCGCTTCCGTTCTGGAACCACGCGCACAACTGGTATCAGCGGGGACTCGGCGGATGGCAGCTGGATGGCATTGCCACGCTGATGAGCGGCACCCCGTTCACTGTCTTCGACTCAAACGACGTGGCGGCGCAAGGCAGCGCGCCAGAAATTACCGGATTCTCCGCTCAGCGGCCCAATCTCATCGGCAATCCCAACAGCGGACCCCGCGCGGTGAACGCGTGGCTCAATACCGGCGCTTTCCAGCGGCTTGATCCCACTGCCAACGCCGGGCAATTTGGTACGGAGGGCCGCAACGTAAATATCGGCCTGGCTTATGCGGACTGGGACTTCGCTGCGCTTAAGAATTTCAAGGTGACAGAATCGACGCATCTTCAATTCCGCGCAGAGCTGTTTGACATCCTGAACCGCACAAACTTCCGACTGCCCGACTGTGACATCAGCTCTCCAACTTTCAACCATATCCTTGAAGCGGACGCTCCGCGTCAGGTGCAGTTTGCGTTGAAGTTCATTTACTAAGAATTTGGATGAATAAGGAGCTAATATCAGCAGCTACAGCGAATCCCCAAGAGCGAGTCGGAACCTCGACTCAGTAAAAGCATGACGTGTGCCCGGAAATTCGAGTTACGCGCCGAATTGCCTATAACCTGGATGCAGTACGCATCTTAGCCTTTCCCACTAAACCAGATTGCATCAAGCAGGTATCTTTTTTCTCTACGACAAAATTCGCTCCAGTCTTCTCGCTGGTAAATGCCCCGAAGTGTCGGAGTTCGTCGGAGAGTGTGAGGACGGGCGACGGACCTATACATGCCGTGCCTTCCATATTGATCGCCATAGCGATAGTGGGTTGCCGACGCCGATTTCCTTCGCCATCTTGCCGGAGCGCTATGCCCCGAAAGCGGCTCTCTCCGATATGGCCCGCCAGTTCGCTCTGACGATGCGGGAGTGGGAAACGGTGACACTGCTTTTGGAGGAACTAGCCAGTAAAGAAATTGCCAACTGAAAGCAGATAAGCCCTAATACGGTCAAAGCTTTCTTCGACTTTCCCCTCTTCGCTACCGGCATTCGGTCGATACAGACTCGGAATCCACCACGAAACCTCCGCTGTGCCTTACACAAAGCGGCACTTCGAGATCCGATCCCGATTGGTCTCTCACTGATCGTAGCCGCTTCGAAGCCATAAGCTCTCACCCTTGAGCGACACACTCAATAGGGATGAGGGCCTGTCTTTGGTATTGATCGTGGTCAGGGTAAGAACGATGATCCCTACGGCGCATTTATCCTTTTTACCGCTGAACAATGCAGATCTGCACGTGAGGGAAGTCGCCGTAAACTTCTCAACCGTCTATGGCTTTCCCTGATGTCAAAATACATCTCGTAAAGTCTTTTGCGCTGAAATAGGTCTGAGAACAGCAAATTGACTGCATGGTTTTCTCTTTTCAGAATGCATATCTCAGGGAGAATTGCTGAACTCGCGGTGCCGTCAAGAGCGCGCTGTAGATTCCCAATGACCCCGTCGTTAAACCGTCGTCAAGCGAGTTGGGATTGGTGTCAAAGCGAACGGAGTTGGTTACGTTAAATACTTCCCAAGCAAATTTCAGAGTCGAACCTTCTCGAAGCGTCCACGATTTGCTCAGTCCCGAATCAATACCGAAATAGCCATTCCCCCGGAAGTTATTTCTCTCTCCCGCTTCACCCGGATATGGCAATCTAATGGGATTGCCTTCGCCGATGATGCCGTTGTTGATCGCCGCGGGGTTATCGAATACCTGGGGTTCACCATTCTGATCGAGATGCTGGTGAAGTTTCACCATCGCGGTGCGAACCCCGTAGCTCTGAATGCGCCAATCCGTCGACCATCCTGGCTCGATAACACTGAAAGGCAGCCCGCTGGTCCAACGGGAAAGCCCTGACCATTGCCATCCGCCGATAGCAGCATTCAAGAAACGATTGGCAGAGCCTGCAAAAGCTTGGCCGCGCCCGATTGGCAGTTGATAAACCCAGTCAATCGTCAGCAGGTGTCTGGTGTCGAAATCGGAAACGCCTCGGTTTAGCGCGGGATTCCAGGAGTTGAGTATGTTGCTGAATGCGCCGTTGGTGGAGACCAAGCTGGCGCGCTCAGCATCCGAGCCCATATCGATTGACTTAGACAATGTATAGCCAAGATCGAACTGTAGACCGTGGCTCGCGATATGCCTCAATGTAAGCTGTCCGGCGTTATAGTAGCTCATCCCAATCGATGACCATGCATAGAGCGATGCGAACTGGTTCTGCCAGAAGCGGGATATCGGGTTTCCTTGAGCGTCGGTAGGGCATCCATAGAGGCAGAAAAAGTCGATGTCTGCTAGAGCAGTGGTTTCCCCCGTCGTATAGCGGTACTGCGACCATTCGTGCGTATAGATGAATTGCGTGGCGCTCATGCCATTCTGTGCCAGGTTGGGATAAAGGTTCTCCCAAAAAGGAATAGGAGCAACCGTCGCATTTGGGTTTCCGCCATTTGCGTCCACATCTTTGGAAAGCATCGATCCGGCGGCGAAGTAATTCATCCCGGAGGTAGGATCGACAAAGTTGACCGGTTCCGCCAAATCAAGCGCCTGGAGAAGGTGCCTTCCAAGCCGTCCCACGTAAGCAGCCTCGATAGAGAATCCGCCAGGAATTTCCCGCTGGACCGAGAAATCCATTGCCTCCGAATAAGGGGTCTTGAGATGGCTGTCGACGGTCCACGACTGGGCGAAACTATACGTCGGCGGAGTGTAGGGAAAAGTTGCGACTTCAGGCTGAGGAGGGCCTACGGTAATGCCAGGAAGATTGCGCATTCCAGTAAAGCGAGGAGCCGTCTCCGCTGTATACACATCCGCTGGATTCGTGAGGCTGGTGCTGAGTCCAAAGGAACCAAACTGGCTGAATGTGTCGACGATGCCTTCACCGAAATGGTCATAGTAAATTCCGAAGCCTCCACGAATGGAGGTCTTGCTGTCGGGAGCGTATGCGACGGCGATGCGTGGCGCAAAGTTATCTTTCTGCGCGGGCCAGTAGCCTGGTGCGTGATTCGCTCGACCGGCTGGTGCGAACGTCAAGTTCGGCTCATATATCTGACCGGTTGCCGCTGCTCTCCCGCGGTTGAGAAACCATTCGTGTGTATCCACCGTGGGCGCGATCTGTTGGCCGTTGACTTCGTAGGGTGCCTGCTGGAGCGCATAACGGACTCCATAAGTCACAGTGAGGTTTGGTCGAACACGCCACGAGTCTTGCGCATACCCCTCCCACTCATTCGCCTTGAAGCTCCGGTTAATAAACGTTCCATCCGGCAATAAATTTCCGGTTTTCCCACCGTTCGCGATCTGGTAGTTGTAGATATTTGTCTGATTGGTAATGGCACCGACTAGATAGGTGTAGGCGAAGAGATAAGAATTGGTGAAGCCGCTTTCAACGCCAGGCAATCCAATCGTGGCCGGGTCAGGAGCGTTGCCCGCCATAGTGCCGGGATTGACCGTCGCCGAATCGAACGAATTGCTATTCGAACCCTGGTCGTTATAGATCAGCCTCCAGTTCGCACCGATCTGAATGGTGTGCCCACTTTTCGTCCAGCTCAAGTTATCGACGAGGTTGTTGACTGGCACGTGAACGGTTGTCGTCCGCGTCTGTGCCTGCGCGGTAGCAAGGGAAGTGAAATATACATAGTCTCCAATTCCGATACCGCGCAAGCCATAGCCCTGACGGATATATCCGTACCGGAGATCGTTGACGAGGTTCGGCGTGAGCGACCACGTGTACCCGGCTGAGATTCCCTTGGTATTGTCCTCAAGATCCGTGGATGGCGGCTGCCCGGGTAAGTTGAGCACCCCAAGCTGCGTATCCTTTTGCAGGTTGCCGCGAACAAAGAGATGCTGATTGTCGTTGGGTGTGTAGTCCAATTTCAAGATGGAAGTGTTTAGCGAGCCCGGAGCTGGCGATGAAAAGCTATAGGAGCCTGTGTTATATCCATCTCCTTCGGTAAACCCGTTATTGAGGGGAAACTGCTTGAAATAGCTTTGGACATACGGGTTCGGACCCGGTCCCCAAGGACAGACCTGGTTTTGAACGCACGGGGCATCCAATTCTGATATCTGCGAAGAGGTGAGCGTGACGGGAGTGACTTGGTTAGCGCCGTTCGCGGAAAGATATGTCACCATGCCTGCGCGAAAACCCGCTGTAGGAACAGCCTCGGTCACCTGTTGGTTTTCAGCAGTTCTTTGACCTTCGTAGTTGAAAAAGAAGAAGAGCTTGTCCTTCTTGATTGGCCCACCGAATGTTCCACCGAATGTATTGCGTATCAGTTTTCCCGGAACATTCGGCAACCCCTCTCGAGTTTGGGCCTGTTTATTGAACCAGTTGTTCGCTGTAGTGAGAGTATTCCGGTTGTATTCGTAGATGCTGCCGTGGAGCCGATTCGTTCCGCTCTTTGTCACCAGCGCCACCTGTGCTCCAGAAGACCGTCCCGCATCTGCATTCGCGTCCGAAGTCGTTACGCGAAACTCCTCGGTTGAATCCAAAGTGGATCGCAGAACTCCAGTAAACGCAAAGCCATTGGTCTGATCGTTGTTGTCGATCCCGTCGATCGTTACATTGCTCTGGTCAGATCGCGCGCCCGAGACCGCGCCACTGCGGCTGTCAGTATTCTGGTTGATCACTCGACCGAGATAAAGAACGCCGGGTTGAAGGCTCAGCAGATCGGGCACGTTCCGGCCTTCCATGGGCAGCGCTTCAATCGTGGAGTTATCTACCGCGTTTCCGATCGTCGCATCGGTTACGTTAAGAGTCTGCGCTGTGTCGCTTACATCCACGGTTGACGATGAGCCTTGCACAGCCATGGCAAAGTTGATTGTGGCGGGCTGGCTTACCAGCAACTCCGCCTGTTTGGCCTGTGAGGCGAAACCTGCTGCGTCCACCTGGATGTGATACGTGCCTGGATCCAGCGGCGAGAAGACATACTCACCCTGTGCATCTGCGGCCTTAACCAAGTGAACTCCAGTTCTAAGATTGTCGAGCGTAACTGTGGCGCCCGAAATCATTGCGCCCGAAGGGTCCGCTATGTTTCCTCGCAGCGCTGTCGTAGCGGTTTGCGCCGGTGAAACAAGATAGGAGCACAAAGTCAAAGCTCCGGCCAAAAGTATCCGATGACGTAACATGCGAACGATTCCTCCTTAAGACTTGTCGCTCCTGTTATCTATGGTGAAAAAATCCAACCCACTGGTCAGTTGTCAGTGCAGCTGGTGCTAGCTTCCCGTGCTCAGAAAAACTTCGATCTGCTACGTGGCCGAGACCTTGATGATCCCGCGGATAAAACAAAAAATATGCTTGCCTGCTGCTGTCACAATTCGGGAAGGCCTGGTTCGCGGGCCGCGACCAGCGTGGAGCCTATGCTTGCTTCGGTGCCAGGCAGTTTGCTGTATGGCGGCATGCGGGTCATGAGTATGGCCGAGATGAGTGCCGGCGTTGCCAGAAGTTCGATGCCCGATGATGTATAGCTACCGGCCAAGCTGTACCACCGCCCCATTAAAACCGGGCCGATCGCCGTTCCTGTCGCGAACGCGGTCCACGCTAGCCCGTATAGTGACGAAAAACTGTTCAGACCGAAATAGCGCGAGATCAGATACGGTGTGATGTCTGACTCCCCACCTGCCGCGAATCCCAGAAGTGCTGCGGCAATAAAAGCCGCAGTGGTGGAGTGGAAGCAGAGACAGGTCATGGCCACGACCGTCGTTAAAAAGAAAAGGAAGGAAACGTACGGCGCGAAAAAACGGTCCAGAAGATAGCCGGTCACAAACCGTCCAAGAAATGCGAAGATCCCAATGACCGAGATGGCCTCTGCCGCTACTTGCAGCCGAATCCCGCGATCGGTAAGCAGAGGAGCAAAATGCGAAATCACCCCATTGAAGGTGATGGAATACAGAAAAATAGCGCAAATAAGGAAGAGATATTGCCTTGTCCGGACAGAGGACACAAAAGTATTTCGTTCGCTCGTCGCGGTCTCACGTGGTGTTTCCGGTGCTCGCTCGCGCAGATAGATGATGGCCAGTGGCAGGCTGAGTCCGACCGCCAGGATGCCGAGATCCCGGTACGCTGCACGCCACCCATAATGAGCGATGAGCCAGGCGGTCAGCAGCGGAAGAACCATGGAGCCAATGCCCGCGCCGGCGGAAACCAGAGCGAGCGCCATACCGCGCCGCTGAAAAAACCAGGACGATACAGCTCTCGAATAACCGAGTTGCGTCGTGCCGTTTGCTGCCAGTCCGAGAAGGACGAAGGTGATGTAAAGCCGGGTGAGGCCGGGTGTCTGCAGCGAAAGCGACGCAAACACTCCACCAAACAGAATGGTGCAGGGCAGGATCGTACGGCGGGGACCGAAACGGTCCAGTAGCCATCCGGTGATTGGAGCACAGATCGCGACAGTAATAGCTACACAGCTGAAAGCGACGGCGACTTGATCGCGACGCCACCCGAAGCTTGCACAAAGCGGCTTCAAAAAGAGACTGAACGTGTAAGGAATAAGAACCGAGTATCCCGCCATTACTCCCAATACTCCGGACGCCACTACTGGCCATCCAGCGTAGGAGGTATTGGTTTCAGAGATAGTTCCGGAGATGGTGCGCACTCTCGTCCTTATCGGGCGTGTTGGCCGTCACGGGGACTTTAAATAAGGACAGCCCAGTTGTCGTCAACTAAATGACCGACCTGGAACTCGATCTTTGGACGGACAGAGCTGAGCTTGAGTGCTTTTACTACATGAAAGCCGTGACTAGTTCAGGTGGCCATCCGATCATTGCCGCGCCATTACCGTAGCCACTAGATCTTCAAGCTCTTGTGGAGAAAACTGATTGCCCTCGACGTTCGCTGCGAGCGCGCCCTTAGAATCAATGATCACCGTATGTAAAGTGTGCGTCAGCAGCCCATCAACCCGCCAAAAATTTACACCGAACATCCCCGCAATCTGCTGAATGTCCGACAACGGCCCGGTTAGGAAATGCCATGATCGGGCGTCCGCCTTCCATACTCCGGCATACTGCGACAAAGTCGCGCCCTGGTCGTGGTCTGGATCGATCATGATCGTGAACAACACCAGGTCTCGTCCCATGCGGTTATGAAAGCGCTTCTCTACTCGCGCCAGATTGTTCGACAACCGAAAGCAGTAATTCGGATTCGGGCATCGCGAATATCCAAATGTCAGCACTACCACTTTTCCCGCAAACTGCGATAGATGCACGGTCTCCCCGCTCTGATCCAGCAGCGCAAAGTCCGGCACGTGGTCTCCCGTTGTCAGTGTCTTCGTATCAGGTTTGAGCATTGCGTTCAGTGCCGAGAGTTGGCCAGCCTGCATTGGCTCGGATTCATAAGTCGCTGTAGCCCCGTCATGAATCTCTTCGGCATACAGCCTACTGCCGCGCTGGTCGATCCTAAACTGGATGCCCTCGCCTGGCTTCAGTGCATTCAATGTTTTTGCATTTTTCACCTTGAAGGGCATTTCCATTGCGTCCATGTATCCCGGAATTGCCTCACAAGAGACCGTCAATTCATGATGCGGTACGTCCACCTCCAGCACCACTCCCCGCGCCGCGTGATATTCGTCGGCACCGAGCGCCACCATCGGCATCAGAGTGCCGGCCAAAGTTGCCGCAGCCCATCTCCACATGGCGTTCATTGCGTGGCATTCGCTCCGCCCAGCCGATAGGGACGCCGGTCGAGCTTTGTCACCTGCTGTGAGAACTCCTCAATTCCGACGTACTCGTTCTTCTCCACTCCCGTGAAATGCTGGCGCGTGTTTGTTGCCGGCCACCACACATCCACAGCCACAATGCGCGCACCATGGCCCAACCCGATATGCTGTTCGACCGGATTACCCCCAAAGGAACTTGTATCTCCAACCGTTCGATAGATCGCGCGCTCGGGTCTTCCATCGTTCTGCACCGTCACCGAGATCCTCGCGCCAATGCCTGCCCGGTTGCTCTTCACTCCCTTCAGGCGCACATTGATCCAATCGTTGTCGTTGCCCGGATTCTCGAAGACCCGCATTGCATGTTTGTCCGAAGGCACCGCACCGCCGAGGCCGGCCAGTATGTCCTCATGCCCGCTCCGCGCCAGGTCTGCGAAGACTACGCCGTGACCTTTATGCAACTCGCCCACTCCCGCTTCCGCGGTTACATTAGAAAATCTTTTGCCTTCCTCATTCCGCAACAGTACATGCGGCATCATCGAGGCCAGCGATGGCTGCCCCATACCCAAATACATGTCTAGAAACCCGTCGTTGTCCGCGTCGCCAAAGTTCGCGCCCATCGGCATCCAGACTTTGTCCAGTCCGGTCTGCGCTGTCACATCCTCAAATGTGCCGTTATGCAGATTGCGGTATAGCTTCACCGTTTCGGTGAGATACGGTTGCCCGAGGTTGCTCCGCAGCACGTCATCCATCGAGCTGAAATAACAGTTCACAAACAGGTCCGGCCATCCGTCGTTGTCATAGTCAAAAAACCACGTGGCAAAGCTGTAATAGGGAGCCTGCACGCCAGCTAGCCTGCCCACTTCTGTGAAGGTGCCGTCGTGGTTGTTGTGGTAGAGAAAGTTCGCGCCGGTTACATTCGACATGTAGATATCCATGTAGCCGTCGTTGTCGTAGTCCGCTACAGTCACGCCCTTGGTGAACGCGACCTTATCGATTCCCGCTGCATGGGAAATATCTTCAAAGGTTCCGTCTCCACGATTGCGAAAGAGCTGACTTGGCGAATTCTCATTACCGATGATTAAGTCGAGATTCCCGTCGTTATCGATATCCGCAAACACCGCCGTTTGCGTGGCCGTCAGTGAGTTGCCAAGACCGCTCGCGTCTGTCACATCCGTGAACGTTCCATCGCAGTTGTTGCGAAGCAGCGATTTTTTATGCGCCATCTCCCAGCCGCCGCGCAGCACCAGCAGGTCCATGCAGCCATCGTTGTTATAGTCGGCTTTGATCACATTCAAGCCGCCGAGCTGATCAGCCAGACCCGCCTGGACCGCACGGTCCGTGAAAGTGCCGTCTCCGTTGTTATGAAAGAAACGTAGGGGCTCGCACATATCCATGCTCGAAGTGACCACGTCCAGCAGCCCATCGTTGTCGAAATCGTCTACGACTACTCCGCCTGCGCCTGAAAACGTGTTCAGTCCTGCAGCTACAGCTACATCGCGAAATAGACCGATCGGATTCTCCGCGCTCTGACTCCCCGTCAATGCTTCCTTCGGAACCAGAAATGCTGCCGGAACCTCGGCCGGATATCCCCCGACCGTTGTGTAGGCCACGTTTAGCAGCCACCGCACCTCAACGTTCTCCGGCTGCTGCTGCAGATATTTCGTGAAGTACTGGATCGCCCGCCTCGCATTGGCCTGCTTATCAAAATGTGTGCCCGCCGGTGGCGGAAAAAGGCCAAATTCTCCGGGACTTCTGTACGCCCCGTTTTCCATCTCCGCCGAATGCAGATAGCTCACGCCGAGAGCTTCCTCGAGATATGGCAATGCTTCCGGCACACCTGCCTCGGCAATCTTGCTAGCCTTTTGCCATTCGGCCGCAGCTTTCTCCATCTCGCCCATGTAGGTGTAGAGCTGCGCCAGCGTGGCGTGGCCCTGCACCAGCTTGCGCGGCTCCGCCTGGCTCGCAGGATCGGCATCTGCCTGCGGCAAAACCTGTTCGATCCGGTTCACCGCGGATGCGTACGAGTCCCTGCGGATGGAGCAGACTTCACTCAAATTCTTCTGCCATCCTTCAGGCTTGGCATAAATCTGAAAGGCTGCGTCGGCCTGCGCCATTCCTGAAATGTCGATGGTGTCCCGCACAGCGCCCTTCAGCGCGAGAGCCTTGATCCGCTCCCCATCCAGATCTTCCATCCTGGGACTATGAGCAAAGACCGTCAGGACCGCATAACCCGCCGGAACTTGTATCACCTGGGTGAATTCCCCTGCCTTCAACTCCTTGGCCGCACTCAGAAGTGATGGTGCTAGCTGCACTCCGAAACCGACGTAGCCGCCATCCTTCGCCGTGGTGTCTATCGATTTTTCTTTCGCCAATACTGCGAAATCCATTCCCGAATGGAGCTGCGCCAGCAACTCCTGCGCAGCTTTCGCGGTCGGCACAACAATCAGGCCAATATCCGGCAACCGGAGTGTTTGTGAGGCGGATGCAGCCTGTGCGCGAAGCAGTATAGGCTGTGCCGCAAGCGCGAAGCACACGGCGGACAGCAGGATGGCCGCCACAGGCCAGCTTGGCCGATGGTTCCTGGATTTTGGCATCACTTCCTCAGCAATCGCAGCGGTCGTAAGAACTCAGCACTTGAATGAGCCGTTCTACAGAAATCCCTTCGGGATCTTTTGCTAACTTGCGTATAGAGAGACGTAGCGGCAACGCAGACAGTCGCACCCGCCTCTAAAACTTGGCTACCAGTTCGCGCCATTCGCCGTGACCGCAGATCTCATACTCGCTGTTGCGCCAGCCGCGCCCGAATAGGGGCGGTGTAACACTGTTGCTACCAGATCCCCCAGTTGAGCTGCCGTAAATTGATTTCCCTCGAGATTGGCAGCCAGCCTTCCATCGCGATCGATCACAACGGTGTGAAACGAGTGCGTCAGAAATCCTTCGTCGTTCCAGAAGTTCATCCCAAACAGCTCTGCCGTTGCCCTGACATCAGCGAGTTTACCGGTTAGAAAATGCCACGTTGCCGGGTCGGCCTTCCAGGTGTCCGCGTACTTTTCCAACGCTTTGCCTTGATCTTCATCGGGATCGATCACGATCGTCACCAGGACGAGATCTCGTCCTGCAGCATCATGAAACCGCCGGCTCAACTGAGAAAGGTTGTTGGACAGTCGAAAGCAGTAGTTAGGGTTCGGGCAGCGGGAATAGGAAAAAGTTAATGCCACAACTTTACCCCTGAATTGCGCGAGATGTGTCGCGTGTTGCGCCTGGTCCGTGAGGGTGAAATCCGGCACCGCTTGGCCTACTGGCACAATCTTGGCTGCTGCTTCCGGGACCAACGTGCGGTGCAGCAAGGTGAGTCTATCCGCTTCTGTGGGCTCGGACTCGTAGTTGGTGGGCTTGATGCTCTCCAGATGCTCCGCATACTCCTCGTGTCCCCGTTCCACTATCGTGAAATGCACTGTTGCGCCGGGAGTGAGCGATTTCAAGATGCCAGGATCGCGAACTGCAAAGGGCATCACCATCGCGTCCATATAACCGGGGATTGCGTCGCATGACACGGTGATCGATCCCTTACTCCGATCCACATCAAGCAGAATCCCCTGTGCGCTATGCCCTTCAGCAGCCCACGCGAACATCGATGCAGGAAGCCATATCGCTGCTGCGATGAGTGCCCGTATCGCTTTCATGCATGCTCCTCCGTCTCGCGATGTATCTATTTGCTGCCCGGCGTGTTCGCGGCAATTACGGGGTCCGCAGATCCGCCCAGCCGGAATGGTTTCCGTTCGAGCCGTGTATAACTGGTTTCGAATTCCTTGATTTCGAGATATTGATTCTTTGCGACATCGACAAAATGCTGCCGTGTGCCGGTGGCTGGCCACCATACATCCACTGATATCTTGCGTGCGTCATGACCGAGCCCGATGTGCTGCTCCATAGGATTAGCGCCGAAGGAACTGCTCTCTCCTACTGTCCGGTAAATTGACCTTGGCGCGGATTTTCCATCCTGCACCTTCACTTTGATCTCCGCGCCAACGCCGGATCGATTGCTCTTCACACCTACGAGGTGCACATTGAGCCAGTCGTTGATATTTCCGGGATTCTCGAATACACGTAGCGTGTGCTTGTCAGAGGGTATGGCGCCGCCAATCTCCGCGACGATGTCCTCGCTACCCCGCCTGCTCAGATCGGCAAACGCGATCCCGTGTCCTTTGTGCAGCTCGCCTGTTCCTGAAGACTCGGTAATATCGACAAACGACTTGCCTTCGTCGTTCCTCAGAAGAACGTGAGGAAGAACGGCGGTGAAGGATGGCTGCCCCACGCCAAGATAGACATCAAGAAAGCCATCGTTGTCCACATCCCCAAAGTTTGCGCCCATTGGCATGAAGACTTTGTCGAGGCCGACCTTCGCACTCACATCTTCAAATGTGCCGTCGTGCTTGTTGCGATAGAGCTTCAGGGTCTCGGCGTTGTGCGGCTCTCCGATGTAAGTTCTTATGGATTCGTCCACAGCCGAGACATAGCTATCGACAAAGAGATCGGGCCAGCCGTCGTTGTCGTAGTCGAAAAACCAGGTGGCAAAGCTGAATGTCGGGGCCTGTACACCCGCCTGCCGGGCCACTTCGGTAAAGGTTTTGTTGCCGTTATTGTGATAGAGGAAGTTCACCCCATTCTGATTGGTCACATAGAAATCGACGAAGCCATCGTGGTCGTAATCGGCAGCTGCCACACCTTTTGAGTAGCCGATCTGATCGATCCCGGCCGCGTGGCCTATCTCCTCAAACGTCCCATCGCCCTTGTTGTGAAAAAGCTGAGCTGGCGAATTTTCATTTCCGACAAAGAGATCGAGATAACCATCGTTGTCGATATCGGCCCATGCTGCTGCCTGCGTGGACGTACTCACAGCTCCGAGGCCGCTTGTATCCGTCACATCTGTGAATGTTCCGTCGCAATTATTGCGCAGCAGCGATTTGCGCTGCGGGAACGACCATCCTCCCCGCAGCATCAGAATGTCCATGCAGCCATCATTGTTATAGTCGGCCTGAATGATGTTCAGGCCAGCAAGCTGTTCTGCTAAACCAGCCTGCTGGGTCCGGTCGCTGAATTTCCCATTCCCATCATTGTGGAAGTAGTGCAGAGGATCGCATACATCCACGCTTGAGACCATTACATCCAGAAGGCCATCATTATCAAAATCGTCGACGATGATGCCACCCGCACCGCGAAATACATTTAGCCCAGCCGCTGGAGCTACATCTACAAAGCGCCCGATGTTCTGTTTCGAGTGAAAGTCTTTTTCCGGAATGAGGTAGGCCGCAGGCACGCCCGATGGATATTCTCCAAGCGTCATATAGGTCAGATTCAGCAGCCATTTCACTTCAAGGCTGTCTGGTCTCCGTTCCAGGTACTTCTCAAAGTAAACGAGCGCCTGTCTTGACTCATCCTGACGCTTATAGCTTGCATTCGGGTGACGAGGTGGGAAGATATCCAGATCGGTGGAGTCGCGATAAATTCCGTTCTCCATCTCGGACAGATGGAGATATGAGCTGCCTATGCTTTCCTCCAGATTCGGGAGGGATTTTGGATCTGTAGTCTCCGCAAGCTGGTAAGCAGCCTTCCATTCTGCAATGGCTTGCTCCATCTCGCCGCTAAAGCCATGAAGCTGCGCCAGAACGGTGTGCGCTTGAATGCGGTCTATTGGAGGAATTGGGTTATCCGGCTCCGATTGGTTCCAATCGACCAGTCCCTGCATCATCTCTTTGGCTTTTGCCAGCGATTGCTGGCGGAGCGTACATGTTGCCTGCAGGTCATGACTCCAGCCATCCGGCTTCGGAAAATCCCCGAAAGCCGCATCAGCCTCGGCCAGGCCCGAGACCTGCGCGCCGTACTTGATGGCGCCCGTTGATATAAGCGATGAGATCCGCTTCGGATTCATATCCCGTGCAGGTGCGGCCGCTAACACCTTGAGGATTGCGTATCCTGATGGCAGGTGCACGATATCGGTAAGCTGTCCGGCGCTATGTCCCCGCAACGCATCACGCAGTTCACTGCGAAGCTCGTCCGGGGCCAGTTTCCCCATGTATCCGCCCTCCGACGCAGTTGCATCGATGGACCTTTCTTTTGCAACTATCGAGAAATCAGTGCCGCTGTTCAGCTGCTTCAGCACCGCTTCTGCATCCGACATGGTAGCCATCACGATGATCCCAATATCCATCGCTTGCGGTGAGTTGCCTGTTTGCGCCTTCATTTGGGCAATGCAGAATCCACCAACCATGAGCAATGCACAGAATCTGCCGATTGCTCTTCCGTGAAACAGTCTTTGGTCTTTCCTGGAAAAATAACTAAAAAAACGCATGGACTCCGCAAAAGTGGTCTCTGTAGCAGAGGGAGGACCACGTCATCGCGATTACTTTAGCGAATATCGGAGCACAAATCGTGGGGCCAGCGGTGGAACTTTATCTAGATAAAAAGATGGGGCGTAACGGGCAAGCGCGGAATCATCGAATCCGGTATTAGAAATAGAGCTCGCGACTTTGTCCACGCGCATCAGTTTTGCACGTCCACGATGAAGGCCGTAATCTGGCGCAGCCTTCGATCGAGATCCTGCTTCTCTTGCTGCGCATAGATCCCGACATATAAGCAAATCGGCTCCCATACCCCTTAACGTTGGATCGGCTGCCAATTTTCTTCTGAGGGAAGAGCCCCTTGAAGAATGATGTCAGGGTCTTTGTTCCATTGAGCTGAATCTGGTACGTGGACGTGAAAAACCTATGGCGCGGCGTGAGGATGCCTTTCGTTCCCGCTAATAAAGCGCGTGCCTGAGCTTTTTTCCTGCCGCTACCATGACCTCCCTCACGGCGGACTTCGTATTCACGGTCATCGCTGCTGGTGATGGGGTGATGATGTCCCCAACCCGGATATTCCCTCAGCGTTCTGCAAATCGGGAACAGCGCGCGGATGCCGTTGCAAAATGTCAGCGTTGGGCTGCTTCAGCCTCTCGCGATCGCCTGGGGTCCGGTTGGCTTCGTTGAAGTCGACGAGCAGGGAATAAAATCCGAATATCATGTCGTGCTTGGACTTTCCGTTATTGCACGGCTTGCATGATGGGAATTCGAATTCATCCGGCCACATTCCGACCGGGAAGCAGGCCTTGGGCGGTTACATGATCTAGGGTAGTTGCCGCTCGCGTGCCACCGCAAAAGCGGCAATAAGGATGCTGCTGGAGGAAGCCGGCCTTTTACTGAGCTTCGGCACGAGCACCTGATATCTCATATACTGGAGCGGGTTCAGCAACAAAGACAAGGGAAAACATGGTGCTTTCGATCGAGAAACTTGAAGCTCCACAAAATCTGACCGCTCTGGCTTACAACAGTATTAAGGCTTACATCCTGCGGGAAGATTTGGATGAGAAAACCAGGCTCACTGAAGAATTTCTTTCCACGCAACTTGGAATCAGCAAGTCTCCTGTTCGGGAGGCTCTCAACAGTTTGCACACAGAGGGCCTGGTCAGAATAGAGGCGCGTCGCGGCGCGTACCTGAGACGGTTCTCCCCCAAGGAAGTAAAAGATCTCTACGACCTACGCGAAGCTTTGGAGGTCTATGCAGTTGGTGTTGCGGAGCTAACGCCGGACCTGATTGCCGCTCTGCATCAGAGCACGCAGCGCACACTGAAGCTTCTAAAGGCCGGTGACCGGCCAAGCCATATCGAAGAAGACGCTAATTTTCATGGATTGATCGTGAATGCTACCGGAAACGCCGAGTTGTCACGCGTGCTGACAAATATCCAGAGTCAGATCTGGATATGCCGCCGCAAGACGTACGCTCTGTCGTCGTCAACGGCGCCTGACGCGCACCGCGCCATTGTCGAAGCGCTGGAAAAGGGTGACCGGAAAAAAGCGCAGGCTGCCATGCGAGACCATATTGCTTTGGTGCGTGAGCGTTTGATCGACTTCATGGAACGCGCGGGCTAATCACCGCCTTGGTATGGTGGTAAAGAAACTCTCTGGATACCACTCCGGCTTTGCCGGCGCATCGGCAATCCGCGTCGCAAGCGTCAGCAGCACACGATCGAAATGCACGGCCGCCTCGCGATCAATCGGCTGATTCAAATCATCGTTCAGATGATGGTAGCGATTGTGTATCCAGTCATTGAAGGTCTTCTGCTCCGGAGTGTCAGGCAGCCAGCCGAATTTGAACGCCAGCCCCGGAATTCCATACTTCACGAAGCTCGCCTGGTCGGAACGGATGAAGCGATTTTCATCCGGCTGCTTGTCGAACTGAACCTCGATGTCATTCAACTGCGCCGCGGCTCGCGCGTCATTACCCAAAGTTGATTCGCCGAGTCCCTGCACCTCAAGAAAGTGCAGCGGAAAAAGCGGAAGATACATATCCATGTTCAGGTCGGCAACAATCTGAAAGCGTGGCACCGTGGGGTAATGCGCGCAGAACTGTGATCCCAGCTCTCCCTCTTCTTCCCCGGTAAATGCGAGAAAGATGATGGAGCGTTTGGGACGAGACCCCTTCGCCAGCGCCTTTGCCGTCTCGATCAAGGATGCAATGCCCGCTGCATTATCCATCGCACCGTTGTAGATCGAGTCACCGTCGATCGCGCGTCCAACACCGAGATGATCGAGATGTGCGCTCAACACAAGATACTGATGCTTCAGCTTTGAGTCGCTGCCCTCTAGCAATCCAACGACGTTCGGAGACTGAAATGTGGCGGGAACCTGAGTCGTGGTCGTCGCGCGAATATTCACCGCGAGAGGAAACTCAGGCAGTTGCTTGCCCTCTTTCTTGAGATCCTGCAACTCATCGAACGTGTGCGGCGAGCCGGCGAAGAGCGTAGCGGCGGATGCGATGGGAACCGTTGCGTTCAAACATGTCCCCTGCAACGGATTGAGCGCGGGGTCGGAAAGCTGGGTGATGGGATTGTTCGACTGGCCGGGACCGCCTGTTCGCTGAGGACCGCCAACAGGCTGCGGCCTTGGCTCGGGAATAGTGATGAGGCCAATTGCTCCGGCGGCTTTGAGCGCCTGCCAGCGGATCGCGGCGGTGCGAAAGTATGCTTTGAGAGGGCCATGAACCGCCGCAGGAGATGCTCCAAAGATGACTGCAACCTTTCCCTTCACATCCAGACCCTTCAAGTCGTTGACTCCAAGGCTTGGGACAACGAGGCCGTACCCGGCGAACATTGCAGGAGCATCCACAGAAACGGCTCCCGCATCATTTGGAATCAGTGTCGCTTCAGTCCCGATCTTGAGCGCCTTTACTTGCTGATCTGCTTGAACCAGTTCCAGGCTCGAGTGCTCAGCGTCCACCGTTGCGCTACGAAAACCAACCGGTTGACGGTAGCCATCGACGCCCGCCGGCTTAAGACCGATCGCCTTGTATTGCGACTCGACGTATTCCACTGCGTGAATGAAATCGTCGGTGCCTGTTTTACGGCCTTTCAGGTCATCGCTCGCAAGCACCTGGAGATGGGCGAACCAGGCGTCTTCCGCAATCTTCTCTGCCTCTACTGATTCGGGGGTTACGGGATGAATTCCGGGATTGTAAGCATTTGCCGGCAGATGCTGTTGCGCCAGCAAAACTATCGTCGTAATTGAAAACAGCGCAGCCGCGGAAGATACCGCCAAAATCCGATGCTTCATTCTTTCGCTCCCTGAGCGAGATAGCGCCTTGTTTCATCCGAGGCGCTATCTACACGTACGTGTTACTGAGCCGAGTCAGGTTTGAGGTACTTGTTGAGAAATGCCAGTTCCCGCTCGTCAGCATCCTTGCGATGCTCCCGCTGTTGGAAACCGTGACCTTCATGCGGATAGGTGATGTAGGTAAAGGTCTTCCCATTCTGTTTCAGTGCAGCCGCGAACTCCTGCGACTCCTGCGGCGGCACCTGCGGGTCTTCTTCGCCATGCAGGATCAGCAGCGGCGTTTTGATATTCGCGACATCGGCAAGAATATTTGCTTTGCGATAGACCACCGGCTTCAATTCTGGAGGGCCGCCCATCTTCGTCTCCCAGCGAATCGCGGAGTTGCGATTGGTGTAGCGCAGAAATAATGCGCGATCGACAACACCGAACTTCTCAATGCCCACTGCAAAAATGATCAGGATATTTCGCCACGGCATTGGCAACCACGGTGCCGCCGTGACTTCCACCGGAAATGCCTACGTCCTTTGGATCGGTGAGGCCGGAGTCGACCAGATACTTCACCGATGCGGCAATATCATCAATCTCGCCGCCGCCTGAGTCTTCAACATTCGCGTTGCGAAAACGCTCTCCATAGCCTGTGCTGCCGCGGAAGTTCGGCTCGAGCACAACATATCCCTGATCGGCCAGGAAGACCGACCACGGCGACGCACTGAGCGTCACCTGGCCTTCTGGGCCGCCGTGCGCCAGGATCACCGTCGGGATAGCGCGTACCGGCATGATAGTCGGCAGGCTTGTAGAGGATGCCGGCGAGCGGCAGTCCGTCTTTCCCTTTGTAGTGCACGACCTCAGGCATGATGCCGAGTTCCTCATACTTGGAAGGATGCACCTGACCCTAGCAGACTTGGTTCGCCTTTTCCGCTGGCGTCTGCTGAATAGGAAGCCGATGCGCCGAGAGTCGAACGCCATTGAAAATGGATGCTCCCGCTGTCCGCCGCCCAGAGCGGGTCCAGTTCAAAGCCTGTCAACTGCGTAAGCCGATGCGGCTCTCCGCCTGAGGCAGGAACCACCCAGATATGCCTCTCCTCGGGAAGATCGCGGTTCGATACAAATGCGATCCACTTCCCGTCGGGCGAATAGACAGGCTCCTCATCTTCGCCCGCTCCAAAAGTCAGTTCCTTCGGCTTGCCGCCCGTCGAAGGAATGAGCCATATCTTGTCCCAGTGAGTTTCCTGCAGAACCACCGCGAGCGTACTGCTGTCGGGTGACCATGCAGCGGTGTTGATGGCCCATGCTCCGCCTGGATCATTCTTCGCGATATAAATATCCAGCGCCGGCGCCGCCGCGACTCCAGACTTCTGGTCGAAGGGAAGCACCTTCAGCTTGCCCGAGAAGAATTCTCTCGATCGCTCGGTGTAAGAGATGCGGGTTCCATCAGGAGACCACAGCGGTCGAGAATCGAAGCGATCCGAAGATACTGCATCGCCTTTATCCAGCGCAGTGTTCGCGATGACATCCTTGCCGCGATAAATCTCTGTCGCCGCCAGCAAATTCAAAACCTTTCCATCTTCGCTTACGGCATACAGCTCGTTGTAACCCTTGCGTCCCGACTCATAAAGAATCCAGTTCCCTTTCGGATTCCACTGTGGATGATGATCGGTAGCTCCACGTGGGTCACCCGGGCCTGCGGGGTCATGCGTCAATTGCAGCGGATCACCGCCTGACAACGCAACCACCCAGACCTGCCCCTGACTCACATAGGCGATCTGTTTGCCATCCGGAGATAACGCTAGTTCTGATTTAGGCTCCTGCGACGAGGTGAGTGACCTGTCGGGGCTTCCGTCCGCAGGCTTCAAAGCAATCTGCCCGTGCTCCTGGATCACTACGTATTTGCCGTTAGGAGTCGTTTCACCCTCGGCACTTCGTCGTCCGTAGCCGGCTCCAGAGAGGCCGGGGTTCAGCAAATCTTCGATGGTAAGTTTTTCTGCCTGCCCAACCAGAATCGCCGGATAAAGCAGCAGGAGTAAGAGCACGCTCTTTCGCATGGAGGCACCAATTTTCCTTTGGGAGGCCGTCGACGCGACCCGCGCGGCAATGGCCTCTCATTGTGTTTGGTTTAGAAGACGAACTTGCCGAAGACCACCAGAACACGGCCGGAAACGATGGCTCCCTGGCCTGTGCCGTAGATGCTTGTCGGAACACTTACGTCGGTTGTAACCGTTCCCAGCGTCTGCCCTTTATTCACATCTGAGTTTGGCAGGCCGAAGTTGGGATGGTTGAGCAGGTTGTAGGCATCGGCGCCAAGCTCGAAGCGGGTATGCTCCGTCACTGCGATCTCCTTCGCAAGCTGGGATGAGATAGAGAAGAAACCTGGGCCATAGAAGCTGTTTGGCTTCGTATTGCCCCAATCCGTCTGCGTAGCGGAAGTGGCGAAGTCGCTGGTACTCAGGCAGGGAGTATGCACCGCTGAGTTGCCGCAATGGAGCCCTATGACGGAAGGGTTGGCCGTATCGGCAAGCACCGTTCCGCTGAAAGAGCTTGAGAAGACATTCTTGGCACTGACTCCACTATCGGTGACAGTGAAAGGGCGTCCGCTGTAGAGATAGATCTTGCCTCCGAGCTTCCATCCACTCAGCGTCCTTTTCAACGCAGCGTGGCTCAAATTGGGGGTCGTATATACCAGGTCCGCTGTGAAGTTGTTCCGTGTATCGAAGGCGGTAGAGCCATAACCGTCTGTTATTTTGCCCGTAGGTGTCGACCCACTCAATGCATACACTGTCGGGTTGTAAATGGCTCCGGACGCTCCTGTGGTGCCGACTCCGGGTCCAAGCTGCAAAGCTTTGCTCCACGTGTAGCTGGCCTGCCCCTGCAATCCGCCTGCGAAGGAGTGGCGTTCCACGGCGGTCACTCCGTTGTAATTTGAATAACCGTTAACGAATATCTGGGTCACCGTCGCGAAGCGCGGATCAGGAATGGCGGTCGGCAATCCACCGTAGCCATTCGCAGCCCAGCCGTTCGCACCGGTATTTGAAAGCGGCTCATCATAGCCGTGATTGCCAGCATAAGAGATCGTCGCCACGTCATGACGCGTCAAAGGCTGCTCAACCTCAAGACTCCACTCCACCGTCTTGATGGTGTGGTAGTTGTTTGGGTTTACATAAAGCGTTGGAGTGGAAAATGTGACACCGGCGGGAACCGCCGCTTTAAGCTCATTGAGCGTATCCCCCTGAGAGAAGCCCGCCTGGAAAGCAATGTCCGACGCAACCGCGGCAGCCTGTGAGGTTCCCGCAGTCGCGGCCAGGCCCACGATCCCGTTTGTAACCTTAGGTGAAAATTTATTCGGAGCGTTTCCATAAACATTGGCGACGATATTGGCCGGGATCGTATTTGCAAAGAGTCCAACGCCACCGCGCACAACTGTCCTGCCTTCACCGAATGGCGACCAGGCGGCTGCCACGCGAGGCTCGACGACAATGCCTTCAAAAGATTTGAAGTCGTTACGTATCCCTGTTTGGAGGGTGGAGCTGTAAGGGATCGTGCTTCCTGCCTGATAGCCACTGGCTAGAAATTCGGTATTAGCTCTCGAATAGCACTTCTCTTTGCACCATGGATTTCCCTGGTACTCGAAACGGGCGCCATAGGTCAGGTTCAGGTTCTTGAAAATCTTCCACTCGTCCTGACCGTAGAAGCCAAGTGAATCGACGCGCAAATGCACCGTCGGTATGAGTGGAAAGGATTGTGTAAAGCTGTTGTAGTTGCTCGCGTCTGCGATGTTTCCATGAGCGAAGTCGGACACACTGCCGAAGTTGTAGTCGCCAATGATCGTGCCGGTTTGATTCGCGGTACTGGTGATGCGGTTATTCCGGTTGTTCACGCCAAACTGAAGAGTGTGACGGCCACGCTCCCATGACAAATCATCGATGATGCCAAGCTGCTGGCCAAGCCTGCCCTCAGGAGCGGCCGGACCAAGATTTTGAAAGCCGGCGTTCCCTGCACCGCCATCAGAGAAGCCTGTTGCGCCGGTCGCACTATTCGTGAATGACACAGCTAGAAGTTTCTGGGCTGCCTGAAAGTTGCTCGAGCCGTAAAAGACTGCGGAGTAATAGTTGCCGTTCAGGATCAGGTTATTGACCAGTCGAGGGGTAATCACGTACGTGTAGTTCAACTGCGGAATGACCCATGGCTGAGGGCTAACTCCGCTGAAGAGTGGATTGATCGGACTAGTACCGCTTGCCTGAACGCCTGCATCGCGACTGATGCGGAAATAAAGCTTCTGCTTGGTATTGATGTTGTAGTCGACGCGCAGGCTGGTGAGGTATTCCGTGTTGATGCTCGAAGCAGTCGACACAAATGCTACGGCGCAGGAAACTCCGTTTACACCGCCAAAGGTAGTTCCACCGCCGTCGGGAACGGGTGTGCCAGACAAGCTGTTGTTCTTGCCGCAACCCTGATTGCCTGTGCCATCCTGCAATTGGCCCGATCCGTTCGTCACAGCGACCGCGCGACTGAGGCCCGGTGCATTGTTATAAAGGCCGAACAACTGCTGATAATAGGGAAGAGATGCGGCCGGTACATTCGCCAGAACATATGTTTGCAAAGCAGGAGACGGAATCGAAACTACCTGATTCGTAGGCAGCGCATAGCGCAGCCCCTCATAGTTGAAGAAGAAGGAAAGCTTGTCCTTGAGAATTGGACCGCCGACCGAGCCGGCATATTGGTTTGCCACGGCGCGGCCACGAGGTGTATGTGTCGCGTTGCTGAAGTAGTCATTCGCGTTCAGCACATCGCCGTTGTAGTTCTCGACCAAGTTTCCGTGAAACTGGTTGGTTCCGGACTTGCTGATGTAGTTCACCTGCGCGCCGGCCATGCGACCATACTGAGCGCTGTAGGCGTTGGTGATCACCGAGGCTTCGGCAACGTCATTCTGGCCCAGTGTGTTGTTGCTGGAACCGGATTTGTTGTTGTTGCCGTAAGGCTCGACAATATCCGCTCCGTTGTAGGTGAACAGGACAGAACTGAAGGGCAGGCCATTGACGTTGAAATTGTTGTTGCCGCCGCCGACATTCACGCGCACTCCCGGCGTAGAAAACGCAACGTTGGTGATATCGCCGCCGTTCACAGGGGTGTTCTCAACGTAATGCAGGTTGTAGTCGGTAAGATTATTTCCGTTTTCCGTTTGTAGAAGGCCACTCGTGGATTCCACCTCAACCGTCTGCTGCACCGCCTGGACACCCAACTTCAGGTCCAGGTCCTGCTCTTGTCCTACCAGCAGGTGTATGCGCACAGGCGACGTAGATAGACCGGCCGCCTCTGCGGTGATCTCGTAATCCCCTGGCTTAAGAAATGGAAAGCGGTATTGTCCGGTGGATTCACTCACTGTTGTACTGACGGCGTCAGTTTCTGGCTGGCGAATCCGTACGGTAGCGGAGGGTATGACCGCTCCGCTCGAATCCCTGACCGTACCGACTACAGTGGCGCTGGTGAGCGTTTGTGAAATGAGAACACGCACTGGCAAGATGAGGATGAGGAATGCAAAGAAGAGGCCGCGAGGCTGAATGAATTTCATATATTTCCTGTCGCGCGTTGTTTGCGCAGGCGAAGCGTGTGAAGACACGCTGTTGTATGAATGTGCCGAATCGCGCATTCGGAGCCGCACAAAGCGTCAACCGAAGTCACTGCGATTGTCTTCGTGACATCAACGGCTCGCAGACGGCAGTCAGCCTGCAAACGATGAGTTACGACACTTGACTCAGATAAGGATTTTTTGAGGAGATGCGGTCAACAGCCTCGACAAGAACAACAACACACGCGGCTCGCGATCAATTCATTGGAAGTGATGGGCGCGTGGTTCATGCATTCTATATATCACATATTAGCCGGAGAGCAACAACAATCCGCGCTTGAACCAAGTGATCTGCGATATGAGTTTCATCTTTTTGACAAATCGCATAGCGATGCGTACATTCGCTGCTATGGCACCTGTTCCCAGGAAGTATTGTTGTTCGCCAGACATCTCTGCTGGCGAATGGGAGTCATGTATACCGCGAACTAGTATGTGATCATCAATGATCCATATGGTTGTCGATAGCCCGCTTGCCAGTTTTGCTGGAGCGGGTTTTTTCGTGGAATAAGCGACCGCAGGGTCGCATTCTCCTGAGCCATCCCGACATACAGCTAGAGCCGACCTCATCTTTTGCAAAGCCACGTGCTAGCGGGAGATTTCCAATGGACATTTCCAGGTTTATCAGCACCAAAGTCCTTACCCTCTTCGTCTTTTCGTTAGGCATCGCAACGATCACGCCGACTGTGCTCGCGCAACAATCTGCGGTCATCACTGCGGCACCCAAGCCGGTCATCATCGAGTGGGTCTACCGAACGAAGTACGGTTACAAGGATGAGTGGTGGAAGATTTTCAAGAATTACCAGATCGCTATCCTCGAACGCCAAAAGCAGCTTGGATATGTCAAGGAATACACCATCTATGCGCCCAGCCTTCACACCAGCGAAGATTCCCGATGGGACTATCGAGTGGTTATTGTTCGCGCGGCTCAGGACGCACCACCAGGGCAATCTGAATCAGAGATTGCAAAGCAGCTATTTCCCGATCAGGAAGCGTTCACTCGCGACGAGAGTCGCCGTTGGGAGCTCACGACAAATCACTGGGATCTTCCCATCCACGTGGTCGATGTCAACGCAAGCGAATAACCCAGGAAGAGGTTTCTATGAGCGATATTCGGAAAGAGGTTCTGGCTGCCAACCACGAGTACAGTGAACATTTCGGCGAAAACGGAAAGCTTGCACTACCTCCTGCACGCCGCTTCGCTGTTCTCACCTGTATGGACGCAAGGCTGGATCCGGCAAAATTCGCCGGCTTGGCCGAGGGTGATGCTCACGTGATCCGCAATGCGGGTGGGCGGGCAAGCGACGATGCTATTCGATCCCTGGTGATCAGCTACAAACTCCTCGGGACGCGCGAATTCTTCGTCATTCATCACACCGATTGCGGGATGCAATTCTTCACCAGTGAAGTGATACGCGGTCTGCTGGCCAGCAGCCTGGAGACAGCGGAGCTGACCGCTTCCGGCTTTCGCGATGTGGGCAAAGGGCCAGGCTCACGCGCCGGCGAATACGTCGAGTGGCTGACGGTTGCCAATGCGAAACAGGCAGTGGTGGATGATGTAACACGAATTCGAAATCATCCGCTTGTGCCCTCTACGATTCCCATTTACGGATATATCTACGACGTAAAGAGCGGGAGACTCGTCGAGATCGAAGAAGCCACACATGTGGACAGGTGAAGCCTGAAATAGATTCTGATTCCGGGCATGACGCCGCGGTACAGCCGATGTGCGGACCTGGTGGCATCGGAGACATAACAGCATTCACTTTTTCGATGCCGGAGGTAATTCTGATTTGTATGGTTGAGGATTTGAAATGAATCGACGTCACTTTCTTTCAGCTGCCGCCGCGGCGGCGTCACTTTCGCTGACGAAGCCTCTTTTTGGCAAGAAGTCCGCAACATCGACCTTAAGCCACAAGGAGCGAGTCGATCGAGCTTTGCGCGGAGAGGAGCTCGACCGCCCTCCGTTTACGTTCTATCACCACTACAAAAGGCCGTCTGCGCAGCTCGAGGCACAGGACCATCTCGAATTTCATCGCGCTTACAACACCGACATCGTGAAGGTCATGAACGACTTCGATTATCCTCAATCTTCTACCAGCAAGTGGCACGAGCTGAAACCTCTGGATACTCCATTTCCAGACCAGCTGACCACTCTCAAGCTTGTTCGCGATGGACTGAATGGCAACGCACATTTCATAGACACCATCTATGGCCCGTACATGACTGCCATGATCCTGTTTCAGTCGCAGCCGCAGTTCGCAAGCCTGGGAAAATCCGAAGAGGTTCAGGATCAGCAGATCAAGAGCCTTCACGAGTTTCAGCAACAGAATCCCGATGCATGGCACAGCGCGTTAGAAGCGATCACGCAGTCGACCATTAATCACATTCGTCATATCAAGGACATCGGAGCCTCTGGCGCGCTCGTCAGCATTTTCAACGCTGAAGGCAAGTTCGGCTCCGTTACGGATTATGAGCAATATACCCGACCTTATGACAAGCGGGTCTTCGATGCGCTGGCCGACACGAAACTCACCATCCTTCATCTCCATTATCTCGAGAGACCATACCTCGATCAGTTCAAGGACTTCAACGCACCTGTTCTTCAATATTCCGTGAAGACCAGCGGAATCCCGATATCCGAAGTTCGCAGGCACTACTCACAGCCGATCGCGGGCGGAGTCGACGAGATTGACTATCAAACATTGACCTCGACAGAGATTAAGCAGCAATGGTCAGAATCCTGGACACAAGCCGGTGCGAAATACATTGCCGCACCGGGCTGCTCGGTCCCAAATGGATCTACGCAAGAAGAGCTTGCCCGTTTTCCCCGCTCGCTCGGGCTGCGAGTGTAGATGACATGGAAAGAGTGCAGAAAAGGGAAGCATCAATCAATCTCAAATTATGGAATGAGCTTCGGTTCGCGGCGATGCTTTGCTGCGCACTTCTATTTCCAGCATTGGCCGTTGCGCAATCTCCCGGAAACACGCTGCTGGTAGTTGCGCATCCTGACGATGAATACTATTTCGCTGCGACTATCTACAGGATGGCGACACAACTTCATGGACGAGTGGATGAGCTCATCATCACGGATGGCGAAGGCGGCTTCCGGTATTCCACCCTTGCAGAACCTTACTACAAGAAATCTCTAACGGTAGAAGCAGTCGGACGAGAAGATCTCCCTGCGATCCGAAGAGAAGAAGCACTGAATGCGGGCAAGGTATTAGGTATCAGACGCCACTTTTTCCTGAACCAGAAAGACGATAACTTCACAACCGATGAAGAGGATGGCCAAAAACATGGTTGGAACTCCGCCCTCATAACCAGCAAGATCGAAGCGCTGGTTGAGAAGGAACATTATCAAAACATCTTTTCGATACTTCCTCGCTCGACCACGCATGGACATCATCAAGCGGCGACAGCTCTTGCAGCGATGGCCATCCGCAATTTGCCGGAGCAGATTCGGCCGGTGTTGTTCGGGTTCGATACCAATGCATCAGCATTTGTTCCAGGCCACGAAGTTCAGGACTCGCAGGGATGGCGTTCGACGTATGCTTACGCATTCGACAGAACGACCAAGTTCGGATTTCATGACGCTCTGAGCTATGAGATTGTGGTCGATTGGATGATCGCCGAGCACAAGTCTCAGGGGCTGCTGCAAACCATGTGCGGCAAGGACCCCAAGGAATACATCTGGGTGGATTTTGCGAGTACGCCGAAAGCCAAGACAGCGGCGGACTCGCTTTTCAGCATGCTTGACCTCCGCCCAACAGACCAAGGGGGAGTTCGGTGACTACAAACCCTGTCGGCAATCTCGCCGGAGTTTCAGTCTCGTTCGCGCGAGGCCGAGATGTAGTTTCGGGAGAATGTCAGTTAGACAGAGCCATCAGCGAGATGTGTGCCGTCAAGACCCCTTGTAGAGAAGCAGTTCGAACTTTCCAGAGGTGTCTCGTCGTCGATGCATTGATCGTAAATTCCCGCCATTTGGGCAGAACCGCGCAGGAACTACGGATGCATCGCAATACGCTCACTAGGGCGACTCCAGAGCTCGCGATCGATGTCAGGCAAATTCGGCGATCCATACAAACGCGTCAAGATGAAAGGGTTGAATAATGGAGAACAACCTTGGGAACGATGCGGGAGAGGTACGTCTCCACACAATCTTCACCAGCGCAGATAAATCCCGGGCACGCCTTGGATGGGTTTCAGCATCGACTGGATTGACATACTGCGGTATCTGCCTTCGTGCTGAGGTGAACGCAGTGCCTGGAACCGCCTGCCACGTTTGCGGGGCACGTGTCGCTCAGGTCTTCGAGCCGTCCACCGATCCTGCATCGGCACGCCGTGCCTGGAGAGCGGCTTTTTCGCTGAACAGGCGCCAAGAACCCGGATGTAGTGGATCGTGATCACGAATAGGACTACGTCGTGCCTTGAGCTATTCATTCTCTCAATCTTCTGAACCATCTGCGGCTTGTCCATTTAGTCAAGAGCCCACCCAAACCGGCCGATTCCCTGTTCACTGCCTCAGAATGCGAGCTATCACGATCGTGAAATATCTTTTTCGTTTTCTCTCCATGTGGGCATGGCTCGGCGCAATCAACTCCTTGCTTGCGATTGCCGCATATGCTCAGCCGCAAATGCCGACAATGGACAACCAGAGCTATCCAACCCGCGGAAACCCAACCTCCGCGGTCGCTTCGCACGATGGCCGATACGTGTTCGTATCCGTCACCAATGTTGACCAGCCCAACTTCAGTGGCCCCGACTCCGCTGCCGGTGGCCGCAAAGATGCTGTATCAGGCATTCAGGTGTTTCGTCGCAGCCAATCGCTATTCCATGGAGAACAATTCCGCTCCATCGGGTTTGTCCGCACAGGATCGACCGGAGCAAATGGGCTTGTCTTGCTCCGAGGAGAACGCGCCATTGCAATTGGGGTTGGCGATGAAGGAGTCGCATTTCTCGATGTGCGTGATCTTGTTCGCGGCAAGGGGTCTCCTCGCTTTGCTCATCAAACAACAGGAGCAGGTACCTTCGACGTCGTCGCAACGCCTGACGGGCAGTTTGTATTCTCTTCGAACGAATATGGCGTCATTAGTGGACAGCGAGGCAGCGTCGGAATTATCGCAACACAGATAGATGAGAAAGGGCGGGTAGATCACCCAGAAACGATAGGCCAGATTCCAGCGGGCGACATCGTCCCGAGCCTGACTCTCTCTCCGGATGGAGCTCGTTTGTATATCGCCTCTGAATTGGTCCCGACACACGATGTGCCGTTCATTGCGGGTGCCGGCAATCCGCTGCTTTCAAAGAGCACTTGCGTCCAGCGACAAGGGGCTCCACCGCGTCCGAACGGATACATCTCTGTAATCGACACACAAAAAGCAATTGCGTTCAGCAAAGATTCGGTAGTCACGCGCATTGCCTCCGGATGCTCTCCCGTCCGAATAGCAGAGGCTGCTGACAAATCCGTCCTCTTTGTATCTGCTCGCGGCGACGATGCAATTCTTGCTTTCAGCGTGCCTCTTCTCGAAGGCGATCCGGAGCACGCACTCTTGCGCTCCATTCCGGCAGGCGGCACAGCGCCGGTGGGAGTTCGCCTCTTTTCAAACGATAAGTTACTCGCCGTCGCGAACTCGAATCGTTTTGCGGATTCAATCGGCGATCTCGCTGTCATTGATCTAGCCCCTAATACAGACAGAGCACGGCCACTCATCTTGCCGGCAGGTCGTTTCCCACGCAACCTCAGTCTTAGCGCGGATGGTTCGAAACTCTATCTCACAAATTACACATCACGCAGTCTGAACGTGATCAAGATTGGAAGACGTTGAGATACAACGACTCATCGACGGCGGCGAGGATTGCGCCCCGGAGTCAGCGGTCATCCACTTGCTGCCCCCAGCGATATACAAACTTCCCAGAGCCCTCTTCCCCCCAGAGCTCGGGCCGTTGCGTTATCTCGCATGCTAAGAGCGCTACAACATGACACAGTCGCTGCTTGCTGGTCGATTCCACGTGAATTTCCATCATCAGACACACGAGATGCCAGCCATGGTTGTTAGAACCGATCAGTCATCGAGATTAGTCAATCAATTCGGGAGATGACCGCTGAAAAGTCAGCGCTATTTTGTGGCAGACGACTATAGGCACTTAACTATCCCGTTGTGGCTGCGCGGAGGTGCAATAGTACGCGAGGCCCTGATACTTTCGCGCGACCTTGGGGGGCAAGAGTCGGCTGCAGAAAAAGTATCACCGCGAACGAACTAACAACAATTCTGAGAAGCATGAGTCAAGTCACGAGAATTCTTCGGAATGAAGATTTATTACAGAGGATTACAATAACTTAACAACCGAGTTGTTGAAATTTGACAGTCGACTTTGTCCCACATACACTTCGGCCATGCTGAACTTCGGCACAACCCGGGTGAAGTACCTCATACACACCTACCAACCTTGTTGTTGACGACCTTTTGCGCAATCGCGCCTTCCCCGCCCTGGCTCAAATAAGAATCACTTCGACAGGCATTTAAACCTTCCATTCGGCGAACGCGATAACTCTGTTATCGACCTTGCTCGGCTGCTCGATTGTTGTCTTTCGACTCACTCAAATCATGACCGCAGCTGCGGGCTAACGGAGTTGCACGCCTGCTAGCGAGCGGGACCATCTTTATGCACGTTAACCATTTGTTCTTTGAGGAAATTTACCCCATGAGATTTATGAGTTTCCGTCCGATTGCCCTAGCGGCGTCTCTATCCATCGCATTGCTGGCTTCAAAACCGCTGTTTGCCGAACTCCCGCTGCATAATGTTCCGCAAGCAGTGAGCCTGGCTAAAGATCTGGGCCGCGTCAATTCTCAGAATGAAATCAACCTTACGGTCGTCCTGAAGGTGAAGAACCAGCAAGCCTATGATGAGGCGGTTGCAGCTCTGCTTGAACCCTCATCGCCCACTTATCACGCGTGGTTTACCGATGCGGATTTTGAAAAATACGCTCCTGCCGAGGAAGATTTCAATGCCGTCAAGCAGGAGCTCATCAATGATGGATTCAGCATTGTTTCATCTGACTCCCATCGCTATTCGATCCGTGTCCATGGAACTGTTGGCGATGCCGAAAATGCTTTTCAGACCGAACTACACTCTTTCAGCTACAAGGGCACAACTTTCGTCGCACACATTCGTGATGCGCAGCTTGCGGGTGCGGCCGGTAACCTGGTTGCCGCTGTCTCGGGCCTGGAACAACACAAATCACGCCCGCAGCTGACTATCCAAAAGAATTTTCGCACCGGGCAGCCTCGACTCAAGCAGACGATCAAGCAAGCCGATGCCGCAGGCGGGCCTTTAAGTGAAATAACAAATGTTCCACTGACGTCGGTTGAAACATTCAACTATACGACGCCGGGCGCATCACTGCCGACAGCAACCTATGCCGGCACTGTTTATGATTCGAACCCAAACCTCGTCGTTTCCTACACACCTTCTGATCTTGAAGCGCACTATGGGCTGACGTCTCTGTACAAACAGGGCTACAACGGTAAGGGTCAGACGATTGCCTTGGTTGAAGCTTACGGGTACGCTGATGCGGAATCTGATGCTAATGCTGCCGCACAGCTATTCGGTCTGCCGGAGCTCAACTCTTCTAACTTCGAGGTGATCTATCCAGAGGGCAAGCCTACCTCACCAGAGGATGCTGATCTGACTGGCTGGACGGGCGAGATTGCACTCGATATCCAGTCCGCGCATGCGATCGCGCCCGGAGCGAAACTTCTCATCGTGGCATCCGCAGGACAAGACAACGAAGATCAAATTGCGTCGCTCCAGTACATCATAGAAAACAAGCTCGCTTACGCGGTATCCAATAGCTGGGAAAATGACGATGAGATTCTTGCCGGCCCCGCCGAGGAGCAGGCATTCAATTCTGTTCTGGAAAAAGGCGTTGCAGCGGGAATCTCGTTCCAGTTCTCAACAGGTGATGGAGGCGACCTCGGTCTCGGCACCCCAGTAGGCGCAGTCGGTGTTCCATCTAACTCGCCCTATGCCACTGCTGTTGGTGGAACCAGTGTGTTGAATAATCCTTACGGATCGGGTGACATCGTTGCAGGTTGGGGAAGCACTCTCTCGTACATCGATTCTGACGGTCCGGTTGATCCCCCTGCGGGCCTCTTCTATGGCGGAGCCGGCGGAGGACAGAGCCAGTACTACGCGAAACCTACCTGGCAAAAGAGCCTGCCCGGGAATTGGCGCCAAGTTCCGGATGTGTCTGCTTTGGCTGATCCTTTCACGGGCTTCGCGATCATCTATACAGACGAGGGAACGCGATACTTTCAAGCCGGGGTCGGAGGCACAAGTCTGGCGAGCCCCATCTTCACTTCTATTTGGGCTATCGCTGACCAGTACAACGGAAAGCCCTTGGGCTTTGCGTCACCAATTGTAGCTACCCTTAAGTCTGGGCAGATTACAGACGTAGTTCCGACGTCGGAGCTCAACGACTATGATCCGGTTGGTTTCATTACTGACTCGAAAGGAATCGCAGAATACGATACTGCAGAAATTTTTTCTGGGCTTACCTACTCTCAGACGAAATTTCCCGCAGCTATCTGGCCATTGGACTCTACCGATGCGGTAGCCTTGTCATTCGGTCTTGACTCGTCACTCACCGTAACTACAGGCTGGGATAACGTGACTGGTTTTGGCGAACCCAATGGATTGCCCTTTATTCAGGGAGTGACACATAAGACTTCCACGACCACCAAATGAGGTCACAGCAACTACATAAAACGGCACTTTCCTAGGAAGACTGCTGCTTTATGTCATCACACGCGCACCAGCTCATGCTCATGGCCCGGTGCGCGTTTTTAATTTCGAGTCAGTAATTCACCATGGTTGGCGTGTTTGGGAAGTCTGGCGACGTCACAGGGCAATGAACCAGCCCGCCGCTCTTATAACGCCCACGGTGACCTGCCCCGTCTTTCTCAGCCATTTATAGCTGGAGTTTCTCGCTTCAGGTTTGTGGGCGAGTATATCTCGCCGCCGTCGTAGTCGGGGCTGTGGGGATGTGGGAAGCGCTGTTTGCTTTCCACATCTCCATAGCCCAGGGCTCTGCTGAACTCAGCAGGTGTTCTGTATGCAAGCGAGCTGTGCGGCCGCTCGCAGTTGTATTCCTGGCGCCAGTTGTCGAGGGTTCGCCTAACGTCATTCAGTGTGCGGAACCAGCTCGCGTTCAGGCATTCGTCGCGAAGACGTCCGTGGAAGCTTTCGACGTGTCCGTTCTGCATCGGTCTTCCTGGCTGGATGTGGATCAGGTTGATCCTGCGTTCTTCTGCCCAGCCCAGCATGCGCCGCGATGTGAACTCCGGTCCGTTGTCGGAACGCACACTCTCAGGCTGGCCACGTTGCTCGATCAGCTGATCCAGCGCTCGCGTCACGCGACCGCTGCCAAGGCTCGTATCAGCCTCCAGCACCAGGCACTCGCGCGTGAACGCATCGACCACACTGAGGATGCGAATCATCCTGCCGTTCGCCAGTCCATCCACGATGAAGTCCATCGCCCACTCCTGGTTCGCACGTATCAGCCGTGGCTCGATCTGCTGTTCACGGACCAGCCGTTTGCGCCGGCGACGGCGCACCGCCAACCCCTGCTCGACATACAGCCGGTAGACTCGCTTCACGTTCACCGCTTGCCCGCGACGCTCCAGAACCGCATGCAGCCTTCGATATCCGTAACGCGGCTTCTGCCTGGCCAGCTTCACCAGCTCGTCGCGCAGCTCCGCGTTCCGATCCGGTCTCGGCTCATACCGATAGCTGGCTCGATCCACGCCCAGCAGCTTGCAGGCCCTGCGCTCGCTCAGATCAAATCCCGCCGAGACGAACGCAATATCCTCTCTTAAACCGGCAAGCTCCAGCCGTTTTTTCGGATGACCGCTCTCAGAGCTTCCTTGTCCAGACTCAGATCGGCAACCAGTGCCTTCAATCGCCGGTTCTCATCTTCCATCTGCCGCAGACGTTGCGCTTCGCTCACATCGAGGCCACCGTACTTCGCCTTCCAGTTGTAAAACGTAGCGTCGCTGATCCCGTGCTCCCGGCAAAGATCCGCCGTCTTCACTCCGGCCTCATGCTGCTTCAGGATCGCAATGATCTGCTCTTCCGTGTAACGGCTCTTCTTCATCCCCAGTCCTCCCGTTCAGATTACGAGAGAACTCCACTTTTCCCTGGCTGAGTTTTTCGGGGGCAGGTCAACTCCAAGGCCGAAAGGCGGAGTCAACAGCTAGGCAGAGCCGGGAACGGTGGATGAAGGCCTGAACGATAGGAGAGGCAAGTAGGTGGCGCGACTCAAGGGTGCAAAGCGGCAGAAGAACCAGCTAGAGCTGGCTTTCGGTGAAGGGATGAAGAGTGAAGCTCGAAGTCCGTCCTCTGAAGGGACCGAAGCACCCGTGGCGAAGCGCAGTGCAGAAAGCCTGGCTCCGGAAGAGCAATGGATGGAGAAGGTCTGTCAGAGAGAAAACCTCTGGCAGGCGTTCAAGCGTGTGAAAGGAAACGGAGGCGGTCCGGGTATCGACGGAATGACGGTCGATGATTTTGCGGACCACCTGAAGCAGCACTAGCGCTGTTCCCTCTGCAGCCTTTGCTTCATTTCGCTCTCCACCAATGAGGCTGGGTCTGACAATCGTAAGAGATCGGAACCTAATCTCTTGGATCTCCCTCTCCACCTCTCCTTTCGTCCTGTAGTAGAAGCTCATTGAATCTGCAGATGCACCCGTGGCGGTCACAATCGGGCACGTCTCAACGCCGGCAGTATGCTCGGCTTTAGCAAATGTGATAGGTAGCTTTTATTCAACATAGCGAAACGCCTCCTTCGAACGTGTAGACCTCTAGTATCGTCAACACCCGGAAGCGACAGACGAAGGATCGGTTCCACCAACTCCCATTGTTCCTCTGTCAGTTCCCTACGGCCCGCCATTCAAGTCCGCAGAGACGCCTTCGAGCGCGGCGTCCAGGCGATCTCGAACGGAGTCAAGCATACCGTTCTGATATTAAGCGCGAATCAGATGGTAAAGCGGCTCTCAGAAGGGCTGGCAGCTTGATTTACCTGTGAATAGTACCACTGCGATTCTCTCAAGCTAGCAGGGTTTCAGGATTTTCACTTCGCCCAGTTTCTATGATTGCAGCCAGTATCAAACGGGCCTGGCGGACCAGTAATGTATGACGCGGAGGGAATCTGAGCTAGCAGACGGGTGACGCCATCGACGTTCTTGCGCAACTCGTTTTAGAGGTTCCGCGCGACAATACCAACCGACCGAGTACGGTAGAAGGCGATCACATGGGTTTATTCAGAGTAGGCGAGATTGTCGAACAGCAAGCCTTCGCCGTTCTCGAAATCCCACTCGATCATGGAACTTGGATCGCGCCACCCGGTGCGTATCCTTATCAGTTGTCCGGGCTCCAACGTGTAGGACTTCTCTCGCAGCTCCGGCGAACGGAAACGAATGGTCGCCGTCTTGTTACCACCGTTATAGACATCGATACCAGCGAAGACGGTTGGCACCGGAAAAGCGAAGCTGGCCTGGGTTTGTTTGGGATCTTTGAGACTCACGCAGAAGCTGCCGAACTTCCCTGCCGGTGCGTGAATCATCCATGCATCTCTGCCCCAGTCGATGAGCCCCGAGGGATATTGCAGCTCCAGCGTGGTGCCTGCCGCGATGTGCGGATTATCGAACCGGACATACTTTGGCGGCTTGCCGTTGCCCTGGCCTTGAATGTCCACGTCACGGCCGTGCTCGTGGCGAATGCGGAGGACGCGCGTCTTTTCATCGAAGGAATAGCCCTCCCCATCCAACTTACTCAGCTTTCGCAGCGGCTTACCTTGGACAAGTATGGAATCGGGGACAAAGTTCAACCGCAACACATCGTCGGATAACTCATCGAAGGTCGAGTAAGTGACCGAACCATTGCCGTATTGAATTCTTGTAACTACCGAGGAAGATCCGAGAAGATGCGATTCGTCGGATGGAGCCCATTCGGGGAAGGCCCAGAAGGCATCCATCAATCGTCGCGGTCCATCGGTGAACTGATCCGTAAACCACCACTGATCGCTGAAGGGCGCGTGCGCGCCGCCCGGCAATCCCTGGAAATAGGTCACCCAGTTGTAGGAGCGAAAGGCCTGCTCCTTCATGTCGATGTCTCCAGTGCGCCAGGCGTAGAAGGCTTCTGTCGCTGCCAGCCGCGAGGTGTGGCTGTCGCAGCACTGGTTGGGAAGATTGCAACAGAAGTCTGAACCATCGCCCTGCTCGGTTGTTATGAGTGCCCCGTGCACCATGTATTTTGGCCACTTGGGTGTTGTCTTTACCCAATCGATGAGGCGCCTGGAGTCTTCCTTCCAATTCGCATCCTTCTCCGGATGCAGTAACAGATAGCGGGCAAGCTCGAGCGGGATTACCTGGTTCTGATTTTCGGTATTCGGATTTACATCTTCGAAGTATCCGGACCAGATGTTGTTTTTGAGGGGATAGGTTTCCAGCCACTGCCATGCTCCCTCGCGCACAGTCTTATAGTGCTCAACATCTCCCTGGCCGATGCGCATGAGCTCGTCGAAGAGCATGATGGGCTCTACGACATTGGCCGAATACACCCCCATATCGCCTACACCGGCAAGGCCATCGCGAGCGTAGGCGCGATACGGCCACGGCGAATTCTTTTCGTCGCCAGGCTTATAGTTTTTTACCAATGCGTCAGCACAACGGATGGCTGCCTGCAGATACCTGGTGTTTCCGGACATTTCGTAAAGACGCAGATAGCCGTAGCCGTCTTCACCAACTACGTGCGGCTCGATGTAGTCTTCGCCGTGCTGGCTCCATCCGGTGTAGCGCCTGGCTCCCGGATTTGCCGATGCGTACGGGACCTCGGGCCAGACATAGCCTTTAGGAGTGAGCCCGTTTTCCAGCTCATAGTCGACAAAGTCTTCGAGTGACTGCAGCGTGGAGCTGTCTCCGGTATAGGGATAAAGCCGTTCGACAAAGCCCTCCATCATGGCGCGAAGATAGCCGGTCGAATTGACCCAGTGGTGTTCGGGTTGCGTTTCGAAGGTGGTGCGGTCGAAGTCGAAGCAGCAGTAAAAATACGGCAGCCTGGTGCGATGCAGCTGATCCTCGAGGATGGTCCACTGCGTCAGGAAGTGCGAGGAGTAGGAGAAGCCGGTGTCGTCCGCCATGGGCCAGGGCAGGAGCTTCCCCTGCGCATCGAGTTGCACGGGCCGGCCGGCAATGGTCGGCTGGCTGGCGTCGCTGAGCACCGGAAAGCGTTTCTGCGCGGTGACCGAAACCACCGCGATCTGCAGCGCCAACGCGCTGAGAAATCCGTATACGAACAGCTTAAGAAGCTTTGTCATATTTCACGATCAATAGAGTGGCTGAGAGCACTATGACGGAGCCGAGGATCTCCAGCACATGGAGCCGTTCCCCGAGCAAAGTAATGGCTAGAATCACGCCGAAAACCGGCACAAGGTACAACGAGATCGAAGCCGTAGTTACATCCAGATGCGCCAGGGCTTTGAAGAAAAGCAGCATCGATGCGCCGTACATAAAGAGTGCAAGGAAGGCGAAGGCCAGCCACACCGATAAGTCGAAGGAGAGGAAATGGCGCCAAGGCACAGGCTCAACCCATATGAGCAGAGGTATGCTCGCGATAGATGCCGTGATGTAGCTGTAGATGACGATCTCTACCTCTTCGTAGCGCTGGAGAAGACCCTTGCAATAAACGTTATAAAAGGACGAGCCAACGCAGCCGCCGAAGATCAGCAGGTTGCCGACAAGAAATTTTGTCTGGATGAACGATGCGTGGCGAAGATCTCCAACAGACATCAGCAACACGCCGACCAGTCCGATGACCAATGATCCGATACGCAGGCCCGACATCCGTTCACGAAGCATGATCGACGCGAGCACCGCGCTGATTACAGGAATCAGCAAGTTAAGGATTGCGCCGTTCGAGGCCAGTGACAGACTGATGCCCCAGGTCATGCCCAGTTGTGCGAGGACCTGACCACCCACGCCAGCCACAATGAACCGGCCCCAGTCGGCGCGGCTTGGCGATTGGGCCGATGGCCGTTTACGACGCATATTGATCAGCAGCGGAACGGCCATCAGGGTGGTGCAATAGAACGGCAGAAAAGTGATCGCGATTGGGCCGAGATGCGGGTCGAGGAACTTCACCGCCGCTCCCTGTCCGGACCACATCAGTGAAGCCAGCGCTAACAACAGAAAGTACCAGGCCGTACTGTGCCGCTTGCGCTCGATCACGGTCGTAGTGCTCATGCGTTCGCTCCGATCACCTGAATGCCAAACCTGTCAGCTCCCTGCGAGCTGCCTTCAAAGACGTACGGGGTCGCTCCCTGTTGCTCCGCATAGCGATTGACGACGCGGTCAAAGCTGGCGCGCGCATCTCGCGCACCCAGTACCGCGACTGTGCCGCCTGCTCCACCTCCGGTGATCTTGGCTCCATAGAGTTTGCCCTCACCGAGCTCCTGGCGCACCAGCTCGATGATGCGGTCTGTCGCTTCGCAGCCCAGGCCGCACTCCGTATAAGACCAGTGCGACTGGAACATCAGATCTCCGAGCAGCCGAAAGCCGGATTCCTGCGGCTCATTGCTGAGCCCACGAACGAGTTCCACAAACATCTCGATGCGCTGCTGTTCCTCCACCGCGTAGCGTGTACAGGCCCGCACATGGTAGAAAGCGTCTGGCCGAATCTGCGTGAAGGGATCGGGATGCTGCTTGCCCTCAGCCAGCAGCGTGTTTCCGGTTAACGTCTCGGGCAGCCGCGCTTCGTATCGGGAACGAAACAGCGAGGCGCTGATATTCGAGAGATATCCCCGCCAGCGTTCATCTGTATACCGGGGAATGCGGCCCTCTATATCCATTGCGACGGGAAGCTGTTCCCATTCGCAGATCGTGCGATAACCCACAAAGGCTGCGGCCCGAGCCGCCTCGTACTCGATACCGGTGACCGCATGTTTTACGCCAGAATCGATTGCCCATATCTTCAAGTCTTCAGGGAGCTTGACGAGCGGTCTCACTGCGCAGGGCTGGCACAGCAGCGGCATCACGTGCCCTTCTTCTCCGAGAACGGACGCCGCCTGATCCATGATGCCGCATGCGGACTCGGCGATCACATTTTCAACCCATTGACAGGCCTCGGCCAGCTCGATGCCATCGATCGCGATGCAATATGCAGCCGCTGCGGCTTTCATGGTGGCCACTTCCACTGCTGCCGATGAACTCACGCCCTTGTTCAACGGCACATTCGATTGCAGGTAGAGCGTAAGGCCATGCTGTACATGGCCAGGCCAGCGCCGTAGCAGCAGGTGGAAGACCCCCAGCACATATGCAGTCCAGCGAATCTCAGGAGTGCGATTGACCATCGCTCTTACTTCAGCCTCGTCGACCAATGCGTCCAGCGTCAGCTCCACACGCGACTGCCAATGCGATTCGGCCATCTGCGGATTCATCAGCACAATGGTGCGATCGCTTCGCAATTGCGCGGCCGCCCAGGTGGCCTCGCGAATCGTAGCTTCGAAGACCAGGCCGCCAGTGTAGTCGACGTTGCCACCCATTACGTCGAGCCGTCCGGGCGCGCGGCTGATGTGGATCGCCTCTGCGCGGTTGAATACTTCGCCCGCGTCGCGGAGACTGCGCACTAAGCATTCAAACTCGCTCACGCCACCACCTTGCACGCAAGCTCCTTGATGCTATTCGTCACATACTGAATCGACTCTTCCGTCATGCGGGGATGAATGGGCAGACTCACATACTGATCGAAGAGCCGCTCCGAGATTGGGCACTCGCCTTCCTGGTGGCCGAGATCGCGATATGCCTTGGTCAGATGAATGGGCATGTAATGCGACCAGACCTTGATGCCTTTCTTTGTATAGAGCTCCCACATGAACTCTTCCTTGCTGAGCGGAAACTCCGGACGTACGAGAACGGCAAAGATGTGAAAGACATTTTTGCGATCCGGCTCGGTGCATACGATATCCAGACCTGGAATCTCCGACAGCTCTTCGGCATACCTCTTCGCAATCTCGCTGCGGCGCGCGTTCAAAGCATCCAGCTTGCGCAATTGCACCAGGCCGACGGCTGCCTGTATATCGGTCATCCGATAGTTGAAGCCGATGTCATCGAATTCCAGATACCAGTACCGCTTGCCCATGGGGTGCGCAGTCTCATCGATGGCCAGATATTTGCCCTTGGGATCGTAGGTCCGGCAGCAGAGAGAGCGATAGGAAAGCATGCGCTCATAAAATTCCTTGTTGCTGGTCGTGATCATTCCTCCTTCGCCCAGCGTTACCAGATTCTTCTGCTGATGAAAGCTGAAGACCCCGATATCTCCCAGCGAGCCGGCCTTCCTGCCTTTGTACGCGGCTCCTGCTGCATGGGCTGCATCCTCGACAATCACAATGCCCGCAGGCTGTGCCAGCGCATTCAGTGCGTCCATTTCGCAGCATTGCCCGTAAAGATGTACGGGTAGAATCGCCTTGGTCAGCGGTGTGATCTTCTCCGCCACCGCAACTGGATCGAGATTCAGCGTGTCCGGATCTACATCCGCGAAGACCACTGTGGCACCGCGCGCACTGATGACGTTGGCTGTTGAAATCCAGCTCAGTGGCGTTGTAATCACTTCGTCGCCAGGTCCTATTTCTGCGGCGATCATGGCCAGCTCCAACCCTGTCGTGGCTGAAGTCACGGCCAATCCGTAGTCCGTCCTGCAATACGCTGCAAACGCTTCTTCGAATTCCTTCACACGCGGCCCGCAGGAAGGCGCTGACGCATCCATGACTTCAAGGACAGCTTCTCTTTCTTCCTCTCCATAGATCGAGCCGTGACTAAACTCCAGCTCGAAGACTGCCTTCGGCAACTTCATTCAAACTCCTCTCAATGACTTCCTTGCAGCTCGTAGCT
This sequence comes from uncultured Acidobacteriaceae bacterium, assembly GCA_963745105.1. Classification (GTDB taxonomy): domain Bacteria; phylum Acidobacteriota; class Terriglobia; order Terriglobales; family Acidobacteriaceae; genus Silvibacterium. The sequence continues at coordinate 142,342 of CAVUWQ010000056.1, forward strand.
TGCGTCGCACAGGCACGGCTGATTTTGCTGGTTACCAATAAATGATGCTCTCCGCGCGGCGCTCGCCCCGCGGGCATCACAAGCTCCGGTTTCACGAGTTGCTCCGGAACATGAAGCTGATCTGCAATCGCCCTTGCCAGTTCATAGCGAGTCATTGCATCCGTTGCGCCAGCGTGAAAGATGCCGCAAAGGTGCTCGTCGGCCAGCAGCTCTAGCATCCATTGGCTCAGCGTTCCGGCGTCGATAGGATTGCGTGATTCCAAAGGTGAGGCAGACACAACCTCGCCAGAGTTCCACCGCCGGATCATGCTGTCAAGCAGGGAGTTCGTTCCCGTTTTTCCGGCTCTTCCTATGACCAGCGAGAAACGCAGAATCACGGCTGAAGGCATGAGCGCCTGCACTACGGCTTCGGCACGCGCCTTGCTCTCGCCATAAATACTTAGCGGGCTCACTGCATCTTCCTCGCTGTAGCCTTTCCTGCGGCCGTCAAACACTGCGCCGGTTGAGGTAAACAGAAGGCGCGCACCAGTTCGCACGCAAGCATCAGCCACATGCTGCGGGCCATGCAGATTGACAGCCAGCGCAGTTTCCGGCTCACGCTGACAACGGTCGATATCTGAGATGGCGGCGAGCAGCACAACTGCGTCAGGCCGCACCGTATACACCGCCTGCCATACGCTGGCTGCGTCAGTCACGTCCACAACCACGTCGGTGTCATCGTTGACATGCGACCGGTCTGCGCGCACCACCTGATATTGGCCGCTGCTGCGACGTGCGATAAAGCTTCCCAGAAATCCTCGCGCGCCGATTATCAGCAGTCTGGGGAGATTGCCGTTTCCTGCCAGGCTCATTTCATCCTTCTGTACCACGCGGAGCCGAGCTACAGCTCGACTCCGGGCGGCGGCAATTGATTAGAAGCTGTCTCATATATACAATTGCGGCTTTGAGTTGCAGCATGAGACCCGTTTCGATGGCAGACCTCACACGTTGTCTAAGCGGCAGTTGAGGTTTATGAGACAGCTCCAAGCTTAAAACGACAACCGCAGTGACAGTTGCAGGCGTCTGTTGTCCACTGACGTCGAGGTTATCTGCCCCTCCGCGGCGTCGCCAACCACTGAATCCGGCAGACCAAAAGCGGGGTGATTAAAGGTGTTGAAGGCGTCCGCGCGGAACTCCAGCTGCGCGCGTTCGACCAGGTCAAAGGTCTTTTCCAGCGATGAATCGAGCTGGATCTGATCGGGGCCATAGAGTGGATTGATCCCGGAATTTCCGTAGGTCCCTTCCTGCAGATGATTCACGAAGGCCGAGGTATCAAACCAGTCGGCGATGGTTGGGTTTTTCAATGTGCCGCTGCCTACCCGGTCCGGCCGGTTGCCCTGACCGTTATTGAGAGTGCTCACATCCGAGGTGACATCGAAGCGCACCCCACTCCGCATGTGCAGCAGTGCAGAGTATTCCCAGCCGCCAACAAAGGCATCTACAAACCGGTTAGTGTGCCTAAGCCATGTCTTGTTGCGGCCGACAGGCAGTGCATAACGGGCCTGGGCGTTGAAGATGTGAGCGATGTCCTGCTGCGTCGGTCCGTAGTATTGATGAAGATCAGTCTGATCGATGTTGTTGCCGTCGGCGAAACTTCTTCCGTGCGCGTAACTGGCATTCACATAAAAGTCCCGCCCCACATTGGCGGCGAAACGCACGGTAAGAGCGCTGTAGTAGGAGTTGGCGCGCGACACGGAGATGGGCACGTCGCCCAGTGTGGGATAAAGATCGTACAGCGGCCGGCTGGTCTGGTAGTTATTGTTCGGGTTGGGCGACGGTGGCGCCTGATTGATGTTCAGCGAATGCAGGTTATGACGTCCGCGCACACCGAGATAGCCGATATCCACGATCATACCGGGGCGAATCTCCCGCTCCACATTCAGCGTCTTCTGGTCTACGCTCTGCGCTCGCCAGCCAGGCTCTACGCCGCGAATGACTGCATTGTCGGGAATAATCAGGTTGCCCGATCCATCGGTTTCCGCAACCGGAACCGGGATTCCATCCCTGGACAACTGCAAGGTTGGAGTGAGATTGTCGGGGGTGAGAAAGCTTGCCTTGGCATAGTTGGGGTAGGTCAATCCCAGCACCGTCAACGGCCCGCTCCAATACGCCATCCAGTACGACAAGCCGTAGCCGGCGCGAATGCTGGTCTTGCCGTTATCCGGACTCCATGCCAGGCCTAACCGCGGCCCCCACGATCCTGTATCGAGATTCAGTCCAGGACTGCGATCGCTGGAAGTGGCTAATACGATTTTATTCGTCGTCTCATCCCAGTTGGATTCGCGATTGTCGCGTGCGATAGGCCTTGTCACCAGTTCGTAGCGAAGGCCAAGATTCAAGGTCAGCGAAGGCAGCACCTTGTAATCATCCTGCGCATACCAGGCATTCTGCCAGTAGCTTTGGAAGGGTGCTCCGTTCACGAATCGCGCCCGTGCACTGCCAACCATTGTGCCCAGCAGAAAGGCCGGGTAGGCATATGGCGCGGTGTTGCCGTCATAGGAGGTCATCGCCGGGTCGAAGGTGAGCGAGCCGCGCGGGTCGTCGCCACCGATCGTGTCCGCCGATACATCCTGCACATGATTCAGATTGGTTCCAACCTTGATGGTGTGCTTGGGATGAATCCAGGTAAAGTTTTCCACTCCCGAGATGGTGTTGCTATAGATATAGCCCACCCAGTCGGGCTCGGCCACTGCGTGAACTCCGGGGATGGAAAACTCTGCGAGCCCCTGCGTGATGGCATCGCCGAGGTTGCCATTCGGAATCCCGAAGGTGTTATTCCAGTTGGCTCCCAGGCTCTTGTTGCTGGTATGCACATTGGATCGTGAGAAGCCCAGACGAAACTCGTTCATCTTGTTCGCACTGAGAGTGAACAGATCGGAGAGCTGCAGATTCTGGTTCCAGGTCAGCGAGTCGGCATTGCCATCCTGAAAGAACTGATTCACATTCGTCGAATTGTCCGTTGTCGAATTCAGAATCGAGTAGCGAAAGAAGGTGCGATTGCGCTGCGACAGATCGTAATCCAATCGCGCGTCTCCCTGATTCACGCTCTGCCGGACGCTGCCCAGGTAGTAGAGGTTGTTGCTGATGCCGGGCAGATTGGCTACGCCGAAGACCTTCGCGGCGTTCATCTTCGTAGCCGCAGAATCCCATGCGGTAGATGGGATCATGTTGTTGGCATACGGCGTGGCTCCGGTCACGGTGCCGGTGGTGCTATCGAACGTGCGCGTGGAGGGATCGTATAACTGCCCATACTCATTGCCGGCCGTATCATTCGGCTGGGTCGGATCGTAGAGCTCCGAGAAATCGCCGGTGATCATTTTCGGTGTTGGTGCGCTCGTGTACTCCGGGTTGCTCTGATTGAACTGCGTGCCCTGATAGTCGGCGAAGAAGAAGAGCTTGTCCTTCAGAATCGGGCCTCCAATCGCTCCGCCATACTGATTCCGCTGAAACGGAGTGGAACTGGTCGCGAAATAGTTGCGCGCATCGGTGGCATTGTTGCGCAGAAACTCGAACAACGCGCCATGGAACTGGTTGGTGCCGGATTTACTGACGATGTTGATCACCGCGCTGCCTGAGAAACCATACTCGGCGTTGTATTTGCCAGTGAAGACCTGTACTTCCTGGATACCCTCGATGGGAGGGGTCAAGCCAATGTAGGCATTCTGCGGTTCGCGATTGAAGACGCCCTCGATGTATACACTGTTGGCGTTGGCGTCTACTCCGCCCAGCGACGCCAGCTGGGGCCGGGTCTGGGCCACGGCCGAGCCGTTTTCATTGCCGTTGCTGCCGTAGTTGCCGCTGCCGGCATCGTTATTCGCTCCCGGCATCAGGTTCAACTGGTAGAGCGGATTTCGATCGATGTTGGGTAGCGAATCCAGATCTTTGGAGCTGAAGGTCTGAGATAACTCTGACGTGTCTGTGGCCACTTCAATGGGATTGGCCTCGACCTTCACTACTTCGCTTGCACTTCCTACCTTCAACGACACTTGAATCCGGGTGTCTCCACCGGCGGTGACTACCACTCCCGAGATCACCGACTTCTGAAACCCTGATATTTCTACCTGCAAACTGTAAGTTCCCGGCTGTAGAAAATTGACCAGATACCCACCATCCTGCTCGGTCCGTGTCTGGGTGACGATACCGGTCCCATCCTCGGTGGCGCGTACCGTTGCGCCCGCTACCGTTGCGCCGCTCGGATCGACAATCGTTCCGGCGATCTTGCCGGTGTTCATCTGCGCGAACATCAACTGTGAACATGTTGCAAGGGTCAGAAGACACATCCAGCGAAGTAGCTTCAAAGGAAACCTCCGGGAAGAAGAAGAGTAAGGAAAATGAGATGAATTACTACTCAGCGACGAGCACTTTAGTCAGTTTCTTCAGTCTTCCGAGGTCGGAAGACTTAACGTCTGCATCGGTGATCACCAGGTCGCAGCTCTCCACGGGGCAGAGTCGATAGACCGCCTCGTTACCGAGCTTGCTGCTGTCAATCACCAGAATTCTTTCCTTACCCGCGCGCAGAAATGCTCTGGGCATCTGCGCGTCATAATTCATCACACCTTTTTGAAACGACACGGCTGCCGCGCCAAAGAAAACCTTGTCGGCATGTACGCCGTCCAGCGCGTCGATTACCGCGTTTCCAGCCAGATCGTGGCTGCTGCGCCGATAAACTCCGCCGGTCAATCTCACCTGCACTCCCGCGCTGCCTGCCAACTCGTCCAGCACTGCCAGCGATGGGGTAATGACTACCAGATTGTGCCGAGTCGCCATGTAGCGGGCGATATGCTGGGTCGTCGTGCCCGAGTCCATCACCACGGTCTCGCCTTCCGCCACCAGTGCAGCCGCCGCCCGTCCCAATGCTTCCTTCGCGTTTGCCCTCTTGGCCGAGCGCTCTAGAAACGTGCGCTCCATCGAACCCGCCGGAGCCGGCATCGCGCCACCGGGCGTGCGAATCACCAATCCCGCATCGGCCAGACGATGAATCATCCGCCGGATCGTCATCTCGGAAACATCGAAGTGCGCGGCCAGATCACTGATTGACGCGCTGCCCTGTTCCTTGATCTTCACCAATAGCTCGCTCTGGCGATCGATGGGCGAAACGTGCTCCTTGGGTTTGATAAAATTTCTCATGTTAATTGTTAACATGTAACAGACCACGTATTCCAAGTCTTGTCAACGATTCTTTTTTACGGATCTTTCTGCAGGCTTATCCGCCACTGAGAACTGATCGACTCCGGCTTGATCTGCGCCAGTGGGTGAGAGACACATTGGAACAAGAGAAGCTAGTGACGGCACGCAGGCAAAGAACGACACTGTCAGCAACATCGCATGGTTACGGCGATTCAGTATTTGTGATGGTGACACTGCCGGAATGCAAATGCATCGCGTCGCCGCAACAGCCAGGCTCGACTTGTTCAGCGGCCAGGGAACGGTTGCCGCGAGAGAAGCGGGGTAGATGCGGTGAAATCATCTGCATGCCCAGTGCTTACTCCATCGATCAGCGGATAGTTCGTGCTGGATCCGCAGACCGTCGCACCTACTTCGATAACCGGTCCGTCGCTAGCACCAATCGAATTGGACGACTCGAACTTGTTGCCGCGGATGATAACGTTGCGCGCGCCGAAAACCTCCGACCAAAGCCCAGGCGAGATGTCGGGCTCGAGAAGCATTGCGGCGTGCTGATCGTGAAAGAAGCGGTTGTCTTCAATGAGCCAATCGGCGCTTTTACACAGCACACCTCGCGCGCGATTCTCATGAAAATATCAGTTGCGTACGATCTCATTATGCGAGCCGTATCGGCGGTTGAAGAGGATGGCGTCATTTGGGACAAGCGCGGAGAGCTTCTGAGTGAAGTCCAACGTGACCTCACTCTTTTCGTAATCTGCCGCGGCCGACTTTAGCCTGGTCGTGAAGGCGGTGGGTGATAAATCGACGTTGCGAATCTCGACCGCATCGCCAGCTGCAGAAGGATACCGCCATGCGGCGATGTTGGTGGCGATCGAGGTTGGTCAGAGCTTGAAGGGCGACGACGTAGTGCGCACCCTGAACAAGCTGAAACTCGAACGTGGTGTTCCCAAAGGTTGTTCTGTGATAACGGCAGCGAGTTTACCAGTCATGCCATGGACTTGTGGGCCATGATCGGCCTCAGCAATTTTGTACCAGTGCAAGTGTTAGTCTTCGACGAAACCTGACCTGAAAAGGGTGGAGGATTTGGATGAGGAAGAAACGATTTTCTGTGGAGCAGATGATTGGTGTGTTGAAGCAGGCGGAGGTTGGGGTTCCGGTTGCTGAGGTGATCCGGAAGGCTGGGATCAGTGAGCAGACCTTCTATCGATGGAAGTCGAAATACGCTGGGTTAGAGGTGGACCAGGTTCGGCAGATGGCACAGTTGCAGGAGGAGAACCTGCGGCTGAAGAAGCTGGTAGCGGAGTTGAGTCTGGACAAGACGATGTTGCAGGATGTGCTCTCAAAAAAATGGTGAAGCCTTCGCGGCGTGGACCGATGGTCGATCGTTTGATGAGCAGCTATGGGGCGAGCGAACGGCATGCCTGCCGTGTCCTCTGTGTGACGCGCGGAACGTATCGCTACCGGAGCTGCCTCGATCCACGAACTGAACTGCGAATGCGTATTCGTGAGATCGCTCAAGCACGAGTCCGCTACGGATACCGCAAGATCCGGGTTCTGTTGAATCGCGAAGGCTGGGATGTAGGCAAGTATCTGGTGTACCGGTTGTGCAAGGAAGAAGGCCTGATGCTGAAGCGTATGAAGCCGGCTGGCAAGCGCAAAGCTGCTCCTCTGCGCGAAGAGAAGGTTAAGCCAACCGCGCCGGATGAGGCATGGAGTATGGACTTCGTGGCGGACCAACTACAGGACGGGACCCGCTTCCGTTCACTGACTATCGTCGACGTCTATACGCGGGAGGCAGTGGCGATCGAGGTTGGTCAGAGCCTGAAGGGCGACGACGTGGTGCGCACTCTGAACAAGCTGAAACTCGAACGTGGTGTACCTAAGGTGTTGTTCTGTGACAACGGCAGCGAGTTCACCAGTCATGCCATGGACCTGTGGGCCTATCAGATCGGCACAAAGATCGATTTCTCAAGGCCAGGCAAGCCGACTGACAACGCCTTCGTAGAAAGCTTCAACGGGACGTTCCGCGCCGAGTGCCTGAACACCCACTGGTTCATGAATCTGAAGGAGGCAAAGCACCTGATCGAAGCCTGGAGACGAGAATATAATGACAGTCGTCCTCACGCATCTCTCGCCGACAGGACACCAAGCGAGTTCGCCAGCCAGTACGCGGCTAGCCGCGTACTGGCTGGAACCTAAACCGGTCGAAGACTAACTCTGAACTTGGTATAGAAATGCTGGGCCCTTCAGCCAATGCGCTACACTAACTCCTCACTGGCACAAAACATCGGGCAATCCACCGTTTTTCTTTTATGTTCTTCTCATCTTCGTCATTCACATGCTCGCCCTTCTTATAGCGATGGCTACCAATCCTGGCTGGCGCTTCTGAATCACTCCGGATGTGGTCTTCATAAGCCACTTCAATGGCCGGGCTACTCTCTGCCCATTGTTTATCTGGTTTGGGCTTTCGTGGTGCTGGGGCTCTATCCTCTATGCAAATGGTTCAGTGGCCTTAAGAATCGGCGCCGCAGCTGGTTGCTGGCTTACCTTTAAATTCGTTCTGCCGCCTTCGCGATCTGCGTTCTGTTATAAGGTAGTCCTGCCCTCACGACTCCAACGGAAAGGAGCCGGACCATGGTGCGCCAGGGTTTTTCCGGAATCGTGCGATCGTATCACATATCCCTCATCGCGCTTCTCCTAATTCTTATTAGTCCGGGGAAGGTTCTTGCAGTTTCCTCCCAGACTGCCCGCATTGCCTATGAGCTGCGCTATGCCGGCGCTGGCGATTCGGGCGTAAGCGTTCGCATCGCACCTGATGGTCCTCTTACCGCACCCATCGCGCTCGTAATTCCGAGAACATATCCCGGAGGATATTCGTTTGTCCCCTACGACGACTTCGTCGAAAGCATTCACGCTTTTTCTCCGGATGATAAATCCGTCGAGTGCAAGAAAGATGCCGACGGACCGCGCTGGGTCATCGGGCAGGTGGACGAAAAGATCGCGAGGATTGAGTACCGCGTCAATATCGGCCGAATGGAAGACCAACTTCGCGATGCGGTGGAGTCTTCCAAAATTCGCAAAAACTATGCCGGGCTTCTCGGCTACTCGATATTCGGCTACATCGATGGCCTGGAGCAGAATCCCGTCACCCTGCAAGTGGATGGGCCTGAAGACTGGCCTGTCCTGAGCACTCTTGATCCGCGCGTCCTCGTGTGGAAAGGCGCAGCCAAAGGTGAAGCTGCGAGTTACGACATTCTCGCGGACTCGCAGATTGCGATGGGACCTGGCGTGCAGTTCAGGTTTCTGCCCGGAAAGATTGACCTGCTGATGGCCGTGTACTCAGAGGGAGACGAGGATGTGAATGCCGAAGGTAAGATCGCGCGTGAAGCTCTCGACCATGTGCAGGAATATTTCGGCGACACGCCATTCCGAACCTACACTGTGTTGCTTGAATTGCTGCAGCCTCGCGAAGGCCATGAATACAACTTCAGCCAGGAACACGATACCAGCGGGACATTCGCGCTTACCGTCGACGGCGCGACGAACGCACACTCTACGGATTCTCATCGTTACTCTGCACTCTTTAACTATGCGCACCACATGGCGCACTCCTGGGTGCCGAAACGTGTTTGGGGTGCAGGCTATCGGCCATTCAACTGGGAATTGACTCCGGTGATCGACACCATCTGGTTCAATGAGGGCTTTGGCCGCTACGCCGGCATGCAGGCAATCGCCGCGGGACTGCCGGATGCTGAGCGCAAGGCACGGCGTGAACATGTGATGGCGCGGACACGGGGCATCCTCGATGATGCTCCAACTTTCATCAAGCGAATGCCGCTGACCACACTTTCGCGGGAAGCATCCTTCCTCTATGCCAGAGACTTCCGCACCGGCATGAACATCTTCGGGCGAGGCTTTCTGATGGCAGCAGAGATGGATGATCGGATTCAGGCGCAGACAGCCGGCAAGAAAAGCATGCGCGATGCATTTCGCGCGTTGCTGGCCTGGAGCGCCACGAATCAACGCGCGATTCAGGTTGACGAGATGACGCGAGTTATATCGGACTCGAGCGGCGTCGATGTTCGTGACATCTTTGAGCGCTGGATGAAACCGCCCCTGCGATAAGTTCCGCCCAGCCAGAGGTGCCTCTGCATCGTCTGCACATGATCAGGTAGTTTGTGGGATCTACTGGGCCAGCGCTCCGACGGCGATTCCTTTATCGAGAGTAAAGACGGTCCCCACTGTGCCTACCACCGCGGTGCTGCGTGTCAGCCCCACGCGCTGTCGCAGACGATACACCGCTTCGATGCCGGTGCAGTGCGCACCAATCAGGTTGGCTACTTTGAATTTTTTGAACTCGTCGCCAGTCCAGTCCAATTGCTCGTCGCTCGCTGGAAACAGATGCAATCCGCCGATGACCGCGTCAACATCACGTCCGGGAAATCTCGTCGCCGTATAGGTGAGAATATTGACGATCCCCGCATGCCCGCATCCCGTCAGCACCACCAGGCCTTGCGTCGTGTCGAGCACCAGCGATTGGTCTTCGGGGATGGTGTCCTCCACCAAGCCATCAGGAGTCTGCACCTTTCCTCTCACACTCCAATTGCGCTCCGGATACTTCCGCGGAACAGGACCGGTAAGCCACGCACCGGGAAAAATGTCCTTGCCGCCAGAGTGCTCGATAAATCGCCCACCCGTCGCTTCGTACTCTTTCCGAATCGCAATCATCGGATTATCTTCACCCTCCGCTGACGGCCGACTGTAGAAGATTCCCTTGGCGACGTGCACGACAGACAGAGCTGCCGGATTCTTTTTCATCATTTCCCGGCGCAACGTCAGCAGGCCGGTCATGTGGTCGTCATGGTTGTGAGTAAGGATCACTTCCCGCACTCGGGAAAGATCGACATTCAGCTCGCGTGCGTTCTGCAATACAGTGTCGGGGCGCGCTCCGGTGTCCACAAGAATCTCGTGTCCATCGGCTTCAACCAGCGCAGAAAACCCCCACTCGCCGATGCCAATTGTATCTCCGACAAGCATGGTCGAAAGTATAGTCACCTTAAGCGCGTGAATCCGAGTTCCAGAAATGTCCGATGCATGGACCGCTGGCGCGATCCACGGACACCTCGCCGCAGGAAGATAGCCAAGTAAGAAAGCTGCAATAGCAACTGCTCGAAGTAGATCGCGCTTCATGCCATGCCTCGGCTTGATGATAGTCTCACCAAGCGGCGAGGCGCTGCGATAAGTGATTTACCATCGTTCACTTCGGCACTGCCATCAGGATATGCCGCCAGCGTATTTAGACCTCAGGTTTCCAGAAGATCCGGGGCGGGATCGGCTTCCGCCCCATGCAGGTATGACTTCGATTTTGCGCCAGAGGAGTTATTGACTGTCGCTGCTTTTCGTCACATCCTTCACTGCATCGAAGAACGACTTGGCGTCTTTTGTGCGGTGAATTCGTCCGTTCAGCACATCGTCCCAGGTGATGTACGGATAGAGATGGTGCGCCTGGGCCTGCTCTTCGAACTCGGCTTTCAGGGCAGTCAGTTTCTCGGGGTACTTCTGGGCCAGATCAATCCGCTCCGTGTAATCCTCGTTGAGGTTGTAAAGCTCCCAGGCATTTTCATCGAAAGGCTGTTTGCTGGCTGCGTTGCCGGTGATAAAGCTGCTGGGGTAGGCCAGCTCCGCCTTCCATCCGTGGTCATAAATCGATCGCGATCCGAAAATGTAGTAATACTGCACCGTATGGCGGTTGGGTGCCTGCGCATCGTCGATCGAGTAGGCGAGGGAAATCCCTTCCACCGGCTGCTGCTTGACCTCCCTGATCTCGTCGGGCGTCTTGATCTTGGTGAGATCAAGGGTAGTGGGAAGAATGTCGATGACGTGGCCGTACTGAGTGCGGATACCGCCCTTATCCTTAATCCCATTCGGCCAGGAGACGATGAGCGGATTGTGCGTACCGCCTTCGCTGTTCGCATCCTGCTTCCAAAATTTAAAAGGTGTGTTCGCGGCCTGCGCCCAACCGAGCGGGTAGTTTCCATTTGTAGCCGAAGAAGTACCAATTTCTCCAATCTTATTCAGGTTGTGGCTGATGTTCTCCTGCTCCGACAGAGGCTTGCGTGAGAACCCCTGATCGATAACGCCGTTCAGAGTCCCCTCTTTGCTCGCCCCGTTGTCGCCGATGATGACAAAGATCAGCGTGTTGTCGAGCTGGTGTATCTCCTTCAAGTGATTGACGAGCCGCCCTACTTCAAAGTCCGTGTACGTCAGATAACCTGCGTAGACTTCCATGAAGCGGGCGTAGAGCTTCCTCTCCTCTGGCGATAGCTGATCCCACGCCTTGATATCAGGATTGCGATCGGGAAGCTTCGCGTCGGCAGGAATCACGCCTAGTTTCTTTTGGCGCTCAAATACCTGTTCACGATAAACATCCCAGCCCGCGTCGAACTTGCCTTTGTATTGATCGCTCCAGTATCGATCGACCTGGTGCGGAGCATGCGTGGCACCTGGAGCGTAATAGAGAAAGAATGGCTTGTCCGGAGCTGCTTTCTTCTGACGATCGATATAAGAGATCGCTTTGTCGGTGATCTGATCGTTGAGATGCCGGCCATCGGGACGGACGTGAGTCTGGTCTTCCACCAGATCCGGCTTGTATTGGTCGGTCTGTGAACCAAGAAATCCGAAGAAGTGGTCAAAACCTTTTCCGGTTGGCCAATGATCGAATGGGCCAGCATCGGTCGCTTCTTCGTCTGGCGTTACGCCATATTTCCCAACCGCGAATGTGTTGTAGCCATTGGCGCGAAGAATCTCAGCAATGGTTCCCGCCGAGGAAGGAACTCTGCCGTCCCAGCCTGGGAATCCTGCAGACATCACTGTATGCGAGAATCCAGATTCGTGCACTGAGGCGCTGTTACGTCCGGTCAGAAGTGCAGCACGCGTCGGGGCACAGATCGCGCAGGTATGGAAGTTCGTGTAACGCAACCCACTGGCAGCCAGGCTGTCAAAAGTGGGAGTTTGGATCAGCCCGCCGAATGTATTGGGAGCTCCGAAACCCACATCGTCCAGCAGAATCCACACTACGTTCGGTGCTCCTGCAGGCGCCTTCACGGGGGCGGGCCACCATTCCTTGGACTCGGCGAGTGTTCTGCCCACAGTTCCCTGATACGGCTGTGCTGTCTGAGCATGCAGTGCAAGCTTCGCACCCGTTGCAAGGATGAGCGAAGACGTCAACACCCTCCGCAATAAGCTAATCTCTTTCATAAATCTCCTGTTGGTTCTCATCAATCAATATGTGCTGAAGTAAACAATCAGTAAACGAGCTAAAAATTAAACTTCGCAGCAAGCTGAATCTGCCGTTCAAGCCGCTGGAACAGTGGCTCATCACCCGCAGAAGATACTTTTCCGAAAGTACCCGCACCCACTGTGGCTCCTGGATTGTCGAACTGCGGTGTGTTGAAGAGGTTGAAGAATTCTGCGCGCAGTTGCAGAACTTTCGATTCGCCGATGTGAGTATTTTTGAAAAGCGAGAAGTCGATGTTTTTCGTTCCCGGACCCTGCAGAATATTGCGCCCGGAATCTCCCCAAGTCCCTGCAGCAGGATTTGCGAAGGCCGCAGTATTGAACCATTCTTTACACGTGCGGCTACCGCTGGGCAGAGACCCGTTGCCGCTTCCAGCTACGAGTTCGGCTCTGGGCGTCAGGCCATCGCCAACCCCGCTCGATGCAGAGACGGAAAACGGAAAGCCGTCGAAATACTGAAGAATGGCGTTCACTTGCCATCCCTGAACGAAAGGATTCAGCCTACCGGAGCTCCTGAAGGGCAGCTCGTAATTTGCGCTTGCCACAAAGCGATTAGGCACATCCGTGTCAGAGTTTCCGTAGTCAGCAGCGATGTTGTAAGGATTCACAACGCTGCCCGGACTTCCCGTGCTTTCGTCCAGAGCGTGGCTGTAGGTGTATGACGCGAGAAAACCTACGCCATGTGCGCGCCGCTCAGCGGTAATCTGCAGCGCGTTGTAGCCTGAGATCTGGCGGGTTTCGAGCTGGTTGATTTGAGCAAAAAACGGATAGGGGCGCGCGGCTGAAACAGTAGTTGCTCCAGCCAATCCCAGTATGCCAGCGTTGATGTCGCGCAGATCATCCAGATGAACGCCGCGAGTTCCCACGTAAGCAAACTTCAAGACGGTCGCATAAGGAATTTGTTGCTCGATGGTCGCGTGCCACTGCTCGCTGTAAGGCGTCTGGGCATTCGGATCCTGGTCGAAGGCCGGAGTGTTTGGCCGCAAGGCACTGCCTGAGGTAACTACCGTGTGCGCGTATCCATCGGACGCGAAGACGAACGCCGTGCCATTGGTGGCCGACGCATAGGTCGCGGAATTATTGAAGGCCCAGTAATTGTCGACCGGAATATTGGCAGACAGGCCGCTGGAGTTCGTGACATTAGGCGCTGAGTAATAAATGCCGTAGCCTGCGTGGAAGACAGTCCTATTGGTTATCTGATAAGCAAGACCGACGCGCGGCGCGAAGTTTAGGTTGTTGCCACTCAGGCCGCTGGTAGGGATGCCATTGGTTCCTACCTGCTCGAGCGCTGTCGTCGAGATAGAGGGAACGAAGTCATACTCTTTATTGTTGACCTCGGTCCACGGCCATCCCAGAAACTTTTCGTAGCGAATACCCAGGTTCAGCGTCAGCTTGGTAGTTGGCTTGTAGTTGTCCTGCACATAGAAGGACAGGTCACTTTGCCGCAGACCGACCGATCCACTCGGATAAGAATAAGTTCCACTCGTGGGAGCACCGAAGAGCAGATCGCTCCAAGCCAGACCGGTGTAGCGCGTCGCAAAGGCCTCGGAACCATGTTCTGCGGAGGTCTGGAACATGTTGTATTGCAGGCGGACAAACTCGACGCCGATGTCCAATGAGTGCTTGCCGCGCACGAGATTGACGTTGTCATCGACCTGATAGTTGTTAGTTCCAATCACCGTCGGGCTGTTGCCTGCGTCACCGATCGTCGTATAACCCGAAAAGGACATGACTGGCAATCCATCGGACCTAGGATCGCCGGCAATCTCCACGCCCGGAATGCCGAGTTGTGTAGAAAGGTTTAGCCCGGCATCCCAATTCTGGGCGTACACCATGAATCGCGACCAGCCAAAACGCGCCGTATTAATCGTGGTTGGTGAGAGGACATGCGTTTCACCGAGCACGGCCTGATGAGCTGGATTCTTCGCCGGTCCGGAGATGATGGCTCCTACCAGAGGCGTCGGGAGAACGCCGGGTTCGCTGAGGCTATCTGTCGACTGGCTATAGCGGCCGAATGCACTATCGGCCTCAGAGAATTTATGGTCGACCTTTACGTCGAAGGCGTCGCCGTTATCAATGAAGAGCGGACTGTACAGGAAGTTATTCGCTATCGTCAGACTCGATATGTTCGGCGAGGCATAGTGCTCGTAAAACTTCAAAATATTCGCCCCGGTTGGATCGATCAGTGGATCGCCCACGGGAACAAAGTTGTTTGCGTATACGGTATGTGTCTGCGGGTTCTTGATGGAAGCCGGATAGGCGGAGAAGTCATAGCCGGCCGAGGTAATACCTACATCCGGGACACTCTCCGTATCTGTCTGGCCCTGAGCAAGACGTTTTCCTGAGTAGTCGGCAAAGAAGAAGGTCCTGGGATTCGTCTGCCTGAAGAACACTGGACCGCCAAAGGTGACGCCAAATTCATTCTCCCGCAGCGGCGGTTTCTTGCCGGTAGCGAAAAAGTTTCTGGCATTCAGCGCGGTATTGCGAAGAAACTCGAATGCACCGCCGTGATACTTCTCAGTTCCCGACTTATAGATCAGGTTGATGGTGCCACCGTTGCCGCGTCCATAGCGTGCGTCTGCGTCGGCAATATCTTCTGAGAACTCCTGAATCGCATCGATGGGCGGGAAGATGACCACGGCAAGGCCGTTATGATTGTCGTTGTCGCCGATGCCGTCCAGAAGAAGGCGGTTCTCCTGATAACGAAGACCATTGAGAGCAAAGGAAGTCTCTCCACGCTGCATGGTGTAGGGGACGCTGGTGATCTGCGTTTCCGCAGGAACGGTTCCCGCACCAAGGCCCACCAGCTCCGCAAAATTACGGCCGTTCAGTGGAAGATCTTTGACGGCTTCCTCGGTGCGAAGATTCGAGACGGTTGAGCTCTCCGTCTGCAATACGGCGCGCGTCGCCTGAACCTCGACTGTCTGCGTCTCAGCACCTACGGCCAGACTCACATCCGCGGCCAGGCGTTGACCGACCTCTAGTCTGACGTGCTCTACCACTTTGGTGAAGCCAGGCGCATCAACTTCAACGTTGTAGTTTCCTGGCTTTAAGGGCGGCGAAACATACAGTCCCTGCGAGTCTGTAGTGGTGTTGTCGGTCAGGCCTGTGTCGGAGCTGCGCAAAATCACGTGCGCCTTGACGACCACCGCTCCTGAGTTGTCCCTGACGACACCGGTGACAATTCCGGTTTCAACGATCTGAGCGTATAGGGCAGGAATTCCAGCCAAAATCACTGTCAATGCCGCCACGAGAAAACTTTGGCCTTTGCGAAATCCCACGCTGTGGGGAAATCTTGACAAAAACATCACTACCTCCAGGCGGCTTTCTTGCAGCCACAAAAAGACTCACGACAATCGGTCTCGAGTCAGAGCAGTGCGAGACTGCTCGCACACCGCCGTGAGTAAAAACCAATGTTTCTGTTCACGACAGATAAAGCATTCAGACGAAGTAAGTGAAGGAGCGACAACCACGTCCGGAGGCGGGGAGAGTTAAGCCCTGTAAGTTCATGAGCTGCTTCCTTTCGACCAGTTTCTGGGGAAGTACACCTGCCGTACGAGGAGAGCTATGCCAGGGATGCGGGAGGGAGGAGTGCCGCATTACGGCCAATTACTCAGCGGAGAGGCGTACTAAAGAATCGATGTGGACGGATGAGAAAACAGAAGCAATCAACAACACGAACGCGAGCGGCGAGGAGCCGGCTCGGCAACATGGAGCTGCAGTTTCGAATTGTTGCCGCGATGGTGCATGTGAGCTTTATTGAGCCATGAACTTTATTGCATGTCAAGCGTAAAGAATGCGCGCACAGCTTGAAGCAGTCAGTGGTATGGCTTGACAAGAAATCCGGAGCAATTCATCATCAAGACAATTTACTGGGTTTTTATGTATATCTTTCTATGCGTAAGTCCCAGTACATAAGACTACGTCACCAATGACCCAACACACTACAACTCGCACCTGTTGTTGCCCTGCCGATCTCTCGTCAGGCGAGCGCTCTCGTGCGATTCCTGCGTTGAAACGGGCACAGTGAGTTATTGATCCCGATTTTCCCGCAAGGTAGTCAGATTAGCCCACGAGATTGACCTCGTGGGCTTTTTCATTGCGCATTACTTGCAACAATTTCCCAGAAAGCAGCGACGATGAAGCCGTTCCACATCATGGCCAAGCCGCACGGGCCAATCTGCAATCTCGATTGCACTTATTGCTATTACCTCGAGAAAAAGAATCTCTATGCGGCGAATGGACGCGGCTATCGCATGAGCGACAGCGTGCTGGAGAATTATATTCGCCAGTACATTGAATCGCAGCCAGCCGGTCACGTGAGCTTTGCATGGCAGGGCGGCGAGCCGACGCTGCTGGGCGTCCCGTTCTTCGAACACGTTGTGGAACTGCAACGGAAGTATGCGAACGGCAAGACAGTCGACAACGCGTTCCAGACCAATGGCACGTTGCTTGACGATGAGTGGGGCGAATTCCTGGCGCGTAATAGGTTTTTGATCGGCATATCGATCGATGGGCCTGAAGAAGTTCACGACGTGTACCGCGTAGACAAGGGCGGCCAGCCTACCTTCGCGCGCGTGATGCGCGGCCTCGGGTATCTGAAGAAGCACGGCGTCGAGTTCAACACGCTGACAGTAGTCAATCGCAAGAACTCCTACCGGCCTCGCGATACTTATCGTTTTCTGAAGCAGATCGGAAGCAAGTATCTGCAGTTCATCCCCGTTGTAGAGCAGGTGGCAGAAGAGCCGGATGCCAACGGACTGGTGCTGATCAAGCCCTTCTCGCGACAGAAGGCCAGCGTCTCGGATTGGTCAGTGGAGCCGCTGCAATTCGGCAAGTTCCTCACCGGAGTCTTCGATGAGTGGGTGCTGAGCGATGTGGGGCACATCTTTGTGCAGATCTTCGAAGTCGCACTCGAATCGTGGGCGCATCTTCCGCAGAGCCTGTGCGTTTTTGCACCCGAATGCGGGCGGGCTCTGGCGGTAGAGCACAACGGCGATGTCTACTCATGCGACCATTTTGTTTATCCGGAAAACCGGCTGGGCAACATCATGGAGCGCGCATTGAACTCGCTGGTGCAGTCGCCGCAGCAGTCGGGCTTCGGGGAATGCGAAGTCGGCAGGCCTGCCTTCAGAATGCCAGAAGTGCGATGTGCGCTTCGCCTGCAACGGCGAGTGCCCAAAGCACAGGTTCACTACTACCGCATCGGGTGAGTATGGCCTGAATTATCTGTGCGCTGGGTACAAACACTTCTTTCACCACATCGATCCCTACATGCAATTCATGGCCAACGAGCTCAGCCGGAACGGCGCACCGGCGCGTGTCATGTCCTGGGCGCGTGCGCAGGGCGCGCGTGTCGCATCTACGGAAATTAGGAGGAGCGCAGATGCACTCACCCTCGTATAGCCGGACCTGTTGTTGATCGCCAGGTGGTAGCTACAAAGATGGGCGAAATTACAGGAGGCATCTCTGTATGTCTCTCGAAGAACTTATAGCCACTACTTGATCGAAGTGACGGAGACAATGGAATGAAGATCTCGCAGCAGGTCGGGCTCCTCCTCAGCGGAACCATGGTGTTCCACTCATGGAATTCGATATGGGCCAAAGATAATGACGTGAAGCCAAGCGGGCCGACTGTGCCAGTGCGTCAAACGACGCCGCAAGGTTGGCCGGAACCGCCGAAAGCGCCGGCAAACGCGCCAAACGTGGTGCTCATCCTTATTGACGATGTGGGATACGGAGCCACTACCGCATTCGGCGGTCCCATCTACACGCCGAACTTCGACCGCCTCGCGCATTCGGGCCTCCGCTATAACTCGTTCCATGTAAATTCGCTTTGCTCGCCTACACGCGCGGCACTGCTGACGGGGCGCAATAATCATCAGGTCGGCTTTGGCTCGATTGCGGAGTGGTCTGCTCCCTATCCTGGCTATAACACTGTCATCCCCAAAAGCGCGGCGACGATCGCTGAAGTTCTGAAGGAGAACGGATACAGTACATCGGCATACGGTAAGTGGCATAACACGCCGATGTGGCAGGTGAGCCCTGCGGGTCCGTTCGATCGCTGGCCTACCGGGTTGGGCTTCGAGCACTTTTACGGATTCAATCAGGCAGCGGACAGCCAATACTTCACGCGCATCTATCGTGACACCACGCCGGTCGAGCCCTCGAAGACGCCAAAAGAGGGATATCACTTCACAACCGACATCACCAATGACGCAATCAGCTGGCTGCATCAGCATGACGCCGTCGCGCACGACAAGCCATTCTTTATCTATTACGCCACTGGCGCCACGCACGAGCCGCATCAGGTGCCGCAGCGATGGATCGATCACTACAAGGGCCGCTTCGACAAGGGTTGGGATGTCATTCGTCAGGAGGCGTTTGAGCAGCAGAAAAAGCTGGGAGTGATTCCAGCGAATGCGGAGCTCACGCCACGCCCCGATGGTCTCCCCACCTGGGATTCTCTACGACCAGACCAGAAGAAGCTGTTGGCGCATGAGGCGGAGGTCTACGCAGGCTTTGCAGAGCAGACCGACTACGAGGTGGGACGCCTGCTGGATACGATTCGCGAAGAAGGCCAGGAGAACAACACCGTCGTCCTTTGGATCTTCGGCGATAACGGCGCCAGCGCTGAAGGCGGTT
This sequence comes from uncultured Acidobacteriaceae bacterium, assembly GCA_963745105.1. Taxonomy (GTDB): domain Bacteria; phylum Acidobacteriota; class Terriglobia; order Terriglobales; family Acidobacteriaceae; genus Silvibacterium. Next base: position 161,446 of record CAVUWQ010000056.1, read on the forward strand.
TGGATGGCCACGATGCGCGCGACGCAAGCGGCAAACCGAAAACGATCGAAGAACGGGAAGATATCGCCGATCTGCTCGGCAGCGAGCTCTACATGAATCATTACGCCGCGGCGTGGGCCTGGGCTCTCAGCTCACCCTTCCAGGGCACCAAGCAGGATGCATCGCATCTCGGCGGCACCACCGATCCGCTGGTTGTTTATTGGCCAGGCCACATCAAGGACGCAGGCGGCATTCGCGAACAGTTTTCTCATGTGAATGATATTGCGCCAACGATCTACGAGATCGCTGGTGCGAAGCTACCTGAGGAGGTCGACGGGGTCAAGCAGATACCGCTCGAAGGCAAGAGCCTGGTATATACCTTCGATCGTCCCAACACACCCACGCGGCACACGCTGCAATATTTCACCACTAGCGGCAACCGCGCGATCTACAAGGATGGGTGGTGGGCCGGCGATCGCTATCACTCTACCTGGGAGGCACCGCTGCCTGTGACGAATACGGATAAAGACATCGATGCTCATCCCTGGGAGCTCTACAATCTCAACGAAGATTACAGCCAGGCGCACAATCTGGCGGAGAAAAATCCCGAGAAGTTGAAAGAGCTTCTAAAAGTCTTCGATGAAGAGGCCGAGCGCAATCAGGCGTATCCAATTCTTCCAGCTCGATCGTCGCCGCTCGATGTTCAACTGAAGAACAAGACTGTTTTCACCTATCGTGCCGGAGTTGAGCGTCTTCCCATCCGCTTCGCGCCCGGTCTATTCGGTCACGCCTACACGATTGATGCGAACGTCGTCATCCCCAGCGACGGCGCCGAGGGCGTCATTGTCGCTGAGGGCGGCATCCAGGGCGGATTCAGTCTCTATGTCAAAGACAATCGCGTGCACTACGAGGTCAATACGGCTAATGACCACTCCGATGAACTTATTGCAAGCTCAGAGCTTCATCCGGGACTGGTACACATTCAGTTGAGCGTCTCTCCCGATGCGTCTTCTGTCGCCAGCACCAGCGCTACGCAGCCAGGGGCGCCGCGCGCTCCGGTCAACGGAGATGTAAAGCTGGTCATCAATGGCGCTCAGGCGGGCGAGTCGCACTTCTCGAGCATCTATGCGGGCGGAGAGACGCTAGATGTTGGCAGCGATCTCGGTTCGCCGGTCAGTCAGGCATACCGGTCGCCCAATCGTTTTACGGGCACGATTGACCTGGTCACGATCAACCTGAAGTAGTTTCGCTTCACAGGGAATTTTTCGATGTCGAGTTACGCTATGCAGATTACAGATGTCAGCTTGTTGCTCAGGAAGATTGTTGTCGGTGTATTGGTGGCCGCCATTCCTCTGCTCATTATTATTGGCAGCCTGTGGCTGACGCGAAACCTGCTCGACCGTTCGCATAGCCGCGCGACTACCACTTCCGAACATTCCAACCCATAACGGAGGATATGCCATGAAAATGGATCTGGTTGTTAAGAGACGCCTTATTCGAAATGTATTGCTGAGCCTCTTGATCTATGCGCTGCCGCCAGCGCTGATGTTTGCGTGGCTCTATTCTCACGGGCAAACTCCTTGGACACACGCCGCCGCAGCAACTCATCCTACTGGGCTGTTCTGGAAGTTCTGCCAGATGATGAAGGACAATGGATTTCTGGTATTCATCTTCGTTCTCGGTCTGATCGAATTCTCGCTCGGGCGGTACGGAGATGAATGGCGCGGCAACGAAACCGTTCTCGATATTGTCTGCTTCGCGCTCCCACGGCTGGTTTTTGCGCCTTTTTTCGCCTGGTTCAGCGTCCATGTGTTGCCTTCAATCGCGCCGCGGGAACACAATCTCTTTAACTGGGTGCCGTTCTTCTGGGGATTTCTCATCCTATGCGTTGCCGATGATCTAACCCAGTACTGGTATCACCGCCTGCACCACGAAGTTCCGTGGCTCTGGAGATTTCATCGCACTCATCATTCGGCTCCGTATATGGGAATGTCGATGGCCAGCCGCCAGAATGCGATCTACACCATCTTCTTTTCCCAGACCTATGTCACGAGTGTCCTCGTTTACCTCGGCCTGGGACCTGCGGCGATTGCTGTGCTCACAATCAAATCTTTCATCACCACGCTCGCGCATTCGAGCCTGCCCTGGGATAAGCCGTTTTATAAGTACAAGCCGCTTCATCCCGTCGCATGGGTTCTGGAGCGGACTATTTCCACACCCGCAACGCACCACGCACATCACGCGGCAAGCAGCGATGACGGCGTCGGCTACTACAAGGGAAACTTTGGAAATATGTTCTTTCTCTGGGATGTGATCTTCGGAACAGCGCACATCTCACGGCAGTATCCGAAGGTCTATGGGATCTCTCATTACCAGGGCGACCCATGGTACGCACAGGCATTCTGGCCCATCTTCAAATCGAATGTTCCCGGCAGCGAGCTCGCCGCCGACGGACCTATGGTGCGGATCGATGAGAGGCGATCGACAGTTAGCGAACAAGACGCCCTGACGCTGCTCGCTACGCCGGGCGGCGATTAAACTATCGACCCGATTCATTTCCAAATTGTAAGAATTCGCCGGATGGCCTGACGCGGTTGAAATCATCGATCGCGTCGCATTCCTACTCAGCGTCTCCGGGTTCGTCACTCACAGGTTCTGCAATCATCCCAAGCAGCAACCTCATAATAGTCCGAATTCAGTGCCCAAGACGCTCATGGACGTCTTTAACGTGCCCTCGGAAAACTCAGCCAGATTAGTTTTTGGGTTTTGGGTCACATCCGCCGGCGGAATAATGCTGACGCCCTGCCACTGCCCAATCTTCAGCAGATGTTTATCTCCGCTCACGAGGTATTCCGATCCGCTCGCCGCCGCGCACTCTATGATGCGATTATCGGTTGGGTTTTTGACCGCCAAAATCTCTAATCTCGACTGAGATAGAAATCCGGGGCGCCTCAGCAGTGACATCAGAAATCTGTAATAGCCGTTATGCTCTTACACAACCTTGACGATCTTTATAAAAGTCATCAACTTTTCGATCCAAGCGTGCGAAGCAGAGTTAAGATGACGGGAATTCGATAAAAGCGGGACACGCCGGTGCTGGTAACACCGACGTATCCCTTGACCACCCATCACCTTCCTGAGAAAGGCGACGAAATGGCTGTCTCTAAAAGTACCCGCCCATCCACATCCGACACAAACCAGATTCTCCGCAAGATTCTCAAGAGCAACCAGGTTAGCTCCGACCGCGAGCAGTCCTGGAGCCGCGCATTGGTCCACAGCGAAACCGGCGATCCTCCGCTAAGGTTCCCGGTTTATGAATGTCTTTACCGGATCAACGTCCATGCGCAGGGACTGATCGATGTCCTGAGGACGACCAGCGACAAATTCTCGATCAATCAGACCTGGATCATCTACCAAGAATCTCTGGTGCAATATGTCCGCTCAGCTGCGACCCGGAACATTATGGATGCCATGTCCGAAGTCGAGCATGCCGAGGCCTGGCTCTTTCAGACCCTGCAGCATCAGGAAGAAAAGAAGTTCACCGATCCCGATGACGTCTACTTCGAGGTCCGCGACCGCGAGGCAGAGCGCGCCAAAGAAGGCCATCCGCCTCGTATTGAGTTTCTCGAAACCAAGCCGAAGACACCGCCACAATCCAAACCCGCCAAGCCCAAGAACTCAGGTTGAGTCTGCCTCTGATCCCTCGCTGATCTGAAGAAGACTTCACGGATTCAAACCGCAGTCTCCCGGCTGCAGAAGGGCTGAGTTGCGATGGACCGCAACGCGATTACTTATTTAAGCGAATTGAACAAGAGCATGGACGGAGTCTTTGCCATGCTGGAGAAGCTGTGCGACTATCCGGAGCTTCAGAATGACTCTTTCACGGTTCTGAAGGCAAGCCTGCGTGAAGAATTGGGAAATGTGAACACGATTGTTCTCGAGGTAATGGAAGAGTCCGAATATAAAGAGTGCTTTGTTGCTTACCAGCAACGCAGCGAATACGAAAAGGCAATCCGGGATCCAAACGATTGCTACCTGATGGTGATGCAGAGGGAGAAGGAACTCGAAGAACAGGGTAAACCTTCACGGATCCAGGTGATCTTTGGGATTGGGGGAGCTGCACGCCAGGAAATCCTGAGCCCTGACTTCACAGGAGAAACCGGGGACGATCACGAGCCCGAAGCTGATCCATCCAGATCTCCAGCCAAGTCTGGAGGCGAAGATGGACGATAGGGAGTACAGGCGAAGATTGATCGCACGCGTGGAAGCTCTTCGAAGAGAGTCGTTGATGACGAGACCGGATTTCCATGCCCGAATCGGTGCAGTCGCATCCCGAGAATGGATCGCATTTGTGGCCAACCGAGACAAGGAGAAGAGCCAGTTCTTCTCGTTGAAAGTCATTTCGAGAATCTGTGAAGTATTCGGCGTGGGGACGGAACTGCTGCAGTTCAAGCCCTGAAGCCGATCCAATTGGGATCCGTTGCGAATACCAGTTAAGCCCTCATCCTTGCCGAGTTTGGACTTCGTGAAATCCTGGCTTCGTCGCAAGCCGGTACGACGGCCGGATCGTAGGAGTACCAGCATAGACCTGATTGAGTACCAAGTTCGCACCGGAGTTGGCCAGGGGCGGGAGCGACCAGCGCGGCGTCAGCCGACGCGGGAGGTGCTTCGGCACCGGGGTCGCTCCCGCCCCTGGCCTTTCCCATTCTTGACCCTGCTTTTCAGGCATTGCGTTGGATTTGATAGAGATGTTCCTGCTCCAGTAGAGGTCAGCCTAGCCCGCTGGTTAGAGGGATAAAGCCAACCTACGGCATACCTTTCAGCCTCGAATTCAGTTCTAGTTCTTAGAGGACCGAGCGCCGGTACTTCATGCTCCAGACAGGATAGTCATGCTGAAGCAGGTAATTGCGAAGCGAAAGCCGGCAGGTCTGATGGTCAAACCGCGCACGGATTTTTTCCTCGTTGGTGCTTCCGCTCGCCCACGCAGCCAACAGCATGCGCTCTTCCAGGCTCGTGTACAGCTTCATCCCTTCGGAAAGGATTCGCATTTCTTCCAATGCGAGTCCCCCGCCCTGCTTTTCATAGCGCGTGCAGATTTTGAGATAAGTGACGAAGTGGTCGACATTCCGTTCACGTTTCTTGGAGTTTGTCCTAAAAGAAAATCTCCGCTGGAATTCACGCTCCGCAGCTTTGAAATTCCATTCGGTCTCTGCGGCATAGACGACTTCGCAGACATGAAGTGCCTGGAGAAATCGGGCGTGCTGCTCAAGCCAGCGCCGGAATGCGGAGACCGAACGCAGGCCGTCGTCGATGAAAACCAGCGTGACCTCAGGATGGTGTTGATCGGCTTTCTGTTTTATGGTGATGGGAAATCCGTCGGGAAAGTAGACCGGCTTTCCGCTGCTGGCAAAGTTTGCCTGCGGAAGGACATCAACCGGAATCTTCAGCTTCTCATGAAAGAAGCTGATCTTCTGCTCTGTTGTTTCGAGAAGCGGATCGCCGAGATGATTCACTACGTAGTCAATCTGCATCAGCCGCGCTTTGATCCAGCGGTCGCCTTTCGCTCTCCGGTGTTGTGAATCTTCTTCTCCGAGGATGCGATAGATCGATTTCGCCTTCAAATGGTAAAGGTGCCGTCCGGTGGCATACTCGATCGGTTGCACGTGGCCGTGCTCGATCGATTTCCGGAGAAACCGTTGCACCATCGCTCCGTCTTCCCGGCCCAGGAAGGTGAGAAACTGCCGGCGGAGGAAATAGCCGGAGTGTATTCCCGTCATATAAAGGAAGGCCGCTTCCCTCTCCGTATAGCCGAACCAGCCGAGGTCCGCAATCGGGTCACAGGGAGCACTCATAGTTCGAGGATGTGGTCGAGAAGATGCTGCTCGTCTTCGATCTTCGCCGTGATGCTGGATGCATCGTGCGCGGAAACATAGGTATGAAAGCCAGACTGGGCTTTGGCACTCAGGTGACCGGGATGATAGGCCGCTGTGACCACTTCGATGTCGGAAGACCCGGTGCGCGATCCCTGGTCGAGTTCGTACTCGATGCGCGCATCAGGAATCTGGATCTGACCGTTAAGGAACGGAAGCCGCTGTTCGACGGCGACCTGCTGTTTGATTTCGTTCAGATCGCGTTCGGGCTCTTCTTTTCGAGCTGCATGAATCGCCTTCTGCAGCCGGGACTTCAGCTCGAAATCCAGCAGTACACGGGGATTGTCGCCGCCCGCCTTCTCGATCTTCTGCCACTCTTTTTGAAAGGCCTGATAAATCTGGGTGTCGTGCTCGGCTTCCCTCGGCTTCACCAAGCCGTGATAAAGCTTTTGGTCGGGAGGAAAAGAATGGCTGAGCCCAGCCAACCTCTGTCCATCGCGAGTGAGGGTGATCACCTCAAGGCGTTCGATGGAACGTTGGTGCCCGTCACGCCGGGCATTCACAATGTCGATGGAGACCAAGCCTTTGCTTTGTAAGAAGCGCAGGTCACTGTGCAGTGACTGCTCATCGCCGGCGTAAATCGATCGCGCAGCATCTTTGACGGAAATCACCCGGAAGCGCCCAACCTCAGCCAGAAGGATCTTCTCTTCTTGATGGAACCGAAGACCGGCTATGTCGGGTTCGAGATAATGACGGCTCCGAACATGGCGCTCCTTGCGACTGTTCAGAACGGTTATCTCTTGCTTGCGTTCGTAATGTCTGCGGGGAATTTCAGGAAAACGGTTCTGATGCGCCTGTTCTTTCAGTTCCGACACACGCTTGTGCAGAGGACCAGATTCAGCCGGCACTTCTGGTTTTCTCTGTAGGACTTCTCTTTCGGAAGCACGATCTGGCGTTCGCTCCTCCCGAAGATCGCGCCAATCATCATCCGGCCCAATATCGAATCTCATGTCCACGGCCTGAGACCGTGATTAGATGCTGCCGACGATTTCGTTTTCGTCAGTAAAAGGGTCATGATGCCGTTCGCTCCCGAACCTCAGGTTACGAATGGACTCTTGATGATTCCAATACTTCATCGTGACTTCCTATAGACCGAACGACTAGATCTCATTGCCTCGTGGAAGGGGAAAATCTGGTAGAGATCCCCCATGCTTAACCTTTGCCGGAGCTCGGCAGGGGTCTACAACCTTCAAAAGTGCAAGTGGCATATACGCTGGAGATGCTGAGCTTATTCAAAACGGGAGGGTGCCGAAGGCTGCTGAAGGGAGATGACTGACCGGATGAGTATTTTTTCAGGACCGATCCTTAGAACGAGGCTCAACCCATTCTCGATGAGTTCATTGCCCTGGTGGCGCCACTTGAGCGTCGAAGTTGCCGAAAAGCTGATTTTGCAGGAATCACTCGTTGTTGCTGAACAGAAGTGCATTTATCTTTGCTTACTTGAGAGATAGTGGGCAGAGACCGGATGCATCGTTCAGCGAGATGCCTCGACTATGTCGTCTACTCCGCCCGCAGCGCCCGCGCCGGATCTACTGACGCCGCCCGTCGCGCCGGCACCAATCCCGCCAGACAAGCCGCTACCACCAGCGTCCCAATCACTGCGGCAATCACGCTGGCGTCCATGCTTGCTACCCCATATAGCTGCGACTGAAAGGATTTGATGTAGCGCACACACAGCCCAGCCACTGGAATCCCAACGATCAAACCAGCCAACGTCTGCAGCATCGCTCCGCGCAACACCATGCCGACTACTCCGCCACGCGTAGAACCCAACGCCATGCGTATGCCAATCTCCTGTTTCTGACGCTGAACGCCATACGCGGTCACGCCATACAGACCCACGGCAGCTAAGACCAGCGCCAGCAGCCCAAACAGCAGCGTCAGGTGCGCAATCATCCTCTCTCCGGTCAGGTTCGCCTCTATCTGTTCCGTGAACATCTGATAGTGGTCGACGGATAGGTTAGGGTCTACGCTCGCCAGGGTCTTTCGCACCTGCGCCTCCAGTCCCGGAGTTGTGGCCTTCATCTGCAGCACAATCTGCCCCGCATAGAGCGATGCGTCCAGGTCTTTCGTCGACCGTGAAGGCGACTGCTGCAGCATCGGACTGAAGTACATCGGATCTGGCAGGTCGCGCGTGCTTTGATACCTCGTGTCCTCTACGACGCCCACAATCTCGAAGTCGCCCGCGTTCTTGATATCGTTCGCGCCAAAGTGCTGCCCAATCGGGTCTTCACCCGGCTTGAAAAGCTTCTTCACAAACGCCTCGTTGACCACGGCAACTCTCGGTGACGTCGCTGTGTCTGCTGACGTAAAAGTGCGCCCGCGAATCAACCGCTGCCCAATCGCCTTGAAGTACTCCGGGCTGGCCCGGTCAAACGACGTCGCTACTTCCTTTCCTGGCATCGGAGCAGGCTGACCCTGCACATAGACGTACCAATTCCAGTTGGATCCACTCAGCGGCGTATAGAGTGTCAGTCCTACATGCTCCACTCCTGGCAGCGCGTGAAACTTGTCCTCCATCTGCTGATAAAGTCCCTCAAGGCGCTCCGGCTTGTACCCAGCCTTCGATGGACTCACATCTACGATCACGCGGTTGTTCGTCACCAGGCCCAGGTCTTGGTGCTGCATTCGGTCCAGGCTCTTGCCCAGCAGCCCCGCGCCAATCAGCAACACCACGGACAATGCGGCCTGCAGGACCACCAGGGACCGTTGTAGCAGCGAAGGTTTGTCCCGAGTCGAGCGGTTCGTCCCGCGCATCGCATTCGCAGGCTGTTCCCTTGACCCCATCCATGCGGGAGCGACGCCGAAGATCAAACCCGTCAGCACGGACACGGCAAATGCAAATCCCAGCACAGGCAGTGACGGCAGAGCGCTCACCGGCATCTCCGAACCGTGCGTAAACATCACCTCCATCAGCAACTTCGTCCCCGAGTACGCCAGCATCACGCCGGCCATGCCGCCCAGACACGCCAGGACCACGCTCTCGACGATCATTTGCCGCATCACACGTGCCCGTGCCGCACCCAGCGCCATGCGTATGGAAACCTCCGACCGCCGCGCCAGACCCCGCACCAGGACTAGGTTGGCAATGTTCGCGCAGGCAATCAACAGCACCAGCCCAGCCAGTCCCAGCAACAAATAGAGGCTGCTCGCAGTGTTATGCTGCATGCTCGCTATGCCCCCGCCACCGGGAGTGAGTACAACGTGCGCCTTCGCCAGCAGCTTCTGCCCACGCACTGTTTGAAATCCCTTCAGCTGGGCAAGCGACTGCCGCAACAGCACGCTGACCTTCTCCTGGAGCGCCTCCTGCGCCACTCCCGGCTTCACCCTTCCAATCAGAAATAGCCAGCCCACATCTGGGCTGTTGCGCACGCCATAGAACCCAAGGGTCGGCTCCTCGGAAATCGGAAGGTACAGGTCCGGCGGAGTGTCGGTCATTCGATCGCCATAGAATCCGGGCGGCGTGATCCCCACAATGGTCACAGGATGCGTGTTCACAAAGAAGCTGCTGCCCACAACCGAAGGGTCGCCCGCATAGTCCCGCTGCCATGCCCGGTAGCTCAACATCGCCACTGGCTCTGCTCCATCCGCATCATCGGCAGGCGTCAGCGTGCGTCCTGCATACGATTTCACTTCGAATGTCGCGAAGTAATTGCCAGAAACAAACCTTCCAAAGGACGAGTGAGATGCTGCATCGCCTGATGCTCTCCGCGCCGTCAGGTCTGCTAGGCCGCCCTGTGTTGCCGCCAGTTGCTCAAACTCCTCTGTATGGTCGCGAAGATTCTTATATGTCTCATACGGAAAGATGGAGTAACTGTCGGCGCGTGAAGACGAAACCTCATTCAAATAACAGCAGTCTTCATGGTCACCCAGGCGCACCAACGTTTTGGGATTCGCCACGGGGAGGTTCTTCAACAGCACCTCATGCACCAGAGTAAAAATTGCTGTATTCGCCCCAATCCCCAGCGCCAGTGTCAAAATAGCCGTTACCGTAAACCCTGGTGTCTTCCAAAGTTGCCGCAGCGCAAACCGCACATCCTGCGCCAGACTCTCCAGCCAACCCCATCCCCACCGCTCACGAGTCACGTCCGCAACCAAAGGCACATTTCCAAACTCACGCATCGCATCTCTCCTCGCATCTTCAGGTGTCGCACCCGCAGCCACGCGGTCCGCCGTCGCCATCCGCAGATGGCCCTCAATCTCGTCCCTTAACTCTCTCTTGCGTCTGTCAAACAGGCTCACAGCGCACTCCCCTTCGCGCTCATAATCGCCTCAATTGTTGCGACCATCTTTCCCCAGCGCTCATAGTCGTTGGCAAGCTGCTTTTTCCCCAGCGCGGTGATCCGATAGAATTTCGCGCGCTGGTTCGCATCGCTTTTCTTCCACTCCGCCGAGACCCAGCCTGCACGTTCGAGCCGATGCAGAGCCGGATATAGCGACCCCGTCTCCACTTGCAGCACCTCATTCGAACTCGCACGAATTGCCTGGCTGATGCCATACCCGTGCCGCTCGCCCCACTGCAGCGTCTTCAAGACCAGCATGTCCAGCGTTCCCTGCACTAACTCAATCCGGTTCTGATATCCGCTCTTCGCCATAGGCTGTAGAACCTCTACATCAATGATGTAGACAATCTACATCAACTGCGAAAACTCCGCAAGTCGATCATCAAAATGTCGAGGTAGATTTCCGAAAACGGCCTTTCGACAACTCGACCCAAGATCGCAGCCAATGCAGCCTCGGTTGATGACAAATCGCCGATTCACTCATTGACAACAGATTGTTATCGATTCCGTGGTTTGACTTCATCTATGCACATTTAGCGGCGTGAGCCCGATTTCGATTCCGTGAGTACAGGGGCCAGGTAGCGAAGAATTGCGTTGCGCATTGCCTGCTGGAGGCGCGGACGGGCGTGAGGCGAGGCGATGGTCAGCTCGTCGAGGATTCCGCGGAAGATCATGAGGGCTACCTGCCCGTGGTGGGCTGCTTCGGAGCGCGAGAGCTTCGGTAGCTCGCGCCGAAGGCGGGCGGCTATGAAGTCGACGAAGACTTGCCCGAGAACGCGCTTGTCTTCGCGGGCAGCAGGTGAGAGCGGTGCGTCAACCACGAGGGTGTGAAACTCGGGACGCTTGCAGTTGAAACTCATGCACACATCGATCAGCTCACCGACGGCTTCTGTGAAGCTCAACACGCCCTGGGGGTCAATAGCCCGTTCGGCCTCGGCCATTTCGCGCGCGTACATAGAGGCGAGCTCGCTGGCGATGGCTTCCTTATTAGGGAAAAACTGATAAAGAGTAGCTGGAGAGACGCCGGCTTCCGAGGCAATCGCGTTTGTGGTGGTCTGGTGGTAACCAAGACGGTCAAAGACTGCGGCAGCGGCGCGGAGGAGAGCCTGTTGACGCTGCTCGCCACGCGCGTTGCGCTTGCGGTTTGGATCGAAGACGGTCACAGGAGGATTTTCGCAGAAAAGATAATATATAAGTAAAAACTTGCATCTTTCTTTTTATACAAGTATCTACTTGCATAGGAGGTGAGCGACATGTTCTCAGTGATGGGAATTACGGGCAAAGTTGGCGGTGCGGTGGCAGAAAATCTGCTTGCTGCAGGTGAAGCGGTGAGGGGCGTGGTCCGCGATTTGGGGAAGGCGAAAGGCTGGGCCGATCGCGGTGTGGAGTTGGTGCAATCAGCGTATGACGACCCGGCGGGGCTCGCGAAGGCGTTCTCAGGAGCAGAGGGTGTGTTCGCGATGATTCCACCGGACTTTGCGCCGGCTCCCGAACTGCCAGACCAGAAGCGTACGATTGCGGCGATCCGTGAGGCGCTCGAGCAGGCAAATCCTGGCAAGGCTGTGTTTCTTTCGTCTATTGGTTCGGAGCAACCGAGCGGACTCGGGCTGATCACGTCGACCCACCTGATGGAAGAGGCAATGCGCACGCTACCGATTCCTGTGGCGTATCTGCGCGCGGGTAGTTTCATGGAAAACTGGCTGGGAGCGTTGGACCACATCCGTGCGACGGGTGAGATGCCGTTTTTCTATGCGCCGCTTGAGCGCAAATTTCCGCTGGTGGCCACGCGAGATATCGGGCTGACGGGCGCCAAGGTGTTGCAGGAGACCTGGACGAGCGAGCGTGTCCTGGAGGTAGATGGGCCTGAGGGTGGAACCGATTTGCACGAAGTGGCAGCCGCGTTCGGCAGGGCGCTGGGCCGTGAGGTGAAGGCAGTGCAATTGCCTGAGATTGCCTGGCAGAACGTCCTGGAAGGGATGGGTACTCCAGCGGATCGGACGGGACTCTATATCGAAATGGTGAAGAGCTTCAACTCCGGCTGGATCCATTTCGGTAATTCGGGAACGGAGAAGTTTCATGGTCTGACGACGATCGAGGCTTTCGCACAGGGGTTGGTCAAGTAAGGAAGACGGGCGCAGGGGTCCGCGAGCCAATCAATTTGGCATCTCGGAAGCGGCTTTCGCTTCCGAGATGGGCGTTTCTGGACTAATGTCCTGAGTTTGGCTAACTTCCTGGCTCGATGAGTGAATCGGCGCTGGTGGCATAAATAAGCGCACCGCCGAATGTCGGCACTGGCCTTGACGCCTGCTCAAGCCGCGGCGAATAAAGTTTCACGAGACGCGCGAATGCCAGCGGGTTGGAGCCGCTTGAGAGCGGCTCCGTGATATTGCTCATCGAGTTCGATCCCAAGATAACGGCGCTTCAAGATCTTCGCTGCCAGTAAGGTTGAGCCTGAACCACAGAATGGATCAAGCACCAGATCGTTTGCCTGAGTGAAAGTTTCAATCAGCGGCTTGAGTGCCGCGACGGGCTTCTGCGTGGGATGCAGCTTGTTGCCGGTATAGGGCATGTCAATGATGTCGCCTATCGGCTTTGTTGGAATCGATGGATTGCCTTTGGCCAGCAGGTATGCCTGCTCGTGCTGGTATTTCAGAAAGCGGGACTTCGATGTGTACTGCTTGCGGAACACGATATGTCCAACGACCCTGAAGCCTGCGTTGCGCCATGCATCGAAGAACTTGTCGACCTGCGTCCAGCTGTAAAACGCAACCATCAAGCTGTCCGGCTTGAGAACGCGATGGCATTGCTCGAATGCCGGCTTGAGCCAGTCGGCCTCGTTGTCATTCTGGATGGACCGGCCAGTACGGTCCGTGTAGCTGACCAGATACGGCGGATCTGTCAGGATGAAATCGATGCTGTTCGCCGGCAGACTGCGCATGACCTTGATGCAGTCGTTGTGGAGAATGGTGTTGGTTGGAACTGATGTCTGATGAGCCGTCTTCGTTTGCATGGTGTTGCTCCCTCAATGTGATCTCCCGATGACTCGGGGCACCCGGAGCGGAGCTGGAGCGAGTGGGTCCGGCTTCCAAGGCCAAAGGCCGCTTTTCGGGAGGGACCCGAAAGAAAGTGCCTTGGGTTCGTTCAAGGGACTTTGTTTGGGGAGGAACCGGAAAAGCAGAGGCCTGCCGCTGCCGAAGGACGCCGGAAAGACCCCGAGCGAGTGCCCGAGTCATCCGGAGAGCCCATGTTCTCGGGAGCGACCAGAACGAAGTTGGTCAATAGTCAGGAACAACGGAGGCTCTTCACGCGGCAGGATCGTTCGAGGTTCTCCGGCTGAAGGCAATCACCGCATCCCGAAAGGAAAGCACAGCTGGATTCCGGTTGTCGGTCCTCCATGCAACGGCGGTCTCAAGCTGGACGGAACCAGAGATCGGCTTCGCAATGACACCTTCTCGGCGCAGACGTCTTGCCGAGTTTCGCACCAGGCCGATATACCGATGCTGTGCGACCTCATCCAGCAGCTCAATCAGGCTCGATACCCGATGCAGCGCAGATGTCTCAATACCTGATCGATGGAGCATCTCATCAAGAAGCCTCGTTCCAGGATCAATCCTGGCATCCAGCAGTACGAGCTGTTCCCTTCTCAGCTCAAAGATCCGCACGACTGGACGCACGTGCAACGGATGTCTTTCGGGAAGAAACACGGCCAGAGGCTCGGAGTGGATGGGGAGTGAGCTGATACTGCGTTCAGCAATTGGCATATCGACGATCGCGAGGTTGATGTCTCCGCGCAACAAATCGGTCAGCAACTCTGGCGAAGTGCCGCAGATCGATTCCACGGAACATTCCTTCGTTGCAGCGCGCGCCGTCGACACCAAGGTTTGCATACGAGGAAGGTCACAGAGGATCGATATCCCGACTCGCAGCTCCTTCTGACATCCTCGATTTAGCGCGCGCACGAGAGAAGCCGCTCGCAGCACATGCTCCATAACTTTGTCAGCTTCGGACTTGAAAATCTCACCGGCATCTGTGAGCCGAGCCTCACGTGGCAGGCGCTCGATAAGCTTCGCGCCCAAGATTTGCTCGATACCGTGAATCTGTTTGGACAATGACGGTTGTGCGACATGGCATCGCTTCGCGGCACGGGTGAAGTTACGCTCCTCGGCAACCGCGAGGAAGTACCGCATCTGCCGCAATTCGATCTCCGGATGCACATGATTAACGTAGCTCACAAATGCAGAGACCTCTGGTGACCGAAACGATGCGCTGCTGACGATTCGACACCAAGGCATCGTTTGAAAACCTCTCACTTTTCTGTGTAAGCGTCCGTTCAGAAGAAACCGATAGCGTTCCGATGGCGCGATCTCGTCACCACGACTCGCAAAAATGTCACCATCGCCAGGCTCTTACTCGAACAGATGAGTGGATCATCTCGGCGGAGGAACGCACATAGCCCCTCACTATCAGCAGGTATGAGGAACGATCACGTCTCTGCTCAAGGATCTCGTAGTCTGCATACTGCAAATATCTGGCTTCAAGGAGACCTATGACGAACTTTCCTTCTTCATTCCCCAATTCATCCTTGCCGGGCAGATTGAGCTCGACGGATTCCTTCAGTCAAGATGAGCGTTTGTATTCCGCGCTTGAGATATCCAAGCGGTTAGGCGTCTCCGAACGCTGGGTTCGAGACCACGCCACCCGACGCTATCCCCGCATTCCTGCCATCAAGCTCGGACCCCTGGTGCGTTTTCGTTGGTGCGACGTCCAGAAATTCGTAGCCGAACTCGCCGCGACAAACGACTCGAAACGCCGCTGAAAGGATGGTTCAATAGGACTGTTCTCCACGGCCAAGAGTACGAACCAGAAATGGAGAATCGCAGTGCGAATCAAGTATCAACGGGGCACGGTCTACGTTCGTGGAACGAAGCCTCAGATGTGGTATGGACGCTTCCTGCTCTATCAGCGGGACAAGAATGGAAAGGAGGTACGCAAACAACGCAATGTTCCGATTTGCGCCAAGGCTGGAGTGCCGAAGACGAGGGCGGCTCAGATGCTTCAGCAGATCATTCTGAAGGAAGGCACGGTTCCGGGAAAGCCGGCGGCACTGCCGACGGATGACTCGGTCACCTTCGGCTGGTTCGTCCGGCAACGCTACGTTCCCATGCGGCAAGGCCAATGGAGTCCGGCCTACCGGCAGACGAACGGGTACGGCATCGAGCACTACCTGGTCTCGCGCTTCGGGGAAACTCCGCTGCGCGATCTCAGCACCTTTGAGATCCAGGTGTATTTGAACCAGCTCGCGGAAAAATACTCGGAGTCGGTCGTTCACCAGACGTTCACCAATGCGCGGGCCATCCTGCGCCTGGCACGAAAGCTGAAGTATCTGGTGGAGGATCCTGCCGAAGACCTGGTGATCCCTCTCACTGTGCCGGTCGAAAAACCGTTGATCAGCCGCGAACAGATTCTGGCGCTGCTGGCGAAGGTGGAGGACCTGCGGGATCTTTGCCTGCTCTCGATCGGTATCTTCTGCGGAACGCGCGCAAGCGAGGTGTTCGGGCTGCAGTGGAAGTCGTGGACCGGCGAAGCACTCTTTCCACAGGGAACGGCCTATGACGGGAAGCTCTATCCGGGGCGTCTGAAGTCGAAAGCCAGCAAAGCAGCGATTGTGGTTCCCGCATTCGTGAGACCGATCATCGAAGCGTGGAAACAGATTGCGCCCGAAACTTTACCGGAGAGCCTGATGTTTCCGACCTTCGGTCGGGGAGAGCGTCAAGGGCAGCTGGTTCCCTACTCTAGCAAAAACTTCCTACGGACCCGTATTCGCCCGATTGCGAAGCGGCTCGGCATCCCCGACCGTCTCGTCACCTTCCAGGTGATGCGACGGACACTGGGCACCGATCTGCAGAAGCACGGCTCGCTCAAGGATGCCCAGGGCGCGCTGCGCCATGCCAGCATCACGACGACGGGCAACGTGTACATGCAGCAAATCGATGAGAGCGTCGTTCGCGCCGTGAATGCGCGAGCGGATGCGGTCGTCGAGGGGTGGGAGCCGGAGTGGGGACAGTTGGAGCGGACGGGGCGGCTACCGAAAACAGAGAGAGCTTCTGACGAAGTTTTCCCAAGTTTTCCCAACCTCATCGAAGGAGGTGCTTCTAGGTTGTTGCAATGATTGGCTCCTCAGGTAGGACTCGAACCTACAACCCTTCGGTTAACAGCCGAATGCTCTGCCATTGAGCTACTGAGGAGTGTGTTGGCGGGAGTGCTTTGCGCCCTAAGGTTTTTATATCAAATGGAGTAGGGTGCGTCAAAGCCGACGAGCCCCGTTGCGTGAGTCAGTTTCCGCGTTAGGCAACACGAAACTTTCCTGCATCGACGAACGCTGAATTTACTTCCCGCTTGGACGGTACGAATGACGCGATGCACGTCCAAAAGCGATTCAGCTCATCTACTATCGGCATTCCTTCTGCGTCTTCTAACTGGTCGTATCCAGCTGGTAAAGATGATGCAATGGTCCGGCTCCCCTGCCGATTCTGTAGGCTGCGCGCATGGCTTCCGTAACGTAGTCTTTGGCTGCCTTTACGCCGGCCGCTTCCCTCTTTCCGTCCATCAGCGCGGCCAGCAGCGCCGAGGAAAAGGTGCAGCCAGTTCCGTGGGTCGCTGTCGTCTCGATGCGCTCGCCACTGAGCCATTGTTCTTTCCCGTCCGCTGTCTTCAGAAAGTCGTCGGGCGGATTCGCATCGCCCCCGGTCACCACCACGTTCAGTCCGGGGTAGCTCGCCTGCAGTCGGGCCGCCCCCTTCGGCACCTCCGCCGAACCGGAAACCGGCGACGCAACCAGGGCGGCCAGTTCCTCCCGGTTGGGTGTGACCCAGCCTACGCGGTGAAGAAGCTCCTCGCGCAGCAAGCGCAGACCCTCGCCGTCCAACAGGTCTTTCCCTGAGCTCGAACGGATGATCGGGTCCAGCACCACCCGCTCCCGGGGGATTCCGCTGCTCTCCAGAAAAAGGCTGACCACGCTCACATTGCCGGCGGTGGCCAGCATTCCGATCTTCACACCCGCGATCTCGACGTCTTCGGCCAAGCAGGTCAGCGTGTCTTCGAGCACGTCCGGCGGGACCGGCGCGGTTCGCCTTACCCCCTGGGTGGACTGCACGGTCAGCGCGGTGACGGCCGAGACGCCGTAAAGCCGATGCGCCGCGAAGACCTTCAGGTCTGCCGTGACCCCAGCCCCCGACGAAGGATCGAAGCCAGCGATGGTTAAGACAACCGGAGGCGGAATTGTTTGCTGCATCGGAAGCGTCAGCTTAGCCCTTTCGGGTGATGATAACCCGCTACTAAAGTGTCAGATCGCGTACCACATTCAATATACGATGGTCAAGAAAAGTGAAGAAATAAATCCTTCAGATTCTTTGACTTGGCGTTAATTGAATGCATACAATCAAGAGCGGAGGAGTATGAATCCTATCGCAATTGAAAAGAGTCGTACCCGACGCTACGTGATCGTAGCCAGTGCGGCACTGATGACCATACTAGGCTTTTCCGGAACTAAAACCGGCCACGCAGAACAGGCTCCCATCCAGCCTCTTCAGAAAGAACAGCACCACTGGTACCAGATTGGCCGCGCCTCCTGGTATGGAAAGCTTTTCCAGGGCCATCAGACGGCCAGCGGCGAAAACTATGATATGAATGGGCTTACATGCGCCCATCGCAGCCTTCCCTTGGGTTCCCTGGTCCGCGTCACCAACCTTACGAATCATCGTTCGGTGGTCTTACGCGTTAACGACCGCGGCCCTGTACCGAGCAGTCGAGTCATCGATCTCTCGTACGCTGCTGCACATTTCCTTGGATTCAACGGCACCGCTAAAGTGCGCATCGATCTGGTCGACCGGACCGCGCAGATGGCGCAGATGCTGTTCCCCATGTCGCCCGCATTGCAGAACTAGATGCGCTTCGGCCCCGGGAGCCTTCCCGGGGCTAAGGGGCGACGCCTTTCCCTGGTGTTCGGGCATTAATATAGGTAGCGGAGATCCTCCCGGTGTCCTCTTTCCGCGAAAAACCTGCCGCACAAGTGATCATCGCCCTCGATTTCCCGGAGGCTACGCCCGCCCTGGCGCTGGTTTCACGCCTGGGAAGCCTCATCCGGTGGTACAAGGTTGGGCTGGAACTCTATCTTTCTGCAGGAAATCGAATCGTCCACGAGCTGAAGGAACAGGGATATTCCGTTTTTCTCGACCTCAAGCTGCATGACATTCCGAATACGGTTGCGGGCGCCGTCCGTTCCGTCGCCGCAACTGGCGCCGATATGCTCACGCTGCATGCTTCGGGAGGACCAGCCATGCTGGCTGCCGCATCCGAGGCCGCGGGAAAGCTCCACTCCGCGCCAAAACTGCTGGCCGTCTCGGTGCTCACCAGCATGGACGCCAGCCAGCTTCAGGCCATTGGCGTGGAGGATTCTCCTGCGAGTCAGGTTCTGCGTCTGGCCGGCCTGGCTTCTCAGGCTGGAATCTCAGGTCTGGTGGCAAGCCCCGAAGAGGTAGCCCAGCTTCGATCAAGTTTTCCAAACCTGACTCTGGTCATTCCAGGCATTCGGCCAGCAGGCAGTTCAGTCGGAGACCAGAAGCGGATTGCCACTCCAGCAGCCGCAGTCTCTGCGGGCGCCAACTATCTGGTCATCGGAAGGCCGATCGAAAGCCCGACAGGCAGTTGTCGTCGATCACCTTGCCCACGGCCTCGCGTTCGGCCGGGCCGATGGAGCGATAGGGCCGGAATGTGCGGGTAATGGCCTTGGGGCCGCCCAGAATGGCAAGGGTCATGGAGTTCACCTAAGACGGAGCCCCTGCATTAGCGAAATTGAGGCCCCAAGGGCAAAGCCGGATCAAGGCTTTTGGCGAGCAGTATCTGCGGATTCTTGGTGATTTCCGCCCACCGAGGCTAAGGTGTCCGTGCACCCCCGGATTCCCCCACGAATGCCCAGCTTCATGGCGGCCTTGCAAACGGCGATGCCCTTCGACCGGTTCAGCGATCTGGAACTGTTCGGCTGGATCGTGGCAACATCCTCTTCCTGACCATCTGGGCGATGGTCTATGCCCAAGGCCTGGCTGACGCTGGAGATCTATTTCTTCGCCCAGCAGATCTGGTTCCCCCTGTTCTTCATGCTGCCGTTCGCCCATTCCGACTTCAACTGGGTCAGCCTGGACAAATACTGGTGGCACACCCGCCCCTTCATCACAGAAGCCTTTTATCACGTGATGCTGGGGGCATGCTTCACCGCGGTCGGGTATGGGCTGTCGCGCAAGATCAGGGCGCCGATGCCGGGCCTCAGCCTGGTGTACCGCAGCATCAATGGCGCCTCGGGTGATCGGCGGGCATGTGGGTGGTGATCATCACCGTCTCCAGCTTCCTGGCGGTGTTCATGGCGCTCGGCATGCAGCCTTTCAACGCGCGCGCCACCGCCATCATCGACCGTTCGCTGCTGCCGCTCTACCATTTTTTGAGATTTTTACCCAGATCATGACGCTGTGCGCTATGGCCTATTTCGATGCCACCCGCAAATGGATCGGCCTGGTAGCGATTGCGCTGCTGTGCTTCGGCGGGCTGTTCACGGGCGCGCGCGGGCCGTTCGTCTTTTTCGCATTTCAATTCTTCGTGCTCTACGCCATCTCGCCCAGGTGCGGCGGATCGGCAAACCACTGATCCTGGGCACGCTGTTCCTGCTATTCTGGATGTACATGAGCGGCTGGCGCTATGGCGACTTCGGCGGTAGCCGCATCCTGCAAACTCCGTTCCTGCTGGTCTATGGCAGCAACTTCTCGGACCTGCGCGACTATGCGATGGCGATGTCGGGCTGGGACCAGAAGCTGGTGATGGGAAAGACCCTGGCCGCGGGCTTCCTGACCGGCTTGCCGGGCTTTGCGGATTTCCGCGGCTATTATGCCTGGGGCAACTGGGTGCAGTACCAGGCGCTGGGCTATGTGATGACGGACATCCCGGTTTCCGGCCGATCCTGTTCGGCGAGTGGTACTTCAATTTCGGCTATCCCGGCCTGGTGATCTGTCCCGTTGCCTACGGCTTTATCGTCGGCCGGCTGTCGGACTTTGTGCGCGCCGGCATTGCCACGGGTGAGAAGGGCCGCGATCACTGCCGCGGTTTCCGCCTTCGCCTACTGGATGATGATCAGCAATTTCCTGGAGTTTCTCGGCCTTCTTCACCCTGCATGTCGTGCTGGTCCTGACCGTCATCGGTTACTGCGCCTTCACTGGCCACGCGGCGGGACATGGCTGTCGCGGCATGAAATACATCCGCACCCTGGAAGCGGCGCGCGGGGCGGCGGCATTGCTGGTGGTGTTCGCCCATATCGGCAACACGATGCTCAAGCCGAAATATGGGCAAGCCGAAGCCTGGGCAGGCTTCTTCCGCTTCGGTCATGCCGGCGTGGATTTTTTCTTCGTCCTCAGCGGCTTTATCATCCTTTATGTGCACGGGGATGATATCGGGAGGCCCCGAACGGCTGGGCCGGTATGCATGGCGGCGCTTCTCGCGCATTTTTCCCCTGTGGTGGATTTTCTTCGCACTCTCGCTACCATTCTTCTTCCTCCTGCCATCCCTCGGACAAGGCTTCGAGACGCGAACCTGGGACATCATCACGTCATTTGCGCTTTTGCCCTGGATCAATCCGCCCATAAATCCGGTAACCTGGTCACTGGGACATGAACTGCTTTTCTACACGATATTCGGACTTGCTATTTTCCGGCGCTGGCTCGGCTTGCTGGCCTTTGCGTCGTGGCAGGCAGGCGTATTGATCTGGGGCCTGGCGCTGAACATGCCCGACTATCCCTGGCGCTTCCTGACCAATTCCTACAATCTGGAATTCCTGGCCGGCATCGCGGTCGCGGTGCTGGTGCGCAAGGGTCGCATTCCGGATAATCCCGGCATGTGGCTGGCGGCAGGGCTCGCGGTGTTCCTGGCGCCGGGCTTTCTCGAAAATCGGGACATCCTGCCGATGAACCCGCCGGAGCTTTTTCGCTATACGACGGTATGCTACGCGCCGGGCGCTGCGATGATCGTCTACGCGCTGGAGCAATACGATGAGTCGAGCACAGGCAACAGT
>CAVUWQ010000057.1:0-4423 GCA_963745105.1 uncultured Acidobacteriaceae bacterium
GGATTAAGCGGGAAGGCCAGCGGATCCTCGACAACATGGTTTGGCACGAACCGCTTGATAGCTGGAGCATATGAGAATTGGGGACGGGATTCGGTTCGCGTTGACCTCGATGACTTTCCCCGTTCGAATTCTCGGCCTGTGAGCTGCGCCCGCTGCCGGCGATTCAAAATCAAGTTTGTCTGCCACATCCCGCAAGCGCAGACTCGGCACTCGTCGGTCCACTGCGGCAGAAAAGCCAGCCCCAGACTCTTCCGCCACAGCGACTCGAACCACGTCTCCTCGCTGATCGAACGCATGGCAGGCAGCTATCGTGCGGATTGCTCGCCTCACCAATCCCCGCTGGTCACCAACTGCTCGCGGCTCAGGTGAAAATGCCGCAGAGGAACGGGATTCGAGGGCGTATTCGATCTTCGTGCGTATTATCGCGGCCGTGAAACAGGGTAGGAAGCTCTCAGCAAGGGCATTTCTGGATTGTCTTTCCTGACTCGATAAAATACATTATCGCGTTAGAAATCAGACGAATAGTCAAACGGTTGCTTATAGAATCCCGGCAAACAATCGACGGCCGAGCGCCTCTACAAGTGCAATAGAAGATGTCACTTCTTCCGGACGTACTCGGATTTTGCGGCCAACGATGGCTCCGGGGTCTTTGGATTTGTGAACGTAGTCCTCGTCAATCACGCCCATTTTATGAGCAAGGAGGTGGCGTTTCTGAAATATGCGGCAGACGGCCTCCCACTGCTCTGGAGTCACCGCGTCACTAAAGTCGAAGCCGAACTGTTCCTGCACCCTGCGCTGTGCGCCGGGTAAACCTTGAAAGCGAATGTCCGCTCCTTTCCGCAGACACACTTCGCGGCCAAATCCGTCGAATGCCGAAACGACATTTTCGAGTGCATCTCCAGTGAGGTGGTCGGCCAACTCCTTTTCTGCGGACTCTGCGAGCGTTAATTCCTTCTTCGCAAGCTCAAGGTTCTTGGACAATATCTGAAACGAGTTGTGTACACCGCAGTCGGGACACCACCCAAACACTCCGTAGATTGCGTATCGCAGTGTACAAGAATCGCACACGACCTCCGTTTCAAGTTCCTTCTCGCGGTAGTACCGGATGGGATGTTGAGCGCCGCGTGTGACCTTTAGACTGATGCCGATGCCAAAACCCCCTCGGGGTTTGTGGTCGAATTCCATTGATTTCAAATCTCGGTGGAGAGCATCAGTAACTTGTCTTAGGACTACCGATTTCGCGTACTCGATTTGCTCCTGTGTAAAGAATGTGTTGTTATCGCCGCTGTGTCCACAATACGGGCAATGACATGGCGCGGGACCCTTGACTCCGGTGCCGGGAGTAATTTTGAAATAGCCTAGGCATTCTTCAACCGGGCATTCCCGCCCAAGATAGCCATCCTCATCGGGAGTAATGGGAATGCTGAACTGGTTGCCGAGCCTATCCAGATTTCTTGTGTTGAAACTCATTAGACGATTTACGCAGCCTTTGCGAGGAAATGTCAAACGGTTTGAGGCGTTGACGATTGAGGCCTGTAAGAGAATTTGTGGGGGCTGCGTCTACTCTCGCTTTTCCAGGTTGACGACAGTGCCTCAACGGTGAGTCTTGATGATTGGTCGAACACGGATGACGACACATGGCTCGGCGAGCCAAGCGATGTTTGACACCCAACCTGCCTGGAGGAGCGCGCCCCCGATGAGAGAGCGCACAGGCCCATCGACGATCACGGCGTTCTGCTTCTCGGGGTCGGGCAAACTCTCGCGAAAACTCCAAGCCGCCAATTCTGCATCGCCATGATGTGTGTCGGCTTTGGCTTCTGCGGTGACGAATGCCTCCCAGATAAAAAGGCCGCCGGTAAGCTGGAAGGGCTTCCACTTGGCGTGCACAGCGCAAGGCGCTGAAAGCTGCCGCCGAACGCGGTCGAGAATCCAGACCGTCTCAGTCAACCCAGTTGCTAGTGAGCCTGCTCCAGCCTCCGGCACTCCACGGTCTATTGCCCTCGCCGGGGCGCGCCGACGTTAGGCTATCGGGGTCGTCGGGCACAGGGACAAACAGTGGGCACTCGAATCCGAGAGCTACGCTGTGCCCGGCGTTGATGTCCGCTGCGACGGCGTCCGCGAACGCCTGAATTTCGCAGCCGGTATTACACGCCGAAACGCTGGCATCAACTTCAAGTCTCGCCCAACCGAAATTTCCGCGCCGGACGGAGCCGATATCTGCACAGTGGATTATGAGAGCCATTTTGACACCGCGCGTCCGGATATGCTGGTTTTCCGTTGGATGCCTGTCACTGAAATTCACGTCTTTCATGGAACGACTTTAGTTCGAGGTATCTTGCCGCCAAAGCCAATGATTCAGGCGAGTCTGCCGGAGCGAACATTGACACACCGCCTTCAATCAGGCCAATTGAAAAACAAAGCATATCGAGCAATGTAATCAGGCGAAGAAAGTTGATGTCCTGTCCGAAATCCTCAAATAGCCCGTGAAGTATTCCGTGTCGGTTAAACTCATTGTGGCCTGCGAAACGATTGGTGTTCTCCAGGAGCCTGTTTCGCACAAAGTCGCGGAAAGCCTCAAGCATAACGAGTCGTTCGCCATAGCAGTGTGGCGAGTTTTCTTCGCGGTCTACGAGTGCCTGCAGCTCATCTATCAGTCCTCTCGTCCCTGATCCGACGTTGCGATTCTGTCGGGTCGCCATCTTGCGTATGATGCCTTCGACTACCGGAAGCAGCCCCGTGACGGCATTAAAGGTATAACCGCAGAAGTACGTGCGGATCGACTCATCAATCTGACGGGTGAAGTCGCGGACGTGCGGAATCTTGGTGTAGCGGTCAAGAAACATAACAGCCAGATACTCAGGGCCGTAGGCACGAGAGAGCCTTTCCCGGATGATTTCGAGCTTTGCGTCCTGCGGAGCGTCCTTGACGGCTTTTGCCAGCGGGCTTAAGAATCCGCCAAGCTGCAAGTACGGAGGAATCGGCCAATCCACCTCCTTGAAGGCGTTAGCCAGCCATTCCGTGTATTCTCTGTTCGTTGAAGCGTCGCTGGACATGATTATTTCTTCATCCACGGCAAGGTCGCTGTTTGATAGTCGCTGAATTCCCGAACAAATCCCTCGGCCCAGGCAGCCGCCTGGGCGACTGCATCTTCGAGTGAATCGTCCTTATACTCGATTTTGCGCCAGTGCTTATGCTTCGAATAGGCATCCTCAAACATCCAGGTAGCCCCTTTGCCTTCTTCTTGCAGCACTATCGTGACGCATTCAGCGGCTTTGGCAACATGCGGAATTTCATAAAGATGGCCGGAAGGCTCGGAGTTCTCGATGATGACAAACCTGGAGGAAAGCGCGTAGCGCATTACCTTCTGCACGACGCCTTCGCCAACCCTGTCGGGTTGCTCCTTGATGATGTAGGTGTAATAGCCAAGCTCCTGCAATTTTGATTCGATTCTCTTCAGCCTGTCGAGCGCCGGACCAGTGTCTTTGCCCAGAATGAGGACGGAATCGGAATCTTCCAGGATGGCGTCGGCGCGCTGCCACACTAAATCAAACGCAGCCTTTATCGAGCTAACCAGCTCTGCCGGCGGGGTTGCCAGCGGCATGCGCAAGTGCCACCGTACAAAGATATGAACGTCCTCGGCATCGCGGGAGGGGTCGGAAAGCGGATGTCCCTCGTGCATGAGGCGCGTGACGGCACGTTCCATAGCTTCGGAGAAAGCATAGGCGGAGAATTTGTGCTCCCAGTATTTGGTGTAGAGATGCTCTTCAATCTCGCAGACAAGGGAATCGCCCTCGCGGTGGAGTGTCGTGTCCGGGAAATAATTGTCCACTACCCGGACTGCCACATCTTCGGGAATGGCGGCTAGATCGAGTCGATTCAGGGCTTCGATGCCAATGGGGTCGTTGTCTTCGTATCGGAACTCTTCCCAGCCGTCTTCAGGTTCGTCGGCTTCCAGTTCTTCATTGTCCTCGGACATGGGTGGCCTTTCTAGTCTCCATCATGGTGATCCAAGCAGTTTAATTGACGGATGGCAACCGGAGGTGTGCTGGCGATATTGAGGCCCATAAAAGAGGTTATGGGTCGTAATCTGCGCTTTGTGCTTGACTGGTGGGCGGATTCCGCTAAGGTATGTTGGTCAACCCTTATTGGAGCCGTACTGTGGTACAAAAGCGCGCCCACGTCTTCCTGCCGGAAGGCTTGCTCAGCGACATCGATCAACTGTTTGGTAAAGGAAAGCGCAGTGCGTTCCTGACCGAGATTGTGGAGCGTGAGATTCGCAGGCAAAAACTGCTGCGCGCGCTCGATGACGCCGCAGGTTGCTGGAAAGACGAAGACCATCCGGAACTGAAGAAGGGCTCCGCCGCATTCGTGAAAGAGCTGCGCGCCGGTTCGGAGTCGCGTCTGCCGAAAGACGGCTGATGAC
>CAVUWQ010000058.1:0-7924 GCA_963745105.1 uncultured Acidobacteriaceae bacterium
ACGCCTGTTGCTTTCGAGAAATAGCGAAGCTCATAGGGAATAGCGGCCTTCCGAATCCCTCGCCTGACCGAGGGCGGCGAGGGTCTCCAGGATTTCGGCGACGCGAGTGCGGCTGGCGGGTTTGAAGTGAGCTGCGATCTGCGTAGGATTCTGGAGCGGTACGGCGCGCAAGGCGTCCTTGATAGCGCGGACTTGGTCGGAGAGGGTCTCAGGCCAGGGCCAACGGCTTTCTCGTATACGTAGGTGTTGCGATATTCTTCGGCTTGGGTTGGATCGGGACACGGGAGATCGAGGAAGTCGCAGAGTTCGCTCAGGAAAAGGGCGTAATTGGCGCGTTCAGCCGATTCGGAATTCTGCCATCATTCAATGAAGCCAACTCGTCCAGACGCTTTCAATTCTCAGGGTCCCTTTGTATCACCATAAGCCTCAAAGAAACTCCACCTGGGTTACTGTTCGAGTTCCCGATTGCTATGAAGCGTAGCGGGGATCGACCCTACCAGTTTTCTCGTTCCTTCAAGTACGCCGCAGTGTAGTCGAGATAGTTATTTGCGTACATCAGGATCGCTTTTTTATCTTCGTCGCCTAACGCGCGGCGCTGTTTAGCGGGGACACCGGCCCACAGCGTCCGCGGTGGAACGATGGTCCCTTCAGGGACGAGAGCGCCGGCGGCGATGATCGATCCTTCGCCGATGCGTGCGTTGTTCAGGATCATCGCGCCGATGCCGATGAGGCACGCATCCTCAACGACGCAGCCGTGGACGGTGGCGTTATGGCCGATGGTCACCGAGTCGCCGACGATGACGGGATACTTGTAGCGCATGCCGTGAAGGACGGCACAATCCTGCACATTAGAGCCTTTACCGATGCGGATGGAGTGGACGTCGCCACGCAGCACAGCGTTCATCCAGACGCTGGAGCGGTCGCCAAGCGTGACGTCGCCGATGACCTGGGCGGAAATATCGATGTAACAGCTTTCCGGGATCGAGGGCACATGGCCGAGGTAAGGACGAATCATGGCAACAGTGTATGCATTTGCCATGCAGGCGGACACGCCTGCGGCGATTATGTTTCCGTTGGTCGCATGCGCTTGCGGTCAGACGGGCTCCGGGATTGCGCGCACGGTCCTTCCAGGTCAGTGAGTTTAAACGTCAAAACTCCACCATTAGGAGGAAAGGATTGCCGTCTTATTGGGGCAAGTTTCGAGAAAGTTTCCACAGTCGACTCTGGTCCTGAGGAAAATTGTTAAAAAAAGTGTTTTTCTGCTCGAAATTCCGGCTTTTCGCTTGACGCCATGCGGACTGGTTCCCGTAAGCTTGAAGAGACCCCTCTCGGGAAGTCTGGAGGTGTAGTACACATTGGCAGAGGTTCGCATTCAAGAAGGCGAGCCGCTTGAAAATGCATTGCGCCGGTTCAAACGCAAGGTACAGCAGGAAGACATCATCAAAGAAGTCAAACGTCATTCCTTCTACCTGAAACCCGGCGAGCGCAAGCGCGTGAAAGAAGCGCTGGCGCGCAAGCGGAATCGCAAGAAGGCTCGTAAAGAGCAGGACTAATTTGTAAGGCAGTGAAGAGGGTCTGGTTTTTGCACGCGGTTCCAGGCCCTCTATTTCATCAAAGTGAACACTCATCACGTGCCGACGATTGCAACCCAGGACTGCGCCTCCCCCACGCAAGCTACTGGAATGACAAGCGACGATTTGCCGCGAGTGCAGTGCGCGGCTGGGCCCCGGGCCAGTTCCGATAGCTTGGTGTGGTCAACTTACGCTCGCCAGCCAACTCTTGCGGAATCCGGCCAGTACCATCCTAATTTTGATCACGGATATGGGAAGGACTGCGAACCCTGAGGGTTGCGCAGTTTGGTGGAAGGCCATGGAATTCAGCGATAAGACCTTGAAATGCAGCGATTGCGGCAGCGATTTTGTATTTACTGCCGGTGAACAGCTTTTCTTCCACGACAAGCAGTTCAAGAATGACCCCAAGCGGTGCAAACTGTGCAAGACCAAGCGGGCTGCGGGAAGCTCCGCTGTTCGGGCAGAGACGAGAACCAATTGTTCCGCCTGCGGCACGGAAACAACCGTACCCTTCAAGCCTACGCAAGGGCGCCCGGTTCTGTGCAGGCAATGTTTCCAGCAAAGACGCGTCCCGGCGATTGCGGTTTCTGCCTAAGCTAGAGCGAGAGTTGGACGGCCTGCTGTCTGACCGCTTAATGCCATTGGTGGATATCGTCTTTGTCGCCAATCGATCCGCAGAATAGCTGACCCACTGGCCGCCCAGGTTGACATAGCCGTAAACATCGGATGCGGATGCGGACATGTTCTGCGCGATCAATCCTGTGCGGAGAGAGGTCCTGCGAGCGCCAGCAAACATAGTGCGGTCGCTGGCAATCCTCGCAGAGTCGTCATCGGTTACTTGCCGCGGGAACCGGCGACGGCCTTCTTCTCGGATGATCGTTTCGGCTTGGCAGCTTCAGTGCCCGGCGCCTGTGCATTCAGGGCGGCCTGGGCTTTCTGCTTCTTCTCTTCGTGGCTCACCAGCAGCGCCTCCAGTTGCAGCAGCAGGTCGCTGGTGTTCATCGGCTTAACCAGCATCTGGTCGAGGCCCTGGTCCAGCCATTCGGAACCCGGCATGGGGAAGGCGGTCAACATGGCGACGGCGGGGTTATACGGGGCGCGCTTGGCAGCCTGAACGACTTCGAGTCCTGCAGCTTCACTTTCCATGCGCATATCGGTGATGACCATGTGGTAAGTGTTGATCTTCAATTTCGACTTGGCTTCGCGTGCGGACGCGGCCGTTTCCACCTCAAACCCATGGATTTCAAGCACGGCCTTCAGGGTGAGAAGGATCGCCAATTCGTCATCCACCAACAGAATGCGCTGTTTCATAAACTATTTGTACTCCCAATCGCTTGATTGTTCTTTGTTGAAACCGTCTGGGGAAAGACCCGCAAATTTAGCGTGAAGGATTGCGGGCTCTCAACAGAGGGAAGTAAACCGGCCCGCGCTCAGTGAGCGCCAAAGTTAGACTGGTAACGTGGCAGAATATCACGTCGAAAATTTCGGGTGTCGGTCGAGTCAGGCGGACGGAGCCGCGATCGCGACCGGGCTGGAGCAACTCGGCTTATCCGCAGCGGAGGATTTTCCGAGCGCTGACGTCGTGATTCTGAATACCTGTAGTGTGACAGCTGAGGCCGACCGCGAGACGCGCGCGTTTGTGCGGAAGGTACGGCGTGCCAACCCAGATGTGCGGGTGCTGGTGACGGGTTGTTACGCCCAGCGGGCACCGGCAGAGGTTGCGGCGCTCCCCGGGGTGGACCGCGTAGTCGGCAACAGCCATAAGGCGCTGGTGGCACGGATTGCTGCCGGGATGGTTGGCAGGTCACCGCAGGTTGATAGCAACCTGGTTCCAATCAGTGCGCTTTTCAACTCCGCAAACACGTTGGTCGATGACACCTTTGCCCATGCAGAGCTGGCGTTGATCGCGCCCGGCAGCGAGGCGGGACGTCATCTAACCCGGCCAAACCTGAAGGTGCAGGACGGCTGCGGCAACCGCTGTTCCTTCTGCGTGATTCCCCAGACGCGGGGCGGCAGCCGTTCAGTGGCGCTGGATACCGTTTTAGAGAGTGTTCGCGACTTTGTGGCGGGCGGCGGTCAGGAGCTGGTCCTGTCCGGGATTAACCTTGGCCGGTGGGGGCGGGATTTAACGCAGCCTCGCCGATTGGATGAGCTGGTAGCGGCGATCCTCACTGAGACGGAACTGCCGCGTCTGCGAATCAGTTCTGTCGAGCCGATGGACTGGACGGAGCCCCTGCTGGAGCTATTCCTCGCGTTTGCGCAGGGAGAGCATCCGCGGCTGGCCAGGCATGCCCATCTGCCCTTGCAATCCGGTTCAGATGCAATCCTGCGGGCGATGTATCGCCGCTACCGGCCCTGGCATTATGCCTCAAAGCTGGAGCAGATCGCGAAAGCAGTTCCAGATGCGGCGATCGGCGCCGATGTGATGCTGGGTTTTCCCGGCGAGACGGATGCGCTCTTTACCGAAACATTCCGCTTCCTTGAGCAGCAGCCTTTCACCTACCTGCATCTGTTTCCATTTTCAGCGCGACCGGGAACGGCGGCCTGGGAACTGCATCAGCGGACGCCAGTTCCGGGCGAGGCAGTGAAGGAACGCATGGCAGCACTGCGCGCCTTGATCGACGCAAAGCATCGCACCTTTCGTGAGCGCTTTATCGGCCGCCGACTGTCTGTGGTAACCCTGCACGCGGGAAAGGACGCTTCCCGCACAGCGGCGATGGCGGATAATTTCCTGTCTGTAGCGGTTGCTGGAGAATTCCCCGCCAATCGCCTGCTGCATGTGAGGATGATGGGCCTGAGCGAGTCGGGCCTTTGCGGCGAGCAAATAGATTCGGGGCTTGCCGGTTGAGCTTTATTTACTGAATATTGGCCGTTTGCGCACGGTCATGGCTGCCTGAGGCCGCATCTCAGAATGGTATACTGACTGGGCAAGGCCCATCCTCGCCGTAATTGGAGGACACCCCCGGAGGAGCATCATCGATAAACGTTCAGCCAAGTCATTTATTCGCATCAACGATAAGATTCGCGCCCGCGAAGTTCGCGTCATCGACGACGAAGGTAATCAGCTCGGCATCCTGCAGCCATTCGAAGCATTGAAGATTGCCCGCGAACGCGGGTTGGATCTCGTGGAAGTGTCGCCGAACGCGGTACCGCCCGTCTGCCGTATTCAGGATTATGGAAAATTTCTCTACGAAAAAGACAAGAGCGATCGTGCGGCGCGTAAGAAGCAGAAAGTCATCGTCGTCAAGGAAGTAAAGTTTTCTGTAACCGTGGATGAACACGATTATCAGACCAAGAAAAACCAGGCCGTCCGCTTTCTGCATGAGGGTGATAAGGTCAAGGCTTCGCTGCGTTTCAAAGGCCGCCAGATGGCCCATCGCGACCTTGGTTACAACATCATCAATCGCCTGATCCAGGACATGGGCGACATCGGCATCGTGGAATTCATGCCGCGCATGGAGGGCACGACGCTGCATGCCATCCTCGCTCCTGGTAAGAAAGCGCCCGTGGCGGAAGCACCGAAGAAGGCCGCCCCTGCTGCCGCGAAACCTGCACAGGCGCAGGCCGCTCCGGTACCGCAGCCAGCTGCCAGCCAGGCCCAGTCGTAATTCCTGATTCGCGTGACAGACGAGCCGTCGCCAAAATTTCAGAATGAAACTGGCACTGTGCGCTTTCTTGGCGTGGCGGCGTTTCCAATTCGATTGGCGACGACAGACGATGTTCCTGAACTGCGTCGTTTGATTGCCCAGTCTGTCCGCGAACTGCAGAAAGACGATTACTCCGCGGAACAACTGGCACTGGCGGTTGAAACAGTCTTCACCCTTGACACGCTGCTGATTGCGGATGGCACTTATTTTGTGATCGAAGACCCTGCTCCGGTGGATGGTGTGCGCATTGTTGCCTGCGGTGGCTGGAGTAGACGCAGTACGCTTTGCGGCGGCGATCTCCATGCTGTCCGGGACGATTCCTTTCTTGACCCGCGGACAAATGCGGCGAAGATACGGGCATTCTTTGTTCATCCGCGATGGGCGCGGCGCGGGTTAGCATCACGACTGTTGCAGAAATGCGAGCAGGCAGCGCAGGCTGCGGGGTTTACGCGGTTTGAGATGGCTGCAACGCTCACGGGAGTGCCGCTTTACAAGGCGCGCGGCTATCACGCGGTTGAGCGCACGAGCGTGCCGCTTTGTGGTTCTTCAATTTTGCCGGTGGTGATCATGGCGCGTTCCATTTTGGGGCCTGTGAACGATTAAGTGCTTTCCAGCTCTTGCGTCCATCACAAAGCGGCGTAAGGTTGAAATCAGGGAGCTGACATTCTATTTCAGTCTTGCTCTACAACTTCTGAATCTCCTCCTACATCCCTTCTCTTTCAACCTTTTGCCGGATCCGGCGATAACCAATGTATCGAAGAAGTCTGCCGGAGTTTTGAAATATGTTTTCGCTTCCATCGCAAGGTCGGATGACGCTCAGAGCAGCCGCGGCGTGCTTCAGGGCAGCCGAGTATTCTCCGCCCTTCGACTTCACCATGGCTTTTCAGCCGATTGTCGATATCGAGACCCGCACAGTCTTCGCTTATGAGGCGCTGTTGCGGGGTAAGCAGCAACAGTTGGCCCGCGACATGCTGAGTCGGGTTGCCGGCGAGAACCTGTATGCCTTCGACCAGTCCTGCCAGATCAAGGCGATTGAAATGGCAGTGCAGCTGGGGATCGCGCGCAGTGGCGCCAGCGTTTCCATCAACTTCATGCCGGGAGCTGTGGAAGAGCCGGAGAACTGTATCTCCACGACGCTGGCAACGGCTGAACGCGTAGGGCTGCCCATGGAGCAGATCATCTTTGAAATGACGGAAGATGAGCGTATTTCTGACCGGACCCACCTGACTGCAATCTTTCGCGAGTATCGGCGTCTCGGGCTCAGAACAGCAATCGACGATTTTGGTGCCGGCTATGCAGGGCTCACGCTCCTCGCTGAATTTCAGCCCGACGTAGTGAAGGTCGATCGGGCGCTGATCGATGGAATCGATAGCAATGAGGCGGCACGCAGGATCGTCGGCGCGATTGTGGATGTCTGCGCCAGTCTGAACATCAAGGTCGTTGCCGAGGGCATCGAAAGGCCCAGGGAGGCGATGGTGCTTACGGACCTCGGTGTGCGGTATATGCAGGGTTTTCTCTTTGCCAGGCCGGCTTTTGAAGCGCTGGGTGAACCCGCTTATGGAGCGATGACCGACTAAGTAGACGTCTCAGGAGTGCAATTTTGATTGGATCTCGGACAGAAGGGCCTTCGCTTCCGCTTCGAGCTGTTTGCGATAGGGCGTCATGCCGTTCGCGGTCAACTTGCAGGCTATTACGGCGTGCGGCAGCGCTTCCTGATAGCGGTGCTGACCTGCAAGCGCTCGCGCGTAGACCATCTGCGTAGCGCCGGTGCGCCTGTCTTTCGCCGCCACTGTCGCCTGAAGCACGGTCAGCAGTTGCTGCGCCATCGCTTCGCCGTCTTTGTACCTTCCTGTAGCGACATACGCGCTCGCCAGGTAATACATCGGGGCGAAAAGATCCGGACTCGATCCTGCGACCTTCTTCCAGGCGGGCAGAGACGATTCGAGAATCGGGATGGCAGCCTGTGACTGGCCCAGCTTGTTCATCGCGCCGGCCATCAGCGCCTGTACCATCAGCGTGTTTTTCTTGTCGGGCCCAGAGCACGCCTTCAGCCCCTCATAGGCCTTTTGATAGAGCGGCAGACTGCCGCGCAGGTCATTGCGCGAAACACTGATGTACGCCAGATCTTCGTACATCTGCGACTGATCGCAGAGCGCGACACTTGTACGGATGGTACAAAGGTTACTGGTGGTTTTTTACTGCAACAAACAATTAATATCTTTTTTAATTTCTTAAACCACAAGTATTTGCTTGTGGTTTTTTTGTGTGTCTGCCATATAACATTATACGAATGTATGCGATGAATAGATAAAGGTATTGTAGGTGTTTTCGCATAAATAAATAATAAATTCATGTTGATTTTACAGTAGTTTGCGTCAAAAAAAGGAATTTTTAAAATTTTGGAATATTTTTTGATTAATTGATGCAGGTTCGCTATCTTTGCAATCCCTTTTTTCTAAGGTTCCAGTACGTGCGCAATTTTAGATTGACCATTCTATGTTAATACCAATGACCTGAAAGATAGGCACTGCCTACTTTTCAGGATTTTTTTGTTTAAAAAAAAGGAGATAAAAATACCATGGCTACACAACAAAAAAAGACAGCGTCAGGGAGGGTAAACTTCGGAAAGTTACATGACGCAACGCAACCCCCAAATCCCGCCCGCCATCCAACACGAAAATCTTAAAAGTCAGGTGTTACAGTAAA
>CAVUWQ010000059.1:0-8583 GCA_963745105.1 uncultured Acidobacteriaceae bacterium
TGAAGGGAATCGTAAATCGTTCGTCCCACCCAACCAGACAGAAAAAGGCAACCACAAAACCTCCAGGGATAGACACTGGCACCTTCGCCAAAAGCCGCTTTACGTTGGTGAAGCCACTTTCCGACAGAAAGACGGCCAAAAGGCAGCCGGCCAAAAGGCCCGAATAGGATCGGCCCATACGGTGTGACAGCAACCCCAGGAGGGCTGGATACAATAGGGCTACGACTATCATCCGCGAGCGGCCTCGTAGTGCAACGAAAAAAAGCAAAGGCCAGGCCAAGTAAAATTTCTCTTCGATACCCAAGGTCCAAGAAAAGGAATAGGGAACGCCGCGCGCCACGAATTCGTTAGTGAACGTGAAGTAATGATAAAGGGCTGGCTTTAACATTCGCCATTTTGTTGGGTCGTGATGGCAGACAGCCAGATATATAGAAAGCACGAATAGATAAACCGGGACGATACGGAAGAATCGGCGGATATAGAAAGCGGTAAGGTCAACCTTGCCGCACTCATCCTGCTCCCGAAGCAGCAAGGTAGTAATCAGAAATCCGCTTAGGACAAAAAATATGTCTACGCCGAGCTGACCTGGAACGTGTGCCAGCCAATCCGATTTCGTCCGAATGTGGACCAA
This sequence comes from uncultured Acidobacteriaceae bacterium, assembly GCA_963745105.1. Taxonomy (GTDB): domain Bacteria; phylum Acidobacteriota; class Terriglobia; order Terriglobales; family Acidobacteriaceae; genus Silvibacterium. The sequence goes on from CAVUWQ010000059.1 coordinate 632, forward strand.
AATGACTAAGAAGACGCTGACACCTCGTAATCCATCCAGGGCTGGAAAATACGGCTTTGTCATAAGTTATCCAATAAAAGCAATAGCCCTTTCCCGGTGCCCTGGTCGGGTACCGAGAGGTCTCGTGTGATCAATGGCCCAAATCGTGTAAGTAAATCTAACGTAACGCGAAAAAGTAGAAATCCGCGAAGGATGTGTGCTGTGGGTCGCTGGCGTCCCAAGGATAGGCATTCTTTACGGTTGACTGCAAATACCATTCTGGCTTGTTCTGCACGACCCAATCTGTGAATCGCCGGTGACGCACGTGCTTGTAAGGCCATTCACGCTCCATGTTGCTCGAGTACACGATCACGAACCGCCCGGCTGATCTAAACAACTGCCGCATGTACGCATCAAATGTTGAATCCTCCACTAAGTGATAGACAACGTCCAGTGACAGAGAGAGATCGGCCATGGTGCTTGTGGTCACCGCACTTGAATGCAGAAAACGCTTCGATGTGTCATCACGGAATATGGTGCGGCAGATTTCCAGGGCCTTCTCCGAGATGTCGACTCCCGTATAGCTCGGATATTGAGCTAACTTCAGTTGGGCGCCATCTCCGCTCCCGTACTCAATTACCGACGTTATCTGGTGTTTACGAACGAAGTCGTTCAGCACGGTAGCCTTGAACTCTGCGAGCCTGCTGTAGCTACCCGCGCCGGAGTTCCCACCAGTCTTGTAGCGACGATCCCAATAGCTTGCGGAGTTCTTGAACGCTTCGCCGCGAAGATGAGCGATAGACGGTCCGATGACGGGGACGCTTTTGATGAAGGCTTTGACGCTGGTGAGCATTGGTTCTTCTCCTTTGGGGGATTCAGCCTAACAAGGGCGCCGTCATCTGTAAGAGGACATCGATCTCTGACGGTAGGTAAGATTTCAGGTTTCAAGCCCGCGATCCTCTGCAGGAAGGGCAAGCAATAGCTCCTTCTAGGGCAGGGAGACATCACTCACGTTCGCGATCATCCCCTCCGGCAATCGGTCTGGCGAAAGGGCAAGTAGTCGGCGGCCTCGGGACGGCCGCTATCGGTCTATACTGGCCGGCGAGAGTTCATCGCGTACTGGCAGATCTTGCGGGGCGACATAAGCCACCAGATCAAATCCCGCGACTCTCAACTACTGTGAACCGTTCCTTGAGCAGCAGAAATCGTGACTCGAAAAACCGGTAAGAATAGTGGGCGACCACGATCGTCAAGGGCAACGCGACGAGCCAGTCCAGAACGTAAACGCTTTGGTGGTAACGCAAACGCGTCGCAGCGCTGATCACCATGTTGCGCACAAGTAAATGGAAGATGTACAGACCGTACGAGATTTTTCCGAGGTAAACAAGCGGTCGGAGCATCGCCGGAGCGCGGGCGCCGGAAACCCCCAGGAATAGAAGTACAACCCCTAAGCCTACGAGCCAGAATCCCGGAACTGTGAGAAGTGAAGCATCGCGTTCCCGGACTGTTGCATAGAGCAGATATTCCGCAAGGAAGAAGGAGACTATACCTCCGCTTGCGATAGCGATCCGTGTTGCGGCCGAGAAATTCGGTCTTTCGCTCTTAAGGAGGAGGGCGGTGAGAGCGCCTAGGGCAAAAAACTGAAACTGCACAAACGAGTTAGGCAGGACGTACTTCCCAATGGGCAGATGCCAATATGCCAATAGGGACAGAGCAATCTGGGAAGAAACCCATATGCCCGCGGATACGAAAGCAAGTGCTCTGCTGGACAATCTATTTGCCAGTGTGGGCCAAATTAGATAGAACTGCTCCTCAACGCTAATCGTCCAGAGCGGCCCAGCGTAGCCTGATGCTCCCTTCCACCAATTGCCCCCAAGCAGCAGGTAGTAAGGGATTGCCGCCGCCGGCAGATGGTACGAGGACAATATTCGGCCAATCGTGTATGCGGTACCCAGGAACAAAAAGTATAGCGGCCATATGCGGAGGATACGACGCACGTAAAAATTGCGTATGTTTATGTGGCCCGTTTTCCCTTTCTCTATCAAAAGAAGCTCGGTGATCAGGTATGCGCTGAGAAAGAAAAAGACCGGCACCCCCAGTGCACCTACCGCTTTGACGATCATGAAGAAATGCCCGTAGGGGCCCGATTCTAGAGTGGGAGTGATGGTATGGCACAGGAAAACCATCAAGAAGGCACAGAAGCGGAGTATGTCTAGTTCAGGAAAGTAAAACCGCTTCGACTCCGTCGGCTCACCCTGAACTCGGTAGTCTGCAACGCCTGATGTGCTATGCAAGACGCCCGATGTTTGCTGCAGGTAATCACCTCCGGCCAATCTATGGCGGGCGCTGTTCGACTCTGTGTTAACGATCGCATGCGAAGACGGAAGCCTGGTAGCGTGGGGCGCTAGAGCTGGGTTCACGCTCGGCGGCGCGACGCCACCGGGTCGCGGGCTGTGAGGAGAGACGGTCACACCTTTATGTGTCATCGGGCCGTCTCTCACGAACAACCGGCTCTTCCTACTGCGCTTTCGGTTGCGGCGCCCTGTAGCGAGTGATTGTCTGGTTGGACACGTGTCGCATTCAGGGTGGTGGGCAAGAAGTTTCTATTTGCATCGCGTCTTAAGAGCCTCAATGCGGGTTGCTCCACGAAGCGATAAGACAGGTAGGCCGCTGTAAAAATGGCAACGAGCCTGACAGACAAGAAATTGAGTGGGCCGCCAAGCACGAGAAAAGGTTGCTGCCACAAGTAGAGTGAGTAGCTCAGCAGGCCCGACCAGACGAGTGGTCCGCGGTTCAGAATGTGGTCTCGCCGCTCAATCGCGGCGCTGATGATAAGTGCGATCATACAAGGCACGAGACCCCAGAGCGTCACGAGCTTCCATCGGAAAACGATTTCGGAGGTCACCAAACTCGTCACGCACAGCAGAAAGAAGCTGGTGCCTGAAACGAGATAGCGCACGACGAATGCGCGAACTTCTTCGCGGTAGAGCGATAGCAGGCAGCCTGCGGCGACAGAATCGGCAATCGCGGGCGCAAGGTGCTCAGTTTGCGAGTACCCCCAGTGCTGAAGGAACAGGCGAAGAATAGGGCAAAGTAACATCACTGCCCATCCCGACCGCTTGGCAGCTCGCACGCCTAACATAAAGACCAGGGGCCAAAGGAGATAAAACTGCTCTTCCACCGAAAGCGACCATAGTTGCTGGAGAGGCACATAGGCGTGCTCGAAAAAAAATGAGGTCGTGAATGTTAGTGCGTATGCGGCTTGTAACCTGGTTGCTCCTCCAAAAGCGAGTACAACTCCTATATACAGAATGCCGGCGGGAAGAATGCGCACCGCACGCCTATGGTAGAAGCGGCGCAGATCGACACGATAGGAGTGTCGATATTCCTTCATAAGTAGCGAAGTGATTAGAAATCCGGAAATGACAAAGAAGACCGTCACGCCAAAATACGAGAGCTCCGCTAAGACGGTATGCAAGAGATGTTCGTGTAGTATCGTCTGCGGAAAGTGGCTCGACGCATGCGCTAGCATCACGGCCCATATCGAAACCCCTCGGAGCCCGTCCAACGAAGCGACCCTAGGTAGGCTCTCTTTCTGTCGGACAACCGAGCATGGGGTACTAGCCATTGCGAGATTATCTTGTTGTAACAATGTCAATCCGCTCCTATGGAGTGCCCCGATAATCTACAGTTGCTATCGAACCGCGCCTTACAAGGATTCATTCGATCTTGAGTTAATTTGGCTTGATGATTCTCACCCTTCAACGACCATGGGACGTCTGGCGACCCTTCTGTCAGAGGTGAGGCTGTCGGTCATGCGGTCCTTCAACCCCATGATTGGACCCTCAAAGTAATTCCACGATACGGCCGCAAAGAGAAGAGTGGCGGTGATGCTAGCTACAGCCACCATCCACAATTGGATACCCATGGGAGCAGTGGCGAGAAACCGAGTCAAAAGTGACCTTACGGCAAAATACATAGGCAAATGAATGAGGTAGGTCATGTAGCTTATGCTGCCCAGGTAGACGAGCACTCTAAAGCGGAGCGCTGTTGTGACTGGGTGTAGTGATCCACTGTTGAGCACGAGCCACGACATCCCGCCCACAAGTGCAATTTCGACCAGAGAGCCAGCCATCCGATCGCGGTGTGCGGCAGTTAAAGTCACCAACAGGCAGAAGGAGACAAAAGACACCGTCCCCACTATCCGATCCATCCACAATTGATCAGCGACGGAGCGAGTGGCCCGATACTCAAGCCACAAGGCAACCAGAGCGCCGGAGACCAGCACATCGACGGTGGAGAGGAAGGTCGCTTGGTTCCCCGTCAGCCAGCGTATTAGGAAGCCCATCGTACACGCCGCGATCGCAATGGCCCCTATGAGCCGCCGCCGGAGCAGAAGAACGACCGGTGCCCATAATACGTAGAACCATTCTTCTACTGACAGGGACCACGTCGGGCCAAGGCTGCCCGTGAAGGGGAGGTGAGGATAGTCCCGGGATAATTGGTAATGAGCGACCGTGTCAAACAAGCCAGGAAGCTGGGAACGCCCGGTAATGAGGTCCCTTAGCCGCATCAAGACCAATCCCGTGCCTTTGAAACCCTGGAGAAAGAAAGCGTGTCCAAGCAACTTCGGCAGGCTAATGGCCTGATTCAGAAGAGCGCTCGTTCCATACACCAGGAGCAGCAACAGAGCGAAGGGAGGCAGAATCCTCAACGAGCGCCGCGCATAAAAGACGCGATAGGCGTCCTTCCTGGTCCTAAGACCCAGGAGGATTCTTGTAATGAGAAAGCCGGAAAGAACGAAGAATACATCAACGCCGTAGCTACCCATGGTTGTGGGTAACCCATTGGCCATCGTTCGAAACGGGGCATAGTGGTCTGTGATGACCGCTGCTACGGCGATAGCTCTCAAACCGTCGAGTTCGTGTATCCGTTTCATCGTCGCAGAAGACTCCGAGTGGTGGGCTCTAGCCGAAGGCACGCTCTTCTGGGCGGCAGCCCCCTAGTAACTGGTAACGAATGGAGCAGATTGCCGGTCGGCGGCTGCTGCTGATGCGCGTCTCGTCTCGTTTGCCAAGCCAAGTGCGGCGACAAGTGTCAAAGTCCATATCAGGTTGCCGGGTGCTAATACCACGCCTGCGTCGATATTCGTCGACAACTCGACAAAGATTAGAACTGTGAACCAGCCTATAGCCGGTGTGTAATGGGGGGCTCGCAGTAACCGCAATCCCTGGATGAGCGCCCGGCCGATAATGAATATTGCGATCACAACACCAGCTAAGCCGAGCTGCAGGCCGAGCTCGAGGAACCCATTCTCCGCATATCCGATGCTGGGCCAGTTCACGCGCATTGCGACGTTGTGTGATTCTGGATTAGCTGCGTTCCAGAACCCACCGTATCCATAGCCACCGATAGGATGCTTGAGGATCGAATCTAGAATTACCTGGTATATGGTGGTCCGGCCTGAAAGAGTTGGATCCTTTCCCAGCCATGCCATGAAGGCCGCCAAGTGAGTTACCGCGCCTAGCGTCGCAATTCCCGCCAGGGCGATCGTGGCGACGGTAAGCATGAACATCTCGATACCACGAAGAAATCTGAAAAGGTAAAGCCATACTACGAAAGCAAGCGTGCTTATGGTTACAAACCATGCGGTGCGGGATTGACTCAACGCGATAAGCATCAAGAGCAAGGAGGAGTAGAAGATCCTGACACTCAGTGCCTGGCGTGAGAAGAAGATAGGGGTAAGGAAAAGTGCCATGCCGACCCCTAGTGCATTTTTATGGGAGAATATCCCTTGCCACGCCCCACCCTCGTAGCGATGAAATATACCGTAGCTTGGCAGGAGCAGGGCTAATCCGATACTTGCCACGGCCGCGGCCGTTCCCGCGAGAATCATCAACCTCATTAGATGTTCTGTAGAGAAGCGCTCGCTCAAATAGCAGGCAAGCCCGATTGTGAGGGCTAGATCTAACGAGTAGCGCAAAGTGACGATCGGCACATTGGACCAGGTTGCAGAGATCACGGCCAAGGCCACGCCCGACAGCACGAGGAATTTGTTCTTTGTCACAGCACGCATTATCTCGGTTCGGCCCACAACCATGAGGCCGAACATGAAGATATAGCCGATCAACACCTGAGGACGGGGACCGCTGCTCGTCTTCAACAGAACGTTGTCGTTTGTCATCAGGGTACTGTTGGTATCACTCAGAAGCGACGGCGAAGAATTGGTCGCGAAGAACAAAAGCGGAACGAGGAGGATCCAGCTCAAGACATAGAAATGAATGGGCGTTGGTTGAACTTCTCGTGAGCTCAAATAGGATGATGCTACCCCTGCGATCGCTGGCTTTTTGAACAACATGTAAGGATGGCCCTCCTTGTGGATCGTCGGCAGCACGATCTGTTGGATTTAGCAGGTGATTGAACGATCGCGGAGAGAACGGGTACAGCGGCATTGCCCGAAAGACGAGGTATGAATCTAGGACGCGTGTTTCGTTGCTTTCCTGTAGCGTTGCAACGCTGCCAAAGTCGCATCGTAGGCAGCCGTAGGCTGGTAGTTTGTATCGAGGAGATTGGGACGATGGGCAAGACCGTCTGGACGCTTTGGAAGGTAAGGATTGTCGCGTAATGTTTCGAACGTGACGACATTAACGTACGGCGTCATGAGTTCAAGGAACTCAGCGTACTTGTTGGCCACCGTCTCATCAATGAGACGTCCGGGAACGTTGACGTCATCGACGTCGAGTTCGGTAATCATGATCTCCAGCCCGAGGTCTTGTATCTGTTTGAGGAATTTAGTCATTCCAGGCTTGTCGAGAGCGGTATTACCCCGGAGATGCCCCTGGACGCCGATACCGGTGATCGGAACACCCGCTTTCTTCAAACGAGAAACCAAGGTGAGAAGAGAGCCACGATTTCCTATTTCCACGGGGGTGTCATGCTCGATGTAGCACTCGTTCACCACAAGGCGTGCTTTTTTGTCGGCGGCATGGGCAGTGTGAAATGCGATGTCGATATAGTCGGGTCCAATGAGATCCAACCACGGTTTGCGACGCAGACCGCCGGGAAGACGACTATCGACGGATTCGTTCACAACGTCCCACGAGTACACTCGACCGGCGTAGTGCTTGACTACGGCGGTAATGTGGTCCGTCATGACTTGTTTGGCATTTGCAGGTGTCACATAGGACTGAAACCAGCTTGGCAGAGCATTCCACCAAACCAGGCAATGCCCGCGAAAGAGTAGGTTATGTCGCTCCGCCCAGGAAACATCAGCATCCCCAAAAGAGAAATCATAGGTGGTCGGGGTTGGGCGCAGACGGGTAGAGAACTTGAGGTCGTTCCCTACGGCTATCATGGAGAATGTATTGGCGATAATGGCCGACGCCATGGGGTCAGACAAAAGCTCGTGCTCTCCGGTGAAGACCCCGAGTGTTTTTCCGCTCAACCGTGCTGCTCGCTTGAGCGCGGACGTGTTTGGAAGATTGGCTGGTAAAGCCTGCGACATTGCGAGACCGCCGGCCCCGGCCAATAGCGCCCCAGCGCCGCACAAAAAAGAACGCCGGTTGATGCATGTTGTGGGAGGGGCTTGGCTTTTATCACTCATAGGTTGATTCCGGAAGAACGAAGCCTCGGAATAAGCCGGAAGTGTGGGCAAGGCAGAAGCGAGCATTCTCGAACTGCCCACGTGTTGAGACGAGAAGTGTGCGCGCGAGATCGTAAATGAGCAGACCACACCAGACAAGAATTAGCGAATGTCTGCGGACCACCATACCCATACCCACTCCGTATTTTCGAGCCCGTTCTCGTGACACCGTGCCACTTAGCATATCGCGCCGTGGATGATGGATATGTAGACTTCGATCGAAACGCCCCCGGAGCCCGGTGGCCAGAAGTCGTAGGATAAAGTCTGTTTCCTCGCCGGCAGGAAGTTTCGGGTCAAAGTGCAAGGTTGGGTTGATTCGATCTCTGGAGAT
>CAVUWQ010000060.1:0-5022 GCA_963745105.1 uncultured Acidobacteriaceae bacterium
ACCGCCGGTAGCGCCTGCAGTGTCTTTTACCGATACGTTGAAGGACACCTTGGCCGCCGAACTGGGCGATCCGCCGATACACAGGTTGCCATTATCGCAAACGAAAATGTTCAAGTTGTCGCCAAGAGCAACCTGAGTGCCTTTGGCGGGAACGACCTTGCCATTTACCGCCCAGGTATAAGTGGCCGCTCCGCCAGATACGCTGATCGTTCCACCGTAAGGCGTGCCCGCGGTTCCAGCCGGCAGGCTTGGGGTGATTTTGAGGGCGGGCAGCACCAGAATGCCCAGGTAGGCCTTGACAGTCTTCGCAGTGGGTGTCGACGAGTCGGTGGCCTGCACCCAGAAATTCTTGCCGGAAGATGCCGCGGTAGGCTTGCCGGTGATCGCACCTGCCGTCGACAGACTCAGTCCGGCCGGCAGCTTGGTGGTGTCGATCAACTTGTAAGTCACCTTTCCCGTGCCGCCGCTGGATTTGATCGCGCTGGAGTAAGCCACGCCCACGGTTCCGTTGGGGAACGAAGTGGTGGTGATGCGGAAGCTGCCATCTTCAGGATTGATGATGTAAGCGATCGTGGCCGTTGCCGTGTGCGCTGTGACGGCCGAATCCTTGGCAGTCACCTTGAAGCTGCCGGCGCCATTGGTAGACGTCGTGGGCGTTCCGCTGATCTTGCCGGCGCTGCTCAGCGTCAATCCTTTGACAAGCGAGCTGCCAGTGGCCAGAGCCCAGGTCACCTTTCCCGTGCCGTTCGCCGATGCGAGCTGGGCGGAATAGGCCACACCGTCCACGCCGTTGGGAACCGATTTGCTGGTAACGGTAAACGTGGAGGCGGCCGCGACCGGAATCAATGAGATCAGAAGACTTACAGGTAGGATCGCGGCAAGCCGCAGGGTGAAAGCGCACAGGGTACGCATCGCAAACTTCCTCTCGAGGGCCGGATGATGGCCCAATCAGCAACTCCCAAAAAGCCCCCGCGGTGAACACAGGAAGCTTTGCAGACGAACCAAGGGATTGGTAGCTGAATGGTCCGCTCGATAGATTCACGAGTCAACTACACTTCCGTGTACCCCTGGAATGCAAAGCACAGAAAACAAAGATGAATTGAATTAGTTGACCCGGAAGTTGCAGCAGAAGTGGTACCTGCAGGTGACGAGAGACGCTCTGAGGATTGCGAGAGGCTTCCCGAAGATCGATGGTTCGCTCGATTGAAAGGGTTGAGGGATCGCTCGACTGGACTGACGCAAGCAGCAACCCCTGACCGACCGCTGCCTTGTCGAGCCATGCAGGATTATCGACCTCAGGAGGGCACGAGCCTGAAGAAACGTGAGCCCGCTCAGAGCCGTGGATTCCGGTGTTGCAGTATGCTGACCAACCTGGTGGTCTTATTGGCGTCCCAAGAGAGCGCCAGTTGGAACACACTGCTCATCACCCTGAAGATGCTGGATTCGCTGCGCCAAAGCTTCATGGCAACCTAGAATCAGGCACTTACAGTTCTGATTCGGCGAGGCTTCCACCGGAGTCTTCATATCCCCATCAGGTCTTGAACCGCGTTTGCCTTGAAAGACATCTCTGCTTCAGTCTCTTCGACAGTCGCCGCACTTTTGTGGAATAGGGTTCCTCTCCTGATTAGCGTATGAAAGGGCGTAGCCTTCCAAATTTCATAGACCGTACAGGCCAAGGACAAGAATATGAAATGCCTCAAGTGTGGTGCCGCAGCGCCTCCGAACCTCACGAGTAGCTTGTGTCCAACCTGTCTGAAGACGAAGAGCGACCATTCGACAGCGGGTAGCTTAGCAATTCTCGCCATCGTTTTGGTCGCCGGTTTCGCAACCATACGCGGCTGCTCAGGAAAAGAACAATCCGTAGCGAAATCATCGGAGGCCATTCAGTCACTTCCGGTAGCTGCGTATGAACCCTCAAAAATCCTTGAGGAAGCAGAGCGGGAATTTTCGGTTAAGGATTATGACGCCACAGTCAAAACGTTAACTAAACTGAAAGGACCCGATCTGGACGAGCCGCGAGCATCATCGCTTTACTCGCGGGCATCTTCACTTGCGGCAAAGGAGGCTGCTGGGGAAGCCAGGGGCAAGCGGCTCAGATTTGCGACAGAGTATGAACGTGGCTTGCTTCAGGCAGGAATGGATGCCACTGTCAGAGCTGAAGGGAAGAATGCCGACACGCTGACAATCACCTTTGTGCTAGTGAACCGTCCGCTTGTTTACAACATGATTAACGATTCTGCAACGATGTCCGAGTGGAGTTCGCTAGGATTCAAGAAAGTGCGATTCAGTGACGGATATGAATCGTCGTGGTCTCAAAGCCTCCAATAGCGTTTTGGGAATTCGCCCCGCCGCGTTGCGACAGGGCCTTAACAGGTGATCCAGATCAACTGCCTATGCGGCGATAAGGTTATAGATCGTTTGCCGCGTCACACCGAATTCCCGAGCCAGGGCGGACTTGTTCTCACCAGCCGCCGACCGATCACGAATCGACTGGACCTGGGTTTCCGTCATGGTGGACTTGCGCCCGGTGTACTTACCAGCCTGCTTCGCCTTGACAATCCCCTCACGTTGCCGCTCGCGAATCATGGCCCGCTCGAACTGGGCCACGCCGCCCATGATTGTGAGCATCAGGTTGGACATTGGGCTGTCATCACCAGTGAAGGTCAGTGCCTCTTTGACGAACTCGACCACTACGCCGCGTTTGTTCAACGTTTCCACAGTGAGAAGCAGATCGCTGATGTTCCTTGCGAGCCGATCCATTGAATGAACCACTAGCACGTCGCCATCCCGGAGGTATTCCAGCGCGGCCTGGAGCTGAGGTCTATTCGTGTCTTTCCCGCTCGCCTTGTCCGTATACGTCTTGTCCAGCGCGATTCCGTCCAACTGCCGGACTGTGTTTTGGTCGATGCTGCTTACCCTGATGTACCCAACCCTTTTCCCACCGCGCCGCGCTGCCGTCATGATCGCCTCTCCGGATGTCAAATATGACTCTAGACTATGAGGAGACAAGTGTCAAGTAGAAAATCACCGACTTAAATTTTACGGTTTTCAGGGCTGAAAGTGTAAAGCGCCGACCGTAAAGGGAGGGTGTACCTCAACTGGACAATGTGCCGGTCCTTCCGCAATTCAATCATTTCTTCTTGTCGCGGTGCATGGTGTCGTAGATTGTAGGTTCGTACTTGTAGTCGATCTTGTGGGCGCGGATAAAGCGGTGTCCTAGCAGAGTCGAGTAGCGGAAGCAAACTCTCATTCCATCGAAATGGGCTTTCTCAAAAAAGGAAACACCGTTGCTGAGAGAACTATAAAACTCGCTCAGGGTCTTGTCCGCATCAAGCTCATAAACCACTGGCTTCTCTTTCTCGAAGTAGAAACGGTACCTGTCGCTATTCACGCTCGACAGAATCGTTGACGCAATGCTCATGGCGAGGTCCTGATCGCCTCCGGCCCGAGCTTCCTCCTCAAGGATGCCAGCACCCGATTCCACCTTGTTGAGATTGCTCTTGATCTCGGCAATCAGTTGTTGAGAAACCAGCTTTTTCGCTGACCGTTTTGCAATAAAGGGCTTCACGTATTCCAATGTCACGGCTGTCAGAAGCCCAAACATGGCACCGGAACCTGCCGTAATCAGAACCTTGATCCATTCCGGCATACCGGCAGGTTGCTGGATCGTGACGTAGATCGGCTGGGTTGCATCAGCGACAAGCATGATGAGCATGTCGAAATTGTAATCAAATAAATACCCGGGGGTAGGCGGTCAAGAAGATGCGAGCGTCGCGTTCCCCGCCGAGCATTGGCCGGTAGCGAGCACACCTCCGCGTTTTCAGACTTTCCAACTCTATGCGTGATGCTTCAGCTCGTGGACTCACGGATTGGAATCAACGCCGGCGCATCGCTACGAGCCGGAGATGTGCCGCGACGGGCCAGGAACCGGCCTCCAGCGCGTCGAAGTGCATCGGATGACACGATCCCCTGATCCCGGTCTCCCGGCTTGCCAATCCACTGGTGCATAGTGTGCAGACGCACTACCCCTGGCCGGTGCTAGGATCGAGGCTCAATCCCCGCAATCAGTCGAGGATTAGAACAGGTGGGTCGATGACCGACGACCAGCGGGCCATTCACCTCCAACAGCTGGCGAACATTGTGATCGACGCCTATTTGAATCGGGACAACCGAGTCAAACCTGACTTCAGCACCAGGAATGACGTGATCTGGATGAGCCGTCCCCACGCCGACAAAGATCACCCCGGTCTTCAGCTTGGCCACTGGTATCATCGCGCGGACTTCGAGCCGGAGGAACGCTAATGCGGAGGCCGAAGAAGGGGATCGAAAGACCCAATGCCGTTGTCTATTGCCGCGTTTCGACCGATGAGCAGGTACAGAACCTGAGCCTCCCGGTTCAGAAGCAGCGGACACTTGCGCATTGCGCCCATGAAGGCTGGCCCGTCGTGCAGGTTTTTCGGGACGAGGGAGAGTCAGCGAAGACCACCAAGCGGGAAGAGTTCCAGAGGATGCTCAGGTATTGCCACGATCCCGCAAATCGAGTCGGTTACGTCGTGGTAAACGATCTGAGCCGATTCTCTCGCAACGCCAATGATCTCATCGCAACCAGGGCGCAGTTGTACTCAGCCGGAGTGGTCCTGCGATCCGTCATGGAGACCATTGACGAGACTTCGACTGGCAACTTCATGACTACCATCTTCGGAGCCGTGCACCAACTCGACAATGAGCGAAAATCGGAGCGGACAAGAGCTGGGATGCATGCGGCTGCCGAACTAGGAAGATGGACTCACAGACCGCCGCTCGGATACCGGACCGAGCCTCCAATCGGAAACCCTTGCAGCACGCTCCAGAGCATCCGCATCCGGTTTGCGATCGATATAGTGCCATCCTGTGGGGGAGTCGGGCCAAACCATGAGCTGAAAGCGTTGGATTAGCCCATCGTTTGACGGCCCATCTCTCAAGGCATCGACCAAATAGGCCCGCAATCGCGCGGGCTGGATTCCGCCAAACAACGAGACACAG
>CAVUWQ010000061.1:0-5696 GCA_963745105.1 uncultured Acidobacteriaceae bacterium
CGTCAATCACGGCGTCTGGCCATCGGTCGATGCTCCGATCGCGTCCATGGCGGACGATCAGTGGAAATCTACCCTGGCCATCAATCTCGATTCGGTCTTCGGACTTACCCAGGCCGCCGTAGCGCAGATGCAAAGGCAGGGCCGGACCGCTCCCGGCGCCGCGGCCGGGTACATCGTCTTCATCAGTTCCACCGCCGGACAACGCGGCGAAGCGAAACACGCCGACTACGCGGTGAGCAAAGGTGCGCTCATCAGCCTGACCAAAAGCTTGTCCAGCGAACTCGCCGGCCAGGGCATCTACGTCAACTGCGTCGCACCCGGATGGGTCGAGACCGACATGTCGGCACCCGCGCTCAACGATCCCGCCACGCGAAATTGGATCTTCTCCGGGATTCCCCTCGGTCGCGTGGGACGTCCAATGGAAATAGCCGGTCCGATTCTCTTTCTCTGCACCCCCTATGCAGGCTTTATGAGCGGCGAAATCGTCAATGTCAATGGAGGCGCGGTTCTCGTCGGATGAAAAAGACCTTTTTGTTTGCTGCTGCTCTGCTTGCAATCTCGTTATGTGTACAACCAGCCCCCGCCCAGTCTGCTGACCAAAGCGACGCAGCCGCCAAAGCTAATGAGCAGAAAGCCCGCGCCGCGCTCGACGCGATGGTAAAGGCTCTCGGCGGTCCGCAATGGCTCGCTTTGCAGAATACCTATCTGGAGGGCCGCGTTTCGGGCTTTTACCAGGGCAAACCGACCGGCGCTATCACCGACTTCCATCAATGGCGAACGCCGCTCGGCGACGAACGCGTGGAGCTTGGGAAAAAGCACGACGACATCGAGATCTTCACCGGGCAGGAATGCTGGGAGACAACTTACAAGGGCAAGAAGGCGCTGCCCAAAGAAATCTGCGACGACGCGCTGCGCAGAAAAGCGCACACCATCGACGTGGCGGTGCGCCTGTGGCTGAAGGATCCGAACACCATTCTTATCTCGGAAGGACAATCTCTCTCCGAGCGTCATCTCACCGACCAGGTCACGCTGATCTCCGCATCGAACGACTCCATCACCATTCAGATGGACGCCGAGACCCACCTGCCGCGCAGCCGCACCTTCCAGTGGCGCGACCCGCTCTACAAGGACAAGAACGAGGAACGCGAGGAGTACGACGATTATGACGTCATCGACGGCATCCCCACCCCGTACAGCATCACGCGCTTTCACAACGGCGACGTCACCAGCCAGCGCTACCTCTACAAAGCTGCCTACAATGTCCCACTCCCACCCGACGCCTTCAATGTTGATGCCGCAGCCGCGAAGGTAAAGAAGTAAAGAAAAGAATGGAGGTAGCGGGTGCGGGCAGATAGGAAACGGGTGCGCCATATCTCGGTTCGGAGATGCCGGTTCTAACAACTGTCCATCAGCCGCATCTCTCTTTCGAGTTCCAACACTTCCCTTCGCAGGCGTACACTCACAAAGTCAAAAAGAGCGCAGGAGCAGACATCACCCAGGAATGAAGACCCTAACCGCAATCCTCACCGATACCCATTTCTGGATTCCGGTCGTCGTTCTTTTCATCGGCATCGCCCTGCTGATGCACCTTTCCTGAACGCGTGAGCATGCCCGAAGAAAAATCTCCCGTAAAATCCATGCACGGTCTCGGCGTAGCCTGCGGCATCGCTGCCGGCGCATGGCTGGGCTCAGCCGAGGCTCCTACCAAGCTTGTCGACGCGGGCTACTCTCCCGTCGTCATCTCGCTCTGCATGGTGGCCGGCGTCTTCACCGCACGTTGGACCCTACCCACCCTGATGAAAGGCACGCGCTACGTCTTCGCCGACCTGCTCGACAAGGCGCACCTTATCGTCTGGGGCATTCTCGCTGGCGCGCTGTGGGCCGTCGCCAATACGCTGACCGTCTTCGCCATCAAAAATGTCGGCCTCTCCATCGCCTTCCCGCTGTGGAACACCAATTCGCTTGTCGGTCTTCTCTGGGGATGCCTCCTCTTCCGCGAGCTGCGCGGAGCCGGCGTGCTCACATGGATCAAAGTAGTCGGCGGAGGCATCGCCGTTGTCGTCGCGACCATCACGCTCGACCTCGCCTCCGTTCACCCCTCCACGGGGGCCTCCACGCACGGCGCCGCGGGCGTTGCGGCAGCTCTGGGCGCAAGCCTGCTCTGGGGAACCATGTACCTGCCCTATCGCAAGGCCTACCTCAGCGGCATGAACCCGCTCTCCTTCGTCACCGTATTCACGGTTGGCGAACTGACCACCATGGCCATTCTCGCCGCCACCATCCACGGCGAAGGCGCTAGCACCGCGGTACAGCTTCACCTGCTTCGTCCAGAAATTTTCTGGCTCTTTCTCGGAGGCTTCTGCTGGGTTATCGGCGACATGTTCCAGCAATACGCGACGAAGTACATCGGTATAGGCCGCGGAATCCCGCTCTCCAATACCAACCAGCTATGGGGACTGGCTTGGGGCGCGCTGGTCTTTGGTGAGCTGCGTGGTGTGAGCGATCACAACCGCACCGTCATCGTCGCCAGCTCGCTGCTCATGATCGCCGGCGCCATCGCCATCGGCAGCGCGTCAGCTGCGCGCAAGGAGCATCTCTCAGTGAACGATGCCATTGCTCGCGAATGCGATCGCTATGGGTTGGATTACAACCAGGCAGTAGCCGCCCAAGCCGGCCTCGCGCATGGAGATGGAGATCAAAGGGCCTGGTGGGATTGGCTGATTATCGCCGCAGGCGTCTGCATCTTCGTGTGGCTGGGCATCGGAGCCCATCGTCCGCCGCTCGAGATGAACGGACGATGGATCGCGATTCTGATGACTGCGGTACTGGCTCTGCTCGGAGCCAGCGGATGGCTGCTCTGGAAGCGCACCCGCTTCTCCTGAATCACTTCTACCAGTCGATCTTCGCCGGGAAAAACTCCGCGATCAGATCCTCGTAGTACGGCAACAGAGCCTTCATATCCGGCTTGGCCTGCCCCTTCGAATAAAGATCGTAAGGGTTGAACTTCCGCACCCACTCGAACATTGCCTCATCCTGCGCATTCATCAGGTGCTTGTACGCGCCATGGCGATGCGCCGCATAGAACGAGTGATAGCGCAGCATGTACTGCGCCTCCATCGGCATGTAGTCGCGCGTCACGTGATAGATGTACTCGTCATGTCCCCACGACATGAAGACCTTGTCCAGTCCGCAATTCGGCGCATACACGCCATATTTCGTCTGGTATTCAGGCACGTTCATATCAGGGTTTGCGGCGAAGTACTCGGGATAAACAATCTGGTCGGAGTAAGCGCAACCGACCGGGAAGGTATCGCCCACCACCGCCCACTGCGGCTCGCCGTATAGACAAAGCGTCTTGCCCAGATCGTGAATAAATCCGGCGAGCACAAACCAGCGTGGATGCCCATCGCGGCGAATCGCCTCTGACGTCTGCATCAGGTGCTCGATCTGCGAAAGATCGGTGTCCGGATCGCTCTCGTCCACCAGCGTGTTGAGAAACTCCGCGCACTCCCAGATGCTCTTCTTGCCCTTCTTCAGTGCCAGATATTCCGCGCGCTTCTGCTGCACGAAATCAAAAGTCTGGTAAGCATGATTCTGCCGGTAGAACTCGGCCACACCGGGATTCGCCTCGGCATCATAGTTGCGAAACTCTTCTTCCGCTTTTCCTTCGCGGTAACGCGAGGCAACAAAATCATCCCACTGGTCGACGTGGGTCAAAGGTTGATCGGAAGCAATGGCGTGTGCCTGCATGGCGGATCCTCATTCCAGAAGGAAATCGCAATTCCTTTTATTAAGCTACTCCTCGCATGTAACCGCTGACAATGCCCAATATGAGGAGCTCCACGCCAGCAGGCGTAGCCGCAAAACGGCGCCAGCATCCATGTGATCCAGCTTTCCGCGAAGCGATTTTTGGCTAACCGGCTCTTAGTCAACCGGGTGCCAGCTGCCTCTACGCCCGGTCGTAAAACCGGAAGAACAGCGACGGTTTAGAAACCGGCTCGGAAATCGCTGCCAGATGCGCCTGCTGGCCGTCGGAAAGCGGAGTGAAGTCGCGCGCCAGCTGCACATTCTCCTCGAGCTGCGCAATGTTGTCGCAGCCGATGATCACCGTGCTTACCGGGCGGGAAAGCGTGTAATACATCGCCTCGCGCATCCTCAACGGACCCGAGCGGTCGGCGATGACCATCCCCTCCCACATATGCTTCTGCTGCTCAAGAGGCTGTGGCGTCCACGATGACAACAGCCGTCCGCGCGCCGGCACTTTCATGCCGATGATGCCCATCTCTTTTTCGACTGCCAGCGGCAGCAGCTGGTCGTTAAAACTGTAGTGATGGGTATCGGCCGCGTTCAACGCCATCAGGATGCAGTCGAACGAATAGCGATGAATGCACTCCATCAACGATTCCGGACGATAATGCCCGGTAATGCCCAGGTTGCGCACCACTCCCTGCTCTTTCATCTCCAGCAGTGCTTCCATCGCACCGCCCTTGGCGAAGACCTCATTCACATCGGTCATAGTCCCGATATCGTGCAGCTGCCACAGGTCGACATGATCTGTGTTGAGCAGCTGTAGCGACTTCTCGATCATCTGCATCGAGCCATCGCGTGTGCGCTCTTTGGTCTTGGTTGCGAGAAACGCCTCGTTGCGGCGATGCTTCATTACACGGCCGACATACTGCTCGCTCCAACGCGGCGGGCCGCCATAAATCGATGATGTGTCGATGTAGTTCACGCCCAGATCGAGCGCGCGCTCGATAATCGGCACCGCTATATCGAAATTGTTTGCCTGTTCAAGAGCGGCCTGTCCGCCTAGCGAAAAAACCCCGACCTTGTATCCCGTCTTGCCCAGGTTGCGCGTCGGCATGGCAGCCTGCGTGCGCGGATTGGAAGGCAGCGGAGGCATTACCGTTTTCTCTGCCGCGCGCGCGGGCATTGCGGATGAGGCGAAAACCGCGGCCGTCACCGCTCCCGATTGCCGGAGGAACTGGCGCCTATCAGTCTTCGTATTGGGGTTAGGGCGGGAGTCGTCAGAAGAAGCCATTTATCACCTCGCGGCCATCGCTTTTGTTTTATCACGGGCAAGTTGGGTGACATCTGCTCCAAACCCATACGAGTATGTGAGAATCAGCAGAACGAGCACGACCATGACCCCCAGTCAACCCACCTCTGGCGATACAAATCTGCGCGATCTGCTGGTTTTCCATAATGTTGCGCGAGCCCTCACCTCATCGCTCGATCGCGACACGATTTTGCGCGCCATCATGCAGCAGATGGAGCAGTTCTTCAAACCGGAGACATGGTCTCTGCTGCTGATGGACGAACCCCGCAAGGAGCTCTACTACGCCGTCGCCGTCGGCCACTCCGAAGCCGACCTGCGCGAAGTCCGCGTTCCCGTCGGTCAGGGCATTGCCGGGTGGGTCGCCGAGCACGGCGAACCGGTCCTGCTATTAGCGGCAATCCCAACCCAACTTACACAAGTTATTTTGAGCCGTCTCGAGCTGACAACCCCGGCGGCGGCGGCGGCGGCGGCGGCGGCGGTGCAGGTAGCGTGGATGGCGAATGTTGTACCTGCGGCTGCAGTGAAGGAAATAACGCTGGTGGAAATGCTGGCAGTGGTGGAAATGGTGGCGCCGGTGGAACCGGTGGGTACGGCGGCGGCGGAAGTTTTGCGGTATACATATACGGTGGAAGCGGTA
>CAVUWQ010000062.1:0-4240 GCA_963745105.1 uncultured Acidobacteriaceae bacterium
GGCCGGCGTGACCGGCACGCCTACCTTTTTCATCGGCCTGACGGGGACGAACCGCGCCAGCGTAAATATTTCGAGCATCATCGTTGGCGCCAAACCCTACGCCGAGTACGAGGCCGCCTGGATGGTAATTGGTTGGCGGCTCTGGCAATGAAATGATAACCATTTCCGGCCTGATATTCTGGCCGTGCTTGCTAGCGCTAAAGCCGCCGAGCGCGCTGCCAAATGCGACGCAAAGTATGGGCTTCGATGATTGTGCCGGCGGTTGCCGGCTGAGTCACGGGCGGCTTTCGAATTCCGCCGGCCTGCCGTTTTCATTGATGATCGGGGCCCTATATTATCCACAGGCCCGGATCAACGTTACGACGAGTCCGATCACCTGGCAAGTTTGGCATCCTATCTTGGTCGCGCATACCTGGACTGGGCGCAGTATCCCATTACGGAGACTGAAGACCTGGCCGAGGGCGGATACATTGTGCACTTCCAGGATCTGCGGTTTGCTCAATTGCCGGGTCTGGTGGACCGTTTGCTTGGTCGCGGCGGAAAGCGCCAGTCGCCGCTCGGGGCAGGCGTCATGCTTGATCGAGATCTTCGAGTAGTCGGCGACGTCTACGGTGGCGGAGACAACCGGACACAGTTTCCCGAGCCGGCGGGTAACTGAGCTGAATGTCGATGGGCACGGCTTGACGCGCTGCCGCTGTTCCGACCACAATAGTCACTCCACATCTGAGGTGCCCATGCTCGCATACATCTTCGTCATCATCGCGGTTGCCATTCGTTTCCTGCCGCATCCCATGTCGTTTACGCCGGTTGGTGCGGCGTTATTGTTTTTTGGCGCTCGCGGACCCCGCAACCGCATGTGGATTCCGCTGGCTCTGCTGGCGGCTTCCGACATCGTTCTGACCACGATGGTCTATCGGTATGTCTTCGCTTGGGACCACTTCGTGACTTGGGCTTGGTACGCGGGCATGTTGCTGCTGGGCACGCAACTGCGCAAGGGTGGCCCGGTTAAAATCATGAGCGCGGCTGTTGTCGGTTCCGTTTCATTTTTCCTGCTGAGTAATTTTGCAGTGTGGGCCGCATGGAAGATGTATCCGATGAACATGGCCGGGCTGCTGGCCTGCTACGACGCCGGCCTGCCATTCTTCCGCCGCGGCCTCGAAGGTGACTTGCTCTTTACGGCAGCGATGTTCGCGACGCCGGTTTTGCTGGCCGTTCTAAATCGCGAGAGCTCAGCGCACGATCGCATCGCATAACTGAGATTAGCGGTTCACGATGCCGTAGACGGAACTTCCTCCGAAGGCCGAGCCCTCATCTTCCGTCGCCTGAGGATGAACCAGACCAGCGCGGCAACCCCCGCCACTATCAGCACCCACCCGAAATGTCGTTTGAAGCCTGATCCTGCAATCTCCACGATCTGTGGCCCGAACTCCAGGGTCAGCAGGGCCAGCACCGTGAACCTGACGAAGCGTCCGGCAAAAATGGCGACGAGAAAGTGCGTGATACGCATCTCGAACACAGCCGCCGCCAGCACGAACAGCTTGAACGGCATGGGCGGAGGCAGCATCCCGGGAAACATCAGCGCCCAGAATTCGTGATGTTCGAAGGATTGATGGATCTTCTGGAATCGCTCTTCAGAGATTCGCTTGCGCAGCACTTTTTCTCCGCCAAAATAGCCGATCATGTACAGCGGGATGCTGCCCAGAGCGGACCCCAGCGACGCGATCACCACATACAGGATGAACCTGTGCCGGTCCTGATACACATAGGCGGCAACGATCGCGTCCACGGGCATTCCAATGAGCGCCGAATCGATCCCCGCGATGGCAAACACACCCCAGGCTCCGAGCGGCTTCAGCAGCCCCCAAATCCAGACTGTGTACCGCGACAGAAGATGTCCGATCGTCTTCAAGTGCTCAAGTTTACGGGAAAAGCAATGCCAGTGTCAGATCCGCGATCCTAGCGTTCAGCGAGGTTGAGACGAGTGTTTCGTGTTGCCTTCGAGCAGATCGAGAATGTGCGGCACGAGATCGAGCACCGCTGCGAGCGAATCCACCGCACCCTGGGGATTTCCCGGCAGATTGAGGATGAGCGTCCGCTCGCGCACCCCGCAGACGCCACGACTCAGCACAGCGTAACGCGTGTTCCTGGAGCCGGACAGACGCATCTGTTCGGCCACGCCTTCGATGATGCGATCGCAAACGGCGCGAGTGGCTTCAGGAGTGATGTCGCGTGGGGCAATGCCGGTACCGCCGGTGGTTGCGATAAAGCGAACCTTGTCTGCGAGGCCCGTCAGCAGACTCTGGATTCCTGCTAAATCGTCGGGAACGACCTGCTGAGCGATAACTTGGAAGCCGCTTGCCCGGAGTGCCTCTGCAACCGCTGGCCCGGAGAGGTCGGCGCCTTCACCACGAGCTCGCGAGTCGCTGACTGTCACCACTGCGGCTGTGCGGGCCTGAGGCATCTCAGGTGTCGAGAAGGACATCTTCCTCTTCTTCCTTCCCGCCCGATCCGCCATCGCCGCCCGAACCCTCGTCGCGCTGCGATTCATCCAGCAATCGCAGCCCTTCCATCAGCAGTCCCTGGGTGTTCAATACTGTTGTCTTCTTGTCGGTCTTCCCTTCGAAGTTCAGCTCAAAGTTGCCACCCGTCCAGCGCAGCACCTTGAAGACCGCAGGATCACCGGTCAGTGTTCCGTAAGTGGCATGCACAACTTGCCCTTCGATAAAAAACACTTCACATTTCTCAGTGCCTTTGACAAGCGTCAATTGACAACTCTTCCGGCCCATCTCCAGTGACTGCATAAGGTCAATCACGTTCATCTGCGCCAGGTTCCCGCGGACCACTCCGTCCGAGGGCGCTGTCTTAGCCAATTTCTCCAGAGCGATGCGATCGACCAGGCGTTTTACGCGGCGGGTAGCGTCTTTCAGAAAGAAAGGTTTTTCAAGGTAATCGTCGGCGACTTCCTGTTGCGACAGCCTCTCGTCTATGTCAGCCTTGCTGGCCATCAGGACGGCGGAGAAATTTGCCGTCGCGGGCCGGCTCTTGAGGCGTTCAATGAGCTGCCACCCGTCCATGCCGGGCATGCGGTAGTCGCAAACGACAAGATCGGGAGGATCGTCGACTGCCTTCAAAAGCGCATCCGCGGCGTCGGTTGCCGATGTTACTCGCGCCAGCGAGGCGAAGGCCTGCTGCAACATCCCCAGCACCATGGGGTTGTCGTCCACCAGGAGCAGCTTGACGCTGTTCGCCATCGCTTACCGTTTCTTCCTGCTGCTGGAGGTCGTGCGGCGATAATCCCCGCTCTTTCCTCCTGTCTTTCGCTCGAGAACTACGCTCCGGATCTCAATGCCTTTATCCAGCGCCTTGCACATATCGTAGACGGTTAATGCAGCCACGCTTGCGGCGGTCAACGCTTCCATTTCTACACCGGTCTGAGCTGTGGCAGTAACTCTTGAAGCAATAGCGACGCCATTCTCGCACAGCCGCAAGTTCACATCAACGTGTGACAGCGACAGGGGATGGCACATGGGAATCAACTCGGCAGTGCGCTTCGCTGCCATCACTCCCGCCAGCCGCGCAACCTCGAGAGCATCGCCTTTGGGGTTGCTGGGCAGCGCCCGCATGACTTTTTGGCTCATGGCTACGAAGGCGCTTGCTTCGGCCATTCGACCGGTCTCCCGCTTCTTGGCAACGCTTACCATGCGTGCGCGTCCAGCGCGATCAAAGTGAGAGAGAGTTTTTGCCATACCCGTTTCTTCATCTTACATCGCGCACTGCGGCATCATCACGGCAACCCACTCCCCAGCCGCAATCCGGTCGCGGTCGGGCGGAATGACCATATAACAGTTTGCCCGCGCGGTTGCCGCCATGTCCCCGGAGCCTTGCCACGACACAAGTTCAACCGCCGAATTCTCGAACTCTCCAGAGATCAGGGCTGGGAGAAATCGCCTCAGTCCGGTCTTTGTACGGACCTCCGTTTTCAGCCGGGCATGAAGAAACTTCAATTTGCTCGGGGACCGTCCCGCCAGTGCCTGCAGCATCGGCTGGACGAATAATTCGAACGTAACCATGGTCGAAACCGGATTACCCGGCAGGCCGTAGAAATACTTTTCTTTCGCTCGTCCAAAAACCACCGGACGGCCGGGCTGAATTAGCGCACCGGTGAAAAAGAATTCCGCCCCAAGTTCCGCTAGTACTCTTTCGACCAAATCGTAACGTCCAACGGACACTCCGCCTGTAA
>CAVUWQ010000063.1:0-6715 GCA_963745105.1 uncultured Acidobacteriaceae bacterium
TCTCGTTACCGATCTGCCCTTGGTGAGTGAATCGGCAATTTTGCATCAATCGAGGAGTGGTCCTGACCCTAGAGTAAAGCCGCCGGAACAGCTTCAGGATTCCTGCAAGGGTGATTGCTCGGGTTGCGGTTGCGGCTTTCGCCTCAGGACCAACGCGGAGAACAGCGTGATGACGAGCCCAATCGGGAAGGGATGAATAAACGTGAGCACTGCGTTGAAGAATGGGTTTTTGTACAGCTCTTTGTATTTTCTGACCTGCTCAAGTTTTGCCTGGACGGCTGCCGGGCTAGCCCCTGAGGCGGTGAGCTTCTGAACCAAATGAGCGCCATATGCGTCCCAGAAACCAGGCAAGAAGTTGTAGTAGATCACTTCCCAGGTGACGACATAGATGATGCAGGATATCAGCGTAATGGAGAGGCCGACGGCAAAAGCCTTTAAAAAGGTAATCTGACCATCGCCGATGTTGTCCCGGTAGGTTCGGATGCCGACAAACACCATCAAGAACGAGAGCACGATAGAGGTGTTGCCGATGATCGCGCCGCGGTCGAAGCCAATCCTGCCGCCGAGGGTCACCAGCGCTATCATCATCAGCGAGGAGATAGCGCCGGAAATTAGCCCGAAGGTGACAATGATCTTTCTCATATTCTCGTAATGTTTTTTATCCGATCCTAACCTTTCTACGCATGGTGCCAGCCACATGCGCATCCGGGGTCAGCGACCAGCCACGTCAGCTGGGGACTTGGATGCCGCTGGGATAACTACGATCAGGTTATCGCCCGCTCCGGGGCGAGTCATCCCAAGATAATCGAGCTTCGCCAGCGATTGGGCGTCGAACCCGATGTCTTTCGTTGTCATGTTCGGCGCATAAAACATCAGGTGCGGAGGGAAAATGCCAGTGCCATGCTCGGGCATCGCGCGCAAGCGGTTCCGGCTGGACATCATGTAGAGGAACCCCGGTTTGCTGGGATACTGGTAACGGCCTTCCTTATATCCGTTGGCGACGTCTGCCTTGATTTCGGCCTCGGACTTGCCGTTTGTGCGCAGCTCTTCACCGTGCATGTAGACAAGCAAGAGAGTGCGGCTGCCTTCGGCGTCGAAGCACTGCGGCTCAATGGTTGTTTCTGCGGGCTTTACGAAATGCCGGCCAACAAAACAGCTGAAGCCGTTGGTGCCTTCGCGCGCTTTCTCGTAGCCTTTGGGGCCAAGAACATAAACTGTGGCTTTACTGGATACCTCGGCCGGGGCGGCGCTTTCGGCGAGTGTGATCTGCTGATCACGTGGCATGGAGGCGTCGTAGACCCGGGGGAGTTCCTGGGCGGTTGCGGGAATGAGCACAGTGCTTGAAAACAAGCCGATCGACAGCGTACCCACGACAAAGACCTTCATCGAATTCAGAGACTTCATGTTCGCTCCTTTTTTCAAGAAGTTCATGTTTTCATAAACTTCATGTTTTCATAAACGTTACGTTCGCTCGTATTGAGCGTTGACCGGCTCGAACATACCGCATCAGGCGGGGTCGGTGTCGTCATCCTTTTGGTTGATTTTGGCGGCGGAGAGAAAAAATCATTCGTTTGGGGGAGAGGTTATTGGCGCGAACCGTGCCCGCGCACGAGTAAATCAGGGGAGAAGGCCGAATTCCTTGCCGAGTTGCACCGCTTGCGTTCTTCGTCTCGCGCCGAGTTTGTCGAAAACACGGCTGGAATGGGTCTTCACCGTGCTCTCGCTCACAAAAAGCTTCTCGGCGATTTCGCGGTTGCTCAGGCCCTGGGCGATCAGTTCAAGGATCTCAAGCTCACGGCGAGTGATATGGAGGTCCTCACGTTTTCTTTCGTCAGGGATGAACGGTCCCTCGGCAGCGACGGGGACCTCCCTCACAACAATTGTCTGGCGTTTTGCCGTCAGCTTGAGGCCAAGCCAGATGCCAAGAACGGCGAAGGTCGCGGCGATCAGTCCGCCATAGATTTCGATGGAATGTTCGACGACAAGGAACTGATACTCGGTCCACCGGAGAAGAGCAATCAAGATTCCACCGATCAACCCGTACATGAGGACGTGGCGCTTCATAAGTTGCAGGAGGATTCGTTACCGAAATTATCGCACCCATGGTGGGGAAGGTCCTACTGCTTGCAGGGCAGATCAACGCTTGACAGGCACCTGCCCGAGTCACGAGCAATCCGGAAATAATGTCTCCTGATTGGTCCCAAGAAACGCGCATGTAGTGACTGGTCAAACTCAAGAAGCGTGCTGCTCGATAATTGCCAAAACCTCTTCAGCGGCCTCCAGCGGACGCTCTGGCTTTGGTATGGCCGCTCCGGCGATGAGCAATGCCCTCGTGACGCCCGGATAGTCACCCTTTTCGCGCGCCCAACCATGGAGGGAACCGTGGAGAGCCCACGCGAGTGGACTGCCGCCATGCTCGGTTTCGAAGACGTTGACAGGAGCTTTGTGGGTGATGAGGTCCCGAACCATTTCTACATTGCCGTGCCAGGCAGCAAAGTGGAGGGCGGTTTGGCCGTTGTCCATTGCAGCGCCGGCAGGCCAGCCCGCCGAGAGAAGCTGCTGGGCAGCGCGGGTGTTGTTGCGCAACGCCACGCCGATGATGCGACGGGCGGCGTTGGCTGAAAGCTTCTGAAATAGCTGCGGATGGTCGATAAGGATGCGCTGGAAGTAAGCCTCATCGCCGACTTCGGCTGCGTTGATCAGGCGGAGCCAGTTGGGGCTACGCTGCATGAGGAGCGCGAAGACCTCAGGGTGTTCAAACTGGTGCGCGACCATGTGCGGGGACTTGGTCCATCCGAAACCAAAGATGTAAATGCTCCCCCCGGACTTCGGATCATGCTTGGGGAAGTAGCGTTCACTGACGGTGGTGCGAATCGTCTCTGGGTCATGGTTGAGTATGCGCTCGACGAGCGCGAGATCACCGATGGCGGATGCCATCAAGATATCGGTCTGGGCGCCTCGGGAGATGAGAAAGCGCGCAACATCGTGTCGATAAGGCTCTCGCCATTCCAGGTACTGCCGAGAGCAAGCCATGTACTGTGCGGCGGTAGATTCATGGTCGATGTCGCGAGCGTTGATGTCGGCGCCGTGGTCGAGCAGCAGAGCGGCGATCTCAACGGTGGCAGCGAAATGGAGTGGTAGTTGGCCGTCACCGCCGCGTGCATGCACGAGTTGCGGATCAGCGGCCAGGAGTTCGCGGACACGGTCGATTTTCCCAAGCCGTGCGGCGGCATGGATATCGATGATTGCGCCGCGAGAGATGAGATAGTCCGCAAGTCCAGAGCTGGCGCAATCGAGGACGCCGAAGCTGCCAGCCCACCAGCGGGTACGTTGGTTGACATTGGCCCCGGCATTGAGCAGCACGTCGATGATCTCGCGATTCTCTTTCTGAACAGCAGCAACAATCGGCGGCGTATCGAAGCTGTAGTTCGGCAGCGGCTCATTGATGATGGATTTGAGAGACGGGTGACGAAGCAGAACATCTTGGACGAGTGAAGGATTGTTGGCTTTGATAGCGGCAGTAAGCGCTTCGACGGGTTCTTCTGAGGCAACATCAATGTGCAGCTTGAGCGCCGGCCAGGTGTCGAATCCGTACTCGCGGGCGATGATGTGGAGGGCGTCGGCGAGCTTTGGAGTCGGCGTAGTTATGCCAAATGCAGCAAACCGTGCGATCGCAGATGCGTCAGATGCAAAGCCCTGCCGCAGCAGAGTGCGGGCTTGGTTCCTCAGATGTTCAAGGTTGGGGCGCGCAGGAAGTTCTCGAATAGCCATGACTCACTCCTTCTTTAAAGTCCGCGATCCGCTTCGTCGGATGAGAAGAGAGTGGGTTGTGGTGTTCCAGAAGTGCAAAGGTGGGATGATCCCTTTCCGCGGACGGGGTGCACCCTTGGTGTGCGTTATTGAGATTAGCAGCCTGAGCAGGCGAACGTCTAGCTAGGCGGACTTAAGAATCAAAGTGAGAAGTTCGTCTTATGTCAGTAACGACAAACGCGCTCCTCGGAAGTGATTCGCTCTGTACGAGGGTTCAATGAGTGAATTGGCCTGTTGACGTAACCCCGCGACTGAGCGGAAGCCGATCAGCGGAGCCTTGCAGACTTATCGAGACTGAACCGGCAATATCGAGTGCTTTCGGCGCTTCGTGTCGGTGACCTCTTGACTCGCGTCCGGCCTGTACGGGCATGAAATGCTGCCAGGGTCCTGCAGATTCGCGGAACATTTGCGAACCAGCGACCGTTTGAATTACGGTATCGCTGTTACCGAACGTAGTTTGGGGATAAGAAGGATTTTTGAAACGAACACCTGCTGCTCTGTTTCCCATCGCCCGCACACGGCTAACTTCCTGCGTTACGGCCTTTTCTTGGGGAAACTGTGGACAAAAGCAAAAAGGGGTGAGGCATAATGCATCGGCGTGAATTCTTGTTGAACTCAATTGGTGCTGGGATTGTCGCTCTTGGAGGCGATTGTCTTGCTGGACCGGCGACGGATCCGATTCGCGCTGCCCTGCAGCAGACTGTGGGTACGCGCGACAAGGTCGCTGGCATGATTGCCGTCGTGGTCGACGAAGCCGGCACACGGACGACTTCTTACGGAAGCTCCGGGGTGCCCAACCTCGCTATGGATCGCGATAGTGTTTTTGAAATCATGTCGATTACGAAGGTGCTGACCTCGCTCTTGCTTGTAGACATGGTGGCGCGCGGCGAGGTGGCCTTTGATGATCCCGTCGTGAAGTATCTTCCGCCTTCGGTGACGCTCCATGAGAAGGGCCGGGCGATTACGCTTATCGATCTCGCAACCTATACTTCAGGCCTGCCGAACATGCCCGGCAATTTGCCGCCAGACTGGTATGCCTATCCCAATCCGATGGCAGACTACACTGGGGCCAAGCTCTACGAGTTTCTCTCGAGCTATGTGCCGAAATATGAGCCAGGCACGCATTACGAATACGCTAGTCTCAGCTTCGGCTTGCTTGGCATAGCGCTCGCCCGCCGCGCTGGCAAGAGCTACGAAGAGCTGCTTGTCGAGCGAGTTTGCAGTCCCCTCAGCCTCGCCGACACTCGCATCACGCTGACCGACAAGATGCGGCGGCACTTGGTGCAAGGCCACGACCTGGACACGAAGCCAACTCAGCTGTGGGATTGGCCGGCCATGCCCGGAGCTGGCTACGTCCGCTCAACGGCTAATAACCTCACAGTATTCCTCAAGGCATGCATGGGACTCACGCACTCTCAGCTAAGCGCACCCATTGGGCGACTGCTTAAGACGCGAAAAGCCACACCTCTTGCCGGAACGGAGGTGGCGCTGGGTTGGTTCGTCTCATCGGACGGGAAAGAGGAAATTGTATGGAAGTCTGGCCTCTCCGCCGGCTGCAATACGTTTATTGGTTTCTCGACAAAAAGACGCGGCGGAGTAGTTCTTCTCTCGAATTTTCTTTGGCAGCCAATCGATGAGGGTACGATCAATATGGGCATAAAGATGATCAACCCGAATTTTCACTCGGTCGACTTCCATGCGCTTTATGTATGAGCAAGGACCCCAGGAGTGCGAAGGGTCGATTGACACCCCGCGAAGCTAGGGATGCGTCTGGATTGGCGCAGAATCGCCCATTTGCTCATTGACCGCCAGAGCCATGGGCCTGATTACTTCCGACATGCCGATTTGTCATTACCAATCTGGTATCGGTGAGTGCAGCGGCGATTTGGCACTCGTCCAGACGCATCCCCCGAAACGTGCGTTAGCCTTGCTTGCCAAGAATCAGGGGCACATAGCTTCGTGCGTCTTGCAGCAATTGCTCGCGCGCAATACCAACCTTGGCGCGAAGCTGCACACCCTGCAGCAAGTCAACGAGCAAACGGCCTCGCACCTTGGCAGAGGGTGTGCGAGTCAGGCGCCCCGCCTTTATCTCCTGCTCGAAACGTTTCGCGAAAATATCAGCGGATGCCGTGAAACCCTTCGCGAGCCAGGAACGAATCTCTGTCTCCCGCTCCGAATGTCCCAGCGCAGCGGCCGCCAACATACAGCCGCTGCGAGCGTCGCCGGTAGCGGTGTTCACGGTAGCCTCGCAAAAGGTGGGTCGGCGGGCTTTACCAGAAGGGGTGCGATCATGCAGGCACCGCGTTTGTCCGGCTCAATCGCCGGCGAGAGAAAGTTATAGCTTCTGCTTGCCGATGGCCTTCAGGCGCGGCAGGAGCACCAGGTCGGCCGCTTCCTCAGCCTCTTTGAGGAGCGTCTTGCGCGGCGTGCCTATTTGCGCACGCATGGTGAGGGCACGAGCAAAATCCGTGACTTGGATCGCGCGCACGGCCACCGGAAAGTCAGGTGGGATGTCTCCCGCGCTGATCCCGTCCCGGAAACGGCGCTCCACCAGCGCCACGCCGCCCGCGACCGCGCTCTGCAGGAACCGTTGAACCTCAGCGTCGTTCACAAGCGGCGCGACGCACATCATAAGGCAGCCCCGGGCGGACCCTTTCTCGGTCGCACTTTCGACGGCGTACCTCAGAAAGTCCGCGAGCGAGTCGCGAAGACTCTGTGGCGAGAGGAGTGCCTTCGCGGCTGATGCGCCCTTCCGTTCTGCATACGCCCTGAGGACACGCAAGAATATCGCCCGCTTGTCCCCGAAGACGGCATACAGGCTCGGCCGTCCCACACCCATCCCGGCGACGAGATCGTCAATCGTCACTCCGTCGTAGCCTTTCGACCAGAACACCTGGGTCGCCTT
>CAVUWQ010000064.1:0-4358 GCA_963745105.1 uncultured Acidobacteriaceae bacterium
AGAGAGCGATTGCAGCGGTGAAATTGCACCCCGACGGGCGGAACGTCTCCATCTCAGCCGGAAAGATCCCAGACCTGGAAGCCGACATTGATGCGAGGAATCTTGAAAGTGCCATTTATAACCTGTTGCTGAATGCCTGCCAGGCCGCACAATGCTCTGGTGACACCCCGGGCGTGGACGTTCATGTCAGACAGGTCGACGAGCAGATCCGCATCGCGATCTCTGACAATGGCCCCGGTATCCCAGCCTCTATTCGAAAAAACTTGTTCAGCCCCTTCGTGACCGCAGGAAAATCCAACGGGACAGGTTTGGGACTCACTTTGGCTCGCCGAATAGCTGAGGAGCACGGCGGCAGTGTTTGTCTCGTGGAATCAAATCCAGGACGAACCGTATTTGCTATGAGCCTGATGAAGAACACAAGGGGCTCTTAACGGGAAACGCGAATCAATAGAGCCACGTCCTGGGTGTTTTTTGTCCTGCTTCTTGAACTCTTCCAGTACGATAGGAGTCGCAAATGAATCATTCGGTAAGGTTCGCCCGATACGTACGAAAGGTCCATCAAGCCGCTCTTGTCCTTCCGTTGCTTACGTCCGTAGCATTGCCTGCGCAGAACCGAGTCTCTCGCGTTCGAAATGTTGTTCTGGTTCATGGCGCTTGGGCAGACGGCTCGGGCTGGAAAGGCGTCTACGACATCCTTGTGAAGGATGGCTTTAACGTCAGCATCGTCCAGGAACCTGAGACGTCCTTTCAGGATGATGTGACCGCTGTGAAGCGGATCCTCGCGCTGCAGGACGGACCGAGCATCCTTGCCGCACATAGCTATGGGGGAGCCGTAATTACGGAAGCCGGCAACGACCCCTCTGTCGTCGGATTGGTGTACGTGGCGGCGCACATGCCGGACGCCGGCGAGAAAGAGTCAGAGGACGGAAAGCGATTTCCGAGCGACCTCGCCAAATCGGGCGCCATAAAGAAAACGCAAGATGGGTTCACATACATCGACCCAGCGCAATTTCATGAGTTATTCGCAGCCGACCTTTCCAGCGAGCAGGCCGCAATCATGGCGCGGTCGCAGGTGTTCAACTTTGCGGACAATTTCTCAGCGACGATCACCACGGCTGCCTGGAGAACCAAACCGAGTTGGATGGTTGTTGCGGGAGCGGATAGGACCATCAACCCTGACCTTGAACGATGGTACGCAAAGCGAGCGCACAGCCAGGTGGTCGAAGTCCCCGGTGCGAGTCATAGCGTGTTTATATCGCACCCCGGAGAAGTTGCCGACACCATTGAGAGTGCGGCCCGTGCGGTCTCGAAGTAGCTCGGACTCCACAAGGAGTTATGAAATCCAGAGGGACCTAATGAAACTTCTCGACATTAAGTCGTCACCAAGAGGCGAATCTTCCGATTCGATCACCCTCACCATATCATTCATCGTGGCGTGCAAATCCAAGAGCAACTCGGTAGTTGTGGATACCTTGAATGTTTGGCATGAAGGGCTCCCGGAATTCGACTACGAGGCTATTGGAGCGAAGTATAAAGCAGTTAAACACGAAACGATGACTGACGCAGAGTCCAACGCCTGGGAACGTCCCATGCGTGATTTTCCATGAACCAACCAGCCCTCAAGAACGCCTGGGGAATCGGTAGATTCCCCAGCGTTTGCTCGAGCAGATGCAAACTGGTGATGAGACCCAACCCGCTGGTCTGCTCGGCGCCGATCGAAGAAAGGTATACAGCCTTCCTGGGCAGATCTCTTTCAAGAACCGCACAATAGAACGTCAGCGTCTTGCGCGTTTCAGGAAAGCCGGGAGCAGACGCAAAATTCGGCGGAATCATGAGAAACACTCCATCCGTTCCGTCGAAAGCGGCTGCCAGTGCATTTGGATCGTCGACGTCCGCAACCGCAATCTCTGCTCCGCGATCTCTCCATTGTGCCGCTTTGTCGCATTGTCCTCTACTTTCGTCCATTGCCGACTCACTTCGTCATCGGCGCTGGCACGATGCAACGACAGTCGCAGAGGAACTGGGCTGTAACCTCTTCCTTGAAATCCCACCAGGCCATATCCTGACGGACCTCGCGAAAGAAAATAACTCCGGCGTTACCGCTTCTGTAGTCACATTGGATCTATTCAGATGCCTCGTGCGACTCGCCGTTGCTTGAAGTCCGATGTCGTCTCGACGATCATTTCCTTTCTCCTGCTTCTCTGGCAAGAGATTCCAAGACCGATTCGAGTCGTGTATCACCTTTTCTGCTCTTGGCCGCGCCGAATTCAAAGTCGATCCAACCCTCATTGAAGCCGTCTATCATGCGCATGCGAGGCATTGGGTTTTTCATACCCTGCGAACGAAACAGCGATTCCCACGTTTCGCGGGGAACGGGTTCTGTCCGGATGGAACGGTCAAGAGCAAGACCGAATCCGGCTGCGATGTCGTTTGCCGAATAGCGCTGCGGACCCTCCAATTCCACGATGCGAATGCCCGACCAGGTTTCGTTCAGGAGTTCTGCGGCGACTTGTGCAATATCTGCTGTAGCCACCATCGGAATGGCATGGTCGAGAGGCTGGAGAAAGCTAGGGATCATCCCAGCGCGCGCAGACGCCACATCCCATGACGCGTTTTCCATGAACCATCCGGGGCGCAGCAAGGCTACAGGGACCGACGTCGACCGGAGCATTTGTTCAGTCAGCCTTGAATTATTCAAAAGGTTTGGCTCGGCAACATGCGCTCCCACGGTGGAGAGGAAAACGATCTTCCTGGGTTGCGCCGTCTCGATTGCATGCCGTATCGCCGCTGCGTTTTCCATGGTTTGTGGAAAGCCAGGCTCAGGGTCGAAATTGGGCGGAATCATCAGAAATACACCATCAGTATTGTCAAAAGCCTTTGCCAGCGCGATAGGGTCTTCGACGGCCGCAATGGCCACGTCACAACCCAGAGCAGCCCATTGCCGGCCTTTTTCTTCGCTCCGTACAATCGCACGAACCTTGTGACCCTGGGAGATAAGATGTTGGGCGACGGCTCCGCCCACCTTGCCTGTAATTCCAGTAATCGCAAACATAAATTCCTCCAAAGGCCGACGTCTCCAGCCCTGACCCTGAGATGTGAATTGTTGTTAAGGGGTTCAAACAAGACGGGCGGGATGGAGAAGATCTGCAAAGCCGAGCCGACGCACAAATTCGGCACGGATGAGCAAATTGTTGAGGTGTAAATGCCTCAGCCGGGCCAAAGACCATGTGCCCGGCGTTATGAACTACAACGTCCAGCCGGCCATTCTCTCGGACGATCTGTGCGATTGCGGCATCGGCAGAGTCCTGCGACTGTACATCCAACTCAACGGTCCGCAGATCCACCTGATTCTCCTGCGCAAACCGATTCGCCGCCTCCACTTGCGATGCATTGCGCCCTTCGGTGTCCCTCATGCTGGCATACACCACATGTCCGGCCTTTGCGAGCGA
Source organism: uncultured Acidobacteriaceae bacterium (assembly GCA_963745105.1). Classification (GTDB taxonomy): domain Bacteria; phylum Acidobacteriota; class Terriglobia; order Terriglobales; family Acidobacteriaceae; genus Silvibacterium. The sequence continues at coordinate 3,450 of CAVUWQ010000064.1, forward strand.
GCGTGCTGCAAGCGCACCAAATCCACTCGATGCTCCCGTAATCACAACCACGTACTTCATAACTTCTCCTTCGAGCCGTGCGGTTCTGCTCCCAGCCCTGATCATTGTTACGTCTTACGACATGCCACCGTTTGCCCGCAGAATCTGCCCGTTAATCCAGGCGCCATCCGGTCCAGCCAGAAAGGAGATCACGTTGGCGATGTCTTCAACCTGTCCAAGCCTCTCCAGTGGATTCAGCTTGCTTAAGTGATTGATCTGCTCCGGCGTCTTGCCTGTAAGAAATAGCTCCGTGGCCACCGGTCCGGGCGCGACGGCATTCACAGTGAGCTTACGCCCGCGCATCTCGTTGGCCAGCACGCGTACCAATCCCTCGACACCTGCCTTCGACGCTATATAGGCGCCATAGGTCGGCAGATTCAACCCCAGCACACTGGACGAAAACCCAATGATCCGTCCGCCCTCTGCCACACGCCTTGATGCTTCGGCAAACACCACGAACGTTCCGCGCAGATTTGTCGCAATTACGTTGTCAAAACTTGTTATGTCGCCCTCGCTGATGAGCGAGTTCTCCATAATTCCCGCGTTGTTGACCACGACATCGATGTGTCCGTAGGCCCGCTTCGGAATATCGGCGTGAGTGTTCCTACTTGTCCTGACTATCAATCAGAGCCTTGGCCGCAGGCCCCGACGAGGCCGGATTCTGGCCGGTAATCAGTTGGCCGTCGATGACCGTGTGAACGCCCCAGTTCTTGACCTTGGAAAAGATGGCACCGAGGCTCATCAGTTCATCCTCCACAAGGAAAGGCACCACCTTCGTCAATTCTACCGCTTCTTCCTCGCCATTGGTAAAGCCGGTCACGGTCTTGCCCTCGACGAACGGCTTGCCCTCCAGGTGAGCCAAATAGTTCG
>CAVUWQ010000065.1:0-8901 GCA_963745105.1 uncultured Acidobacteriaceae bacterium
GCGAAGATAAAACGAATACTCTCGTTTGCTTTTCCACACGATTAACGATTCGGCGCGAGAATTGCAATCTATGTACCGACGCGATTATGGGGGCGCTGACTTCAAAGCATCTTGGAGGATGTCAGATGGTTGGATTGGGTAATTTTTTCCATCGAACTACGTCGGATTCAGTCGTCGAATCGGTCTGCACGAAATGTTTTCAGACCATCGCCCGAGGAAGGGACGAAGTTGAACTCAAGGAGAAAGAAAGGGAGCATCGGTGCGTCTCGCTTAAGCAACTGCATCAAGCATGGAGGCATGACCAAAGGTGACGAAGTTCTATGTTGTTCAGAGCTTCCCGATTGCTGACAGAAGCTCTGTTGGGTGAACAGGCTTCTCAAGGATATGGAAATCGTGTCCTCGTTCTTGGGCCTCTATCAGCAGATCATCTGCTGCCGGTTGTCCAGAAAAAAGCAAGACTTTGCAACCCGGAGAAATTGCCCGCATGCGGATGCCCAGCTCGATTCCATTCATCTCAGGCATCATGACATCGGAAATCAGAAGCGACGGCGTGACAGCTTCCGCCGTCCGAAGTGCCTCCAGGGGTTTGGTGAACGCGATTGGTTGAAACCCCGATGTCTTCAGGATCAAAGCCAAAGTCTGCGTAATGATCTTTTCATCTTCGACGAGGTACACAATTGGAACTGGCTTGGGAGCATCGGACATAAGGACCTATTGTACTCCGCGATCCACACGCGGAGATTGTTTTCGGGGCACAGTTGACGAGATTATCGTTGGCCCAAGGCCCGCACGGCCCCGACGTGCTTTTAGAACCCCTCAAAAACCTATTGAACAGGCTGATTTCGAGCGCTCGGACAATCCTGTCCAGAATCTGAATTCCGATTTCTTTATGGCCCATTTTCCTCGAACGATCCATAGGAAATTGTGGATCTCGTTCGCAACCATTCGGAGCATTTTCATACATCCCAGAGTGAAATCCGATGAGGCGTTCTCGCCGAGAGCGAGCGTCAGCGGCGTAGCATGCAGGATAGCGGCCAGCGAGCTTTACGCCGGAACGGGCAATCGGCGTATACTCCTGCGCAGTCGGTACTCCCCTCGTTTGTAGCAGGTGATGACCTGCTTCAGACGGAACCTCTCACGAAAGACCAAAGCGAACGATTGGAGACAATCATGCTCTTTGGCAAGAAATCCGATTTGAAGAACCACCTTTCCGCAAGGAGGCCCACGTTCTCGCACAAAGTGATGGCGCACGGTGCGCATGAACAAAACGTGGAAACGGAACGCAAAGAGGAATCGCTCCCGGAGAAAGACTCTCCCCCTAAAACCGAGGCGTCAGAACGCATTCAGCCCCGTTACTAACGAAGCCCCCGACATGCAAGTAACATGCCGGGGGCCTAGTTTTTGGAATTGTTACGTTAGCAGATCTTAAGAGCCTTCAGATCGAAGTCTGACGATCTCCTGGGAAATTTCCTTAATGCGGAGCACTATCGCGTCGTACGCGGCAGCTTCGCTTCGAGACAATCGCGCGTAACGAGCTGTTTGCAGAGAATCATATTGTCGCCGCGAGAGAGAGACGTATTCCTCCAAGAGGCGCTCGATCTCACCGGCTGACTTTGTTTCCCCCATCATCACTCAGATGGGAGGGCGCTTGCATCAGTTGGATGGGTTGCCTTTGCGGCCAGCGTCTCCTCCAGTGAGCTTGGCGTCCTTGGGACGATGTGGCTTCCCAACCGCAAAGAAGAACTGGCGCGTGATGAGACTACCACCATTCCCCGTTTTTTCCGTGAATATCCCGGCCTGAGACAAACTCTGCGCTTCGATTTCGTTTCCTGCCCAAAATTTTCCTTTGGCAAGATCGAAATGCGCAGGATTGCGGCAGTCTCCGCCCCGCGTATTGGCTGCGCCGATTTTGCTCTTTTCGTTTCACATGGGGAATTCCTGAAACCCAGGTGCGGCGAACCATGCCGACATGAGGTGGCCGGATCGGCGATGATCCACGGCGCGGCTGCCGACGACCTAGAATCCCTTGAGCATCTCGTCCAGCCGGAGATCGAGCGCCCGCGCGATCCGCTGGAGGGTACTGAACACCGGATCGAATCGACCATTCTCTATCGCTGATATTGACTCCCGCGTCAACTCCGCATGGTCGGCAAGAACTTGCTGGGTCCATCCTCGCTTCGTCCGCAAGGTGCGTATCCTCCTTCCCAGCGCCCTGCATTCTGCCGTTGCCATCCCCAAAGCATCGCTTTATGCTGGGGAAACCATGTGAAGTACACTTCACAGTTCGAAGGATGGTCCATGAAGCTAATGGTTGAAGTTGCTCTCCTTTCAATCGCCTTATCGATCGGCGCTCAGTTGCCGAAAGCGCCCGCAGCCAATTCCAAGAACCATTTCGCTAATACCACACCATCTAAATTCCAAGCTCGCGAACGGCTGAAAAGAAGCGAATTCAAAGACGAACCCATTGACGCTTCCGAAGGTATGTTCCAGGTTGATGGCATGTGGGTGCCGGAATCCAAGGACCCTGCGAAGGACTTGCTCTTCCCTGAACAGGTCCACATCTCATGCGTGAAATCGACCCCAATGCCGGTTTGCCGAGAAACCACACTCCCATTGGGAACAGCCGAAAACCTGATAAGCATCATGGCGATTGATGAGAAGGAATGGTCGCCCCTTTCGTGGGACGAACGCGGGCTGATGGCTTATGTTCACGCAATCGCCTCACCCTACCTTCCACTCGCGGATCGATGTCTAGACCATGAGCTGATAATCGAGTTCGGCACTGGTGCGGTTTCGACCATAGATATTCCGGTCCACACCAAAGGATGCGAGGCATTCACTACAACAAATTCGTATCGATTAGTTCGGGGAAATTATTATGTCGATCTCTCGCCGGGGAATGATGGAAAATAGGCTGCACGGCTGCTGGCTGAAGCGACTGGTACGAAACTCTGCGCTTTCACGAAAATCCAGGGCTCCGAATATTTCCTGAAATGCTGCGCTTGTACTGCGCTTTTCGTTTTCGGATGTTTCAGAGCGAATGGCCCAGAGTCGTCGATGCATTCTCCGGCGGGGGTGGGGTCCGGACAACTGGGCGCTATTCGGGGACTCTACGGGGACTAAGTGGATGGTACAGGGAAGCTAATTGGTGCAAACACCGCAACGGGAAGCGTCAGCCATCAACCCGCTATGTCATTGCAAAAACGAGAGGTCGTCAAGTTCTGCAGCGTCCGAGCAAATCTTGCAATCTACGGCGAAAAGTGAACGATACCCACTTTCACGGCGATAACACGGGTTCAAATCCCGTCGGGGACGCCAATACAATCAATAACTTAGATAAAAGCAGCGCCGGTCAAGTGAAAGTAAAGTGAAACTGAGACAAATCGGCCCCAAGTTTTATGGTTGAGCGTCGGTTTACGCCCCTTGCACCAGCTATCGGCTTTTGCTATTGAGTACTTGGCGAGAGGTGTGCATCATGAAATGGTGCAGCCAGCGCCGAGGACAAGGATGTCTCGCGACTATTGAAGGTAGCGTGTCGATCGAAAGGCAATTGACGAGTTGGCGGCGTTCGACCAGCGAAGTGCTATGCTTTCGCAGAAATAGAGAGAGAACGATGATCCTCCTATTCTGGTCGGTTCTCGCAGCCTTCGCAATCGCTGAAACCTGTGTCGTCTTCTGGGTCCCGCTTTTTGCTGACTCCCCTCCGATTTTTTCGAGTCAAAACGTAGCTTGTCGTAAGCGTGCTGTTCTGGTCCACTGTCTGATTCTTGCTGCCTACCTAGGTGTTGTTGGTTTCTTGTTTTGGTCGGAGTCGTCCTTTAACTGGCTGTCTCACGGAGGCATCAGTCTTCAGCGTGCGTTCGGCCTACTCTTAGGAACGGTCATGACAGGGACGATTGAGCGCGAATTGTTCTTTCGCAGCCCCAGGAAGGCGTCAACCCACGCCGCAACAGAGTCCGGCGCGTAGCTGTCAGAAGGCGTCTAGGTTGGTTCAACACACCGTAGTGACATACAGCGAGCGAGCCAACCACTGCGAGATCAATGCCAAAAACCCTTTAATTTAGGTCAGGGCGAACGACTGGCGCAACGAATCCAGCATCTTCAGCGTGTTCAGGAGTGTGTTCAAACTGGAACTCTCTTGGGACGCCAATAAAATCAATTAGTTCTAGCCGATGACTAGTACAATCGTCAAAATCGTGACCTCATCATGACAATTTGGCGCCAATTGGCCTCGTTGAAGGAAAAGGAATGTCAATTCGTGATGTTATTTATTCCGGCTGCATTTCAAGAGATCTAAGTGTTCTCCGGGCGGAACTGAATGCCCGCCACAGGGTCAGGGAACGACGCTTTTTGATTGACTACCTGCCTGCCGAATCAACTGGGGTCGAGCTTGGGGTATTTACCGGTTTGTTTTCAGGTGTCCTCTCCAGGCAGCAAAAGTTCTCTAAATTGACCTTTGTCGACCCTTGGTGGTTGGCACATGGGGAATGCTATTCAGATTGGGGTTCGTATACCGATTTCGGTCGTTTGAAGACCCGCCAGGCCTGGGAAGCCGCCCGGCGGCGGATATTGAATGGGCATTCCAATCGCACTATTGAAGTTGCGTTCTCTCAAGACTGGCTGGAATGCCAACCCGATGAGAGTTTGGATTGGGCCTACATCGACTCCTCGCATGCCTACGATGGGACTTGGCAAGAGCTGAAGTTGCTTAACAGCAAGATCAGGAGAACAGGTCTAATTTGCGGAGATGATTGGCGCCCTGATCGGAACAACAAACATCATGGTGTGTCGCTTGCGGTAAACGAATTTGTGAGAGCGGAGGGTTTTGAATTTGTCATGTGCGGGGTCAACGATCAATGGATCATCCGCCGCAAATTAAAAGACGCTTCAGCGCTTACTTTTGTACGGCACGATGAAGACTACGCTCGAGTCCGACTCGGTAAAGCGGCGAGTGAGGAATGAAGCTGATGCCTATTTCATTCCAATCGACATTATCTCGGAATTCGAATTACCGCCCCGAAATAGACGGCCTGCGAGGAGTCGCTGTCCTTTCGGTTGTTCTGTTTCACGCTGGAGTGGCCGGATTTTCTGGTGGTTTTGTTGGCGTCGACATATTTTTTGTCATTTCCGGTTACCTAATTACGTCCATTCTGATCAAGGACATTGAGAAAGACAAGTTTTCTCTTCTGACATTCTACGATCGCAGAGTGCGGCGGATATTTCCGGCACTGTTCTCGGTCTTACTCAGTTCCATTGCAGCGGCAACAATCATCCTTACCCCACCGGATCTGCTCAGTTTCGGAAAGTCTCTGGTCGCGTCATCGCTGTTTGTGAGTAACGTTTATTTTAGCCGGGCAGGTGGGCCCGTCGGGTACTTCGGCGGCTCCAGCCAGAGGGCGGCGCTACTACACACATGGTCGCTTTCGGTGGAAGAGCAATTTTATCTGCTGTTCCCCCTAATGCTGTTGCTGTTGGTTCGCTGGACTAAAAACCGAACCATCCTCCCTATTTCAGTTCTTGCTGCGTGTTCATTCATAACCAATATTTGGATGACGTCGCATGTGCCGACGAGCGCGTTCTACAGTATCCAGCCGCGCGCGTGGGAACTGCTTCTGGGTTCGCTTCTGGCATTGAAGGCGGTGCCCCAGCCCAGGAAGCGTTGGCTCAGGGAGATCGCTGGTTTGAGCGGGCTGGCGCTGATGGCTTGGGCGGTTCTCGGCTATTCCAGGGATACACCATTTCCAGGCATAGCGGCGACGGTCCCTTGCATGGGTGCATGGCTGACAATTTACGCCGGGGAGCAAGGAGACTCCGCCGGAAAGAGAATTTTAAGCTTCAGACCCCTCGTGATTGTGGGGGTTATTTCCTATTCGCTCTATTTGTGGCACTGGCCAATTTTCGTATTTACGAATTACTTCCTAGCCGATTCAGGGGGCTTCACTGGCATTGAGACGGTCGGAGTCATATTACTCTCGCTTGTGCTGGCAGCATTTTCCTATGAGTTCGTCGAGCGACCCTTCAGGGGAGTGGACTCCAAAGTTTCAAGACGGCAAATATTCGCCATTGGGCTCTCAGCCAGCGTGGTCTCTGTGCTCATGGGGTTCGCCTTTTTCCGATTTCAAGGTCTTCCAGAACGATACGACGGCAGGACGAGGCAGTTGATCGTGGAGAACTCGCAGCGGAAAGAGGATTTCCTTGATGTGTGTGGGAACTGGAAAGCGGACGTTCGTAGTTTTTCGAATATCAATTCCTGCGCCACGGCTGCCACAAGCGCGAAGAAGATCATGTTTTGGGGAGACTCGCATGTTCAGCAGCTCTATCCGCTAGTGATGAAGATGTATGATAGCGGCGACTTGCAAGGTCGGAGCCCTCTGTTTGCGATTGAGAACGGATGCATAATTTCCAGACATATGAACAACGCCCGTAAGGGCTACCATTGCGACACATTCGCATCTCTCGCGGTAAGCCGTGCTGAAGAGGCTGATATCGATACTGTTTTCATCGCGTTCAGCACTTGGTGGTCCCAGGATAAAGGCGATGTGTGTTTGTCGACGAATGGAAAATGCACAAGCGAAGGGTCGATAGAAGAAGCACGAAGTAACTTCCTTCAGGGACTATTCGACGAGGTCAATGAATTAAGGATGCGCGGCAAGAGGGTCATAGTGTCATTACCCTTTCCCATTTACGATAAATCCATACCTGACCTCGAGATTCGGAATGCCGTGTTTGGACGGTTCGGATTGGCCGGAACGCCGGATGATATCAGTGAGCCGGTCTTCCGTGAGCAGATCGCCACTACTGCGAGAAGTGCGGGGGCTGAAATCTTCGACCCTCGAGAGAGCCTATGCAGCCAGCAGAACTGCATAACGCAGGTGAACGGCGTCTCGATCTATAAAGACGATAACCACATTGCGGCCAGTCAGATCGGCATCCTTGAAGGGAGCCTGCGAAGCGCATTGGCAGGTGGCCCGGTGCTCTCTTGGCGTACTCCGCGATGAATCGGGATCTTGCGAGGGAATCTCCGCAGCAAAGTCGGGTTGCAGGGCCTCTTCTCGCCGAGCAAGGGTCGCGCTAATTTGCGTTCATCCCAGTGACGAATCTTCAATGACGCGCGCTACAATCGGATGCCATGAAGAACTTTAACGGATTGCAACTGCTCTTGCTGGCCGCGGTCGCGAGTGTCCCGGCCTCTCTAATTCATGCAGCCACAGCCGACGAACAGGCCGTGCTTGCTCCTGTGCAGGCGATGTTCGACGGCATGACGAAGCGCGATGCGGCCGCAATTTCCGCGCCGACACTGCCCGGCGGCACCATGGTGTTGATGCGCGACGGCAAACCGACGCAGATAACGTTTGCGGAGTTCGCGGAACGGGTGGGAAAGCCGGGAAAGACGCACATCGAAGAACGTATTCATGATCCGCTGGTTCGCATCGACGGCGATCTGGCCGTCGTCTGGGCTCCATTCGAGTTTTTGTCGGACGGCAAGGTCGATCATTGCGGGACAGACCTGTTCAACGTCGTCCGCGTAGACGGGAAATGGCTGATCGCGAGCGTGGCCGACACGGGCAGGAAAGATTGCGGAGCCAAGTAGGAAGCGGTTCGCTTTGCTTCAGGGTTCGCACGCCGTCACACCGTGAGCCGAGAGCCGATGACTTGGATAGTCGAGAACTCCGCCATGATCGATGCTCCGCCTGCTGCGGTGTGGCGCACTCTGACCAATCCGATTTTGATGAAGCAGTGGATGGAAGAGCCGGAATTGCGCATCGAGATCGTCACGGACTGGAAAGTCGGAAGCCCGTTTATCGTCAGGGGACACCACAACACTCAGTGGAGCGCGGCTGAGCGCGATCGCGAATCTTCAGTGGAGTCATGGAAGCAATGGTACGAGAAGCTCGATCTCGAATGATTTTCAAAAATGCTCTTCCGGACCGAGCGCTAGAATGTCGCGCGCTATCCACGCTTCCAATCAGCTTCGGAATATTTCGGTTCGTGGGTGATGATTCATCCAGTCGAACCAGTAGTCTTTGCTGGAATCGGCTGGAGCGAGGCATTGGCCGGCTTGTTTACCGTCGATCGCGCATCCCTGGAAGTTCCATCGGCTGCCGGTTTCGGCGTCTCGCATCACGCTTCCGTCGCCCGGGAGCAATGCGGGAAGAAACGTGATGGGCGGATCGCCGGAGCGGATTTTGAAGACGCGGATCGATGCATTGTCCGGTCCGACGACGATGAGGATGGGGACGCCGGCAACCTGATCCTGCACGGCCTTCGCGGCGAGAATCGCTTTGATCGGATAAGCCTTGTCTTCACCGGCAATGGAGACGCCCAGCATCAACTCGTGCGGCGCGATTCCGGTGCGGCTAGTATCGATGACGGTGTGCGTCTTCTCGATGTGCGTCTCCCAGTCTTTCACTTCATATTCTGAAGCGTAGGGAGCGTCGGGCTTGAGGACGAGTCCGTGCGGCTGCTCGGCTCGCCACAGTGAGAACGTCAACTCGTCGCTGTGGACCAGCACGAGCTGCCGGCCTTTCAACGATCCGAATATGCCTTGCCCGGTGCTCTGCTGCCAGATAGTGTTGGTCTGCTCGTCGCGCATGAGCGCGTTGCCGTTATTGATGCCGGCGAGCCGGAAGGTCAGCACGAGGCCGTCAAGCTGCCGGCTCCAGACCAGACCCGCATGGCAGAGCGTGCAATAGGTCGCGGCGATGGGCAGGCCGCCGACCGTGTCATTGACGATGTGGTGATAGCCCATGGTGCGAATTGGATAAGCGTGTGAGTCATCGCCGACTTTGACGGCGAGAACTTTATCCGTAGCGTCGATTGACGCCGATTCAGCGGGGCCGAAGTCCGGCGACACGTAGGGGTGGAACATGATCTCGAAGATGTTGATGTGGGTGGCGCAGG
>CAVUWQ010000066.1:0-6642 GCA_963745105.1 uncultured Acidobacteriaceae bacterium
AAGTCCTCGCCGAGTGATCCGGACGGCGGCGCGTGCATCTTCCCTGCCATGGACCAGCGCGAGGGTGCAGATCCCACCTGGGCCGAAACTATGGACAGCCTCCGAGCACCACGCCCCCGCGATCAGAAACTGTGGGAATGGCGCAGAACTTCGCCCATACGCCCCGTGGTATTCGAAGATCCAGGGGTGGTGACGGATGAGGTAGTGCAACTGCACCTGGAGCAGCGAGCCGTTCAACGACTCCTTTCCCGCTTCACGGCCCAGGGATTCATCCATCACGATCTTTCGCGCGCCTGCCTTGCACATACCGCAGATGCTGTACCCCGTGTGCTTCTGATCGGTCGGCTCTCACTCTATGGCCCCGGCGCGGCTCGTCTTCATGAGGAACTGGTGCCCATCACGGCTCGTTGGATCGATCCAGCCGTTCGCAGAGGCGAATTGACGCCATACAGCAGGGAGGCCGAGACGAAGACCATGACTCTCCTGGATGCCGCCTTGTTCGAAAAGCATGACCGGCCAGTGGCCGACGTCATCCTCAAGCAGTTACAGCAATCGGCGTCAAAGGATGTGCATGAGCTGCTTCCTCATTTGGAACGACGCGCTGAGGATTACGCTCGCGATGCAGCGGCATTGCTTGAGAAGAGAGCAGCAACAGAATCGAAGGCAATGCGGGAAATCCTGGAGCAACAGCAGAAGCACATCGAAGGCACTATTGATCGTCATGACCGGTCACCGCAGTTGACTCTGAACTTTCCTGACGAGGAGAAGCGCCAGCTTGAGTCGAACCGCCGCTACTGGAACCAGCGCCTAGCCGCCCTTCAAACTGAACTGACCTCAGAGCCCGAACGCATTCGAGCTCTCTATGAAGTCCGCGCCCAGCGCATTGAACCTGTCGGCCTCGTCTACCTGTGGCCGACTTCGAGATAGACCATGGCGAAAGACCCTGCAATTCTCGCGCACCAGGAGTGGTTGGGATTCGTCCAGCCCGTGGGTCTCGTCGTCTCTATTCCGGCCATGCTGGATGCGAACGCTCGCATCAATCAGAACGTTGCTCTCGATCACCGCCGTTTCATCGAAGCGCTTCCCACCGACAGCGAAGGCGCGCCAATCTCTGAGGTAGCCGACTTCCCGCATTTTGCGCAGACTGTGCTCGGCTGGTCGGATAGCGATCTCTATGGAGCACCTGGCGCAGACCCGCTCCCGGAAGCCCTCGAAGTGCCGCTCCCGGATTACAACGAAACCCTGCGGCCCACCTACGCACTGCGGGAGTTCGCGCCGGTTGGGAATGCTCGTGAGTGGATTCTCCTGGTCAAGGTTCTGCCCACTGGTGCCGACTTCGATGCGGTTGAAGGAACGGATTCGCGGCATTGGCAGGCGAGCCCACAAGCCAAGTTCGAACGGCTCTTGCGACAGGCCCGGATTCCGATTGGTTTGTTGTTCAATGGCCGGCAGATTCGACTGGTCTACGCTCCCGAGAAAGAGTTGAGCGGCTACATCACCTTCAACCTTGCGGAGATGGTGAAGGTGGCCGGCAGGCCCATCTTCGCAGCCTTCCACATGCTGCTTTCGTTTGAGCGTCTCTATAGTGTCGCCGAGCGGGAACGCTTGCCCGCCATTCTCGAGAACAGCCGCAAATATCAGAACGTGGTCTCCACGCAGCTCGCCAGCCAAGTGCTTGAAGCACTCTACGAACTGTTGCGCGGCTTTCAGGCTGCCGACGATCAGGCTCAAGGTGCTCTGCTGCGCGGAGTGCTGGCCAAGGACCCTGACCACGTCTACCGAGGGTTGCTCACCACGCTGCTGCGCATGGTCTTCGTTCTCTATGCCGAGGATCGCGGGCTGCTCTCCATCGATCCGGTCTTCGCCAACTACTACTCGATCACCGGGCTCTACGAGCACCTGCGCATTGATGATGGTCGGTACCCGGACACCATGGATCAGCGTTATGGCGCCTGGGCGCAACTGCTCACGCTCTTCCGGCTCATCTACCGCGGCGGTAGCCATGCGGCCTTGAAGATTCCTGCTCGCGAGGGATACCTGTTTGATCCGGATCGGTACCTCTTCCTTGAAGGCCGCATTGCCGCCAACGATGCGGTCAGCATCCCGCGAGTACCGGACGGCGTACTGTTTCGAGTCCTATCAAAGCTGATGCTTCTAGATGGCGAGCGGATCAGTTACCGCACCCTAGCGGTGGAGCAGATTGGCAGCGTTTATGAGGCAATCATGGGTTTCGAACTGCACGTTGCTTCCGGCCCGTCGATCGCCATTAAGCCGGTCAAAAAGCACGGAGCGCCCACCACCATCAACCTGGAAGCGCTGCTCCAAACAGCGCCGGACAAGCGGCTGAAGTGGTTCACCGACGAGACGGATCAGAAGCTGACGGGCAAAGCAGTCGATCTGCTCAAGTCGGCCGCAACAGTCAATGACCTGATGAATGCGCTCGAACGGAAGATTGCCTCGGCGGTGACGCCGGGCATCGTGGCCAAAGGCGCTATGATTTTCCAGCCTTCCAATGAGCGTCGGCGCAGCGGTTCCCACTACACCCCCAGCAGCTTGACCGGTCCCATTGTGGATGCTGCATTGGCTCCGGTGCTCAAACAACTTGGAGATAACCCGACACCGGCCCAGATTCTTGGTCTGAAAGTGTGCGACCCTGCGATGGGCTCGGGCGCCTTCCTCGTAGAGGCTTGCCGCCAGCTTGGCGATGCGCTGAGCCGTTCATGGAACGCACACAACGAACGGCCCATCCTGCCGCCGGATGAGGACGAGGAGCTTCATGCGCAGCGGCAGATTGCCCAGCGGTGCTTGTATGGCGTAGACAAAAACCCGATGGCGGCCGACCTTGCCAAGCTGTCGCTGTGGCTGGCCACGCTGGCCAAGGACCATCCGTTTACGTTCCTTGATCACGCGTTGCGATCGGGCGATTCGCTCGTGGGGCTCTCGCGCAAGCAGATCACCGCGTTCCACTGGGACAAGACCGACGCGCAGCAGAGCTTTCTTGAGGACACGGTGCGCGCGCGTCTCCGGAGGATCGGCGAATACCGCCAGCGGATTCTGGATGCGCGCGACCTGATTCCCTATGCGCAACTGGAGCAACATCTGGAGGCGGTGGACGAGGACCTCGGCTGGTTGCGGCGCATTGGCGACACCATTATCGCAGCATTCTTTTCGGCCGAAAAGCCCAAGGCGAGGGAGGCGACGCGGCAGGGATTGCGCGAGCTGACCGAAAAGACCGTGCGCAGCGTGATCGATCTTGAGAGCAACGCCAAAATCGAAGAAGCGGTTCGGAAGTTATGCGCAGGTCCCAAGGGGATTCGGCCGTTTCACTGGGAACTGGAGTTTCCGGAGGTGTTTCGGCTGGATGAGAGCGGAGAACCGCAGGGTGGGTTCGATGTCATTGTGGGGAATCCGCCGTTCGCGGGTAAGAACACGTTGATTGCCGGAACGCAGGATGCTTATCTGGATTGGCTGAAGGCACTTCACGAGGAGTCGCACGGCAATGCTGACCTTGTGGCGCATTTTTTCCGGCGCAGTTTCAATCTGCTGCGAAACGATGGATGTTTCGGGTTGATCGCAACTAACACAATCGGGCAAGGCGATACTAGATCAACTGGATTGCGATGGATTTGCGAGAACGGCGGAACGATTTACCGCGCGATGAAGAGGCTCAAATGGCCGGGAGAAGCAGCGGTCATCGTCAGTGTGGTCCATATTGCACATGGAAAGATGGATGCACCCTTTTCACTAGACGCAAGACCTGTCGAGACCATCACGGCCTATCTCTTTCACGCGGGTGGCAATGCTGATCTTTTGCCACTGAAGGAGAATTCGGGTGTCAGCTTCGCTGGCGTCTTTCCGCTAGGAATGGGTTTTACGTTCGATGACACTGATCGAAAGGGGATTGCCTCGTCAATTCGAGAGATGGACAGGCTCAAATCCGAATCGCTTACAAACGCTGAGCGCATCTTCCCCTTCCTTGGCGGAGAAGAGCTAAACAACAATCCCTCCCATGCGCATCATCGGTACATCATCGACTTCGCCGACTTTCCACTCGAACGTCGCTCGCTTAATAAAGATTGGCAACATAGCAGCACTCAAGAAAAGGCTGAAATGCTACGCACCGGAATCGTTCCAATTGATTATCCCGAACCGGTTGCCGCAGACTGGCCAGACCTTCTCAGAATTGTGAAAGAGCGGGTAAAGCCATCGAGAGATACGGACAATCGAGAGAATTACGCTAGGCTGTGGTGGCAATTTGCAGAACGACGTCCGGGCATGCTCAACGCACTAAACGGAAAGAGCAGAATCTTGGTGCAATGCCGTATCTCAACATGGCTGTCATTTGTAATCACGGAGACTGGCAAAGTATTTGACATTAGCCTTAACGTATTTCCTCTTGAAGGCCCGCTTCAAGGCTTCGCTATCCTACAGTCTCGTCTGCATGAGGTATGGGCACGTTTCATGGCTTCATCGATGAAGGACGACCTCCGCTATACGCCCTCTGACTGCTTCGAGACCTTCCCATTTCCCGTCGGCTACGAATCGAACGCTGCGCTGGAACAAGCTGGAAAGGCATACTACGATTTCCGCGCCGAACTAATGATCCGAGACGGTGTGGGCCTGACAAAGACCTACAATCGCTTCCATGATCCGAATGAGGACTCACCTGACGTCCAGCGTCTGCGGGAATCGCACGCCGCGATGGACCGCGCCGTCCTCGACGCCTACGGCTGGCAGGATATTCAGCCGGTCTGCGCGTTCTTCCCCGAGTTTGACGACGAGGAAGAGGAAGACGAGGGCGGACGTCCCAAAAAGAAGAAGTACCGCCATCGCTGGCCAGAGGATATTCATGACGAGGTTCTTGCACGCCTACTCGATCTGAATCGCCAGCGCGCTCACGAAGAAGGTCAGATATTCGTACCGGAGCAGGCTATCGACAGCCCATGGGCAGATGAGAGCATTAGGCCCGCGAAGAAGAATAGCCGAAAGAACGGGGCAGTCGGTTCGACGGGACAACTATTCGTAACGACAGAAGAGGAAGCGTGAGCCATGGCTGAAGAGATGACCTCTGCCGAGGTGCGAAGCAAGCTGGTGGAAGCACTCCGCCTGGACCTGGTTGGCCCTGGCACCAATCTCGGCGATCCGCAGGAGGTTCTTCCGCAAGCGCCTTCGCGCTGGTATCTGACGGGGTTCCTTGTGCCCTTGGGCGCAAAGCCTGAACAGCGAACTGATGAGACTGCCGACGATGACCTTGACCAGGCGGGAGGCGGTGCCGGCGCAGACGAAGACGAGCCCGCAGACAAGCCCGCCGCACGGCCACGGTATTTTCCATCATCCATCGGAGCCAGCATCATTGTTCCAGCCGGGACAAAAGGAATGAGAGTGATCGTTCGGTGGGGAGACTACCGGCGCAGTAAGGAGCCACCCGAAGAATGGGCTCGGTCACCTCGCGAAGAAGCTGTAGCTATCGATCTGACGAAGGCAACCGAGCAGCCGCGTGAAGTCAACGTGCCGAAGAGTGACGGCATCGTGGTTGCATATCTATCCCGGCCGGTAGGCATTCTGGCGACTGGGGCGGAAGTGCCACCTGGGGCTTGTACTGTCTCCATCTTTGTGGTGAACCGCCGAGCGGAAGCACCCAATGAAACTCGTGATGAGGCTTTCGCCTTTCAGGTCCAGCTTGAGATCCATGCCGATGTGGAGTTTCTTCGCCGCCCGGACCTGCGTGGCACCGCCAGCGACGATTGGGATGAGCGCGTTGCCGATCTGCAGTACCGCGATGACGGCGAATATTCGGTTGGACACAATGTGGCCACGGAGGCGATCCGACAGGATGGTATCTGCTGCAAGCTGGTTCAAACTTGCTGGATTCCGGATGCCGAAGTGGAGAAGGTTGAGGCGGCGCCTATTCCCGATGTTGAGCTTTCCATGGACGGACTCGCCAGCCTCAAGGATGGAGAAGAGGCCACGCAGAAGCTCGGACCGCTTGTAGATCAATACAGGGAGTGGATCAAAGCGGAAGCCGAGAAAATTCCCAAGGCCCCGCAGAAGCGTTACGCAACCGGCCAGGAGCTAGTCCAACGGGCGAACGTCGCTGCAAATCGTATTGCGAGCGGGATCGAGTTGCTAAATACGCCCGATTGCCTGGAGGCATTTCGGATTGCCAATAAATGCATGGCCGAAGCAGCCCGCCGCCGATTCGGAGTTATGCAAGACAAGCCATACGGCGAAGTCAACCCGGCATGGCGGCCTTTCCAGTTGGCGTTTCTGCTGATGAACCTGAGATCGATTGCCGAGCCGGGTTCAGACGACCGGGATGTTGTTGATCTGTTGTTCTTCCCGACTGGCGGCGGCAAGACCGAAGCTTACCTCGGCTTGGCTGCGTTCACGCTTGTGCTGCGCAGATTGCGCAACCCTGGGATCGCTTCGGCAGGGTTGAGCGTCCTGATGCGGTACACCTTGCGCCTGCTCACGTTTGAACAGCTCAGCCGCGCCGCTACGCTAATCTGCGCACTCGAACTGGAACGGCAGAACGATGTAGAGAAGCTGGGCGAGTGGCCTTTTGAGATCGGGCTCTGGGTGGGCCGGGCGGCTACGCCGAACCGCATGGGAAAGATCGGAGAAACCGATCAGATGCGCGGT
>CAVUWQ010000067.1:0-7826 GCA_963745105.1 uncultured Acidobacteriaceae bacterium
TCGACCGACATCGAGCGCGAGCGCGGCGTCATTCTCGAAGAGATCAAGATCGACGAGGATAATCCCGACGTCCTGGTCCATGAGCTCTTCACGCAGAACTTCTGGAAAGACCACCCGCTGGGCAAGCCCATCCTTGGCACCACGGAAACCGTCGCCCGCCTCGACCAGGAGAAACTCTTCGCCTACCATGGCGACCGCTTCCACGGCGGCAACATCGTCTTCTCCGCCGCAGGCAATCTCGATCACGACTCCTTCGTCGAAGCCGTCCAGGCCAAGTTCGCCGGCCTCGCCGGCGGGCCGCCGCTGGCCGAGCTTAGCGCTCCCGATGCCAGCGCCCGCATCATTTTGCGCAACAAAAAGTCGCTCGAGCAGGTGCAGATCTGCCTCGGCGTGCCCGCCCCGCCCATCACCGACGACAATCGCTACACCACGCTCATTCTCAACACTGTGCTCGGCGGCGGCATGAGCTCGCGCCTCTTCCAAACCGTCCGCGAAGAGCGCGGCATGGTCTACTCCATCTACTCTGACCTCAGCCCCTATCGCGACACCGGCACGCTCTGCGTTTATGCCGGCACGTCGGCGAGCAAGGCGGTCGAAGTCGTGGACCTGATCCTGCTCGAGTTCCGCAAGCTCAAAGACGAGCTGCTCGGCGCTGAAGAGCTCACCCGCGCCAAGGACCAGCTCAAAGGCAACATCCTCATGGGCCTGGAAAGCTCGAACTCGCGTATGGCCAACCTGGCCCGCCAGGAGATGTACTTCCGCCAGTTCTTCACCGTGGAAGAGGTCATCGCCCGGATTGACCTGGTCACCGCGGAGCAGGTGCAGGCCATGGCGCAGCGCCTCTTTGACCCCGCCCGCATCGCCGTTACCCTGCTCGGCCGCCTGGACGGCATCAAGCTAAGCCGCAAGCGCCTGGTGTGCTGAAAAACAGTTCACAGTAGACAGTTCACAGTTCTCAGTTTTCGGTCTTGGGAATTTTGACGATCATAGGTTTCACTGAGAACTCGGAACTATGAACTACGAACTGTGAACTGCTTCCCGAGCGTTCCCTTCCCCAACAGCGTCCATTCGTTGTAGGATTTTCTCGAACAGCCCGGCGTCTGCCCGGCATCGCCCAAGAGGCAAGGAATCCCATGAACTGCACGCTCTCGATCTCGTCTCAGCGCAGAGCGCGGGCTGCCGCGCTCCCGAATGGCTGCACGCTGCCCAATGGCTTCACCTTGCCCAACGGCTTTACGTTGATGGAGCTGCTCATCGTCATCTCCATCATCCTCGTCCTCATGCTGCTCGCCATTCCCACCG
Source organism: uncultured Acidobacteriaceae bacterium (assembly GCA_963745105.1). Classification (GTDB taxonomy): domain Bacteria; phylum Acidobacteriota; class Terriglobia; order Terriglobales; family Acidobacteriaceae; genus Silvibacterium. The sequence continues at coordinate 1,303 of CAVUWQ010000067.1, forward strand.
TTGGCACCATGCGCAAATACGCCAACGAGACCTCCGCCAAAAAGTCCATGCAAGCCATCGAGCAGGCGGAGATGCAGTATGAGAGCACCTTCCCGGCCAACGGCTACGCCTGCTCGTTGCAGGCCCTCGGCGGCGACCCTGCATCTGGCCCGCCAACCGTGACCGCATCGCAAATTCTGCAGAACGACCTCTCCTCCGGCATCAAGGCTGGATATCAGTTCTCCATCAGCAACTGCCAAAAGGTGTCGGCTAACGGCGTGGATCGCTTCACCAGCTACCAGGTCACCGCCGTCCCGCAAACACTGGGCAAAACCGGCGATCGCGGCTTCTGCACCGACCAGTTCGGCACCATCAAGCAAGACCCTGCCGGCGGCACCAACTGCACCCAGCCGATTCAATGAAGGCAGTCCAATATCTGAAGGGTACGGGCCTTAGCCCGTACGGGAATGCCTGTGAAATTGCCGGGGCTTTAGCCCCTGCGGGAATTTCGGCTCTGGCCGGAATCTCTCGACGCGCCATCAATTTCGCCCCGCTGGCCGCCCTTCTGTTTGTGTGTGCCGCAACCGCTGCACAACAACCCTCGCCCACCGCTCACGACCTCGCCGCCCGCGTCGATCGCCACTACAACCAGCTCCACTCCCTCAAGGCCAACTTTACCGAGACCTACGAAGGCCTCGGCATGAGCCGCAGCGAGAGCGGCATTCTGCTGCTCCTCAAGCCCGGCCGCATGAGGTGGGTGTACAGTTCGCCGCCCGGTAAGCTCTTCCTGCTCGACGGCAGTTTTGCCTGGTTCTACGCGCCGGGCGACGCCCAGGTGCAGCGCATCGCCTCAAAAGATCTCGACGATCTGCGCTCGCCCATGCGCCTGCTGCTCGGCCACACCAAGCTTGAAAAGGAGCTCGACAACCTCGCTGTCGCGCCCGCTTCCGCCGGCCAGTTCACGCTCTCCGGCATTCCCAAAGGCCTTGACAAGCGCGTTGAACGCCTCTGCCTCACCGTAAGAGAAGACGGAACCATCACCGCCATCGAAGTCGAAGAAACCGACGGCGCGCTCACCCGCTTCACATTCGCCAACGAAGAGCCAAACGCGAACGTTCCTCTCAGCGAGTTCCGCTTTACCCCGCCGGCCGGCGTGCCCATCGTCGAAGGCCTGCCGCCGACCTAAGGCGGGAACAAGGGACAAAGGGAACAAGGGAGAAGCGTCAATCTCCTGAATACCTGTTCCCTGATCCCTGTTCTCTAGCCACTACGTCCCTTGTTCCCATTGTCCCTCTGTCCCTGCCTCATTCATATCGCAGCGCCTCGATCGGATCGAGATTCGCCGCCCTCATCGCTGGAATCATTCCGCTGATCAGCCCGGTGATCGCCAGAATCACGGTTGCAACGACCAGCGATGTGGGTGAAATGCGCAATACAATGTCCGCGTTGTCAGCGTGGCTCGCCATGGCGCTGTAAAACTTGATCCGACCCACCATGAGCGACACCGCATACGCCAGTCCGATTCCGCCCATTCCGCCCACGCCGGTAATGGCCAGCGCTTCGGCCAGAAACTGCAGCAGGATGTGCCGCTTTTGCGCGCCCAGCGCCTTCTCCACGCCGATCTCCCGCGTGCGCTGCTGCACCGCCACCAGCATGATGTTCATCAGGCCAATGCCGGCAATGCCCAGCGTCAGCGCGCCCACCATGGAAAGCAGCACCTGCAGCGCGATGGACAGAATCTGAAACTGGTGCAGTTGCGACATCAGGTTGGCCACGTAAATCGCGTTGTGGTCCGAAGGCCTGAAGTGATGCGCCGCCCCCAGCGACTCGCGCAGCGCCTTCTCCGCCAGCTCGTTGTTGCCGCGGTAGTTGAACCACATGCCGTCCAGGTAGGTCGTGTCTTTCAGGTCGCTCATGGTGTTGAACGGCACATAGATCTGCCGGTTGCGGTCGTTGTCGCCCTCCTGCATCTTGGGGATCATCACGCCGATCACGGTAAAGATCACGCCGTTCAGCCGAATCGTCTCTCCCAGAGCCCAGCCGCCGGAGTAGAGCTTGGTCTTGGCCTCTGACCCGATCACGCACACGTGCGCCCGCTGCTGATCGTCGGCGCCGGTAAAGAAGCGTCCCTGGTCGAGATCGAGCTTCAGAATCTCCTGGCCCACCGGGCGAATGCCGTTCACGCCCCACGTATAGGTGTGCAGTTCGTTCTGCACCGTCACGTCCTTCTCCACCATGGGCGTAATTTGAAACAGACCCGGCACCGCGTCCGCTACGCGTTCCACGTCGTCGCGCGTAAAGCGGACTTTGACTCCGGCCTTGTCGCCGCCCGCCTGCTCGCTCGTGCGGCCCGGAAAGCAGCCGATCAGGTTGGTTCCCCATTGCGCAAAAATGTTCTCAATGGCCCGGCTGAACCCCGCGCCATATGCCAGCAGCAGCACCACCGTGGCAATGCCCCACGCCATGCCGATCATGGTGATCGCAGTGCGGCGCCGGTTATAAACCATCGCCTCCCAAGCCTGCCCCAGAATGTCTCTGAGCATTGCATGCTCCAGTTCGTAGTTCTTAGTTCGTAGTTCGTATTTCTTAGTTCTTAGTCCTTACGTTCTCAGCTTCTAGTGTCCAAAGTCTGAAATGCCCAACATAAAACTGGCTGTCATCCTGAGCGAAAGGGGCCCCAAACGCTTTTCAGTTTGGGGGTGGTGAGTCGAAGGATCTGCGGTCGTTCTTCGATGAACTTCAGACCCACCGATCTAGTTCTGAGTTTCCAGTTCTTAGTTCGCAGTTCATCGCACCCGGGTCAGGGCTCGCAGTTGATGACTGGCGCAGCCAACGTACTGTGAACTACGAACTGTGAACTGCCCTTTCACTCTCTCCGTAACGCCTCAATCGGATCCATCGCCGCCGCCTTGCTCGCCGGGTACAGTCCCGCGGCAATCCCGCTCAGGGCCAGCGAAACCAGCGCCAGCGCAGCCGACCACGGCACCAGCCGCGGCGGATCGAATCCCGGCATTTTGCCCGTCAGCAATTGCTGCAGCACCCACATAAAGCCCGCAGAAACCGCAATGCCGATCACTCCGCTGATGCTCGTCAGCAGCAGCCCCTCCCAGAAGAACTGCGACAGAATGCTGCCCCGCGTCGCGCCAATGGCCTTCAGCACGCCAATCTCCCGCGTGCGCTCGGTCACGCTGACCAGCATGATGTTGATGATGCCCACCGCGCCCAGGCCCAGCGTGACCACGCCCACGCCGCCGAGGAAAATATCCATCGCGGTAAAGATCGCGCCGATGATTTTCTCCTCTTCGATCGTGTCCCACTCTTCGAAAGCATCTTTCAGGCTCGGATCGAACCCATGCCGCTCGCCAATCACGCGATGCACAGCCGCTTTGGCGGCGTCCGCCTCACCTTTGACCGCCGGCTGATATTGCAGCGAACTCAGCGCGTTCTGGGCGATGTTCTCGCCCTTCATCGCATACAGTTCCTGCATCGTGGTCAGCGGGATATAAACCTTCTGGTTGTCGCCGTCGTTGTTGCCGCGGCTGATCGGATCTACGCGGCCCACGACCGTGAAATCGATGTCGTTGATCGACACGATCTGGCCGAGCATGGGATGCCCTAGCGAGAGCAGCAACTGCGCTCTTCGACCCCAGCACCACCACCCGCCGGCGATCTGCTCGAGGTCATCCGCATCAATAAACCGGCCCTCGGCGAGGGGAACAAACCGAATCGCGGAGAAGTTGGGCTCCACGCCCATCACCTGGCCGGAAGTGCTGGCCCACGCGCTCACTTCGTAGAGGTCGTTGCGGTTCAGCAGGCCGGTGACCGATCGCACCTGGGGCAGCGCGCGCACCGCATCTTCATCGCCCGGCGTGAACTGGTAGGGCCGCATCCCGGTGTGCTGGTTTGCAACAGCGGGGATGGTCCCATCCCACATCATGATCACGTCGTTGCCGAGCGTAGCCAGTTGCCGGCGCTGGCCGCTGCGGAATCCCTCGCCCAGCCCCACCAGCACCAGTAGCGACCCCACGCCCCAGGCAATCCCGAACATGGTCAGAATGCTGCGCAGCTTGTTGGCCGCAATAGCCCTGAACACCTGCCCGAGTGTGTCGGAAAAGCTCTGCATAGTGGTTGGACGAAGCACACCCTCGCCTGGAAGTTAATACGTGACGAAATGGGCTTTGGTTCCGGCCCGTGCCGGCGAATGTGAAACGTACCGCACACCGCAATCACGATGAGAAGCGCGGATGGAACTTGCGCTCATGAGTGCCTCCATCCGCGAGATTGACAATCCCCCTTAAAAGGAGTCCCTATGCTCATTTACGGTGGCTATACAAATTTCGGCCGCATGGTCGAAGGATTGGGCGACGAAGAAATCCCCTGGTGGATCGCGCCCTACGTGCGAAACTTCACTGAACTGGCCGAAAGCCAGGTGTTGATTGACGCCCAGCGCAATGCAAAGCCGGCTGAACTGGCCTTGGCATCTCTTGCGCAGCGTCTGGGTCAAACTGCGGCGGTCGCCCGCGTCGCCGCTCACGTGAAAGGCAATGAAGGCCTGGCCGCAGGTGTAAGCGCAACCCTGGCGGACGAAATCGACGAATTCTGCGGCACGCCCCCGCGCCCGCATCACATCAACCAGGCCGGCTTGGTGGTTTCTTTGATCGCAGCAAGCCTGGAAGCCAACGATCCCGCGAAAGCAGCGCTGGTGGCCCAGGCGGAGCGTTTGCAAAGGCTCATCGCCTCGCCCGCCGTTGCAGCTTAGTTTGTGGTTGACAGCCGGCAGCTAACAGCTGACAGCCCGAAGCTGTTAGCTGCTAGCCGTAAGCTGTCAGTTCTCCCGCATCAGCGTAGTGATCTCCACGCTCGCCGCCCTGCGCGCCGGAATCACCGACGCTGCCAGCCCCGCCAGCAGCACCACCGCAATCGACACCGCAATTGTCAGCGCATCCGTCGCCGACACGTCGAACAGCAGCGTCTTGATGTATCTCGCAATCGCAAGCCCCAGCGCCGTTCCAATCACCGTCCCAATCAGCGTCAGCCTCATTCCGTCGGCGAGAATCAACCGGAATATAGCGTCCGGACTGCATCCCAGCGCCTTGCGAATGGCCATCTCGCCGCTTCGTTGCAGCGTGGAATAAGCCATCACGCCGTAGATACCCACCGCCGCAATCAGCACCGCGATGCTGGCGAAGATGACCAGCAGCAGTGTTCGAAAGCGCGGCTGCGCAAAGTTCTGCGACACGTTCTCTTCCATCGTCCTGATCTTCACCACCGGCTGGTTCGGATTGATCTTCTGCACCGTCGCACGCAGCCCCGCCACCAGCGAATACGGATCGACCTCAGTGCGCACGACAATCGCCATGTTCTGGATGGGAAGCAGATCGTTCGCCTGCCGGTACGGCACATACATCTCCGTCGGCGTGTCGGCGATCAGTGACTGCTTGATGTTTCCCACCACGCCCACAATCGTCATCCACGGCACGGTCGTGTCGGGAATAGCGCCAAGCTGCATCCGCTTGCCCAGCGGCGATTGATCGCCGAAATACGTCTTCGCCATGGCCTGGTTGATCACCACCACCGATGGACTCTTCTCCCTGTCTGCATCCGTCACCCAGCGGCCTTCGATCAGCGGAATCTTCAGCGTTTGCATGTACTCCCCGCTCACCGCCCGGTAATTCGCCATGATGTATTCCGAAGCATTGCGCGGCGGGTGCCCGTAGATGTTGAAGTGGATCACCGCTCCCTGCCCGCTCACCGGCAAAAACGACGCCGCGGCAGCCGAGTTCACTCCCGGCAGCGAGTGCAATTCACGCAGCGTCTCCTCGTAGAAATCCATGTTGCGCGCCGGTTAAACAATACGCCCATGATTATGAAGTTGGGGAAGCAGAAGCATTAAGTAGAAATAATAGAAGGACAAACCCATGAATAAGTCACAACAAAACGACGATATACGACAAGCTAAAGAGGATGTTCAAACCACTAAAACAGAAAACTCTTTAATGAAAGAGATTGTAAATCAAAGAATCATCCGCGTTAATCCTATGAGTCTAGTAAGCCTCTTAATGCAGGGCAATAAGATTGGTGTTAGAGAAGGTATCCCAGCGGGAACCCGATATTGTGGCGGTGGATACGATGCAGCCACTAGACTCTTTCTTACACATTGAGAGCCCTCGCTTTGACGCTGTGAAGCTTGGCGAACGCCTACCAGACCAAAAGATTGAATTAGAAGACCTAACGGTTAAAGGAGAAAGCAATGGGTAAAAAAGAAAAAGAAGACCAAAGCCCCAACGTGAAGAACTAGCTAAAGAGAATACGCTCCAAGAAGCAGCTGCTTACGAGACCTTTAAGCGTTTACGAGATGCAGAAAATGGAAGCTAACTTCGCCAAAGAAGATAGTGAGTGTGACGATTGTGGCGTAGAAGAAGGCTCAAATGTAAGTGAAACCCGTTGTGCAGATACCGAGAATTGGCGCTGGGCTGACACCCAATGCGAAAGCGATGATGACTGTGGATGCGACGAGGGGAACACTGTTACTGCCGAAGAATACC
>CAVUWQ010000068.1:0-223729 GCA_963745105.1 uncultured Acidobacteriaceae bacterium
TCGCTAGCGATCGGCTGCATAGTTGAGCACGGCGCGCACAGGATTCTCGGCGCGCCCCATGATGCGCTCCATGCCGTAGACAGCGCCAAGATAGTGGCTGCGATTGATGCCGTCGAGGCCGCCAGATGCCAACCAGAATGTTCTTGTTGTAATTGGCCATGCCGATAACTTCGTGCGGCACCACCTGGCCGATGGAAAGAACCAGATCGTAAGCCGCCGCGGGAGATCATGCGATTGACCTGCGCCGGATAGGCATAGTTCAGCTTGCCTTCGGATGCTTCGTGAATAAACTCAGCCGGAACTTCGCCCAGCGTCTCTACATCGGTGCGCCAGTTGTGAACGTGAAAGAGATGGTGCGGGATCGCGCCGTACATGTAGGTGAGCTGTCTGCCGCATGGCGTGTGCGTACCGAGCGCGGGCAGGATAGCCTTGATCGCGCGCCGTAATAATCCCAGGCAGCTGAGTTAGTTCGCCGGCGCGGGAGTGGTAGCGCGTCATGATCCGGAGGGACGGCGAGGACGCTTCTTCCGCGCGCCCAGCTTGTCCAGCGCTTCGAAAAGCAGTGACTTCAGCTCTTCTGAGTGAGCTCTGCATGCGGCGAGCCTTTGGCGAGATAGAGGCTCATGCGGCAGACTCCGCGCGCTTGAAGCCAGGCGCGAGCACGCATGATCAGCAGCGCGAGAAGATACGCGGTCGATGCCATGATGAAGAGCAGGCTGTAGCTGTGTGTGCGCTCGAGAATGTGGCCGGTAAAGGCGGCCAGCAGCGCGCCGCCCACCGAGCCGGCCATGCCTCCGATGCCAACCACCGCGCCGACGGCGCTGCGCGGGAACATATCAGACGCGGTGGTGAAGAGGTTCGCCGACCAGCCCTGGTGGGCCCCGGCGGCGAGGCTGAGCAGGGCGATCGCCGCCCACTCCGAATTGATGCTGCCGATCGTGAAGACCGGCACGACCAGGCAGGCGCAGAAGAGCATTGCCGCCACGCGCGCGCCGACTGCGCGAGAGCCCAGCTTGCGGAAGGGCGAGGGCAGCCAGCCGCCACCGATGCTGCCGATCGCCGACACGTTGTAGACGATGATCAGCGGCAACCCGAGGTGCGACAGATCGAGATGGAACTTCGCGCTGAAATACGACGGGCAGCCAGAAGAGGTAGAACCACCAGATCGGGTCGGTGAGAAACTTGCCGAGCGCAAATGCCCAGGTCTGGCGATAACCGAGCAGCTTGATCCATGGCACGCTGCGGACCCATCTGCGTCGGCGGCTTCCTTGTAGATGTGGCGCAGCTCCGCGCCGGTCAGCGTGGGATGGTCTGCGGGCTTGCGGTAGTTGCGTGAACCACCACGCGATCCAGATAGCGCTGAAGACGCCGGTGACGAGAAACGCGGCGCGCCATCCGAAGCGGATGGTGACCCAGGGCACGATGAGCGGCGCGAGGATCGCGCCCACATTCGCGCCGGAGTTGAAGATGCCGGTGGCCAGCGAGCGCTCGCTCTGCGGGAACCACTCGGCGACGGTCTTGATGGCGGCGGGAAAATTGCCCGACTCGCCGAGGCCGAGAAAGAAGCGCGCGATGCCAAATTCGAACGCGGTGCTGGCCAGCGCGTGGCCCATCGCGGAGAGGCTCCAGATGCCCATGATGACCATGTAGCCGATGCGCGTGCCGATCTTGTCGACCAGCCGCCCGGCGACCAGCAGCCCAATCGCGTAGGCGATCTGGAAGGCGTCAACGATGTAGCCGTAACTGATCTCGGTCAGGCCGATGGTGTGCGAAAGGGTGGGCTTCAGCAGCGCGATGACCTGGCGATCCATGTAGTTGATCGAGGTTGCGAAGAAGAGCATGGCGCAGATGGTCCAGCGCACGCGCCCCATGCGGCCGCCGCTGAACCGCTGGGATCTTCTTTTATCTCGGTTGTATTTCCGATGGAGCTCATCCGTCACCCGCCACAGTCTACCGCGCCAAGCCGGTCACAGCCGGTATGCGTCCCGCACTAAGGTACAGTCAATTCGCTGGCCAGCTCAAACGCTTCGTCTTCGTCGAGCCGGTGCTCGGCGACAAGCCGCGCAAGGAAGGCGCAATCGATCCGCCGCGCGACATCATGCCGCGCAGGAATGGACAGAAAAGCGCGGGTGTCGTCGTTGAAGCCGACCGTGTTGTAGAAGCCTGCCGTCTCGGTCGCCAGCTCGCGGAAGCGCATCATGCCCTTCCGGGCTGTCGTGGAACCACCACGGCGGACCGAGGCGCAGGCAAGGATAGTGCCCGGCGAGCGGCGCCAGTTCCCGGCTGATAAGTTGATTCATCGAGGGTAAAAAGAATCAACCGTGAAATTGGGCTCGTTGCCGTAGACGATCGAGCAAGCGGCTTCAAGCGCGTTGACATAGTCGGTTGCAGTGGGAATATCCGCGCCCATGTCGCGGCCGTAGCGCTCGTAGATCTTGCGATTGTGATTGCGCGAGCTGCCGGGGTGAATCTGCATCACCAACCCATCTTCGACAGACATGCGCGCCATCTCGGTGAGCATCTGTGCGCGGAAGAGCTCCTGGCTCTGAGCGTCGGCATTTGTGCCTGTCACTGTTGCAAAGAGCTTCGCTGCCGCCTCTGGAGACAGGGCCGACGTCTGCGCGGTGGGGTGGCCGTGGTCGGTCGCTGTGCATCCCAGATCTTTGAAGCGAGCGCGCGACTTCTCAAGCGCCTTCAGATATCCGGCCCAGGTGCCAGTGTCCTCTCCGGTGAGCGCGCCGAGCTTCTTTATATTCTCGTGGAAACCGGCGAAGTCAGGGTCGACGACCGGGTCGGGACGAAATGTGGGGACGATGCGCGCCTTCCATCCCGATTCGCGAATGGCCTTGTGTTCGCTCAGCGAATCGAGCGGCGAATCGGTGGTGGCCAGCACTTCCAGCTTGAAGCGCTCGTAGAGAGCGCGCGGCAGAAACTCCGGGGTCTGCAGCTTCTCCGCAATGGTGTCGTAATAATGATCTGCCGTCTCCGGCGAGAGGCGTTTCTCAAAGCCGAAGAGCTCATGGAAGGCATAGTCGAGCCATATGCGCGTGGGCGTTCCGCGAAAAAGGTAATAGTGCTTGGCGAAAATATGCCACACCTTGCGCGGATTCTTAAGTTCGGGGACGCCGATCTCAAGATCCTCCAGCGAGACGCCCTGGCTGTAGAGCATGCGGAAAACGTAATGGTCGGGCTGGACAAAGAGCTTGGCCGGATCCGGGAATGGCTGGTTGTGCGCAAACCACGCAGCCTGGGTGTGGCCGTGCGGGCTTACGATCGGCAGCCCGGCGATGCTTTCATAGAGCCTTCTGGCAATCGCTCGCGTGCCGGGGTCGGCCGGGAAAAGACGGTCCGGATGAATCAAAGTCACTTGGCCTGCTCACCTTCTGCTCATTTGCTTTTTGAGCCGAACAAAACAGCTTACTAATACTGCTAACGCGGACCCCGCTCAGTGGTCCGACCACTAGCATACATCCACATCGCAACTGACGGCTGCTTTTTTCTAAGGATTTGGGCTAGCGAATCCCATACCGCGGGACAGCGCGACGGAATGCGCAGCAAAAATGGTCTGCGCGAGAATTTCCGCACCCATGACCGCAGCGCAACGAACATCCCAGACGTCAGACCGAATGCGCGGTGCTCACTGCTGTTGCTGGGCCTGTTGCAGCTGGAGCAGCGGCTCGGCCGGCGGAGGTGGCGGAGCCTGTGCCTTTTCGACCAGCATTGACCAGTCTTCCGGAATGGGAAGGTCCTGATCGAGTGCCGGAGCCTGCTCTGACGCGGTTACCTGCACGGCGACGTACAGGTCGCTTTCGGTTCGCCCAAGAAAGATGCCGCGGGTGGGTGGAACATCGGCATAGTCGCGGCCCAGCGCTGTACGAATGTGGCGATCGCCAGCCACCAGCGCATTCGTCGGATCGAAACCCACCCATCCCAGGTGCGGCAGGAGCGCTTCCACCCAGGCATGCGTGGCATCCGACGTGGAGCGGTCGTGATCCTGCTGGCGATGATAGAGATATCCGCTGACGTAGCGGCACGGAATGCCGAGCTGCCGGACCAGCGTAATCATGATGTGGGCGAAGTCCTGGCAGACTCCCTGGCGCGATTCAATGGCCTCATCGATGGGCGAGTCTACCCGTGTGGTGCGCGGCGAATAATTGAAATAGTCGTAGAGCTGGTTATTGAGCTCCAGAAGCAGCATCATCGGATCGTCGCGGCGCCGCACGTCGAGCTCGGCTGAGAGCTTTTCCAGCGCAGGCGAGGGACAGGCGAACTCGCTGGGCAGGAGCATCTCCCAGTAGTCGCCCTCAGCGACCATCGAGTCGAGTTCCTGCCATGCATCGGGAGCAAGAAATGAAGGGATATCTGCGAGCGGCTGATACTCAACCAATGATTCGGCAATAATGATCAGCTGGCCGTGCTGCCCTGGAATATCGAAGTGGTGAATGTTGTTGCTCAGGTGGTCGCGATAGGAGAAGGCACGGCAACGTGGACTGACGGAGAGCGAAAAGGTGAGGCAGCGCTGATTGCTGTCACTGCGCGGGTGCATGCGCACCTCCATCACGCTCTCGCTGACGGCTTTGCTATACACGAATTTGGTGAGGTGCCGGATTGAATAGAAAAGCACGTTACAGCCTCCGATTACATGGCGAGCGCAGTCTGCACCGAATATTGGATGTAGACCTCGTAGATGAGGTTATGGATCTGGCGGCACTCATCGAGAATGCGGCGCATGTAACGGCCAGGATCAGCGGCAAGAATCTCCCCGATCTGCGCGTAGGCCAGCGACGACTTGAGCTTCCCGGCCACACGCATCAGCTCCGCCGCGTGCAATCCGCGGCCTTCATTCCGGATAGCGTCGAGCGACTGGTGGAGACGATCGATCGAGTAGCGGATGGAGTGCGGAAACTCGGGGTCGAGCAGGAGAAACTCGATGATGCGCTCATAAGTAAGGTCAGCCGTATAGACCTTGCAGTACGCCTCAAAAGCCGTACAGGTGCGCAGCAGGCCGATCCACTCCAGATACTCGTAGGCGTCTACCGATTCCTCGGCCTGCGAAAAAACGTCGCGATGGTAGATGTCAAGCAGCTTGGCCGTGGCTGAGGCGCGCTCTAGAAAGCGCCCCACCTGCAGAAACTGCCAGCCCTCGCCGTGGCTCAGCGTGGTGTCAGTCACACCCTGGAAGAGGTGAACGCCGTCGATAAGAGCGGGAAGAAATTCGGAGAGCTGCGTATCCGAGGGTGAAGGCGGCTTGAGCCGGGAGATTTCATGGAAGAGCCGGTTAAGGCGCTGCCATTGCTCACTGCTCATCTCTTCGCGAATCTGGCGGGCATTCTCGCGCGCGGCAAAGATGCACGCGGTCACCGAGCCCGCCTGCGTGGCATCGAAGCAGAGCGTGTAAACCAGCGAGTAGACATCGTCTTTCCATTCCAGATCGCGCGGCGTGCCCAGCGCCGCGAGCACACGCTGCCAGCGGCGCTCCAGGCTCACCTGCGATTTGTCGAGCATCAGGCCAAGGTTGATGTCCACGATGCGCACCGTATGCTCGGCACGCTCGAGATAGCGGCTGGTCCAATACAGACTGTCTGCAACGCGTGAAAGCAAAGGTTTCTCCCCAAGAAGCAATGACTCGTGCATCGAACCAACCACTACTTTCTTTCCAGATAGAAACAACGATTCACAGCGTCGGCTGGCTGCCCCACGTCTCGCTTCTGAGACGTGCGCACCCAGCCCTAACTCAACACCCAGGTATCTTTGCTGCCCCCGCCTTGCGAGGAGTTCACGACGAGCGAGCCCTTGCGCAGAGCCACGCGGGTGAGCCCTCCGGGGACGATGGTGACCTTGTCGCCGAAAAGTATGTAGGGCCGCAGATCGACGTGGCGCGGCTCGATACTGCCGTCTTCCTGAAGACAGGGTGAGCGGGAAAAATCGAGCGTAGGCTGCGCAATGTAGTTGCGCGGATGCGCTTCAATGCGCCGGCGAAATTCTTCGCGGTCAGCTGCGCTGCTGTGTGGCCCGATCAACATGCCGTAGCCGCCAGACTCCCCAACCGCCTTCACCACCAGCTTGTCGAGATTTTCAAGCGTGTGCTGGCGCTGCGATTTTTCGGTCATCAGATAAGTCTCGACATTATTAAGGATCGGATCTTCATTCAGGTAGTACTTGATGATGGCCGGCACATAGGCATAGAGCGCCTTGTCGTCCGCCACCCCGGTACCGAAGGCATTGGCCAGAGTGACGTTGCCGGCGCGATAAGCGTTGAACAGGCCGGCTGCGCCGAGGATGGAATTCGACCGGAAGGCAAGCGGGTCGATAAAGTCGTCATCGACGCGGCGATAGATCACATCCACACGCTTGAGGCCGGCGGTGGTGCGCATGTACACCACGTTGTCGTGGATCACCAGGTCGCGGCCTTCCACCAGCTCGATGCCCATCTGGCGCGCCAGATAGGTGTGCTCGAAGTAGGCGGAGTTGTAAACGCCGGGAGTGAGCAGCACGATAGTCGGCTCAGAGCGGCCTTCTGGAGCAATCGAGCGTAGCGTACTGAGGAGTGCCTGGGTGTAGTGCTCGATGGGCCGGACGCCGTAGCTGCGGAAGAGGTGCGGCAATGTACGCTTCATAATGCGCCGGTTGGTGAGCATGTAGGACACACCACTGGGGACGCGCAGGTTGTCTTCAAGGACCACGAACTCGCCGGTCTTGAGACGCAGCAGATCGGTACCGGCCACAGCCACATATACATTGCGCGGGACCTGCAATCCTCGCATCTGGCGGCGGAAGTGCTGGCAGCTGTAAACAATCTCACGCGGGATAACGCCCTGCGCGAGGATCTTTCCCTCGTGATAGACGTCGTGGAGGAAGAGATTCAGAGCGGTGATGCGCTGCGTCAGGCCGCGTTCGATGCGCTCCCAGTCCTCGCTCGTGACCAGGCGCGGAACCAGATCGTAAGGGAAGATGCGCTCGGTTCCCTCCTCGCGGCCGTAAACCGTGAAGGTAATGCCCTGCATCAGGAACGAGACATCAGCCGATTGCTTGCGCCGCTTCAGCTCTTCGCGCGGCAGCGTGGTAAGCACCTTGAGCAGCGCTTCATAGTGGGGGCGAATTGCGCCGTCGGGCGAGAACATCTCGTCGAATGCGCCGTCGAGAAAGTACTCGCGGAGCAGCGGGTTGTCGAACTCGGCGCGCATCGGCGTTGTGGACATCGATTCTCCCGCCCCTCCAAACCTGACAGGTTTGGAAGTGTTCTCAGGATTCTATACACAGTCACCGCAGATACGAAGCGTCTGTGTGTTGCTCCGCGCAGTGAGATGACGATCTTCCGTTCTGCGACGTGCTTCGCGGATCGACTCCATGGTCGCGCTGGACAGCATTGAAAACGGCCAGCTTTTTGAAGGCCGGCCGTGCAAAATCACAAATTTCTGGAACAAACAGGTTGGAGCGACTCCCTATTTACCGGAAGCGGGCTTTGCCGGCGCGCGATCGTGCCACTGCGGGACGGGTTTGGCGCTCTCGATCCAGGCCGAGTCGATCAGGTCGCGGAGTTCGCTTGCTCCCGCGGCGAGGCGTTCTGCAGTGAACTGCTTGGCTTCGGGAGTACCGGCACCGATAAATCCGTCTTGCTTGTCTATCTGATAGACCTTCTCGACCAGCGTGTTCGAGTGGCGCAGATATGCGAGGTACGCATCCCATTCGTCGGTCACCGGATTCGGCGGCGTCATCAGAGGCTTCACATCGGCCGGTTTGATGTTCGCGCTGACGAAGACACTTTCGAACTGTCCGTGGATGGTGTGCCCGGTGGTATATCCGTTGGGATTGTCCTTCTCCACCCAGCCGTTGTAATCGCGGGTGGTATGCAGTGGCATCGATCCATCGCCAACGTAATGGCCGAGCCATCCCGCATAGAAAAGGATTGCGGCTTCTACCGGCTTGGTGTCCTCGTGCTTGGCGCTCAATTCGCGATAGGCACGCATGGACGCCTTGAGCCGCTCCCAGACTTCGTTGGTGATGTAGGGCTGGAATCCTACCTTCGACGGCTGCAGCACATCCGCCAGATCGGGATGCGCCTTCTGCGCGGCTTCGAGTGCCGCAATGTAGTCGTAACGGCGCTGGGGCAGGGTGCCGATCATGTCTGCATATTCGAGATCGATAAAGTGATCGGGCGCCTGGGCGGCGTTCAGCTCCGGCTCGGCGAGCGAGCGCCAGCGGTCGGGCTCGGGTCCGAGATATTCAATCTCGTTCAGCGCATCGGGAGAGCGCAGAAAGGCCGGCACATCAGCGGGCAGTTCTTCTATCGCAAGACGATTGATCAGTTTGTGTCCAACATCGCCCCAGCCGAATGATTGCGGGACGGCAAGAAACGGCAGCAGGGCAAGGCCGGCAGCGTGGCGCAGATGCGAGCGAAATCGAGCAGATGCATTGCTTCTCATGGGGCGAGTATAAATGTGCTGCTGGCACAGTTCTCGCCAGCGGCTGTCGCGACACAGCGGGGCGTGAATTTAATGAAAACTCCGCAAAAATCGCGTTCAATAATTGATATTCTTGAGAGGCTATGCCTACGAAACAGGAACTTCTCAAAAGCCCAATTCAACACATCGACATCAAGCAGCACAATGTCGTTGCCCTGGTCGACGCCATGGAGCACATGGCCTTCAGCTCGCGCGATCTACACCGCGCCGCGTCCATCTACGAGCGCATGCTGCGCGACACCGATTGCGGCGTCATCCTCTGCCTGGCAGGGTCGATGGTCTCCTCCGGACTGAAACAGGTATTTGTTGACCTGATCCGCAACAACATGGTCGACGCCATCGTCTCCACGGGCGCCAATATTGTCGATCAGGACTTCTTCGAGGCCCTTGGTTTCAAGCACTGGATCGCCGATGACCTGCTCAAGCAGGGCACTGAAGACGCCATGCTGCGCGAGCTGATGATCGACCGCATCTACGACACGCTCATCGACGAAGAAGAGCTGCGCATCTGCGACGACACCACACGCATCATTGCCGATTCTCTCGAGCCGCGTCCCTACAGCTCGCGCGAGTTCATCCGCGCCATGGGCGCCTATCTCGACAAGCATGCGCGTACGCCCGACAAATGCGGCGTCGACTCCATTATCTGCGCCGCCTACCAGAAGGATGTGCCGATCTTCTGCCCGGCCTTCAGCGACTGCTCGGCCGGCTTCGGTCTGGTGGCCCACCAGCACGCACGGCAGGACAAGCCCAAGGTTTCGATTGACTCGGCCAAGGACTTCTACGAGATCACTCAGCTGAAGATCGCCAATCCCACCACCGGCCTGCTGATGTTGGGCGGCGGCGTACCCAAGAACTTCGCGCAGGATATTGTCGTGGCCGCAGAGATTCTTGGCATCGACGCACCGATGCACAAGTACGCTATCCAAGTTACGGTCGCCGACGTTCGCGACGGCGCGCTCTCCTCAAGCACGCTGAAGGAAGCCAGCTCCTGGGGCAAGGTCGACCTGGCCTGGGAGCAGATGGTCTATAGCGAAGCCACTTTGGCCGTGCCGCTGATCACCGGCTACGCCTACCACAAAGAAGCGTACAAGGCTCGTCAAGGCAAGAGCTGGGCGCGTCTGCTCGAGCCCGTCACCGCTTAACTCCAAGACAAAAAAGCCACCACCGAGGCGGACCCGCAGAGGGTCCGCCTCTTTCATTTCGTGTGCAGAAACGTGTGCCCGGCGGCGACGAAAAAAATGTAGTTAAACGCTTTTTTAGACTGGTTAGACCTTGTCTTCGTGGAGTAATATTCTGCTTCGTTGGCATTCACCCAAATATCTTTTCCTGTATTGCTTTTGCCTTACTTTTCCCTGATCTGGAGTAGAACCGTGTGGCTGACCGTTGAGCTTATAGTTGCTTTGTACATACTGTCTTTTATTTGTTTCTGGTGCCTGTGCCGCGCTGCGGCGCATCGCGAAATAGAGCTGCCGCACCGGCCGGGAGCCCCTTCCAATCTCATCCCTTTTGAACGCGGACTAGAGACGAACATGCGTAAAACAGCGAGATCCCTCTAGATCAATTTCTCGCTCGCACTTCGCGCAAACTATAGCAGTGAGGGATGGGTCAAAAACAAGTTTTAGCTGGACTTATTACCTTGGTACTCTCACGCACATCCTTTAACCATTTTGGGCATGGGCATCACGATTTCTGTAGAGTTCAGTCAGTTTCATTCGTATAATTACCAAGGTAACTCGGGTAACCTTGTTCCCCAGTACTCCGAGCAGCCTTGTGACCGTATTCAGAAGTGTAAGAATTCAGACGATCGTCTTCACCGTCGCCCTTGGGCTGTCGGCCGCGGGCGTGTTCTCCCTTGCGCGGGCGATGCGCACGCCATTCGCGGATAACGAAGCGCACTTCTGGTTCATTCTCTGCTGGCTCGCCGCGCAAGTTCTGCTCATCACTGCATGCCTTTCGAGTTTTCGCTCTGCCAGTAAGCAGCGGCAGGCGGAAGGACAGTTTCAACAGATTGCCCAGTTGCAGGAGAGCATCCTCGACTCCGCCGGTCCGATGATCATGGCCACGGACCTGGAGGGCAATCTGCTTATCTTCAATCCTGCCGCCGAGCGCATGCTGGGATATACCGAGGCCGAGGTCTGCGGCAGACTGCAGGCGCACGAGATTTTTGCTCCCGGCGAAATGGAGCGTGTCGGCAAGCAGATCGCGACCCGACCCACGAATTCCAACCAGTCCCGTTCTGGCGAAGCCTCCTCGGCTTCGCACCTCGGAAGTTTCGTGCGCTATGTCTCGAACTCGCCGGCCAGCCGCATACGCGGCATCGAGATACAGTATCGCCGCAAAGACGGAAGCACATTTCCGGCAATGGTCTACCTCGGCGCCGTCCGCACAGCCCAAGGTGAAATCACCGGGCTGGTCGCCGTCAGCATGGACCTCTCTTCGACGAAGCGTGCGGAGCAGGCGCTGCGAGAGAGCGAGGATCGCTATCGCGACCTTTTCGACAACTCCATCGAAATGATCGCCACCCTGAGCCCGCGTGGAAGGTATCTGTACGTGAACCCCGCCTGGCAGGGGCTCTTCGGCATCAATACCGAAGGATTCCAGACATTCATGAGCTTCGAGTCGCCGTTTCCCGATGCCGTCCAGGCAGAGGCTGCGGGGCTCTTCCGGCGCGCTCTGAACGGCGAGAATGTCGAGAACGAGCCGTTGCGCTTGCACGACACGGAGGGCAACGACGTGGAAGTAGAAGCCAGCCTGAGCTGCCGCTACAGTGACGGCCGGGCGGTTTCAGTGCGCTGCATCTTCCGCGATGTGACGCAGCAGAATCTGCGCGAGCGGCGGCTGCGCATGCAGCTGCACGTAAACCAGATGATCGGCGAATCGACTTCCGCCAGCGAAACTCTCCCGAAAGTGCTGGCAACTCTTTGCGGAGCCCTGGAATGCGACCTGGCCAACCTCTGGGTAGTCGATGAAAGTTCGGAGCTGATCCGCCAGCAATATGGATGGTCTTCGTCCGACCGGAATTACGAAGAGTTTCAACGTGAATCGCATCTTCGTGCGTTCATCCGTGGGCAGGGCCTGCCGGGAACGGTCTGGGCTCTCGGCGCTCCAAAGTGGCTTGAAGACCTGCGTGATGATCCGACCTTTCAACGCCGTTATGCAGCCCGCCACGATGGGTTCACGAGCGGCTGGGCGGTCCCGGTCCGGGCCGTCAATCAAGTCATCGCGGTAGTCGAGTTTTTCAGCCGGCAACGCCTCCATGAAGATGCCGAGACCATGGCTTCGGTGGAAACCGTCTGCGCATCGATCGGCCAGTTCATGGCGCGCTCCTCGCAGGAAGGCCGCGTGAGAGAGCTGAACCGTCAGAAGGAGTTCATTCTTAATTCGGTCGCCGACGGAATCTTCGGCGCCAATCCGGATAACGGCCTGGAGTTCGTGAACCCCGCAGCAGCCGAAATGCTGGGGGCCTCACCGGCCGATCTGGTTGGGCGGTCCATTCATGCCATCGTGCACTCCGCTCCTGACGCGTGCCCAGCCGGCTGCCGTCTCCGCCGTGCGCTGCATCTGCACGAGAACACCAGCGGCCAGGATGTCTTCTATCGCAACGATGAGTCGAGCTTCCCGGTCGAGTTCGCGGTAACTCCGATGCTGGAACAGGGTGTTCTCGTCGGCAGCGTGCTGAGCTTCCGCGATATCAGCCAGCGCTACGCGCTGGACCGCATGAAGGACGAATTTATCTCCACGGTGAGCCATGAGCTGCGTACTCCGCTCACTTCGATCCGCGGAGCGTTGGGGCTGCTTTCCCACGGAGCGCTGGGAGAAGTAAGCGACAAGGCCGCTAACCTGCTGCGCATTGCCGTCTCCAATTCGGATCGGCTGGTGCGCCTGATCAATGACATTCTGGATCTGGAGCGGATGCAGTCGGGCCGCGCCCCGCTGGCCTTCCGTCCGTGCTCGGTGAATGAGCTGGCCCGCCAGGCGGCCGAGGCCATGCAGCCGGTGGCAGATGCCGCCCGCGTAAAGCTGCAGATCGAAGCCAGATCGGTAATCGTAGAAGCCGACGCCGACCGGCTGATGCAGGTATTGACCAACCTGCTGAGCAACGCCATCAAGTTCTCACCCGTCGATTCGGTGGTGCGCGTCGTGGTCAATCACTCCAAAGACGGCGCCAGCATCAGCGTCATCGATCGCGGCCGCGGCATTCCTATCGACAAGCTGGAGAGCGTCTTCGACCGCTTCCATCAAGTCGATGCCTCCGACTCCCGGCAAAAGGGCGGGACCGGTCTGGGACTGGCTATCTGCCGCACCATCATCCAGCAGCATGGCGGCCGTATATGGGCAGAGCGCAACGCCGATCAGGGATCGACGTTCCGAGTTCTGCTTCCCGAGCGCAGCCACCTCGAAGGCCCCTCCGATGGACAGGCATTGACGCCGCCCGACCGGGAGGAAACAGTACTGGTCTGCGAGCCGGACCCGGAGGCGCGGCGCGCTATTGTCGAAGAGCTGCGACTCCAGAATTACCGCATCCTCGAAGCGGAGAACCGCGAGCAGGCTATGCAGCTGGCCAACCACTTTACGCCCGGAGCGATTTTGCTCGGCGTCTCCAATCATCCTCGCAACGGTGTGGAGACGCTGCAGGCATTGAAAGACGATACGCGCACCGCGCAAATTCCGGTGGTAGTGCTTAGCATGCTGGCGCCATCCGAGAGGCCGGCTGCGGCACAAGCCGCCGATGCCTGGATACAACGGCCGCTCAATGAGACATTGCTGCTCACCGAACTGGCCCGGCTGCTCAAAGTCTCGAGCGATCACGCCGCAGTGCTGCTGGTGGAAGACGACCGGGATCTGGCTGGCGTGATTCTCGCCACCTTCGAGCGCGCCGGGATCACGGTTCATCATGCTTCCAGTCTGCGTACGGCCAAAGAACTGTGCCAGAGCGTGCAGCCCGACCTGATCATTCTCGACCTGGCGCTGCCCGACGGCAATGGGCTGGAGCTGGTGGACTGGCTGCGCACCCGCAATGATCTGCGTCACCTGCCGATGGTCGTCTATTCGGCACGTGAAGTCTCAGGATCGGAGCAGGAGCAGTTGAAACTGGGACGCACCGAGTTTCTGACCAAGGCGAAAGTACAACCCGAGGATGTAGAAGCCCTGGTCTTTACCATGCTGCGCCGCTCCCACGACAGCGCAGTTTATGCGGACACTCAAGCTAGCCAAAGGAACGTAGATTGATGCAAAAGCGAATTCTCATCATCGACGACGACGATGATATCCGCGAAGTTGCGGCCCTGACTCTGGAGATGGTCGCGGGGTGGCAGGTGGTGACTGCCAACTCCGGCACCAACGGCATCGAGACGGCACAGACTGAAAATCCTGACGCCATTCTTCTCGATGTGATGATGCCGGGCATGGATGGTCCGACGACATTTCAGGAGCTGCAGAAGATTCCGACAACCGCAAAGATTCCGGTGATTCTGCTTACCGCGAAGGTTCAGGGTGCTGACCAGAAGCGCTTTGCGGCGCTGGGAGTAGCGGCCATTCTTTTCAAACCTTTCGACCCGCTGACGCTGGCCCAGCAGATGTCGGACGCACTGGGCTGGGCACCATAATCGTTGTCTTCATCCCCCGGAGGAAAACGATCCATGAGCGAGAAATCGGATAACGCCGCGCAGGTTCAGGCGATGCTCGAAGTGATGTGGAAGAATAGCCGCCCCATTGTGGCGGAACGCGTGCGCACCCTGCGCCACGCGCAGCAAAGCATTGTCGAAGGCACGCTCGATGTAATCGCGCGGAAAGATGCGGAGTCGGAAGCTCACAAGCTGGCAGGAATTCTGGGAACATTCGGGCTGCCTCAGGGCAGCGCTATCGCCTTGAAGATCGAACACCTCATGGCGCAGCAACGCGAATTTACCGCGTGGCAGCAAAATGAGCTGGCAGACTGGCTGGACGGACTGGAGATACAGATTAACTCGAAAGATGAGTATGCCGACCCGCGCGAAACCGCGATCTGAGTCACCCACCTGATTGCAGGCGATGGCTCGCCGCGAAGCGCCGTACCTAAAATCTGCCCGCTAAAAGATATGGTGTTCTTCGTCCTTAATCAGGACGGGAGCTATTCGCACGGGGGTATCGTCTGCCGGAGCGGCTTCCGCCTCGGCTCTCACCTTGGCGACAGACAGCCAATTGTCTTTGTGCGGATGATCGGCAACCCACGGCGGCAGCGGCATCCGCAGATAGCGGCTTAACGTCACCGAATAGCCCTCGTAAAGGCTGCGCATCTTCGTGAGGCGCGCCATCGAGTCACCGTCGCGGCAGACGCGCACCCCTGACTGGCAGAGCATGGTGTACAAAACCTCGAAGCGCTCCGGAGGCAGGCGATCTTCCATGTCTGTCGCCGGCGGAAGAGAAAATATCTGCGCGATATCGACGAGCGCATGACGGGCGATGGCGAAGGTCAGCTGCGCCTGCCGCGCTGCATGCTCCTGAACTCCGGCGATCATCAAGGCGCAGATATCGAGAACCGCGGTGAGCGCGCCGATCCAGCTCTGGTTCGAGTGCTGGGAGCGGAAATAGCAAAGCAGCGGATAAGAGATGTGGCTCTCCAGCAGCTCGGCCGACCATCGCTCCCATTCAATAAGCAGCACATTGAGCGCATCGCCACCGCCAGGGAAGGCATGACGCCGCATGAGCTCCGCCGCAGTCGGAGGAGAGCCGGCGCGCGCATCGAGCAGCGAGATGTTCACTTCGCGCCGTGAGAACGCGCCATAGAGAACCGGAAAATATCCGATGACCAGCGCCAGAAAACCCAGGCCCATCCCTGACTCGAGCACGACCAGCAGCCGCGCCCATGGCGAATGCGGGGTGAGATCGCCCAGCCCAAGGGTAAAGATAGTGGTTCCGCTCAGGTAGAGATCGGATAAGAGTCCAGGATGCGGATGCTGCGGGTCCTGAATCGGAGCATGGAGTGAGAAGAAAAGCAGCGCGAAACCAAAGATCAGCCCAAACGCCCACACCACAATCAGCAGCAGCAGAGAGAGCGGTCCATAGTAGCTGAGCGCAGTCTCGCGCTTGCGCGGATCCTGAATGCGCGCCGTGACCTGCGCCCATGGCCACCAGGTAAGAACGTAATAGATGCGCGTGATCCGGAAACGTCCCGTCGCACGGCGCGGGACGATGACCGTCTGAAACGCGTCAAAGAGCGCAACGAAGAGACACGCGATTCCCACGCAGAAATAAAGAACGTGCAAGAGCGACTCCTGTCGTCTTCACAGCAACCGTCACATCGCTGCAGGCGCTTCTTAGAACTTCACCGTCGGCGCCGTCCTTGAAGACTCGCTGGCCTCGAAATAGGCGTTGTTCGGCTGGAAGCCCGCGATACCCGCCCAGATGCTGTTGGGAAACTGGCGAATGAAGGTGTTGTAGTCGCGTATCGTCTCGTTGTACCGGCGCCGCTCCACGGCGATACGGTTTTCCGTGCCTTCCAGCTGGTCCTGCAGCTGCAGGAAGTTCTGATTGGCCTTCAGATCCGGATAGCTCTCGCGAAGGGCGAGCAGGTGTCCCAATGCGCCGTCGAGCTGGCCGTTGGCCTGAATCTTCGATTGCGGATCGTGCGCGTTAAGGAGTGCGGAGCGCGCGTTGGCGATATCGTCGAAGACCTTTTCTTCATGAGTTGCGTAGCCTTTGACCGTCGCCACCAGGTTGGGGATGAGATCGGCTCGCCGCTGCAGCACTACGTCCACCTGCGACCATTGCGCCTTAACCGCTTCCTGCTTGTTCACCATCTGGTTCCTTGCGCTTATGTAGCTGCCGAAGACCATCAGCGCTACCAGCACAATGACCACCACAACCCCAATTGTTATCCACAATCCGCGACGCATCATCTTACGTTTCTCCCAGTTGCAAACCCTGCTTACCAGCTATGAACTTCTGCAGTATTACCCACGGCCATCTTACCAATCTCCGCCGGCACCGCCGCCGCCGGTGCTGCCGCCACCGAAACCTCCGAACCCGCTTCCGCCGTCGTCGCCCCCACCACCTCGATCACCGCCGCCTCCACCACCACCCAGGAACATTCCGAGCAGGAAGCCAATCAGACCTGATCCGCCGGTTCGTGCCAAGAAGATCACGATAACGATCAGGAAGATTCCGAAAATGATGATCTGGCCGAGGCTGAGGTGGACCTGCTGCTGTTGCCGCGCCTGGCGGGTGAGAGGAGTGAGGGTTACGCCGGCATCTTTGGCAATAATCTGCGAAATCTGGTCGACGGCGAGTGTCGCGGCGCTGTCGAAGTCATTGGCACGCAGATACGGGATCATCTGCCGTCCGATATCGCCAACCCGGCTGTCGGGAAGAATGCCTTCGAGTCCATAGCCGGTTTCGATGAACCGCTTGCGATCGTTCACCGCAAAGAGAATGAGCACGCCGCGATCGGATTTCTTTCCGCCGACGCCCCACGCGTCTTCGAGTTCCACGGCGTACTGCTGAATCGGCTCGTCTTCCAGCGTGTGAACGGTCACCACCGCGATCTGGGCGTGCGCCTGATGATCCACCTGCCCGCACAACAGATTCAGGCGCAGCTTCGCCTGCGGCGACAGGACGTGGGCGAAGTCGCTGACATAATCCGTAGGCTTGGGCAGGCTCTTGACCGGCTCGGCCACACCAAAAGCGCAGATAAATATGGTTGTGAGCGCGATCGCAAACCGGAGTGCAAACTTTCTTGCCATCGCTGTCTATTCTACCTGCACGAAAACGGCGTCCCCGCGGGACGCCGTTGGTGGGAATGGGACTGAGAGCTAATCGCCGGAAACAAGTTTGCCCTTATCGTTCATCAGGTTGTGGCTTTTGGCAATCTGCTCGATCATCTGCAGATGCTGATCGATGACCTGATCGCCCTGCGTCGCAATCTGCTTCAGCTGAGGATTCTGCGTCTGCGAGGCCTCAGCCTTGAAATCCTCGGAGTCTTTCTTATGGTCTTTCACCATGGCTGTGATGTAGGCATTGTCGAACTGCTCGCCGGACAGCCCCTGCAGCTTGGCCATGAGCTGCTTATCTTTCTTTGAAACGTCTTTCGGCGGATTGACACCCAACTGCTGTGCGACTGGCTTCATCGCGTCGCCGAGCTTGGTATGGTCGTCGACCATGCGCTGCCCAAACTGCTTCACGTCATCACTCGAACCCTTTTGTGCGGCCAGCTGGCCCAGTTGCACCTCGGCCATGCCGCCTTCCAGCGCACTGTGCACAAAATCTTTATCCTGCAGGGCGTTGCCTCCCTGCTGCATGTTGTCCATGGCGGACGGATTATTGGCATTCGCCGCCCCCTGATTCATCGGCTGCTGCTGTTGAGCACCGCCGCCGCCAGGAGACATCTGGGCGAAGACCAACCCTCCGCTCAACAGTACCGTACCGGCGAGAACCGTCGCTCCGCTTCGTATCTGCTTCAGACTCTTCATTGGGGGAATCTCCTTCGTTGGGATGGGCTTGAGTTGGGGCTGTAAACTACTCTTCGCCACGCCCTGTGAATCCAGCTCGATACATATTGGAATGCCGCAACATAGGCCGCGAGTTGCCCTCCACGCCCAAACGCGTACTCGTGGAAAACATCAGCTTCACACTGGAAGTGGGCGAAGTGCTTACTGTAGTGGGACCTAGCGGCGCGGGGAAAAGCACCCTGTTGCGCTTGCTAAACCGGCTCGACGAGCCTACCGGCGGAACAATCCTTCTACATAGTCGCGACTGCCGCGAGATCCCTGTGACCCGTCTGCGCCGCTCGATAGGCATGGTAATGCAGCGTGCGTTTCTTTTTCCGGGAAGCGTGGCAGAAAATGTAGCCTTTGGTCCAGCCCAGCAAGGCCGCATGCTTAGCGCAGAACAGATGGCCGGAATGCTGGCCCGCGTGGGACTCGATGGTTACGCCAGACGCGATGTTTCAACGCTTTCCGGCGGCGAGGCGCAGCGAGTCGCCATTGTTCGAGCGTTGGCAAATGAACCCGAAGTTCTTCTGCTGGACGAACCCACCTCCGCGCTCGATGAAGCCGCTCGCGACGGCGTTCAGGAATTGCTGGCGTCACTGATTCGCGAGCGCGAGCTGACCTGCATATGGGTTACGCACAGCATCGAGCAAGCGCGCGCCATGTCAGACCGCGTCCTAGCTCTGCGCGCGGGCAGAATCGAAGCTATTGGCACGCCGGCGGAGGTGCTTGGTGCTTGAGCGCTGGTTTCCGGGCGAGATAGCACGCGGCGCGGTGGAGTGTGCGCTCGCCGCATTCATGGCCCTGCTGGTAATAGTTCTGCTGCGCAGGCGTGCGCCGAACCTGCTCGGCGAAGTGGTTACAGCGGAGCTACGCGGGCTGGTGCAAATCATTGCGGTGGGAGCGATTCTCGCGTTCCTTCTTCGCGGTCCGCAATGGACGGCAGTTCTTGTCCTCACCGGAATGATCGCCGCCGCTGCGTCGATTGTGCGGAAACGAGCGGCTCGCATTCCGCGCATTTATTCACTTGCCATCGCTTCGATTACTGCCGGGGTGGGCTCGGTTCTGGGCGTCATGATCGTGCTGGGCGTCGTCCCGCTGCGCATTTCGATTCTGGTTCCCGTGGGTAGCATGGTGATCGCCAATGCCATGAACACGCAGTCCATGTTTCTCGATCGCTTTCGCGGCGAGGTCATCGCGCATGTTGGCGAGATCGAGTCGGCGCTGGCACTGGGTGCGACCGCCGAAAACGCAGTGAGGCGTTATCTCGAAGCGGCCTTGCGCGCCAGTTTGATTCCCTCCATCGATAACCTGCGCTCCCTGGGCATTGTATGGATTCCCGGACTGATGGCCGGCATTGTCCTCTCCGGAAAATCGCCGCTTTATGGGGCGCTCTATCAGTTCGTGGTGCTGACCACCATCCTGTCTGCGACCGGGCTCTCCTGCTACGTCACCAGCTATCTGGTCACGAAGCGAATTTTCTCGGAACACGATCAGCTGCTGCTCCGGTCTTAAGAACAGCACAGTCAGCCACCGGCTTTGGGCAGATTCCAGTGCAGCCACACGCTCACCATGCGCAGGAAGAAGCACACCACAGCTCCCGCAATGGCTACCGCAGTGCGTGGCAGCTTGAGTTTCAATCCCAGAACCACCACCGCCGCCCCAGCCAGGGCCGCGGTGGCGTAAACGTCAGCCCGGAGCACAGTCGGAACCTGCGCCAGCAGCAGGTCGCGCACCGTCCCGCCACCCACTCCGGTAATGCCTCCCATGAGGATGGCGATGAAGGGATGGATCTCGAAATCGAGCGCCTTCTCCGCTCCGGCAATCGCAAATAGACTGAGGCCGGCTGCGTCCAGCAGCACCAGCAGGGACGAAGGGATCTCCTGGACAACGGAGTGGAAGAAAAATGCCGTCGCCGCGCCGGCAAACGCAATCCCCGCATAGCGCCAGTCGCGGATAGAATTGGGCGGAATTGCGCCGATCAGCAGGTCGCGAATGATGCCGCCGCCCAGTGCAGTTGCAAAGGCCAGCACCATTGCGCCCAGCAGATCGAGATGGCCGCTGGCCGCTGCCATGCCGCCCTCGATGGCAAAGACGAAGGTCCCGGCAAAATCCAGGACGATCAGCATGATGTCGGCTTTCGGTTTGAGCACGGTGGCCTGCGGTTTCGGTTTCGAGAGCATTGTATCGTTCGCTCCTTCGCCGAAGACCTGTCCGCAAATGGACAAAGACCGATAGAAGTGAACAATCATCGCAGCCTCATAAGCACTCAAGCCAAGCCATTGCCATAGTTCGAGAATGGTCTAACGATTGCTGCTTCTACTTCAAGACTAGTTGCCATTCAGGAGGATTCGATGTCCACCTTGCTTCAGGATCTACGCTTCGCCTTCCGCCAGATGCGGCGTTCTCCCGGCTTTGCCGCTACAGCCGTAATCACGCTGGCTCTGGGCATTGGCGCCAATGTGGTGGTCTTCGGCATCCTGCAGGCATTGATCCTGCGTCCCATCGCTGCTCCACACGCCGATCGCATCATGACCGTGCAGCCGGCAGAGCAGGGCAATCTGAATCTGTCATGGTCCGAAGTGAAGGACGTACGCGATGGCAACAGCGTTTTTTCCGCCGTAGCCGCAGACCGCATTATGGACTTCGGCCTCGAGGCCCGCGGCACGACGCATCCGGTGTGGGGATATGAAGTAAGTGGGCAATACTTTGAGGTGATCGGCATTCAACCGGCGATGGGCCGGCTGCTGCAGCGCTCAGACGATGAGCATCCGGGATCGGCTGAGGTTGCCGTGATCTCGTGGGCTGCCTGGAAGAACTATTACGGCGGCGATCCCAACATCGTGGGCAAGACGGTCCGTGTCGACAAGCATCCTTATACTGTTGTCGGCGTCACCCCGGAATCGTTCTACGGCACGGAAAAGTTTCTCCAGCCCGACATCTACGTCCCCCTGTCCAATGAAGCGCAGCTGGAGGCTTACAACTGGCTCGACTCCCGCGACAACCATAATGTGTGGTGCATCGCTCGTCTCAAAGACGGCGTGACGCTTACTCAGGTCCAGGCCGAACTGGATGGAATCACGGCGCGTGTGGCACGCCAGTTTCCAAAAAATGAAGAACACTGGAAATTGAGGCTTTCTCACCCCGGACTTCTGGGTGACGCGTTTGGTGCGCCGGCGCGGGGTTTTCTTGCCGGCGTAATGATGCTGGCAGTGATTGTCCTGCTGGCTGCGTGCGCGAATCTGGGCAGCCTGTTTGCGGCACGTACCGCAGACCGCACGCGGGAGATCGCAATCCGCATGGCCATCGGCTCCAGCCGCTGGCGCGTGATTCGCCAGATTCTGACTGAGGCGCTGGTGATTGCCATCGTTGGCGGAACCTGCGCCTGCATGCTGGCGTGGACGGGCCTTTCCGCATTGGCCTCGTGGCATCCCCCCACCAGTTTTCCCATACGCTTCGCGGTACTTCCCCAGCCTTCACTCATCGCGGTCGCGTTTCTCATATCGATCCTCGCAGGTACGGTGTTCGGCATCATGCCACTGCGGCAGATCTTCAAGACCGACCCGAACGAAGCCATGAAAACCGGCAGCACTCAAACCGCCGGGCGGCGATGGGCTTTTCGCGACCTGCTGCTGGCGGCACAGATTGCACTTTGCTGCGTCACCGTCACGGCAGCCTTCGTCTCGCTGCGCGGCATGCAGAAGGCGCTCAGCATGGACTTCGGCTTCCGTCCTGAGAATGCCGTGATCACCAGATTCGACCTGGGTCTTGCTGGATACAGCGCCGATGCTGCGGAGCGCATGCAGCGGGAACTCCTCGATCGGGCCAAACAGCTTCCCGGCATAGACGCGGTTGGCTATGGCAACACCACTCCGCTTGCTCTCGATCAATCCACATGGAGCGTTTATCCGCAGCAGGCCACTGAGTATCGTCCGTCGACTCAGGCTTTCGAAGCCTCGGTTTTTCAGGTCTCGCCCGGATATCTGAATGCCGCTGGAACCAGACTGCTTGAGGGACGCGACGTCAGCTTCAGTGACGGCGCGAAAAAGCCTCTTGTGGCTGTCGTCAACCAGGAATTCGCGAAACGGCTCTTTCATACGGATCAAGCGGCCGGCCGCTACTTCAAGGATGGTGGCGGCGACCTTATTCAGATCATCGGTGTCGCCGGCGACGGCAAATATCAGGCTCTGGCCGAAAGCCCGCAAGCGGCGATGTTTTTCCCCATCCTGCAGAGCCGCAACACTGGGACCTCTCTCGTGATCCGCACGCGGCGCGATCCGGCACAGATGGCAGCAGCGGTGCGCAAGCTGGTCCACGATATCGATCCCGGTGTGCCGATTCAGGAGTCGAGCTCCTGGATCAGGCAACTCGGGCTACAGCTCTTCCCTGCTCGCGCTGCAACCATTGCGCTGAGTCTCTTCGGCGTCTTTGGACTGCTGCTGTCGATCACCGGAACCTTCGGTCTCGCCTCCTACACGGTAGCCAAGCGCATGCGGGAGCTGAGCATCCGCGTCGCGCTCGGTGCGCAGGCGAAGCAGATTGTCTCGACGGCTCTTGGCCGCATGCTCATCTTGCTGACCACCGGCTCAGTCGCGGGACTGCTGCTGGGCGTGGCGGCAAGCCGGCTGCTGGCTGCGATCGTCTATCAGGCCTCGGCGCAGGATCCGCTGGTGCTGTTCGCCGTTGCCTTCACCATGCTGCTCACCGGGATTCTGTCGATTGCCGGCCCAGTCAGCCGCGCATTGAACATCGATCCCGCGCGCATACTGCGCGAGGAGTGAAGCGGAGCCAGTTACAGCGCAACGCGATCGCGAATTACGAGCGCAATCAGTATCGCTACGGTCGCGAAGTGAAACAAAACATGTAGGGTGTTGGGGACGATGCCGTCGCGCCGCGGCAGAAATGCGTGCGTACCGGCGAATATTATCTGGTAACGCGCTGCGCGTTTCGGGTCGGGACGAAAGAGATAGGGAATCCACCAGGCGCGCAGCAATCCCCACAAAATTTACAGCCACATTGGATAGGGCTCGCCGACATGGTACAGGCTGAAATAGAAGCCGATCGCGGAGCGCAATCCCGGAAGCAGAGCGACAAAGGCCTGCATGCTCAGAAAAACCGCTTCAAATCCCGAATTCATCAATAGGCCCTCCTGCTGGAGGACGACTCGCGGAAACCTGGACGCTCTTTTATACGGATCAAAGCCTGATTTGTTCCCCGCGACAACCTAGGCTATAGTCGAATTCAATGGTCTCTTTGTACGCACGACTGCGCTCACGCTCCTCCTGGCTGGCTTTGCTGGGAGTGGTCTGCATCGCGTTGTTGCTGACGACGAGCGTCATTCAGGTGGCTCATAACCATCCTTCCGGGCAGCCCGATCATGACTGCTCGCTTTGTACTTCGGCTCATCATGTCGTCCAGATAGCTCCCGCGGTTGGCCTCAATCTTTCCAGCGTAGCCATCACCGCCGTAGCCGCCGACCCAGTCCAGGCTCTGCCGCGCAGACATTTCTTCTTCAAGCTGTGGTCCCGGCCCCCGCCCGCTGATCCTGCTTTTGCCTAGCCAAAGCAGTTTTCTTTTCACAATTTGATCAGCTTCAGGAGGTCGTTTTCATGCGCACATTCGTGCGGTGCTTCGCCGTCTTTCTTTCTGCATTGTTTTTGCAGGCGCCAGTCCATTCTCTTTTTGCCCAGTCTGCGGGCAATTCCGGAACCATCACGGGTACAGTTACCGATACCTCAGGTGCGGTAATTCCTGGAGCCGCGGTGACTATCGAAAATCCGGTCAGCGGCCTGCAACGCGCATCCACCACAGATGCCAGCGGACAGTTCCAGTTCACCAATCTGCCCCTCAATCCCTACCACCTCACGGTTAAAAAGGATGGCTTCACAGCATTGGTTCAGGATGTCGAAGTCCGATCCTTTGTCCCGGTGAGCCTCAAGCTGGCCTTGCAGGTAGGCACCGCTGCTACTACCGTCACGGTGACCAGCGGCGATCTGGTCGAGAATGACTCCAGCCTTCATACCGACCTCGATCGCGATGCACTTCAGAAAGTTCCGCTGGAAAGCCAGTCGTCCGCGCTCAGCTCGATGGTGACATTGATGTCGCCGGGCGTTGCCGCAGATTCGAACGGCCTCTTCCATGGCCTGGGAGATCACGCGTCAAACTCGTTCGCTGTGGATGGACAGGGCATCACCGACCAGCAGAGCAAGGTCTTTTCAAATCAGCTGCCATCGAATTCGGTACAGTCCATCGAGGTCATTTCGGGCGCGCCACCCGCGGAATATGGCGACAAGACCAGCCTCATCATCAACGTCACCACACGATCGGGACAGGGCGTCACCAGACCGACGGGAAGCATTACCACTTCTTACGGAACCTTTGGATCGTCCACCGCCGCCGTCGATCTGAGCTACGGCAAGCAGAATTGGGGAAATTTCATTGAGGTCGACGGATTGAATACCGGCCGCTTCCTCGATCCCCCCGAGTTTGTCGTCTTTCATGACAAAGGCAACGAGGCGAACGTCTTCGATCGCATCGACCGCAACCTGACCGCAATCGACTCGGTGCATCTTGACCTGAACTACAGCCGCTCATGGTTCCAGACGCCAAATTCTTACGACAATCTGAATGTACAGAATGTTGTGAGCGGAGGCAGCACGGCGAATCCTGTGTTTGGCAACGTCGGCAATACGGACCAGCGTTCGAAGATCGGGACCTTCAACATCGCCCCGACATATACACGCATCGTCGGAGCAAATGCCGTCTTCAACTTTGCTCCGTTCATCCGGAAGGATGCATACAACTATTACCCCAGCGGCAATCCACTCGCAGACCTGGGACCGGCGAATCTGCAGACCTCATCCATCGCGCAGAACCGCACCCTTACTAACGCCGGCATCCGCAGCGATTTCTCTTATGTGAAGGGCATCAACAATATCAAAGTGGGTGCCCGCTATGAACAGACCATTCTGCGCGAGAACGATCTTCTCGGCATCGTCGATCCCACTTACAACTCCCCCTGCGTCGACGCCTTGGGCAACTCTCTACCTGGATATGGCAATCCAGCGGAGTGCGGATTGGGTGCGAATGCGAATTACAATCCGGTGCTCGCGCCTTATGACCTGACTCGTGGCGGCAACAGCTATTACTACTACGGCCACACAGACGTAAAAGAGCTTGGCATGTATGTCGAAGACTCCATCAAGACCGGCAACTGGCTCTTCAACCTGGGTATCAGGGGCGATCTCTACAATGGCCTGACCAAGGCGAATCAGGCTGAACCGCGGCTAGGCACTGCCTACACCATCAAGCAGACGAGTACCGTGCTGCGCATCTCATACGCGCGCACGCTGGAAACTCCCTTCAACGAAAACCTTGTGCTTTCCAGCCAGGGATGCCTCAATGAGGTTCTCTCTCCGCTGTTGCTCTGCTCGCCAGGCGTGTCGGGCACACAGCAGCCTGGATACCGCAATGAGTTCCACGCCGGCCTGCAGCAGGCCTTCGGTAAAAACCTGGTTTTCAGCGGTGACTACATCTGGAAGTACACTCACAACGCCTTCGACTTCAGCGTCCTCGGCAATACGCCCATCACCTTCCCCATCGACTGGCACAACTCGAAGATTCCCGGTTTCGCGCTGCGCACCGATGTCCCCAACTTCCATAACCTGAGCGCGTATGTCGTGATGTCCTCAGTTTCCGCCCGTTTCTTCCCGCCGCAAACTGCTGGCGCGGGCGCCACCGTGGGACAAAGCGGCTATCCTTTCCGCATCGATCACGACGAACGCTATAACGAAACCACGCATGCGCAGTATCAGATTCCCGGAAAGTATTCCCCGTGGGTAGGCTTCAACTGGCGCTTTGACAGCGGTCTGGTTGCAGGATCAGTTCCCTGCTACAACACCACGGCTAACGATCCCAACAGCGCCTGCGCGGATACCTCCTCCACTCTCAACGGCCAGCCCGCCGTCTACCTCGGCGGTCTGACAGCGGATGAACAATTCCAGGCTGGACTCGTCTGCAATGGAGTCAAGGCGACCCCGGGAAATCCGCTTCCGGATTATTGCCTGGCTTCGCAATATAGCTCCAAGCTGGTCAGCATTCCCGCTCCCGGTACGGGCGACAACGACAAATCTCCGCCGCGCATTGCACAGCGTAACCTCTTCGACGCCTCGGTTGGCCAGGACAACCTCTTCAACGGCGACAGATACAAATGGAGCCTGCGGCTGACTGGCGTCAACATGACCAATAAATACGCTCTCTACAACTTCCTCTCGACCTTCAGCGGCACGCACTATGTAACACCGCGCGCCATGACCGCGGAGCTTGGATTCCACTTCTAAGCATTTCGCATCCCCGACCAACCCCAAGCCCCGGCCATTCAACCGGGGCTTGTGAATTTCAACCCGAATATCACTCACGCCTTCGCGCGTTGCCAACAAACGATATCCTGTATATGTATGCCGACACGCACTGAAACAGCCCCGCCCGTCGCCGCCATCCACCACACCGAAAAGACGCTTCACGGCCGCACTCTTGTCGATGATTACGCGTGGCTGCGGGAAAAAGAAAACCCCGATGTGACCACGTATCTAGAAGCCGAGAACGCCTACTGCGCCGAGGTGATGGAGCCGACGAAGGAGTTGCAGAAGACGCTCTACGACGAGATGGTGAGCCACATCAAGGAGACCGATGTGTCGGTGCCGTTTCGCGAGGGCGCGTTCTGGTACTACACGCGCACCGAGCAGGGCGCGCAGTACCCCATCTATTGCCGTAAGCCGGTTTCTCCCGCGAACGAGGAGCAGTTCCCAGTCGATGCGGCCGAAGCGATCATCCTCGACATCAACGAGCTGGCCAAGAACGAGTCGTACATGGCGGTGAACGCGCTCACCGTCTCTGACGACGGCAACCTGCTCGCCTATTCGATCGACAACAAGGGCTTCCGCCAGTACACACTGCAGGTAAAGGATTTGCGCAGCGGCCAGATCCTCGCGGAACGCGCAGAGCGTACCGGCTCCATCGTCTGGGCCGCGGACAACAAGACGGTTTTCTACACCGTCGAGGACGAGGAGCAAAAGCGGCAGTTCCAGTTCTACCGGCACACGCTGGGAGCGCCGCATTCCGAAGACACTCTGCTTTTCGAAGAGACGGACGAGCGCTTCAACATCGGTTCAGGACGGACGCGCGACGGAAAATACATCATCCTCGAAAGCTCCAGCCACACCACGACAGAAGA
Source organism: uncultured Acidobacteriaceae bacterium (assembly GCA_963745105.1). GTDB lineage: Bacteria > Acidobacteriota > Terriglobia > Terriglobales > Acidobacteriaceae > Silvibacterium. The sequence continues at coordinate 27,162 of CAVUWQ010000068.1, forward strand.
GAGCTTTCTCGCCGCAGACGACCCGCTTGGCAAGTGGACGTTAATCGAGCCGCGGCGCGACGACATTGAATATTACGTCGATCATCGGCATGGGCACTTTTATATCCGCACCAACGACACGGGACGTAACTTCCGCCTAGTGACCACTCCGGTGAACACACCCGGACAATCGAACTGGAAGGAAGTAATTCCGCACCGCGATGCCACCATGCTCGAAGACATCGACCTCTTCGGCCCTTTCTATGTGGCATGCGAGCGTACCAATGGACTTCAGCATCTGCGCGTGTTCAACTTCGACGGCGAAGACGAGAGCACCGGCGCACCGCGCGAGATTAGCTTCCCCGAGCCGGTATACAGCGCCCATCCGCACATCAATCGGATCTTCGAGACCAAGAAGTTTCGCTACGGCTATCAATCGCTGGTCACGCCCAGCTCTGTTTACGAATACGACGTTACCACCGGCGCATCGACGCTGTTGAAGCAGCTCGAAGTACCGGGCGGCTTCGATCGCACGCAATATAAATCCGAACGGCTTTTCGCCACCGCTTCCGACGGCACGCAGGTTCCTGTGTCTCTTGTCTATCGTACGGATCTCTTCGACAAAGGCACGAACCCGCTCTACGTCTATGGCTACGGATCGTATGGCTATTCGCTGCCGAACAATTTCGGAAGCAGCCGGCTCAGCCTGCTTGATCGTGGCTTTGTTCTAGCCTATGCGCATATTCGCGGAGGCGGCGATCTCGGCAAGCCCTGGCACGATGACGGTCGCCTGATGAACAAGCTCAACACCTTCACCGACTTCATCGCTGTCACCGAGCATCTGCTTGCGCAGGGTTACGGAGATCCGCAACGTGTGGCCATAGAAGGCGGCAGCGCAGGTGGTTTGCTCATGGGAGCGGTGGCAAACATCCGTCCCGATCTTTTTCGCGCCGTGCTCTCGCACGTGCCCTTTGTCGACGTGATGAACACCATGCTCGATACGTCTCTGCCGCTCACCGTTCCTGAATACGAGGAGTGGGGCGATCCCAATCAGCCTGAAGCTTTTGCTTATATGCTGGGCTACTCGCCTTATGACAACGTGGCGGCGAAGAGCTATCCCGCGATGCTGGTAAAGACTTCGCTCTATGACAGCCAGGTGATGTATTGGGAGCCGGCCAAGTATGTTGCGAAGCTTCGCGCGCTGAAGACTGACAGCAACACGCTTCTCTTCCACACCAACATGACCGCCGGCCACTCCGGCGCATCAGGCCGCTACGACTACCTCAAGGAAATTGCGATGGACTATGCCTTCCTGATGAAGGAACTGCAGGTCGAGACGTAGCGTACTGCTCACTGCTCCCTTGAGCATTCAACGTAGAGAAGCACCGGAAAGCGAAAGAAGAGAGATGAGTTCGAACGATACTCCCCTGTCTGTAATCGACCTGCGCAGCGATACCGTCACCAAGCCTACTGAAGCCATGCGTGCGGCCATGGCGGCTGCTGAAGTGGGCGACGATGTCTATGGTGAAGATCCCACTGTCAATCGCCTCGAAGCGCGCGCCGCAGAGATCTTCGGGCGCGAGGCGTCCATCTTTGTTCCTACCGGAAGCATGGGCAACCAGATCGCCATCAAACTGCACACACAAACCGGGCAGGAGGTCATCGCAGAGGCTCGCGGACATATCGTCGACTGGGAGATGGCCATGGTCTCCGCGTTCTCCGGTTGCCACCTGCGCACCGTGCCTGGCGACCGCGGCGTACTCACCTGGGACAAGATTCGGCCTGCGATTGCTCCGAAGATTTATTACCGCCCGCAGACCGGCCTCATCGCTCTCGAGAACTCGCACAACATGGCCGGTGGCACGGTTACCTCATCCGATATCTATGAAGAGATATGGTGCGGCGCGCGGGATGCGGGCATTCCGATTCATCTCGACGGCGCGCGCGTCTTCAATGCTGCCGCCGCGCTTAACGTCGGAGTGGCTGAGCTCACCAGCGGGTTTTCGAGCGTGATGTTCTGCCTGTCTAAAGGATTGTGCGCACCGGTGGGATCGATGCTGGTCGGCAGCCGTAAGTTCATCGAGCGCGCCCGCAGCGTGCGCAAGATGCTGGGCGGCGGCATGCGCCAGGCGGGAGTCATTGCGGCGGCTGGGCTCATTGCTCTTGAAGAGATGCCGAAGCGTCTGCATGAAGATCACGCCAACGCACGCCTGCTCGCGAACGGCGTTGCCGCACTGCCCAAGGTCGACATCGACCTTGCGACAGTCCAGACAAACATCGTCATCTTCAGCGTCGGAGGCGTTTCCGATGTCTCGCCCGTTCTGGGCCAGTTGAAAAAGCGCGGTGTGCTTGCGGGCGCCGCCGCAGCTCATCAGATTCGCTTTGTTACCCATAAGGATGTGGACAAGGCTGCATGTGAAGAGGCGCTGCGGATTACGGCCGAGGTGCTGGCCGGAAATTAGGCGACGCTTTCCACGGCACTAAATCGCATTCATTATGAAGTGGCATTCGTGCCCAGCTCGGCTTTCACGCGCTTAAGGAAATCGGCCAGCGTCTGCCCTGGGCCCTGGATGAAGTTTTCCGCCAGCACATCGAAGGACCGCATGCGGTCTACGCGAAAGTTGCGGAAATCGTGGCGCAGTTCACACCAGCCGATCAGCGTCCACACCCCGCCCCAGAAGCACAGCGCCAGGGGACGGATTCTGCGGTTCGTGACCTCGCCGCTTTCATTCGCGTATTCGGTCTCTAGAACCCGCCTGTCGAGCGCGGCTTTGTGGAGACGGTCCAAGGTGAGGCGGAGTTCTCTCGGCAGCTTGTAGCCGGGCGCATATAGCTGCACCTGATCGATGCGCTCGCGCAGATCGACAGGCAGCACGGCTTCAATCTTGCGCAGCGCACCGTTGGCCGCCTCGGCCATTTCCAGTCCGCCCCAGGCCTGCACCATGCGCGCGCCGAGCACCAGAGCTGTGATTTCCTGTCGATCAAACATAAGCGGAGGTATATCGAAGTCGCGGCGCAGCGTGTAGCCTACGCCGGCTTCGCCTTCAATCGGTGTGCCGGAGAGCTGCAGCTCGTATATATCGCGGTAGATGGTGCGTTCCGAAACCTCCAGCTTCTGCGCCAGGCTGCGAGCCGTGGTCAGGCGACCTGAGCGCAGAAGTTGAACGATGCGGAAGAGGCGGTCGGCACGGCGCATATCGAGCTATCCTACCGGGACTGGACGTCCAGGCATACGCGCCTTTGGCGCAGTGAACTGTGACCACGCTGGGATTTGAGTGCCCATATCCTGTAATCGGGACATGGGATTCGGCTAAACAACGGCGTGAAGTCCGACACGGTTACCCTCGGAATCCCGAATCTGAGCCACCCAGCCGACGTTGGGAATGTGGTTTTTCTCTTCCAGGACGGCGCCGCCGGAGTTGGGAACCCTCTCCAGCACATCGTCCAGCTTTCCATCACAGTTGAGATACACGGTCACGCCACCGTCGGCAGGACCGGCGTCCTTCGCCTTCACCACACAACCTCCAACAGCCGGAGGCTGGTAGGGAAAGATGGCCATCCCCGGCCATGCGGGATCGCGGCGGAGCTCCACGCCAAGCGTTGTTTCGTAAAAGCGCACTGCGCGCTCGTAGTCCGCGGCAAGAATCTCGAACCAGGTGACGACGGCATTGCGTGCGGCGGGAACGGAGGTGATTTCGGGTTCGGCGGTAGCGGTGGTAGTCATATTGTCCTCTCCAGGCGTGAAGTCTCACGCACAAGAAGGACATTAACGAAGCGCTACTGACAGCATTGTGTCAGTAGGAAAACGGATCGCCCTAATAAAGATTGGAGCCGTTATCCCGAATCAACTGCCTTCGGGATAGCGGCTCCATTTTGTTTACAGTAGAAGCTCTTTGTTTAGAACGCGTACTTCAGCGAAAGCTGAATGTGGCGTTCGGTGGAGTTGGTGGATGTGATCTGACCGAAAGTAGCGTCGGTCACAGTGTTATCCGGAGCCGCATAGCTGGCAATGTTGAACAGGTTGAAGAAGTCGCCACGGAAATCGACCTTATGCTCATTCCATATGGCGAACGACTTGGACACAGCCATATCGATCTGTTCGAAGCCAGGACCGCGCAGGGTCATGGGACGAACGTTTCCGAAGGTTGTGCTGGGCTGTTCGCTGAACACGCACGAGCCGTTATTGGTATCCGATGGGCAGGCAGACTGCGAACCAGGGTTCAGGGTACCGGCTCCCTGCACTGCCGTGCCAAAATACGCGTTGACCGAGCGGCCCGTAACATGGAGCGGCTGGTTCTGATTCGGACGGGCGCTCGCTCCGTAAACCAGGTTTTCGTAATTGGCGGGAGAATTCGCGGTCAGCGGGAAGGAGGAGTAGGTGACGTTGGAGCCGGAAACCTTCCAGCCGCCCACCGCTTCATCGAGAATCCGGTTCATGTTGCCACCGAAGCGCTGCCCTCTTCCGAAAGGAAGCTGATAGACGCCGGTCACGGAGAGAGCATGGCGGATGTCGAATCCGGCCGATCCCCACTCCGAGCGCATGTCGTACGCGTTCTGCTGATAGTACTGGCCGCTGATGTTGGAAACGCCATAGTAGCCAAAGCTGTCAGTGAGAGCCTTCGCGTACGTGTAGTTGGCCGTGAGTTCCAGGCCTGCCGTCAGGTGCTGACGGTAGACAGCCTGTAGTGCGTTGTAGTTGCTCGCCGAGTTGGTCGCGGTGACCTTGACGACCCCGGTGTTGACTAAGTCCGCGGCCGGCGTTGCGGTCCCGATGTTCTGACCGACCAGCTCCGCCGGGGCTGACGAATTGTACGTGCCTACGACGCTGTCATATGGGCCGAGGACGTCAGGACTGGTCCTCTGGTTGCCCCAGTAGGGATTGGTAAGGTGATGGCCGAGGATGCCCACATATCCCACCTGCAGCGAAGAGGCATGTGTGAGCTGGTACTCGGTGGTAAGAGTGACTTCCTGAGTGGAAGACGGCTTGAGATCCTTCGGCCACGCATAGAAGGTGGTGGTTGGCGGTGTCGTCGTCGGAAAACCGTTCGATGCCATGAAGTAGGTGCCCTTCGAGAGAACGGTGCCATCGGAGATATTCGGGTTCTGGCCCTGCTGCTCGAAATCCGTGTGGAAGGGTGGATTCTGCGTCAGGCGCAGGTTGGCGCCCGTACCTTCCAGGTAGCTGGTGATGCCATATCCGCCGCGAATCACAAAACGCGGTGTGGCCTGGTAGGCAAAGCCAATGCGAGGCTGCACCTGGCCATAGTAAGCGTCATAGAGCGCCCGGCTGTTGCCATCTACGCCGGCATATTCAATGGCTCCAGTGGTGAGGTTCAGGTTAGCCATTTTGTTGTTGACTTCGTAGATGGGCTGGTCGAACTCCCAGCGCACGCCGAGGTTCAGGGTGAGGCGATCGCTCACCTTCCAGTCATCCTGGGCGAAGATGCCGTCCCGCCATTGGCGCTGGCCGGTAAGACCGGTCACATTGCCGACCGACACGTCGTACACGCGGTCCTGCAGGAAGTCTGCGAAGGGATAGTTGCCAGAGTACTGGCCGCTGTAAGTGAAAGTGCCCAGTTCGCCGTCATTGCCGGGATAGAAGCTATTCTGCTGATAACGGGCGAATTCACCGCCAAACTTGAAGAGATGTTTGCCACGCTGCCAGGTTAGGTTGTCGGCATATTCGAAGACGTTGTCGACGAAGATTTCCGGCGTTGGATTCGTACCGAAATTGCTCGGATAGCCGTCTTCGGCGTTGGTACTGAAGCTCTGCAAGCTGAAACCAGCGACCTGTTGCGCCGGGCCGGGAATGCCCACCACGGAATTACCTTTGAGGCCGAAAATACCGCTGGGGTCAATAGTCACGCCGCTGTTGAACTGAATGCGCGAATACGAAGCCCGGGCCGAGTTTACGATGTCAGGCGTAAAGGTGCGGGTCCAGGTAATGGTGCCGAGGTGATCCGGATAATTCGATCCGCTCGGGAATTGTACCGGGATGGGGTCGCTGGTTTGCGCATCCTGGGCATAGCCCTGGGAGTAACGACTGGAGATCACGTCGTTGGTGCTCGGGTGATAGTCGATCTTGACGTCGCCCTGGTCGTTCTTCTGGTAGCTGGCGCTCGGGCCGATGAAGTTGTTGTAGATGCCGGTCGGATCGCTCGTCGGGTTATTCGGAGCCGGATAGGCGTTGGGATGCGAAGCCAGGAACAGGGCTACGGGGCTGGTAACCGGAATCTGATTGTTGGCATAAGGTGTAGGCGCGCCGTTCGGCTGCAGATTCTGCGTATCGTAGAGCTGCTGCCCAATGTTGGACAGGTCGCCCTTCAGCATGGCCGGAGTAGCGACACTGAACGTCGTCTGACCGCCGGTGTGATAGCGGAAGCCTTCATAGTCCACGAAAAAGAAGAGCTTGTCCTTGATGATCGGGCCGCCAAAGGTGCCGCCCAGAAAGTACTGTGTGAAAGGATTCTTGGGCGTCGCAACGACGTTGTTGTCGTTGGTCCAGCTGTTGGCGTCGAGATTATCGTTTTCAAGGAAAGCGAAGGCCGAACCGTGGAAATGGTTCGAACCGCTCTTCATGACCGCCAGCACTTCGCCGCCGTTCACGTTGCCGAACTCGGCGTTCGCGTTGGAAGCAACCACGCGAACCTGGTCGAGGGCGTCCGGGCTGGGGTTGTAGCCGATGGTATTGTTGATGTTCTCGTTGATTTCCTGGCCGTCCAGCAGATAGTTGTTCGATTGCTGGCGGCTGCCGTTGACGTTGGGCTCGTTGTTGTCGTTCGTCGAGCGCTCCGCGGAGTTTTGACCACCCATGCCGCCGTAGCCGGTAGAGATAGCACCGGGCGTGAAAACGGTGAGCTGCGCGAAGTCGCGGCCGTTCAGCGGCAAGCTGTTAATGGTATTTTCGGTGAAGGTTTCACCGTTGGTTGCATTTTCCGTCTGCAGGATGGGCAGAACGTCTTCTTTCACGGTGACCGTGGTGCTGGCCTGGCCTACCTGAAGCGGGATATCGATTTTGGCTGTCTGATCGATCTCGAGAGGGAATGGACCGTAGGTCGCAGTGGTAAAGCCGGAGGCTTCTACGATGACCTTGTATTGTCCAATCTGAAGAAAGCGGATCGAGTACTCGCCCGCGCCGTTTGCCTTATCCGTGGTTTTTACACCTGTGGCTTGATTGATAGCCGTGACAGTTGCGCCCGGTACGATCGCTCCGCTTGGATCGGTAATGGTTCCGCGGATGGCTCCCGTAACGGTCTGAGCTGCTCCGGGAAGACAAGCAGCCAACGTAAGAGCACTGACGAACATCAAATGTTGGATTATGCGTTTCACTAATGCCTCCAATGACTTTCCAGGTTTGTCGAGCACGTACTGCCGATGTGGGATCGGTATGGGGGACGGCGTGACGATGAGGCATTCCGGTTATTTTTACCGGAATTGCACGTAATGTTGATCCACAGTATAGACAACTGGACCATATTGCAAGCGTTTGGTCACTGACATTAATTTTGCTTATCCACCCACCTTTCTCCGCCTCTTCGCGTAATCAACCAAACGACGGATCGAAGTGGGCATCTTCTGACGAAGAATTTGGACTATCTATTGGTCAGGCGTTCCTGCCCGGGCCGCAAAGATTGCTAAAATAGATTCATGCCGAAGTACTCCATCGTCGTCCCCTTCCACAATGAAGAAGAGAACATCACCGCCATGTATGACCGCCTGAAGGCCGTCATGGAGCAGGTGGGAGACAGCTTCGAGCTGGTGTTGGTGGATGACGGGTCGAGCGATCGCAGCTACAAGCTTCTAGAGGAGATTGCCGCGGTCGACAGCCGCGTGCTGGTGGTGAAGCTGCGCCGCAACTTCGGACAGACCTCCGCGCTGGCCGCCGGCTTCGACCATGCGCAGGGGGATTTCATCCTGGCCATGGATGGAGATCTGCAGCACGATCCCAACGAGATTCCGAACTTCCTCGAAAAGCTTGAAGAGGGATATGACGTTGTCAGCGGATGGCGCAAGGAGCGCATCGACAACTTCGTCATGCGCCGCATTCCTTCGCGCTGCGCCAACTGGCTTATGGCCAAGCTTTCCGGCGTGGATATTCACGACTTCGGCACCACCTTCAAGGCCTATCGCCGCGAGGTGATCCAGAACATTCCGCTGTACGGCGAGATGCACCGCTTCATTCCGGCTCTGGCGGCATGGTACGGGGCCAGCATCTGTGAGATTCCCATCAAGAATGTGAATCGCGAGCGGGGCAAGTCGCACTATGGCATCGGGCGCACCTTCCGCGTCTTCTTCGACCTGCTGACGATTCGCTTCCTGCTCAGGTACATGACGCGCCCGCTGCACTTTTTCGGCGTCTTCGGCGCGCTCGGCATGTTCTTCGGATCGGCGATTGCCCTCTTCCTGGCTGTGCTGAAGCTATTTACTCATCAACATGTCATGGATCAACACGGTCCGCTCTTCGTGATTGCCGGCGTGCTCATCCTGGGCGGCATTCAGATGCTGGCCATTGGGCTGCTTGGCGAGCTGCAGGTCCGTCACTACCACACGGGATCACAGCGCTCTCCATATACCATCGACCGGCTTGTGCGCCTGCGGGCACCGGGCGAACCCAGCATGCTGCAAGAGGACTAGGACCGGACGCACAGGCATTCGCGCCTGCGGCGCATTTTTCCGTTTCACAGTCTCAACCAGCCTCTATTCCCAAAAGGGCCTTCCTGCGCCCTACGCGCTGAATCCCTTCCTTGGAACGAGCGCGCAGCAGCTTAAGTCCGCTAAGATACTTTTGGTTTGCCAAGAAAGCGGAGCAGATGAAAGCCATCCAGATCACCCAGACCGGCGGCCCCGAAGCCCTTACCGTAGTCGATCTTCCGATTCCCACACCCAAAGCGGGCGAAGTCATCGTCAAGGTGCACGCCACCGGCGTCAACTTCATCGACATCTACTATCGCGAAGGCCGCTACAAGGCGCCGTTGCCGTTCATCAACGGACAGGAAGCCGCCGGCACCGTCGAGGCCATCGGCGAAGGCGTCACCGGCTTTGAGATCGGCGACCGCGTGGCCTGGTGCAATGTGCTCGGCACCTATGCGGAATATGCGGTTGCGCCTGCCGACAGACTGGTGAAACTTCCCGCCGGGCTCGACTTCAAGCTGGCCGCAGCGGTCATGCTGCAGGGGATGACCGCGCACTATCTCGCGTACGACACTTTTCCCCTCAAAGCCGGAGACACGGCGCTGGTCCACGCGGCAGCGGGGGGGGTGGGACTGCTGCTGACGCAGATCGCATCGCAGATCGGCGCACGTGTAATCGCGACCGTTTCCACGCGGGAAAAAGCTGAGTTGGCCCACGAGGCCGGGGCCAAGGACGTCATCCTCTACACCAAGGACGATTTCGAGTGGAAGACGCGGGAGCTGACCAACCGGCGCGGCGTCGACGTGGTTTACGATTCGGTGGGCAAGACTACCTTTGAGAAATCCCTCAACATCCTGCGGCCGCGTGGCCTGATGGCGCTGTTTGGCGCTTCGAGCGGGCCTGTACCTCCCTTCGACCTGATTGAGCTGGCAGGCAAAGGATCGCTCTTTGTGACCCGCCCCACACTCAAGCACTATGTTCTGACTCATGAGGAGCTGATCGCCCGCGCCACCGCAGTTTTCGACGCTGTGGCAACAGGAAAACTGAAGGTCCGCATGGAGCATGTCTATCCGCTCGCCGATGTGCAGAAGGCACACATCGAGTTGGCTGAGCGGAAGACAACCGGTAAGCTGCTGCTCATCCCATAAAACACTATGGCCACCCTCTTGCTCTGCGCCCTGCTCATCGGATTCGTCTGCGGTCTGCGCTCCATGACCGCGCCTGCCGTGGTCTGCTGGGGAACGCGCCTGGGCTGGCTCAGCCTCGCCGGATCATGGCTTAACTTCCTCGCTCATCCCGTGGCGCTGATCATCTTCACCCTTTGCGCCATCGGCGAGCTTATCGCCGATAAATTTCCAAATATCCCAAGCCGCACACAAATCGGACCGCTCGGTTTTCGCATTGTTTTCGGGGGAATCTGCGGAGCGGCGCTGGCATTCTCCGCGCATGCTATGCTGGCTGCCGGTGCGGCCGCGGGCGCCGTCGGAGCTGTTACCGGTGCATACCTCGGTTATGGCTACCGCCGCTGGTCGACTGGTAAGATTCCGGCCCTGATGGCGGCTCTTCTCGAAGATGCCGTAGCGGTTGGAACCGGCTTTCTTGTCGTCTCCCGTTTCTGATCCGTCCGCAAGTGCGTCTTTTCGCATCCTATTAGGGCTGAGTCACTGAACAACGTCTTCGCCTGCGGAGACGAACAATCGAGAACGCCAACAGACACAGGCCACTGCCCGTGGAGATCGATAGAACGATGGCGGTAAGCGCGATAAGCACGACCCGGCGGCCCGGCAGCGTCTCCGATCCGCTCTGGTACAAGGACGCGATCATCTACGAGCTGCACGTCAAGGCCTTTGCCGACAGCAACAACGATGGTATCGGCGACTTTCAGGGCCTCATGCAGAAGCTCGATTACCTTCTCGAGCTGGGCGTCACCTGCATCTGGCTGCTGCCGTTCTTCCCTTCACCGCTGCGCGACGACGGATACGACATCTCCGATTATTTGAATGTCCATCCCAGCTACGGCACCCTCGACGATTTCAGGCAGTTTTTGAGTGCAGCCCACGACCGCGGCATGCAAGTGATGATCGAGTTGGTTATCAACCACACCTCCGACCAGCATCCATGGTTTCAGGAGGCGCGCTCCGCCCCGCTCGGATCGCCCGCCCGCGACTTCTACGTCTGGAGCGATACTGACCAGAAGTATCGCGATGCGCGAATCATCTTTACCGACACTGAGAAATCAAACTGGTCGTGGGACCCGGTGGCGCAGGCTTACTACTGGCATCGCTTCTTCTCGCATCAGCCCGACCTGAACTTCGACAATCCCCAAGTGATGGAAGAGGTACTCAAAGTCATGCGCTTCTGGCTGGACATGGGCGTGGACGCGCTGCGGCTTGATGCGGTTCCCTATCTGGTCGAGCGCGATGGAACGAACTGCGAAAATCTTGCCGAGACGCACTCCGCGATCAAAGCAATCCGCCGTGCTATCGATGAAGGCTATGAAGGCCGGATGATTCTGGCCGAGGCCAACCAGCCTCCCGCCAATGTGCGCGCATATTTCGGCGATGCCGATGAGTGCCATATGGCCTTCCACTTCCCGCTGATGCCGCGCATCTATATGGCGCTCAGCCAGGAAGACCGGACGCCGATCACCGACATCATGGCGCAGACCCCGGCTATTCCGGAAAGCTGCCAATGGGGAATGTTCCTGCGCAACCACGACGAGCTCACGCTGGAGATGGTGACCGGCGACGAGCGCGATTACATGTACCTCGCCTACAGCGGCGATCCACGCATGCGCATCAACGTGGGCATCCGCAGGAGGCTGGCTCCGCTGCTGGACAACAACCGGCGCCGCATTGAGCTGCTCAACAGCCTGCTCTTCTCCTTTCCAGGAACGCCCATCCTCTATTACGGCGACGAAATCGGCATGGGCGACAACATCTATCTTGGAGACCGCAATGGAGTTCGCACGCCCATGCAGTGGTCGGGCGACCGCAATGCCGGATTTTCGCGGGCGAATCCCGCGCGTCTCTACAGTCCGGTGATCATGGACCCCGTGTGGGGATATGAAGCCATCAATGCCGAGGCCCAGCAGGGTGATCCGTCGTCGCTGCTCAACTGGATGCGCAACATGATCGCGCTGCGCAAGCTCTTCCAGGTATTCGGACGCGGCACGCAGCGTTTTCTCGAACCTTCGAATCGAAAAATTCTCGCTTATGTCCGTGAATATCAGGGTGAACAGGTCCTGTGCGTGGCCAATCTCTCGCGCTTCTGGCAACCGGTGCAGCTCGATCTTGTCGGATTTGAGGGGATGATTCCCGTCGAGATGCTCGGCTACGTGGAGTTCCCTGCCATCGGTCCGCAGCCTTATCCGTTGACGCTAGGGCCGTATGGTTTTCTCTGGCTAGAATTGCAGGCTGGTCCCATCGTCGATAGCTCCAGCGAAGTGGGAGCCTAGAGCCCATGGCCAGAATCGAATTCCCGGAGGAAACCCGGAAACAGCTGGAAGCCATTGGCGTGGTGGATCTGGTGCTGGGCATCGCCGGAGCGGTTCATCTTGAAGAGGTGCGCGCCCGGATCGTCGAGTCGGCGAGTGAGTTTCTTCAGGATGCCGCGACTCCGCTCAAAACCGTGGTCGCCTATGCGGGCCCTCACGTTCCGCCGGATGAAGCGAACGGCATCGCGCCTGCCAGCAACACGGTCATATATCTCTCTTATCCATCGCCGCCGCACGATCCGTCGCTTGGCCCGTGGGTCGAGATGTCAAACGCACAGCGCAGCGTACTGGCTTTGGCTTCTCTGTTTCAGGCGCGTGCGTGTGCCGTGCTGCATGGCGATCTTGCTGCGTTGAATACACCAGCGCTGCGCCTTCTGGCTGCTCCCGTGTTCGACGGCAAATGCGACCTGGTGATGCCCATCTATCCTGAAGGCAAATACGACGGGCTCATCAATAAGAGCCTGCTGGCGCCGCTATCGAGAGCGCTTTTCAGCAAGCGCGTCCGTTCGCCGCTGTCCTTCGACTTCTGTGCCTCGGCCCGCGTGATTCCGAAGCTTGCCGACTCCGGCTCGTTAAGCTCTCAATTCGGAGCACAGCTGCTGTGGCCTTCCAACGTGGTAGCCATGGAGTCCGGGCAGGTTCGCCAAGCCTGTATCGACGCCACACATAGCCTGCACACCGAAGGACTGGAGTTAAGCTCGGTGCTGGCGCTGCTCACCGGCGCGCTGTTTCAGGAGGTCGAGGCCTGCGCCGCGCAGTGGCAGCGGGCGCGTGGGTCGCAGGCTGCCGAACTCTATGGGACACCGGCTCCGCTCGCCGTCGACGCGCAGCCGGTCGACGCAAAACCGCTCATCGATTCCTTTGTTCTGGGCTCGCGCAACCTCGAAGAGGTGTGGCGGCTGGTGCTGCCGCCAGTGAGTCTCTTCGACCTAAAGCGCCTGACCGCGCTCCCGCCAGAGCAATTTCGCATGCCGGACCAGCTCTGGGCCCGCATTATCTATGACTTCGCGCTCGCCTACCGGTTGCGCCGCATCGGGCGCACCCACCTGCTCGGCGCACTGACGCCAATCTACCTGGGCTGGGTTGCATCGTATGCGCAGGAAGTTGCCGGCGCGACGGTGGCCGAGGCTGACGCGCGCGTGGAAAAGCTGGCGCGGGTATTCGAGGAGAACAAGCCGTATTTTGTTTCCCGGTGGAGATGGCCGGACCGTACGAGCTGACTACCGCACGAGCCAACTATCGAAGGAGGGATTCACCATGTGGAACCACATCCAGCAGGCACTCCAGGACTCGATGGCCCGTGTCGCCACCAAGATCGCCACGCTGTTGCCGGGGATTCTCGCGTTCGTAGTAGCCCTCCTGATTTCTCTCGCGCTGGCTTGGCTCTTTGCCGCGCTGGTGCGGGCCTTGCTCAAAGCGGTCAGGTTCGACGAGCGTCTGGGCCGCGGCGCGGACGCGATTGCCGAATGGTCACCGTCCAACACGCCTACTTCGCTCGCATCGCGCATCGTCTTCTGGGGATTTGTCGCAGTCGGCTTGCTGGTAGGCGCATCGGCCTTTGAGGCGGCTTCGGCCGAGCCGCTGGTTTCGGCGTACATGTTCAGCTATCTACCCCACCTCATGGCCGCAGTGCTGATTTTCTTTGTAGGCAATATCGTCGCCCGTTTCCTGTCACGCAGCGTGCTCATCACAGCCGTCAACCTGAACCTGCATTACGCCAGCCTGCTTGCGACCGGAGCCAAATGGCTGGTCCTCATTCTGACCACGGCGATGGCTCTGGACCATCTTGCGATCGGCGGACAGATTGTCGATCTGGCCTTCGGCATTCTCTTTGGCGGGATCGTGCTCGCGTTGGCGCTGGCTGTCGGACTGGGATCGCGCGACCTGGTCAGCCGCTCGCTGGAACGCGAAGCGGCCAAGCCTGTCGAAGCTCCGCGACCGGAGCGCCTGCATCATTTTTAGAGAGCAATCGCGTTCCTCAGCGGCTAAGTTGCTTGAGCAGCCGCGGATCGAATGCAGCCTTGCTTGCTTCGGCGATGACGATGTTGTCAGCGTCACGGTGTAGTGGGTTCAACAGGTAGTTCCAAGTGTGAGGAAGAATCACGGATGGTACCCGCGCGAGGGCCGTTCGTTTTCCATGCAGCCATTCGTCGCCCAGTCTGCGGCTTAAATCCAGATCTGATTTCCATGCTTCACCAGCTGGAACATCGATCTTCTCGATCGCTATCCCCTCGGGCACTTCGACTTTCAGAAGCGTGTAGGAGCGAGGCAGCTTGTCTTCCTCCAGTTCGAGATGCACAAGCACCTCGATCATGGCGCCGGCCGGAGACTCGGCCAGATATACGATACGGCTGCCGGCGTTGTGCCAGCGTGCTGCATATCTCAGCCCACCATCACCGCTCAGCGAATTGTGATTGCTGATTCGCCAGAGATTCATGACTGGGACTTTCTACGACCGGCCCTGGCGTGGATTGGCAATGCGTTAGGCGAACATGCCTTCGTCGATCTGGCCAAGCATCTCTTCCACCATGCGTCCGCCCAGGTCTGTGCGCAGCATATGCAGAGGAGTGCGCTTCTCGAAACGTTTCTTGGGAGTATTGAGCCAGCTTCGCGCCTGATCGGCATCTCCAAAAACCGCGACCGCTTGATCGAAGACGCGCACCAGTCTGGCAAGCTTGTCGGATTCGTCAGGAGAGAGCGATTGCCGGCGCGAGCGGCGGTGCTTGAGGGTGCGGGCCGGGATGACTATGTCGTAGATATCTTTCAGTTCCACCCCGGAGGCGGACACGAAGTTCGTCATCGTCTCAACCGGAACTCCAGCCTCGACGCTCTCGAGATCGAGCTGTAAAGAGGTCAGCAAGCGGGAAGATACCGCAGCTCTCGAAGGACGTGCCATGAGGACATTATGCCACATGCTGTCCGGCATTTTGTCCTGCCATTTTTAATGGATGGATTTCTACTCTGAAACGGTCTAAGCCTTCGCCGCGCCCCAGCTGCGAATCCATTTCTGGCAGGGACGCTCAACGGTGAACATGACCAGAATGGCACCCATCACCAGCAGGAAATAGCTCAGCCAGGGATCGAACTTCACCAGATGCGTGCGGTCAAGAATGTGTGAATCGTGGATCAGGTTCCACAGGTTAAAGTGCAGGATATAAAGGCAATAGCTGGCGCGGCCGATCCATACGAAGGGGAAGAATCCGAAGAAACGCGCGATGAGATTATGGCCTGCCAGCCCAAGGATCGCCAGGCCGAAAAGAGGCATCAGAAGCCCGTCGTGCATGAGCGGATAGGGCATGTGATCGCCGTAGTAGAGGATCAGATATAGCCCGGCCGTTCCGGCCAGTCCGAAGATCCATCTCCGCCAGCTTGCCCGTGGGATCATGGCGTCAAGATCGGCCAGCGCAATGCCGAAGAGAAAGGACGGCACATGCGGCGGCGGGCTGAACTTCAGCGCGCGAATCCAGAAACCGTCCGTATAGCGGCCGGGGTGCAGATCGCCGTCCGGGTGCAGCCACATATACAGGCTGGGCAGCACCATCCCTAGAGCCCATATTCCGGCCATCACACCCAGCAGCGGCCAGATTCGCTTGGGCCGCTTCCACAGGATCACTACCGGAAAAATCAGGTAGAAAAATGCCTCGGTGCACATGGTCCATGCCGGCGTGTTCCAGAAAGTGGCGAGCATCGGCTGCCAGGCCTGGAGCAGCAGGGGTGTGAGAATTACACCCGCGGCAAATTGGGCATGAGAACGTGCAGACCACTCCTGCACCAGCATGCCTAGCGAGAGGATCAGGGCAAAGATGTAGACCGGATAGAGCCGCGAAAAGCGTGCCAGCCAGAAGCGGCTGGTTTTGAGCTCACCTACAGCCGCGCGGTCAGCATAGTTGTAGGCCAGAATGTAGCCGGACATCAGCAGGAAGAAGCTGACCGACGTATATCCGTTGTCCACAACCGGAGCAAAGGGCCCAAACCACTTGGGATTCGAGAAATGGAAGAAGACGATGTTCAGTGCCGCGAAGCAGCGCAGGCCGGTCAACGCCGGCAGCATTTCCTTCTTGGCTTTATGCGGAGCAGGAGCGATGGGGGTAACCACCGCTTTTTTAACGACATCAGTCTGCGGAGCGAGTTGAACAGGCGAGCTCAGAAACTTCCCCTTAACCGGCTGAGAACTAAGCCGTTACCAGAGAGCCAACCTTTTCGCCGGAGATTACCCTGCGAATGTTCCCTGGCCCATTCAGGTTGAAAATAATCATCGGCAGATTGTTGTCTTTGCATAGGCTCACTGCCGTGGTGTCCATTACCTTTAACCCCAGCCGCAGGATATCCATGTAGGTAATCTGCTCGAATTTCACCGCATCTTTGGTAATCACCGGATCGGCGTCGTAAATGCCTTCCACTTTGGTGCCTTTCAAGAGCACCTCGGCCTTGATTTCCATGGCCCGGAGCGACGCCGCCGTATCCGTTGAAAAATAAGGATTACCGGTTCCCGCAGCAAAGATCACAATCCTGCCCTTTTCCAGATGCCGGATGGCGCGACGGCGGATGTACGGCTCAGCCACCTGATTCATTTCAATGGCGGACATGACCCGGCAGTGCAATCCCTGCTTTTCGATCGCGTCCTGAATGGCGATGGCGTTGATGACCGTGGCCAGCATGCCCATATTGTCGGCCGAAACGCGGTCCATGGCCTTGGCCTGCTCGGCTACGCCGCGGAAAAAATTCCCGCCACCGACCACGATTGCGACTTCCACGCCCATGGCATGGACTTCGGCAACCTCAGCTGCAATCTCATACACACGAGTGACATCAACGCCAAAGCCCTTACCTGCAGCCAGGGCTTCTCCTGATAGTTTGAGGACGACGCGCTTATACATTCTCTTTGGAGTATCGCATGCCAGAACGGTTTGGCGAACCCTCGAAATGCCTGCAGTTGTGATCCCCGTCACAAGCGGCGGTGATTCTCGTCACCGCGCTGTGTGGCTCCTCCGGCGCATATTGAAGCCACCGAGGAGAGACACCATGCAAACCTTTGAAGAACGCCGCTTTGACCAAGCGATTCTTGCCTCACCAGACCAGATCCTTGTAGCCACGGACCTGGATGACGGCGACTACCTGATCCCTCATATTGTCGCCCAGGCAAAAGCCAGCAACTCCCACGTAACGCTGGTGCATGGTGTCCTCCCGGCTAATCTCATGCTCGCGGACCCGGCCGGGTATGGCTTCGTCGTGCCGCCTACCGAAGACAGTGAGCTGCAAGTCTCACTCGACGCTATGGCGGCCAAAATTCGGGAGCACGGAATTTCCTGCGACGCCGTTCTGGAACATGGCTACGCCGTCGATGTGATCCGCAAGCATATCGAGCTTACGCACGCGAACCGGCTCATCATGGGCACGCATGGCAGGGGCAAACTGGGGCAGATGGTGCTCGGTTCGGTCGCCAGCGATCTGATTCGAGTCGTCGACATTCCCATCTTGGCGATCGGCCCGCGTGCGCGTATCACTCCCGGACACGAAACCCCACGGAGCATCCTCCACCCGGTTTCGCTGCGCGGCCATTACCTGAAGACCGCGGAGTTTGCGATGGACCTGGCTCAGGCCTGCAGGGCCGAACTTACACTGCTGCATGTGCTGGATCCCGACGATCGCGAGATTCCTGAATTGGGAATGTCTGTCTGGGCCAAAGATGCGCTTTCGGCACTGGCCCCGAACGGAGAAGATCTGGTGCCTCCAATTTACACGAGCGTGGTTTACGGAGATCGCGTGGAAGAGATTTTGAATGCCGCATCCAGAACCGATGCCGATTGGATCGTGTTGGGTGTGGAAGAACGGGTTCCGTTCTGGCCGTTCCAGGACAGCACAGCATACAAGATCATGGTCGCAGCGGATCGCCCGGTGCTCAGCTTTCGATATCAACGGCGTGCGGCTGGGCAAGAGCAGGCATACGATGGCCAGCTCACGCATGCCATCGTGTAACGGCTCGATTCATCCCCACAGGAGGGATCATGCGCTGCGCCAATCCATCGTGCAAAACGGAATCCAATTATTTCCGAGCCGGAAGCCTGCACTGCATTGACTGCTCGGAGCAGAGCGAAGGTGAGCGGCGGGTTATCTGGTTATGCCCGGATTGCTCAGCGCGCATGACCGTACAAACCTGGCGACCGGCGGGACAGCAGATGCAGCCCCGTCATCTCAAGCAAATACCTTTAACCGAAGCGGAGACAGAATTAGCCGCAAGCGCGTAAACGCATCTCCCATTGATTCGTAATTGCATAATGTCGTCGAAAAGAGCAGGATTAGAGACATCTATTCCTCTTAACGGTGACTTATGCCTGTCGGTAGCCGGCCACTCTATGAAAGCTGTCAGGAGTGCGAATACCGCGGCCTTCGTCTGTTCTGCAATCTCAGCGGCGAAGCCTTAAAGCGCTTCGATGAGATCGGCGTGCACGCCTCTTTTCCCAGCCGCACCGTCATCTATACAGAGGGCCAAGCATGCAATGGAGTTTTTGTGGTGTGCAGCGGACAGCTGAAGCTCTCGACCACATCGCGGGAAGGCAGAACCATGATCCTGCGCCTCGCCGGTGCGGGAGATGTTCTTGGATTGAGCGCAACGCTCAACCAGCAGCCTTATGAAGTCACCGCGGAGACCCTGGAACCGACGAGGCTGAAGAGCGTTCGACGTGGGGAATTTCTGCAGTTCCTCGAAAACAATGCCGAGGTCGGACAGAACGCCGCAAAGACTCTGGCCAGGCAATATCGCGAGGTATTTCTCGATGCGCGGCGTCTGGCGCTCTCCGGCTCTGCTGGCGGCCGGCTGGGACGCTTGCTGCTGGAGTGGGCCAACACCGCTGCATGCGGCAAGAATGAGCTTCGCTTCACCATGGCACTCACGCACGAGGAGTTGGCAAATATGGCCGGAACCTCGCGTGAAACTGTCACGCGGCTGCTTAATCAATTCGAGCGCGATCACCTGATCACGCGCCGCGGAGCCACACTGACCATCCTCGATCCCACCAGCTTGAGCTCGCTCGTTCAGTAGCTCTTTCCAGCGCATTCCTTCTTCTTTGCCCGACATGTGATGGCCATCACACGGAGCCGTGACTTGTATCACTGCGGCGAAGAAACATTGCGCAGATAGTGGAGGCACTGAGGAAGAAATGAATCACTCCACGCTTAAATTCAATACCATCCTGGTTGCTGCTGACCTGAGCACAGATTCTTCCGCTGCGCTGAAATACGCGCAGGCTATTGCGCGCTTGCACGGATCAACTCTGGTGCTGGTGCATGTGATCGATCCCCTCGGTTATGCCTTCCCGCATGGAACACCCTCATCACTTGATGCTGACCAGGCGGCGCGAAATGAGTTGGCGCGGATTGAAGAGGAGATTCAGGCTCAGGGAATACCGGTTCGCTCTATCGTAGAGAGCGGACTGGTGTGCGAGCGAATTCTGCAAGCAGTGGAAGACCACCATGCCGACCTGCTGGTGCTGGGCACGCGCGTCAGAAGCAAGGCGGGCCGCGTTGCACTGGGAACGATTGCGCGGCAATTGCTGGCGAAGGCTCCTTGCCCGATCCTCGCAGTGTCAGCTGACACCGACCCCGTACTGCCCTGGGCCGGACGCTGGCGGCGCGTGCTGGCGGCCACCGATTTCTCGCCTGCATCGCTCACGGCGCTCAACCTCGCACAGCGCATGACGCATTCGCATCTGCTGGCTCTGCATGCTTCTTCGAACGGGACAGGCAAGGCCTGCTCCCATTGCCTGGAACGGCTGCGTTTTCTCGCGCCTTTCAACGAGTCGCATACGGTGCCGGTCGAACACATCGTCACTACCGGCAATTCGGCCGAAGTGATCGCCACCTATGCGCAGAAATTTCACGCCGACCTGGTGGTTCTGGGCTCTCCGAAGAACGAGCTTTCTGAAGAGGACATGCAGACGAGCACGGTGCTGCAGGTGATCTCGCGTGTGTCATGCCCGGTCTTATGCGTTCCACAGGCCGCAGTTACACCTTCCATCGAGTTGATTGAGGAGATTGCCCAATGCTGAAAGAGATGAAAATCCGGATCGCCGTCCTTACTGTGCACGGAACACTGGCGCTGGTTCTGGCGATCGCCTTCCTGTATCTGAGCGCCACCATGACCAACGTGATCTTCGAAGCCTTCGCGATTGTCATCGCACTGCTGCTGGGAGCGTCCGCTCTGCTTCTGGCTGCACTCACTGACTTCTTTGCGGCCTGCAGCGAAGGCATGAAGCATTTTCATCGGTTCGTGCTCTACCTCGTCGCGGGAATCGCTACGGCTGCGGTTGGTGCGGCGCTGGGCTATTCATTGCAGACCACGCTACTGTGGCTGCTGGCCGCCGCTGCACTTCATGCTTTCGCGGCCGGTCTAGCCGAGATTGTCTCTGCTGTGCGAGTGAAGGCCAGAACATCAGACACGCGGACGACTGGGCTCTTCGGATTGATTTCCGTAGCGCTCTCCGGAGCTATGGCCGGCATGGCAAGCGTAAGCCTGAGCAATATCGCAGCAATCGTCATGCTCGCCGCCTACATGGGATTTCTAGCCGCGAAGCTCTTCACCTTCGCATGGAATCTGGAAACGGCAGTGCTAGCAGAGGAAAAGCCCGCAGCCGCTGTTCTCTCTCCTCCGCGAGCAGCTTAAAAGCCGCTCATGACGTGATTTGAACAAAAATGCAGTCTTGACACGCTCAGAGATGATGCAACCTCTACTGATTCACGCCGCTTGCCATGTAGCCGCCGTCGATGACCAGGATTTCTCCGGTAACGAATGAGGCCGCATCGGAGACAAGATAGATAGCGCCGCCGGCGACCTCGCCGGGCTCTCCGAAGCGATTCATCGGGGTGCGCATTTTTAATTCGCGTCCGCGATCGGTGTTGAGAACCAGGTCGCCATTCAGCGACGTTGGGAAAATACCGGGAGCAATGGCATTCACACAGATATTGTGCGGAGCCAGCTCAACGGCCAGTGATTTGGTGAGAGCACCGATGCCTGTCTTGCTTACGCCGTAGGCAGCGACATCCTTGAATGCAACGAAGCTTGAGAGCGAAGCAATATTCAGGATCTTTCCATAACCTTGTGCGACCATGGTGCGGCCGAAAATCTGGCAGGATCGGAATGTGCCATTGAGATTGATATCGAGGACACGGGACCAATCCTCTTCTGCGCATTCGAGCGTGGGAACTTTCAGCGTGATTCCGGCAGCGTTCACCAGAATGTCGACTTTGCCGAAACCGTCGAGGACTTTCTGATGCAGCGACTCGATGCTTGATCGATCGTGCAGATCCACCGTCTGGCGCAGCGATCGCCTTCCCAGCGCTTCGATCTCATCCGCGGCCTGATTTGTCTCCGCGCAGCGGCGCGAAGCAGCAACCACATCCGCTCCGGCTCGCGCGAGTCCAAGAGCGATCGCCTTCCCCAGGCCAGAGGTTCCACCGATGACCACGGCACACTTGCCGCCCAGATCGAATGGTGCTGGCTTCAAGAATTACTCCAATATGCGAAATAATAATAGCAAACCTGTAGCGTAACATAGTTCCAATCCGATATATCGCCGTATTCAGCGTAGCCGCCTGCGTGGTTATCAATATTTCGAACCGACAATAAATATGGCGCGCCGAGCGAATTTCAAGCCGTGCAGCCTGGCTCGTTGGCATCGCGGCGATAGCTGTAGATGCAGCCTCACGCAAGCGGTGGAATTCCGCTTGATGTGACGGCGCTATTCGTCTGGTTAAGCGGATTCGATATTGAATCCGCCAACCGTGATGCGCGGCTTCTCGCCGCGTGTATCGGCGTGATTGATCTCGATGGTGATCGTCCGGCGTTCGCCGGGCATCATGGCGATGTAGTTGTCGCTATAAATCGCGGGAAGAATGCGATCGCCGCTTCGCTCGCGCACCACTTTCAACCGGGTCATCAGCGCAGGTGTCTTCGACGTGTTTTCGAGCTCGGTGCTAAGCAGCCAGCGATCTTCGCGACGCTCCACATTTGTTGTCGTGCGGATACGCGCCTTCGGTAGCTGTCGGATCGCGCGGTAGTCGCCTTCCTCCGCGCCGCGCAGATAGAAGTTGCTGGAGAGAACATCCGCGCCGCGTGAGAGCGTCAGCCGCAGAAAATGCACGGGGCTCAGTCCCGCTATCGTCTCAAGCTGAATACATTCGGATGTACTGTCCTCGCTACTGTCGAGCGATGCGGTTTTCGTCCACACTTTGATGCCGTCCATGTTGAGGATCTCGGCTTGTGCGGTCAAACCTTTCGCAGAACCGCCACTGTAATTCACAACCTCAATGCTCTCGGTGTTGCGATTCCACTGGATGTGCAGCGGCTCCGACCCTTTCTTGCAGCCGAAGTATGCGGCGGTCGGCTCGAAGTAGTAATCGTAGGTCTGCCAGACAAATGACGGCCAGCAGGGATGGCTCATCCACAGCAGCACGCCCATGCGGTACTTACTCTGCGATTCGAACATGGCGCGATAGCCTTCGTAGTTCACGAACTGCGCGAGCGTGATCCACTCCTCGCCGCTCTGGGCGCCGCCGTAGCTATCCTTGATGATCTCAATGAAGGAGCTGCCGCCCTGCGCGCCGGTCATGGAGAAGTCGTGCAGTCCCCAATCGAGACCCTGGGGCCAGATGGCGCACTCCGGCATCATGGCGCGCACGCTCTCGATAGGCGGGATATTCGGCATGCCGATCTCGCTGTGCAGCTTGCTGTCGGCGACTCGGAAATAGACGCTGGGTGGCAACGCGTTGTAGGGCCCATGGCCGCTCACCACCTCGTCGGCAGAGCTGCCGATGTATTGAATCCCCGGGTGCAGCTCTGACAGCAAACTGCGAATGCCATCGTCCAGAGCGCTTGGGTGGAAAGCCTTCGTTGCGCCCGCAATAGAGGCCGATGGACGCATGGTTGCGAATGCGCGTGACGAAATCGCGGGCATTGTTTAGGAAGAGCGCATTGTCGTTCGGGACGGGGCCGTCCCACGGATTCGCCAGCCAGAAATCCTGCCACACCATCACGCCATAGCGATCGCAGGCCTCATAAAACGCCTCGTCGCCAATTTGTCCCACCCAGTTGCGGACCATGGTGAAGTTCATTTCGCGGTGGTAGCGCACCGCCGCGTCGTATTCGCGCGCCCGATACAGCAGCATCGATTCGCCGAATCCCCAGTTGCCTCCGCGTGCGATGAAGCGCCGGCCGTTGATCCAAATCTTCAGCGCGCCGCCTTCTTCGCTGTATGTCATCTGGCGAACGCCGGCTTTGAAGGCCTTCTTGTCGAGCACGTGCTTGTCATGCGTCTCGAAGCTCAGCTCTACGTCGTATAAGTGTGGATCGCCATAACCTACAGGCCACCACAGCTGCGGATTCTGCAGGCGTAGAGCGGGGACCGTCGAGGGATTGAGCTTGACCGTCTTGCGGCCTGAGCCATCGACTGTGACACTCTGCTCGAAATGCACGTCGACGAAGCGGCCGCGCAGCGTTCCGGCAACCGGCTTCTCGGATTGATTCACGAGATCGACCTCAACGCTCACGTCGGCGCGCGAAGTATCTGGCAACGGCAGCGCAGTCGATACAAATGGATTTTCGAGCGTGACTGCGCCGCTAAGCGAAAGATAGACATCGCCCCAGATACCGATGTTGCGGCCGCGAATGGTAGGAATCCAGTCCCATCCGATCGAAGCGTGGTACGTGGGATTGTCCGCACCCAGCGCTCCGCCGTTCTTGCTGGGGCTCTCCCAGGTCTTCTGCTTGGCGCTGCCCGGCGTGGCGTTTTTTTCGATTTTGACTGCGAGCGAATTCACCTTGCCTGGGATCAATTTCTCCGTCACATCGAAGCGGCCGCGCATGAAGCCGCCTTCGATGCGTCCAATCTTTTCGCCGTTGAGAAAGATATCGGCCTTCCAGTTGATGCCGTCGAAGTTCAGCCACGCGATCTGTCCATGAGGGATGACAGGCACTTCGAATTCATTGCGATACCAGAAGTCGGAGTAGAAGTAGGAGTCCGAGATGTGAAGCTGGTTCTGGCCGAAGTTGGGATCAGGAACCGCGCCCACATTCACATATGAGGTCAGCACGGTTCCGGGAACCGTGGCTACCAGCCATTCGCTATCTTTAAAGCCGGGTTTGGAGAGCGCTTCGCCCGCTGCTTCAGCCTGATCGATACGTTGCAGCCGCCAGTTCCCTCCCGCAAGATTGAGCTTGCCGTCACTAAGGGTTGCAGCCGGCTTCGGCTTGGCCACGGGGCCGCCACGGCCATACACTTCGATCTCGCTTAACAGATATCCGTCAGGGGACGTCGGGCGTGTCATCAACACGCGCACGTAACGAGCGTGAGCAGGCGATGCCAGCTTGATGTCGTCCACGGAACCGGTGCCCGAGAGCGAATGAAGATTGCGCCACGTCTGCGCGTCGTCGGAGATCTGAATCGAACCCTCTGCGGCACGCGCAATCCAATGCAGCGCGATGCGATCAAATTGGCACTTCGCTCCGAGGTCAACATAGACCCACTCCTCACCGCTGCCCGCGCTCATCCATGCACTGGTAAAGCTGTAAGGACCGCCGATTTGCACGCGACGATCGCCTTCAAAGAACTCAATCTGGCCCATGTTCCAGATCGACGCGCCCGCGAGCTCCTCAGGCGTATGCGTGAGCCCGCACCGCACCTCGTAATAGCGATTACGGCAGATCTCTTTCAGATGGATGGAGGGGAAATACAGCTTTGTGCCGTGCGACAGGTCAGGCGGGAAATTTGCAGGCGAGACAGACTGCGGCGCGGATGTGCTCCCCACCTCTTTCCAGGAGCGCCCATCGTCGGAAACCGAGATGGTGAAGGTGAGAAGGTTGGCGGAAACATATTCGGGCAGAACGACAAATACCGCGATGCGATCGACAGCGGGAAGAGTGTCGCCGCCGACCTGAACCTGTACCGATGTAGTCGATCCCATGAGAGGCAGCGTGTTCGTGGGAAAGTGATCGAGCAGAACCTCCCGTTCGGTCTTGGGAAGCATGCCGAGGCGATTGAATGAGACGCCGATCCATGAGGGGAGATGCGTGTCCTTGATGCCGTCGGTCACAAGTTGGGCGGTCAAGTTGTAGTCGTAGCTGCTGGAGTGATACGCGGGCCTCAATAAGGCGAGATTGCGATAAGTAGTGCTGTCGATCACCAGATTGGGGCTGAAGTTCTCCGTGGGCGCGCCCGGATACATGCCGATGCCGCGCGTGAATTCGTGACCGGCTGGTGCGGCTGGAACAGGCGCAGCCGCACCGCTGAATGGTTCCGTCACTTCACTTGCAGATGCTGCAGCCGCAGGCACAGCCATGCCTGCTCCGGCAATGATCGTCGTCTTCAGAAAATCCCGTCTCGAGGTGGACATCAAATCCTTTCAGAGGCATAACGTTCCGCTGAGATCGTTATCATGCCCGTAGCGTCCACACTAACCTCTTCTGCGAGAAGACTTCAAGCTTTCGATGTGCGGAACTAGTCCGCATGGAGATTTGCTGCAAATTGCCGCGGTGATCGCCTGGACTTTAATCCTTGCTAAGAAAGCCGATCGCTCTGACCGGCAAAAATATGGCCTTGTACATAATTTTGTCCCGTGCTTCCATGCGTACGTGCCGGAAGTAAGAATTTGGAGGCGCTATGAATGAGAACAGCAGCATATATGCACTGGACGGCTCCACTACCCGGCGGCAGATGATCATCCGCGCCGGAATTGGCTTTGGCAGCCTGACTTTGAGCTCGGTAGTTTGGGGACAAGAGGCAACAAAGGAAAAGCCGGCCACTGCCGCAAACAGAAAACGCACATCTCTGCACCAGGATGTCGAGCTCAGTTGCGCGCCGCAACGCATCTATGATGCCCTGCTCGACTCGAAACAATTCGCCACATTTTCGGGTCAGCCAGCGGATATCGACCCCAAAGCCGGTGGAGCATTCTCGATGTTTGGAGGAATGATCGCCGGACGCAGTGTCGAGCTCATCTCCGGGGAGCGCATCGTGCAGGCCTGGCGCCCCACCCATTGGGACGCAGGCATTTACTCGCTGGTGAAATTCGAGCTCAAGGCTCAGGGGTCCGGAACCCTTGTTGCACTTGAGCACAAGGGCTTTCCCGAGGGGGACTATGACAGCTTGAGCCAGGGTTGGACCGCGCACTATTGGGAACCGATGAAGAAGTTCTTTGCATAACCGCGCCATGGATGAATGCTTCAGGAATCATGGCAGCGCGAAGGCAACAATCGCGTCGGCCTGCTTCTCTTCGCTGATGTGCGCATGGCCGCCTGCCGCGATGACCAAATACTGCTTGCCGTTGATCGCATAGGTCATCGGCGTGGCATGGCCACTCGACGGCAGCTTCGCCTTCCACAGTTCCTTGCCCGTCTTCACATCGAAGGCGCGCAGATACGGGTCGAGCGTTCCTGCTATAAACACCAGCCCGCTCGCCGTAACGATGGGACCGCCAAGGCTCAGCGATCCTCCGGGCAGGCCGGTATCGAAGTAGCTGCCTAATGGCACCTGCCAGCGGATGGTTCCCGCTGCCATATCCACGGCAGTCAGAGTTCCCCATGGCGGCTTTACGCATGGCAGATGCGCCGCTGGTCCGAAGAGGAAGCGGCGATACATCCCGTAAGGCGTGCCGGCCTGCTCGGTGTACTCTCCGGGCTCACCTTTGCGGGCTTCGTCGAACTGCTCCTGTGGGATCACTCTTATCTTTGCAGGCAGATTGTTCGTGTTCACGATGAGCAGATTCTGCTGCGGATCGAAGGCGTAGCCGCTCCATGTCATGCCGCCCACATTGCCGGGTACAGCGAGTGTTCCCTTGATGCCCGGCGGAGTGAAGATGCCTTCGTTGCGCAGGCTGCGAATCCACTCGCGGCATGCGTTGCGATCTTCATCTGTCTTACCCCATGCGTCGTCCACGGAAATGTGCTGCGGCGCAAGGGCGGGAGGCGCAACCGGAATCGGCTGCGTTGGCGAGGTGACTTCTCCGGGAACATCGCTCTGCGGAACGGCGCGCTCTTCAACGGGAAAAACAGGAGCGCCAGTGTCGCGATTGAGCACATAAAGGAAGCCGGTCTTATTGCCCTGAATGACGACCGGGACATTTTTGCCGTCGTGAGGCAACGTGGTCAGAAGCGGTGGCGAGGCGGTGTCATAGTCCCACAGATCGTGATGTACGAGTTGGAAACCCCAGGCGATCTCGCCGGTCTTTGCGTGCAGCGCAACTACCGAGTCCGCCCACTTATCGTCTCCGGGCCGAAGTCCACCGTAATAATCAGGGCTGGCGCTGCCGGTGGGCACGAAGACCAGATCGCGCTCGCGATCGACCACCATGATGGACCAGGCATTCGCCGCGCCGGTGAACCATTTCTTGTCGCCGCCGTGATTCGGAGGGATCGGATCCCAGCTCCAGCGCAGCGCGCCTGTATGCACGTCGAAGGCGCGCACCACGCCTGCGGGCATATCGGCGCGGCCGTTGTCGTCGATGGCTGAACCTACAACAACCAGATCGTCGATAACCGCCGGCGGCGAGGTGATGTGATACCAGCCGCTGCGGAAGCCCGCCACGTTACGCAGGTTCACTTCGCCGCTGCTGCCAAAGTCCGCGCATGCCTTGCCGGTCATGGCATCGACGGCAATCAGGCGCGCATCGATAGTTGCTTCGAAGATGCGGCGATGACAGACATCGTGCGCCGGGCGCCTCTCATCGAGCCAGGTTGCTACGCCGCGATTGATCAGCCCATCGCCCGAGTCCCACTTCTGATCGATGTGGGGATCGTAGGCCCAGCGCTGCTCGCCCGTTGCGGGATCGAGTGCAATGATGCGGTTGAAGCCGGTGGTGAGGTAAAGCATGCCATCGACCATGAGCGGCGTCGTCTCCAGACCACTGCGCGTGCGGTCGCTGCTGCCGTCCGAGATATCGCCGGTATGGAATATCCATGCCACTTTAAGCTGCGTGACATTGCGGTCATTGATCTGCGTGAGCGCGGAGTAGCGCATGCCGCCCGGATCATTCCCGTAGTTGGGCCAGTCGGTTTCCTTCGAGGTTTGCGCATGCGCTGAGAACGCAAAACAGATGACGGCGAGAACGAATGAGAGCGCCTGATGCAAGGTCTTCATGACAAAAAAATATTTGCCTGACATGCTGCAGGCAAAGAGTCTGGGACGAGCGGGCCCATCTCAGGGACAAAACGGAAGGACGAACAGTCAACGGCGAACCGGGACGATCAATGTCCACCTGCTGCGACCGCTCGTTGATGTTGCAGCTCTTATTCTGCGCGGTTGCCGGTGGTAATGTGAACTCATCCATGCGAGTGAATGTCCAACCCGCGAGTGCGAGCCGCAGGACAACCTGGCTGCTTACGGTGTTGGGATTCACCGTATTCGGGCTGCTCAGCTTTGAATACCGCTACCTCGATGACCTGGCCCGCGAGCATCAGCACACATTCGCGATGCGCATGTTCGAGGAGATGACCGGTGCCTACGTCGGCCTGGTGCTGTTCCCTTTCGTCGTGTGGGCGGTGAGGCGCACCCGCATCCATCGCGACAACTGGGTGCGTACGGTGCCGCTGAACCTGTTTGTGCTGGTTGCTTTCTCCGTATGCGACACAGCATTGATGAGCCTGAGCCGCAGTTCGCTGGCGCCGCTGTTTGGGTTGGGCTCATATGACTACGGCAACATGCTCTATCGGTATCCGATGGAGTTTGCCAAGCATGTCTCGCTCTTCATCGTCGCTGCCGCGGCTATCTACATCGTCGATTCCTATCGCGAAGCACGCAACCGCCAACTTGCAGCTGCCGATCTTGAGGCGCGGCTGGCTGAAGCCCAACTGCAGAACCTGCGCCTGCAGCTGCAGCCGCATTTCCTCTTTAACGCGCTGAACACCATCTCCGCCATGATGCATGAGGATGTGAATCGCGCCGACGCCATGCTGGCACAGCTCAGCGATCTGCTCAGGCACACGCTACGCGCCGCGAACGCGCAGGAGATTACGCTGGATGAAGAGCTAACCATGCTGCGCAAATACCTCGCGGTGATGGAAGGGCGCTTCGGCGACGACCTGAATGTGGAATTCACGATTGATCCGACGCTCTCTGCGGCTCTTGTGCCGCAGCTTATACTGCAGCCGCTGGTCGAGAACTCCATCCGATATGCACGGGATCCGCAGACTTTCAAGCTTGCCGTGCACATTCGCGCCAGCCGCGAAGGTGATGATTTGCTGCTGCAGGTTCGGGATCGAGGACCTGGCATTTCTGATCTCGAAAAAGGTGGAGCATTCCGAGGCATCGGACTCTCCAATACCGAGCAGCGGCTCAATCGTCTGTATGGATCGAGACACCAGCTGGCGCTCGAAAATCGTGACGGCCTTACAGTCACGATCCGGCTTCCCTTTCGCACCGAGGCTGCAGCGGGATGAACTCTGCACCGCTGCGAGTGTTTGTCGTCGATGATGAAGCGCCGGCACGCAAGAAGATTCTTCGCTTTCTCAGCCAGGACGCGAGCATTACGGTTGTTGGCGAAGCCAGCAATGGCCGCGATGCCGTCCTCGGCATCGAGCAAACCAGGCCGGACCTGCTCTTTCTCGATGTGCAGATGCCGGGGATGGACGGCTTCGATGTCGTTCGCGCGCTGGGCGATAGGCCCATGCCGCGCATCGTCTTTGTCACTGCGCACGATGAGTTCGCCATTCAGGCATTTGAAGTCCACGCCTTCGGTTATCTACTCAAGCCTTACGATCAGGCGCGCTTCACGAAGATACTCGACGATGCGAAGCGGCATATCATCAGAGACAAGCAGAGCGTGGCGAGCGAAAATCTGCAGCAATTGCTGGCCGAAGTGCAGCGCCCAAGCCAGTCTTCACCACGATTGCTGGTACAGGACAACGGGCGAGGATTCTTTCTGCAACTCAACCAGATCGACTGGGCAGAGTCGGACCGCAACTATCTGATCCTGCACGTTGTCAGGCAGACCTATACCGTGCGCGGGACCATTGAGAGCCTCATGGCTAAAGTCGATAGCGCCCAATTCCTACGCCTCAACCGCTCCTGCCTGGTCCGCATCGATTTCATTCGTGAGCTGCAAAGCTGGACGCACGGCGAATATCGCGTCGTGCTCCATTCAGGCGAGACCCATACCTGGACGCGCCGCTTTCTGAACCAGCATCCCGAGCTACTGCAGAGACTTTAGGGGGAATTCGTTGCTCGTCGCATCGCAAAGGGAACAAACGCGAGGCAATTTGCGTCTTTCATCCAAGTCCCGTTTCGCAAAGAACGCATCCCGGAGTATCTTCTAGATGCGTCCGTCCCCACGATTGGAGCAGATCATGAAAAACGCAGTTCTGTCCGCCTTTGTATTCGCCAGTTTCGCCATACCGACATTTATGACCGCACAGCAGCCACCCCTTATTGACCGCTCACTTTTCTTCGGCGAGGTGCAGATCGCCGGCGCGCAGATCTCCCCGGACGGGCAATACATCTCTTTTCTGAAGCCTTACAAGGGCACGCGCAATATCTGGGTGAAGAAGGC
Organism: uncultured Acidobacteriaceae bacterium; assembly: GCA_963745105.1. Taxonomy (GTDB): domain Bacteria; phylum Acidobacteriota; class Terriglobia; order Terriglobales; family Acidobacteriaceae; genus Silvibacterium. The sequence continues at coordinate 57,799 of CAVUWQ010000068.1, forward strand.
TAGAGAACCGTTCAGCGCCGCTCGTCCGATGAGCGCCGAAGCCACACGACCCATCCGCAGCTACTTCTGGAGCCGCGACTCGAAGTACATCCTCTATGCGCAGGATGCGGGCGGCGACGAGAACTTCAACGTCTACGCCATCGATCCCACGGTGCCCGCCGATCCCAAGACAGGAGTGCCTCCAACTCGCGCGCTCACCAATCTCAAGGGTGTGCGCACACTTATCTTCGCCGTGCCCAAGTCCAAGCCGGACATTCTTTATATCGGACTCAACGACCGCGACCCGCGCTGGCACGATCTCTATGAACTGCATATTTCAACGGGCGAGAAGACGCTCATCCGCAAAAACACCGAACAGATCGCGGGATGGGACTTCGACAATGACGGCAACCTTCGCCTTGCCGAACGCACCAATCAGGCCGGGGACACGGAGATTCTGCGCGTCACCAGCGATGGCTTCAAGCAGATTTATAGCTGCACGGTGCTCGAGTGCTGCGGCGTCTCCGGCTTCGATGCTGCGAACAAGCAGGTTTATCTGGTGACCAATAAGGGTGCGCTCGATCTCACCGAGCTTGAGCTGATGGATCCAGCCACGGGTGCGACTACGAAGCTGGAGAGCGATCCTGAGAATCGCGTCGATCTCGCGGGCGTCGAGACCTCCGATCTCGATTATCGCATTCTCTACACACAGTACGAGGACGACCGAGTACGGCTCTATTTCAAGGACAAGGCGTTCGAGAAGGAGTACCACTGGCTGGAATCGAAGCTGCCGGGCAAGGAGATCGGCTTCGGCGCGCGATCGAAAGACGAGAACATCTGGATCGTAAGCGCACACAGCGATACGGAGCCCGGCGAGACCTATGTCTGGAACCGCAAGGCGAAGACGCTCGATCTGCAATACCGCATCCGCGAAGAGCTTCCGCGCACGTCGCTCTCTGAGCGCAAGCCCTATCACTTCAAGTCGTCCGATGGACTGGATATTCCTGCGTATCTCACGTTGCCCAAGGGATTGCCAGCGAAGAATCTGCCGCTGATCGTCTTTCCGCACGGCGGTCCGTGGGGGCGCGATTCCTACGGCTACGACACCTTCGCGCAGTTCCTGGCCAATCGCGGCTATGCTGTGCTGCAGCCGAACTTTCGCGCGTCTACTGGCTACGGCAAGAAGTTCCTCAACGCCGGCAACGGCGAGTGGGGCCGCAAGATGCAGGACGACCTGACCTGGGGCGTGAAGGCGCTGGTGGCCGATGGAACCGTCGACCCCAAGCGCGTCGGCATCTTCGGCGGATCGTATGGCGGCTATGCCACGCTGGCCGGCGTCGCCTTTACGCCGGATGTTTACGCGGCGGCGGTTGCCTACGTTGCGCCGTCAAACCTGATCACGCTGCTCGATGCGATTCCGCCGTACTGGGAGGCGGGGCGCAAGCAGATGTACACGCGCATGGCCGATCCGACAACTCCGGACGGCAAGGCGCTTCTGGTTGCCGAGTCTCCACTGACCCAGGCCAAGGCGATCGTGACGCCGCTGATGGTGGTGCAGGGCAAGAACGATCCGCGCGTGAACGTTCGCGAGAGCAACCAGATTGTGGCCGCGGTGCGCGACAACGGCAAGCCGGTCGAGTACCTCGTCGCTCCGGATGAAGGCCACGGATTCGCGCGGCCGATCAACAACCTGGCGATGGTCACGGCGATGGAAGCATTCTTCGCGAAGTATCTCGATGGCCGCTATCAGCAGGATGTTCCCGCTGATGTCGAGGCCAAGCTGAAGGAGATTACCGTCGATCCCAAAACCGTGAGCGGCGAGGTCACGCTGAAGGGCGCGCTCGCGCCCGCGGCGAAGTAAACACACCAGTCCCACAATCCTGGCGGCCCGCAGCACAAAGTGATCACCTCACTTTGCTGCTGCGGTGCCGTGCTGCAACTCTTCCAGCCTCTTCTTCGCGTTCGCGTTATCGGGATTTTTCTCGAGCGCCTTCTTGTAATTCTCGATCGCTTTATCCTTCTCGCCGCTTTCAGCATAAGCTTCGCCAAGGCTTTCGTAGGCATTGCTCGAATCCGGATACATAGCCACGTTCAATTTCAAAATTTCCGTACCTTCGGAAAGATGATGATCGGCTATCAGCGATCCTCCCCAGTCGTTCATCGCTCCCTCATCCAGCTTGAACCCGGGCTTCTCCTTTTGCATCGCGGCAAATACCTGGCCTGTATGATCGAAGCCCTGCCTGCCTAGCTCCGCGCGAAACGCCTCGAGTGTCAGAGGGGTTCCCTTGCCCGGGCGATAGTCCACTGCCATAAAGTGCTTTGGCACACCGTTTTCCGCGGGTGTCTTCTTAAGAAATGCTATCGCGGCCGCATCGTGCTTGAGGTAGGCGTCGAGAAATGCCAGCGTGTACCGTGCTACCCACTGATATCCGGGCGGTCCATCCTCGCGTCCGTAGTCTGCCTTCAGCTCAGAAGTATCTTTCCAGATGTCCTCGTTGCGTTGATACATGGAACTAAATTCGACATGCATCATGCCTAACATGTGAACGGTGATCAGGTCGCCATGCGTCCAGGCATTGAGCACACTCGGTCCGTCCGATGAATCTTTATTTGAGAGATAGCGCTCGCGATCTTCAAACGTGAATTCGCCTTGGGTGAAAAACAGCAGCGGAATTGTCATCTGCTCGGGGTGCACATCCGCCTGCTTCACCAGTCCCGCATAGTAGCGGGCTGAGCCATCGAGCGATACGAGAGCTTCAATACGGCTGTCCCGCGCTGCGGCAAACAGGTTAGAGATCCCTCCCCAGCTGAATCCGGCAACAGCAATCTCCGACAAGTCCGCATCCGGCAGGCTCTTCGCATAGCCGATCAGGAACGAAATATCGCCGGCCTGCGCATTGATCCCCGCCACATCGGAGGTCATGTTGCGCGTCGAAACTCCCATGTCGGCGCTGGCAATCACCACATAACCATGACTGGCGAGATATTCGCAAAGATCTGCGTTTTCCCACGCCGCAGCGGTGAAGCTTGGCGCATAAATTACTAGAGGAAACTTTCCCGAGAGCAAAGGCGCATCGCGCACTGCCCACAGAGGCATCGAAAGCGTGGGAGTCATGGCGCGCTGCCACTGCTGCGCATGTTCGCTCAACGCTGGATGATCGAAGTCGGTCTCCGCAGCCTGAAGATTGCTGTAATCGCGCACCGTCATCGGCTTCCCGCTGGCTGACTCTGCCGGATACCAGATCAGCGTCTCGAGCGGGCGTGCACGCTCTCCACTGTATGGCTTGCCCAGTTCATCCGTCGCTGGACGGTAGACACGCGAGTAGTCGTACTGCTCGACGACTTTCAGGCCAACGGCATGCGGTCCGGGCTTCTCCAGAAATTGAAACAGCGGCCCAGGTTGAGCCGCTGCTACGGTTGCAATGGAAAAAGCAAAAGCTAGTGAGCAAAGTGCAGCTACGCGTGAACGCATCTTCGGTCTCCGAAGTGAATGAGAAGCGCAATCACTCTAGCACGGCAGGTGACTCATCACAGTGGCCTACTGGAGCCAGAATATTTTCTGCGATGCGGGCTGGAGGAGACCGGCTTAGAACGGAAGCAACACCAGCGGCACCACCACCCCTGCCGCAAGCACTCCCGTGACCACCAGCTTGTTGCGCTTGTATTTGTAAGACATGTACAAGCCAGTCAGCGTAGACACAAAAAGCCCAATCGAGACCATCAGGAAGAATATCTTCATGGGCAGATGGCTTTTCGGCTTCGCTGATGGCTGCGGCGCGGCGGATTGCGTTCCACCCGGAGCCTTCGCCGCGTCCCCGGGATGATCGCCGCGCCCGCCGCCTGCCGGACCCTCTGCAAATGGCGGCCGTGGTTTGCGCACTGGAACTTCCATCGTCTGCTTCTTATGCAACTGGGCTAGAGTTGCGATCCACTTGGGTGGCTTGTAGCTGCTGCCCTGTGTCGTTTCATGGAAGCTGAAGGTTTGAAGCGCACCAGTAAAGGCGAAGAATAGAAGAGCAGGTGAAATGAAAATTCCAATATAGAGATGTAGAGTCCGAAAGAGCCTGAGTACAGCGTGCGAGCTTGATGTCATATTTTCCAATAATAGCCGACCAATTCGGTCGCATATCAAATTGCCGCGAAATTCCATCCCGCTTCGTTCTCAGGAGTCGCCAAGGGCTGCAGATTTCAAGTTGTACCTATTCGACGTCAATGCCGGGCGCTGTGCCGCAGCAAAAGGCTCTAAACTCAAAGCATGCTCGATGAACTGACCTTTCGCCGCCACGCCGACAACGCTATCGATTCCCTCAAGCGGAGCCTCTTCGATGCTGAAGAAGACGGCGGATTCGAAGTGGAAGAGCAGAACGGCGTGCTCAATATTGTTTTCGACGACCCGCCGGCCAAGTTCGTGGTGACGCCCAATACGCCGCCCCGTCAGATCTGGATATCGGCGCTCTCCACCAGCTTCAAACTCGACTGGTCGGAGACCGTTGAGGATTTCGTCTTCCTCAAGGAGTCGCTCTCGCTCAAGTTGCTCGTCGCTAAGCTTATCAACCAGCAGCTTGGCAGTGACGAGGTCGTCCTGCATTAAAATCGCTCACATATTTCTGCTTCGCCACTTCACGCAAGGATGGCTCATGCATCGTTCTTTGCTGGCCGCCGCACTGGCTGCCGCTCTTCTCTCTCCACACACGCCGGCCATGGCGCAGACTGCAAGTGCCGATACCAGCATCAGCAAGAAGACGGCTGCGATGAAACACATCGACGGCTTCTTTCCGCTGGACTGGGATGCGAAGGCCGGCAAGCTGTATCTCGAGATCGCGAACTTCAACAAAGATTTCCTGCTGCTCGATCAGCTGCCGTATGGTCTGGGCTCGAACGATATCGGCCTCGACCGCGGTCAGCTTGGGCAAGGCAAAGTGGTGCGCTTCTATCGCAGCGGCAATAAGGTTCTTCTCATCCAGCAAAACCTCGACTACCGCTCCAGCGCCAGCGCTCCTGAAGAGCAGCTCGATGTCACGCAATCCTTCGCGCGGTCCGTGATCTGCGGATTTACGGTCGAAGCCGAAGAGGGCGACAAGGTTCTGGTCGATGCGACGAATTTTTTCGTTCGCGACCCGCATGGTGTGGCCGAAACGCTGCAGCGCTCCAAGCAAGGCGACTATTCGCTCGACGCAACACGCAGCACCATCGTTGCTGAAGACACGAAGAACTTTCCGCTGAACACCGAGGTCCAGGCCATCCTCACCTTTGCCGTAAAAGGTCCAGTGACCGGAAAGCTGGTGGGCACGGTCACACCCGATCCCCACGCCGTTACCGTCGAAGAGCACACCTCGCTCATCGCGCTGCCCGACGACAACTACAAGCCCCGCGCTTACGACATACGCTCCGGATTTTTTCCGCTCACTTATCGCGACTACTCCACGCCGCTCGGCGATCCGGTCGATGTTCATCTGATCGTTCGCCATCGCCTCGAGAAGAAGGACCCGAACGCCGCTGTAAGCGATCCGATCAAGCCCATCGTGTATTACGTGGATCGCGGAGCGCCCGAGCCGATCCGTTCTGCGCTGGTCGAGGGCGCGAGCTGGTGGAACCAGGCGTTCGAGGCTGCTGGCTTCCGGAATGCGTTCCAGGTGAAGGTTCTGCCCGAAGGCGCAGACCCCATGGACATTCGCTACAACATGATCCAGTGGGTCCACCGCTCGACGCGCGGCTGGTCGTATGGCGAGGCAGTCACCGATCCGCGCACTGGCGAGATCATCAAGGGGCAGGTGACGCTCGGCTCGCTGCGCGCGCGGCAGGATTACATGATCGCCGAGGCGCTGCTCTCGCCCTACGTACAAGGCAAGCCGGTGTCCGAGGAGATGAAGCAGATGGTGCTGGCCCGCATCCGCCAGCTCGCCGCGCATGAGGTTGGGCATACTCTGGGACTCGCGCATAACTTCGCTGCCAGCTCGGTTGCACCGGGGACGTCGGTGATGGATTATCCGCATCCCATCGTCACGCTTGATGCCAACGGACGGCCCGATCTCTCGCATGCCTACACCACCGGCATCGGAGCATGGGACAAGATTGCGATTCAATACGGTTATTCACAATTCGCGCCAGGAACTGATGAGAAGCCCCAGCTCGACGCCATCATGAAGAAGGCCACCGATAACGGCTTGCTCTATATCACCGATGAGGACTCGCGTCCGCCGGGCAGCGCGCATCCGCATGCCCATCTCTGGGACAACGGATCTGATCCCGCTACGGAGCTGAATCGTATCCTCGAAGTCCGCGCCGCGGCGCTCAAGCGTTTCGGGGAAAACGCCATCCCACCAGGCGAGCCGATGGCGGAACTTGAAGACACGCTGGTGCCGCTCTACCTACTGCACCGCTATCAGACGCAGGCTGCAGCGAAGGAGATTGGCGGGCTCGACTATCGCTATGCGCTGCGCGGCGATGGCCAGCTTGTGACCGGGATCGTATCCGCTGCTCAGCAGCGCGCCGCGCTCGACGCAGTGCTCAAGACGCTCGATCCCGCGGCGCTCACCCTGCCTGAATCGCTGCTCAAGATTCTGCCGCCGCGTCCTCCGGGATACGACCTCAGCCGCTCCGGAAACCCCGAGCACTTCCCTGCCCGCACCGGACTTACCTTCGACCCGGAAGGCGCGGTCGAATCCGCTGCCGATCTCACTCTGGAGTTGTTATTTGAGCCCACCCGGGCGACAAGGTTGGTCCAGTACAAAGACCGCCAGCCTGACTTACCAGGATTGGACGAGGTGATCGAGGCCACGCTGAAAGCTACCTGGTATGCGCCCCGGCAATCGGGACTGGAAGGGCTGACTCAGTTCACCGTTGAGGACGCGACGCTCGATTATCTGCTGGCGTTAGCGGCGAGCAGCGAATCGTCGGAGGAGGCAAAGGCGGTAGGCCGCTATGAGGTCGAAAAGCTGAAGAAATATCTTGGCGACCGCAGCGGCATCACCAATCTGCCCATCGTTCAACGAGCCCACGAAGACGCAGCCGTCAAGAAGATAGCCGCCTTTGAAGACGACCCAAGCAAATTCAAGGCACCGCCGGCAGTTGAGGTGCCACCGGGACAACCTATCGGGGATGATTCCGAGTAAAGCTCTCTCTCTCCCCGGCTCAGGCTGAATGAGATGAATCCGTCGACACAACCAATTACAAAGAGCCCAGTCAGCTGACCGGGCTCTTTGTTTGAGTCAACTATTTACCTTCCCAGCCCCAACGCCAAAGTCTTCACCATGGTCCCGTTCGCATCATCGTCTTTCACTGCCCAGACGAACGCTCCGCCCAGTCCACCCGGCACGCGGAAGTTGATGTAGGCGGCCTTGAGAAAGGCCGTATCCGGATCGTCGTAGGTGAAGAAGGTGCCGCTGGTGGGGTTATAGAGCCAGGTCGCGATCCTGTCGATATCGAAATAGCTCTTGTATCCGTTCTTCGTGAGAGTGGAAAGAGTCGAGTAAGTAGCAGCGCCCGGGGTCAGCAGCGTGTCGCAGCCTGGAGTGTTGCCGCTTAGATCGGTGCATGGGCCAGTTCCATTCGCCAGCGGAACCGCCGACGCTCCGGTCGAGGTCTGATATAGCCCGTGGTTCTTGTTGGGAACGCCGGTCCATCCCGCGCCGTAGAGAGGCACGCCCATCAGGTACTTTTGCGGAGGAACGCCTGCCTTCAGATAAGCGGCCACCGTGTCTTCAATGTCGAGATCCTGTCCAAAGCTCGGGTCCTGACGGGAGTCGAAGAGCGGCGATGCGTCGTTCGTTGTGCTCTCCCATGTTCCGGCGTAGTTGTAGCCATCGATGGTGATGAAGTCCACCTGCTTCGCGGCACTCCTGAGATCGATGTTGGAATAATTTTGCGCACCCGCCGGCCCGTCAAAGCTGAGGACGTACTTCTTTCCCGTCGTCGCGCTCAGCGAGTTCAGTTCGGTGCGAAACTCTTCGAGGAGCAGCGTGAAATTCTGCTTGTCGGCTGCTGCTGGGAACTCCCAGTCGATGTTGAAGCCGTCGAAGAGCCCCGGCGCGGTGATGGCTCCATTCCAGTCGCTGCCTACATTGCCCACGATGAACATATTGATGCACGAAGAGACGAGCGCTTTCCTTCCCGCATCCGTGCTAGCCGCGGTTGAGAAGGCCTGGGCTTCGGCAGCGCTTGCGCCACCCAGGGAGATCACTGTCTGCAGGTTGGGATGCAGCTGCTTCAGCTTGACGATCTCGGCAAAGTTGCCGTAGAGCGGCCAGGTGTCGGCGATTCCGCCTACGGGAGGAAGGTTGTTGTTCTCAAAGTCAGCCCATGCATCGGCGATCACGCAGGTGTTGGTCGATGGATCGGACGCGCTGGCAGAGACATCGCCGAAGGCGTAGATGAGGTGCGAGAGCTTCGCCGCCGAACCATTGCTTTCGAGGTTGGCGAGGTTGTAGCCGGCGTAGTAAATGCTCCACTCTTCGAAGAATCCGGCCAGAATTTTGCTGTGGCTGTCAGGCTGCTGCGCCTGCGCAGAAAAGCTGAAGGTGAAGAGAACCGTGAAGATCGCAGAGAACGCGAGCGAGATGCGGAGGAAAGAGCGTTGTCTCATAAGTCGAGACCTCGTTTCGTGGGTTTGGAGGAGCGCGAGAAGTATAGACTTCTATACTTTTTGTGTCACCAACCTTTTTTGAGTCGGCCGCCTGTCTCCGATCGACTACTTTCGACAGTTTGAAGCAGCTACCGGAACTCACGCACCCACTAGGCGAGACTAGCGCGTTACTAGCCTTGCTAGCTTTCGGGAAACTAGACCTCAAACTACAAGAATCCTCAAGCGGGACAAGGCTACGTGTGTATATTGTCGATATCGGTCGGGCGGTAACTAGGCCCATTACTTTACAGCTATGACCACATCGGCCAAAACGCTTTCCACCGTGCGGCTCGATCCTGACCTGCTTGACAAGCTGGCCATCATCCATCAGATTTGCCTGGCTCTGGCTGCATCGGTCGCGCTGGTGATTCTTGCGGCCTGGCTCAGCTCTCCCTTCGGCCGCATCCTGCCCAATGGCTGGACGCTGATGAAGTTCAATACTGCCGCATGCATACTGCTCGGTGCGATCGGCCTGCTATTTTCACAGGAACGTCGAACGGCGCGGCAACGGGCGATCAGCCGCGTACTCGCTGTTGTGGTGGCGGTCGTCGCTCTTGCCACATTGGTCGAATACGTCTTCCATCTCTCCCTCGGACTGGACACGATGCTGGTCGCCGACAGCCCCAGCCCGGATCCCGGTAGAATGTCTCCGCAATCGGCAGCCTGCTTCACGCTACTTGCCGCGGTGATCCTCACAATGAGAGTGACGAAGCAACCGGCGGCCCGCATAGCCGATCTGCTGGTCTTCATGCTCGGAGTGCTACTGCTGGTCATGGCGTCGGGATACGTCTTTGGAGCACTGCACCTTTACGGCCTCACTCCCCTGACGCTAAGCTCACCGCACACAATCACTGCTATTTCGCTGTTGGGCTTTGTCGCCTTCAATCGCAGGGCCGGATATGGCATCTTTGGCATCATGCTGGAAGCGGGCTTCGGAAGCACCTTTGCCCGCATGGCTTTGCCGCCCGCGCTGCTCCTGCCGCTGCTGCTGGAACTGGCCAGGGCCGGCGCTATTAAAGCACAGTGGCTGAGCCCCGCGTACGCGACCGCCATCGCAACGTCTTTGGCCACGGTGGTGGGTATTGGCGTCATCCTGATTCTGGCGTGGCGTATCGATGGCCTGCAGAGGGAGATCAGCGAGCTCTCGCTGCGTGACGAGCTTACCCAGGTCTACAACCGCCGCGGCTTCTACCTGATGGCCGAGCAGGCTTTGCGCCTCTCGCGGCGCTCCTCGACTCCTTTTTCTCTGCTGTTCGTCGATGTCGACGATCTCAAACAGATCAACGACTCGTTGGGCCATGAGACCGGCTCCGCTTGTCTGCGCGAGATCGCGGACCTGCTGATGAAATCCTTTCGCCATACAGATGTGATTGGACGTGTCGGGGGAGATGAATTCATCGTGGCCGGTGAGTGTGGCGAAGACTTCATCCGGCAATCGGCACAGAAGCTCGAACTCGCCATCGTTCTCATCAATTCCGCTCCTGACAGGCAATATTCACTGCGCGTCAGCTACGGCCATGCCAGCACCGAAGGACATGAGGCGCCAACCCTGGATGCCCTGATCGACATTGCCGACCAAGCGATGTATCAGTCGAAACGGCAGAAGAAGATGGCCGCTCAGTACATGCGTGAATAGCGCGCTGCAGCCCGGAACGATATCAGCTTTGCATCGGGACCATGATTCAAACCAATGGCGTGACGCTCGCGTTTGCACGAGCGCTCGCGGTTCTCTATGCTGAGGTGTCTTCCTATTGACGGCATGGCCACTGAATCCGACAGCTTTGAACCCGCAACCCTGGTACGCCATCCTTCAACGGAAGAGCAGCGCTGGCAACAGCAGACGCTTGCTCCGACCCTGAACAAAGCTCCCGAGCAGCCTATCGGCGCGTATACCGGCGTCAATCGTGATGAGCAAGGGCGGGCCCGCTTCACCACCGTGTCCGGAGTTGAGGTCGATCGCCTCTACACAGCGGCCGATCTCCCGAAGGGTTTTGATCCCAACGCGCTGCCCGGTCAGCCGTCGTATACGCGGGGCATTCATCCGAATGGTTACCGGGGCAAGCTTTGGACCATGCGCCAATTTTCGGGCTTTGCCAGCCCCGAGGAGACCAACCTTCGCTACAAATATCTACTGGCCAACGGAGGCACTGGTCTCTCGGTCGCCTTCGATCTGCCCACGCTGATGGGCTGCGACTCCGATGACGCGGAGAGCGAGGGCGAGGTGGGCAAGTGCGGCGTGGCCATCGATTCGCTGGCCGACATGGAGATGCTCTTCTCGGGCATCCCCCTCGATTCGACCTCGGTCTCAATGACCATCAACTCACCGGCTGCCATCGTCTGGGCTATGTATCTTGCGGTCGCTGAGAAACAGGGCGTGGACTGGTCACGGCTGGCAGGGACGCTGCAGAACGACATCCTCAAGGAGTACATCGCGCAGAAGGAATATATCTATCCGCCCGCGCCTTCGATGCGGCTGGTGGTGGACACGCTGGAGTTCGGTGCTCGCCACACGCCGCGCTTCAATCCCATCTCCATCTCTGGATATCACATCCGCGAGGCGGGCTCGACGGCGCTGCAGGAGCTGGCCTTCACCCTCTACGACGGCGTCGAATACGTGGAGTGGGCGCTGCGCCGGGGCCTGGCGGTCGACGACTTCGCTCCGCGGCTCAGTTTCTTCTTCAATTCGCACAACGATTTCTTTGAGGAGATTGCGAAGTTCCGCGCGGCGAGAAAGATCTGGTACCGGCTGATGACCGAGCGCTTCGGCGCGAAGAATCCGCGCTCGCACTGGATGCGCTTCCACACGCAGACGGCGGGAGTTTCGCTCACCGCGCAGCAACCGAAGAACAACATCGTGCGCGTGGCACTGCAGGCACTGGCCGCGGTGCTGGGCGGCACGCAGTCGCTACACACTGACGGCTTTGACGAAGCGCTGGCATTACCCACCGAAGACGCGGCGCGCATCGCGCTACGAACGCAGCAGATTCTCGGTTATGAATCGGGGGTGGCTGAGGTCGCTGATCCGCTGGGAGGATCTTATTTTGTCGAGCGCATGACCGCAGATATGGAGCACGATGCTTTTGCCATCTTCGCCAGGCTCGACTCGCTCGGAGGCATGGTCAAGGCGATTGAGCAGGGCTTTCCGCAGAAGGAGATCGCCGACTCGAGTTACGCTTACCAACGCGCGGTGGAAGCGAAGGAAAAAATCATCGTCGGCGTGAACGAGCAGGTTATCGAGGAGAAGCAGCCGCCCATTCTCTACATCGATGAGTCGGTGCGCGCCACGCAGGCAGAGAAGCTGAAGCGGCTGCGCGCCGGGCGATCCAATGAGGCGGTCGATCGAACACTGAGCGCTCTGTGCCGTGCCGCGGCGCGAGAGCCTGAAAGGAATGGCGCGGATAGGATTTCCAGCGCCAACACCATGCCTTACCTGTTAGACTGCGTACGAGCCTACGCTACCGTGGGCGAGATCGCTGGGGCGCTGAAGAGGGTTTTCGGCACCTATCGGGAAACCGGCATCGCCTGACCGCATTGTTCCTTCCTTCATCCATCTTCATGTTTTCGGAATCGCCCTAAAAAACCGTTTTACCTTTTACTCACCTTCAGTGCGATTTTCTGCACCTTGCGTGAAGAACGTGCTAAAACATCGCCTATGAGTAAGGAGAAGTCAGAGCCGCGCTCCGAAAACGGTCCTATCAATCTGCGCCAGCTTTCCGAGCTTCTGCGCCTGTCGCAGACCACCATTTCCCTCGTCCTGAACGATTCACCGGCAGCCAAGTCCATTCCCGCCCACACCCGTGAGCGTGTGTTCGAGGCGGCACGTAAATTCCAGTACCGGCCCAATTATTTTGCGCGCTCACTGCGGCGCAGCAAGAGCATGTCCATCGGCGTGCTGGCTCCAGATCTCAGCGAAGGCTACTTCACGCTGGTGATGCAGGGGGTCGAGGAGTATCTGCTGCGCGCGCACTATTTCTACTTCACTGCCAGCCACTACTGGCAGCCCGATCTGATGAAGGATTATCCGCGCATGCTCGAGGAGCGCGCCGTTGACGGCTTTCTTCTGTTGAACACGCCGGCTGCGGTGGAGAGCACGCTTCCTACGGTGGCCATCTCGGCGCATAATGACACCGCCGGAGTTACAAATGTGGTTCTCGACCATCGCAAGGCCGCGGAGCTCGCGCTCGGGCATCTGCATAAGCTTGGGCACCGGCGCATAGCGTTCATGAAGGGGCCGGAGATCATCCCTGACACCGAATATCGTTGGGGCGGCATTTTGCAGGTGGCCAAGAAGCTGAAGGTCGAGGTGAGACCGGAGCTTTGCATCCAGCTCGAGGCCGATAGCTGGTCGCCGGAGGTTGGCTATCGTCCCATGAAGACGCTGCTGGAGCGGACACGGGACTTCACCGCCATCTTCTGCTTCAATGACATTTCGGCGATCGGCGTGGTGCGCGCTATTCATGATTCTGGACTACGCGTGCCGGAAGACATTTCGGTTGTCGGCTTCGACGACATCATCAGTGCGGCGTATCAAAAACCGAGCCTCACTACGGTGAGACAACCTCTGCGCAAAATGGGCAGCGAAGGAGCACAGATCCTTCTCGACCTGATTGCCAACCCCAAGAAGGAGCAGGACCGGGAAATCACCATCGAGCCAGAGCTGATTATCCGTGAATCGACCGGACCTGCTCCCGAGAGTAAGCCGGAAAAGAAGGGCTGAGCCGGACTACTTCGCGCGGCGGCTTCTGAGGTCTTTTCCGGCCGCTTCCAAAATAGAAGCGCCGAAGACGAACATACGCCGACTGACCTTCGACAACATGCTGTTGAAAGGCGACATGGCTGTGGAGCGAATGAGAGACGTCGGCTGTCGAATCGACTCGTCCCCTCGGATGCTCAGCGCCGGAAACCGAGTTCCCTCAACCGGCGCACGGTCGAACGGCTTGCTTTGACATTGTTCACACCTGCAAATGCTGCGCAAGTTCTACGCAGCAGATTGCCGCTGAAGCCAACGACGAACCCCGCGCATCCAAAAGCAGGCACGCCAGCCCATCCAAACAGCAGAGGAGCAACAGTGGACTACGTTAATCTAGGCAAAACCGGCCTGAAGGTCTCCCGCATCTGTCTCGGCACTATGACCTATGGCTCGAAGAAGTGGCGCGAATGGGTGCTTGAAGACGCTGAGAGCCGCCCGTTCATCCAGCGCGCGCTCGATGCCGGCATCAATTTCTTCGACACGGCGGACATCTACTCGGTCGGCGTAAGCGAAGAAATCCTCGGCCGCGCGCTCAAAGACTTCGGCCCCTCGCGCGACAAGTTGGTGATCGCCACCAAGATCTTTAATCCCATGGGCGATGATCCTAATCAGAAGGGCCTCTCGCGCAAACACATCATGCATGCCATCGACGACAGTCTGCGCCGCCTGCAGACCGACTATGTCGACCTCTACCAGATTCACCGCTTCGATCCGCACACGCCGATTGAGGAAACGATGGAAGCGCTCGATGCAGTGGTGAAGGCCGGCAAGGCGCTGTACATCGGAGCGTCGTCGATGTATGCGTGGCAGTTCCAAAAGATGCTGTACACCTCGGAGAAGCTTGGACTGGCGAAATTCGTCACCATGCAGAACCACTACAATCTCGTTTATCGCGAAGAAGAGCGCGAAATGATTCCGCTGTGCAAGGCTGAGGGCATCGGACTCATTCCGTGGAGCCCTCTGGCGCGCGGCTTCCTGGCCGGCAACCGCCAGCGTGGAGACAAGGGCGACACCCTCCGCGCCAAGACCGACGCTTTCGCTCACGACCTCTACTACCGCGAATCGGATTATGTCGTGGTCGACCGCATCACCGAGATCGCGCAGAAGCGCGGCGTGAACAATGCGCAGGTGGCACTGGCATGGATGCTCTCGAAACCCGAAGTGAGCTCACCAATCATCGGCGCCAGCAAGATGCACCATCTCGAAGATGCGTTGAAGGCGCTCGAGATCAAACTCGATCCCGAAGAAATTAAGGCACTCGAAGAGCCTTACGAGCCGCATCCGATTCTGGGACACAGCTAATCTGTCTCCCTTGAACCGCATTCCGTCTCGGGAGGGTTGCTCAACCTTCCGAGACCGAGTGCGATATAAATGCAGGCGAGGCCCAAAACCCACATGAATCGCCGTGAATTCCTGGCCGTTGGCAGCGCAGGAGCCGCTGCCGCGCTTCTTCCGAGTAAACATTTCCTTGCTTTCGCTCAAAATGCCGCGCATAGCACGGACGGTCATCCACTGCTCTTTGGGGTTGATTACTACCCTGACCAAACGCCCGAGCATCTGTGGGAAGAAGATGGCGCGGCCATGGCTGCGGCTGGCGTCACCAATGTTCGCATCGCCGAATTTGCATGGGCGTTGATGGAGCCGCAGGAGGGAACCTTCGACTTCCGCTGGCTCGATCGTGCTTTAAGTACTCTTCATGCGCACGGTATCTCGGCCATTCTCGGAACTCCATCGGCTGCGCCTCCTCCGTGGCTCACGCAGAAGTATCCTGAGGTGCTGATGGTGAATGCGCAGGGCGTCACGCTCAGTCCCGGCACGCGCCGCTTCACCTGTCCCACCAATGCCACGTATCGCCGTCTCTCCGACACGATTGCTACGGAGATGGCCAAACACTTCGCCTCCACGCCGGGCGTTATCGGCTGGCAAATTGATAATGAGTTCACGCTGGGCGAAAGCGCGCGCTGCTACTGCCGTTACTGCCGGGAGGGCTTCGAGCATTGGCTGCGCAGCCGCTATCTGTCGCTCGACGCGCTTAACCAGGAGTGGGGTACGGTCTTCTGGAGCAACACTTACACCGATTTCTCGCAGATCCCGGTGCCGCTGCCCTCGGGCGCGCCACCGAATCCAGGTCTCGCACTCGACTACGACCGCTATCAGAGCTTCGCCAACGCGTCCTTCCTCGGCGAACAGCTCACCATCCTGCGCAAGCTATGCCCGCAGCACTTCATCACGACCAACAACGTGGGGCTTATCGACAACCTCGATGTGCGTGAGCTGTACCGCAATCTCGACTTCGCTTCGGCCGATAATTATCCGGGTTTCTTTTCGATCATTGCCGGAGAATCGGGCGGAAGTTTGCCGCCGGATGCTGTGTCTTCCATGACCTCCTTCGGTCACGACATGATGCGCAGCGTGAAGGACGGCAAGCCGTTCCTCATTATGGAAGAGCAGAGCGGCAAGGCCGGGCAACCTTATTTTTCGCCGCAGCCCGAGCCAGGCCAGCTGCGCCTCTGGTCGTATCAGGCCGTCGCGCACGGCGCCATGGGCACCAATTACTTTCGTTGGGATACTACCAACTTCGGCGCCGAAGAATATTGGCATGGGCTGCTGCGCCACGATCGCTCTCATAGCCCGGGCTTCGATGAGATCGTGCAGACCATGCGCGAGCTCAAGGCTCTCGGGCACGATGGCCTGAATGCGCGCTATGTGGCTGAGCTGGCCTTGTGTTTTGATATCAACTCGTCGTGGGCACTTACCATCCAGCCCGGCCAGCCCAAGCTCAAGTATCTCTCCGAGCAGATGACCTGGTACGGCTGCATAGCACCTTCACTGACGGGCATCGATATCGTAGACGCGACACAGGACCTCTCCCGCTACAAGATACTTTGCGCACCGGTCATGTATATCGTTACGCCGCAGCAAGCCGATCGCATCCGCAGCTTTGTCGAAGGTGGAGGGACATTTATCGCCGGCTTCCGCCTTGGTGTAAAGGATGAACATAGCCGCATGGTGAATGCTCCCCTGCCCGGCCTGCTCGGAGACGTGATGGGAGTCGAGCTCATCGATTATCAGCCGATTTACTCGGAGAAGCAGGGCGTGAAGTTCTCTGGACCGCTGGGGGGGCCCGATGCCGACTGCCACATCTGGGCTGACATTATCGACCCCAAGAAAGCCGAGGTGCTCGCGACCTATACCGGTGGCGATCATGAGGGCAAGGCAGCGATCACCTCGAATGGCTACGGCAAAGGAAAGGCCATCTACCTGGGCGCGCAGCTGGAGCCCGCCGATCTGGCCAGGGTACTACTAACGCTGCTGGCGATGAATGGCGTGAAGCGATCGATCGACGCGCCGCGGGGAATGGAGGTTACCAT
Source organism: uncultured Acidobacteriaceae bacterium (assembly GCA_963745105.1). Lineage (GTDB taxonomy): Bacteria > Acidobacteriota > Terriglobia > Terriglobales > Acidobacteriaceae > Silvibacterium. The sequence continues at coordinate 74,519 of CAVUWQ010000068.1, forward strand.
GCGCCGGTCTGGCGGCCAGACATGGACCTATCTGCTGAACCACACAGCGAAGGCGCAGCCAGTAACTCTAAGCGGAAGCTATCGGGATGCCTTCGATCAGTCGCCGGTGTCGGGCGCGGTGCACCTGGAGCCCTACGGGGTGAAGGTGCTGACGCAAAAAGCGGAGGCCTGAACCTCCGCTTTCGCATTCAAACGAATTGCTGCGCCGCGAGGGACTAGTCGAGCTTCTCAGGCTCGATGGCGATGTTCTTCTCGCCTGCAGCTTTCTTTTCCCAGTACTTCTTCACCCAGGCCTCGAAGCTCTTGCCGGCCGCGGTGTCGCGTCCGGTGAAGGCGAGCGCTGCGATGTCAGAATATGCAATGGTCAGCTTGGTCCGCTCGTTCGACGGAATGATGCGCACCGCGGAATTCTGCAGGGAAGAACCGGTCCGGCGGTCGAAGATGTAGCCGTTCACCTGCTCACCACCCTTGAGCGTAAGAGTCACGTCGCCGCGATAGTCGAAAGCCTTCTCGAGCGCCTCGAAGATCTCCGGCTCGGTGGCTAACGGCGGAATCCAGCCTTCCAGATTCTCGCGCTCGCGTCCGGCGATGTGCTCGATCTCATCGGCGCTTTGCTGGCGCAATTGCTCGATCCTCAGGTGTTCCTGCTGTTCGGTCGCCATCGTCGTTAGTCTCCTGAGACGGTCTCGACCGTCCGCTGAGCGCTTGTTGCCTCAATCTGCACCAGAGGATGCGAAGCCGCAGGCTTCCACTCGTTCAGCAGCTTCTGCGCGTCGGCGTCCGGATAAAGGGACGGGAACATGTACTTCTTCGCCGTCACCAGGAACCCCTTGAGCGAGCCGAAGTTATAGTCGACGGCGCTGGCCTCGTGCCCGGAGTGCACCATGCAGTTGGCGCATTGGGGGTTTCCACTCTTGGCTCCGTAGTTCTCCCATTTGGTCGAATCGAGCAACTCCTGGAAGGTGTCGGCGTAGCCGTCCTGCAGCAGGTAGCAGGGCTTCTGCCAGCCGAAGATGGAGAAGGTCGGCATGCCCCACGGCGTGCATTCGAAGTGCTGCTTACCCATCAGAAATTCCGAGAACAGAGGATGGGTGTTGAACTGCCAGTTCTTCTTGCGGTTGGAGAGGATCATGCGGAAGAGCTTGCGCGACCTCGCCTTGCCCAGGAAGTGATTCTGGTCGGGAGCCTTTTCATAGGTATAGCCCGGCGACACCATCATGCTCTCGACGCCAGCTTCCATCAGTTCGTCGAAATGTGCGCGCACCGAGTTCGGGTCGGCGCCGTCGAAGAGCGTGGTGTTGGTGGTTACGCGGAAGCCGGCAGCTACCGCGGCGCGGACACCCTCCATGGCAATGTCGTATCCGCCTTCGCGGCAGACCGAGAAATCATGATGCTCGCGCTGTCCATCCACATGTACCGAGAAAGAAAGATATTTGCTGGGCTTAAAGAGGTGAAGTTTTTCTTTAAGAAGCAGCGCGTTCGTGCACATGTAGACGTACTTCTTGCGCTCAACCAAGCCAGCCACGATCTCCGGCATCTTTGGGTGCAGAAGGGGCTCGCCACCGGGGATGGACACCATCGGCGCGCCGCACTCTTCCACCGCGCGGAAGCACTCTTCCGGCGAGAGCTCGGCTTTAAGAATGTGCGCGGGGTACTGAATCTTGCCGCAGCCGGCACAGGCCAGATTGCAGCGGAACAAGGGCTCCAGCATAAGCACTAACGGATAGCGCTTACGCCCTTTGAGCTTCTGCTTCAGTACGTAGGTCGCAACCGTCCACGCCTGCGAAATAGGTACAGCCATGTTCCTCCTAAAACCTGGAAACTCTAATCATTCCGACCGGGATGTGATTCCCCCGATCCCAAAATTTGCTCGTCCGCCCAAAGCGCGAAGCGCGTCCGCCTGGACGGCCAGTCCTACTCCCGCTCTGCGGCCCGCTTGTAATTCGTCAGCGCCAGCAGCGGGAAGTAATTCCGGTACAGGTGATACGCGAGATAAAACACCCGCGGGAAGCCCGTTCCGGTATACAGCGCCTGCTTCTGCGCTCCGCTGCCCACACTCTCATCCCACGAACCATCTGGCTGCTGATACTTCAACAACCACTTGATGCCTTTGGCGACCGAATCGCTTCGTTTATCCCCAGCAGCGAGCAGGCCAAGAATCGCCCAGGCAGTCTGCGAGGGGGTGCTGGTGCCAATACCGCGGGTTACCGGATCGTCGTAGCTGCCGCAGCTTTCGCCCCATCCACCGTCGGCATTCTGCACCGAGCGTATCCATTCCGCGGCCTGCTGAATCTGCGGCTCGTGATTCCAGACACCGATGGCTTCGAGACCGCGCAGGACGAGGAACGTGCCGTAGATGTAGTTCACGCCCCAGCGGCCGAACCAGCTTCCGTCCGGCTCCTGCTCGTCATAGATGAACTTGATGGCCTTCTCGATGCGCTTGTCCTTGCGCGTGTAGCCGTAAGTCGCCAGCGTCTCCAGGATGCGCCCCGTAATGTCGACGGTCGGGGGATCGAGCATCGCGTTGTGGTCGGCGAACGGGATGTACTGGAAGATCATCTTCGTGTTGTCTTTATCGAAGCTGGCCCAGCCGCCGTTCTTGCACTGCATGGCGAAAATCCACTCGATGGCGCGCTGCGAGACGTCGTATTGGTAGCGCTCGCGGGGATTGTCGACCTTGTTGAGCGCGAGAAGAACCTGCCCGGAATCATCGACATCCGGATAAAACTCGTTGTTAAACTCGAAGTACCAGCCGCCCGGCTGCACACGCGGGACCTTCACCGTCCAATCGCCCTTGTGGCGTACTTCCTTAGAGAGCATCCAGTCCACAGCCTTCAAGAGACGCGGATCGTTGCGCGGCACGCCCGCTTCACCAAGCGCGTAGACAGCCTGCGCGGTATCCCATACCGGCGACATGCAAGGCTGCATGCGGAAGGTGGGCTGGGCGTAATCCTTGGTTCCATTGGGAGCGTCGATGCCCAGCTTCTCGAACTCGTCCATGGCCCGGATCACCTGCGGATCGTCGAGTGAATAGCCGAGGCAGCGCAGCGCGATGATGGCGTTCAACATGGCCGGGTAAATGGCGCCCAGGCCGTCCGACATCTCGAAGCGCTCCAGCATCCACTTTTCGGCCTTCTTCAGAGCAATCTTGCGCAGCGGGCGAATGTGAATCCGCTCCAGCCAGTGCACGACGCGGTCGCAGACCAGGAAGAAGTTCCGCCAACTGACCAGGTTTTTACGGTCAAAGCGCAAATGGAGATCGGCATTGGCGCGGCCACCGACGAAGAGCTCCTCGATACCCTGCTCGGGCGCGATCTTCTTGAACGGCTTCTTCGCGTAGGCGATCGACAGCGGCACCAGGATGGCGCGCGACCACGAAGAAATCTCGTAAATGTTGAAGTAAAACCAGTTGGGAAAGAGCACGATCTCCGGCGGAATAGCCGGAACCGCGTCGTACTCATACTGCCCGAGGAAGCAGAGATAGATTTTGGTAAAGGTGTTGCACTCGACCACGCCGCCGTGGGCGAGTATCCATTCGCGGGCGCGGGTCATGTCCTGCTGTTCGGGGGAGATGCCCATCAGCTTGCCGGCAAAGTAGCACTTCACGGAGAGGCTGATATTCGAAGGTCCGCCAGGATATATCGACCAGCCGCCATCTGTATTCTGATAGCGCCAGATTTCGGTCATGGCGCGCTCGAGCTTGGCCTCATCGCCGGTACCCAGCAGTTCGTGGGCGAAGATGTAATCCGCCTCCAGCATGGGATCGGCTTCGAGCTCGCCGCACCAGAAACCCGCCGGGTCCTGCTGCGAAAAGATGTAGTCGCGAGAGCGAGCTGCCGCGGCGTCAATATCCTCAAGGCCGGCGTCGATCCGGCCAAACTTCACCCGGCCGGAAGCCGGCTGTGATGACTGAGCGGGAGATGCTGGGGTCGAACCTGCGGCGCGGCTTTTCGGGGAGACGGGATGGTCTGGTACGCCGAATTTTGGGGGTTCAAATGTTGTGCTCATGCTGTCCCATCGCCGTTCACCTCTTGTGTCAATCGTGAGTGAACCGGCGTGCTGCTGACTACTCTTAAACCGTCGCCTGAGTTTTCGGCGAGGGTTGGATGGCCTGCACGATCTCCGGCGGTAAACCGAAGCGGACGTTCTCGGGCATTACTTCCACTTCTTCCACGGACCCGTAGCCGCGTTCCTTGAGGTAGGCGACCACATCTTCCACCAGAACCTCGGGAGCCGAAGCGCCGGCGGTAACTGCCACCGTCGAGACCCCATCCAGCCATACGGGATCGATGGCGCTGGAGTTCTCAATCAAATAACTATTTGTGCTCAAATTGCGCGAAACCTCGACCAGCCGGTTGGAGTTCGAGCTGTTGTTCGATCCCACCACCAGAACCAGGTCCGCCTGATGCGCTACATTCTTGACCGCCGTCTGGCGATTTTCGGTAGCGTAGCAGATGTCCTGTGAATGCGGTCCGGCAATCTTGGGGAACTTCTCTTTCAGGGCCTGGATGATGTCCCTCGCTTCGTCGAGCGAAAGCGTGGTCTGGGTGAGATAGGCCACATGCTCAGGATCGGGAACCTGCAGCGTCTGCACTTCCTCGACACTCGAGACGACCTGGGTTACATCGGGAGCCTCACCCAGCGTGCCTTCGATTTCGTCGTGATCGCGATGACCGATGAGGATCAGCGAATATCCCTGCTTGGCAAACTTGATGGCCTCGACATGGACCTTCGTCACAAGCGGGCAAGTCGCGTCGATCACCTTGAGCTTGCGCTCCTTGGACTGCTCGCGGACTGCCGGCGAGACACCATGTGCCGAATAGATCACACGCATTCCCGAGGGAACCTGGTCGATATCGTCGACAAAGATTGCACCCTTGGCCGCTAACTCATCCACGACAAAGCGGTTGTGCACAATTTCCTTGCGCACATAGATGGGTGCGCCGAAGGTGTCGAGCGCGATCTTTACAATGTCGATAGCGCGCACCACCCCAGCGCAAAAGCCGCGGGGTTTGAGCAGAAGAACGCGCTTGTCCGAGGTCGGCCCCGTCGTATCGGAACCGGGAACATAGGTCTCAAGAATGGTGGAAGTCACAACAACTAGTATACCGTCCCGAGCCCCGTACGAACAGTAGTAACCGGGGTGCCCCGGCTAGGGCCGGGATGCGGAATATTCTGAATCCAATGGCGAAAACGATGATAGCCTTGCCCCACTATGGGAAAGCATTTTCCGATTCACACTCTGACTCTCATCAAGGCCGCTGTCGGCATCAGCCTGGTCTGCCTTGTCTCCGCTTTGTTCCTCCCCGGGTTCGCATCGTTCCGCGACTTTCTGACCGGAGCCGCCACGGGCATGCTCATCGTGACGTTCGTTACGCTGCTGGGGCTGGACTCGGTCACGACAAAAGACGAAGTACGCAAAGCGGAGTTGGAAATTCAGACGCTCCGGCTCAGTTAGTCCTCACTGCAAGCCGTAGAGCTTCGCCGCGCTCCCTCGCAATACCATCCGGGTTAACTCTTCTGCGCGCTCTTGGTTGATCTCGCCATCGCGCAGCATTCCGGTAAGCGCCAGACCAAGGGCCTGCCGCGCATTGCGGCTGGCAATCCACTCCGATTCTTCCCATCCCATGGATTCTGAGAACGGATAGCCATCCGTCCCGAAGAGAACTTTATCCGGAAAGGTCTCCAGCCACTCGCGCAGCCAGCCGGCCAGGGTGCGCGGCGGAAAAGTCAGCGCCTGCTGAGAGAGATCGAGGTAGACATTTGGCTTTTGCAGGAGCGATCCGGCTTCGCGGACGAAGGGCCAACCGCCGTGCAGCATGACGAAGCGTGTCTTGCGCAGCTTCGGATCGTTGAAAAGCGACTCCAGCAGCAGCGGGTTCCCTGCCGAGACATCGAAGTACCCTCCTCCGCCGGACATGGTGTGCAGATGCACAGGCAGGCTCAGCCTCCCGCACTCCGTGGCGATGTATCGGAAGAGAAAGTCCTGTAGAACCTTGTAGTCCGCCGCGTCTGGCTGACCACCTTTTGCCCAGCGCGCATATGTTTTCTCGGCCTGCTCGCGAGGCACGTCGGCAAAATCGAAGCCACGCAGGTAGGCGACCTCGAACTTCTCCGCGATCGCGCCCTGCGACTTCTGGCGTTCGAGCGTGGGTGTGACTACCTGCTTCAGATAATCATCGAGCGTCGCCGGCAAAGCCTTTAACCCAACAGCCTGCAGATACTGCGCGCGCACCTTGTTTTCGAGTGGAAAAAACTGCCCGCGATCGGGATTGGCCGCAGCCAGTCCGCTGTTATCCAGCGGAAAGAGTAATGCATCGATGTAGGGCACCCATTGGAAACGAGGCTTCGCCAGCCCAGTTCCCATGGCGACGCGGTTGCTTAGTAGAGTCGCCACTCCTGCCTGATCCAGCACCCATGCCGCATAGTGATCGCCTTCGCGTGCTTTCACCTGAGCACGAGCTGCCGCCAGCCGCTTCAACCCGTCAGCATCGAGCGGTGCCGTGCCATCGAATCCCCACAACGCCTTCCAGGCAGCGGGAAGCTGTGGATTGTCGGCCCGCCACGCGACTGGATCGGTTGCCGGCTCCATGTTGTCGACAGGAAGCGCGTCGAAGCCTCGGTCGGTCGCATCATTCGGAGGCGGCAGAACTGGATGGGCATGGTTGTCGATGGCCTTGGTCGAGGCAATGACGACCGCGGTACCGGGATCGATATCGCGGGTTACGTCATTGGCGGCGGACTGGGCTGGTGCGCAACAAGGCATGCTGATGACGAGCGAAAGCACGATAGCTGCTGGGAAACGCAAAGCCCCTGGGAGACGCAGGCGGAGAGAACGCGATAAAGATTCAGTCCAGGCGATCACTCAGCCAAAGTAGCATGGTGGGATCGTGCGGACAGATATCGCGCTCGCATGCCGCCAGCAAATGCATTACCATCGCTCACGATCTTCGGCGGCTATGCCATCATCCTCTTCGCCCTCGCCATCTACGGCGTATGGAAATTCACCGCGTGGTACCGAGCGGGGCCGCGCAAAAGCAGCCGCCTTCAGCGGCTAGACAGAATTGAGGAGTAATTATGAAAGAAAACCGGACGACGAAACTTCTCCTGCTGGTCATCGCCTTCTCCCTGGCGGTCATCGCGCTTCGACCTTATATTGCGCCAGCGACTGCGCAGGCTCAGTCCGAGGCGCCCTATCCGTTTTACATCGAGCCTGGAGCGCAGATGCTGCGCGCGCCGGATGGCAGCAAACAGGTGCTGGGGCGGGTGGTTATCGATATGCGGACAGGAAAGGTCTGGGGTTTCCCGACGAATAGCCAGGACACTTATCCGAGCAACCCCATGACCACCAAGATCGAAACGTCCCATCCCTTCGAGCTGGGACGTTTCGCCTTTGAGGACACTCTTAAGTAGCCACCGGCTTTGGTCAGCGGGGCTGTCGGAGACTACACCGGAGGCGGGTTTCGCTCCGTGAACTGCCGCTGGTGCCAGTAAGGGTAAATCGGTGCGACCTCGCTGGCCGCGTCCAACTTGGCTACCTGTTCGGCGGTCAGGTTCCATTGCGCCGCGGCCAGGTTCTGCTGCAGCTGCTCCTCGTTTCGCGCGCCCATGATGACGCTGGCCACGGTCGGCCGCTGCAGCAGCCAATTGAGGGCGATCTGCGGAACCGACCGGCCGGTTTCCTTGGCGATCTCGTCGATCGCGTCGACCACCTTATACAGATATTCGTCGTCGATCTGCGGACCATTCTCGGCCGTAGTGTGCAGGCGGCTCTGTTCCGGCAGTGGGTGCCCGCGGCGAATCTTGCCGGTGAGCCGTCCCCAGCCCAGCGGGCTCCAGACCAGCGTGGCTACTTTCTGGTCGAGACCGAGCGGCATCAACTCCCACTCGAACTCGCGCCCTACCAGCGAATAATAGGATTGCTGCGCCACGTACCGCGTCCAGCCGTAACGATCGGAAATGGCCAGCGACTTCATCAGGTGCCAACCGGAGAAGTTGGAGCAGGCGATGTAACGGATCTTCCCGGCCTTCACGAGGGTGTCCAGCGTCTCGAGGGTCTCGTCGATGGGCGTGGTCGCATCGAAGCCATGCATGTGGTAGATGTCGATGTGGCCGATGCCCAAGCGCTTCAGGCTTCCGTGCACCGATTCAATGATGTGGTGCCGCGAGGAGCCGACATCGTTGGGTCCCTTGCCAAGCCGGAAGGTACATTTGGTCGAAATCAACAATCGGTTCCGTTTGCCGGAGATGGCCTTGCCCAGCACCTCTTCGGCCAGGCCGTCGGAGTAGACATCGGCCACATCGAAGAGGTTTACGCCCGCATCGAGACACATATCCACCAGCCGCGAGCCTTCGTCTGCTCCGGTGTTGCCCCATGCGCGAAAGAACTCGTTTCCGCCACCAAAGGTTCCGGCTCCGAAGCTGAGCGTAGAGACCTTCAGACCTGAATGACCAAGCTGTCTGTATTCCATGGAGGAATGGATGCCGAAACCCGGAGCGCGGTTCCACAATCGTGGCGAGCATTTGCGCGGAAGCGATGACAGCGAGGTTAAAACCGCGGGGATTGCACATGGGGGTACACATAAGTTGCGGCACCGCATGGTCCTTGCGTATAGTTCGTCCAAGACCGCTTGATAAATGATGGCGATCCCAGTGACTACGACAGGAGCCTTATAGATGCCCCCATTGGAAACATCCGGCGCCGCTTCAATCGGCAAGTCCGTACAGATTCGTGGAGAAGTAAAGGGAAGCGAAGATCTCCTGGTGGACGGACTGGTGGAGGGAACCATCACCCTCTCGGAGAGCCGGTTGACCATCGGTCCGAACGCCCAGGTGAAGGCCAATGTCTCCGCTCGTGACGTGGTCATTCTCGGCACGCTGAATGGCGATGTTCATGCTTCCGGCCGGGTCGAGCTGCGCGGTGGATCGAACATCACCGGGGACATTAAGGCAGCGCGCCTCTCGATCGAAGACAATGCCATGTTTTCAGGGAAGGTCGATCTGATCCAGGGTGCTGCCGGTTCCATCAGCGAGCGTGCTTCCGGCGGAACAGTCTCGCCCACACCGTAGACGCAGGCGGGCGCTTTACTCGGAGCGTCCTAACTATTATCAGCCTCCCGCGAGTGACTGAGGTCAGTTAGCAAGCGTGCTTCGCAATCCATTCAAGCGTGACTCCGAACCGCAGCGCACCGGTGGTACCGTGCTCTCCGGCCCGCGTATCCCTCGCCATTCGAGCGGATGGTCCGCCATGCTCAAACACCTTAAAGAGGAAGAAAGCCTCCGCGTGCTGGACATCGGACCCACATCGCCACAGAACATCAATTTCCTCACCGGCATGGGTCACAGCGTCTACATGGCCGATGTCGTTCACGAGGCGCTCACCGGCCCCCCGGGTGGATCGTGGATTACTTCTCCGGAAGAAGAGGGTGGGCAGCCGGGCTTCGATGTCCCCGGCTTCTTTGAACAGAACCTCAACTTCGGCGGACGCGAGTTCGATGTGGTTTTACTTTGGACCACGATGGACTACATCCCGCAGGGTCTGGTCGATCCGCTGGTTGCGCGGCTGCATGACGCGGTTAAGCCCGGCGGCAAGATCCTCGCCATCTTCCACACCAAACTGGCCGGACCTGAGACCGCATTCTGCCGTTATCACCTGACTGACAGCAACTCCATCGAGCTGCAGGAGTCTGAGCCGCATCCGGTGCTTCGCGTCTACACCAACCGCAACATCGAGAAGCTTTTCGCCAAGTACGGCGGCTACAAGTTCTTCCTCGCCAAAGACAATCTCTACGAAGTCATCATTACCCGCTGAGGATTGGCCAGCTCGAACCTTGCATTTTGAGGTCTGCGCCGGGGTGGAACTTCGGTGGACGGCCAGAGTTCCTGCTGGGCTGGCATGCTCGCGTCGCTCTCCGTATCGATATCCCGGGTCAGAAGCGCATTGCTAGACCGGCGATTGAGGCCATGCTTCCGGATCACTGCCTGCACGAGATCGCTAATGCGCGTCTGATAGGCCTTGGAGACGAAGGCGTTTTCCGCGTAGCGTTTTTCGTAGCTTCCATCGAGTTCAGGAAAGTTTTCGTGCACAAAGGCAAGAAACGTTCCCTTGGAGCAGGGCTTCAGGAAGAGCGGATTCGCCACAAAGAAGCTGGCGTCAACCGCTTTTGCCTTGCGCGCCATGGTATCCAAGGCCTTCGCGTTGTCCGTGATTCCCGGCATCAGCGGCGAACACATCACGCCAACCGTCAAGCCCGCGTCGCGCAGTCGGCGCACGGCGCGAAAGCGGAGGTCGGGTCTCGGAGCCCGTGGCTCAAGTATCCGCGCCAACCTTGCATCGCTGGTGGTGATGGTCATGTGTACGATGAGCTGATTCCGGCGGGCGATCTGTTGCAGCAGATCGATGTCCCGCTCGATCAACGTGGACTTGGTGACAACGCCGAGGCGCAACCCGCTCTGCTTCGCAAGAACCTCCAGAATGGAGCGAGTGACGCGGGCCTTTCGCTCGACAGGTTGGTAGGGGTCGGTTGCCGTTCCCACCGCCACTTCGAATCCCGCTGGGAGTTTTTTTAGCTCCTGCTGCAGAAGCCAGGCGGCATTCTCCTTCACGAAGATCTTCCGCTCGAATTCCTGGGGGTCCTTCATCTCCATGAATTCGTGGGTGTAGCGGGCGTAGCAGTATTTGCAGCCGAATTCGCAGCCGCGATAGGGATTGATGCTCTTAGCGAACCACAGTCCGCGACGCGAGACAGAGTTATTGAGGATAGAGCGCACGGGCAGGGTCCGAAACTCGATCAGATGACCCTCGCCTGCCAAATCACCCTTTGCAGCCAGACGGGCCATGCCGCGAAGCGGAGCGGTGGCAGTCGCGCAGGAACCGGAAGACGAGTTCAGGATGGGAAAGAGCTCTTGCGTTTTCGCTTTTTGTTCGCTCATGCCGAAACGTTACTCCGCACCGGTAAGCTCGTCAACAGAAGAAAATTGTGAAAATCGTAGCGCATTCATGGCGGAGAAATTCACGCGGCGCTCTGCATCTAATAGCTTAGGAAACGGACTTGATTACGCAACGGAGTTTGATTGCATGGCGAATTTGAAAGGCACGCAGATTACCTGGCTGGGACATTCCACCACGCTCATCACCACGGCTCAGGGTACGCAGATTCTGATCGACCCCTTCATCGAGCACAACCCTAAGTATCCAAAGGAATATAAACTCCCGGAGAAAATCGATCTTTTGCTGCTCTCGCACGGCCACGGCGACCATATTGGAGATGCAGTCTCTGTCGCCAAAAAGCATAAACCTCAGGCTGTCGGCGTCTTCGAACTGGTGGCTTGGCTGAATAGCAAGGGCGTCGAACACATTGTCGGGATGAATTTAGGCGGGACTTATAAGTTCAAGGATGTCTCAGTAACCCTGGTCGAAGCGAAACACAGCTCGAGCATTCAGGACGGCAAAGAGATCATTTATGCCGGAGTCGCGGCGGGCCTGGTCATTTCGATTGAGGGAGGTCCAGTGATTTATCACGCGGGCGACACATCACTCTTTTCGGATATGCAGATCATCAAGGATCTTCATTCTCCGGAGATTGGTTTGTTACCGATCGGCGACCATTACACCATGGGTCCAAAGGCGGCAGCGCTCGCAGCAAATTATCTGGGACTCAAAACAGTTATTCCTATTCATTTCGGGACATTTCCCGAGCTTACCGGCACTCCTGAGAAATTGGAGACACATCTGCAGAAATACAAGATAGAGACACTCACGCTGACTCCTGGTGTCGCCGCAAATTAATCACATCCTAAAAAGCATGGCCGCCCTGGTGGCGGCCGTTTGCTGATTCACAACGCTGCTTATTTTGCTTTCGCTGCTGCCTGTTTCTTGCGTTCCATCCAGCGACGCTTCATCGCCTCTCCAATTTTGCGTCTCCCCTCAGCACTCAGCTTGCGCTTTTTCTTTTTGACCGGCGTGGAAACTTTGCCTGCTCCCCGGCTGACGCGATGATCGTCACTGCCCGCCAATAGATTGCGCGCCTGCTGCAGCCGTGCGATCTCGTTATCGATTTCTTTCAGTATCTGACTTACTTCCACGTTTCCTCCGGCCGCTTGACCGGCTCTCAAAAGAAATCGAGCCGAGCTAAGGGCTTCTCTATCAGGGGATAGTTACTCTAATAGCGTAACTCGGAGCGCAAGAAATTGCCACATGCAGGAAGCTTCAACAGCGAAAGGAGGTTATATCAATAGAGTCGATATCAATCTAGATATCTAAAGATATGCAATTATCGCTGCTGATATCCCTCGCCCATAAAAAAGGGTTATCGACACTCATATGAGTGAGTGTGTCATCGGTGGATTAGACAAGGCAGCAGTGCAATTTCAGAACCGCTTCGAGTACTGCTATTCTTCTTGTCCGGAGTTTTGCGATTCTTGGGACGATCGCGGCGCCTGTATCGAATAATCCGGGCCGCCGCGATATGACCCGCGAGTGCCGAGGCCAAGCGTTGTCGAGCTACGCGTGCCATCCTGGGTGTAACGTCTCAGCTCTTTGACAGTCTCAACCTTGTCCCGTGCGTATTCCGTCGCCAGGCGCGTCAACGCGTAAGTCACGATGTCGCTGTGATGCAATCCATGCATCTCAGGATCGCGACGGAAGTTCAGCCACAGCCGGTGTACGAGTTGGACATCTTCTGCCTGCAGGGTGGGAGCGTGAGGTCCGATGTGGAAAGCCTGCGCTTCTCCATCGGGCATGATCACGTAGAACGTGAACTGGCGCTTCGGCTCCGGTAACGATTCCCACGCCTGACCGATGTGGTACGCCTGCTCCTGCGCAGACATTTTGGTGGAGAGACCTGAAACTACGGCAGCGACTTCCAGCTTGTTGGCCGTCTGCACCAGCGCTCCGAAGATGTCGCCCGCCGGCACAACCAGCAACGAAATATGCTTGCCGAAGCTTTCGGCTACCGAAACCGCTTTGGTGAAGAGCATCTGCTCATGCTCGCTGAAGAGCTGCTCATCGAGATACTCCGGACCCCCGACACCCATCATCCGCGCCGTGAGCACAACGACATCCTGTTCGTCGGTGTTGGTCCGGGAAAGCGCCCATTTGAGCGCGAAGGGGTTGGCCGAGTCACGCATGGTTACCAGCACCGCGCCAGGCTTGATCTCCAGAGCGTCCTTGCTGATGGTTTCCGGATGCTCGAGCTGGAAATGCTCCTTCATCTGGGCGACGGTGGCGGCCTGCTTCTTGAGGTTCTTGTGCTCGGAGATAGTGAAGATGACAAAAAACACGGCCGCGAATGCGACGCCGCTCTCAGTGGCTACGCTCTTGGTGAAGAGATTCACTATGGCGGTAGTCAGCAGCACCAGAAAGACGGAGAACAACCCGATCGGAAATTCAGTTTTGCCGATTCTGATGTTGATGGGAACCTTCCAGCCCCGTTCCCCTTTGTATTTCCAGCGCAAAACCAGCATGGCGAGGCTGTTGAAGGTGAAACTCCAGATCACTCCGAAGGCATAGGCTTCGCCCAGGGTGATGACATTGCCGCGACTGACGATGATGGTGAACAGCTGCAGAGCTGTGACCAGATTTACGATGCGATAGCTGGTGCCGTACTTACGCTGCGGCTTGCGGAACCAGTCGGTAAGCACGCCGTCTTCGGCCACGCGCATCAGGACGCCGGTTGAGCCGATGATCGAGGTGTTGATTGCACCTGACAGTATGAGAAATCCGACGATGACCACGAAGACACGGAAGATGATCTTCAAGGTCAGCGGGCCCACCACGTTCATGGCCAGGCCGGCGATGAGATTGTCGCGATAGACCGGAATGCGCACCGAGTCGGGAATCAGCATGACCGCCAGCAGCGAGACGATGCCGGTAAATACGAAGCTGTAAATGGCAATGACAATCGCCGCGCGCTTCAGGTTCTTGAGCTTGGGATGCTCGATCTCGCGATTGACCTGGGCCAGCGTCTCCTCGCCGCTCATAGCGAGAATCGAATGACCGAAGGCCATGATGATTCCGAAGAGTCCGAGCGTCGTTGCCAGCTTGGTTCCGCCAAGGAATCCCAGTGCGTCTTTCGAGAAGTGAAGATTCGAAGGAACAGGAAGCGGAGGCAGCTTTGCGCCGACGTGAATCGCAGACCAGATACCCCAGCCCAGCAGCAGCACCACCATGATGGTGGTGATCTTCATGACTTCGAGAGCCTTGTCGCTGGACTCCTCGATGCCCTTGATGTTCTGCCACCAGTAGTAGATCGTTACGGCTGCGCAGAAGATCGCGGAGGTCTCGTTGACGGGAAAGTGATGTGCTACATGGCTGGTGACGAGAGCGGCGGGCAGCCATCCATGCGCAGCGCCGACGTCCATCAACTCATTCATCAGGCCGGTAATGTATTGGCCGGCCGACACACCGGAAATGGGTCCGGTGAGGATGTAGTCGAACATCAGCGCCGATACGCTGAGCTTGGCGAAGGTTCCGCCGAGCGCTTCTTTCACCACGCGATAGACACCGCCGCGGGTGAACATGGAGCAGCTCTCGACATATACCGCGCGCACCGCGAAGGAGAACAGCATGACGCCGAGGATGAACCACGGCGCGGCTTTGCCTACGGCTTCTTCGGCGATTCCACCGGCATAGAAGGCGGAAGATCCAAGGTCATTCAGGACAACGGCTGCGGCCCGCCAGAACGAAATGAAAGTGAGCATGACCGAAGAGGCGACTACAAGCCTGACTCGGTTCGATTGCGGGGCGGAAAACGTTTGTCCGGATGACATGAGGTGTGGGCGATTAGGCCACGATCAGTTGGCTGAAGCCCATCTTTTACGAAGAGACCGCAGACTGTCTTGCGTCGTGACGCTCTCGCTGAGTGTATGTCCCGTTGGCGGTGGCGTCAATCGCTTCGTTCGTAACCGTTACTCCCCTAAAAGTTCCGCGAGATCTTCGACGAAGCTGATGATCACAACGATGGAAGAGCCCGCCAGCCCTACAAAGAACAGAAAGGTGAGGACGTGCATCGCGACTTTGGCGAGTTCAATCACATTCGTATTGTAAACCCCAGAATGCTCGAACCGCGATGTTAGACTCACGCTGAATGGCCGTGGCAACAGAGACCCGCACATCAGCCGTGGCATCGCCGGCGAAGGGGCCAATCCTTCCCAGCGTCCTGCTGGCGTTATTCTCAGGATTTTTGCTTGACCTTCCCTTCCCGATAGCAGGACCGCTTCCGCCCTGGCGCGCGGCTTTCGGATGGATTGCCCTGACACCGCTGCTCTACGCGCTTCTTTCGCCCGCGAACGCAGCGCACGCGAAATATCTGAAGCGTAGCGCGCTCACCGGTTATGTCTGCGGCGTCTTCTGGTACATCCTGAACTGCTACTGGATCGAGCGCACGATGAATCTGTACGGCCATGTTCCAACGCCGGGCGCGGTGGGAATTCTGGTTCTGTACAGCCTAGTTCTCGGGCTTTATTTCGGCCTATTTGGACTGATCATCGCGTTTGCACGACGGGCCTCGCGCGGCGTCCACTTTCCGCTGTTGCTCGCGCCATTTGCGTGGGTAGGAATTGAGTTGACGGCATCGCGCATTACCTGCGTACCGTGGGATCAACTCGGCTACTCGCAGGTGGATAATTTTCTGCTGACGCGGCTAGCTCCGTTCACGGGCGTTTACGGAATCTCCTTCGTGCTGGTCGGCGTCAATGCGCTGCTGGCTGCGGCTTCGCTTTCGCGATCGATTCATTTGCGGCTGCGTTTCGGCGCAGGAGCGGCGCTGCTCGCTGCCCTGCTGCAGATGGGCTCATGGATGCCGCCGCAATCTGCGCCGGCACAGGCGACTGCAGTTCTACTGCAATCAAACTTCAGCGTTGATGAAGACAACGACTGGCCGGGGCCTCTGTGGGATCAAAATATCGGCCGCTTTCTCCAGCAGAGTGAAACTACGAATGCCACGTTCTATGAGGGCATGCCCGATCCGCACAAGCGAGGACACACCGTGAATTCTCCGGGTGCAGGGCCTCCCATCTCGCTGATTGCGTGGCCGGAGGCGCCGTCGCCGTTTTATGAAGGCGATCCGCGCTTTCTCGCCGCCATGCGACAACTTACGCAGGAGACGCATGCGGGAATCGTCGTCGGCAATCCTGCGGCCGACTGGAGCACGAACGCACAGGGTCAGCAGGTAGTGAAGCAGTACAACTCGGCGACGATTTTCTCACCACAGGGCGAGCGCATCGGGCGCTACGACAAAATTCACCTTGTACCGTTCGGCGAATATGTGCCCTTCAGCGAGATGTTCTTCTTCGCACACAAGCTCACCCGGCAGGCGGGAAATTTCTCGCACGGCGCGGAACGCAAGGTCTTCACGCTGAACGGACATCGCTACGGCGTTTTCATCTGCTACGAATCGATCTTTGCAGATGAGATTCGCGAATTCGCGAAGAATGGCGCGGAGGCTTTCGTCAATATTTCTGACGATGGCTGGTACGGAGACACCAGCGCTCCCTGGCAGCACCTGAACATGGCGCGCATGCGGGCGATTGAAAATCATCGCTGGATCCTGCGCGATACCAACACCGGAGTGACGACGATCATCGATCCCTTCGGACGCGCACTCAAGAGTGCGCCGCGAGGCATCTTTACCTCGCTGGCGGTGCAATACGGCTTTCGCGACGATGTGACCTTCTACACTCGCTATGGTGATGTGTTCGCGTGGCTGTGTGGGATAATCACACTAGGCGCGCTTGCTTTCTTCTTGAAGAAGCGCATCCGATTCCAGCCTTAAAGACAGGTCCAGATCCCGTGTTGAACGATCTCGAATTCGCCTACACTCCAGTCCGCGAAAAAGTAAATGACCTGCGGGAGTATCTTTGACCCGTCCCGCCTCAAAACAGAATTAGCCGGCATCGAAGAGAAGCTCTCCGACCCGAAACTGTGGTCGAATCCGCAGCTCTCGCAGCCATTGATGCGCGATCGCAAGCGCATTGAAGCGTTGCTCACCGACGACGCGGAATTGGCTCGCCGCACTGAAGACGTGGAAGCCTATTTCGAGCTGGCTCGCGAGGGCGAAGCCGTCGAGCCGGACATCGAACGCGAGATCAAATCGCTCAATGAATTCGCCGAGGCCATGGAAGCGCGGACGCTGCTTTCGAGCGAGACCGATCCACTGAACGCCATCGTCACCGTGCATCCGGGCGCGGGCGGCACAGAGAGCCAGGACTGGGCCGAGATGCTGATGCGCATGTATCTGCGCTGGGCCGAGCAGCAAGGCTTCAAGACCGAGATGAATGATTACCAGGACGGCGAAGAGGCCGGCATCAAGTCGGCGACCTTCACTATCACCGGCGAATATGCCTTCGGCCAGCTTGCCGGAGAAACCGGCGTGCATCGGCTGGTACGCATCTCGCCGTTCGACCAGGCCAAGCGGCGGCATACTTCGTTTGCGTCGGTGTTCGTCTCACCGGAGATCGATGACTCGATCGAGATCGACATCAAGCCGGATGATATTCGTATCGACACCTACCGCTCCGGCGGCAAGGGCGGCCAGCACGTGAACACCACCGATTCGGCGGTGCGCATCACGCATATACCGACGAACATCGTGGTGCAGTGCCAGAACGAGCGCTCGCAGCACAAGAATAAAGAGAAGGCGATGAAGATGCTGCGCTCTCGCCTCTACGAATTCGAGCTCGAGAAGAAGCGGCAGGTCACGAAAAAGCTGGAGGACTCAAAGCTCGACATCAACTTCGGCTCGCAGATCCGGTCATACGTGCTGCAGCCTTACCGCATCGCCAAGGATCATCGCACCAAGGTCGAGGTCGGCGATGTGGATCGCGTGCTGGATGGATATCTGGAGCCGTTCATTCGCGGCTACCTACTGATGCGGCGCAATGGCGGCATGCCGACGGGCGTGGATGAGGATGATGATCTGGAATAGATTCCAATGAATGAGGCCGCAACCATCCGCGAAATGATCGACAAGGCGAAGACCATCGCTGTGGTCGGCCTTACCAATAAGGAAGGCCGCGCCTCGCTAGGTGTCTCGCGATTCATGCAGTCGCGTGGATACCGCATCATTCCGGTGAATCCGCAGATCGACAGCGCGCTGGGCGAGAAGGCTTATGCCACTCTTGATGCGGCTGTTGCCGGCGCGGGGGCTACGATTGATCTCGTCAATGTCTTCCGGTTGCCTCAGTACATTCCAGCGATTGTCGACGACACCATTCGTCTCGGGATTCCCTACATCTGGATTCAGGAGGGGATCGTACATGAAGAGGCGGCGGCAAGAGCCGAGGCCGCCGGGATTAAAGTGGTGATGGACCGCTGCATCCTGAAAGACCGCATGGCCGCCGGCTGGGGCTGACCGCCCCGGTGACCGCGCTTCGCGCAAAACATCGGAATAGAACTGATGCGTGACGAATGGCTGACAACTTCGTGTAACTCCGGACTCTAGAATGGAATCAGACTGACATGTTCGTTCGCCGCCTTATCTCTGCACTTTCCATACTGCTTCTTGCCGGGCCGGTGGTGTGGGCGGCTCCTGCTTCTCCGACCCCTGCCTTCGCCGGTCCCACGGCCACCGCGGCACATCTGACGGTTCAGCTGGTGGTGCCTCCGGCCCAAATCTATCCCGGACAAAGCTTTACGGCGGGGCTCTATTTCAAGCTCGATCAGGGCTGGCATGTTTACTGGACCAATGCCGGAGACTCAGGCGAACCGCCTTCGATCAAATGGAATCTGCCGGCCGGTGTGACCGCCGGAGCGCAGCAGTTTCCCGCTCCCAAGCGTTTGCCGCTGGGGCCGCTGATGGACTTCGGCTACGAGGACGAAGTTCTGTTCCCCATCCCTATGCAGGTCGCGTCGACATTCAAGCCAGATGCCCCGGAGATCACACTGGGCGGCAAGGCTACGTGGCTGGTGTGCCGCGAAGTCTGCATTCCCGGACATGCGGAGCTGGCAGTGCAGCGCAAGGCGTTGGCACAACCCGGGTCTGTCGAAGCGGATGTCAGCGATGACGCCGCGCTCATTCAGCGCTTTCAGCACACACTGCCGCAACCGCTACCGGCGGGAGATCAGGCTAAGTTCCAGAGCACTGCGAAGGGCTTCACGCTTGCGGTCGAAACAGGCAAGAAAGAAGAATCGGCAGAGTTCTTTCCCTTCGACCAGAACATCCTCGCCAATGCCGCTCCGCAGACGGTGAAGCCCCTTAAAAAGGGTGTGCAGCTTGACCTGGTAAAGGACGACAACCTTACATCTCCTCCGAAAGAGCTGCACGGTTTACTGGTGCTGGCTGACGGCCGGGCCTACGAGTTTCATGCCACACCCGGTTCGTTGGCGGCTTCTTCGGCTGCGGATTCTCGCGGGCTGCTAGGGATCGTCCTGTTTGCTTTTGTTGGCGGGATCATTCTCAACCTGATGCCCTGCGTCTTCCCTGTCCTCTTTATCAAGGGACTAGCTCTCGTGCAGTCATCGAGCGAAGAGCGGCACAAGCTGCGTCTGCATGGGCTGGTCTACACGCTGGGCATCGTAGCCTCGTTCTGGGCCGTGGTTGCAGCACTGCTCATCCTGCGCGGCGCCGGCCATCAGCTGGGTTGGGGATTCCAGTTTCAATCGCCGGCGTTTCTAGCGGTGATCGCTCTACTGCTGTTTTTCCTGGGTCTGTCGCTGGCCGGGCAATTTGAGATCGGGCTGACTCTTACCAGCGCTGGCGGAAGCCTGGCGCAGAAGAGCGGCTATGCGGGCAGCTTCTTTACCGGCGTGCTGGCGGTTATTGTGGCTACACCGTGTACAGCTCCGTTCATGGGAGCGGCGATCGGATATGCGCTGGCCAATTCCGCGATCGTCACATTTGCGGTCTTCACCGCTCTGGCCCTGGGATTGGCTGCACCTTATCTGCTGCTGGCCTTCAATCCGGCGTGGACAAAGATTCTTCCCCGTCCCGGCGCGTGGATGGAAGTGCTGAAGCAGGCAGTCTCGATTCCCATCTTCGGCACGGTCATCTGGCTGGTGTGGGTCTTCAATCAAACGGCGGGGCCTGCCGCGCTGGTCGCTTTGCTCTCAGCTTTTCTGCTGCTGGCGATTGCCGGATGGATTCTCGGCCGCTGGCCGGCTAAGGCAGCCGCGACCGTGGCCGCGGTCTTGGTGCTGATTCTGGCTGTTGCGCTGCCGATCGTCGCCATCGACAAGATGCCTGTGCCTGCAGCGGCAACAACCGCTTCAAGCGGAGCGCCCGGCACAGTTTGGGAGCCTTTCACTCCGGAGCTGGTGGCGAAGTATCGCGCACAGGGTAAGCCGGTCTTTGTCGACTTCACGGCCAGCTGGTGCCTGAGCTGCCAGGTGAATGAACGGGTGGTGCTGGATCGCGCAGACGTACAACAGAAGCTTGCGTCGAGCGGCGTGGCGTTGGTGCGAGCCGATTGGACGCGGCACGACGAGGTGATCGCGCAGACGCTGGCTGGTCTGGGCCGCAGTGGTGTTCCTACCTACGCGTTCTATCCCGCTGATCCGGCACAGCAGCCGCAGCTTCTGCCCGAGGTTCTGACGCCAGGCATTGTTTTCAACGCGCTGGACGCGGTGAAGGCGCAGCCGGCAAAGACGACGGCCGGATTGTAATTTCCCGAACTTCTGATTTTCGGAGGTGAACATTCCCGGACGGCCATTCGTCTAAAGCGCAAAGGAGATTTCCGCCCATGCGAATCGCCTCCCGCCTGACGTTTATATCCTCGCTCATTACCTTTGCCGCCCTTTCCGCGTACGCCCTTCGCGTCGGTGATGCCGCGCCTGACTTTACCGGCACCGACTCGCACGGCCAGACGCACAAGCTTTCGGAGTACAAGGGCAAATTCGTCGTCCTGGAGTGGACGAACAACGGCTGCCCCTACACCGTTAAGCACTACAGCAGCGGCAACATGCAGGCTCTGCAGAAGCAATGGACAGAAAAGGGCGTGGTGTGGCTTACAGTGCTCTCGTCCGCTCCGGGTGAGCAGGGCTACATGACGGCGGCTCAGGAGAATGCATATATCGTCAAAGTGCACGCCGATCCGACGGCCGCGCTGCTTGATCCAACCGGCGCCATCGGGCATGAGTACGGTGCGAAGACCACCCCGCATATGTTCGTCATCGATCCTTTGGGCAAGCTGATCTACGACGGCGCAATCGACGATCATCCGACAACGGATGTGAGCGATATTCCTGCGTCGAAGAACTACGTTTCGGCGGCTTTGACAGAGGCAATGGCAGGACAGACCGTTGCCACCGCATATACACGGCCGTACGGCTGCAGTGTGAAATACAGCGGGGACTGAAGGCTAGGGCCCAATTCCCTGCTTTGGCCTGCGAAAGGCATAGATCACCGCCAACAGCGGCGGCGCCAGCAGCACTCCCCAGAATGGAATGACAATACCCAGCGCGATAGGCACAACGATCGACGCCCAGATGGGAATGCGGCTGACGCGTTTCAGCAAAAGGGGCTGCAGAGCGAGCTGGTCGACAACGACAATCACAGCGTACAGTCCCAACACCAGACCCAGCCGGTACATGTCGTGTCCGCTAAAGAGGATCATCAGGACCGGGAAGATGACGGTGATGACTCCGCCAAAGTTGGGGATAAAGGTCATCAGACCGCCGATGACGGCCCAGACCGGGGCTAACGGCACATGCAGCAGGAGCAGGCCGATCAGCCACATGACCGCAACGCAGAGGGCTTCGATGGTGACGGCCTTCCACCAGTTGAAGAGCGCGGTACCTGCGGTTCGGGCGTGATCGCGAAAGTCGGGCATAGCGTTCCAGATTAAGAAGCTGCCGCTTTCGATATGGGATGGCTGGATGGGTTCGTCTATCCGCGCCCGAAAATTCAGGCGCGGATAGCAAGTCGCGTTTAGGCCTGCGGCTTCGGTGTAAGGCGGATGAAGCGTTTTGCCAGCTCGGCCCAGTTTCCGAGCAGCCAGTGCGCCCGCGTGCTGGCTGTCTTGCCGGCGTGGAGCTCGACCAGGCCGTGAATGCTCTGCTGCGCTTCGGCATCGAGCGTTTCGTAAGGCTCCGGCAGGAGGAAGTCGGCGTGGAACATCTCACGGGTGAGGAAATCGCCGTCCTCGTCGAAGACCCAGGCGAGACCGCCGGTCATGCCGGCTCCGAAGTTGAATCCGGTTGCGCCGAGTATGACGGCAAGTCCGCCGGTCATGTACTCGCAGCCGTGGTCACCCACGCCTTCGACGATGGCCAGCGCTCCGGAGTTACGGACGGCAAAGCGCTCACCGGCACGGCCGGCGGCAAAGAGGGCTCCGCTGGTGGCACCGTAGAGAGCGACGTTGCCGAGGATGACATGCAGCTCTGACTGGAGTGCGGCGCGACCCTGACCCCTGAGAATGATCTCGCCGCCGGAAAGGCCTTTGCCGACGAAGTCGTTGGCGATGCCTTTCAGAACAAGCTCCATGCCGGGTGCGGCGAAGGCTCCGAAGGATTGCCCGGCTACGCCTGTGAGGTTGAACCTGAGACGGCTATTCGTGCCCTGGCCGTTGGTGCGCAGGAGCGCTACTTCTCCAGCCAACCGCGCGCCCAGCGTGCGGTCTTCGTTCGAGACGAGCGCGTCGTAGACATAATTCTCGCCGGCCTTGTAGGCGGCCAAGGCATTCTCTGTCCAGGCGTCATCGATGGGTGGATGCGAGGCGAACCTGGCGTTGCGCTTTCCGCCCCAGCGCACATCGTCACTCGTGGGCTTTGCGAGCAGCGGAGCGAGGTTAAGCGCACCATCGTGGCGAACCTGTTCCAGCAGATCGGTGCGGCCGATGGCGGCTTCGAGTGACAGCAGGCCGTACTGCGAGAGCAGCACCTGGATATCGCGGGCCAGCTCCTCGAAGAAACGGACTACGTGCTCGGGGCGTCCGCGGAACTTCGCGCGGAGATCCGGACGCTGCGTGGCGATGCCGGTGGGACAGGTGTTGAGGTGACACTGACGCGCCATATCGCAACCGAGTGCGACCAGTACTGCGGTGCCGAAAGCGTATTCGTCGGCGCCGAGCAGCGCGGCGATGAGGATGTCGCGCGCGGTGCGCAGGCCGCCGTCACAGCGTAGACGGACGCGGCTGCGCATCCCATTTGCGAGAAGCACCTGCTGGGCTTCGGCGAGGCCGAGTTCCCAGGGATTGCCTGCGTACTTGATGCTGGAGAGCGGCGACGCTCCGGTCCCGCCGTTGTGCCCGGCGATCACGATGTAGTCGGCATACGCCTTGGCCACGCCGGCGGCGACGGTGCCCACGCCGCATTCGGAAACCAGCTTTACGCCGATGGCGGCGCTGGGGTTCACCCGCTTCAGGTCGTAGATGAGCTGCGCGAGGTCTTCAATTGAGTAGATATCGTGGTGGGGCGGCGGGCTGATGAGCTGCACGCCAGGCTGTGCGTGGCGCAGACGGGCGATGAGCTCAGTGACCTTGTGGCTGGGGAGCTGTCCGCCTTCGCCAGGCTTCGAGCCCTGGGCAATCTTGATCTCAATTTCTTCGGCGTGCATCAGGTATTCGGCGGTGACCCCGAAGCGGCCCGAAGCTACCTGCTTCACCTTGTTATTGAGCAGGAGAGCGGGCACCTGCTTGCCGAGCAGGTCAAGCTCGGCGGTCGGGCTGTAGACGGCGGGATCTTCTCCGCCCTCGCCGGTGTTGGAGCGTGCGCCGATCATGTTCATAGCGGCGGTGATGGTCTGGTGGGCCTCCGGGCTAAGCGAACCGAGGGACATCGCCGAGGCGATGAAGCGCTTGTACATGCTCGACGGCGCTTCGACATGCTCGAGGGCCAGCGGCGCACCGGCAGGGCGGATTTCCAGCAGATCGCGCAGCGACGCCGGCTGTTTTTCGACGGCTTGGGTCGAAAAGGCAGCCCAGGCCACGGCGGGTTCGGCCACGGCAGCGACGCCGCGAGCTGTTCCGACGACTGTCTGCAGAGCTTTCACCGTCTGCGGCTGCCAGGAGTGCGGCTCAGCCTTGTCGGCTTTGCGGAAGCGGACCCAGCCGTAGTCGGGCAGGTCTTTGGTAACGGTTGCGGTGGGTGCGAGTGAATCTCCGCCAGGAGCTTCGCTGTTCCCGCCGAAGCTATCGAGCCAGCTATGGCGAATGTGTGCTTCAAGCTCTGCGAAACCGATGCCGCCGAGCGGCGCCGGCGTTCCGAAGAAGCATCGATCGATGACTTCCTGGCTGAGGCCGAGCGAGTCAAAGAGATGGGCGCTGCGATAGCTGTCCACCACCGAGATGCCCATCTTGGACATGATCTTGGCCAGTCCGGCATCGAAGGCATGCAACAGATTGGCTTCGCCCTTTTCCGGATTCTGATTGCGAGCGGTTTCAAGAGCGAGCCACGGGCAGACGGCACCCGCTCCCATGCCGAGAAGAACAGCCGCGTGGTGCAGATCGCGACAGTCGCCGGCTTCAACAGCGAGGCCGGCGTGAGTGCGCTCTCCAGCGCGGATCAAGGCCATGTGCACGGCTCCCAGAGCCAACGCCATGGGGATGGGGATGTTCTGCTGGTTTGCGGAGCGGTCAGTAAGCAGCAGGATGGCGGCCCCGCCACGGATCAGCGCGATGGCCTTGGCGCAGATATCGTCGAGTGCGCCGAGCAGGGTCGACGACGGCGAGAAAACGCAGTCAAGCAGCGCGAGCGGCAGGTTGTTGGCCAGGGCATGCTGGCGGGCGCGGAGATCGTGCATTTGCGCCAGCGAGAGAAATGGCGAGGCCAACGAAAGGCCAGGCAGCTTGGAGTGCTTGTCCAGCATATGCGGCCACGGGCCGAGACGGGTGTGCAGCTGGACGACGCGGGCTTCGCGCAGCGAGTCGATGGGCGGGTTGGTGACCTGCGCAAAGCGCTGGCGGAAATATGCGTAGACCGGGCGCGGGGAGCGAGCGAGCGGCGCCAGCGGCGTGTCGTCGCCCATCGACCATACGGCGTCCTTGCCGTCCATGGCCATGGGCTTGAGTATCATGTTCACGTCTTCGCGCGAGTAGCCGAACCCGAGTTGAAGGCGGGTCATCTCTGCTGCGTCGATCGGCGGATCGGGAACGTGGCTTTCGAGGGTGTGCTCTTCGAGTAGATTTTCGTATTCGGGAGCCGCGCTGTCGAAGATCTCCTGAATCTGCTCATCCTCGTAGAGCTTGTGCTCGTCGAGGTCGACGACCAGCATCTGGCCGGGGCCGAGGCGTCCGCTATGAACGATGGTTTCAGGATCGAGATCGACGAGGCCAGCCTCCGATCCCAGGACAACGAGATTATCTTCCGTCACGAAGTATCGACAGGGACGGAGGCCGTTGCGGTCGAGGATGGCGCCCACCAGTCCGCCATCAGTGAAAGCGATGGCGGCAGGACCGTCCCAGGGCTCGGCGCAATCCGCAGCGTAGGCGAAAAACGCGGAGCGCTTCTGCAGGGTTGCCGGAGGAATCAACATGCGCAGGGCTTCGGCAATGGTGCGGCCATTGCGCGCCAGCAGTTCCACGGTCTCATCGAGGCTGGTCGAATCTGAGCCGTCGGGCGTGAAGATCGGCGTGTACACCGGCTTGCCATCGACGAGAAATGTCGCGGCGCGGGCATCCATGCGGGCACGATTGCCCCAGACGGTGTTGATCTCGCCGTTGTGGGCCAGCATGCGCAGCGGCTGGGCGCGATCCCAGGAGGGCGCGACATTGGTGGCGTAACGCTGGTGGAACAGAGCGAACGGCGTGGTGAACGCGGGGTTGGTGAGGTCAGGATAGAAATCGGCGAGCAGGCGGCCAATGCACATGGCCTTGTAGACCATATTAGAGGCGGAGAGCGAACAGACGTATGTCTTCTTGTGTTCAGGGTTCACCCGGACGAGTGCATCCTGGCTGCGCTCAAAGTGCTTACGGGCGAGATAGAGTTTGCGCGCAAAGTCCGCACTGTCCGCTGCGGTGACCAGTGCATGGCGGATCACGGGCAGGGTCGAGAGAGCGATCTCACCGAGGACATCTTTGCGAATCGGCACCTCGCGCCAAGCGAGGATTTGCAGCGACTGCGAGGCGAGCGACTGCTCGAACGCAGAATAAGATTCTGTATTTTCTTCCGGGAAAAAGACCACGCCGACCGCCAGAGGCTGGCCCGCAGGCAGGCTCACTCCGGCCGATGAGAGGAGCAGATCGCGCGGGATGCCGGTGGAGATGCCGATACCATCCCCGGACTTGCCGTCAGCCGCGATCGCCCCCCGGTGCTCGAGGCGTGCCAAGGCGGTAAGTGCTTTCGCAAGAATGTCATGCGAAGGCTGATTGGTAAGGGTGGCAACAAAACCAACGCCACACGATTCGTGCTCGAAACGCGCGTCTACTAAGGAAGAATGAGAGCTCTGTGGGCGCTCGAACGAGGAATTGGAATCAGAAAATTTTATGCTGCCCATATGACACTATAAGGCCCTTCTCTGTCACCGTCATGACGAAAATGATTGATTCACGGGGGCCCGGACTGCGCCATAAGAAAAACAAATGCGCCGCATCAGCAGTATTTATTGAAAACCGCTTGACAGCCGCCCCTCGTATATTTATACATTGAATTGTATTTTTATGCATTACAGCGCGGGTTGATTTTTAGCCCGCGATTTTCCATTCACCGCAGTTTTCGAAATTCGAAGGATTGTGAGCAGTTCGTTGACCAAGTTTGACCGGCACAATGCGATTCGGGAGCTGGTAGCCACTGCGGCGATCAGCAACCAGGACGAGCTACGCCGGAAACTGGTCCGGCGGGGATTCGACGTCACCCAGGCTACCCTCTCGAGGGATATCCACGAGATGCACCTCTATAAAGGGCCGAACGGCTATGCCTTGCCTAATGGCAACGGAATTGCCATCGAAGAAGAGGATGATGCGCCGTCGGTCGAAGAAGTGCTCTCGAGCTTCGGGCTGAAGGTGAAGCAGGCGATCAACCAGCTGGTGCTGATCACGACTCACGGCGGCGCGCAGCCGGTAGCGCTGGCCATCGACCATGAGGATTGGGAAGAGGTGCTGGGCACCATCGCCGGCGACGACACCATTCTGATCATCTGCCCCGACCAGAAAAGCGCCGCGACGCTGCGTGTCCGGCTGGAAGAGATGATTGGGTGAGGACTGGCCGTCGAGACACCCGCGCTTCGCGCAAAGATTTTAGAAATGAGTAAAGATTCGATGAAGAATTCAGTACAAACTGCGGTGTTGGGAGTGAGCGGGTATGCCGGCGCGGAACTGGCGCGGCTGCTGCTGCACCATCCCCGGCTGAAGGGACAGCCTCCTGTGTTTCTGGGCCGCGCGGAATCCGGACAGGACGCTTCGCTGACCGCACTGCATCCGCAGCTCGTAGATAACAACGGGGCGCGCGGCCTGAAGATCGAGCCTTTCTCCTGGGAGCTTCTGAAAGAGCGGGGAGTCGACGTGTTGTTTCTGGCGACGCCGCATGAGCAGTCGCGGGAGTTTGCTCCGCTGGCGCTGGAACACGGGATTCGCGTGATCGATCTGAGCGGGGCGTGGAGGCTGACTGAGCCGGCGAATCGCGCCGTCTACAAATTCGAGGATGAAGGCGGAGCCGTCGCCGCGGCGGTGCAGACCAAGGCGGTCTATGGTTCCCCGGAGCTGCATCGCGACGAGATCAAGAATGCGCAGCTGGTGGCGAACCCCGGTTGTTACGCGACTTCGATCATCCTGGCGTTGAAGCCATTGCTGGCTGCAGGCGTCTTGGATTTAGACCGCGGCATCATCTGCGATGCGAAATCCGGTGTCTCGGGGGCGGGGAAGGCTCCGTCGGCGAAGACGCACTATATGTATGCGGCGGATAACCTGTCGGCTTACGGCGTCTTCGGACACCGGCATACGGGTGAGCTGCTGGAGCAGCTGGGAGTGGAGCGCTCGCAAATTATTTTCACTCCGCACTTGCTGCCCATCCCGCGCGGAATTCTTTCCACGATTTATGTGACGTTCCGCGAGGAGAAGAGCTCTTCTGAAGTAGACGCGTGCTACCGCAGCTTCTATGCCGACAGTCCAATGGTTCGTCTGTTCGGTGCAGGGCATCTGCCGCAGATTCAGTATTCGGTGCGAACCAACTACTGCGACATCGGATTTGAGCTGGATAAGGATGGAAAGCGCTGCATTATTGTGTCCTGCCTGGACAATCTGTTGAAGGGCGCGGCCGGGCAGGCGGTTGAGAATTTGAACCTGATGTGTGGATGGGATGAGGCCGATGGCCTGGCTTGAAGAAAGACGAGGTAATACTGCCATGAAATTTGTCGTAAAGCTGGGCGGCGCGGCCCTTGAAAATCCGGCGATGCTGCACGCCTGCGCACAGGCTATCGCAGATATGGTGAAGGACGGCAATCAAGTGGCGCTGGTCCATGGCGGCGGTGTGCAGCTGACGCGCACGCTAAAGCTGATGGGTAAGCAGAGCGAGTTCATCTCCGGTCTGCGTGTGACCGACGCCGAAACCCGCGATACCGCGGTGATGGTACTGGGCGGGCAGGTCAACAAAGCGCTGGTAGCATCGCTGGGGGCTCATGGACAGGCGGCGATGGGGCTCTCCGGCGGCGATGGGCTGATCTTTCGCGCGCGCAAGAAGCGGACGGCACCGGACCTTGGTTACGTGGGCGAGATTGTCGCCTCCGATCCGCGCTGGCTGGATGCGATCTGGCAGATGGGCGCGGTGCCGGTGATTTCGAGCATTGCCCTGGGCTTCGACGGCGAATACTACAACGTGAACGCCGACGAAATGGCAGCCGCGTGCGCAGCGGCGTGCAAGGCTGATGCATTGGTCTTTCTGACCGATGTACCGGGAGTGCGTGGCGCGGACGGTGAGATCATGCGCTGGCTGAACGTGGACCAGATCGCTACGTTGACCCGCGATGAAGTGATCAGCGGCGGCATGCTGCCCAAGCTCGGAGCCTGCCGCGAGGCGCTGCTGCAGGGTGTAAAGCGAGTGCGCATCCTTCCGGCCGAGGCAGCATCTGTGCTTCCCGATCTGTGCTCCTCACGTGTGGCGCATGGAACCGAAGTGCTGGTCGCGTAAAGACAGCGCTCAGGGCGCAGAGCTCAGAGCACAGATTTACAAGCAAGAAAGGCAGCGATGGCGTCCTACCGTGAAATGGAAGTATGGCGGCGTGGCATCGAGTTATCCGTTGCAAT
This sequence comes from uncultured Acidobacteriaceae bacterium, assembly GCA_963745105.1. Classification (GTDB taxonomy): domain Bacteria; phylum Acidobacteriota; class Terriglobia; order Terriglobales; family Acidobacteriaceae; genus Silvibacterium. The sequence goes on from CAVUWQ010000068.1 coordinate 103,625, forward strand.
TTATAAACTGACTTCCGGCTTTCCAAAGGAAGAGCTGTACGGGCTGACGTCGCAAATGCGACGTTGCTCGGTGTCGGTGGCAAGCAATATCGCCGAAGGTTATGGACGTTCATCGAGGGGCGAATTCAAGCACTTTTTAGGAATATCGCGCGGCTCAACTTTGGAATTGCAGACGCAATTAGTGATAGCCAGCAAACTTGGCTTTGGAGACACCGAGCATTTGGTGACTGCGGAAGGTCTGGCGGACGAAGTAGGAAAAATGATCTGGGCATTGTTAAAGAAGATCGAGGCAAACAAAAATCTGAGCTCTGAGCCCTGTACTCTGAGCTCTGTCACGGAGTGACAGAATGACTTTAGATGAAATCAAGGCAGCGGAAGCGAAGCTGCTGCTTTCTACTTACGAGCGGAATCCGATTCTGTTTGTCGATGGCGAAGGTGTGGAACTCATCGACGAAAAGGGTGAGCGCTATCTAGACTTGCTCAGCGGGATCGGTGTAAATGCACTGGGCTATGGTCATCCGGCGATAGAGAAGGCTGTTGCAGATCAGAGCCGCAAGCTGATCCACATCTCGAACCTCTTCTTTCACGAGGGGCAGGCTGAACTGGCGTTGCGGCTGACAGAATCGAGCGGCATGGACCGCGCTTTCTTCTCAAACAGCGGCACCGAGGCCTGGGAGGCTGCGCTGAAGCTGGCCCGTGCCTACGCGGGACTGCTGCGCAGCGAAGGAAAGACCATTGGCACGAAGTTTCTCGCGCTTGAGCACAGCTTCCACGGGCGCACCATGGGATCTGTGGCCACCACGCACAAGGAGAAGTATCGCGAGCCTTTTGCTCCGGTGATGCCGGGCGTCGAGTTTGTTGTCTTCGACAGTGTTGCCGACCTCAGGGCAAAGTTTTCATCGGATGTTTGCGCAGTATTAATCGAGGCGATTCAGGGCGAGGGTGGAATTCGTCCTGTGTCTCAGGAATTCATGACGACGGCGCGGGAGCTCACGCAGTCGACGGGCGCACTGCTGATCTGCGACGAGATTCAGGCTGGCATGGGCCGCACCGGCAAATGGTTCAGCTATCAGCATTACGGCGTTCAGCCAGACGTGACTACGGTCGCGAAGCCTCTGGCCGGCGGGCTTCCTCTGGGTGCGATGCTCTGCACCGACGAGGCGGCCCGCGCGATTCATCCCGGCATGCACGGGACTACCTTCGGCGGCGGACCGTTGGCCTGCGCGGCGGCGCTTGCAGTCTTCCAAACCATCGAAGAAGAGAAGCTGCTGGAACATGTAACTGAGACCGGCACATATTTTCAAGACAAGCTGAAGGCCCTGGCGAAAAAGCACTCCGCGATCACCGAGGTGCGTGGCAAAGGACTGATGCTGGCGGCGGAGCTGGACTCTGCTGATCTGGCGAAAGATGTTGCCGCTGCCATGCTGGAACGCCGCATCTTAATCAACAGGACCAGCGAGACCGTACTGCGCTTCCTGCCCCCATATATCCTTGGCCGCGAGCATGTGGACACGGCCATCGCCGCATTGGACGAGATTCTTACCGAGCGCGCGCCGCAAGGCGCCGGCGCAGCCACGACGGGAGGCAAGCACGTTGGCTAGCAAAACAATTTCTCTCAACGAACCAATCACAGCCGAAACTCCTGCCGAGTCGCTCGCAGGCCGCGACCTCTGCTCCATCGCTGATTTCTCGACCGCGGAAATCGCAGCGGTCATGGAGCTAGGTCACGATGTGAAGGCCAACCCACAGGACTATCGCTGGTCGCTGGACGCGAAGCAGATGGTGATGTTCTTCGAGAAAGCCTCGCTGCGCACGCGCCTCACCTTCGAGACAGCCATCAATACCATGGGCGGTTCGGCAATTTTCGTAGACCAGACGCAGTCGCCGCTGGGCGAGCGCGAGTCGCTGGCCGACATGTCGCGCAATCTGGAGCGCTGGGTGTCGGTGATTGTGCTGCGCACTTACGCGCACGAGACCATCACCGAGATGGCCTCCTACGCGGCCTGCCCGGTGATCAATGCGCTTAGCGACCTCGAGCATCCCTGCCAGGCGCTGGCGGACTTTCTTACGCTGGAGCAGAAGTTCGGCACCGCCAAGGGCTTGAAGTTCTCTTATGTCGGAGATGGCAACAACGTCTGCCACTCGCTCATGCTGACGGCAGCGCAGCTGGGCGCGCATTGTGTCGTAGGGTCGCCCAAGAACTATGCGCCGAAGGCGGACATCGTGGCGCAGGCACGCGCCATTGCCAACGTCACCGGCGGCAGCATCGAGCTGGTCAGCGATCCCATTGCAGCAGTGACGGGCGCGGATGCGGTTTACACCGATGTCTGCACCAGCATGGGCTTCGAACATGAAGTGACCAAGCGCGCGCCGATCTTCAAGCCCTACCAGGTGAACGAACAGCTGATGTCCCACGCCGCGTCGCATGCGGTCTTCATGCACTGCCTGCCCGCGCATCGCAACGCCGAAGTGACGGATGCAGTTCTTGACGGTCCGCAGTCGGTGGTCTTCGAGCAGGCCGAGAATCGCATGCATGCGCAGAAGGCGCTGTTGCTTCTGCTGCTGGGCGGAAAGAAGAACCCGGGACTTCGCGCTCAGAACTAGGACTTGTGATCTCCCACGTCTCAAAAGCGAGACGTGGGGCACCCAGCAGGTCCCATCCGTGCGTTTCTACTCACTACGAACATTGAAGAATCCCGAGGTTTTAAACGAAATGTCTGTCATTCTTGAAAGTCTCCCGGTCGGCCAGAAGGTCGGCATCGCTTTTTCCGGGGGCCTCGATACCAGCGCCGCGCTTCACTGGATGAAGCAGAAGGGTGCTGTGCCCTATGCCTACACGGCGAATCTCGGGCAGCCCGACGAATCCGATTACGACGCCATCCCCCGCAAGGCCATCGAGTATGGCGCAGAGAATGCGCGCCTCATCGATTGCCGCGGACCCCTGGTGCGCGAAGGCATCGCTGCGCTCCAGTCCGGCGCCTTTCACATCTCCACTGCTGGTGTAACGTACTTCAACACCACGCCCCTCGGACGCGCGGTCACGGGCACCATGCTGGTCACGGCCATGAAGGAGGACGGCGTCAACATATGGGGCGACGGCTCGACCTTCAAGGGCAATGACATCGAGCGCTTCTATCGTTACGGCCTGCTCGTCAATCCCGATCTTCAGGTCTATAAGCCGTGGCTCGATCCGCTCTTCATCGACGAGCTCGGCGGCCGCGCCGAGATGTCGGCCTTCCTGCAGAAGTCCGGCTTTGGCTACAAGATGTCCGCGGAGAAGGCCTACTCCACCGACTCCAATCTTCTCGGCGCCACGCACGAAGCCAAAGACCTCGAGCAGCTTTCGAGCAGCATCCGCATCGTCGAGCCCATTATGGGCACCGCCTCATGGCGTGATGATGTCGACGTGAAGCGTGAACAAGTCACCGTCCGCTTTGAACAGGGCTTCCCGGTTGCTCTCAACGGCACAGAGTATGCCGATCCCGTCGAGCTGCTGCTCGAAGCCAACCGCATCGGTGGACGCCACGGCCTGGGCATGAGCGACCAGATCGAGAACCGCATCATCGAAGCCAAGAGCCGCGGCATTTATGAGGCCCCTGGCATGGCTCTGCTCTTTATCGCGTATGAGCGCCTGATCACCGGCATTCACAACGAGGACACTATCGAGCAGTATCGCGAGAACGGCCGCAAGCTGGGCCGCCTGCTCTATCAGGGACGGTGGTTCGATCCACAGGCAATTATGCTCCGCGAATCCGCGCAGCGCTGGGTGGCAAGCGCCATTTCCGGTGAGGTGACGGTGGAGCTGCGCCGCGGCAACGACTACTCGATCCTGAATACGGAGTCGCCCAACCTCACCTTCCACCCCGAGCGCCTGAGCATGGAGAAGACCGATTCCGCCTTCTCTCCGCGCGACCGCATCGGCCAGCTCACCATGCGCAATCTCGACATTACCGACACCCGCGCCAAGCTGTTGACCTACGCCCAGACGGGCCTCATCACGCTGAGCCACGGCTCGGAAATGCCGCAGCTGAATAGTGGAGCTGCGAAAGGCGAGGAGAATTCATGAGCGAACAGCACGCCAAAATGTGGTCTGGCCGCTTTCGCCAGCCACTGGACCCGCTCTTCGATCACTGGCAGCGCTCGTTCAAGTTTGACCGGGCTCTGCTGTCAGAGGAAGTCACTGCGAGCAAGGCCCATGCACGGGCTTTGCTCGCAGCGTCCATTCTGAGCGAAACCGAATTTCAGAAGATCGTCGATGGACTCGATGGGATCGTGCAGCGGTTCCACTCGCAGCCGGTGAGCGTGGGAGTCATTCAGCATCTTTCTGAATCGATGGATTCCGATGCGGAGGATATCCATCACTTCGTCGAGATGAAGCTGGTCGAAGCCATCGGCGATCTCGGCCTCAAGCTGCACACCGGCCGCAGCCGCAACGAGCAGATTGCGACTGACCTGCGGCTTTACATCCGCTTCCGGATCGAGATATTGATCGTGCATCTTGGCGCATGGGCTGGAGCGCTCGTAGAACAGGCGAAAGCTGCCGGCGATGCCGTGATGCCTTCGTACACGCACCTGCAGCGGGCGGAGCCTGTCCTGGTTGCGCACTGGCTGCTGGCGTACGTGGAGATGATCCTGCGCGACATTTCGCGTTTGGAAGACTGCTCACGGCGTTTGAACTATTGCCCGCTGGGTTCGGGTGCAGTGGCGGGCGCAACCCTGCCACTCGACCGGACGATTGCCGCCAAGGAGCTCGGCTTCACTGCGCCCACCGCGAACAGCATGGATGCAACCAGCGACCGTGACTTCGTGCTCGAGTATCTGCAGGCGCTGACCATGATCGGCCTGCACGCCAGCCGTTTCGCCGAAGAGATGACGCTCTTCGCGACCGCCGAGTTCGGATTCGTCGAGCTGCCCGAGGCCTTTTCGACCGGTTCGAGCGCCATGCCGCAGAAGAAGAATCCCGATCTCACGGAGCTGATCCGCGCCAAAGTTGGACGTCTCAATGGTGCGGCACAGACGGTGACGCTGCTGCTCAAAGGGCTGCCGCTGGCTTACAACAAGGACATGCAGGAGACGCAGGAGCCGGTCTTCGAGGCCACGCGCACCGCGCACATCATGTCGTTCCTGCTGGCGAAGTTCACCGCGGCGCTCAAGTTCCGCACCGACCTCATGAAGGCAGCGTGTGAGAGCGGTTATCTCAACGCGATGGCTGCGGCCACCTATCTTGTCTACAAGGGAGTTCCCTTCCGCAAGGCGCACGAGAAGATTGGCAATGCCGTACGTTATGGCCTTGAGACGGGCCGGGAGTTGGGTGAGTTGACGCTAGATGAGCTGAAGCAGTTTGGTCCCGAGTTCGAGGAGGACTTCTTTGCTGCGGTTGCACTTGAGGCCACGCTGGATTGCCACGACGTCATTGGCGGAACGGCACGCGCCCGCGTCCAGGCAGCCTTGGCTGACGCCGACACTCGCGTGAAGAAGCTCCACGAGAGCTACGGCACCGTCAGCCTGAAGAATGAAGAGCTGCAAAAGCAAGAGGTAGCCCATGCTGGTGCGTAAGGCCCGCCTGCAGGATGCGACCAACATCTACGAGCTGGTCAACAGCCTCTCGGGTGATGGAACGCTCCTGCGCCGCGTTTTCGCGGAGATCTGCGAGAACGTGCGCGACTTCACAGTTGCTGAGACCGAAGCCGGAGTGTTTCTGGGGTGCGGAGCGCTGCACCTTTACGGTCCGCATCTGGCCGAGGTGCGCTCGATCGTTGTGCGTCCGGAGGCCAAGGGCCAGGGCGCGGGCGGCAAATTGCTGCAGGCGCTTCTCGACGAGGCAGAGGATCACGGCATCGGCTGCGTGTGCCTGTTCACGCGCATCCCCGACTTCTTCTTCCGCTATGGCTTTCGCGAGGTGGAAGACCGCGCCGCCCTCCCCGACAAGATCTTCAAGGATTGTCAGAACTGTCCGCGTCTCTATCGCTGCGATGAAGTCGCGATGGCGCGGGGACAGCTGCCTCGTGTCTCCATCCTCGGCCCGCGCATTCAGGCTGAGCAGTTGGTGAGACTCACGGGATAAAGCGCGCAGGGTTCTGAACCCTAATCTCTTTTCCCTATCCCTGCCCCATTACAATGGGAGCTGGCCACGGCCTGCCCCTCCATGAACTGGAAACTCGATCTCGCTCTCTTCTCATGCGCGCTGCTCGGCCTGCGGCATGGCTTCGACTACGATCATCTGGCCGCCATCTCCGACATCACCGCCGTTCAGACAAGCTGGAAGCAAGGCATGCGCCTGGGCGTCACCTATGCTCTGGGACATGCACTGACCGTGGTCACGCTGGGTGCTCTGGTCATCATGCTGCACATCCCACTGCCTGCGCGTCTCGATAACTGGACTGAGCGGCTGATTGGCGCGACGCTGATCGTGCTTGGCATCGGCGTCATCGCCAACCTCATCAAGCACTCGCATTCGCACGCTGCAATTCAGAGCCGCTGGGCGATCCTCATTTCGGGACTGCAGTACGCATGGTGGCGAGTGCGCTGGGCGTTCAACCGTGACACTCCGCGTCCGGAGCCTTTTACCTGGAGCTATAACAGCAGTTCCGTCTTCGCAATTGGTATCCTGCACGGATTGGGTGCCGAGACTCCAAGCCAGCTCATGTTGTTTCTTCTCGCAGCGAGCCTGGGCGGCACTGTGCACGGATTTATGGGGTTGCTGGCCTTTGCTCTGGGGCTGGTGTTCATGAATACGGCGATGACGGCTTCGCTGGGGGGCATCTTCGGTGCCGGATTTCACCGGCCTGTTTTCTACCGCTGGGCAGCGGTTGCCGGCGCAGTCTATAGCTTCATCGTCGGCGTGATATTTCTCCTGGGATCGTCCAACCGGCTGCCGCCGCTGGGCGGTTAACAACTATCTCCTATTAAGGACCAACAACCGCACGCCCGCTTCCCTGCATCTTCGTCGTGGTATAAGTTGCTGATCACAGCATGAGGAGTTAACTGCATCGATGCACTGGACTGGAGCATGGATACTGCTCATCTTCGCGGCGCTGGTTACGGCGACGATGCTCACCCTGCTTCACCGCACCAGTCTTGGCAAGCTGGTACATCAGGGAATTACGGACCGTCCGCGGCGGCGGATGTTTCTGGCTACAGTCAGCTTCTTCATCACATTTCTCGGCGTGCGGTTGCTGGTGTCCGCAATTGTGCATCACGTAGGGCCGTTTGGATGGGTGATGGTGGGCGGACGGCATATCCATCATCTGGTGTGGGGAATTTTCATCCTGCTCGGCGTGGGATACGCGTGGACAGCGGAATGGGGGAACGACACAACGGCAACCTCAATTTTCTGGAGCCGGCTTATCGCCATTCTTTATGGTGTGGGATCGGCCCTCACGCTGGATGAGTTTGCGCTGTGGCTGAACATGCAACCGAACGACTATTGGACCGCACAGGGACGCGAGAGCATCGACGCCGTCATTCTGTTTGGCGCGCTGCTCGCGGCAGGAGCCTGGGGTGCTCCGCTCTTTCGCGCATTCGGACGCAAGAGCAACCGTCCCGACGCCTAGCTTTCGAAGTCCACCTCGACCGGCTCAATAAGAGGCAGGAGCCATTGGAGCAGCTCCTGATGGACGGGATGGGCTCCATAGGCTTCCAGCGCGGCGCGATCCTCGAACTTCATCACTCCGCCCAGCGCATATCCCTGCGACCGCGGAGAGATATTCTCGCCAACCCAGGTTTCGAGAAGTCCGGGAATCTTACCCTGCAGGTTGCGAATTCCTGCGATGACCCGTTGGATCTGTTCGGCCGTGACGCCGGGCTTCCAGCGAAAAGCGAAGGTATGAATGAACATACTGCCATTCTAGCGAAGCGGATGTGAGAGGTTGATTGCGACGTGCCACACGAATCTCCATATTTCGATGGATTACTCTTAATTCGAGCACCTGATATCTTCGCTTACTAGAACAGTGCGATCTGTCATCAAAATTAAACTTTGGATTTGAACGTTGAAAAGCAGACGCGGGAGTGGATCATTCTGTGAGAGAAGCGATGGAGCGAGGTGAGGTGCGTTGAAGTTGCTGGTCCGGCTACGGCCGCTTGCGTTCTTCGCTCTCCTGCTCCTCGTGTGGCAGCTGGCCGTCAGCCGTCATCCCGGCCATCTGTTGCCCGGACCGCTTGCAGTCTTGAGGGCGATCGGCGAGTTACTGCACCATGGACTGCTTCTGAAGTATGTTGTCGCTTCGCTTTTTCGCGTCACATGGGGCTTTGCGCTGGCGGCGCTGCTGGCGATTCCGCTCGGGCTCACCATCGGCTGGTACACCCGCGCTGAGCTCGCCTTCAATCCCCTCATCCAAATCCTGCGTCCGATATCGCCGCTGGCCTGGATTCCGATTACCATCCTGTGGTTCGGAGTCGGCGACGTCGCCGCCATTTTTCTTATCTTTCTCTGCTGTTTCTTTCCTCTGCTTCTCACCGCCATGCAAGCGGTACGCAGCATTCCGGCGGTCTACATGAATGCGGGCCGCAATTTTGGATTGACTCCAGCTGCTATGGTCACCAGCGTTCTCTATCCGGCAGTGTTGCCGCAGCTCATCATCGGCCTGCGCATTACTCTCGGAATCGCTTGGCTGGTAGTGGTAGCTGCGGAGATGATTGCCGTGAACTCCGGGTTGGGATTTCTGATCGTGGACGCGAGGAACGCGGGCAATCGCTATGACCTGGTGGTCGCCGGCATGATCATGATAGGCGTGATCGGCTGGCTTCTCGATATCGGGATGCGATCTCTGGAACGGGTGAAATCGCTTCGCTGGGGCTACGCCGAGGATTAAGGAGAAGGTCATAGAGCCGTCCGTGATTGAGACCAAGTTAGTTGTCGAGCACGTGAGCATGAGCTTCACGCGCGACGGCGCGACGCTGCCGGTGCTGGAAGATATTCAGCTCAACGTTCGCCAGGGCGAGTTTCTCTGCATCGTCGGGCCTTCGGGATGCGGCAAGTCGACCCTGCTGAATATGATGGGTGGATTTCTTCAGCCAACGAGCGGAGCAGTCCGCATCGATGGAGAGACTGTGCGCGGCCCCGACCCTCGCCGCATCTTTGTCTTTCAGGAGCGGGGCGTCTTTCCCTGGCTTACGGTCGAAGGCAACATCGGATTCGGCCTCTTCAAGCTATCTCGCGCCGAGCGGGAGCAGCGCATTGCGCACTATGTGCAGATGGTGGGACTGAAAGGCTTCGAGCAAGCGTACCCAACGGAACTTTCCGGCGGCATGAAGCAGCGGCTCGAGGTGGCGCGTGCGCTGGCGGTGAATCCCGATGTGCTTTTTCTCGACGAGCCTTTCGGAGCGCTGGATTCGATTACGCGGCTTACCATGCGCAGCGAACTGCTGCGTATCTGGGAGACGGAGCGTAACACCATCATCTTCGTGACGCACGATATCGATGAGGCGGTGCAGCTTGCTGACCGTGTAGCGGTGATGAGCAGCAGGCCCGGACGGATCCAGCAGATCGTGGACATCGATATACAGCACCCACGCAACATCAACTCGCCACGCTATCTCGAGCTTCGGGCCGGTATCTACAAGCAGATCGGGCTGGCGCACCAGATATGAACTCGTTCGCACAACCACGCCGGTGGGAGAGGTTTTTCTGGCCCCTGCTGGCGCTGGCCTTCTGCCTCGCTCTCTGGCATTTCGCTGTTGTTTGGACAGCCACCAAAGTTTTTCCTTCGCCGCTCGATGTCGAAAAGGGCGTGGTCAAGCTGGCGCAGAAAAATATCCTGTGGCTGGATATTGTCGATTCGCTGCGGCGTGTCGCTATCGGCTACATCGCGGCGGTCGTTGTAGCTATTCCACTGGGATTGATTCTGGGCTGGTATCCGGCGATCAATCAGATCGTGAATCCTACCATACAGGTTCTGCGTCCCATCAGCCCCATTGCGTGGATTCCGCTGGCCATTATCTTCTTTGGTGTGGGTGACAATGCAGCCATCTTTCTGATTTTTCTCAGTGCGTTCTTTCCTATCGTCGTCGCATGTGTCGACGGCGTTTCGAATGTGCCCTCGATGTTTCGGCGCGCGGGGCGCAACTTTGGATTGTCGCCCCTGCAATTGCTGTCGAAGGTGATCTTCCCTGCAGCGCTGCCGCGCATCCTGATTGGGCTGCGCATCTCGCTGGGTATCGCCTGGCTGGTGGTTGTGGCTGCGGAGATGATCGCGGTAGATTCCGGGCTGGGTTATCTGATCATCGACTCGCGCAATTCAGGAAAACACTATGATCTGGTAGTGGCGGGCATGCTGATCATCGGCGTCATCGGCCTGGTGCTCGATCTTGGCTTTCGGCGGCTGGAGAAGATGAGGTCCGTTCGCTGGGGATTCCGGTATGAGACTTAAGCGAAAAATCATTTTCTTCGGCCTGGGATGGCTGGCGCTCATTTCGGTGATGCATGGCTATCTCAATGTCAACTGGCCTGCGCTGCTGAACGACTATCAGCCAGTGGGCAAGCGGAAGATCACGGTGGCTTATATCCCCGTCACCTGCCAGCTGACTTGTCCGGTCACCGACTATATCTCCAAGTATTCGCAGAATGGCGAGCTCTTTCTGCCGCGTTTGTTTCAGGGATTCCCGGAGATCAAGGAAGCGCTGATCGCGAATAAAGTGCAAGCCGCTTTCATTGTGGCTCCGATGGCGATCGCTCTGAAGGCACAGGGTGTGCCGATCAAAGTTGTGTATCTCGGACATCGCTACGGCAGCGCAGTGGTAGTGAAGAAGAACGGTCCGGTGAAGACCTTCGCCGATCTGCGCGGGCGCACCGTCGCAATTCCGAGCCGATTTTCCGACGAGCGGCTGCTGTTGTTTCGTGCGATGAAGGTCTGGGGCATGAAGCCGGGCGACATCAAGATGGTCGAGATGGCCCCTCCGGATGTTTCCGGAGCGCTCGCGGCCGGAGCCATCGACGCATTTTCCATGGGTGAGCCGTTTCCCTCACAGGCGGAGATGGCTGGCTTTGGCCGCGTGCTCTTTCAGGCGCGCGAATACTGGCCGGACTATATGTCATGCATCCTCGTGGTGCGGCAGGACCTGATCGATACGCGTCCGGATGTGGTGCAGGCCCTGGTGGACGGCATCGCGCGCTCAGGCCTGTGGCTCGATCAGGGCAGCCCGCATCGCGAAGACGCCGCCGATTTTGTGGGGCGGTTCTACTACAACCAGAAGCCAGCTCTGCTGCGCTGGGCTTTGACGAAGCCGATGGATCGCGTCGTATACAGCCCTCTCGCACCGCGCAAGGCCGACTTCGATCTGGTGCGCGACATGATGATCGAGACCGGCGTGCTGGATAGAAAGATCCCGTTCGGCGAATATGCGGACACGCGATTTTCCGATGGCGCGATGAGCCAGACCGCTTGGAAATATCAGGCGGGTATTGCCAACGCGCAGTAGAGCGATTCGATTGAGGCCACGCTCGAGCTGAGCTGTCGCCCAGCTTTTTGTATACAATTTTGGATTTTACGATACACTTTCGAGCATGCCGAAAATCATCCGGGCCGGAAACGCTTGGGGCCTCTTCTCTGCCGCAACTTTCGCCGCTACGCTCTCCGCTCAAACAGGATCAAAGATTGTCAGCCCTCCGACGCAGGCCCCTAAGATCGAATTTTCAGAAGCCGATAAATTGCGCGGCAGTTACGGTCCGTATCGGGCGAATAACGACCTGCTCTATTACCACCTAGACGTTCGCGTCGATCCGGAAAAGCAATTCCTCAGCGGCAAGAATTCGATCCGCTTCAAGATGCTCGCACCGGGAAAGCGCATCCAGCTCGATCTGGTGCCCACCTTTCAAATCGACAAGATTGTCTTAGAACAGGAACGCCGCTCTCCGCTTCTTCTCAAATATGAACGCGCCGCGGGCCGAACGGTCTATGTCGATTTCCCGAAGACGCTACGCAAGGGTGAGACCTACACCATCGATTTCTATTACTCAGGGCATCCAGTAGAGATGGGGCGTTTCGGAGGTTTTGTCTTCCGCAAAGACCCCATGGGCAGGCCACTGGTGAACACCGCATGCGAGGAAGAGGGCGCGAGCGTGTGGTGGCCAAATAAAGACCAGTGGCGCGACGAAGTCGAGAATATGGACATCAGCGTCGAGGCGCCGAGCGACCTGGTGGAAGTTTCGGGAGGTAGGTTTCAGAATAAAGAAGAGCTCGGGGATGGATACACCCGCTGGAACTGGAAGGTTCAATATCCCATCAACAACTACGATGTCTCGCTGAATATCGGAAAGTATGTTCACTTCGGCGATACTTATGGCGATCTTACTCTGGACTATTACGTATTTCCGGAAGATCTCGAGAAAGCCAGGCACCAATTCGTGCAGGTGAAGGACATGCTCAATGCTTTCACGCACTATTTCGGCGACTATCCCTTTCCGAAAGATGGATACAAACTGGTGGAAGCGCTGTACTCCGGCGTCGAGAACCAGACGGCGATCACCTATGGCAACCACTTCGAGAATGGGTATCTGGGACGGCCAAAGACGGGCATCGGCACCCGCTTCGATTTCATCATCGTGCATGAGAGCGCGCACGAATGGTTCGGCAACAGTATTACCGCGCGCGATCGTTCCGATATGTGGATACATGAGGGATGGGCAAACTACTGCGAGGGACTATTTGTCGAGTACATGTGGGGCAAACCGGACGGGATCACCTACGTCAATACGGGCAAGCAGAACGTAAAAAATCAGGAGCCGGTGATTTCTGAAGAAGGCGTGTTCAGCACGCCGCCAGTAGATCAATACAAGAAGGGCGGCCTCTTCCTGAACACGCTGCGCAGCGTCGTCGGCGACGATGACAAGTGGTTCGCACTGCTGCACGACTACTATCAGCATTTCAAGTATCAGACCATCATGACCACCGACATGGTCGCGTTTTTCAATCAGCAGACCGGCAAGGATCTGACTCCCATCTTCAACGAGTATCTGCGGCACGCGGCGATTCCAGTGCTGGAGCTTCGCTTCGATGAAGTGGCGCACTCCGTGTCCTATCGCTGGCAGGCGGAGGAAAAGGATTTCGCCATGCCGGTGAAGGTGGGCGACAAGGATCATTGGCAGATGATTTATCCCGTGACAACGGAATGGAAAACCATGTCTTCTCCATTACGCAAAGATGACTTCGCCGTTGCGACGGACCTCTACTACATCAATGTCAACATGCAGTAGAACTTTCGCCGTTCCGATTCTGACTTTGCAAGTGGAGGAGAAGGTCAATGCATCTATCGCACGTACGCCGGACATTGCCGGCACTCGCGTTGTTTCTCATGGTGATCGCAAGCTTCCCCGCCAGCTCCGCCCAGACACAGCCCTCCAGCTATGAGGACCTGGTGCATCTCTTCGAGCAATGGCGGGTTTTCGTGCGCCCGGCGATGAAAGACGGCGTTCCGGATTACAGCACGGCGGGAGTCGCGGCCAAAGCCGCAGAGTTTCCGCAGTGGCGCAAGCGTCTCGATGCGATCGACATGAAGGACTGGCCGATTGAGCAGCGCAACGACTACAAGCTGGTGAAAGCGGAGATGAACGGCTATGACTTTGACTTAAGAGTGTTGCGTCCGTGGGCGCGCGATCCAGCTTTCTATGTCAACGTCTGGCCGGCGCGCACCGATGTACCTTTGCGCGAGGGGCCGATCGCGGAGCCGGAGATTCAGCTCTACAACTTTCATTTCCCTCTTTCACCGGCTGAGCAGAAGGATCTGACTAAAAAGATCGGTGTCATTCCTGCCCTGCTCAACCAAGCCAGAATCAATTTGAAGGACAGCAACGCCCGCGATCTTTGGATCTACGGCGAGCAGGAGCTGCGTAATCAATCCCGTGCTCTTGACTCGCTGGGAGCAGGAACGCTCACCGTGAGCACGCTGGAGGGCAGCCAGCATGCTGATCTAACTGACGCGAGCCCGGAGTTGCGCAAGGCGATTGCCGATGCACACAAAGCCACGGACGACTTTATCGCATGGCTCGAACAGATGGCGCCCGGCAAAAACGGGCCATCAGGAGTTGGCAAAGAAAACTACACCTGGTACCAGCAGAACGTACATTTCATCCCGTACAAATGGGACGAGGAGGTCACTCTGCTTCGCCGCGAGCTGGAGCGTGCGCAGGCTTCCTTGCGGCTGGAGGAACAAAACAATCGCAACCTGCCACAACTCGAGCCAGCTGCTGATGCTGCAGCCTTCGACAGGCTCACGCATGAGCGGCTCGACAAGTTTGTCGACTTCCTAATCAAGCAACAGATCATCCCCGATAAGCCATACATCAAGGCGGCGCTGGAACCGCAGCTCGGCCATTACGTGCCAGAAGATCAGAGAATATTCTTCACGCGCATCACCCATCGCGAACCGATGCTGCTGCTGTCTCACGACTATCACTGGATCGATCTTTCGCGCATGAGAGACGAGCCGAATCCGAGCCCTATCCGCCGCGTGGCCTCCCTCTCAAACATCTGGGATAACCGCGCAGAAGGCTTCGCCACCGCTTTTGAAGAGCTGATGATGCACGCGGGCCTCTACGATGACAATCCCCGAGCCAAAGAGCTGGTCTGGATCATGCTGGCGAACCGCGCCGCCCGCGGCCTGGCATCGCTTTATGTACAGGCGAATGAATTCACATTGGCACAGGCCGGCGAGTTTCATTCGGAGTGGACTCCGCGCGGCTGGGCCCACGCGAAAGACCAGCTCACGGCTTTCGAACAACTGTTGTATCTTCGCCAGCCTGGATATGGGACCAGCTACATTACAGGCAAACTGCTCTTCGATCGCCTGATGACCGAGTATTCGCAACAACAGGACCTGGCGGGCAAGCCTTTCGTACTTCGCGATTTTCTCGATCGCTTCAACAGTGAAGGCATGATCCCGATTCTATTGATGGAGACAGAGATGATCTCGAACGATGCCGCCCGCATCGCTCCCGGATCGGCTCTCGTGCCAGAGCACAATGCCATCGCATCGCCAAACCCGCAATAACCCGTTGCAACGTCTGACCTCGACCTGCCATTTGTGTACAATCTCGTATACCTAACATTGGAAGTACAGAGGCTCTGAGTGCGAATTGTTAAGCTCCTGCCGATTGCGGCCATTGCGGTTTCTGCATTCGCGGCCGTCGCATCTTCTCAGGCCAATCAGATGGCGCAGTATATGAAGTCGCTCCCTCCCGCGCAGGCACCGGTGTTCGATGCGACGCAGCTCGTAGCGCTTGCTTCATTGCCTCTTTCCTGCATCGATCACCCGCAGAAACTCGATGACCATCCTCAGACATATCTATGGGTGCACGAAGGCGAGGCGCATCCGGTGCAGGACTACGATCGGAATCGTGCTTTTTATGGATGCTATGACTGGCACTCGGCGGTGAATTCGACCTGGACCGTGGTCGCGCTTTTGAAGCTCAATCCCAGGATGTTCCTCGCGCCCGTGATTCGACAGAGACTCACCGATCATCTTGGAAAAGACAACATCGCGGGCGAGGTCGCCTTCTTCAGCTATGAGAAACAGGGCGACTCCGAAGGTAAGAATTTCGAGCGCCCTTATGGCTACACCTGGCTCCTGAAACTTTATGGCGAATTGGCATCATGGAACGATCCTGATGCGCAGAAACTAGCCACCAATATGCAACCGCTGGTAAAGCTGATGAGCGGCAAATATATCGACTACCTCAATCATCTTCCCTATCCTATGCGCGTTGGCGTTCATCCCAATACAGCTCTGACGATGAGCTTTGCGCTCGATCACGCGGATGCGGTCACTGATTCGGCGGTCAAAACAGCAGTTCATGATGCGGCGCTCCGCTTCTTCGGCAATGATAAAAACTGTCCAACAGCTTATGAGCCCAGTAACGGTGATTTCGCCTCTCCGTGCCTGGCTGAGGCTATGCTCATGAGCCGGATTCTCGATCAGAAAAGCTTCGTCAATTGGCTGAACGAGTTTTTACCGCCGGTCTATTCTCCGGAATTCAAGGTCTATCAAGCCGAGATTGATACTTCGCGGGTGCAGGCGTCGGGCAGCAATGCGGACGCGGAAGATAAGACCGGACTCCTCGGAGCAAAATCTCACTTGATCGGGCTTGCCTTTCAGCGCGCTGCCGATCTGCTCCGCATCGCATCGGCTCTACCGGGCGATGATCCACGCCGGCCTGTGTTTGAGCGCCTTGCCAATTTCAATGCTCAACAAGGATTTCGGAAGTTCGGCGATGCCGGATATCTAGGCCAGCACTGGCTGGCAACTTACGCCGTTCTTTATATGCAGGCCCGGGCGGCGGCTGCAAAGAACTAGATGAGTTGCGGGTTAAGGACGCGATTTACCTGGACTCAAGTTCGTATCGATAAATACTCACAGACAGGATGACGACGTGCAATTGCTGACCAGAAGTTCTCTCCGGTGTTGTTTCGCCACCCTCTGCCTGCTGTGCGCGCAGCCGCTGCTGCCGCAGACCGCGAGCCAGAGTACACCGGCTGCAACGGACAAGCCAAAGCCGCGCGTGCGCCCGAATGATGCGGGAGCTCCGATTCCGACGCGCACCGAGATGTTGCGCGGCGCTTACGGTCCGTTTCGTGCGAACAACGATTTGCTTTACTACCATCTCGACATTCGCGTCGACCCCGAAAAGAAATTCATCAGCGGCAAGAACACGATTCGTTTCAAGATGCTTCAGGATGGCACCCGCATTCAGCTCGATCTGCGTGACACGCTGCAGATCGATAAGATCCTTTATGGCACGACACCTCTACGATACGAGCGCGATAGTGGTGCAGTGTTTATCGATTTCCCAGAGACGCTGCACGCCGGAAAGACCCATTCGATTGACTTCTACTACTCAGGAAACCCACCTGAGACGGGCCGCTTCGGCGGAATCACCTTTAAAAAAGATCCGGCTGGGCACGAGTGGATCAACACCGCTTGCGAAGGCATCGGAGCCAGTGTCTGGTGGCCAAACAAAGACCAATGGCGCGATGAAGTCGAGAACATGGACATCAGTGTTGCGATTCCCAACGGGCTCGTCGATGTTTCGAACGGTAAGTTCGTAGCCAAGACCGATCTGGGCGATGGCTACACGCGCTGGGACTGGCACGTCCACTACCCGATCAATAACTACGATGTCTCGCTGAATATCGGGAACTACGTCCACTTTTCCGATCAGCTTGGCAATTTGCCTCTCGACTTTTATGTATTGCCTGAAGACCTCGACAAAGCCAAGATACAGTTCACGCAGGCAAAAGGCATGATTGAAGCCTACCAGCATTATTTCGGCGACTATCCCTTTGCTGAAGACGGCTACAAGCTCATCGAGGCGCCTTATTCCGGCATGGAGCATCAGAGCGCAGTGACCTACGGCAATCACTTTCAGAATGGATATCTGGAGCGCGACTGGACGGGAGTGGGAATCAGTCCGCGCTTCGACTTCATCATCATTCACGAGAGTGGACACGAGTGGTTCGGCAACAGCATCACGGCAGCCGATCCTTCAGATGAGTGGATTCACGAAGGATGGACTACCTATCTCGAATCGCTCTATGTCGAATACCGGTGGGGCAAAGCAGACGCAATCAAATATCTCAACGGTTACAAAAACAAGGTCCACAATCTGCGCCCGATCGTCGCCGAACATGGCGTGAATGCGGAGCCCACAGAAGACCAATATTTCAAGGGCGCCTTGATGCTCAACACGCTGCGCAGCATCGTCGACGACGATGCGAAATGGTGGAAGCTTCTTCATGACTTCTACCAGCACTTCAAGTATCAAAACATCACGACCGAAGATGAAGTGTTGTTTTTCAACCAGCACACTGGCATGAATCTAACCCCGGTGTTCGATCAGTATCTGCGGCAGGCGCAGATTCCACGACTGGAACTGTTGTTTGGTGAGGCTCCGGGCATGGTGATGTATAAGTGGAACGCGGATGAAGAGGATTTCTCGATGCCCGTGCGCGTCGGCACGCCGGATCACTGGCAAATCATTCATCCGACGACACAGTGGCAGTGGATGCAGTCACCGCTATCGAAGGATAATTTCCAAGTGGCGACAGATATGTATTACGTGGACGTGAACAAGCAATAGCTCTACTCGGGCGGCCACTCGTCCACTTCAATGGAGAGTCTTGGAACTGGCCTGTCGATCGGTATCGGCTGCCATGAGTTTTGCGTATTCCTGCTTCGCCTGCTTCAGATACATCGCGTCCGGATCGGCGTGCGCCCAGCGCGCGAAGAAGTGCTGGTAAGCGTCGATGGCTTCCGGTTTCTTGCCTTGCGCAGCGAGAGCTTCGCCGAGGCCGAGCCACGAGAGCGGAATGGTTGGCTCGGTAGGATCCCTCTCCGGATGCGTGACCAGGCTGCGGAAGTCCGCTTCGGCAAGAACGGGTTGACCGGCCGCCAGGTAGGAGTTACCGCGCAACCACGCAATCGAAATCTCACGAGCATCGAGCGGACGTGCCGTTTCCAACGCTGCTGCCGCATCTTTAGGTCTGTTCTGCTGCAATGCGATCACCGCTTGCACCATCGGTCCCCAACAGAGATTCCAATAGGTTCCCCTCGGATACCTTGCCTGCATCGTGCGGATCGCTGACTGCGCCGCGGAGATATCGCCGGAATACGCGAGCCCCAATACCTCGGTACCTTCCTCGATGTTTGCCGGGCTGGCCGAAAACAGGCGTTTTCCCTCGCTCAACTCTCCAGCCTCCATCATTTCGAGAGCCGTAGCCTTGGTGTACTGCTCTCCCGCGCCTTCCACTCCTTGCTCGCGGTAAAGCTGGTTGTACCTGGCGACGAGCTTCCGCGCATCGGTGAATCGTCCTTCGGCCATCGCAATTTCTGCTTCGACCACCAATACCATTGCATTTCCCGGATGTGCTGCCGACCACTGCCGTTGCGCCCTCAGCAGCGTTTCGTCATGCAGTAGATAAGCCAGCTGAAGGTAGCGCACGCGAAGCAGGTTGCCATCGAAATTCATGACGATGGCCTGATCCAGCGTCTTCTTCGCTCCCGCGGAATCGCCAGACTGCATCAGCCCAAAAGCCATCTCACCTAGATAATTCTGGTTGTGTGGTGCAAGCGCCAGGGCACGCCTGTCGCTCACTACGGCATCTGCAAAGTGGCCCAGGTTAGACTGCACGTAATCCAGCCCATTCCAGGCCGGCGAAGAGTTGGGGTAGAGGCTGGCCCATTCCTGATAGGTCCGCAAGCTCTCATAAAGATCTTGAGTGACAAGAGCGTTGTAGAGCGCGGTGATGGCCAGGGCCTGCGATTTCCCCGCGGTATCGCGCAGGCTATATGCCTTGGCAGCTGCCTCGCGGCTTGCGGCATAGTCGCCAGCGTTTGAGGAGCTTGTCGCAAGACTGTAGTACGCCCAGGCAAAGTTGGGATCGGCGGCGGCGGCCATCTTGAAAAAGGTAATCGCCTGCACCGCGTCTCCGTGGCGATCTACCTCAATCCCTTGCGTCAGTGCTTTGAGTGCTTCCAGCGACGGGGTGTTGCTTTCGAAGAGCGGGGTGTTGAAACGGGCAATGCTGCGGCGGGATTCGCCCAGCTCGTAGCGCAGGGTCGCGGCAAGTTTGTCGATGGCGTGAGGCAATTCTTCGGCCTTCTCCGCCTCATACTTGCTCTGCCCAATCACTGAGCCGTCGACGCAGTTGCTGGCCTCCTCGGTGATCAGGTAGTGCTGGCCAACCTTCGCAAGACTGCCGGACAAGACGGCCTGACTGTTCGCGCGCTCACAGACTTCGCGGGCGGTCGCTGGAGTCATCACCTCATCGGGCTTGCGTTGCATCTCGATCAGTCTCGCGGACACGGTAGAAGTTGGCACGACGGTGACCCAGGGGCTCTGTGCCAAATCCATCCGCATCGCCTGGGTCAGTGATTTGTCGAGTACGGCATCACCGGTCGTTCCCTCCATCGGCACCAGAACGACCTGGACCGGCGCGCCTCCCGAGCGATCCAGCCAGCGCTGCCGCCACATCCAGCCCAGCCCGCCAAGAGCCGCCAGAACCACCAGTAAAAGAACAACCCAGGGCCAACGCAGGCCTGACCCTCTCTCTACTTCCACCTCATGGCGCACCACGACGCGGGTCTGCGTCGCTTGCATGGTTAAGGACGGAACATCCTCGAGCCGCCGGCCAAAGTTAGGTTGTGCCGCGGGTTCGACTTCAGTGATCTCTGCGGCAAACTGGTATCCGCGGCCGGCGAGAGTCTTGATCGGACCGTCGCTGCCCGAGCCCAGCACCTTGCGCAGCAAAAAAACATTCTGGGTGAGGTTCGATTCTTCCACCGTCGTTTCCGGCCAGACCGCGTCCAGCAATTCTGACTTGGTCAGCGGCCGGCCCGCATTGGCCGCCATGTAGGAGAGCAGATCAAAGGCTTTTCCCGGGATGGAGAGAACCGTTTCTCCCCGCCGAAGCTCCCGCAGACGCCTGTCCAGGACAAAATCCCCAAACTGCAAACTGCTCATTTCCTTCAACATGATTGGCCCTGAGAACTCCTGAGAACTTTTGAGACGGCATGAGGACACCACTAGGCGGTCCGGCCCATTTTACGTGCAGGCCGAAAAATATCCGCCGCCTTGGAGTCATTATGCCCGCAGTCTCCCAAAGATTCAGTAGCAAAACTGAACAGCAGAATCCCATCGTGACAAGAAATTCCAGGATGCAGGTCTTCGCTGGAGGCCGGCGATGAAGCGCACCCATCGCCTCTCGATCGAGATCGAGCATCGCAAGCTCACCATTTCGGTTACTCGTGCAGCCGGGCCGGATGTCCACGCCGACCGCGAAAGCAGTGTAGACGCCATCGAGCCGTTCTCATTCCCTCCGGCGTGCCCGGACTGTGGAGCACCCTGGATCACCGTACTGGCCCATGTGGGAGAGTTTGCCGCTTCCGGTGACAACGCCATATACCGCGCCCTCCAGCGGCACGGCCTGCACCTGCATGTCTCACAGACCGGCCAACTGAATATCTGCAGCAAGTCGCTCGAAGAATTTCGTTCCGAAGAAACAAAGGAGAGTCTCTGATGCAACCGCTATTGCCAACAGCCCTGAAGGCAGCCTCGCCGACTTGTTCCGTCGCCGCGGAGAGCCTCCGCCCGCCATTTTTACGCCCCTCCATCGAAAGAACGCACGAAATGAATCCAGGCACAACTCAAATTCCAAGCGTCACGCGCATAAACCTCCGGGAGAAGCCCGTGCCGTCGTGGCTGCGCTGGACTCTGGCGATTCTTCTGGTGCCATTCATGGCTTCGGCGGGCCACGCCCAGACCGGCATGTCCACCGTTACCGCAGTCCTGGGTCCCACAGCTCCCTATTTCACCGACGATGTGACAGCCTCGGTCACAGTCACGGCGGCGGCGGCTCCCGTTCCCACCGGCTCCATAACCTGGGATACGGACAGCGGCACCCAACAGACCAGCCCTCTGGTCAACGGCGTGGCGCGAATCAATCTGCAATTCTTCGCACCCGGCGCGCACACCTTCGATTACTCGTACAGCGGCGACAGCACCTACGCGGCGGTTGCTTTGCAGACATCGAACTTCACCGTAGCCGACCGGGCGTTCACCATGTATGGCTCCGACCATGCGTTGAGCATCACCGGGCCCAGCCAGATCGACAATGTTGCGCTCGACTCGAAAGACGATCTGATCATCCCCGACCATTTCCAGAACAAGCTTTTTCAAGTCGATCCCAAAGGGATCGTGACAACCATCCCAACGTCTGGCCTCAATGACCCGATCGGTGTCGTGGTCGACAAGCAGGACAACATCTATATCGCAGACAATGGCAACGCTCGCGTGGTGGAGATCTCCGCAGCCGGCCAGCAGAGCACGCTGCCCATCACCGGGCTCACCTCCGCGGTATCACTGTCCTTCGATCCCACCTATCAATCGCTGTATGTGGTCGATCTCAACGCCGGAAACATCGTTATCTTCAACCTTGCGGCGCAGACGCAGACCATGATCTCCCCGGGCATTCCGGACCTTACCAGTGTCGCCGTGGACCCGACGGGAATTGTCTACTACGCCCAGGGCGAAAACAGTACCGACAACGGACACCTTTACCGCCGCGACACTTCCGGAAATGTGACTGAGCTCTTTACCGGACTCGCCAACATCGGCGGCCTCTTTCTGGATGCGAAAGAGAACCTCTATCTTGCGAGCGGCAATGGAACATTTGTGCTCGACCCGCAGGGTCATCTTACCCAGCTGACTCCGCACACTTTTTACACCTCTCCAGCAACACCAGCAGTCGACAGCCATGGACGCATCTACATTGCGGGCGCGGGCGTGTCGGTCTTTACTCCTGGAAACAGCGGCGATGCAGGCTACACCTACTACCAGTATGCGAACCAGGACCCGTCGTTCCCCCTTCCCTCACAGTTCCAGAGTGACTTCACGCTCGACTACCAGGCTCCATATCAGCAGTTGTTCACCTCCGTTTCCGTTGCCAATGGAGCACTGGTCGGACAGCCGAACTATCCGCCGGAGACGGGATTCACGAACGGCCCTGCCGGCATTCCCTTCGTATTGCAAGCCTCTGTCTTCGGTCAGCCGGTCCAGCCAGGCCCATGGGCGACCTCGGTCACCATCACAATCACTGATGGATCCACCTACACCAATATTGTTCACGGCATTGGAGTAGGTGAAATCTTCGGCTACAACCCGGGCGGCGTCACGCAGGCATCTCCAGGCGTGACGAGCATCGGCGGCGTGGCTACGGATGGAAGCGGCAACATCTATATTTCTGATTCCGCGGCCAACCAGGTGCTGAAGGCTTCCAGCACAACCTCCGCAGCTCTTCCCTTCACGGGATTGAGCGCGCCTACACAGCTTGCCGTGGATGTCCTGGGAACGGTTTACGTCCTGGACAGCGGCTCCTCGCGCATTCTTCGTCTCGACGCATCGGGAAACCAAACCGTCGCCTTTGACCTCAGCGCGCAGTCCACGCTGACCTCTCTGGCCGCCTTCGCCATGGACGCGGGCGACAATCTGTCGGTTGCTGGTCTGACAGCGGGAGGTCAAGCAGCCATCGTCTACGTCGACTCTCTTGGCAATCAGCTCCCGATAGCTCAAAACATTGCTCTGCCGTCCTCGCTGGCCTTCGATGGCTTCGGCAACCTTTACGGTGTGGAAACGGCAGGCGGCAATCTCCGCCGCTACGATCAGGCCGGCAACGCGACGCTGGTGGCGACCGGGCTTTCTCAGCCTTCCTCGCTCGCTGTCGATCCCAGCGGCACGGCGTTTGTGGCCGGACCGGCCGGGTCCGGCATCACTGAGATTCACACGGACGGAACCACCCTGCCGTACCCCTACGCTGCCCTGGCGAACGCTTCGGCGCTGTCCAGCGACTACGCCGGCAATCTCGTGGTCGGAGACAGCAGTGGGAAACAGATCTTCGGGATTAAACGCATCACAGGCGATGTTCCCTACGATTTCGGAAACGTTCCGATAGGCACCACCGCGACTTACACTGCGGAGTTGCTCAATGCCGGCAATGCCTCGACCCGGTCCTGGAAAATCAATGAGCTTTACGTTACAGAAACCTCGCTGGCCAACGATCCTGGTGAATGCGTCGCTGTCACCACCGGACCTCCTGATACTCCTTTGCCGCCGGGAGGACACTGCGATTTTTCTGTGATCTTTACCCCGGTCTACCTTGGCGTCACGAGCCCGAGCGAAGACTACATCGTCGATGAACAGGATTTCCTGGGAAACTTCAATGCCATAGGCGGCCTGTCCATCACCGGCACCGGCACTGCCGGGATCAGCGTGCCCACGCTCTCGCCCAACCCCGTGAACTTCGGCAACGTGACGGTAAACACCACCTCGCCGACCTTCCAGATTAGTCTGCAGAACACCAGCAACCAGGCGCTGGCTATCTCGTCGATTGCCATCTCCGGAGCCAATGCCGCCGAGTTCGTCGAATCCTCCACCTGCGGCTCCAGTGTTGTCGCGAACGGTACCTGTGCCATTCTCGTCAACTTCATCCCGAACGCCACAGGCGCGGCAACAGCCACGCTCACACTGACCGACAACGCCACCACCAGCACCTCTACGGTTATCCTCAACGGCACGGGCGTAGCGGCTGCCGGCCAACCTCATGTCACGCTCTCGCCCGCCACCAATACTTTCCCGAACACGGTCTTCGGAACGTCCAGCGCGGCGCAAACCCTGGTCCTGACGAATAGCGGCAGCGGATCGGCGACGATCTCCGGGGTCACTCTCGGCGGCGGGGGGGCAACGTCCTTCACGCTCACCAATGGCTGCGGGGCAACACTCGCCGTGAATGCCAGCTGCAATCTGACCGTAGTCTTCACGCCCACGGCTGCCGGACAGACCTTCAACGCGACTGTCTCGGTTGCCAGCAACGACCAGTACAGTCCGGCTACGGCAACGTTGACGGGTACCAGCACGGTGGCGTCGGTGACCACGGCTACCCTCGCTCCGTCCACCCTTGCCTTTGGCAGCGAGACGGTGGGAACGGCGAGCGGGCCGCAAACCCTTACCGTGACCAATACCGGCAATACAGCCTTGTCGGTCAGTAGTGTCACCATCGGCGGAACCAACGCTACATCGTTTACGCAGACGAACGGCTGCAGCAGCACTGTGGCGGCCGGCGCGACCTGCACGATCGCGGTGGTGTTCGATCCAGCGGATGCAGGCAGCCTGACAGCTACCGTCAATGTGCAGTACGCGGCCCCCGCCTCGGCGCCGACCGCAGTGCGCGCTCATGACACAACACCAGCAGCGTTAACAGCGACACTCACTGGCACCGGCGTAGCTGTTGCAGCTGCGGACTTCACGGTAACGGCTACTCCCGCATCGCAGAGCGTGACAGCTGGCAGCGCGGCTACCTTTACTATTCCGGTGGCCTCGACCGGAGGCAGCTTTACTGATGTCGTCACGCTCTCCGCAACCGGTCTTCCGCCCGGAGCAACGGTGAGCTTCTCGCCTGCTTCGGTCACGCCGGGTAGCGCGGGCGCTTCCTCGACGATGACCGTGCAGACGGCGGCTCAGCAGACAGCCAGCAGCCAGGGCTCATCACACTGGCCTTTCACTGCTCCTGTCGCTGCTGCTCTCCTGCTTCTCATTCCAGGATGGCGAGCACGGAAACGCTGGAACGCGAAGGTGACGCGAGCCTTCTTCACCGGCGCGGGATGCCTGCTGGTTCTGCTCGGCATGATGGCCTCGATCACCGGCTGCGGAGCTGGTTTTGCACTACCGCAAACACAGACCAGCGCCACCACTTACACCATCACGGTGACCGGAACGAGCGGTTCCGTTCAACACAACACAACCGTTCAGATCACGGTGAGGTAAGCGAGAAGCCATGAAAATCTCCATCACTCTTTCCACTCTTTCGTTCCTGGTCGCGCTGGCCGCAGCTCCCGCACTGGCGCAGACACAACCCGCTGCAAGCGCTTCCGAGCACCAGACTGAAGTCGCCGGCGAATACACCTACGTCCACGCCAACGCTCCTCCGGCGGAATGCGGATGCTTCTCTGCGAATGGAGGCAGCGTCTCCATCGCGCAGCCGCTGGGCTCGGGGTACTGGGCTGTCGTCTTCGATACGACGGTGGTTCACGCCTCGAGCATCAGCGCGGGCAATTACGACCTCACGCTGTCCGTGTTCACCGGTGGCTTCCGCTTTCGTCCAGCGCCGCATGCAAAGTGGAATCTCTTCGGAGAAGCACTGGTAGGCGCGGAACACGCGAGCGGCAGCCTGGTGGAAGGCCCGACACCGGCTGCCGCCGATCCGAATGTGGTCTTCGCCATGAATATAGGCGGAGGCCTCGACCGGCGGCTCAATCGCAACTGGTCGCTGCGGCTTGTAGAAGCCGACTATCTACTGACCAGCACCAGCAACCGCGTCAACGATATCCAGAACAACATCCGCATTAGTTCGGGTCTGGTCTATCACTTCGGAAGGCATGAGAAATGATTGCGCGATCCCCCAGGCAGTCGCAAAACGCCTGCGACCGGCAACGCCGTTTACAGCAAGAAAGGAACATGGAAATGGCTACTGTGGTGGCGCCGCAGCAAAAGCTGCGCGCCGATGACATCTTCTTTCCCGCGATGGCAGTGCTCATACTCGGTATAGTCGTACTCGGCTTTGCGCAGAGCTACTTCCTCCCCGGTATGGTGCTTGCAAAGCTACCGAACAAGCTGGTGCATATCCACGGCGCGCTCTTCGTCTCCTGGATTTTTCTTTTGCTCGTCCAGACCTCACTAGTGGCTGCGCGCAGGATCAAGCTGCACATGACGCTTGGCCTGCTCGGCGTCATTCTGCCGCCGTTGATGATCGTTTTCGGAGTGCTCACCTTGTTTGACTCCATACGCCGCAACGGTACGGGCATACCTGCGGAACTGATTCTGGTGAGCGATCTCGAGGAGCTGGCTCTCTTTGCCGGGCTTAGCATCTGGGGCCTGCTGGCGCGCCGGAATGCCGCCTCCCACAAGCGCCTGATGATTCTGGGCACAATGGCCATCATGGGGCCGGCGATCAACCGCTGGCCTTTCCCGCCGGAGCTGCGCATGCCAGGCACCATTGCGGTTTACGCGGCTCTTCCACTGTTGGTGATCGCCTACGATCTCTGGTCGTTGCGGCGCGTTCATCGCGCCACCGCAATTGCCTCGGCCATCATCATCGTTGCCATGCTCACCATGCTGCCAGTTGCGGGTCTGGGGTTCTGGCAGCAATGTGTGAATTGGATTCGCCAATCGTAGTACTGGATCGAGCAGCTGAAACGAATCCGTGAACTTAACCAGCAGCCTTCAAGGAGGAACTTCCATGAATTCCACGCTCTTCGGCTCTCAACTTCTCCCGCGCGTTTGGCGGCGGAATCACTCTCACTATCGGATCATTCGCCGGGCATTTTCCGGATTTGCTCTCATCACAATCGCCGCCGCCCTCAGCGCCTCCGCACAGGTCCGCACTGACTTTACTGTGGACTTCACGAACTGCTCGGAGTTTGCCGGCGAGGGTCCGATCTCGCTGGCTGCTGCGGCGCCTCTGGTGCCGCACGATTACACGATCACCGGAGCGTCGAGTGGGGTCGCGAACATCGTCATACGCGCTACGAGCTGCGCTTCCGTGGCCGTGAACGGTCACGATCCGAGGCCGACGAACCTCTCGCAGATCGGCATCAATATCGTTTCGCCGGATGGCAGCGGCGACATCAACAACTACACACTCGTATACGTGAGCAACAATCCATTGTTAGTGGAGAACTTTCTCGCGGCCGGTCTTCCGGCGCATTACGATCCTCAGCTGACCTATGAATACTCTGTACCGTCGAGTGGCAGCGGCGACCTCTATGTTGCCGTGAACTCCTGGGACCTGGCGCCGTATTTCATCTATGGCCCTGAGACTGCGCCGCCTCCGAACTCGGCAACTTCGTTTCTCGCCAACTGGTGGTACGCGCCGCGCGGCAGCCAGAAGATGCGGCAGCAGACGCTGTTTCCGAACATCAGTTTTGGCACATCGTCGGTTACGTTTTATACCTCGGCGACTTCGGCGCTGGGCAAACTGATTGGCGGAAATACGTTCAGCAACTTCTCGGCATTGGCCTTGCGCGGCGTTTATCCATCGGCTCATATGGAGGTCACGACCTCGCGATAGCCGTCACCTAAGCACGCGAGTGGCGGCCGCAGCCGATGGATCGCTGTGTACAGGCATTGAGCGAGCTGGCCTTTATGGAGAAGCACCCTTTGGAACTCACGTGGACAAATGCGATGACCAACGATCAGCACGGAAAGGGCCCTCCCCATCCCTATAGCCTTTTCAATAGGTCACCGCACTATCGGAGAAATCAGACTCGTCGTCGAATGTCTTCTCATCGTCCACTAAAAGACCGAGCGCCTGCCTTTCAAACAGCCTCCTGTATGTGCCGCCTTCGCGCCGCACCAGTTCCTCGTGCGTTCCCTCTTCGACCACGTTTCCGCTCTCGAAGACAAGAATCCGGTCGAGCATTCGCACCGTCGAAAGCCGATGTGCGATCACGATCGACGTTCGGCCTGCCATGAGACGCTCCATCGCTTCCTGAATCAGCGCCTCGGACTCTGAGTCGAGGCTCGAGGTTGCTTCATCAAGCACCAGCACTGGCGTGTTCGCCAAAAACGCGCGCGCCAGTGCCACACGCTGCCGCTCGCCTCCGGATAGTTTCACGCCACGCTCGCCGACCAGCGTGTGGTATCCCTTCGGCTGGCGCAGAATGAACTCGTGCGCATTGGCCAGTTGGGCGGCCTTTTCGATTTCCACCATCGGCGCGTCCGGCTTTCCATATGCAATGTTCTCCGCCAGCGTTCGATGAAACAGAATCGGTTCCTGGGGCACCAGCGCCAGTTGCGCACGCAGCGAGTCCTGCGTCACATGCGAGGTATCCTGCCCGTCGATTACGATCTTCCCTCCGCTTACGTCGTACAGCCGGTGCAGCAGCTTTACGAACGTTGTCTTGCCCGACCCCGAAAAGCCCACCAGACCTACACGCTCGCCGGAATTGATTCGCAGAGAGAAGTCCCGGAAGAGCGGCTCGGCCTGCGCTCCATAGCGGAATGTCACCCGGTCATAGATAATCTCGCCTTCCTTCACACGGATCGGCTTCGCATCTCTGCGATCTGACACGCCTAGAGGCTGCGAGTGGAACTGCACCATCTCCTCCATCTCATTGGCCGAGCGCTGCAGGTTGCGCACGTGCTGCCCAACGTCACGCAGGTAGCCGTGCACGATGAAGTAGCTTGTGAGGACGAACGTCAAGTCGCCGGCAGTCGCCCGGCCCTCCCACCAGAGCCATACCGCGTAGGCAAGTACCAGCGTGCGCAACCCTTGCAACAGAAACATCTGCGTGCTCCCGTTGCGTGTTGCCCTCACCCACGTCCGCGAAGTCCGGCTGTTCCACTTGTCCACCACTTTCGCCAGCCGGTAGTCTTCCCTTCTCTCTGCGCCAAATGACTTCACCACCGGGTTGCACGTAATCGCATCTGCGATAGCCGCACCAATCCGCGTATCCTGCGCATTGGATAGCCGCGCCGCAGGGGCAACGTAGTACAGCGACAGCGAGACCGATACAGCGATATACGCGACGGCGCCTACGGCGACCATTATGCCCATACTTGGCCAGCGCAGTCCCAGCAACAACGAGGAACCCACCAGCACCAGCAGCGCAGGCAGCATCTCCAGCAGCAGGATGTCATCCATCAGATCGACAGCCCACATGCCGCGCGTGATCCGTCGCACAATTGCACCCGCGAAGTTATTCGCATGCCAGTCGGTAGAAAACCGCTGCACCCGCCAGAATGAATCGCTCGCAAAGCGGGACATGAGCCGCAGCGTGAGGCGGATGATTCCCATCAGAGCCACGTACCTTAACACGGTCAGCACGAGCCCCAGCAGCGCCATCGCCGCAATTGCACGCAACGCACTACTGAGTGCCAGCGAACGCGGTGCATGCATGGCGATTGCGTCTACGAGTTTGCCCGAATATACCGGCATCAGCAGGTCAGCGGCCGTGGCCACAATCATGCAGAGAGCCACCCACACCACCAGCCACTTTTCGCGCTGCCAGTGGCGGAATAAAAAAGCCAGTACTTCGCGCATTGCATTCTTGCTTGAAGTTTTGCTCATAAAAATGCTCGCTCAAGAAGCAGAGGCTGCGGACACAACATCCGCTGGCCATATCTAAGGTTGAATAGTGAAAGATGCGTGTCGAAAGCCGCGCTCAGACTGCGCTGAATATCTCTAGGTCCAACTGGAAAAGGGGTCTAGTTGCGCGAGACGCCGGGAAGGAACACGGCCAACGTTTTGGGATCGCTGGGGATATTGAATGTCTTCATGGTTCCTTCCTTTCCTAGAAATGAATACCGATAGCTTACCAGAATCCTGAGCCCGCCACCGCTTTTCGGAAACAAAAGATCGAATCTTTAGCTGCGCTCGTCCGGCACAGTCCAGTTGCAAAGGCACGGCCCCCAAGCAACGATCCAAGACTCAGGAGCCTCGAGCCGGAGGATTCTCCCAGAACGGCCGTGGAGGAGAATATTGCGGAAATCGTTCGAAATTTACCTGAATCTGCACCTATCAGTAGATAGTCTTATACCGTGAGCAGCGATACGGCAGAACGAATCATGGATGTGGCCCATAAACTCCTGGCGGAACGCGGTTTCTCGGCTTTCAGCTATGCTGATATTGCCGAGGCGATTCAGATCCGCAAGGCGAGCATTCATCACCACTTTCCCACCAAAGTCGCGCTCGTGGTGGCTGTCCTGGAAAGGCACAGAAATCGGATGAAAGAAAGCCTCGATGTACTGGATGGACGCGTTGCGCATCCGCAGGCTCGTTTGAGGAAGTTCGTAGATCATTGGGAACTATGCATACGCAGTATGGCGGAACCATTCTGCATTGCTGCGTTGCTGGGCGCGGAGCTGCCAGGCCTTCCTGCCGAAGTTCAGGCCGAGGTCGGGAAGCACTTCAAACTCCTCAAGGGATGGCTTTCGAAGACATTGGAACAGGGAGCTAAGGACCGGACGATCAAGCTGCGGACGACCAGCGATCTGGAGGCCGATGCGCTCATGGCTATCGTTCATGGGGCGATGATCTCGGCTCGCGTTTTTGGTTCCAGCTCTACCTTTAAACGGATCACGGCCAACGCGATCCAGCAGCTTTCAGCAAATTAAGGTTTTTGTCCTGCGATGAGCAGTCGAACTCATCGCCTGTCATAGCACCTACCTACTAGAAGGTAGCAAGAAGAAAGGAAATCTTTATGCTCCATTTTTTGCACTGTGCGCGTAAGGCTGCGCTCATTGGCCTCCTCACCATCGCACCCATATATAACCATGCACAGACGGCCGCCACGCAACCGGCTCCCGTCCACAATATCGTTCTCGTTCATGGAGCCTGGGCCGACGGCTCGAGCTGGTCCAAGATTGTGCCGCTGCTTGAGGCGAAAGGATTTCACGTCGTATGCGTCCAAAATCCCCTGTCGTCGCTTGCAGATGACGTGGCGGCTACCGACCGCATCGTCAACGCCCAGGATGGTCCTGTGCTGCTGGTAGGTCATTCTTACGGCGGTGCGGTCATTACCGAAGCGGGGATGAATCCTAAGGTCGCCGGGCTGGTGTATGTCGCCGCCTTTGCTCCAGACCAGGGGGAGAGTCTGGGCAGTCTTTCCAAGCCTTATGGTCCCACCCCTATTGGTGCGGAGCTTCGGCCGGTCGATGGCGGGTTTCTGGTGTTGACGAAAAAAGGCGTGGATGAGGACTTCGCTCAGGATCTAAGTTCCGAGGATAAGGCCCTCGTGCTCGCGACTCAGGGGCCGCTTCAAAGCACGATCTTCGGAACGCCACTCACTGCTGCCGCGTGGCATAACAAGCCGAGCTGGTTTGTGATTGCCGCGAATGACCGGGCCATCGCACCCGAGCAGGAAAAGGCTACCGCCAAGCGCATGGGATCGAAGACCCTTACGCTGGAATCAAGCCACGTCGCAATGCTCGCTAAACCGAAGGAGGTTTCCGACTTCATCGCGGCCGCTGCAGCGGGCGCGCAATAACAAAGTCGGGCTCCGCTCCGGTAGCGGAGCCCGATATGATCCGAACGTAATTCGCGGCCGCTGGTGATGTGTAACGCGCTGCCGTCGTGAAATTCCTGGATCGTCCGCCATGCGAAAATACGGGCGGATCAGTCCTAATTAGCCGGCTTATCGTCACTGATCGCTTCCCGGTGAGTGCACTTGAGATTTATCGCTCGTCGAGACGCAGCAATTGCGCACGACAAGCGCGTTTCCCGTGACTGAACTGCACCTAGGCGGATGGGGTTGCCTTCTCAATCTGCTTCAGCCTTTCCGTCAGCAATTCCTGCTCCCGCAGGTTCTGGGTCATTGTGATTGCGCGTTGGATCTCGTCACGCGCCTCGGTGAACCTCCCCATCTTCATAAACAGGTCTCCCCGCACACTGGGAAGCAGATGGTATCCAGCCAAGGCGGGGTCAGCAGCGAGCTTATCGACTGCATCCAGTCCAGCGGCTGGGCCTTGCGCCATACCGACGGCGACTGCCCGGTTGAGCGCGACGATGGGAGAAGGGCTGATTTGCAGTAGAGCGTCGTAGAGAAAAACGATCCGCTCCCAATCAGTCTCTTCAGCGGTGCGAGCTCGCATGTGACAAGCAGCAATCGCTGCCTGCAAAGCATAGTTACCTGCGCCACCACCTAGTCTTTGCGCGTGTTCGAGCGCGATCATTCCTCGCTGAATCTGCATGTAGTCCCACAGGGAGCGATCCTGATCCGGCAGCAATACCGCCTCACCGTTGCTTCCCCGGCGAGCGGCAGTGCGCGACGCATTGAGCTCCATCAGAGCCAGAAGTGCGTGGACTTCAGACTCGCCGGGCAGAAGTTGCACCAGCATGCGCCCAAGCCGCAGCGCCTCGTCGGAGAGTGCACCCCGCATCCATTCCTCTCCAGATGTCGCGGTATAGCCCTCATTGAAGATGAGGTAGACCACGGAAAGCACGGACCGGACCCTGTGGCGCAACTCATCCCCGCGCGGCGTCTCAAAGGGAACATGGGCTTCGGAAAGAATCTTCTTGGCACGAAAGATGCGCTGTCCCAGGGTCTTCTCCGGTACCAGAAAGGCGCGGGCGATCTCCGTCGTGGTGAGGCCACCGATCAGACGCAACGTAAGCGCGACGCGTCCTTCCATGGCGAGGACCGGATGGCACGCGGTAAAGATAAGCCGCAGGATGTCATCATCGATCACTTGGTCCAATGAGTGCTCCAGCGCATCTGCGAGCTGCTGCTGCTGAAATTCAAGCTCCCGGGCAATCTCGCCGTGCTTTTGTACGAGCATCTGCCCACGGCGCAACGAATCCATAGCACGCCGTTTGGCCGCAGTCATGAGCCACGCAGCGGGATTTTCGGGGATGCCTGCCTCGGGCCACACCTCGAGCGCGGTGACGAGAGCGTCCTGCGCCAGCTCCTCTGCAATGCCGATATCGCGGGTGACGCGAGCAATGGCGGCGATGAGGCGTGTGGACTCGATCTTCCACACGGCCTCAATCGTCTTGTGAATGTCCGTCATGGCCTTGGTAGGTGTTCGCTACAACGTCTCGCGCGCGCAGGGTTATTTTCACGGCATGAGATCGCTACAAGCTGCGTTGTCTCAGTGGTGCTCAGCGGCTAGTTGGGTGACGGGACGAAGAATATCTCTCGCACCTCCATCTGCCCTCCCCCGGTGGCGATGGCGCCTTTGCGCGCCCATGCGAGCGCCTCGTCCATATCAGCGCATTCCAATATCCAAAAGCCGCCTACGTGTTCTTTGGCCTCAAGGTACGGCCCGTCGGTGATGAGGACTCCGCCATCGGGCTGCGACCGCAGCGATTTCGCAGACCCCAGGCCGCAAGCGAATTTCGTGACACCCGCCGCGTCCATTTCGTCATTGAGCGCGTGGATGGCGAGGCCCACTGATTCGTCCATCTTGGATGGGTCGAAGTCGTCGGGGATATATCCAGAAACCAGATATTGCGGCATTGTCTTCTCCTTGGATCGTTGTGAGGCGAGCAAGTTTCCCGCCTTCACTATAACGTCGAACGGCGGAACCGGAATTCTACAAGCAGCTCAAAAAAATTAGGCGTTGCCGCTTCGAGCCGCACTGTCTCAATGCAGGTCAGTTGGCTTCCTTCGGAACGGGTCGAAAGAGAAACTCTCGTACCTCGACGGGCGCTCGGCAGGCGATGACGGCCTTGCGCCCCCACGCCACCGCCTGGTCCTTGTCAGCACACTCCAGAATCCAAAAGCCGCCTATGTGCTCCTTGGTCTCAAGGTATGGCCCGTCGGTGACAAGGACTCCGCCATCGGGCTGCGACCGCAGCGCGGTCGCGTTAGCTGCGGGCGACAGTCCGCCAGCGAAGATCCTGACTCCGGCAGCGATCATTTCCCGGTTGAGGGCGTGGATGTCTTCCCTCATCGCTGCTTCCTCCAGCGACGGGACGTAGTTGTAGGGGTGGTGAATGGCAACCAGATATTGCGGCATTGTCTTCTCCTGTAATGGTTTTCGGGCGGGCCATTTGCCCTGCCTTCACTATTACGACGAACGGCGAGACTGGAATTCTACAAATCCTCCAGGAAGTTTTGGCTCTTGCCGCGCTTCCCGCAATTCGTGGAGAGCATCATGGAAGGAGCCGCTCTGCTTGCAGGGAGGAGTTGCACTTCTCGCCTGTCTCGGTCAGTCTGGCCTGCCGCAGGCTCTCAAACTACGCTCACACCTATACTTCCAACAGAGACCAACTGAGATGAAAGACCTCTTTGACCCAATCGTGGTGCAGGAGACGAAGAAACGCATTCTGCAATTGCGTCCTGAGAGTGAGCCCCAATGGGGCAGCATGGCGGTTGCTCAAACTCTGGCCCACTGCACCTCGGGCATCGAAATGGCGATGGGCGTCATCGAGGCGAAGCGTGCATCCTCTCCCGCCAACTTGATCGGCCGGCTTATCAAGCCGCTGGTTTTCCGCGACGACAAGCCGATGCGTCGCAACTCGCCGTCATCGCCTGAGCTTTTCTCAGCGGATCCGACGCAGTGCGAACTCGAGCGCGAACGCTCCAGGCTTATCGCAGCAATCGACAGCTTTGCCAATCAGGGCGCCGCGTGCTGCACCCGTTACCCGCACCCATTCTTCGGCCCACTCAATCCGGAGCAGTGGGCCATTCTCATGTACAAGCACCTCGACCACCACCTGCGACAATTCGGCGTGTAGCCTGCACTTACGCACGAGATCCCGGCAACCTCACTCTCAAAATCCCAAGCAAAAGACAGAGCAGCGGTTGAGTTGTAGAACCGCCTTGGTTTTGGCAGGAAGGAGACGACCAGGGCCAAGTGATCATAATATTTATGGAACAGGTCAGGGCATCATCGAGGAGCCAGATTGAAAGAGAATCGTCAGATCGTCAAGATGTGGCGTAGCGGCGCGGCCTCTGTTCTGGTCACCCTCGTCAAAGCCGAGGGTTCAAGCTACCGGCGTCCCGGAGCCCGGCTGATGGTCGGGGATCACAACGACTACACCGGAACAATCAGCGGAGGCTGTCTCGAAGCAGAGGTTCAGCGCAAAGCGGAGTGGCTTGTGCGGCGGGGAGCGACCGTGGAACAGTATTCGACGGTGTTCGACGATACGATGGAGATTCCATTTGGACTGGGGTGCGGTGGCATCGTCGATCTTCTCCTAGAGCCGGCGAACACGTCCGAATTCACCGCACTCATGTCAGCCTTGGACAACTCCCTTTCTGGCGAGGAATCAACCGTACTCACCTGGCTGCCAAAAAATGGCACCCAGTTTGCCCGTGCGATCCTTACTTCAAATGGCGACTTCCTCTTCGCCAGCGAACGATTGACAGAGCAAACTCTCACGCATGTCCGGGCATGCGTCCTTTATGGCCTTCAACCGTTGCCGGAAGAGGTCTTCGTGGAGCGGCTCACCCCACCCCAGCGACTCTTCATTTTCGGAGCAGGAAATGACGCCAAACCGCTGGTCAGCATGGCGGCGCTCCTGGGATGGTCAGTGCACGTCCTGGACGGCCGAGCCCAGCTGGCGATACCGGAGCGATTTCCTGATGCGGAGCTTGTTGGCGTAGCGGATGCAACTGCCTTGAGCCGGCATGAGATGAGGTGCGACGACGCCATCGTGCTGATGACCCACAGCTACGAGCAGGACCGGGAGTTCCTCGCGACCGTACTGCCCCTGCGGCCAAAGTACCTGGGACTACTCGGCGCACGTCATCGTACTTCCCTGTTGATTACCGAGGTCTCCAGGAAGCTCGGGTGGTCGATCGAAGAATGCTGCGAGCATGTCCATGCGCCGATCGGGTTGAATTTGGGCGGCGATGGACCGGAAGCAATTGCACTGGCAATCATTGCCGAGGTGCAGGCTGCCTGCATGGGCAGGTTGGCGGAATCCCGCGGTCTCTCTGCGCAAGATGTCGACAACTATGTCCGCGAAGGAAACAACTCTCGCTATACTCCAACGCGTTGTGCCATAGACATTTCATGATGCGAGTGAGTGCGGTTGTGATTGCGGCCGGGGCATCCACCCGATTGGGAAAGCCAAAACAGCTTGTTCCGCTGGGCGGAGAAGCCATGCTCGAACGGTCGGTGCGGATCGCTATGGAGGCGGGCTGTTCTCCCGTTGTGGTCGTATTGGGATCTTCGGTAGAACAGATTCAGCAGGCTACTCAGCTGCACGGTGCGCAGGTGGCAATCAACCATGACTGGATGAAAGGTATGGGAAGTTCGATCGGAGTTGGAATCGGAGTTTTGCGCGGCATCGACGGCGCAGTGCTCATGACCTGCGATATGCCGAGCGTCACCTCGGCTCATCTGCGGGCTCTGGCCAGTACGGGTGAGGCAACGGGATCTTCCTATGCTGGCCGCTGCGGAGTGCCAGCCTATTTCCCGAAATCCATGTTTCCGCAGTTGTGCGAACTGAAAGGCGATACAGGAGCCAGACAGTTGCTGCAAAGCGCGAGGTCTATTGAGCTGCCAGGCGGCGCACTGGACGTGGATACGCAGGAAGATGTTCGAATCGCCCAGCGGTTATTCGGCTAGGGCCAGGAGCGTCCCATCCTCGGCCCCGGGCCGCGGATGGAAAGATGGCTGGGTGTCGCCGTTGCTCCAACAGCGACGGATATATGATAGCTGTTGTCGGACGCACCACCTCAGGAGGCGATCTTGGCCAACGACGATAACGCCAGAAAAGATCCAACATCTTCGCTAGGCCGGCTAACCCGGAGGTCGTTCTTAACTCGCGCAGGCGCAGCCGGCGTGGCCACAGCTGTTTCTTCTTTTGCTGTGTCTGCCAACGCGCAGGCGCCAGCCCCGACCGATAACACGTCAGAGTCAGCGAAGAATCTGATCCCCATCGTCCTGAAGGTCAACGGCGAGACTCACGCGATCCAGATTGATCCTCGCGCCACGCTGCTCGACACTCTTCGCGAAACAATTCATCTGACGGGAACCAAGAAGGGCTGTGACCACGGGCAATGTGGAGCCTGTACCGTTCACGTTAACGGCCGTCGCGTAAACAGCTGCCTGACCTTTGCGGCGATGCATCAGAACGCCGAGATCACCACCATCGAAGGCATCGGACAGCCTGGAAACCTTCATGCAATGCAGGCGGCATTTGTTGAGCATGACGCATATCAGTGCGGCTACTGCACCTCTGGCCAGATCATGTCGGCGGTAGCAATGGTCAAAGAGCCGTGGGGAAATGAGGAAAGTGACGTCAAGGAAGCGATGAGCGGCAATATCTGTCGCTGCGGAGCGTATCCGAATATCGTTGCAGCGGTGCAGGCTGTTCGAAAAATGGCCTAGAGGAGATCGCCGATGGAGCTCTTTGAGCTGGTTACTGTACATGCTGTGCCTGACGCGGTGAAGGCTCAGGCAACATCAGTTACTGCACAGAATGGCGCCGATATACGCTTTATCGCCGGCGGAACAAATCTCATCGACTACATGAAGTTGAACGTCGAGCGTCCTAAGCAGCTCGTCGATATCAACAGCCTGCCGTTGAACAAGATCGAACGCATGGACGGCGGCGGGTTGAAGATCGGAGCGTTAGTCCGCAACGCGGATGTCGCCAACGATGCTACCGTCAAAGAGCAATATGCCGTCCTTTCACAGGCTCTGCTTGCCGGTGCCTCTCCTCAACTGCGCAACATGGCGACCACGGCGGGCAATCTTTTACAGAAGACCCGTTGCGTCTACTATCGCGATACAGCAGCAGCGTGCAATAAGCGTGAGCCTGGCAGCGGCTGTTCGGCAATTGGCGGATACAATCGGATGCTCGCCATTCTTGGCACAAGCGAACATTGCATCGCCACCAACCCCTCCGATCAGAATGTGGCTTTGACCGCACTCGAGGCCACCATCCACATAGAGGGCACGAGAGGCCATCGGGCCGTGCCGATTGCGGATTTCTACCTGCTCCCCGGAGCCACGCCGGAACGCGAGACGGTATTGGAGCCTGGCGATCTCATCACCCAAGTAACTCTGCCTCCGATGCCTGTGGGGACAAAGAGCGTTTATCTGAAACTTCGAGACCGCGCCTCCTATGAGTTCGCTCTTTCTTCAGCGGCGATTGTGATGAAGCAAGGCGCTGACGGGAGAATCGCCCATGTGCGAGTCGCCATGGGCGGTGTTGGCACCAAACCGTGGCGATCCCTTGAGGCAGAAAAGGCGCTGATGGGTAAACCCGCCACCCCATCAAACTTTCGAAACGCCGCTGAAGCCGCATTACACGGAGCGAGACCCCAGAGCCAAAACGCTTTCAAGGTCGAGCTGGCAAAGCGGTGTCTGGTCCACGCGATGGCGCAGGCGAGTCAAGTCGCTTAGGAGACAATGATGGAACAGATCCATGAATCAAAAGTGATCGGTGTCGCCACACCCAGGATCGATGGTCCCCTGAAGGTGAGTGGTACAGCAATGTACGCCTCTGACTATCACTTCCCGGACCTGGTCTATGCGTGGCCAGTCTGTGCGACCATCTCGAGCGGTAGCGTGAGCCACATCGATGTGTCGTCAGCCGAAAATCTTCCGGGAGTCCTCGCTGTTTACCATCGGGAGAATATCGGGCCGCTCTACCGCGTCCCTCCGTCGTCAGGTTTCTCAATGATCGTGGATGAGAGACGGCCTCCCTTCGAAGATGACATTGTCCGCTATTACGGTCAGTACGTCGCAGTCGTCGTGGCGCAAACGGTGGAGCAGGCGAGAGCCGCTGCTGAGACGGTGAAGGTCACCTACGTCAAGACGAAGCCAACCATTGGTGGAAACCTGATGGATGGTCCGTTGACCACCCCTAAGCCTGACGAGAAGAGCAAGCGGGGGGACACAAAGGCTGCTCTCGCGTCGGCCAGCGTATCCATCGATGAGGTCTACAACATACCGGTTGAAACCCATAATCCCATCGAGCTGCATGCATCGGTAGCGGTGTTCGACGGACAGCGGTACACGCTATATGAGACCTCGCAGGCGGTCGTGAACCATCGAGACGTGATGGCAGCGATGCTCGGGGTTCCTCCTGAGCAGGTACAGGTAATCACACGTTTTCTGGGTTCAGGGTTTGGCGGAAAACTGTGGCCCTGGTCGCATGGACCATTGGCTGCGGCCTGTGCTCGCAACTTGAAGCGTCCGGTGAAGCTGGTTGTGAGCCGCCAGATGATGTTTCAAACCGTAGGCCATCGCCCTGCGATTGCGCAGCGGATTCAACTTGCAACTGCGCCGGACGGCAAACTCACGGCGGTTCAGCAGGACTACGTAAACCACACGTCCATAGCGGACGACTATGACGAAGGCTGCGGAGAGGTCACTCCCTTTCTTTACAGCACACCAAATCTGCTTGTTACCGGAGGACTTGTTCGGCAGAACGTAGGCAATCCCACTGCCATGCGGGGTCCAGGTGCTGTACCGGGCCTTTTTGCTCTGGAATCCGGAATGGATGAGCTCGCCATCAAGCTCAAAATGGACCCCGTTCAGCTGCGGTTGAAGAATGAGCCTGCTCTGGACGAAAGCCTCAACATTCCCTTCTCTTCCCGCCACATGACAGAGTGTCTGACGGTCGGAGCGGAGAAGTTCGGCTGGTCACAACGCACTCCTCAGGTTGGCTCGATGACGCGAAATGGAGCGACGATAGGCTGGGGAGTTGCGGCGTGCTCCTGGCTGGCGGCGCGATCGGAAGTCGAATCCTCTGTGGAGCTGCGTCAGGATGGTACCGCCCGGGTGGCCTGCGGCACACAGGACATCGGTGGAGGCACCTACACGGTTTTGGCACAAGTGGTGAGCCATGCAACGGGCATTCCTGTGAACAAGGTCGACGTTGTTCTCGGCGACTCGTCGCTTCCGGCAGGACCAATCTCCGGCGGTTCGTGGGTCACTGCATCGTTGGTTCCGTCTGTTCTTGAAGCTTCTCAAAACGCAGGCAAGGCACTTTTGCTTGCTGCCGTCCGGTCAGACGGATCTCCTTTCAAAGATAAAAAGCAGGAAGAGCTGGAGCTCGCTGATGGTTTCGTTCGGCTGAAAGGACAAAGCCAGGGCGCAGTCCCCATGGGGCAGATTCTGGTCATGGCCAATGTCAAGGCAGTTTCCGGAACGGGCAAATCAATGGGAACGCTCGGTGAGCAAAAACCTAAATTCTCTTTTCACTCGTATGGAGCCCAATTCGTGGAAGTAACCTGGCAGCCGGAGATCGCACGTCTTCGGGTGAGTCGAGTTGTTACCGTAATCGATGCGGGACGGATGTTGAACCCGCGGGCAGCACGGAATCAAATTGAAGGCGCGGTGGTTATGGGTGTGGGCATGGCTCTGTTCGAGGAGACGATGTACGACCCTCGCTCCGGCGCTCCTATCAACAATAATCTGGCTGACTATGTGGTCGCTGTGAATGCCGACACGCCATCCATCGATGTCAAGTTCCTGGACTATCCCGATTTTGAATTGAATGCCATTGGCGCCAGGGGAGTCGGGGAGATAGGGTTGGCCGGTATCGCGCCGGCAATAACGAATGCCGTATATCACGCGACCGGGGTCAGGGTACGCAATCTCCCCATCCGCATCGAGGATTTACTCGCTCCGTCCGACAAGTCGATGCATCTGGCCTAGGTTTGTTTAGCGCTTGGACTGTTCTCGCTTATGGAACACGCGGCACTGCCCGTCCGAGGTTGTGATCGATATCTGCCTTTGAAAAGTGCACCACCTCGGCGGTATCTGATGGAGCCAACGTGATCCGAATGCATTTGGCGGCCGGCTGATTACTCTTGGCCGCAACGCTGCGGATAGGGATCAGAACATTTGTCTCCGGATAATAAGCCGCGGCGCTCCTGCGGGCGATCGCGTATGGAACAATCGCGAAGCAAGGGGCCTTGCGGATCTCCCCTTCAAAGTGACTGTAGATGTCCACGATCTGACCGGCTTTGAGATTCATCGCCTGCATATCGAGCGGGTTCAGGAACAAAGCCCGGCGACCGCCAAAGACTCCTCGATAGCGGTCATTCAGTCCATAGATTGTCGAGTTGAACTGATCGTGGGTGCGGATGGTTGTTAAAAGAAGCTCGCCGGGCTCCAGATCATGCTTGGGAATCGGGCAGACGCTTAGCTTTGCCTTCCCGGACTTGGTCTTGAAGATGCGCTGTTTGGCAGCATTGGGCAGATAGAAGAATTTCTCACTGACAAGCCGCGCGTTAAAGTTCTCGAATCCCGGAACCACTCTCGAAATCGCGTCGCGGATCAATCCGTAATCCGACGCAAATCCGAGCCAGTTGGTAGTCGTTCGAGATCCCAGCGTGGCGTGCGCCAGGCTAGCGAGAATCGCCACATCGCTCATCAGGTGTGGTGATGCCGGCGGCAGGAATCCCTGAGAAGGATTGATAATGCCCATGGAATCCTCGCAGGTCACGAACTGCCTTCCGGACGCCTGAACATCTTCTTCGCTTCGGCCCAAACAAGGCAGTATCAGCGCCCGCTCTCCGGTGATCAGGTGAGAGCGGTTCAGCTTGGTTGAGACGTGGGCGGTAAGCTTGCAGCGCTGCATGGCGTGTGCGCTATATACCGTGTCCGGAACATTCGAGATGAAGTTGCCGCTGATGGCAAAAAACACCTTCACCTCACCATCGAACATCGCGTGGAGAGTCTCGACGGTATCGAGCCCCCATTTCTGGGGTGGCTCAAAGTTGAACTCCTTTTTCAGCGCATCCAGGAAAGGTTTGGGCGGACGCTCCCACACTCCCATGGTGCGGTCGCCCTGAACGTTCGAGTGTCCGCGAACACAGACCGTGCCTGCGCCGGGTCGCCCGATGTTGCCGCCTACGAGCAGAAGATTCACGATCATCGAGACGTTGTCGACGCCGTTTCGCTGCTGTGTGACGCCGAGGCACCATGCGATGATGGTTTTCTTCGACGCTGCATACATCGCTGCGGCGGTTCCAATCTGATTCCGCGTCAGTCCGCTTTCCTCTATGATCTCTTCCCAGCTTGCGGCTTCTACATCTGCCTTCAACTCTGCGAAGCCTTCGGTATAGGAATCGATAAACGCATGGTCGATCGCCGAAGGGCGTCCCTCTCGGTCCCGCTCGAAGAGATCTTTAAGGATGCCCTTGATCGCTGCCACATCCCCATTGACGCGGACCGGAAGGTAGAGGTCGGCAAGTGCCTGCCCGTGACCAAGCAACGCAATCGGAAGTTCAAGAACATTCGAGTAGTCCTGCGGGTTCGGGTTCGTCACCTTCATCAGGCTGACTTCGGGGAGAGGATTGACTGCGATGATCTTGGCTCCCTGATCCTTTGCCTTCTGAAGGGATGTCAGCATGCGTGGATGGTTGGTGCCGGGATTGTTGCCGAAGATAAAGATGAGCTCGGTGCTCTCCATATCTTCGAGCGTCGCAGTGCCTTTCCCGACGCCAAGCGTCTCCACCATGGCTACTCCCGAAGATTCATGACACATGTTCGAACAATCGGGAAGGTTGTTCGTGCCGAACTCACGGGCAAACAACTGCAGAAGAAAGGCAGGCTCGTTGGTTGTCTTGCCTGAGGTGTAGAAAGAGGCCTGGTCGGGCGAATCAAGACTGTTCAGCTCGTCCGAGATCATTTCAAAGGCCTCTGACCACGAGATCGGCTGATAGTGCGTCGCATTGACGTGCCGGACCATGGGCGAAGTCAGTCTGCCCTGCGAGTTGAGCCAGTAGTCAGATTTCGCGGCCAGATCCTCGATGGAATGTTGAGCGAAGAACTCCGGCGTGATGCGCTTTTTCGTCGACTCGTCAGAAACCGCCTTGGCGCCGTTCTCGCAAAATTCGAAGATCTTCCGCTTCTTGTCTGGACTCGGCCATGCGCAACTCTGGCAATCAAAGCCGGTCACGTGGTTGATCTTCACAAAAGCTTCGGCAGATCGGATCGGACCCATCTCTCCAATGCCATAAAGCATGGTGTTCCAGATCGCGGGGATTCCCGCAGCCTCTTCCGAAGCAGACCCGACCCTGAGATTTCCGATGGTGAAAGGGTTTTGGGCCTGCAGGGAGATAGGAGCATTCGGATCCAGCGCCGCGGGCCCATTGCCGGTCACCGCCTTCTCGCGCAGGTCCAGCTTGGTGCGATAGTGTCCGTCTCTGGACTGCTCGTCTCCCTGGACTACTTCCTGACCGCCTGGCATTGTCATGTTCCTCTCCTCCTACCTTCGATCGTCGACTGGAACAGCGATTGTCTTTGAGCTGCCTCTTAAGAAAGAACCTGCCACCAACCGTGCAGACACAAACAAGCCATGGCGCGATGAACGTATCCATTTTGCGCCTATTAACTATTCGATGCATGCCCATGGCTTCTGGGGGCTATGACCCATGTGTTGTCCACTCCTTTGATTCAAGAAATGGCCATGGCGCGTCCACTGAAGCTGTTATTACCGCGGCAAGCCGCTTGATTTCGCGCCGACGACAAATGGCCACCTGCTTGATGCCCAGGCGACACAGAAGGCTGGAGCAATTTCGTGCGCTGGTGCAACTGCGGGACGAACGTGACTTTTGCTGCATCGAAGTTGTGCCTTTAGAATCGAATGAATTCGTTATCTCGATTCCTATAGGAATGAACAATGCCTTTTGAGCGTACGCTGCACTCCTGGTCCCCACGCCGTCTCATGGCAGCGTCACTCCTCGCCATGGCATGCGCATTCTCACTTGCGCTCCCTGGTACTGCACAGCAAAGCACGATCACGCCGCATGATGATAATTTCATCGAACGCTATCAGGCCCGGGTCAGCGCTACCCAGGCGGAACAACCTCATTGGGTCACACCACTCGTTACCGTTACTCCGAGGCTCGAGCAGGAACTCAGAACCGATTTCGTACATCAGTACAACACGAAGGGTTTCGCTATCTGGAACTATGACAACTCCAAGGGCTTGGAATTTATTCCCCAGCGGTATATCGAAATCATCGCCAACCTGCCCCCGTATTTCTACCGCACCAATGGCGAACGCGATGGATTTGGAGACGTGTCGTTCCTCGCCAAGGGGCGTCTCTTCGCCCGAAACGAGGAGAAGGGCAACGCGATCGTAACTGTTTTCTTGGCAGCCAGCATTCCAACGGGCAAGAATGGCAACGGAAGCTGTTGCGCGGTTGTTACTCCTACCCTTGCGGTTGGAAAAG
Source organism: uncultured Acidobacteriaceae bacterium (assembly GCA_963745105.1). Lineage (GTDB taxonomy): Bacteria > Acidobacteriota > Terriglobia > Terriglobales > Acidobacteriaceae > Silvibacterium. The sequence continues at coordinate 147,764 of CAVUWQ010000068.1, forward strand.
GCTTTGGTCAGCTCGCTCTCACCTCGACCGCGGGTGGTTCGCTCCCGGTCACGAATGAGAAGGGGCTAGGACATACCATCACCTGGAACAACGCTATTCAATACCATCTCGCAAAGACCGGTCTTGGGCGGCTGGTCTGGCCTGAGGCGGAGTTCAATTCGAGCTTTTATAAGGGTGGCCCGAATGACGGACATGAGGCAGTATATGCGACTCCAGGCATCATATTCGGTCGCGTACCGCTGACGCACAACGCCGACGGCCGGCCGGGGCGACTGGGACTAACTTTCGGTGCGGGTCAACAGATTGCCTTGACGCACTTTAATACCTTTAACCATGCCACCGTCTTGACGCTGCGTCTTCCTTTTTAACGATACAGAGGCTGGAGCTACTTTCTGTTCATCACTTCGGAAATTTCGTGGGGCCGCATCACCGTAATTTCATTGACGAAGCTATCGTAAACAACGTGTTGGTACCACTCTCTAGAGAACCTCATCGTGAAAATGGGAGCCGCTTTCAAGAGAAGCGCATTGACACGCCACAAAACGACATTCTCATTTGGCCTTCACCGGCTCCAGTTTTGCGAACTCTTCTTTGGCCATCATCAGCACCGGCAGATTGGCATCGGCGTTCTTCCATAGATCGAAGAACGTGTGATACTCCGAGCGGGCCGCTGCCTGATTTTTTTCGAGAACATACGCCCGCGCCAGTCCCAGATGAGCCAGGGGATACTCATCAGCGAGAGCATCGATGCCGGGATGATCGAGAACGTTGCGGAACTGCTTCTCCGCTGCAGCTCCATCACCAAGCGCAAGCCACGCACGGCCGCGCAGCGTAGACATATCGTAGTCCCTAAGCTCGTAAGGCGCGCCCTGCTCGAGTACCGCGATTGCTTCTTTCGGCTGATTCTTCGCCAACAGGATCGCGGCACGAATCTGCACGCCGCGAAAGTTCTGCCAGAGCGTATCCGTTGGATGCTGTTCCAACTCCTGCTTGAGAATTGAGGCGGCGCGGTCGACCTCACCCGTCTCTGCCATCGCCACCACCGGATCGGTCATATTCGGCGGCAGCGGAATCGTATCGAGCAGCTTGCGCGCCTGGCCGGTGGATCCCTCTTCCGCCAGGTTGCGCGTGCTGGCCAGCAGAAAGAACGGCCCCATCTGCGCCATGCCCTGCTGCTGGTAAGACTCAGCTGCTTTCTCCATCAACTCTTCGCCGGCTTCGGCGCGGCCTTCAGCAAAGGCGATGCGCGCCGCATTCACCATCACGCGCGAGGCTCCGGTATTCTTCTCCGCCCATGCCATCTCCGCGTCCAACGCCGTCTGATCATGCTGCGCGAACGCAATTTCCTCCAGCAGCGAATGGAGCTGGGGGCTCGCCTTACCTGCAGCAACGGCGCGCGCGGCAGTGACCTTTGCCTGGTCGAACTGACCGGCGTGCAACTGTGCGCGCATCAGAATCACGTATCCCTCGGCGCCCTTTTCATTCAGCTCAATGTCCCGCTGTGCATAGGGGACGGCGCGCTCCGGCTGACCGATCTGCGTATAGGCATCGGCCAGCTCTCCCCACGGAATAGGGTTGCGCGAGTAGATATTCGTCCACGATTGATAGTTGCGGATCGTCTCCCACACATCTCCGGTGATCTGGTCGTGGTAACGCGCAATGATGAAGAGGCGATCCTGCTCGGCTGCATTCTCGCGCAGCTCGTAGGCCTTCTTCACATTGGCGTCGGCAGCCTGTCTTTCACCGAGGTTGACCTGGACCGCACCAAGGTCGAGATAGGCCACCGCGAATTTCGGATCGAGCTCGATGGCACGCTGGAAGAACGGCACCGCCTCAGCATATTTCCCCTGATTGCCGAGGCGGGAAGCCTCAGAAAAAGCCTGCAGCGCTGCGAATGATCCGGTGGGCTCGGAAAAGATGGGCTGGTCGTATTTGCTCAGAGACGCGCGCGATTCGCCGAGTCTCTTGCGTACCTCGCCTGCCATCTCGTCGATCGCCCGCGGGATTTCGTCTACGCTCTCCGCCTGTTTTTTGCTCTGAGCCAGGTTATTGCCGCTGGCGCAATCGGTAGCGTCCAGAGTAAGCAGATACTTCTGCCCGAACCGCGCCACAGTCCCGCTCAACACCGCCTGTGCATTGTTGCGCTGGCAGACTTCGCGAGCCGTAGCCGGCGTCATCGCCTCGCCCGGCTTGCGCTGCATCTCGGTTAGCGTGTCCTGCACCTTGCTGCGCGAGAGCACGGAGAGATAGGGCGACTGCCCGAGGCCGATGCGCAACGCATCATTCAGCGGCCGCCCAAAAGCCGGATCGCCTGTCAGGTTATCGAGGTCGGCGACCACCACCTCCACGTGATCGACTGCGGGCTTGCGCCATCTCCACCAGGCCAATGAAGCCGCTCCAGCCAAAGCCAGCGCACTGGCCAAAACGATAATCGCAACTGTCCTGCGATGGCGGCCCGCTGACAACGGCATTGCTGCCACAGCATCGATGCCGTCATCCTCGCCCTCTTCGATCACCACGCTGGTGATCGACTCCGTGGCGTGCAGCACCGCGATCTGCGGATGGGCTGGCTGCGAAGAAAACTCCTCCACTCGCAAAGCGAACTGGTACCCGCGTCCGGGGACAGTGACGATGATGCGGTCTCCCAGACCGCGGCCGGACAGCGCCTTGCGCAGCAGAAAGATGTGCTGGCTCAGGTTGCTCTCTTCAACGAAGGAGTCGGGCCACAGCGTGGTCAGCAGTTCTTCCTTGGTGACGACCCTTCCGGAGTTCGCAGCGAGGTAGGCGAGCAGATCAAAGGTCTTGGGACTGAGCGGAAGGGGCTGGTCAGAACAGCTGAGAGAGCGCTGAGCAGGATCGATCACACAATCGCCGAAGCGAAGCATCTGTTCTGTTTTCAAAGACATACCGACGTTGATAAATCTTGATCTTTTTTGAAGCTCAACCTTGAGGACTTTTAAAGGGCCGGTGCGCGAAAACAGGGGCGCGCTTGACAACAGCCGAATTCCGCAAACCACGCGGCGCTCTGTGTCGAGCGAAGGTTACCAGCTAGCAGTCATGGCCAACAAGCTATTTATTGTCCCCAATCCTGATCGCCCCGAGGGCACTGGCGTGAAGAAATGGCGCAGAACCGAGATTCGTATCGAACGGCGCGAGATCTCGATTGTGCGCTCCTCCGGCTCAGCGGATCTCCGCTGCAAAGTCTGCGGAGGAGACGCAGCCATGGTTCGCGCAGACGATGCGGCGGTAGCCTTCGGGATCGATCGGGAAGCCCTCCTCCAGTGGCTGAACGAAGGACGAGTTCACGGTTACACAACGCCGGAAGGTGCGGTGATGGTCTGTGCCCAATCTCTCCGCGGATTGACGTGACGACTGCGCACAGGCCGGTTGCTCGAAATGAGGCTTAGTCGTGCTGAGATTTCAAGGAGAATTGCGGTGACTTACAAATTGCTACGCACGTTCGTTCTAATCGCACTGGTTGCGCTGGGTATAACTGCTTGCGTGCACGCTCAGGACGTCGACCACTACGGCAGCCAGTCACTGGTCATCGATGAGAGCAGCAACGGCTATAACCAGTTCAACGCTATCGCCATCGATAGCAGCGGAAACCTCTATATCTCCAGTTGCGGCCTGAGCGGCGGCGGAACCTATAACCTGAGCGTCTGCGAGGAGACGCTGCAGCCCGACGGCAGCTATGTCGAGACAGTCCTGTTCACCTACGCAGCCAATGGCATAGAGACTCCCACCGGCGTTGCTGTGGATAGCAGCGGGAACGTCTACATCTCCGACAGCCTGAATTCTCGTGTTTTGAAAGAGACGCTCTCCGGCGGCACCTATACCCAGAGCCTGGTGACTGATTACCACGGCGGCCTGATCTTTCCGGGAAACCTGGCGGTAGACAGCAGCGGAAATGTCTACGTGATCGACGCCGACAACAACCGGGTGCTGAAGGAGACGCTGCAGCCCGACAGCAGCTATGTCCAGACCACCGTGGGCACTGGACTGAGTGACCCGGATGGCGTGGCGGTGGACAGCAGCGGAAACGTCTATATTGCCGATGGCAACAATGTCCGGGTATTGAAGGAGACACTCTCCGGCGGCACTTACACCCAGAGCCAGGTGATTGGCTCTGACTGGCTGAACGGAGTGTACGAAGTAGCCGTGGACAGCAGCGGGAATGTCTATGCGGTCAATGCGAATTCCTCTGGCTATCTGGCCGAAACCATCGTGAAGGCCACTCCTGTTCCGGGTGGCTATTTGTATACGTTGATCGGCGCCAATGTCCGCTATCCGGATGGCGTGGCCGTGGACAGCGCCGGAGCAGTCTACGTCACCGGCTTCTTCTACCAGGTGACCAAGCTCTTCACCCCTCCCACCAGCTTCGGTTCGGTCCCGGTTGGCGGTACCAGCGCCGTGATGTCGCTCCCCTTCGTCCTCGGCACCGGCTCGTCCATGGGCGACACCGGGTTCGCGACATCCGCGAACGCATCGGGCGAGTTTACTGACGTGGGCACTGGCAGCTGCGACACCGGTCCCGTCCTTACTGTCGTCGGCTCTACCTGCACCATCAATGTGACCTTCAGCCCCAAGGCCGCCGGCATTCGCAACGGAGCAGTCGAATTCGTCAGCTCAGCCCATGTTCCATTCGCAACCGCATTCGTCTCCGGCGTCGGAACCGGCCCGCAACTCGCCTTCAGTCCCGGCAACCAAAGCACCGTTGCTTCCGGCTTTACTACCCCCGTGGGAGTGGCCGTGGATGGAAACGGTGTCGTCTACATCGCCGACTCCAGCCAGCGCGGCACCGTCTTTATCGACACACCGTCTGGAGGCGCCTACACCCAGAATGTGTACGCGTTCGCCAGTAGCGACCCCGTGTCGGAGCAACCGATTCTCCAGGGCCTGGCCGTCGACGGTGCCGGCAACCTTTACTACTCCGACAGCTACGGCGAGCTGGTACAGCAGTTTAACTTCTACAACGGAGTTGAAATTTCTTCGAACCTGGTGGCCTACCCTCAACAGGGCAACGGACTGAGCAATCCTCAGGGCCTCGCTGTGGACAGCGTAGGGAACGTCTACATCGCAGACACCACCAACAATCGCGTGGTGGAAGAGATCTATTCCAGCGGCAACACTTATAACCAGCCCGCAGGCTCCGAGCTTCAGCTTGTCGTCGCCAGCGGCCTTAACGCACCGCAGGGCCTAGCCGCGGACGCGAGCGGAAATGTCTACATTGCCGACACCGGCAACAATCGCATCCTGCGGGAAACACCCGCGGGAGGCGGCGCGTTTACACAAAGTGTTCTGTTCAATACCGGCCTGAGCGCACCCGTAGGCGTGGCGGTGGACAATGCCGGTGACGTCTACATCTCCGATACCGGCAACAAACGCGTGCTGCTGGAGATGCTCTCCGGCGGAAGCTATACGCAGAGCGTCGTCCCCATCAGCGGTCTGGGCAGCCCGCAGGGCTTGGCCGTGGACGCGAGCGGCAACCTCTATGTAGCCGACGCCACCAATGGCAACGTGATCAAGCTGGCCATGGGAAGCGCGCCGAGCCTCACCTTCGCATCGACCGCGGCCGGTTCCACCAGCAGCGACAGTCCGCAGACCGTAACGGTTGCGAATATCGGCAACGCGCCGCTGACCTTCCCCATACCGTCGACCGGAAATGATCCCAGCATCTCGACAAACTTCACCCTCGACAGTTCGGGGAACAACGCCTGCCCGCTGCTCACCCCAGCCACATCGGCAGCAGCCACGCTGGCCGCAGGCTCAACCTGCGCCCTCCCCATCAGCTTCTCGCCCACCACCAGCGGCAGCATCTCCGGCTCGCTGGTGCTCACTGACAACACCTTGAATGCGCCCGCGAGCACCCAGACTATCCTTCTCAACGGAACCGGAGCAGCCACGGGCAACCTTCTCATCTCGCCAACGTCGATTCCCTTCGGCGATCAGACCGAGTACACCACCACCCAGCCCTATCAGCAGGTGAGCGTGACGAACCAAGGCTCGACCCCCATCACTCTCACCAGCATCACCGCCAGCACCGGCTTCTTCCAGACCAGCGATTGCCACTCTCCGCTGGCCGCGAACTCCACCTGCACGGTCTACGTTGCCTTCACCCCAACCGGCATCGGACCGGTCACCGGCACAATCACTCTGGTCGACAGCGACCCCAGCAGCCCGCAGATGATCGCCGTATCCGGCACAGGCACTGCCGGCACGCCCGACGCGATGATTAACCCCAGCACAATCGCTTTCGGAAATTATGTCGTAGGACAGACCGCGCCCGCCTATACCGCATCGCTGCAGAACTACGGAACGGGTGACATAACCGGCATCAGCGTCTCGATCACCGGCGCCAACCCGGGAGACTTCAGCTTCACCACCCAATGCAGCGGACCGTTGAGCTATCACCAGGGCTGCAATATCGAGGTGATGTTTACTCCAACAACCGGTGGCGCCCGAACTGCAACTCTCACAGTTACAGATAATTCCGCCAACTCCCCGCAGATGTCCACCCTCACCGGAACCGGTGTCGTGCCCCCGGCTGCTGTCGCGCAATTGCAGTTCAATCCCGCAGTGCTGAATCTGCTCGCGGGCAGCGGAGCGTCAGGATGCAATGACACCGGCAATAGCGGCCCAGCCACGGCAGCAGGTTTCTGCACCGCAACCGCCATCGCCGAAGACGCGAGCGGCAATTACTACATCGTGGATCAGGGGGAGAATGTCGTCCGCAAGATCGATACCTCCGGGAACATCACCAACTTCGCCGGAACCCCGAACACCGGTCCGGGATCGTTCTCGGGCGATGGAGATCCAGCCACCAGCGCCAACCTGGCCAGTCCCCTATCGGTCGCTCTCGATAGCTCCGGCAACCTCTACATCGCGGACTTTGGCAATGCCCGCGTACGCGAAGTGAACGCAACCACGGGAATCATCTCGACCGTCCTCGGCGGCGGAACTGGCGCTCTGCTTTACGGTCCAACAGGAATTGCCTTCGATCTGGCCGGCAATATGTTCGTCGCCGATAACACCGGCCAGGTTGTGCTGAAGATGAACGCCCTCGGCGATGTCAACACCGTCGCGGGCGTAGGCAGTGACGGCGGCGGTCCAGGTGTAGCGGGATACAACGGCGATAACCAGTTCGGCTATGAAGCGGAACTGAATTTCCCCACCGCTGTGGCCACTGACGGCGCGGGCAATGTCTATATCGCCGACTCGCTGAACTATCGCATCCGCCGCGTCGACGCCGTCACCGACTTCATCACCACCGTCGCCGGCAACGGAACACAGGGCGACAGCGGCGATGGAGCAGCAGCCACCAGCGCGGAGATCAACGCATACAGTGTTGCCACCGACCTGGCTGGCGATCTCTTCATCGCGTCCGGCAACACTCCGACTGGCATAGTCGTACGCCAGGTCAATACCTCCGGAAATATCTCCACTTACGCCGGCGGCGGCAGCGGAGCCATCGGCGGTGCGGCCACAGCTGCCCTACTACCCGGCGCTTACTATCTGGCGGTCGATAGCGACGGAGACCTGCTCATACCCGCCGGTCTGCAGGTCTTCGCCGTCGGACCACAGGGCACGCTCACCTTCCCCGCCCAGAATGTCGGCACCACCAGCACTCCGCTTCCCCTGACGCTGAAGAACACTGGCAACCTCGCGCTCTCCTTCCCGGCAAACGCCGTGACGGTAACCGGAAACTTTGCTGCCGCCTCCGGCGGAACATGCGATCTCACTGCATCGCTCTCTCCAGGCGCATCCTGCACCCTCGACGTGACCTTCACGCCCGCGGCGGCAGGCTCGCTTACCGGATCGCTCAGCTTCACCAGCAACTCCGCGAATACACCCAGCACCGTGCTCCTGGCGGGCACAGGAATGGGAACTAACCCTCCCCCAGTTCCGCAAGCCATTCTCAGTCCCACCAGCATTGCGTTCGGAAATCAAAACACCGGTTCAACCAGCGCCGCACAGACCGTAACCGTGTCTAACCCGGGCAATGCGGCGCTCACCATCACTGGCATCATCGTCACCGGCACGAACGCCAGCGATTTCACTCAGACCAGCAACTGCGGAAGCTCTGTGGCAGCAGGTGCGGATTGCTCAATCTCAGTCACATTTACTCCGGATTCCGCAGCCAGCTTCAGTGCCACGCTCAGCGTCGCCGATAATGGCTCGGGATCGCCGCAGACCGCGGCCCTTACCGGCACCGGAGTTACACCGCAGGGCAATTTCGCGGTGAACTCTCCGACCGCGCCTCAGACAGTCACAGCAGGAGGCTCGGCTACCTACACCATCAATGTCGCACCCAGTGGGAGTGGCTTCAACAGTCCGGTAACCTTCAGCGCCACTGGATTACCAATCGGCGCAACAGCCAGCTTCAACCCCTCCAGCGTGACACCCAGCGCCGGCCCCGTAACAACCATCATGACCGTGCAGACCGCAGCGACCGCAGCAGCCGGACTGGCGCATACCTCGACGCGCAATCCAATCTCTCCATGGACGCTACTGCCTGCAAGTATGGCCATGTTCATAACAGGGGCATGGGGATGCTTCAGACGCAGGCGCCGGGAACACTTCTCCGGCTTCCTGTCTGTCGCCCTGCTGCTGCTGGCAACGGGAGTGGCATCGCTGGGTGTGATGGGTTGCGGGGCCGGATTTGCCCTCCCCGGCACGAATACGCCGGCAGCCACCACCTACACCATCACCGTGACCGGGACCAGCGGATCGGAGCAGCACACCACCACCGTCACGCTGGTCATGCAGTAAGAGGGAGACGCTCATGCGCGTACTTACCAGGATCATCCTTGCTCTTCTTGCGCCGGCTGCAGTTATACCGGCGCTCGCTCCCTCGGCTCTGGCTCAAAACGCACCCCGGGCTGAAGTCGCCGTCACCTACGCGTGGGTGCATACCAATGCGCCTCCGGATGGATGCGGCTGCTTCTCGATGAACGGAGCCAACGCCTCTTTCGCCTACCGGATCACACCGACAATCAGTCTGGCAGGTGAAGCAGGAGGCGTCACCGCTGGAAACGTTGACTCAACGGGGCTCGACCTGACGCTTTCCGACTATCTCGCCGGAGCGCGCTATTCGCTGCGCCACTCGTCACGCTTCACGCCCTTCGGTCAGCTGTTGTTCGGAGTAGCTCACGCCTCCGGCGGTCTTGCACCGGGTAACCTTGGACTGGGCTCGTCGACGGCATTCGCCATGACTGCGGGAGGCGGCCTCGATGTTAACGTAAGCCGCCACTTCGCAGTGCGCGCCTTTCAGACCGAGTACTACCTCACCCTGCTGCCCAACCCTACCGACGATCACCAGAATAACTTCCGCTTCAGCGCAGGCTTTGTCTATCGGTTTGGGCGCTGATATTACTTAGCACTCGACGTAGTCCGTCGATCCGCTACGAGTGGGCAGTGGATGGAACAGCTGATACGCCCAATCACAATGCAGCCTCATCACCTCTAGATCGCAACATCTGCGAGTGCTCTTCGGAAATCGTCGCCGAAGTCTTCCGGAGAGCCATCCGGAATCTTATTCAACGGGGGTTGTCGAAACCCGTCGAGGTCTCGGCTAGCCGACGCGACAGCGGCCGAAGTCCTTCCGTGCCGACTTGTCGCCTTCGGCCTCAGTGGCCACGCAGGCAAGTCGGTTCAACTGTCCGATTAGCCGACTTTCGTCAGAGTGGAGCCAAGCGCGTTTCCCGATACCAATCTATATGGACGAGCTCTTAAGCTTGAATTCCATCGTTTCGACTCCACGAACCACCTTAACTTTCTTCATCTTTGGTTCTGATTTGTTCAGGATCTTGCGAAAGTCCACCAGAGACGTAACGGATTGTCTCTCAATGGCAGTGACGAGATCACCCTTCCGCAGGCCGAGTTCTTCTGCCCGGCTACCCGCCGCAACCTTATTGATAAGTAAGCCTGGCACATCGGGCAGGCCAACAGCTCGCCGCATTTTCATCGAAGCGCGAGAATCGAGCAGTGTCATACCGAGGTAAAGCTGACGGCCATGAGCGACCTCCTCTTCGAGGCTGACCAACCACTTGCGCAACAGGGCGATAAGCTGCGCCCGTTCAGCTCGATTGAGCCCTGCGACCAGGCTGCTTTCATTCTCAAGATGTTCAGGAATGACGGTTTCCAAGAGGCGCCACACCCTTTGGAGTCAGAGTGACGAAGACAGAGCGACGGTCATCATTGCCAGGTGACCGTATCCACCAGGCCTTGCTTTTGCAGGGAATCGATTCTAAGACTCATGCTCCCGGATGTGCGGAAAAGACTGCGCATCAGATCGCGTTGCGTCAGCTTGTACGGTTTGCCGATGCGACGAAGTGCGGCCAGCACATCAAATGATGCCCGTGAAATCTGAAACTCTTCGAACTTCGCTTCAAGAGCGCGATCGACATGCTCCATGATGCGGCCCGCCCGCCCGATGATCTCGACAGGGGCGAGGTCGTAGTCCGGCCTTTCCGCTTTCCAAAGTTGGACGACTCGATCGACGTGGTCAATTGCCATGTGTATCTCATCGTATTCACTGTTTTGTTCCGTCAAAAGCAGTCTTTGCTAATATTTGCTTTAGTTCAAGCAAATACCTACGATGATTTTAGTGACGTGGAGGATAGATGGAGCTCAAGGAGTATGAGATCGCCGCGAATGGCATCTCCTTGCACGTAACGGAGCTTGGAGATGGGCCAGCCGTTCTCTTCTGTCACGGGTTTCCGGACACCTCTTATACGTGGCGACGACAGATGAAAGCCGTCGCGTCAGCCGGCTATCGAGCGCATTGCTCCAGATATGCGCGGGTACGGGCGCAGCTCAGCGCCAACCGACTCAGCTTTGTACACGCCGCTGCACACTGCCGGTGATCTGGTCGGACTTCTCGATGCGCTGAATATTCCCAGCGCCGTGATCGTGGGTCACGACTGGGGCGCAACCCATGCGTGGAATGCCGCCATGATGCGTCCTGATCGATTCAAAGCGGTGTTCTGCCTGAGCGTGCCTTACTTCCCGCGTGGCGATGTCAGCGTCTTCGAGCGCATGCGAACCACTGGGCATGAAAACGACTTCTACATGTTCGAACAGATCAAACCGGAAGCCGATCAGATTTGGGCCGATGCTGCTGTCACGATTCCGGGGATTTTGTATTGGGCATCGGGTTCTGCTCCAGCCGACCAGCGATGGAATCCTCTGGACCCTGCACGAAGCCTTCATCGTCCTGCTCCTGGGCCGTTGCCTTCATGGGTGGAACCGGATTACGTGGCTCACAACATAGCAGAATTCCAGCGCACCGGTTTTCATGGGGCACTGAACTACTATCGCGCCGCCGAACCATATTTCGATCTGTCCGCCGCCTGGAAAGGCGCGAAGATCACCCAGCCCTCGTTTTACATTTCGGGAAAGGCCGATGGCCTGGGGGCGCTCTATCCTCCTGCCGAAAGCTTCACGCCGGCCTTCCCGGCCTCGTCGGGAATCTCGAACTCGACAATGTAGGCCACTGGATACAACACGAAGCCTCTGCCGAAGTCAGCGAACAGCTTGTGAAGTTCCTGCGCACGGTAAACCCTGCCTAGAGGAGCTCACGATGGCAACATCTGTCACACTCACCGAGCACCACTTTCAGTTCGCCACGTCACACGACGCACTACTGGGAGGCCGGACCTGCCGGCGGGCCATTGATGATCTTTCTTCACGGCTGGCCCGAGATCGGCCTGGTGTGGCGCGCGCAGATGGAGGCTTTCGCTTCCGAAGGCTGGCACTGCATTGCGCCAGACATGCGCGGCTACGGCGGTTCGTCTGCGCCTACCGCCTCGGAGGCCTATGCCCTGAAAGAGATCGTCGACGATATGGTCGAACTGCATGATCATCTTGGCGCCAGCCCGGCCATCTGGGTCGGGCATGACCTCGGAAGCCCGGTTGTCGGGGCGCTGGCCGCGCATCACGCGAAACGAAGCCGCGGCGTCGTGTTTATCTCTGTCCCTTATGCACCGCAGGCCTTCGCGCTGCCTAGTCTGCTGCCGTTCATCGACCGCAAGCTCTATCCCGCCGATCAATATCCGGACGGACAATGGGACTACTACCGCTTCTACCTGACCAATTTCGACCAGACGGTCACCGATTTCGATGCGGACATCCGGGCAAGCCTCGCGGCGATATTCCGGAGAGGAAATCCCGAATCAGTAGGCAAGGTGTACCGGTCTGCGATCATTACGCGCAATGGCGGTTGGTTCGGTTCGGACCATCACGCTCCCGCGGTAGAGCCTGATCTCGCACTTTGGCCGCAGGCTGACTTTGACGCTCTTGTCGAATCGTTCCGCGTTACCGGATTCCGGCCGGGCAATTCCTGGTATTTGAACGACAGCGCCAACATCGCCTACGCTCACGCAGCGCCGGAAGGCGGACAGCTGCGCCAGCCCGTGCTGTTTATTAACGGCGAATTCGACGGTCTCTGCGACATCACCCACAACCGCTCCGGAGATGCCATGCGCAGCGCGTGCCAGGACCTTACCGTGACAAGTCTGCCTTCTGGCCACTGGTTGCCACTCGAACGCAAAGCAGAAGTTGTTCAAGCTATGCGTTCCTGGCTCAAGACGAAGGCGCTGTAGTTTGGCGATAACGGAAGGAACGTTTAAGGAAAAACAATGACCACACCTCACGCCTCCAGCCCGCTTGCTTCACTGAAGATCAATCACACAGCCATCCGCGTGCCGGACTTTGACATAGCGGTAGCCTGGTATGCCGACAAGCTCGATTTCCGATTGAAGCAATCGGCATCCGTTGCCGGGCTCAGCTTCGGTTTTCTGTACCCCGCTGGGGACGATAGTTTTCATTTCGAGCTAATGGCCGGGCAAGGAGCCGCAGAACGACCTGCTTATAAGGATCTGCATGATAGTTACAACATGTCTGGCTGGCACCACCCGGGGTTCAGCGTCGATAGCGTTGATGCCGTCATTGACGAGTTGAAGCGCCGCAACGTGACGATCGCCAGCGAGCCACATGACGTACCCGCAATAGGCCTCCGCGTTGCGTTCTTCGCCGATCCGTGGGGCAATCTTTTCGAGGTCATCCAGACCATCACCCAATAAGGCCAACGGGCGATTTGCCGCACCTTTGATCCGGTTGTCCTCAAGCATGAAGTCGAAGCTCAAAATCAGTGGGTCGGGCATCAGGACTCACGATCCTCAAGGATTGCCGGTCCTCATACTGACTACAAGCGCGTTTGCCGTGACTGGTGCCAAAGGCATGACTTCCGGATTGCCGATGATCCGCGCGGACTCTGCCTCCCCAAAGTGGACGCACTTAGAGCTCTTGCTGGCTAAATCCAGTGTCGCCCAAACCCCGGCGACTCCTGCCGCAGATGCCACAATTTACACTCAAACTGCATGCTCAACCGAGGCTATGTCTACACCTCAATCATCAATAGCAAATACCGTGGACAAACCCTGCTCTCCCACTTGGCAAGCCTTTACCCCCACTCAACCCTACAAGGCTGGCAACAGAAGCTGGACAACGGCGAAGTCACCCTCGACGGCGTCACCGCTACTGGCAGCGAATCGGTCACTTTAGGCCAAACCGTTGCCTGGAACCGTCCACCCTGGATCGAACCAGACTCCCCTCAGCACTTCGAAGTCCTGTTTGATGACCCCCATTTGTTGGCCGTCAACAAACCCAGCGGAATGCCCACTCTCCCTGGCGGCGGCTTCATGGAAAACACCCTCCTGCGCTTGGTGCAAAAGCATTACCCCGATGCAAACCCTGTCCACCGGTTGGGTCGAGCTACCAGCGGCATCGTCCTCTTCGCCAAGACAGCGCAAGCGGCCTCCATTCTAGAGGCAAACTGGAACACTCCCAAAATTCAAAAAATCTACCGGGCGCTGGCTCAAAACATGGCACAGCAGGAGGTCTATGAAATCCTCACACCCATCGGCCTCGTACCGCACCCGCTCATCGGTTCCGTGTGGGCCGCCAGCCCAAGTGGCAAACCGTCAAAGTCAGTGGCAAAGGTGATGTCGTGCACCACAAGCACCACAACATTTGAGGTAAGCCTGTATTCTGGCCGCCCTCATCAAATCAGAATCCATCTGGCATCGATCGGCCATCCGCTGGTTGGCGATCCTCTGTACGGCGTCACAGGCCAGCCGCTTGAAAATCACCCCGGCCTCCCCGGCGATGGAGGATATTTCCTGCACGCCCAATTTCTGAAATTCCACCACCCCATCAGCGGAGAACAAATCCATCTTGAGGCAGCTTTGCCGTCCGGATTCTCATTGCATCAGTAGGTTCACGGCGGGAATCCCTGGTAACCCAACCAAGGAATCGCGAACCTCAGTTCTCCCGCATCATAGACGCAATCTGAACCCGCGATGCCCGCCGCGCTGGAAGCAGCGTAGCCACCATCCCTGCAGCCACAACCACGGCAATCGCGCCCAAAAGGGTCACCGCATCGGTGGGAGAGACGCCAAACAGCAGCGACTTCGCCTGCTCCAGGCGAGCGATCTCCGCGTCAATAAGCGCAAGAACTTCCTTTAAGGCCATGCCCGCCAGTATAAATGACGGGCATAACCCGCATTCACCGCGCTCAGGCCAGTCCTTGCCCGACGGAGCAAACCCGCGCTTTCAAGAGAGCGCCATAGGGTTTTGCAGAGTCGCCCGGCCCGCTACCGCCTCGGGCTTTTTGTGCTTCACCCGCGGGTTACATGTAAGCGCTGACGGACAAGCCCGCCCGCCGTGCTTGAACTGCCCCGCCCTCTAGCGGAACGGATGCCCGCACATGAAGCAGGCCAGTTTGCTGTGGTGGTTTTCCGCTTTGCAATTAGCGCAGTCGATGACGTATATAGGCATGCGGATGAAACGATTCCGTCCGCCGAATGGTTCCGATGGCGACAATGAGCTGCACGGAGATTGTCGCGCACAATGCCTCACACGAAATTCGTCTTCTTCGATGACTCTTGGAGATGCTCCCGGCCGAATGGAAGATCGCGGCCGTTTCCAAAAAATGCTTCGATAAGAAGCGTTACGAAGGACTTGATCGCACCCGCTTCCGAACCGGGTGGCTGGTGCTCTGAAATGTAAGCAATGATCTTCGGTGCGACGACATCGATTTTGGCGACCGTATGGTGCGAATACGACGCCGCGGAACGCCTCGTACACAAGCCGTTGACGACGTGGCTGAGTAATTGAACAGGACCTGTTGACAAGTAGCAAAACTCACGTTGAGTCCGTAGAGGATGGCCACTTGGATAGATCGCCGAAATCTCCACAGGTAAATGGAACAGTTGATCTCTGTATTCGACAAACGCTTGGTTCAGGAACAGAAACGAGTTCCACGCGTCGAACGCCTCTTGAGGCGCCGCTTCGTTTCCGCGCTTGATTGCCCCCATCAGAAACCGGAGATTTTCTTGCGATGCCCGATGGAAAAGATAGATTTGGATATCCAAGGAAAACGAGGCGAGAGTGCGACCTAGCGCGCCAATGATATCCGGTGAGGAGTCAGGCCCAAGTTTGCGAAGGTCAATGGGGTGAAATATCAGCCATTTACTCTCGGCACCAATCAAGGGTTTCGATTGCAATGTATAGAGCGCTTCAAGAGACTGCTGAAAACCACCTAGGGAAAACGCGCCGTCCCGCGAGAACCTTTGCCATGGCAGTTGATCTTCGATGACTAGAGGACCTGAACCCGCCGTGACGTCGAGACCCGTACTGAGCGCAGCTAATGCCGCTAGCTGGACATAATGAGGACTGTACTCGAAGTCAGAGTTTATCTTGGCGAAGTCCGTTGACACCTTGAATGCCGCTCCGAACTGGCCGGCGAGCGCCTCTCCAGTGCGCTCACGGAAACTCTCCTTATCTCCGACAGCGCGCAGGATGTAGAGCTCCTTCGCCATCGCATGGCATTCGGCAATATCTAGGAAGTTTAAGATGACGCCGTTCGGAAATAGTCTCGTTCGCGGGTCCAGTCTCGTTGTCCATTCGTAGTTCCACGCAACTCCTGACCGTGCTGCCAGGTATGGGTACACGAATCTGAAAAGTTTGAGACAGTCGCCGATGGTCATATGGCCGTAAGCGTTTTCAGCGTCTGTTTCGAACAGGAGAGTCCGGAAAGAAAGGAGTTTCTCTACTGCATCCACTACGCTGCGAACGTAGGCATTGTGATCGCGGTGACCTTTGCCGTGTTCTAACGCCAATACGAACTCTGGTCCGTTCAGCCATTTTCTGGGGGATCTGTTGCTCGGTATTGGGACCCCAAATTCGTTCAGCGATTGGGCAATATAGTGGATGTCACGCGAGATGCTCTGGTTGAGGCGCCACAGCAGGGCTCCGGCGGGAGTCGAAAAAAGGAGACCGTGGTGTGCAGCCTCATGATGTTCGAGCAGAAATGCCCTTCGCTCCGCGGTAATTGCGGCCTTCCACGCAACGGCCATATCTGAAAATCGTTGGCCTGATGATGCAAACTTGTTGAAGACATGCCGGGAAAACTCGATTGAGTGATGAATCGATGACGCGAAGAACGATACGTCGTACTGTCCGTCCGCGTCCGAGTGGAAGACGTCACTACTTCCGGAAAATCTTTTCATCGAGGACATCCCGAATCTCATCTACGGACAGGTTGCCGTCGATGGTCCACTCCCCTGTTTCTGACTCAATGTGAACCTTGGTGGGTTTCCGCTCCGGACCAAACTTCTCAAGCGCGATCTTAAGTAACTCGGCAACGCCTGCGACGGCTTCCAAACCTCCATGCTCGACGAATGTCACGAGCATCGACAACACCGCGTTGTCGAAATGAAAGCCGGGCGGTGGCAAAGCGATGTAGAAATGATCCTGCTCCAAGGGCAGTGCAGCAAGATTTCGATTGAACTCCGCGCAGGTGTTTACATCATCGAAGGTAAGGGTTACCTCATACTTCGTCATCGTCAGATATCTCCCCTCACGGCTACGTCACAGTAGTCCGAACACTGCCCAAGATAGTCGCCGCCTCAGCCTACCACGCGCTAGTGACAGCACCTGAGCGCAGCTAGTTGCCTATCAGCGAGGATCATTGAAACAAGTGCCGCGCAAGGACGGAGACATCTGGATGCTTCGCTACAGGGTAGCCACGGCGGACGGCAGGCGGGTCGAACATGGCCTGCCCGTCGGGCTCGTGCGGGATTTTCCGAACGAGGGAGCCGCATGGCGAGAAGTGGACAGGCTGGGTTTGCTTGTCCGCGTCAACAGCGACGCCCCCTGCCCCGGCCGCATCCGGTTCAACCAGCTTGCCGAGCATTATCTTAAGGCGGATTTTGGCGAGGACGCGGTGCGCCCGAAGTCCGTCAACACCATCCCGATTGTTGAGCACTATGTCCGCGACTACCTCATCGCCCGCTGGGGCAATGAGATTGCGGAAGACATAAAGCCTCTCGACATCCAGCGCTGGGTGAAATCGCTCCATTCAGCTTCCGGGCTCGCCTGGACGACCCTCTCCAAGATTCGGGGCATCATGCTGCGGGTCTACAAGGTGGGCATCCTGCACGAGCTGGTAACCAAGAATCCGGTCCTGCCCGTGGAGACACGCTGCACGACCCATTACAAGGCCGTGATCCTGATGCCCGATCAAACGCTCGCGATTCTCAATCGCCTCGCAAGCCCGCTTCACTTCGCATTGGTGCTGACCTGTGCCGCGACGGCCCTCCGCGCGTCGGAGGTACCGGCGCTGCGCTGGTCCGATGTGCGATGGGACGAGGATAGAATCCGGATCTGCAAGCGCTGGGCCAAGGGCTTGGACGGCGACGCCAAGACCAAGGCGTCAGACGCATATGTACCCCTGCATCCGGTCCTGGCCGGACACCTGCTCGCATGGCGCTCGCAATCGCCGCATGCGAAGGAAGCAGACTTCGTGTTTCCATCGCTAAAGAAAAATGGACGGGTGCCGCTCTCACCACGGTCATTCGTGTGTGATCACTTGAGGACCGCCGCCATCGCCGCGAGCGTGCGCATCGAGAAGGGTCAGCGCTTCGGGCTTCATAACCTGCGTCACAGTCTCAGCAATTGGCTGGTCAACAAGGCCAAGGTCGATCCCAAGACAGTGCAGAGCATGCTCCGCCACGCAAAGATTCAGACCACGCTGGATTTGTACACGCAAGGAGATGGAGACGAGACGCGGACCGCACAGGGACGCTACCTGGAGGCGCTGGGCACGGGCTCAGAGCTGGTGCAATAGCTGTGGGTTGGATTGTGGGTTGTCACTTAAGGAGCCATACAAGCTTAAGTGCTTTGCTTTGTATGGCGGGGACGACGGGGCTCGAACCCGCGACCTCTGCCGTGACAGGGCAGCGCTCTAACCAACTGAGCTACGTCCCCAAGATTGTTTTTCAACAATTTGGATTGCGCTGCTTAAAACCAAGCGTCTGTTCAGCTCGATTGGTTCTAAACACTCTCCGCTCTTCGACTCATTTCAGGTCTTCCTGGACACCGGCCGGACCTTAAGATTCGAACAACGCGGCAACTCCTTTAGCTTAACAGATGTGCTTGGATTTTTGGCGTACCTGCCCGGCTGGTCTTACAAAATTTTACCCCTGGACGCCGCCTATTCCATTGGGCCGTTTATGCGGGACAAAAGCCCTGCCTCGAATCGACTCTCAGTCCCGAGCGGTGATGTCTGTAGCGAGAGATCTCTTGCTTGGGGCCATCATCAAAATCACAGAAGCTCTCTGCCACAGCCGGTTGTGGACCGGAGCTGGGAGGGAAAAGGAAATAGCTGTGCGCTCTTTGGGATATCAGACGTGGAATTGGGCGGGGGAGAGACGAAGGACGGGAGAATTGGCTTTTCAGGCGGGAGCAATTACAGAATGCTGCCGTCCGGGAATGGATTTTCGAGGAATGGCGAGCGCGAAAAAGAACGCTTAGGAGGCGTTCGGGACGCGGACTTCTGCTCCGACCTTGATGCGGGCGACCTCAGCCGCGACCGAACGGGCGTGGAGGCGGAAAATACTAAAGGCCATCCTGCAAATTCCGTAAGCGGCGAGCACTCCGAAAGCCATCGCGGCAAGGCTGGCACAAACCAACATCAGCATATTCATTGCGTCCTGCATGTTCTTCGCTCTAGGCCCACTTCCCTATCAAGCCGACCGTTTTCAATTTTCTTCCGGAAACTGCGGTTTCCATTTCCTAACTTTGATGCCAGCATTCGATTGCGCGCGGAGAGAAAAACTCCGTTTACTCACGAAAGGTACGATGTCATTGTGGCAGAGAACGCGAGCAAATTGACCCTCGTTTCTGTTGCCGAATAAGATACCAGTAGAGGTTTTGTAGCTGATTCTGCTGGTTCTCCAATTCGTTTGCAAGACGTCGGCCACTCTACATCGGCAATTCATCCAAATTTTTTAATCGCCACCCTACAAATTTCATCCATGTCGATCACACACATCACGGTGCGCGGCGCCCGTCAGCATAATCTGCGCGACATCAGCGTCCAGATCCCGCGCAATACGCTCACGGTGGTTACCGGTCTTTCCGGCTCGGGCAAGTCGTCTCTGGCCTTCGACACCATCTATGCCGAGGGACAACGGCGGTATGTGGAGACACTCTCGGCATACGCGCGCCAGTTCCTGGACCAGATTGAGCGGCCGGATGTGGACTCGATCGAGGGTTTGAGTCCGGCCATTTCCATCGAGCAGAAAACCACCAGCCGCAGTCCGCGCTCGACGGTTGGGACAATCACCGAAATCTATGACTATCTGCGCCTGCTCTATGCGTCGGTAGGCGCGCCGCACTGTCCCGGCTGTGGACGGGAGATTTCGCGGCAGTCTGCCGAGCAGATCGTCGAGCGCATTCTGGCTCTGGGCCAGGGCGAGCGGGTCACGATCTACGCGCCGATCGTGCGCGGCCGCAAGGGCGAGTTCAAGGATTTACTGGACAAGATCGAGCAGCAGGGATTCCGCGCGCGCATCGACGGCGAGCTGCGCGATCTCTCGGAGCCGATCGAACTGGAGAAGCGGAAGAACCACACCATCGAGGCGGCGATTTATCGGGCGGTTTTGAAGCCGGGCATCGAGAAGTCGCTGGAGTCGTCGGTGGCCAAGGCGTTGCAGATGGCCAATGGGCTGGTCCTGGTGGCCACGCAGCATGACGAGCAGCTTTACTCCTCGTCGATGGCCTGCCCGGATTGCGGACTTGATATTCCGAAGCTCGAGCCGCGCAGCTTTTCATTCAACAGTACATATGGCGCGTGCCCGGAGTGCCATGGCCTGGGCAACATCTACGATTTCGATCCGGCGAAGATCATCAACGACTGGTCGAAGCCGCTGCTCGACGGCGGACTCGGGCCGGGCTCGGCATCGCAGTATCTGCTCAAGCTGATCAAGCTAGCTGCGGATAAATACAAGATCGATCTCAAAAAGCCGTTCGAGCAGCTAGCGCAGAAACAGCAGGATTTATTGCTTTACGGCCCTCCCAAGGGTGAGGGGCCGCGCACCGGCTTCCACGGCATTCTGGCGTATCTGCGCGATGCGCTGGAGGAATCGAAGTCTGACGCCTACCGCGACTGGATGATGAATTACATGTCGGCGTCAGTGTGCCCGGTGTGCAAGGGACGCCGGCTGCGGCCGGAGTCACTGGCGGTGAAAGTAGGCGGATTGTCGATCGCCGATTTCACTGCGCTTCCGCTCAATCGCGCGCTGATGGCAGCGCGGTCGATTCCCTTCTCTGCGCGTGAGGCGATGATTGCGGAGCGGCTGCGCCGGGAGATTGTAGAGCGGCTGGAATTTCTTACCGCGGTGGGGCTGAGCTATCTTTCGCTCGATCGCAACGCGGCGACCCTCTCCGGCGGCGAGGGGCAGCGCATTCGACTGGCTACGCAGATCGGATCGCGGCTACGCGGCGTGCTTTACGTTCTCGATGAGCCATCAATTGGATTGCACCAACGCGACAACCAGCGGCTGATCGCTGCGCTTGAGTCGCTGCGCAATCTCGGCAACACGGTTCTTGTCGTTGAGCATGACGAGGACACGATCCGCCACGCCGACTATGTGCTCGATCTCGGGCCGGGAGCGGGCAAGCTGGGAGGGTATGTGGTGGCCGAGGGGACGCCAGCGGAGATTATGCTGGCTCCGGAGTCGCTGACGGGGAAATACCTCTCCGGTGAAACAGCGATCCTGCATCGCGACGAGCCGCGTCCGCTGACCGGCAAATGGATCACCGTCGAAGGCGCGCGCAGTCACAACCTCAGAGACCTGACGGCGAAGTTTCCGCTGGGCGTGATGACCGTGATCACCGGCGTTTCGGGCTCGGGCAAGAGCACGCTGGTGAATGACATCCTCTATCGCGCGCTAGCCAAGCAGCTCTATGGCTCGCGCGAGGAGCCGGGTGAGCACAAGCGTATCAGCGGATTCGAGAATATCGACAAGGCGATTCGCATCGATCAGTCCCCGATCGGGCGCACGCCGCGATCGAACCCCGCAACTTACACTGGAGTCTTCACGGCGATCCGCGATCTATTCGCCATGCTTCCCGAGTCGCGCGAGCGTGGATACAAGCCCGGGCGCTTCTCGTTCAACGTGGCCGGCGGACGCTGCGAGGCATGTCAGGGCGATGGACAACGGCGCATCGAAATGAATTTTCTCCCTGATGTCTACGTACAGTGCGAAGTGTGTAACGGCCGCCGTTACAATCAGGAGACGCTGGCGGTGAAGTTCAACGGCTACTCGATTGCGGATGTGCTGGACCTGGCCATTGAAGATGCGCTGCCGGTTCTCGCCGATATTCCCAATGTGAAGCAGAAGCTGCAGACCCTGGTGGATGTGGGTCTTGGATATATTCATCTCGGACAGGCAGCCACCACGCTCTCCGGCGGCGAAGCGCAGCGCATGAAGCTGGCGCGCGAGCTCTCAAAGCGGCAGACGGGGCGAACTCTATATTTATTGGATGAGCCGACTACCGGGCTGCATTTTGACGATGTGCGCAAGCTGCTCGAGGTGCTGCACCGGCTCACCGATCTGGGCAACACGGTGATTATCATCGAGCACAATCTGGACGTGATCCGCAACGCCGACTGGCTGATCGATCTCGGGCCGGAGGGCGGCGAGGGCGGCGGCGAGATTGTCGCGCAGGGCACGCCAGAACAGGTGGCCACCGCGCCAAACTCGCACACCGGAGACTTTCTGCAGCGGTATTATCAGGCGACCAACCGGGTTCCCAAAACGACCACGAGCGAACCCTCTTCGGCGAATGGTGCAACTCTCAATGGCAGCGAAGCCGGGGGCAGCGAAGCCAAGCGGCGCAAGAGCGCGAAGAAAGTCTGGGTGCAATGACACCAGAAACAGAGCCGACAGGCGAGCATCGCGACGATGCGGTGGAAGGCACTTCCGCCGATCATGCCGTCCCCAGCACTGAAATTGTCTCCGCCGCAAATCAAGGCGCACCGGCTACCACTCCTTGGACTTTGGCGAATGGGACTTCAGCGAATGGCTTGGTGAGTACTCCGATTGAGGATCAAGGCTATTTCCCGTCGCTTCAGCCAGTTGGACCGCCGCTGCCGCGCCTGATTCCCAACCTTGGACATACGCTGCTGTTCTTTGCGCTGGCGATCGTGATGCTGGGCGTGGGCCAGGTGCTGGGTGTTGTGCTGCTGGAGCAGACACATCTCTTCGGTCATCGCAGTTTTCAGGCGCTCTTTCGCCTCTCTGCCGACGATGCGCGGCTAAGCCTGCCGGTGCAGGCTTTCTCGTATGCGCTTGTCGCTGTTGTGGTGATCCCGGTATTCGGCCTGCTGTGGCATCAGCCGTTCGGCGAGGGAGTGCATTGGAATGCGGCTGCAGCGAGGCGGCGGCTGGCGCTGCTGGCGCTTGCCGGCCTGGCTGCGGGCTTTGGCATTGGCTTCTTCGGAAACTTTCTCCCCATGCCGAAAGATCCGCCGATCATGCAGGACATGATGAAGTCGCCGGTAGGCGCATGGCTGATGCTGGCCTTCGGCGTCAGCGTCGCGCCGCTGCTGGAAGAGCTGGCATTCCGCGGGTTCCTGCTGCCGGGACTCATCAATTTCTTCCGCTGGCTGGCACGGAAGAGCGTGATGACGGAAGACGCGGCGAAGTGGATAGGCGTGCCGGTCTCGATTCTCATCACCAGCGCGGCATTTGCTTACATGCACTCACCGCAGGTCTCGCATGCGTGGGGACCGCTGGTGCTGATCGGCACAGTGAGCCTGATTCTCTGCATTGTACGGTTGGCCATGAACTCCGTAGCGGCAGGCGTCATCGTGCATGCAGCTTATAACCTCACCCTGTTTGCAGGCATGCTGGCGCAGACCGGCGGATTCCGGCATCTGGATCGGCTCACGACCTGAAGTACCGGCTGAGATCATCCAGAAGCACTACAATTCTTAGTGATGACTACCAGCAACCGCGCTTCCCTTCTGCGACTGCTCTCTCGCATTTCCTTCAAGCTTGGCGACTTCACGCTGTCCTCAGGCGCGAAGAGCGATTACTACATCGATTGCCGCACCACGACGCTGCATGCCGACGGCGGACGCCTCACCGGACTTGCGATTCTTGATCTGTTGCATGAGCACAAGCTGAAGCCAGCGGCGGTGGGTGGACTGACCATGGGAGCCGATCCGATTGTCTCCGGCGTCTCAACCGCGAGCGCCTGGAAGGCGGTCGATCATGCAACAACGCCTCTCATTCATGGATTTCTTGTCCGGAAAGCAGAAAAAGCTCACGGCACAGGCCGGCGCATTGAAGGCTTTTTCGAGAAAGACGCACCGGTGGTGATTGTCGACGACGTGTGCACGACAGGCGCTTCAACGATCACGGCGATTGAGGCGGCAAAGCAGGCAGGATTGAAGGTGATTGCGGCGGTGTGCCTGGTGGAGCGCGAGGAGGCAAAGGGCCGGGCGGCGGTGGAAGCGGCTTGCGAAGGCGCTCCATTCCTGAAGCTTTTCACTGCTGAGGATGTACGCGCTGCCCACATCGCGCAGATGGCAATGTAGCAGGTTTCTCTCGAAGGAGAAAACTGAGCGCTCTTTTGAAGAGCCCATAAAAGAAAATGGGGAAAAGCCTGGGGTGGCCCTTCCCTATTTCCTTCCGGCTTTCCAACGATATACGAGGCCTTACTGATTGCCGCTCCCAGCGGGCATGCTCAGGCTACTCGTCTGGGCAGGAGTCGTGGGCTCCTGACCGCTCATGTTGGAAAGAAGCTGAATGTCTACACGCCGATTCTTGGCTCGGCCTTCTGCAGTGTTGTTGCTGGCTACTTCCTTATCCTTGCCGATGCCGATCAGATAAAACTTGTGCGCCGGCACGTTGTACTTCGAGGCCAGATACTGAACCACGGCCTGCGCCCTGCGCTGGCTAAGGTCATAGTTATAGGATGCAGATCCCACCGAATCCGTACCCCCGGTTACAGAGAGAATGTAGCCCTTGGTGCCGGTGAGCTGTGAGGCAAACTCATCCAGCTGGGCCTTGTCGACCTTGGTCAGGCTGTCCTTGTTGAATCCGAAGTTGATGGATGTGTCG
Source organism: uncultured Acidobacteriaceae bacterium (assembly GCA_963745105.1). Lineage (GTDB taxonomy): Bacteria > Acidobacteriota > Terriglobia > Terriglobales > Acidobacteriaceae > Silvibacterium. Next base: position 172,246 of record CAVUWQ010000068.1, read on the forward strand.
GCAACCTGCTTGTAGTTGTCCAGATTCGACACCACACTGGCCAGCGAGTCCGCGCGATTGACAGCATCCCGAGCTGACTGCTGCGCCTGATTGGCTGACTGGCTTGCGGTCTGCGCCTGCTGGTTGGCAGTGTTTGCAGAAGTCTGAGCCTGCTGGATTCCCTGCTGCGCACGCTGATCGACGTCGTGGATATTTCGATTGTTGGCTGCGGTGGCGTCTTCCAGCTCATTGGTCTGGTTGATGATCGGCGTAGTCTGGCTGCGAACGTAATTCTTGGTGGTACAGCCGGTGACGAGGAGCAGCGAGAGCGCTCCCAATGCAGATGCTGAGGAAAGAAAAGAAACTTGCTTCTTGATACGAGTCATCGTGTCTAACTCCGTACCTCCGCGGCTTGAAGTCCGCGCGAGTTTTTGTTGGTGTTTCCCGGCACTTTGCAGACCGGGAAACAGCACATGCCGTTGTCTTTGAGATGCAAGGGAGGGACCAAAAGCAATTCTTCCCCATAACCGCAATGAGTTTAAGTATTTACTTAGATTCGTGCAGGTTTGACCTCAGGTTTGATCCCAACCGCAATCGAGTATCTTTTACGCAGTTCACGCCAATTCCACCATTTCGAGGCGCAGACAGCGCCGGACAAAACGCTCGTAGAATAGAGAGAGAAGCGGCATGGACCTCCACGAAAAGATCCGGAATCTACCTACAGGGCCAGGGGTCTACCTCTACAAGAACGCCGAAGATGAAGTCATCTACGTCGGCAAGGCCAAGAACTTGCGGGCGCGCGTCCGCTCCTATTTATTGGAGGCATCGCAGGCCAACGCCAAGACCGGCTCGCTCATGCGCGAGGCCGTGGATGTGGACTACATCCTTGTCGACAACGTGCACGAGGCGCTGGCGCTTGAAAACAACCTGATCAAGCAGCGCAAGCCGCGCTTCAATATTCTGCTGCGCGATGACAAGACCTACCCTTATGTGAAGCTCACGCTGGGCGATCGCTATCCCAAGGTCTTCGTCACGCGGCGGCTGCGCAAGGATGGCGGCGCATACTTCGGTCCGTACTTCCCGGGCAATCTTGCCTACCGCATTGCCGAGGTCATTCATCGCAGCTTTCTGCTGCCCAGTTGCAAGTTGGATCTGCGGCGCTATTATCCGCGTCCGTGCCTGCAGTACTACATCAAACGCTGCCTGGGACCTTGTGTAGAGGGGCTGACCACTCCCGAGGCCTATCGAGAAGCGGTGCGCGACGCGCAGATGTTTCTCGAAGGGCGCGGAGCTGATCTGGAAAGCTCTCTGCAACAGCGGATGGAAGAAGCTGCGTTGGCGGAGCAGTTCGAACTGGCGGCAAAGTATCGCGACCTGCTGGTGACCATCAGTCAGCTACAGGAGAAGCAGCGCATCGCATCGGCGGATGATGACGACGCCGATGTCTTTGGCTACCACTACGAGAACAGCATGCTGGCGGTGAACCTCTTCCATATGCGCGGCGGGAAGATCGTCGACCGGCGGGAGTTCTTCTGGGAGGACCTGCAGGAGCTGGTGCTGCAGGAAGCCGACCCCGAGGACGAGGCAGTCGAAGCGGCGACGCCGGGGCCGTTCGAAGCCGGAGCGTTTTTCTCGGCGCTGCTCAAGCAGCTCTACATCGACCAGCAGTATGTTCCACGCATGGTGTATCTGCCAGTGGAGTTTGCCGACCGGCAGGCGCTGGCAGCGATGCTGACGGAGCGCAGCGGGCATCGCGTGGAAATTGCCGTGCCGGTGCGCGGCGACCGCCGTTCGCTGGTTGATCTCGCTGGCACGAACGCGAAGCAGAGCTACGATCAGCGCTTCCGCGTGATGAAGCCAACGCAGAAGGCCATCCAGGAATCGCTGCAGGACATTCTCATGCTCCCGGATCTGCCCAAGAGGATTGAGTGCTTCGATATCTCGCATATTCAAGGTGTCGAGACGGTTGCCTCGATGGTGGTGTGGGAAGGCGGCGACATGAAGAAGTCGGACTATCGCAAGTTCCAGATCAAGACTGTCGAGGGAGTCGACGACTTCGCGTCCATGCGCGAGGTGGTGACGCGGCGTTATCGGAGAATTCTTGAAGAGCAGAAGCCCATGCCCAGCCTGATTCTGATCGACGGCGGATTAGGGCAGCTTCACGCCGCAGCGGAGGCGCTCGAAGAGCTGGGATTGACCACACAGCCTCTGGCGTCGATTGCGAAGCGGGAAGAGATTATCTATCTCTATGGGCAGGAAGATGAGCCGATCGTGCTGGAGCGCCGGTCGCCGGTGCTACACCTGATCCAGCGCGTTCGCGACGAGTCGCACCGCTTCGCCATCAGCTACCACCGCAAGCGCCGCGAGATGCGCGACCGCGACTCCGAGCTATTGAATGTTCCCGGCGTGGGCGCACGCACGCGCACGCGCCTGATGCAGCACTTCGGAAGCCTGCGCAGCGTGCAGCAGGCGGATCTGGCGGCGCTGACTGCTGTGGTTCCACAGAAGACTGCGGAGTCGATCTACGCGCATTTTCATACGCAGGAGACGGCGGCCGATCCATTTCCGATTCTGGCCAGCGATGGCTGAAGGACTCGTTCAGAGCACTGGATTATAGAAGTCGGCGATGAACTGCACGCCTGGTACATACCTGTTCAAAAGCTGCCGATCACCTGTAAGAAAAAGATCGATTCCAATCGAGGCCGCGCAGGCTAAGTGGATCGAGTCACCCACCTTGAGCTTCTCAACGGACCGGAGCCTGCTGAAATGCGACACAGCGCGATCATCAAACGGCAAAAAAATGAAGCCCATTTCGCCTAGGCCTTCTCTGATCTCCGCAGCTCGAGATGCTGTTCGCGCCCCGGCCATCGCTTCTCCCAGCCCTAGATAACTTGAATAAAGAGAATCACCGCGATCATAGGACTGCTTCAGCAGGTGCCGAACCCTTGTGACGTGCTGTGGATGATCTTCCAGAAGATAAATGAAGAGCATCGTATCCCAGTAAATGCGGCTCACTCTCCATCCTCATCGTGTCCGCGAACCCACCTCATGAACGCTTCAGATCCGCCGTAAGACGCTATCTCGTCTTTCAAAAGACCGCGGAGTTTTTCTGTCAGCCGGTAAGCACGTGCTTCTGAATTTTCGGCGATTGGCGTATCCAGCTCGGCTGATGCGGCTTCTTCCCGCTGTTTCTCATATGCGATCCGGTAATGAACCACGACAGTCGGGCTGGTCTTCGACGGCGGCCCGTCGATGCTGGTAATTTCCAACCCATTCTCCAGCTGAAATCCGCGAGTCGTCAGCGCCTTGCATACCAGCGGCACCCGGTTGCCGGGGAACCTGGCTTTATCCAGATGCTCCTCCAGCAAATCCCGAACGGCGATCGATACCTCCCTTCTCCCAGCCTGTTTCGCAGGGAGAATGTATTTGGCTTTTGCTATATCCCGGACTTTGTCGCTTAACGAATGATCCATGACTTGTTTCCTTTCAAGTCCCATAATCTCTCAAGAATATTCTTAATTCAAGAAGATTCTTTCTATTCTATTGTACGGAACATTTCACGCCTAAGAGCGTATGGTCCTAACATGGCGACCACCACCCTTTCCGTCTCCACTCCGCTGCAACGCGCCGACCCACGTGGCATCCTCTGGCTTTCGGTGGCCTTCGCTCTCCTCAAGATCGCAATCCACATCGTCACCAACGTCATTTCGCAGCGGGTGGGGTACGGCATCTTTCGCGATGAGCTGTACTACCTGATGTGCGGGCGCCATCTGGCCTTCGGTTATGTCGATCAGCCGCCGCTGGCGGCCCTTGAGGCCAGGGTTACAGATGTTCTTTTCGGCTACCAGCACATGTGGTCACTGCGCCTCATTCCTGCCCTGGCGGGTGGCGCGATGGTTTTCCTTACCGGCATGCTGGTTTGGGCATTGGGTGGTGGACGTAGAGCTGCGGCGCTGGCCATGCTTGGTGTGACTGTGGCGGGCGTGTATCTAGGCACCCATAGCTTCCTTTCGATGAACTGCTTCGATGCCGTCTTCTGGATGATCTGCGTGCTGGCGTTGCTACGCATCGTGCAGGCGGAGTCGCCACGGGCGGTTCGCAACTGGTGGATCATTCTCGGCCTCAGCGCCGGGCTGGCAATGGAGAACAAGGACTCCGTGGTCTTCTTCCTGGTCAGTGCATTGATCGCGATATTGCTGAGCCGTCAGCGGCGTATTCTCTTCAGCCGCTGGTTCGCCGTCTCTGTACTGCTCATGGTGGTGGTGGCGCTGCCCAACCTTCTCTGGCAGATTCACTATCACTTTCCCACACTGGAATGGCTACGCGATGTCGCGAAAAGTGACAAGGACGTGAAGCTGCCGCCGGTTAAGTTTATGCTGGCCCAGATCATCACGCTGAATCCTTTAACTGTCCTTCTATGGTTACCGGGAGTTCTCTGGCTGCTCTTCAGCAAGCAGGCGAAGCCCTTCCGCTTTCTCGGCTTGCTGTACGTAATCTTTTTACTGATGATGATGGCGCTGCATGCCAAGGACTACTACCTCGCGCCAGCCTATCCGGTTTATTTTGCCGCCGGAGCGGTCGCCCGGATGGCGTGGGCGAAGAAGATAGTCTGGCGCAATGCGCTCACTGGCTTTTATGCGGCTCTGCTCGTTATCGGTTTCTTCTTTACGGTGCAGTTTTCGATTCCCATCCTTTCGCCGGAAAAATTTGTCGCCTACGAGCACAAGCTGGGCTTCACCCCAAAAGACTCGGAGAATCACGACGCGACCGTCCTGCCGCAGTTCTATGCCGACCGCTTCGGGTGGACGGAGATGGTGGCGCAGGTGAACGCGATCTATCACTCGCTGCCGCCGCAGGAGCAGGCGGTGACCGGTATCCTGGCCAGTAATTATGGACAGGCCAGCGCCATCAATATTCTCGGCGAGCACGACGGCCTGCCCACAGCGATCAGCGGCCACCAGAACTACTGGATCTGGGGCCCACGCGGCTATACAGGCCAGGAGATGATCGTGATCAACCAGGACACGCTGGCTGATATGAACAAGGCCTATGCCTCGTGCAAGCTGGCAGCGATGCGCACCAATCCGCTGGCCATGCCCTGGGAACGGGGCCCCATCTATCTTTGCTATGGCAGGAAAACGACGTATGCGGCAGACTGGAAGGAGTTCAAACACTATTACTGAGCCTTCCTGTCCGGAGTCGCGCCGCACTTGGATAAAGCCCAACCGTTGCCGTCATTGCCTCCGGTAACTTCCACCACACACGAGCTGCCGCGGGTGCTGCGCACGTCGCACGCTACGGCCATCGTCGTTGGCACGCTGATCGGCAGCGGAATTTTTCTGGTTCCGCAGGAGATGATGCGGGCCACCGGCTCGTCGGGACTCGTATATCTGGCGTGGATCGTAGGCGGGCTTCTTTCGCTCTTTGGAGCGATGACGTACGCGGAGCTGAGCACCATGCTGCCCTACACTGGCGGCGAATATGTCTACCTGCGCGGCGCGTACGGCGACCTGACCGCCTTCCTTTATATGTGGACGTGGTTCGCCGTGGCCAAGCCGGCGTCGATCGCCAGCGTCACTACCGGACTGGCGCGCACGCTGGCCATCTTTCCTACCTTTGCATGGCTCGAAACCGTGGCATTCAGCATTCCCTTCGCCGTCACCTGGGCGCAGATCTTTGCCATTGCCGCGACCTGGCTGATCACTGGACTGAACTATCTGGGCATCAAGAAGGCCGGCGACTTTCAGCTGGTCTTCACCTGGCTCAAGGGGATTCTCATCCTGGTGATTGCCGGTTTCTGCTTCGCAGCGGCAGGACACTGGAGCAACTTCTCGACTGTCTTCACCGGCGCAAAGGGTGGATTCGGCGGATTCATGATCGCGCTGATCGCAGCGCTCTGGGCCTACGACGGGTGGAACGATCTCACCATGGTTTCGGGCGAGGTGCAGCAGCCGGAAAAGAGCCTGCCCATTGCGCTGATCTCGGGACTGGGGATCGTAGGGGTGTTGTACATGGCGACGAATGCGGCGATCCAATATATCCTGCCGGCGGCGGCGATCGCTGCTTCGCCACGGCCCGCGGTGGCTGCACTTCAAGTTGTCACCGGGCCATGGGGTGCGGCTCTGGTCTCGGGAGTTATGGCGCTCAGTATCTTCGTTACGCTGAATGGCACCATCATGTCGGGCGCCCGGGTACCTTTTGCCGCTGCGAGAGATGGTCTCTTTTTCCGGCGCATGGGCGATGTGCATCCGCGCTTTCAGAGCCCGTCGACCTCACTGATCGTACAAGCGCTGCTCACCACGGGATTGCTGCTGGCGGTGGGGCGCTTCCAGCAGCTCTTCGAACTGGCCATCTTTGCCGAGTGGCTCTTTTACATGATCACGGCGACCACGATCTTCTATTACCGCCGCACCCAGCCGGCGGCGAAGACCTATCGGGTGTGGGGATATCCGGTGGTGCCGGTGCTCTTCGTGGGAGCAGCAGCTGTATTGCTTTATTACTCTTACGCCGAAAACTTAAAGAATTCCCTGCTCGGTACCGCGGTGATCCTGTTGGGTGTTCCGCTGCACTTCCTGCTGCGCTCTCGTCAGACACCCGATTCGTAAACCAGGCGGGCGGCAGCCAGATCTTCGGCGGCAACTCCCAGCGATTTATAGACCACCCGTTTGCCCTGCGGGAGCGCGATATCTCCAGCTAGAATCTGGCCGAGTTCGGCGTAAATCGGCGCTCCGCTGTCGCGGATATCGCCTGATTCCTTCAATGCCGCTTCGCGCGATTCGACGATGATGTGGGCGTCCATGGCGGCGTCATCCAGCTCGCGCTTGGCCGGGCCTACGGCTCCGACGGCGGCAACGAAGGCATGCGGAGCCAGCCATTCTCCGCGAATCAAGGGCCCGGACGCGCCGGAATCACCAACCCCTGAGGCGCCGACCACGGTATCCGCGCCGCGAATCGCCTCTTCTCTTTCCATTGCGATTCCGCCGCACTCCTGGGCGAAGCGGCGGGCGTGCTCCTGGGTTCGGCTCCAGATGCGCACCTCGGGGAAGTCTGCGATCGTCCGCAGAGCCGCCAGATGGGAGCGCGCCTGGACGCCCGAACCGAGGATGGCAACGGTTTTCGATCCAGACCGGGTAAGGAGCCGGGTAGCGATGGCCGAGACGGCAGCGGTTCTCATTTCCGTGATGAGCCTGCCGTCCATCACCGCCAGCGGCTCGCCGGTGGAGGCACGGAAAAGCTGGATGACCGCCTGGTGGGTCGGATGGCCGACGTTCCGCTCGTAAACGGTTACCAGCTTTATGCCCATCAGATCGCCGTCCACGGCCGGCATCAGCCCAAAGAGGCCGTGGTGTTCCGGAATGGGGAGGACGGAGCGCACTGGCTGCCGGATTTCGCCGCGGGAGAGGCGGATCAGTGCCTGCTCCAGCGCCGGAATCAGGTTCGACCAGGAGAGGCGGCGGCGCACCTGCTCTTCGTCGAAGATCAGCATGGCGGATTAATTACGCGATCAAAAGGATGTGGTTTTGCCGGAAAGGTCACGTTACCACTCATTCCCCGGAAAGGGGATAACTCATCCCATATCGAGGGATGGGCAAGATCGAAAGAGATATTGCGCATCGATTGGAAGTTTGATTCATCTGGCCGATAGAGATGTTGAACATACAGAGTAACCCGGACCATCGGTGCCGGAGGTAAAACGTTTAAGTCTTCGCCTTAAGTGAACAATTGAAAAGGCTTACATGAAGACAACATCCAGAAGATCAGTGAGAAATTGTTATCTTGGCGGGGAATTTTGCAAGTTAAGATTTGCACAACAAGTTGTTTATTTGATTGACATTTCCACAGCCCGTCGCCATTCTGATTTTCAGCTGTTGAAAACGTTACACGATACGAAAGCTATTCCCCCGTATCAGTTGCGAGCAGTTCAGCAAGACATAGTTGTGAGTAATTCATTGATTCTCGGTCACCTCTGAGTTCCCCCAGTGGAAAACTGAGCACTTTTTGCAATTCTGCTGCCTGTGGATGATACCAATGAAGCTTTACCAGTCGTTTCACGCCTATCTTGTTGTAATTTCGATTGTTGTTGCCGTTGTCGCGTCGTATACCGCTTTTGGGTTCAGTGATGTGGTGGTTGCCTCCAAAGGAAAGCGGCGTCAGCTCTGGCTGGTCGCCGGCTCATTTTCTATGGGTTTTGGCATCTGGTCGATGCATTGCCTGGGAATGCTGGCTTACCCCGCTCTGGATCAAACTGCTTATGACACGCCCATGATGGCGATTTCGTTGTTGAGCGCAATTTTTGCGTCGAGCGCCGCTCTGGTGAGTGTGGCAATCCAACCGAACAAGCAATGGAACGTTGCCTGGGGAGCCCTCTTCATGGGAAGCGGCATTGCCGCCATGCACTACACCGGCATGGCGTCTGTGCGGATGCCAGCCGTGGCTCACTACGATCTCCGTATCGTTATCCCGACCATCCTTTTCTCAATTGCCTTCTCGGCCATCGCCATCAAAATGGTGACCGATATTCATAAGCTGGGCGAAAACCGCATGCAGGCGCGCGCAGCCGCCGCAACGGTTATCGGCCTGGGCATCGCTGCCGTACATTATGTAGGCACGCTGGCAGTGCATTACACGCCCTCATCGCAGCTGGCGGCATCATGGACTTTCACGAATCCGTCACTGGGCATCGCCGGGATTGCCGGCACAGCGGTACTGGTTCTGATCGCCGCTCTCATATCCACTTCGATTGACCGCTATCTTTCCCGCGAAGAGGCTTTCAAGAGCGGAATACTCGCGGAGATTCACGAAACCAATGCACTGCACGCGGCGATTGTCGACAGCGCTGTGTTTTCCATCATCTCCACCGATCGCATCGGCATCATTCAATCGATCAACCAGGCCGGCGAACAGATGCTGGGTTATGCGGCTTCCGAGTTGATCGGAAAGATGGCGCTGACCGAGCTCCACGACCAGACGGAGATCGAGGAACAGGCGATTCGCCTGAGCGTGCAGCTGAAGTATGGAATTCCGGCAGACATCGAGGCCATCACCACTTCTATCGGCGAGCAGAAGGTGGATGATCGCGAGTGGACTTATATCTGTAAAAACGGCGATCGGATTCCGGTCCGGCTTTCGGTGAGTCCGCTTCGCGATACGGACGGCGAAGATCGCGGCTTTCTGGTCATCGCGCAGGATATCTCCGCGCAGAAGAGCGCCGAGCAATCGATCCGGAACCTTTCGCTGCACGATCCGCTGACCGGCCTGCCCAATCGCGCGCTGCTGGAAGAGCAGATCGTCCGGTCGCTGGCGCTGGCCGGACGGCACAAGCTGCAGGTCGCGCTGGCGGTCATCGACCTGGACCGCTTCAAGCACATCAACGATACGCTGGGCCGCAAGGCGGGAGACGAGATCCTGCTCACCCTGTCACGCCGGCTGACTGATGTTGTCCGTGCGTCGGACATGGTGGTTCGCCTGGGCGGGGATGAGTTTGTCGTCCTGATGCCGGGCATCGAGCATCCCCGGCAGTCGAACGAGACCATGGAGCGGGTACTGCATGCGCTGTCCGAGGCCGTGCTCTTCGAGGGGCAGGAGCTTTACATCACGCCCAGCATCGGCGTTGCCGCTTTCCCGGGTGACGGGCATGACCTGAATACTTTGCTGCGCAAGGCCGACCGCGCCATGTACAAGGCCAAGTCGCGCGGACGCAATAATGTTGCGATTTTCTCGTCGGAGTTCGAGAAGGAAGCGTCGAGCCTGCTGGCCATGGACAGCGCTCTGCGCCGGGCTATCCGCCGGAACGAATTCTTTCTGGTTTATCAGCCGATCTTCGAGATCGCTACCGGACGCATCTCCGGCGTGGAAGCGCTGATTCGCTGGCAACAGGCCGACGGGAGCGTTCTGGCCCCGGCCGGCTTCATACCGCTGGCTGAAGAGACGGGCTTGATCCTTAAGATCGGCGAGTGGGTGCTGCGCACCGCCTGTGCCCAGGCAGGAATGTTTTCGCGTGCTGCGGGGGTTCCGCTGCGTATGGCCGTCAATATCTCGCCCTACCAGTTCCGGGAGCCGGCACTGCTGGGCATGGTGAGGGACACGCTGGAATCCACCGGCCTGGCACCTAATCAGCTCGAGCTTGAGATTACCGAGGGCGTGCTGCTGGATGGCAGCGATGAAGCCGAGGAAATGATCTCGCGAATCCGCAACATGGGCGTGCAGATCGCCATGGACGACTTCGGAACCGGCTATTCCAGCCTGGGATATCTGAAGCGCTTCCCTATCGACCGGTTGAAGATCGACCGCTCGTTTGTGACCGGCATGGAAAGCACGCAGAACGATCTGGCGCTGACCGAGGCGGTGGTAAAGATGGGACACAGCGTCCATGCCAAGGTGACCGCAGAGGGCGTGGAAACCGAGCTGCAGTGGAAATATCTCTGCGAGCAGGGATGCGACGACGCCCAGGGTTTCCATCTGGCCCGGCCCATGCGCGCCGAGCAGCTGCTGGAGTATCTGCTGTCGCACTCATCGCAGGGCGGCCACATGATGCAGGTATCCGCGCCTGTCGCGCTTTGATGTAAACTAGGGACTGCGAGTCCGATGTCCTTCCCGATCGTCCCCGATCAAACACCTGCCGAAATCAGGATGCACTAAGGGCGAAAGATCAAGAAGTCCGGCCGCCGTGCGCCCGCTCGTGGAGCGAGCCCGCCAACACAGATTCGAGGAGATGAGCCTTCCATGGCCAAGATTGCAAAGACCGGCGACCGTAAGAAAGTAATGGACACCACCAAGAGCACCGACTGCCCCAAGTGCAGCAAGCCCACCCGCATTGTGAAGCGTGTAAAGGATCGCGAGCGCGGAACCCCGGGCGGAGTGTATATCTCGTGCTCGGCGTGCGAATTCTTCGAGAAGTTGTAGGACTGGCCGTTCAGGCACACACGCCTTCAGCGCAAAAAACAGCCCGGCTTTGGCCGGGCTTTCTGTTGCTTGGTCTGAGTTGAGTCCGGATTATGACGAGACGGTAGATAGCGGCTGCGGCGTCTGGAGGCTGGCCGGGGCGGGATGACGTCTTGCCCAGAGAATCAGTCCCAATCCCGCGATCACTGATCCGATGCTGGCCAGCTGGGCGTTGCTCATGCCCCAGTAAATCTTGGGATTGATACGGATGAACTCGACTAAAAATCGCGCTAAACCGGTCAAGACCAGGTATTCGCCGGTGAGCTGGCCGATGGGCTTGGGATGAGCGGGTGAGCCGCGACGCCAGAGAATCCAGCCGATCAGCAGGGCGACGATCAGCTCGTAAATCGGGGTGGGATGCACGCGGGCATTGGTGGGAACAAGGCCGTTCGGGAAGCTCATACCCCAGGGCAAGGTGGTAGGAATGCCGTAGTCGCCGTCACCTGAGGTGAGGCATCCCAGCCTGCCAACACCATAGCCGATGGCGGCGCAGGAGGTTGCCAGATCGAGCATGGCCAGCCGGCCAATCTTGTAGCCGCGCGCCTGCCAGAACAGGGCGAGGATGCCGGCCACAAGGCCGCCGAACCAGGCAAATCCGGCGCGGTCGAGGATGGTGGTCAACGGACTGTGGATCAGTGTCTGCGGATCTTCGAGGACATGCCAGAGCTTGGCTCCGATGACGCCGGCGACGGTGGAAATTGCGACAATGCCGACCGCATCCGCGTCAATCTTCCAGCGGCGGAAGTTGTAATGAAGAACTGCGCAGGCGGCAACCGCGGCCAGCCAGAGCATAATGCCGAAAGTACCGATGGAAAAACGACCGATGTGAATGAAGGGATACATGAATTTCTGCTTTTCTAAGTATAAGCGTTCGGAGCGGTCTGCTTTCGCTTGTGGACGCGGCGACTCCGGAAATGCTCTATCCTAAAGACCGTCAGCATCCACAGAAAGTGACCAGCACAGCTTGAGCGCAATTCATAAAGATTTCCCCATCCTCTTCAGTGAACGGCAGATCGCCGAGCGCACCGCGGAGATAGGCCGCCAGATTGACGCCGACTACGCCGGAAAGAGCGTGGTGCTGGTGGGCGTGCTGAAGGGCGCGGCGATTTTCCTCTCCGACCTGGCGCGTACCATCACCGTGGACTGCACCTTCGACTTCGTCGCGGTGTCGAGCTACGGTAAGGGGCAGCGGACCAGCGGCGCGGTGAAGCTGATCAAGGACCTCGATCAGCCGATCGAGGGCAAGAACATCATTATCGTCGAGGACATCCTCGACACCGGTCTTACACTCTGCTTTCTGCGCAGCCTCTTCGAGCAGCACAAGCCGGGCAGCCTGCGTGTAGCCGCTCTGCTGGACAAGCCGTCGCGGCGGCTGGAGCAGATCGAAGCCGACTATGTGGGATTCAAGATTCCCAACCATTTTGTGATCGGATACGGAATGGACTACGCGGAGCGTTTCCGCAATGTCCCCGATATCCGGCTGATGCCACCCGATTACCCTGAATTGCACTGAGCCTGCAGTCAGCTCAGTTCGGCAAGGAGCACCGCAATGACGACCACGACCCTCGATGCAACCGAGACCGGCTCTACCGAGAGCCCGGCCAGCTACCACCACTTCGACGCAGCAGCTTTCGCGCGGCACGCTCTGTCGAGCCCGCAGGCGCTGGCAGCGGTTATCGACCACACGCTGCTCAAGCCGGAGGCTACGCGCGAGCAGGTGTTGAAGCTGGCCCAGGAAGCTGGGGAGCATAAGTTCGCATGCGCGATGGTGAATCCAGCCTGGGTAGCGACGGCGTATGCAGCTCTGGCAGGCAGCGGTGTGCCGGTGGGCGTAGTGGTGGGATTTCCTCTGGGTGCGAACCTGACGGCGACCAAGCGCGAGGAGGCGGCGGCGCTGGTGCGCCTGGGTGCGCGCGAGCTGGATATGGTGATCAACATCGGCCAGCTCAAGTCGGGCGAGAATGCGCGGGTGGAAAAGGATATTCGTGGGGTTGTTGAGGTGGGCCACGAGGCGGGGGCTATCGTCAAAGTGATTTTGGAAACCTGCCTGCTCTCGACCGAGGAAAAGCTACGCGCCTCGGAGATTGCCTGCTCCGCCGGAGTCGATTTCCTCAAGACCAGCACCGGCTTTTCGACGAGCGGAGCGACAGCGGCCGATGTAGCGCTACTGCGCGGCGTGGCGGGTTCGCGCTGCGGAGTGAAGGCTTCGGGCGGCATCCGCACTCTGGCCGATGCACGCGCCATGCTCGAGGCTGGGGCCAACCGCATCGGGGCGAGCGCCAGCATCGCCATCGTGCAGGCGCTCACGGCAAGCTGAGCTCACGCCGAACCCACTCCATCAAGACCGGCGATCAATCGCTTCTGCGCTTTACCGGTCCGGCGCGCTATGATGGCTCGTCTGGAGACCACTCCCCTGTCCGCGCTTCGAATTGAATCGGCAGGCCACAAATAGACCAGGATTCTGTGACCGACGAACAAAAACCAACCAGCGCGGGCCCTGCCGCAAGCCACGAGGGCTTCGAGGGCGACTATCGCCCCAGCGGCACGGCGCCTGCGCCAACGCAGGTGCGTATCGAGCCACTGTCGACGGAGTTCCTCACTCGTCTTGCCGACGCTCTGAACACTACGCTCGATCTGCAGACGCTGCTCAAACGAACGGCCGACCTGGTACGCGCGGTCATCGACTACCGGATCTTCGCCATCCTGCTGCTCAACGACCGCACCAGCGATCTGCGCATGCGCTTCCAGATCGGCCATACGCCGGAGATAGAGCGCATGCGCATCAAGATGGGGCAGGGCATCGTGGGCGAGGTGGCGCAGCAACGCCAGGCAATCCTGATCAATGACGTGAGCCAGGCGGCAAACTACATCAATGCCAACCCTAGCGTGCGTTCGGAGCTGGCCGTCCCGCTGATCGTGAAGAACCGGCTGATCGGCGTCATCGATATCCAATCCGAACAGCTGAATTATTTTTCTCCAGAGCACCTGCGGCTGCTGCAATTGACGGCCTCACGCGTAGCGCAGGCGGTTGAGAACGCGCGGCTCTACACCCGCGTGGCACGGCAGGCGCAGACACTCGAAGTGCTGAACGAGATCAGCCGCGAGCTTACGTCGATCCTCGACGTCGACGCACTTCTGGAACGGGTGGGCCAGCTGCTGCGCCGCATCATCGACTTCCAGATGTTCTCGGTCTGGCTGGTGAACGAGGACGATCACGTGCTGGAGAATCGCTTCGCGGTGCGCTTCGGCGAGAGGTTCTATCCGACAGAGAAGATTCCCGTCGATCGCGGACTGGTGGGCGCCTCGGTGAAAGAGCGGCACCTTATCAATATCGGGGATGTGCGCAAAGATCCGCGCTACCACATGTTCAACCCCGAGGCACGTTCGGAGATGGCTGTGCCCCTGATCTATAAGGGCAAGGTAATCGGCGTGCTGGATATCGAGCACACACGCACGCATTACTTCAACGAAGATCACGCCCGCGCCATGAGCACGCTGGCAGCGCAGATCGCGATCTCGATTGAAAATGCGCAGCTGTACCAGCGGGTGGCGCACCAGGAGCAGCGGCTGGAGCGCGACCTGGCCATGGCGCGTGAGGTACAGCTGCGTCTGCTGCCTCCCACCAAACCGCAGCATAAATACGCGGAATATTCGGCGCGATTTGTTCCCGCCCGCACCATCGGCGGCGACTTGTACGACTTCATCTCGTATGACGCAAACCGCAGCGCTGTGGCGCTGGGTGACGTGAGCGGCAAGGCTGCGCCCGCGGCGCTCTATGCAGCGCTGGTCAGCGGCATCATGCGCTCGGCTGCGAACCAGCTGCCCTCTCCATCGGCGCTGCTGGAGCAACTTAACGATGCGCTGCAGGAGCGCAAGATGGATTCGCAGTATGTGGTGATGCTTTACGGTCTGTGGAACGACGAGAACCGGACCCTGCAGATCGCGAATGCCGGCGCGATCCAACCGCTTTTCTGCCGCAGCGGCGAAGTGGACACGGTGCACGCGGAAGGCTTTCCGCTAGGCATGTTTCCCAACGTAAAATACGAGGAATTTTCGCTGGCCACGCAGCCGGGCGACTCGCTCATCTTTTTCAGCGACGGCATCGTCGACGCGCAGAACTCCGCCGGAGACATGTTCGGCGACGACCGGTTGAAGGCAGTGGTGAAGAAGAATTACCAGAAAAGCGCCTCGAAGATCGCTGACGCGATTCTTTCAGAAGTTTCGAAGTTCCAGGCCGGGAAAGAACACTTCGACGACGAGACGGTGGTGGTGCTGAAGGTCTTGTGAGCCGGCGCGGAGCTGGGGAAAACGGGTTTCGAGCGCACCAATGATGTTGCAGTCCCGCGATGAAGCGGTACACTGTTGCGACGTTAGTGGGGACCCAAAATATGCCGAGCACAGACCCGGACAAAGTGCAAAGCTCTGCCGTACCGGATTATTACCAGGAAGCCCTCGAAGATGCGGAACGGCTGCTGAAATTTGCAGCCGAGATGGGCGTCTCCATCGACGCTGACACGCGCAACGCTGTCCTGAATGCCCGGATTGTTTCTCCCGCCAATTGGACAGAGGATATCGCGGCGAAGTTGCTCATTGCCCTTACTGTCCTGGCCGCGAAGCTTAGGCCGGTTACGGCCGCCAGTCTGAAGGCCTACCATTCCGAAACGCGCCCGACCATGCACACCTATCTGGTCTGGGCAATCATTCTTTCCGTCATCATCATTCCGGCTTCGATCCTCACGTTTGTTTCATCGAGCATTTCCGATGAAATTCGTGCCGATATCACAAAGGCCGATGCGCTGGTGGTCAAGCTGCACTCGGAACTGGGTCCTCCAGCCCAAACCAATATCGGCTCAAACGAAGAAATTCGAGACCTGCAGGAGTACGCTTCCACGGTCCGGTCGATCTATCGCCGATCGCGAAGATTAAACAGGCTGGTCCTGCCCCACGTGGAGGTTCCGCCGCCGCTGCGCTGTGAAACGGGCGATAAATCGCAAGATGCAAAGTGTCTGAAGGACAAGTTCGAGCTTCCCTACCAGCTGAAACTCGACGGTCTGGTGGACGCAAGAGACAAGATGACGGACACCTACCAGGACGTCCGCTTCTTCGCGCAGAGTATTGCCAGTGACATATTGACGTTTTATGGGGCGATCAATTCCTGCGTGCTCCCCATCCTTTACGCGCTTCTAGGAACATGCGCCTTCCTGCTGCGCACCTTTGAAGACCAGATGAGCACGCGGACCTTCGTCCCCACAGTAGCCAATTCCGCCCGCTTTTTGATCGCTGCTATCGGTGGAACCGTGATCGGACTTTTTGGAGGGTTCACCTCGCAGGCTTCAGCATCGCCGCTGGCGGTGGCATTCCTGGTGGGGTATGGAGTGGAGATATTCTTCGCGTTTCTGGAGGGGCTCATCCGCTCGTTCACGAAAAATATTCCATCCGCTTCTCCGCCTGCTTCCGGGCCGGGAGGCGCATAGGCTTCGCGGCACAAGCCAGAAAATGCGCGCCTTCCATTAGGA
Source organism: uncultured Acidobacteriaceae bacterium (assembly GCA_963745105.1). Classification (GTDB taxonomy): domain Bacteria; phylum Acidobacteriota; class Terriglobia; order Terriglobales; family Acidobacteriaceae; genus Silvibacterium. Next base: position 188,682 of record CAVUWQ010000068.1, read on the forward strand.
TAGAAACAATCCTTTCCTGGAGTGAGCATTGACCTCGACTGAAGTCCGCACCGAACGCGTCATCGCACCTGCGCGCAATATTCTCGGCAGCCTGTGCCTGCCCGGCGACAAGAGCATCTCGCATCGCTATGCCCTGTTGGGCGGGCTGGCCAATGGTAAGACGAAGCTGACCAATTTTTCGACGGGCGCGGATTGCGCCAGCAGCCTGGCCTGCGTGGAAGCGTTGGGCGCGATTGTCAAACGCGCGGGCGATGCCATCGAGATCGAAGGCGTTGGCGGAGTGTTTGAGCCTTCAAAAAAACCATTGGACTGCGGCAATTCCGGATCAACGATGCGCATGCTGGCCGGGCTGCTCGCGCCGCAGCGCGGAGAGTTCACGCTGATCGGCGACGCATCGCTGAGCCGGCGTCCCATGGAGCGGGTGCGCAAGCCGCTGCTGCAGATGGGCGCGGAGATCACACTCACCGACGGACATGCACCGGTGGTTATTCGCGGTACACATCTGCAGGGCATGGATTACACCACCCCGGTGCCGAGTGCGCAGGTAAAGAGCGCGGTGCTTTTTGCCGGGCTGCAGTCGTCGGGCAAAACCACGGTGCATGAAGCGGTGCGCACCCGCGATCACAGCGAGCTGGCGCTGCGGGCTTTCGGCGCGGAGATCGAGCGTTCGCTCGATTCGGTCTCGATCAATGGCGGACAGGAATTGCAGGGGATCGAGGCTGCGGTGCCGGGAGATATGTCTTCAGCCGCGTTCTTTTTGTGTGCCGCGGCGCTGTTTCCGGAGTCAAATCTGGTCTTCGAGGGGCTGGGTTTGAATCCTACGCGCGCCACTCTGCTCGATGTGCTGACCGCGCTGGGCGCGCACATTGGCGTGCTGAATCTCGAAGACAAGCACGGCGAGCTGGTGGGCACGGTGCAGGTGAACGCTCCGACTGGCGGGCTTACGGGAACGACTATCTCCGGCGGACTGGCGGCGCAGCTGATCGATGAGCTGCCGGTGATCGCCGCGATTGCGCCTTATACGCAGAACGGCATCCGCATCCGCGACGCAAAAGAGCTGCGCGTGAAGGAGTCGGATCGCATCGCTTTGGTCGCGAAAAATCTACGTGCGATGGGCGCGGAGGTCGAGGAGTTCGAAGATGGACTCGATGTTCCTGGCGGACAGGCGCTGCACGGAGCTGAGATCGATGCCGGTGGCGATCATCGCATTGCCATGGCTTTCTCGGTGGCCGGGCTGCGAGCGAGCGGCGAGACGGTGATTCAGGGCGCGGAGTCGGCTGCGATTTCGTTTCCTGAGTTCTTCGACCTGCTGGATCGGGTAGCGGAGCGGTAAGTATCCGCTAGAGAAAAGGATTTTTGACCTGCAGATCGCCGAAGCGCTGGCCGTGCTGCAGGTCTTCACTATAGAGAATTGTGGATTCAGCTTCTATCGCTGCTGCAACAATGAGCGAGTCATACCACGACAAACGATAACTCCCATGCACATGCAGTGCTTCGCCGAATAGTGCTTCGGATGAGTGCAGAAAGAGCAGTGGATGCAGGATGGTGCCCAGATACTGCTCGGCGTCAGGGACCGTCATTGGGGTCTTTGCTTTGCGCAAAGCAAAGTTGAAGAATTCCTGAACCACCTGATAACTGATCGTTCCCTTGCCGCTGGTTACTCCTTCACTGATGAGTTCGAGCGCGCGATAGGCTTTTTTGGGGGCGGTTCCATCGAACGAATAAATGAAGATATTCGTATCGAGAAAAAACCTACCGCTCATTCAGTTCATCCCGGGAAAAGTGGCGTCCAACGTCAACATATTTGAGCCGCTTCATCAATGCGCTGATTTCTTTGGCGCTGGAAGGCTTAGACGTATATCGCACCAGCCACTCGCGAAAGGCTTCATTCAACGTAGTGTGCTGGGAGCGGGCCCTATCCCTGGCCTGCTCAATTAGGTGCTCGTCAGCGCTGAAGGTGATGTTCTTCATGACGATGTTAGTGTACACGAGAGTCGTGTACACGTATATGTAAACGAGCAGAGCATTTCACACCACAGGTCTACATTGAACGGATTTAGTGAATCAGGCCCATGTTATCGGCAGGCCAGTAGATGAAGGCGGCTTTGCCGTAGATGAGCTCGCGGTCGACGGGACCGAAGTCGCGGCTGTCGCTGGAGATGGAGCGGTGATCGCCCATCACGAAGTAGTCTCCCTGCGGAATAATGATCTCGGGCATGGAGCGGCCATCTCGATAGCGCCTGGGAACGTAGGACTCTTCCACCCTCTGGCCGTTGACGTAGACACGGCCTTCCTCGATGCGCAGGGTGTCTCCGGGCAGGGCGATGACGCGCTTGATGTAGCTCTTCTCCGGATCACGCGGATAGTGAAAGACAACGACATCGCCGCGCGAGATGCTCTCGAAGCGGTAGGCGAATTTGTTGATGAAGAGGCGGTCCTGATCGCGCAGCTCGGGCTGCATGCTGGTACCTTCCACGCGGACGGGCTGGTAGAGGAAGGTAATGATCATGAACGATGCCGCGACCGAGATGAGAACATCGCGCACCCAAAGACGAAGATATCCGCGGGCGGGGATCTGCGGTTCGGCTGAAATTGCCGGGGTTTGCGGCTGGGGCGTTTCTTGCTGCGGTTCTGTCATCGCCGGTTCGGAGCTACCTTTATTTTAATTCCATTGCGATGCCGTGTCCCCGGTCATTTTTGACCGCACACCAACTCGTCCCTGAGAAACTAGGGCTGCGGTTTGGGCTTGGGAAGTGGCTTGGGCTGATTCGGAGATGGGACGAACTGCGTACCGGAACCGGGCGGGGGAGTATAGACATCCTTCCGGTCAAGTATCAGCGGGCGCTGCAGGGAGATTTCTAACGGCTGGCCTACTCCGAGCACGACGTCTTTTCCGCGAGTGAGAAGGGTATAGATCACGCCTGCCCCGCCGCCAGCGGCCGCTCCGTAGCCGACGCCGGCACCGATATTGCCGCTGCCCAGAGCAGCGACACCGCCCACACTTGCACCCATAGCCGCTGATCCCTGAATGTTGCGGCCGTCCTGACCGGCGCTGCTTGCCTGCTGGATGGTACTTTCGCTTCCCTTCACTGCCGGACCGCCGGCACCGGGCACGGCATTCACGCTGGAAGGAATGCCGACCACCGAGCCGTTGGGCAGGATAAGCGTGGTGAAGTGCATGGTGACAGCAGCGCGACCCTTCACCCGTCCCGGCCTGACCACGCTGTCGATTACTCCCATCACGTCCATGCCAGAGGGGATGACGACGCGATCATGCGCGATCACGGGAAATGTGGAGGTGAGAAATACCTGGTCTCCGGGTTTGGCGACGCTGGTGTCGACCGCCGCTTTGAGCGCACAGAGAATTTTTGTGCCTGCGGGAATCTCGACCGCACCGTTTGGCGGCACAGCGGGATCCGGTGCCGGCTGTGAAGGGGGAGTAGATGCCTGCGGCGTGGCAGAGGCCGGAGCCGACGATGGGGCAGGCGCGCCCACCACGGGAGGAGCAGCAGTCTGCGCCTGGAGGGCTGCTTGAAAACCAACGATCGCTACCGATAAAACCAATGCCTTCATGAAGAACCCCGCAGTCTCTTTTCTATCCTTCGATTAGACAGCGCGCAAGCAAAAGGCGCCGTCACATAGATTGGGGATTGACCGCTGTGAATCGGTGGTTTTATATCGCTTGCAGTCGACCCTATGGACTACTTCCCGGCCCCTTCGACGGGCCCAACCCAGGCAGCGACGATTTCCTTCGCCATCTTTGCCATCAACACTTCGCCTTCATTGTCCGGGGTCCAGCTGCGGTCCTGATTCTCGTAAGTGAACTCCGAGATCAGGATCGGCCCGTGTTTGGTGAAGACTACGCCGACATCGTTGCGCACGGCGTCGAGAGCTCCGGTTTTGTTGGCGATGCCAGATTCCCCTTCGGTAGTGTCTTGTATTTCGAGGTAACGCGGAATGCTGTTGCGGTAGAACTGGTTCCTCAGCATGTGCATGGCTGCATCGCAGAGAGCGTGGTCCTGCGTGGTCGCGGGCGTACTGTTTCCGGGCGGATTCAGGTCGCATTTCACGAAGCGCTCCATGACGCTGGCCATTTCGCGGGCGGTCGTTTTGCCGAGACCGAAGGTCTTCTGATCGGCGGGCATGGGACCGTCTGGCGGGAGAAAGACTTTCTTGTAGAGCCAGGTGTTCTTCAGTCCGAGAGCCACGATCTGGTCGTCGATATTCTTCAGCCCCAGGTGATCGATGGCGAGATTGGTCGCTGTATTGTCGCTCATGATGATCATCAGGGTCAGAGCATCTTTGAAGGTGATCTGCTGCGGGGTGTCGAAAAACATCAGCACGCCCGAACCCTGCACCTGGTCGGCATGGGTGAGGGTGATCTTGTCTTCGAAGTGAACGCGGCCTTCGCGAATCTGCTGAAGTGCGTCGTAGAGCATGGTCAGCTTGATGACGGAGGCGGTCTGAACCGGCGTGCCGGCGTTCAAGGCGACGGTCTTCCCGGTCGTCAGATCCTCGGCGTAGAGCGCGACTTTGCCGTGATGCGCTGCTGCGAGCGCACTCAGCTTTGCCTGCAGCGCCTGATCGGTTTGAGCGGCCGCAGTCATTGCCGGGAAAATGAACCACAATAAAAATTGCACTGCTCGCGCGGGCATCCTAGTCATGTCCGCTACTATAAAACCTCAAGATGCCGATACCGCCGGTTTCCATTCCCGAGACTGCCCGCGACGAAGCTCAGCGCTTCGCACCTGCGCGAGATGTCCTTGCGCAGGCGGTTGCCGAGCAGGCGTTTCCCGGCGCCGTCTACGGGGTGTGGCACAACGGCTCAGTGGTGGCGCTCGATGCCGTGGGTGCGTTCACCTACGATTCGGGAGCAACGGTAGTCACGCCGGCAACGGTCTACGATCTGGCCAGCCTGACCAAGGTGATGGTAACCACCTCTCTCGCGATGCTGCTTCACGATCGCGGCGTGCTGGATCTCGATGCGCGGCTGGGCGATATCCTTCCCGGCTTCGTGGTGGGCGGCGGGCAGGGCGCGTGGAGGATCAGAGTCACGTTGCGGTCGCTGCTGGGTCATTCGTCGGGGTTGCCCGGTTACGGACAGTTGTTTGCGGCTCATTCCACACCGGCAGGTGTGCTGCGCGGAGCACTGCAGATGCCGCTCGAAGCGGAGCCCGGCGTGCGCGCGGAATATTCGGACATCGGTTTCATCCTGCTGGGCAAGGCGCTGGAAGTTCTCGCCGGGCAATATCTCTCGAGCATGTTTGCGCGAGAGATCGCGGAGCCGCTGGGCTTGGCCAGCGCGCGCTTTTGCCCGGCGCAGGACTGGCGCGCGGAGATTCCTCCGACGGAGCACGACTACTGGTATCGCAACCGCGTGGTTCAAGGCGAGGTGCAGGACGAGAACTGCTACGCGCTGGGTGGCGTAAGCGGACATGCTGGATTATTTTCGAATGCGCTCGATGTGCTGACTTTTGCAGCATGCATTCTTGGCGGCGGAAAAACGATCGACGGAAAGCAGCTTTTCACGCCGGGTTGCGTCGAATTATTTGCCACGCGGCAAATGGAGCCGGCAGGAACCACGCGTGCATTGGGGTGGGATACTCCGAGTGAGCCATCATCTTCCGGAAGGTTTTTCGGTCCGCGCTCGATTGGGCATCTGGGCTATGCGGGAACATCGCTTTGGCTCGATCCCGACCGTCAGCTTGCGGTGGTGCTGCTCACCAATCGGACCTGGCCGGACCGCCAGAACAAGGCAATCCAGACGGTGCGGCCAGCCTTTCACGATGCGATTGTTTCCTGCATCTAAATAAATGAGAATTGAAACGTTATATCCAGAAACGCTTCTGCGAATTCAGGTGCCAGCTGCGTTGTTTGGCGCTAGAATAGGGCAGCACACGTTTGGTGCTGAAGGCAACGATGGTCACCATGACTGAACCTCAAGCTGGCTTGAAGAGTACCAATGGCTCGCCGGCAAATTCTCATACCAGCCTCCACGACCTCCTTACTGAAAGTCCCAATGACGCATCCCAGGGGTTCGATACCAAGTCGGCCCTGGAAATCGCGCGCATCATCAATCATGAAGACTCCAAGGTAGCGGCGGCGGTTAAAAAGGCGCTCCCGGAGATCGCCCAGGTGATCGACTCCGTAGCCCGCAGCCTGCGTGAGGGTGGCCGGCTGATCTACATTGGAGCGGGATCGAGCGGGCGCATTGCTTCGCTCGACGCATGCGAGTGCCCACCCTACTTCTCGACTACTCCGCAGACGGTGCAGTACATCATGGCCGGTGGTCCCAAGGCTCTGGCATCACCGGTGGAAGTGAATGAAGATTCCGAAGAGCTCGGCCAGCGCGACATCGCGCGCCGCCGTCCCACGCGCAAGGATGTCGTCATCGGGCTGTCGTCGAGCGGACGCACTCCGTACGTGGTTGCGGCTGTGGCTTATGCCCGCGCGCGCGGAGCGAAGACGGCCTGCATCACCTGCAATCCCAACACACCTCTGGCCGCCGCTGCGGAAATTGCAATCGTAGCTGAAGTCGGGCCCGAGGTTATCTCCGGCTCGACACGCATGAAGGCCGCGACGGCGCAGAAGATGATCACCAACATGATCACCACGGGCGCGATGACGCGGCTGGGTTATGTGTACGAAAACCTTATGGTCAATGTGCACATGCAGAATTCGAAGCTGGTTGAACGCGGCATCGGCATCCTGATTCGGGCCTGCAATATTACGCGCGACAAGGCCGTGGACGTCATCAAGTCCGCAGGCCGCAGCGTGCCGGTGGCTCTGGTGATGCTCAAGGCTGGCGTAGACAAACCGGAAGCAGTGCGGCGCCTGGCTAAGTCCGGAGGCAATGTTCGTCTGGCCATTGAAGACACGGCAATGGATTTCTAAGCTTGTCTCAATTTCTACGTAGGAAACCCGCCGCCATTTTCGCGGCGGGTTTTTCGTTTCGGAAGCCGGGGGACCTATACTGAGTTTCCGGCCAACTTTGATGAAGCTTCTTGCTGCGATCGCGCTTATGGGAACTGCTGTCTCCCTCGCCCAGTCCACTCCTGCCCCTGACTCTCAGCAGACACCGTCATTTCGCACCCAGTCAACCCTGGTGCTGGTTCCCACGCTGGTGCGGGACAAATCGGGACATCCGGTCTTTACGCTCAAGGCCAACGACTTCACCGTGACCGACAACGACGTGGAGCAGAAGGTGACGCTTGAAGACGAGACCGATGCGCAACCGCTGGCGCTGGTGGTTGCGATCCAGACCGGAGGAGCAGGTGCCCGGCGGATGGATGAGTACAGCGGTCTGGAGCCGCTGATCGAGGCGCTGGTGGGGAACGTCGACCACCGGGTGGCGGTGGTCTCCTTCGACAGCCAGGCGCATCCGCTGGAAAAGTTCACGTCCAACTGGGAGCAGGTGAAGAACGGGCTCGACGCGCTGGCTGCGGGAGACGATGGCGCGGCGATTCTCGATGCTGTTTCCTACTCCGTGGACATGTTGCGGGAGCAACCGCCCCAATACCGGCGCGCGATTCTGCTGCTCAGCGAGACCGTCGATCACGGCAGCCAGGCCGGGCTGGCGGAAACAGTACGTGCGGTGAGCGACACCAACACCATCATCTACAGCGTGGCGTTTTCGTCGCCAAAGAGCGATTTCAAACAGAACGGCAAACGCATCCTGAGGGACGACCGGCCCGGCCCTCCGCATGGATGCATGGGAAGAGATCCGGATAATCCCGATCAGAACAAGGCGTTGCAGGCATGGAATTGTCTGGGCCTCCTTGTTCCACCGCTTCGCGTCGCTCAGCTGGCGGTGATGTTGGGCATCAACGGCCTGCGCAAGAACGTTCCGGAGACCATCGCCGGGCTGACCGGGGGCGAGTATTACAAGCTGGGCAACGAGCACAGCCTGGAAAAGGCGCTGACAACCATCTCCAACCACGTTCCCAATCGCTATGTGCTGAGCTTCCGGCCGCAGACGCCGGCCCCTGGACCCCATGCGCTGTCTGTCAAGCTGAAGGATTATTCGGGGTTGGAGATCACGGCAAGGAAGGCCTACTGGGTCGATAACAGCGGCGCAGATCAGCATCCTCCGCCGTCACCTCAATAGGTTCACCGGTCGTTATAATCAGCGTTATAAGAAGGCAGACTCCAATGGCCTATTCCGTCAAAGTCACCACGGTAGGAAACTCCAGCGGCATCGTGCTGCCCCGGGAATTACTGGCAAAACTGAATATCCAGAAGGGCGACACTCTTTACGTTACCGAAACTCCTGACGGCATTCAGCTGTCTCCCTATAATGAGGAGTTCGCAAAAACGATAGAGGTCGCGCAGGACCTGATGCGGCGCTATCGCGACACCTTGCGCAAACTGGCACAGTAATCATGTATTGGCTCACTCTGCGAGAAGTACTCGCCATCCACGACCTGCAGCTGGCACACCACGGCGGAGCTTTAGGTGTGCGCGATATGGGATTGCTGGAAGCAGCCATGGCACGCGCGCAGAATATCGCCGCCTATGCAGAGGAGCCTCCGGCTCTGACCGTGCTGGCAGCGGCGTATGGCGCCGGCATAGTCCGGAATCGCCCGTTCGCGGATGCCAATAAACGAACCGGGCTGATGGCAGCTTTTGTGTTGATTGAGCGGAACGGCGGCAAAGTGACGGCAAGCCAGGAAGAAGCCTATTTCGCCTTCAACGATCTGCTGGCCGGCAAATTCTCAGAGGGCAGCCTGGCGCAATGGCTGGATGCCAACACCGAGACCGCCTCAAACTAGCTACTGGTGTGCATTTTCCTGCACCCTCTTCGGCATTTACACTCATCCTTTGAGTGTGAAATTTCGACGGTCAGGCTCACAGGACGTTATGGACAAATTTGTCATTCGCGGCGGCAATCCGCTGCTCGGCAGCATCCGCGTCAGCGGTGCGAAGAACTCGGCTCTCCCCTGCATGGCGGCGGCCATCCTCACGGAGGACGAAGTAATCCTCGAAAACATTCCCCAGGTGCAAGATATCGAAACCGAGCGCAAGCTGCTGGTCTCGATGGGTGCAGAGGTCGAGCTGGGTTACGGGCGCGCGCAGCATCGCACCACCATCAGCTGCCGCGTGCTTTCCGATCCCGTGGCGAAGTACGAGATCGTGAAAACCATGCGCGCGTCGTCGCTGGTGCTCGGGCCCCTGGTAGCTCGCACCGGTCTGGCTCGCGTGGCCATGCCAGGCGGCTGCGCGATTGGCGGACGTCCGATTGATCTGCACATCAAAGGGCTGGAGACGATGGGCGCAACCATCGGATACGAGCACGGATATATCGAGGCGCGCGCGGAGCGGCTGAAAGGCGCGCACATCAATTTCGACAAGATCACCGTCACCGGAACGGAAGACCTGCTGATGGCCGCGGTGCTGGCCGAGGGCGAAACAGTGATGGAGAACTGCGCGCGCGAGCCGGAGGTGACGGATCTTGCTGCGCTGCTGATCGCGATGGGCGCGAAGATCGAAGGCGCCGGCACGTCAGTGATCAAAGTGCAAGGCGTGGAAAAGCTGCATGGCGCGCGTTACCGCATCAATCCCGATCGCATCGAGGCAGGAACATTCCTGGTCGCCGGAGCAATCACGGGTGGCGATCTCAACCTGACCAACTGCAATCCCGAGCATCTGGGCGCTGTGATCGGCAAGCTTGAAGAGTGCGGCGTGCGCATCGATATCACGGGCAAGGATTCAATCCGTGTGCGTAGTGAGGGCAACCTGAAAGCGGCGGATATGTCGACGGAAGAGTATCCCGGCTTCCCCACCGATATGCAGGCGCAGTACATGGCTCTGGCAACGCAGGTCGATGGCACTTCGGTGGTGACCGAGAATATCTTCGAGAACCGCTTCATGCATGTGCAGGAGCTGATACGCATGGGCGCGAACATCAAGGTCGATGGGCGCACGGCAACCATCCGCGGGAAGTCGCCGTTGTCGGCAACAGCGGTGATGTGCTCCGATCTGCGCGCGTCGGCATCACTGGTGCTGGCGGCCATGGTTGCGGACGGCGAGTCGATCCTCGATCGTGTTTATCACATGGATCGCGGTTACGAGCATATCGAAGAAAAGCTGCGCGGCGTGGGTGCACAGATTCGACGCATGGGCAATGTCTTCGGCAGCCGAAGCGAGCCTGCTGCCGACTGAAGCGAATCGAGCGAGATAGCTCTTCCCTTTTCTTCATATACAAAAAGAGCGGCCACTTCCGGTGGCCGCTTCTTCTTCGTGCGTCCGCTTGCGCGATTGCGGCATCCCACTGCACATGGGCATGAATCTGGAGGAGAACATGGTGGAAACTACAAACGCAGAAGACTCCGTCTTGCGAAGCCATCTGCTGGAGCTAATGCGCGGAGGCAGCGCGCACGCTGACTTGGACACATGCCTGGACAAGATGCCGGCAGAGCTTTATGGCACCAAGCCTAGCGGCGCACCGCATACGGCATGGCAGCTGCTGGAACATCTGCGCTTCACGGTGCATGACCTGCTTGTCTTCTCAACGGACTCGCACTACATCGCCCCGAAGTGGCCTGACGATTACTGGCCGAAGAGCGAAGCTCCCGACTCGCCCGAGGACTGGAAGACATCGGTCAAGGCATTGAAGGCGGATATGGCGGAGTTTGAGAAACTCATTCAGAATCCGGCAACGAATCTGTACGCAAAGATTCCGTGGGGCGAGGGACAGACGCTGCTGCGAGAGGTATTGCTGGCTGCGGACCACAACAGCTACCACCTGGGCGCGTTGGTCGCACTGCGAAAGGAGCTGGGAGTATGGGAGGGGTAGCTGCGCCTGTGCCCGCTGCGTACTCACATTAGGGCTCAGCCCACATCTCAGACGCGAGATGTGGGCCCCTTCGCTTAATTGTCACCCGCAGCGCCGATTCGTAACTGATACGGTTTCTTTATTCCTGTTCCCCGGCTCCTGGTTCTCTATCCTCAACTCCTATTTCATCCCATAAGAGTGTCCGAATCCGGGCACCTGTCTCCCGGCCTTATACTTTGCATACATGTCTGCACGGCCCATTGGTATTCAAATAGCGCCTATTGAGGATGAGTCCTGATGTCTAAATCTGTTTCATTGATTGCCGCTTTGCTAGCGGCCACTCTCTCTGCGTCTGCATTTGCGGCAGACGACACACCACCGGCAAAGCCTGCACCAGCCGCGCTCGATTCAACAACCGATGGATCGGTAACTGTCGGCGGACAGAAGATCGCCTATCAAGCCGTCGCGGGAACCATTACCGTGGGCGCAACCGAAGACGCGGATGCGCAGCTCGGCCCAGACGGCAATCCCCTGCCCAATACAGACGCCGCGCTTGCCGCAGCCGCCGATAAGGACTCGAAAGATAAGCCTCCAGTCGCACGGATGTTTTATGTGGCCTACTTCAAGAAAGATGTGACAAAGATGGAGGACCGGCCGGTGACATTTTTCTATAACGGCGGTCCGGGCAGCTCGACGGTTTGGCTGCACATGGGCTCGCTGGGGCCGAAGCACGTGGTCACGTCTACTGACCAGCATCTGGCTGGTGCACCCTACAAGCTGGTGGACAATGCCTACAGCCTGCTCGATGTGAGCGACCTGGTTTTCATCGACATGCCGGGAACCGGCTTTGGACGCCTGGTGGGTAAGGACAAGGAGAAGGCTTTCTGGGGCATCGATGAAGATGGGCACGCATTTGCGCGATTCATCGCGCGCTTCATCAGCAAGTACAACCGCTGGAATTCTCCTAAATATCTTTTCGGCGAAAGCTATGGCACGACGCGGTCTTCTGTGGTCTCGAACATTCTGGAGAATGAAAAGGACATCGATCTGAACGGCGTGATCCTGCTGTCGCAGATTTTCAACTTCGGGTCGGACATCGATGCAGCCCGCATGAACCCCGGAATCGATCTGCCTTTCGAGACCGGGCTGCCGACGTATGCGGCCACTGCGTGGTACCACCACAAACTGCCGAATCAGCCTGCGGCACTGGAGCCTTTCCTGAAGGAAGTGGAAGACTATGCTTTCGGCGAGTATGCACACGCGCTCGCGTTAGGCTCCGATCTCTCCGACGCCGAGAAGCAGCAGGTTGCCGAGAAGCTGCATGAGTACACGGGACTATCGGTTGCTTATCTGCTCAAGGCTGATCTTCGCGTGAGCGGCGGCGGCTTCACCAAGAACCTGCAGGGCGATGAGGATCTGACCACGGGACGCCTGGACACGCGGTTCTCCGGGCCATCGCTGAATCCTCTTAGCGAGGAGTCGGAGTACGATCCGCAGAGCTCGGCGATCTCGTCAGCCTATGTGGCGCTCTTCAACGACTATGTTCGCCGCGACCTGAAGTACGGCGACGGGCAGACTTATCTCCCTGAAGCGCAGTTCGACGGCCATGAATGGGACTTCAAGCACAATGGCAATCCTATCGATGTGAATGTGAGCACCGACCTGGCGAACGCCATGAAGACCAATCCGAAGTTGAAGGTGATGGTCAACGGCGGATACTACGACCTGGCCACGCCGTTCTACGCGGCGTATTACGAGGACAAGCACCTGCCTATCTCCAAGGCTCTGGCGGCGAACATCGAGTTCGACTGGTATGAGTCAGGACACATGGTGTATGTGCACGACGAATCGCTGCAGAAGCTGCATGACCGCGTGGCTACATTCATTCGCAGCACGGATGCGGGGAACAAGTAGGCCGGCCGCGCATTCCTATCATTCATGGGACGAACCTTTGGCTCGTCCCATATTTTTTTCGCTGAGAGGCACAATGTCCACGGTGCCTCCCTTGCGAAGACGGCTTCCATTGCAAGCCCGTATATCCGCAAGTAAACTGCCCAAATCCCCGGACTGAGCCATATTGCTCAGTAATGCACAGTCCAGCGGAATAGGTTATCCATGCGCACCGCAAGGCTACTACGGCCCGACTGGTTCGCTGGCGGGATATTCATCAGAGCTGGCCCGTGGTTTCACGGTCGGCCGGTATTCTATGGTCATGTCGATAATCGCTACGACCCCCAATCACGGTTATGCAGGACCGATGCCGAAGCGCGGTGAAAAGGCGTTCAACCACTTCCACGGAAACAAGGCGAGGGACGGCCAAGGCCACGGGCTTGAGGACTACTCGTGGCATTGCAAGCGGCACACCTTTGCCAGTAGACTTGTGAAGGCAGGAGTGGATCTGCGAATCGTCGCGGAACTGCTCGGCCATCGGACACTTCGGATGGTGATGCGATACTCCCATCTTGCTCCAGAGCATTCGGCAAGTGCGGTAGATCGCTTGGTAGTCAAAAACTGAGCGGACACCAAAACGGACACCGGTGCTAAATGAGGCGGACCTGGCTCCCGCAAGTGGCTGACTCCATCGCGGAGAGGTGGCAGAGCCCGGTTGAATGCACCTGACTCGAAATCAGGCGTAGTCGAAAGGCTACCGGGGGTTCGAATCCCTCCCTCTCCGCCAGTTCCCTTCCAATGACATCCAGTCAAGTCCATTAAATCTCACAAACTATTCATTTTTAAAGAGCATCGTCCTGGTTCATCTGGCAATATCCGCGATAGCGAAATACTGAGCAAGGTCCGGATGGGCCGATGAGCAAGATTAGCGAATGTCGGTTTCGTGAGCACTAACGAATTCTAGCTTGGACGGGTGTTGCCGATAGGATCAGCCCTCGACGGCCGGCTTCTGTTTACCGATCCTCAGCAGTCCACATGGACGACTCGGCTTTTCGGAAGAGCCGGCATTATTTACTGAAGACGGCACCATCGAGAAAGTCCGAACTCGAAAACCATGTTTGTCTACAGTTCAGGTTAATCGGCAAAGGATCGATCGATGACCTTTGTGAGGGCTTCCTGGAAAGCTGACCACGCACACGGAAATCCTTCTGCCCCCATGCTGCACGCCGGAATGAACAGACTAGCTAGTGAGGGAGGCTGGGCCATGTTGAGGGGGACAGCATTGCGCATCTGTTCCAGTGTTTGTGCCATGTAATAGGCGTGGACCTCATAGCGGGCGGGATCTGATTTCTGCCATAGCTCGAAGACCAGGGCTCCTCCCGGCGGGGTATCGTCGCGGCGTCCGTCGAGGAGCCAGTTGAGGTTCAGCATCGCTGCCACGTTGGCTATGTTGGTGTCGTGCCCCACCAGCACGACCACACGATCGTCTACTCTACCGAGCGCTCCGCGGAATGGTTTTCCTGAGGCTGCTTGCCGCATAGTGTCGAGAATGTGGGACAGCAGTCCTGAGGCCTGTACAGTGGCCAGGTAAGGCGTGCGGCGGGTAAGGTCGGAGGCGGCTGTGTGCAGGTCCATCAGGTACCGCACGCTCGACGCGTCGAGGTGTCCCCATCCCACCTGCTCCATGGGAAGGCCTTCCGTGTACTCAAGGAGGAAATTTTCGGTGAGGGTGGAGGCAGAGTTGAGCGGGCCTTTGAGTTCCGCAAGATGGTCGCCCTTGCCCCCATCGAGAGTGGCCGGTATGTCGAGCAAGAGCTTGCTTGGGGTGTGGCCAGACGTGGGACAAGGAAGTGCTGCGGCGCACCCCAGAAGAACGTTTTGCAATGCCTCAAGCTGCGATCGATAGGCTGCTGTGACTCCATTGGGATCGTTGCCGATTCGTCCGCCAATGGAGGCGAGTGCACGTTCGCGATCGTACCTGACCACGCTCGCGGCCAATGGATGGAAAAGTGGATCAGGCTTGCCTTCCATCAGCCAATGTTGTTGCGGTTGCTCAGCAGGCGGACAGCCAGGAAACATGCCCGCGGCGAGGGATTTTGCCGATTCCACTGTACGTTCTTCTGAATCCGCATAAATGGAAATGTGGGTGGCGTCTCCGCATCCTGTTGCGGAGATCAGACCTTGTTGTGCCAGATAGGCACGATCGTATGCGCCGAAGATGGTCATGAGTTTCGCGCCGTGCGGAGTGAGATATCCCGGAGACACATCCCATTTGGGCCACGGCTGCGAAGAATACTGGTCGAGTTGCTCGTTGCTGCCGGTTGGTGATCGAACTCCATGGCGAGTAAGAATCAAAACAAACTTCAGCCTGGGAGCGGAAACTCCCGTCTGCGCGAAAGCGGAAGGAGCCACTACGGCCAGGCCGCAGATTAGAGTAAAGAGGAGTAATAAAGCATTGGCTGGAGATCTGGTTGTCATGGTTTTTTGAGGAATTAAGAGGCGCACTAACGAGTGGAGTACACGAGGATGCTCGATGCAGTTACGCCGCTGCCGGGGACACCCACATAAAGAGTGTTCTGGGAGGGCACGAACAACCCGGTCTTTGCACCAGCCGCAGTGTGGATCGCTCCCGTCGCCTTTACACTTTTGTTGGTATCAATTTTGTAGATGTCGATCGCTCCACTACCTGCGATCAGGTAGACCTGATGGGCATCAGCATCGTAGAAAAGGTCGTCAGCTCCCGAATCGGAAGGCAGCTCCGCGAGCTCCTTTCCTGAATTGCCATCCAGGATGAGCAGACGGGCAGGCGTCCGGCAAGCAACAAAGAGGATGCGCTGCTCCTCGTCGTAGGCGAGCGGCACGTTGTCTTTGGCGGCGGTCAGTTTCCAGACCGCAGACTGCGTGAGAGTTTTGCCGTCGATGACCGCGATCTCAGCGGCGTCCGCAATATTCGCGAAAACCCTGTCCGTGGCTCGGTCGATCTCCAATGCTTCAGGATGAGAGGCCGTGGGAATGGTCGCTTTCTGCGTCTGATTCTTCGTGTCAATAATCGCAATCCGGCCAGGATGAGCGGTATCACTTCCACCATGTCCGACGTAGAGCATGCTGGCCGTTCCGTCGTAGACCATGTCGTCTGCGTCTTCGGAGAGAGGGAGAGTTTTCACCAGGACGAGGGGCGTACCGTGAAAGATTTCGAGAGTAGCCTTTTCGCCATCGGCTAGATACAAGTCGCCCGACGACGCGATCCAAGCAAGTCCGTGAGGCTTGCCGAGCCCGGTAAGACTCTGAATTACATTGCCGCTAGTGAGGTCGACCACTTGCAGAGATTTGCTGCCGGTGGCTGCAACAAAAAGACGATTGCCAGCCTCATCGACCGCAAAGTGATCGAACTTGCCTTGTATCCCGGGCAGCGTGATCGTCTTTGCAAGTACCAGTGATGAATTTTGAGCAAGCGTAGCCGACGCTGCCAGAATTAGAACGCAGCCTACCAAAAATATTTTCATGAGAAGTCTTTCTGAGAAACCGTCAGGGCCTCGCTTGAAAATCAGGATCTTCCAGAAATGCCGGAGCCTTACTCGTGGTGCAGCGTCCACTTGATCCCGAGAGAATAAGTCGGTTTGTAGTATTCGCGCTGAGCAACGAATTGCGTGCTGCCGTTGAAAAATCCAAATACCTCGTTGTTCATATTCTCTCCAGAAGCCAGCACGGTGAACCCCTTGAAAGCGTAGTAGCTTGCCTGTGCGTCGATTTGAGTATGTGAGTAAAAGTAGTTGTCTCCGTTTGGCCCATTGACGCCGAAGGGGACAGCCCCTGGGCCAGTGCTCTGATATTGATATGCATAGATATTTGCACTGTTGTGAGATATGCCGACGGTCACCAGAGCCCGCTTAGTCGCATAAGCCGGAGCAATATTCCAGGAGTAGGGCGCCTGGCCCACGAGCTGAGGGTTGTCCGAGCGGTTGACGATGTTGTAGTTCTTTGAGTTTGTGTAAGCAAAGTTTGTGATCAGGCGGGCACCGGCAAGAATTCCCGGAAGGTAAGTGAAGTGCTGTTGGAAGGCCACTTCGAAGCCTTGAACGTAGGCGTGATCTCCGTTCACTTCCTGCTGAATCTGATCGTTTGGATACTCCTGGTAGTAAGTCGAACCTGGCTCGACGATGGCATTTTCAGGATAGATCGGCTTGGTGATCTGCTTATAAAAGTATCCGGCTTCAAACATGCCGACGGCAGGAAGATACCGCTCGTAAAGCAGGTCGTAATCGTTGGCGTGCTCGGCCACCAGGGATGTATTTCCGACCTGAATGAGGTCTTGTCCTGTCGATCCGCCCCCTTGAGTGAATACGGTGTACGGAACAAGCTGATACGGATCGGGCCGCGAGATGCCGCGTCCGTAGACAGCGCGAATATCGGAATCCTTGTCGATGCTATAGCGAAGCTGGATGCTGGGAAGTGGATTCACGTAGGATCCGCTGCCATGCTGTGGCGTCGTTGTAGCGGTGCCATCTGCGTTGATGGCAACCAAGTATCCGGTATTCGAAGTCACTGTCCCTTCAATGCGAAGTCCGGTCTGAAGATGAATGCGGCTTCCCAGCTCCAGGGTGTTCATAATGTAACCGGCTGACACCCGTTCCTGCAGATTGTAGTTGGCGGCGTCCGAGGCCTCCTGGGTGGCAACCACATCCAGAGGGAGAGCAGAGGGATTTGCCTGGAGATAGGAAACGATGCTGTCGAAGTTTGTAACACGCGGCAAGTAATAGCTGCCGCTGTAGTAGTGGTTGTTGATGAAGTTGCTCAGGAACTGGCTTTCCAGAGGAAAGGAGGCTGATCCGGTGTTCGGGCCTGCGTCGTAGGTCGGCGAATAGGCATCCTGGCCCTTGTGCTCATTGCGAAACTGTCCCCCGAATTCAAACGTAGAAGCGTGGGTGCCGAGATGAAAGTTGAACCCGTATGCTGCATTCGCCTGCAGGTTCAACTGAGTCGCTTGTCCCGAGGTGAGATTGATATCCGAAAGTTGATACTGTGTGGGGTCGGTCGCAGCATCGGTAGGGTTTACGCAGGTGAATTGCGGGCGATAAATGCTGACCGTCGCCGTAGGACTGTAACCACAATCCGGGTTTGCGGCCGTGCTGCTGAAGTCCGCTCCCGGGTTTCCGGCTGCACCGCCAAAGCGCGAATGAGCAACCGCGATCTGATAGTGGAGGAACGAAGTGCTAAAAACCTGATTGCCACCCATTGCGAGGTCTGCGATCTGGAGATTGGGCCGGCGAACGCTGGTGTGAAAGGAAGAACTCCCGGTAAATGGTGGCAAGGGGCCTGAATTTTTGTAGTCGTACTCATACTTCTGTCCATAGTCGCGGAAATTGGAGAACAGTCCGTGCACGAAGAGGTCGGAGGCTTCATCCAGCCTATAGTCGAGAGCCCCAGCGGCACCGTACCTGGTCCGGTTATAGAGGTACTCCCGTTCGCTTAATTTATCGAATGTTTCGGTGGTGGGATTGCCGTTGGCATCGGTGTTGTAGTCGGGACTGGGTTCGATGTCGTCGATGCCGCGCCCATTGGCGTCATAGCTGTATCCGAGTTCGAGCCCGAAGCGTTTTCCAAAGTTGGCGTTGGGGCCAAAGCGAAAGCCGGTCGATGCATTGATCAGGCCCACGTCGCGGCCGTTAGCGATCGGTGTATAGCCGCCTATCGACTCCAGCGATAACGTAGGCTGGTCGCTGGTGGCCTGCTTGATGCGCAAGTCTACAGATCCTCCGATCGCATCGCCGTCCTGATTGGCAGACAGCGTCTTATTGATCGCAACAGAGCCGACCAGGTCGGCGGGAATGGTATCGAGATCAACCTGCCGGACCTCGGGATCGGGTCCCGGGACAATCACTCCGTCGATGGTGGTGTTACTGAGGCGAGGTTCGGTGCCTCGAATCTGTACATATTGACCTTCGCCTTCGTTGCGCTGCAGGGTAACCCCAGGCAGGCGCCCCACCGCGTCTGCGATGTTGGCGTTAGGAAGCGACTGAATCTGCGCATCTGTTTCAACGTTCAGAATATTGGCGGAGGTGCGTTGTTCATTGATGGCCTGGGCATCGCCGAGAAGTTCTGCATTCACCACAACCTGTTGGTTGCTGGAAGCGACCTTCATGGTGGCGTTGAGCTGCACATTCTGACCGGCCACGACGACAACTGTGGAAACCGTGTCGGAAAATCCGACATACGAGACAGTCACGCTATAGGTACCGGGCTTGAGATCCGCGATGGAGAAATTGCCCTGTGCGTCGGTTGACGCTGTGGTCCCGCCGGGCTGCAGCACAATCTTGGCGCTTTGCAAAACAGCGCCGCCGCTGTCTGTAACGACACCGCTGACACTGCCCGTTGTGCCGGGAGCATCTTTCGCAGCAGTCGATGCCCGAGCCATAAGCGGAAGAATGAGCATTGCAAGCAGAAGAGGAAGACGGATGGCCTTGGCGAACATAAATCTCCTTCATGCGGCTCGCATCAGGTCTGCGTAGCCGTCGGTGAGATGGATTAGACCCTGGAGTGCGACTTCGCTGGTGCCGCTTACTTGCGACAGCAAAGTCACGCAGCGTTGCAAGGCTGAAGCTAGGCGACCAAGTTAACGGCTTGTTAAGCGGGCGATGAAACTTTCCTAAGATTGGGCCGGCGTTGTCCATCCGCGGCAAAGCTTGTGTTGCAATGAAAGCATTCCTGGAAGTTTTGTGGCAGGATTTTCCACAATGCGTATTCTGGTCATCGAAGACGAAGCTCGTATGCTGCACCTGCTGCAAAAGGGGCTGATGGAGCAAGGCCACGAGGTCATGACGGCAACGGATGGAGCCGAGGCCTTGAAAGTTACCCTAGATTACGATTTCGATGTAGTGCTGTTAGATGTAGGTCTGCCCGGTTTGTCCGGCTACGATGTAGCGCAGGTACTTCGCGAGCGAAGGTGTTCCGCCTCCATCATCATGTTGACCGCCTACAACAAAGAAGATGAGATCGTCCGCGGACTGAATTTTGGCGCAGATGATTACTTGACCAAACCGTTTTCCTTCCCCGAACTGTTGGCGCGGCTGCGCTCTGTGACTCGTCCCGTTCCGGAGCCGACGGCTACGACATTCACGATTGCTGATTTGCTGGTTGATATGGTGCAGCATAGGGTAA
The DNA here is from genome assembly GCA_963745105.1 of uncultured Acidobacteriaceae bacterium. Classification (GTDB taxonomy): domain Bacteria; phylum Acidobacteriota; class Terriglobia; order Terriglobales; family Acidobacteriaceae; genus Silvibacterium. The sequence continues at coordinate 208,501 of CAVUWQ010000068.1, forward strand.
CTCGCGGCGGCAGGCCGATCGACCTCACGCGCAACGAATATCTGTTGCTTGAATTGCTGGCGCAACACTCTCCTAAACTGGTTTCGAGGGGCACCCTGATCGAGGGCATTTGGAAAGAGCATAAGGACGTGACTCCCGGCGCGCTTGATGTTCTGGTGAATGCGCTCCGGACCAAGATCGACGCCCGCTTTCCCAACCGGCTGCTACACACCGTAAGAGGTAGCGGCTATGCACTATACGCGGAGCAGCGAGAAGCAAATGCGCTGCTGCTGCCCCCTTCACGGCCGGTGCGAGGATAACTGCTATGAGGTCGCTGCCCATTCGACTCCGCCTGACGCTTTGGTATGGAGCCATGTTCTCAACCGCAGCAGTGCTGCTCAGCTTGTCCAGCCTTTACATGCTGCGCCACAGTTTGCTGGCCACGGAAGATCATGAGCTGCAGGAACGGGCCGAGGATGTTCAACTTCTCCTGACGCAGCTCGGCCCAACGGCCTCTCCAGTACTTCTCCAGCAGAAATTCGCGGAAATTTACAAGGTTAAGGACGATGGTAAGTACCTGCAGGTTCTGGACCAGGACGGCACCTGGATTTTCCGATCGAAACGTATGATCGAAGAAGGCTTGTGCCCCGGGCCACCCGCGGCGTTGCCGCGCCAGGGAACCATCACTCAGTTCCATCAGGGCACCCGCTTTGTGCGTGCGCTGGCCTATCCGGTTATCGCCAATGGACGCGCCTACTCCGTGCAAACCGGCCTCGCCATGAATAAGCCCATGGTCCTTCTCTCGGCCTTCGGCACCCAGCTGCTGTGGCTCACTCCCGCGGTCATCTTTCTGGCCGCGGCCGGCGGACACTTCATGGCGCGAAAGGCGCTTGCCCCCGTGGCCGCGATTGCCACGGAAGCTCGGCTCATCAATGATCGCAACCTTGATATTCGCCTGCCTATCGCCGCCACGAGGGACGAAATCTCGCATCTCTCTGAGACTCTTAACCAGATGCTGGAGCGGGTAGAGTCCGGGGTGCGCAGCATTCGAGACTTCACCGCCAACGCCGCGCATGAATTGCGTACTCCACTCGCGCTCATCCGCACAGAGGTCGAGGTCGCGCTCTCCATGCCTCGCCGTGGAGAAGAATTTCGCGAAGCTTGCGAGCAGGTGCAATTGGAGACGGTCCGGATGACCGGCCTTATCGACAGCCTGCTCATGTTGGCGCGCGTCGACGCCGGCTGCGAAACGCTCCGCTTTGAGCCCCTCGACGGTTGTGAATTCCTGAGCCGGCTCGCGGAGAAGTGGAAGCACGCGGTTCGATCGGCGCTGTTGGCGTTGAAGGTAGAGATGCCCCCAGAGCCTACATTCCTGGTAGCGGACCATGGTAGCTTGCAGCGGCTCCTCACCATCCTGCTTGATAACGCGATCCGCTATACACCGTCGGGCGGCTCGATCGCACTGCGGCTGACGCGCTCGAATGGGCATGTAACATTTTCGGTAAGCGACACCGGGATCGGCATAGCTTCCGAACATCAAGAGCGCATCTTCGAAAGATTTTACCGCGTCGACAAATCCGGAGGAGCAGCGAGAGGTTCGGGTTTAGGATTGGCCCTCGCTCAGTGGATCGCCCAACAACATGACTCCAGTCTTTCTGTCGAAAGTTCAATAGGAATCGGGAGCTGTTTTCAATTCTCTCTTCCAGAATGCTTAGATAGGAATCTGGTTCCTGATTGGACGTTTGCCTCTCGGAACGGCAAAAGCTGAATAGCCATCGACAAATGACTCACTCCGACGCGGTAGTCGGCATCTGGGCCACTTGTACGATTGATCTGTGGCCTTATGGCGTCAGCCCAGAATCATGCTTGGCACACTCCACTCCCCGAGTGTTTGATCTAAACTCTCTTCATGGGAAATTGGACACCGTATGTTGCAAATACTCGAGGGATAGCGGTGAGCGTTGAGCCAACTTACCTTGAGACGAGATCATCTCCTGACAGCTCGCAGTATTTTTGGGCTTATCGAGTGATCATCGAGAATCAGGGACAGGAAACGGTGCAGCTGCTGAGCCGGCACTGGATGATCACGAATGCGCGTGGCGAATTGACCGAGGTCAAGGGACCAGGTGTTGTTGGGGAGCAACCGGTCCTAAAGCCGGGAGAGCACTTTGAATATACGAGTGGCGCGCCTCTCAACACGCCGTCCGGGATGATGGGCGGGGCTTACCAGATGGAGAGTGAGGGCGGTGAACGTTTTGAAATTGAGATACCGACGTTCTCGCTGGATCGTCCGAATCAGGGCTTATTTCTGAATTGAGAGAATAGAGGTCGTGGATTCGCGCTTCGCGCGACTCAGCATCGGCTGGCCCAAGGTCGTCGGCGTTCAGTCTGTTGCTCGGAATCCTTACTTCACGGGGCCAACGCTCCAATAGGTTCGACGGATCGATGTCATTCTGCGCCAAATCGCCGAGTCGCAAACTCACTGGCCGCCGGACTACCGCTGACTCGATGAGCGGTGCGGTCTGAATGCGTCACTTGAGAATGCCGGAGCTGCTTACTTCCAGGAAACCGGCTACCGAGATCAATCTCCGCTGCTCCCTTTTCCAGGGAGCAATCGCGGGCACAGCGTGTTTAGTTCCAATCAATGGCATAGTCGTAGGCTTCATCGAAGATCCGTTTACCCTGCAGGCGCAGGAATGTACCCAAGATGAAGTCCCTGATCTTCGCCGCGCCTGGCGTCAAAGTGTGTTTTGCTTCGCCACGCTTGCGGGCTTCGGCAATAATCTTCACAACGCGGCCATTGCGCCGTGCTTGATAGGCTGCAAAAGCGTGCGGATACGAGGCATCGCGCAGACACTTCGCAAGGCATATCGCGTCCTCGAGAGCCAGGGATACACCCTGCCCTGCGTGCGGACTGATCGCATGTGCCGCATCGCCGATGAGAACAACCCGACCCTTTGACCAGGTCTTAAGATCCTGCAAATCATAGATAGGACCCGAGAGAATGCGCTGGGCGCCCCGCAGAATCGTGGGGACCGGCTCTGCCCAGCCGCGATGCTGGTTTGTAAGTTGTTTCCACAAGACCTCAGGGCTGGCGGAACGAAGCTCTTCGACGGAGGGTTCTTCGCTCCGCTGCTGATGACTCCACCACATCACTGTCGTGGGATCGGCGGCATCATGGTAGCCATATCCAAAGAAACCATTCGTGCCATAAATCATGTGTGCCCGCGACTGGAACTTCGCTTCGGCAGGTTGAAGTGCCGCATCCTTTGCAAATCCGCCAACGACCATCAGACCCGTATAAAACGGCGACGGAGCTTCAGGAAAGACAATCCGGCGCGTTTGTGAATGAATACCATCCGCTCCAATCAAAATGGTGCCTTCGGCGCGGGAACCATCGGCAAACTCTGCTGTGACGCCGCTGCCGTTCGAGACAATTCCTTTTAGCCGCTTTGCGTACTGAATAGGAATCTGCTGCCGTTCGAGTTCACTGAGAAGAGTTGCGTGCAATACCGCGCGGCTGATGAAGACGGATGGCAAACCATAGCGCGATGCCGGACCATTGGGAATGCAAGCCAACACCTTGCCGTGTTGGTTCTCAAAGCAGAACTCTGCACTCTCCACGCCTTGCTTCAACATCGGCTCGGCCAGCCCAAGTTGGCCGAGTACCCGCATTCCATTGGGAGCGACCTGAAGGCCTCCTCCAATGTCTGAGGCATGTTCATATGCTTCAAATACGACCGGTTGAAATCCGGCCTTCTTCAGGAAGAGCGCGATGGCCGGCCCGGCGATTCCGCCGCCGATAACCAGAACGGTTGTTTTTGTCATTGCATTCGCTCCGTGTTCTGCCACAATCTACTTAGCTTGCAAGTTAAATATCTTAGGAGCTAAGATAATGTCAAGGTCAAAACCCGGACCAGCCAAAGAATCACGGAAAAGCATGTTGCTGCGGCGGGTAGGGCATGAGCTCGGCCGGGAACTGGCGACGATGAGCCTCTTTTTCCATACCCTTGTCGCGGGCAAAGTCGGCTTGAATGCGACCGATACACGCTGTCTCGATATTCTGGTCCGCTCTGGCTCGGCTGCTATGACTGCAGGAGCACTCACAGAGGCAACCGGTCTAACGACGGGTGCGATCACTGGCATTCTGGATAGATTGGAGCAAACTGGGTTCGTCAAGCGGGTGAAAGATGCAACCGATCGCCGCAAGGTTCTGATCGAGCTTGTTCCAAGTGAAATGGCAAAGCTAGGCAAACTCTACGATGGGCTTGGAGCCAGCATGGAAGAGCTTGCAGGACGATACTCCGTCACCGAACTCCAGATGATCGAAGAATTTCTCCGCGCCAACCTCGATATCCTTAACAAGGAAATTGCGCGACTGAATGATCCGGAGTCCCAACCAATCCCGAAGTGAAGTCAAGAACTCCTCATCGAGAGGCGGTTTCAAACCGCGCGATGAACCGAGCGAATGAGTGACGAGAACGCTCTTCCCGTCGCTGATGGCTTGTGGATTAATGCTAAATCGCCGAGTATCAAATCGAGCCGTCAGAAGCTGGAAAAGCGGTAAGGCCTGTTCTCGACAGGCGACCTCGAGTTTCCTTGAGCAGAGATTAAATGCGCAGCACTGCTCATTCTTTTTTGCTGGTAATGCGACCGAGAGAATCAATTTCAGGGTCGGCATCCGGCACCGTGGTTCACGAGGGTTGTTGCTCGTAGCGGATGGCTGCTCAGAATTTTGCGATAAGGCTAATACCGCCCACCAGCAGAACACCGCCTAAAATACGAGCCGCATTGAGTGGATGAGATTGCATTCTGAACCATCCGAAGTGGTCGATGAGCAGCGAGGTAATTAGCGCGGCAGTGACGGTGAAGCCCACGAATGGTCCAGCGCCGACTTTGTTGACCAGCGTCAAGCCTGCATAGACCTGCACTGCTCCCACCAGGCCGCCGACAACTGCCCACCAGGGCAGTTCAGACAAGTCCTTCTGGCTAGGCAGGGGGTGCGGGTGGATCAACGAAGCGCCCGTGAAAAAGAAGGTAATCAGCGCAAACGATATGGCCGAAGCGAGCCACGGGTTCACAACATGCTTGTTGAGTTGGCCGTTCATAGCCGCCCCGCAGCTCTGCAGCGCGCCTCCGACAATGATGAATGGGATGATCCACCCGGCATTCGCATTCATGAGATTCTCCTCTGTGTTCAGTGTTTTCCAATCAACATGTTCATCAGGATCGCCCCGCCGAGCGCGGCGAACAGTGCCACCGGCATTGCGACTGCACCCACTTTTAAAAACTTCCAGAAGCTCACGTCGAGCTTCTCCCCACCTGAGTCTCCGTCCGAGTCCTTGCGCAGCGCCAGGAGCCACAGAATGGTAGCGAGCGACCCAGTGACCGAGAGATTGGGGCCAAGGTCCACGCCAATCAGAACAGCGTTTGCGATCAGGCCCTTCGCGTGAGCAGCTTGGATCGTGCCGCCCGCGATCAGCCCCAGTGGAAGGTTGTTCACGATATTGTTCGCTATACCGACGGCGAACCCGACGACCAATGGACCAACGTTCTGGCCCAGATTGGACGCCCACGCGAGCCACTGTTGAGTGAGGTTCAAAGCTCCCTGGCTCTCGACCGCATCGACCATGACAAAGAGCCCAGCGACGAGGACCAAGGTTGCCCAACTAATCTCGCGTGCAAGCTTGATCGGATTGCTTTGTGCCTTGATGGAGATCACGGCGGTAATCACAAGGGCTGCCAGGCAAGTGGGCATCCCCAGATCTTTCTTGAACGCGGACGCGGTCAGGAGCACAGCAATCATCAGGGCAAGACCCGCAAGAACCAGCTTGCCATTGCCGCTCAGCTTCGTATCTTCGACCTCGCAGTCGATGCTTTTGCAGAGGTCTTCGCGGAACAGAAAGCGCATGACGAAGAAAGTCGCGACGATCGAGAGCGCCGACGGAACTCCAAAATCTGATAGCCACGTTCCAAGCGGGGGCATCCCGGTATGAAAGACCACGAGATTCGCCGGATTTGAGATAGGTAGTACAAAGCTCGCGGCGTTCGCAATCAACGCACAGACGAAGAGATACGGAAGTGGCGACACCTTTGCCTTTCGTACCGCTGTCAGAATCGCCGGCGTCAACACGACCGCGGTCGCGTCGTTCGACATGAATATGGTCACGAGCGTTCCCGCTCCATAGACCAACAGGAAAAGACGCGAGCAACTGCCATCGGCTCCGCGTACCGCGACGGATGCCACCCAATCGAAGACACCTTGTTCTCGCGCCAACTCACTCAAGAGCATCATGCCTATGAGGAACAGGTAGACATCGCTTCCCTTCGCAACTGCCTGGCCCGCAAGCTTAAGTGGAACCAGCCGAAGCACAATGAGCAGAAGCGCTCCGCTGGAGATCCACCAGACTTCTGGGATTCCACGTGGGCGCGTCAGCATGAGGGCAATGCTGATGGCGACAATCAGAGGCAAAACAAAGTGCGCAATCTCAGGCGGGATCATCACCACTTTTTACCGTTCTTGTTGGGTCCGAGTTGGGTTCCGAGCAACCCGTGCTCCGGCCACGCCTCCAGTGCATTGTCCTGATCCCGTTCTTCGAATATTCGTTCCGTGCGTGGGCCCGCCGCAAAGCGAATCTCGTCGCTCGTGACGACTCCACTTTCGTCTTTGAAGGACACCTTCAAAGGATGAGTTCCTTCATGCGGCGTTGGCGCCTCAGCTTCCCAGACGCGACTGTCGTCTAAGCGCTTCATGGGGTGAGTTCGGCCGTCCAGATGGGCGGTCGCTTCTAAGGCTTCCGCCTTGCCCCAGAACTTTGCTCGAATCTTCAAGCTTCCTTGAGGCATTTCGCTGGACTTCGTCAAAAGCCGTTCATCACTCGGCGAGGTGATAACAGCAACGGGTAGCTTGCCCAACTCAATGAATCGCCAACTCACTACGTCGCCGTCGAGGTTGGTGACCGAATAGCCGACTGGCCCTTCTTCAATCTGTCCAGTAGAGCGGGTGGCAGAGTAGAGTGTCCGGCCATCGTTGGCGATCTCGTTGTAGTGGGTGTGGCCCATGTCGATCAGCCGCACATCGTAATCGCGGACGAGGCGGCTTAATTCGGCTCCGCCGACTTTCAGATCGCTCGGGTAACAGTGCAACAGGAGGACTTTGGCCTGCGCATTCTTCCTCGCCAATTCCAACTCATCTTCTGCCCACTTCAATTGTTCTTTCGACACTGTGAACGAAGGCGGCTCAGGCACATCGAAGGCGTTCATCGCCACGAACCGCGTACCTCCCACGGTGAAGGCATAGTGAGTTTGTTCAGACATTGCCTCCTTGAAGTTTGCGAAGCTCTTTTCGTGGACGTCATGATCGCCAATGATGGCACACCACGGCACTTTGAGACGGTCCAGTTCGCCGCGCACGACTGCATAGGCAGAGCGGCTACCATCGTCGGCTACGTCTCCAGGCAGGAAGACGAAGCTTACGGAATCGGAAAACGCTTGATTGACTTCATTCACAATCTCCGCAAGGTCGAGGTGGTTTTGTTCGCCTGCCTTGGTCATGTGGAGATCGCCAAGGTGAACCCAGCTAACTACACCGGCAGCGTCGGGCAATTCCGGTTGAAATGGACGTTTCGAGGCGAGAGTGTTCATGCTGGTAGCTCCTGGGGAGTGACTGGGGAAGATGTGTTTTTGTCTGGTTCGTTCGCCTTTGTAAGGGTCTCTGGAATCGCGGTCCAAAGCAGCAAAAACGCAAGCCCAGCGATGGCTCCGAGAGACAGGAAAGAGATGCGGTAGCTGAAGTGCTGAATCAGTTTTCCGCCAAACGTATTGCTGAGAGCCGCACCGATTCCAACTGCAGTTGCGAGACTGCCTTGCGCGAGATTGAACCGTCCCGTGCCGCGCGTTCTATCCGCAACCACGAGGATCGAAACGACAACAAAGATCGCGTTCGCAACCCCATCCAGGATCTGAATCGCGATCAAGCTTGCCGAGTTGTGGGTCAAGGTATAGAGAAGTGCGCGAATCGGAAGAACGCCAAATCCAATCATCAGCGACGGCTTCCGCCCGTGAAGATTCGCGAAGCCGGCCAATCGCTGGGGCGAAGCACATGATGACGACCTGCGTCACGATAATGCAGGCCGACATGAACGGAGCGGCAGAAGCCCGCGAACCATGCGAGAGCATCTCGCCAAGTTGCGGCAACATCGCCGCGTTCGCAAAGTGGAAGAGAAAGGCACAGACGAGAAAGATCAGGAGAGTCCTGTCTCCAAGCAAGGTCTTCATCACGGAAGCTCTTGCAGCAACTTCCTTCCCGTCTACTTGAATCGCTCCGCCGCGCGCGAGGTCATAGTCGATGTCGTTGCTCTTGATCGCTCGAATTGCGAGCACGGTCGGGATGGTGAGCACCGCAGCAGTGATGAAGATGGCTCGGTTTCCAAAGAAATGACTCATGCCCGCAATGAGGAGTGCGCAAGCCACGTTGCCGGCCGAATTGAAGGACTGATTGTTCCCGAACTGGCGATCAAAGAAGGTGACGCCGACAATTCCCATGGTGACGGCAGCAAGTGTCGGTCCAAGGAATGGCCCCGCACCTCCGATGAGAACTTGGGACGTATACACGGCCCAGGGTGCAGCCGTGATACTGAGCAGAACCGCTCCAATGGCGAGAACGGCTGACGCCAGAACGAGAATCAGTCTCTTCGACCTGAGCTGATCGACAATCGCGCCAGCCGGAGCCTGTAAAACCACTGTGATGATGCCGCCGATGGTCAACGCCACACCAACGCGGCCCGGCTCCCAACCGGCTCCCGCCAGGTAGGCGGCAAGAAACGGTCCGAGGCCGGTTTGCACGTCGGCAAGAAAGAAGTTCGTCGCCTCCAGGGCGCGAATACTTCCTTTCTTCTTGGGATCGACTTGGGTAGCGTTGACCATTCGTAATAACTTTCTCGGAACTAGGCGCTCTTGAGTTGAAGGTTTTTGAGGCCACTCTCAAGCTTGAGGGAACCATGCTGCTTCACATGAGCGAGAGCTTCTGCAGCGCGCGCGAACTCAAGGGCCTGGTGATAATTGCGAGCCTTGAACGCCTTGGTGGCGCTCTTGCGAGAGCTCTCATATATCTCGGTCAGAGTGTTGGAGTGATCCTCTTCTTCCTCCCAGTGCTCATCTGCCCTTCGCGTCAATTCATCGAACTGGCCTGTGATGGACTCTTTGAGATCGGCAGAGACGCGGACGATACCAGACACCTCGCCAGCTAGCACCGCGAAGCTGAGATGTTCCGATGCACGGAGAAGATTGGCAGCGTCCTTGCTGTGTCCGTCTTTGATCGCTTGCTGAGCCAACATAGTGAGTTCGGCAACTGACCCCCGAGACGACTTTGAGCTTTGCCGAAGAACCGCTATCCGTCCCATGTGCTCATAGGCGCGGCGCAGATCGTTCGCCTCGTGATGCTTATCGTGATGGTGGCTGGCAGCTTTCTTCGCGGCCTTCTTTGCAGCTTTCTTCGGAGGCGGCATAAAGGTAGTCCCTTCTTATTCTGGGTAGTGGTTCGATGCAGTCGAAGTCAGACGTCATCGAAAGGAAGATCTATTTGTGACAGGGTGGGCATTTGTACGCCTCGGGCGGATGCGTGGTCACAGAGTGCTCACGCATCCTGTCCGCATGAACGGTGGAACTCAGATCAAGAGGCGATCTCAGCTTTGAGGCGGTGGTGGAGGAGCCGTACCATCGGGCGGTGGGGGTGGTGCTTCTCCGTTCGGCGGCGGCGGTGGAGGCCCAGCTTCGAATCCCGGAGGCGGTGCTGGCGCATCAGCGGCAGCATTACAGGGCGCGGGGGCATCGGCTCTGTTTCTGCGCCGAGGCGCTGCGGGCGGTGGCTGCGGTGTTCCCGGCGGGGGAGGTGCCACACCGTCAGCCAATGGCCCAGGAGCAGATTCATTTGCAGAGAACATCTGATCGTTCAGCCGGACGCTAGCCGCCTCGACTAAAGACTGTCCGTTGATCTCTGACTTGGTGCCAGTCACAGTTATCTTTTCGCCTTTGCGGACTGCGGGGCCAAGTTGGCCGCCGATTCCCGGCGCCAGATCAACAACGCTACCATTCTGAAGGTACAAGCTGCGTACGTCTCCGCCAGGCCCTTCGTTGAAGGCACGGACGCGGGAGGATTCAGTGACCGTCGACACCTGCGGTGCGGTAGGCGAAGGCGCAGTAGCCGATCGAATCGCCGAAGGTGTTGGTGGTGCAGGAGTCGGACTCTGTGCAAACGCCACAGAGCTAAATGCAAGTCCAAGCGCGGTAGTTTTCAGGGGAGATGGAATGTGCATCGGCAATACCTCTACCCTTCATAAGGCAAGTCGCCTGCCATTCCTGGGAACTACCGAAGTGCTGCAATCGTTGCGTTTTTGTGCATTGGAGACTTCCGGAACTCTCTGAACCGACCGCAATTCGCTCACCTGCTGTGCTGATTGCGTACAGGTAGTTCTCAATGGTCGAGGCTTGAGCATCTGATCTTCATATCTACGGCCAAGATCAGGCATAGTTACCTATGGCCACCAAGTTGCACAGCTCAGTGGTAGGTGCTTGATAGCAGTTCGAAGAAGCATGCGAGAGAGGAGACGAATGCCGAAGATCTTCTGGAGAAGCCTTCGCTCCCGTATCCTGTTGCTCGTCGTTCTGACGCTTCTCTTCCTCACGGCCGCTGCGATCAGTCTGTTTATATTTCTTCGCAATCGCCATGCAGAGACGCTCTCGCTGACGGAGCACCATCTTGTCAGCGTCGCTGCGAGTCTCGCACGGAACTACGCCGATCACCGAACCGCAGATAACTCACTGCAAGCGATCGAACCAGGCCCACCGCCGCCGCCTCTCGCACCTCAGACGCCGCCGGCGCCACCGCACCCTGAACCCGGCAGGCCACCCCGTCCCAGACTTGATCTCCTCAAAGGGCTCACCGCCGAAACCTTGCAGCACGAAGACGGCATCGAAGGAGGGTTCTATGCGGCCAGAGCCGATGCTCTGATTGGGTATGCCTTCCCGACTCATGAAGGACCAGGAGCGGAGAAGGGTATGCCCGAACGGGAACGGCCTACGATCGAGAATCTTGCGCGTGAAGCGGTGGCAGCAAACGCTACCAGGACCTTCCGCTTTGAGGGGCCGCATGACGCCATCCTCTTTGTGGCGACTCCGATCCACGAGCCGTCCCGAACAGAACAGACCGAAAAGACCACCAGTGAAGTGACCGGCGCTGCCTGGCTGATGGAGCGTTTACCTGGAATTGAGGGCGGCCAGAATCGCGAACTCTTGTACGGAAGTGTCGGGTTTGGCATTGCGGCGCTGATGACCGCGCTGCTGGCCGTGTTCGTTACGACGGAGATTCGCAGTGGAGTGAATATCGTTCTCCAACGGTTGGGTTCGATGGAAGGCGGCTGGCCGGCAGCGAGTCAGCAGGCGCAAGGTCGGCCTCCGCTCGAAGAATTTGACCGCGTCCTGCACGGTATTGACTCGCTGGCGCACGCCTTGCAGGAAAAGATCGAGAGCGAACGGACTCTCGAATCTCAGGTCCGCCACAACGAACGACTCTCCGCGTTAGGGCAGTTTGCCGCGGGCATCGCACACGAGCTGCGTAATCCGCTCGGCACCATCAGGATGCGGACGCAGATGTGGCAGCGGTCTGCGGACCCCGAAGTTGCCCAGCGGAGCAGCGCCGTGATTCTGGAAGAGATTGATCGCCTCGATACGATCATCAGCCGTCTTCTCTATTTCGCCAGACCCATTCAGCTGCAACTTCAGCCCGTCTCGCTTGATGATCTATGCGCGGTCACGGCTTCGACGTGGGCAGACAAAGAAACTACTAAAGGCATTCAGATTATCTGCGACGCAACATCCCACGTTGTCGTCACGGCTGACCGTGGACGATTGTTGCAAGTGCTCGACAACCTTATGGAGAACGCCGTTCATTCAGCGTCGCAATCCACCGAGCTAGGTGGAAGCGTAACGATCAGCACGACGCTTAATACTGACTTCGCTCAGATGGACATCATGGACGACGGGCGCGGATTTACGCCAGCCGCTTTGCGTCATGCGATAGATCCGTTCTACACGACAAAAGACACTGGAACAGGACTTGGCCTTTCCATCTCCTTTGAGATTGTCCAGGCTCACGGAGGTGAGTTGCTTCTCGCCAACCGCGACGGAGGCGGAGCCGTCGCTTCGGTCCGGCTGCCCTTAGATAGAAACGATCGGGATACCCTAAGAGCGGTGGAACAAGAGGCAGGAAAAGATGTCTGAAGTGCTCATCGTAGACGACGATCACAACTTCCGGGAAACGTTGCGTGAACTGCTGTCGGATGCCGGATACCAAACCCTCATCGCAACGAACGCTGAAGAAGCGATCGCCTTGCTTCAGACTGCGACCCCCGACCTTACGCTCTGCGACTGGAAGATGCCCGGTGGAGGAGGAGAGCAGTTTCTCAAGAGCCTACAGTCCGAAGGGCTGCTTACCACGATGCCGGTGATCATTCTGACCGCTCACGGCACCGCGCCGAATGCGATGCAAGCGATGCAGCTTGGTGCTTACGATTTCATTACAAAGCCTCTCGATATCGACCTGGCCCTTGCCACAGTCGCACGCGCAATCCGCCACATGGAACTACAGCGCGAGGTTGAAGTCTTACGACAGCAACGATTCAAAGACAGCTCTCTGGAAGACCTCAGTGATTCCGAAGAAGGGTTGAAGCCTCAGCTCATCGGCAACTCACCCGCGTGGATCGAAGTCTTCAAGAACATTGGGAGAGTCGCCGCCACCGACGTTGGAGTTCTGCTGCTGGGAGAATCGGGCACAGGAAAAGAGGTCGTTGCCCGCGCGATCCATCAAAACAGCGCGAGAAGTCGTCGCCCCTTCATCATCGTCAACTGTGCAGCCTTGCCTCCCGAGTTACTGGAGTCCGAACTCTTCGGACATGAACGCGGTGCCTTCACCGGAGCAGTCGCGCAGAAGCGCGGAAAGTTTGAAGCCGCAGATGGCGGCACCATCTTCCTGGATGAGATCGGAGAGCTACCGCTGTCAGTTCAGCCCAAGCTCCTGCGCGTGCTGCAGGAGCACGCTTTCGAGCGAGTTGGCGGAACGGTTTCCATCCATACCGATGTCAGGGTTATCGCCGCCACGAACCGTCCATTGGAGGACGATGTGGAGCAAAAGACGTTCAGAGCGGACTTGTTCTATCGTCTCAACGCCTTTACGGTTCGACTCCCGCCACTGCGAGAACGCCCATCAGACATACTCCCGTTGGCGGAGTATTTCCTCGCGCGCTACGCTCAACGCAATCAGACCATATCGACTGGACTTGCGGCCGGTGCCATCTTCGCCCTGCAAAATTACTCCTTTCCCGGCAATGTGCGGGAGTTGGAGCATCTGATCGAGCGAGCAGCTGTCAAAGCTGGCGGCCGCGCCATTACAGCCGAACAGATCGAAAATGAGTTGGAGAAGGAGAAGAGTGCCGCTCCGGACGTATTCGACGCTCAAGGAGCCGCAACGATGCCATTTCATGATGCGGTCGCGAGTTGGGAACGCCATCTCATTGAGCAAGCGTTGCAGGCGTCCCAAGGGAACAAGTCGGACGCCGCGCGCAGGTTGGGTGTCCACCGGCGTTTGCTCTACGAGAAGCTCACCCAATTGGGGCTGCTCTAGTCTTAGACCATTTTAGGTGGCGGGCTTGCATAAGCATTGCGCGTCGAGGCCCGGATAGTGCAACCATCTCGGGTCGCCAGCATCCGAGTTGGGCAACAGGTATAGGTTCTAAACGAGTGATAAATCGCCAATGCACTCACCGAGAAGACTAGTAACGACCAGTTGGCTTATCGTCACGAATTGGCAGATGACGGTAAGGGCGATTCCTGGTGAATCGTAAGGCCCAGCTGGCGTGACAGAGCAGCGCTCGCATAGCTTGAAACGGTGTTCGTTTACTTCAGGTGGCAATTCGGTGTTGCCAACAGGATCAAAACGCGTTTCCGAGCTGGATCGGTTATCCTCTCTGCGTAGATTACTTTCTTCAGGTGCTTCAGGCGCGAGGTCACGATGAACATTCTGTTGTGGGTTTTGCAGGTTCTCGCTGTGATCCTGTACGCGGCGTCAGGCATTATGAAGGTCTTCATGTTCGACATGATCAGCAGAGACGTGCGGTCGTTTGGCGCTTTACCGCGGCGAGTCTGGCTGGGCCTTGGCATCCTTGAACTTGTCTGCGTAGTCGGGCTGGTGGTTCCGTCGGCTTTCCGCTGGCATCCGACACTTACGGTCGTGGCTGCCTTGCTCCTTGCGATGGAAGGTTTGGTGTTTATCTGGGTGCATGTGAAGTACGCCGAGACCGCTCCGATTTTCATGAGCACCGTGTTGAGTGTGCTGATGCTTTTCATCGCTTACGGAAGGCTGTATCTGAAGCCCCTCTCCTAACCACCGCCCGTCGCCGCAAGCGTTGCGGACGCTTCTGCAACGCAATTGCCGACACGGGTGCCCAGAGAACAGCTAGTGATCAGCCACCCAATTGTGATCTCAGCTGTTGATGTCAGGCTGAGTCACTCATCCAGAATGAAAAGCGCACTTTTCGTCGCAATAGCAATTGACGAGAAACCACTTTCAAACATCTCTGCCTTTGCGCTGCAAAGGGTTCAATGGGACACAGACGAATCTCTGGAATCGAGCATCACCAGCCTGGATCGAGCACTCCTTAGCACCTTCTTCGCCGAGTTTGGCTGGGCAAAGGGCATACTCATCTGGCTGTTACGCATTCACCTAACATTGACCTCGCAGGGCAGGCAGAGGCCTTTAAGATCGCCCCTTATTGAGCCATGCTGACCGTGGATCGTCGATCAGCACAAGAGCATTTTGCGGGACGAATCGAAGATTGGAATGAGAAAAACACGCCAGCATCAATGATGTTGCCGTCTGATACCGATCAAAAGGCCTGCGCTCATACCAATGGACTGCTGATGACCGGCCATGAAGTTGTAGTCGTAAGCCGGTTCCAGATACCAACCAAATCGGTGTTTGCCATTGGGCCAGAACATGAAGTCTCCGGCGACCTCACCAGAGATTGAGTTGGATGTCTTTCCATGCTGCCGAAGGTAGACCCATTCCGGCCCGACTCCCAGCATGAACTCAGCTTTCGAAGACAACGTCCAAGGCTTCTTGAAAAGAAAATCTGTGTCCCATTCCGTGGAGTTTCGCGTGAAGAAGGGCGACGTGCCGGCCTCAATTTCCAGCCAATTT
>CAVUWQ010000069.1:0-47181 GCA_963745105.1 uncultured Acidobacteriaceae bacterium
GTCGAACCTTCCCACCATACCTCCCACGCACCCCACTTCGGTTTGCCGTCCAGTCCGTCGCTGCTCTTGAACCTGCGCTCAAACTTAGCGCCCATGTCTGCCTCCTCTGCAAGTCGAGGGCGACTACCTTACCGACTTCTTCGAGAGGCACTCATATCTACCGCAAAACGTGACCGTCACCGACCAGGACGGCGACCGCTGGCAATACCGGAAGGTGACAGAGCCGGTGGCCGAGGCTGCGCCTGAGGTTTATTACCGGCTCATAACACGCTACATGCGGCAACAGGGCAATACCGATCCGGCATGGACGCACCGCAGCTTCAGCGGGGTTGAGTCCGACCACCTAGACACCATCGAGAAGCTGCTCCGTTCGGAGCCGTGCTGGGGCGTTTCCGAGATCGGCATAATCGACGGCGACGGCGACCTGTGGGAGTACCGGCTCCGGACGGGCGAGTAGGGCCGCACGTGCGCATAGGTATTGATCTGGACTCATGCGTTTACCCGTTCCCTGAGGCGTTCCGCCGTTACGCAGGCCTAGAGGTTAGGCCTGCGAGACAGTGGAACTTCTTCGAGGATGACGGATATACCGAGGCGCAGTTCTTGGCGATCTTCGAGGAGGGAGTGGACGCAGGAGTCATCTTTGCCGTCGGCGATCCGATCGTCGGCTCGGTCGAGGCACTACAGGAGTTGCGCCGACAAGGGCACACCATCCACATAGTGACGGACCGATTTGTTGGCAAGCTTCCACATGCAAACACCGAGGCGTGGCTGGCGCTGTGGGGCATAGAGTACAACTCACTTACCTATACCAGGGACAAGACTATCTTGCGCCTAGACGCCGCCATAGACGATCGCCCGGCGCACGTAGACGCGCTCCGTCTGGTAGGATGTCACTCTTACCTGCTCGACCGTGGCCGAACTGACCAGGTCGGGCACCGCCGTCTCGTGGCAGACTGGCCTGAGTTCGTTAGAAAGGTAGCCCAAATTGACAAAGTCAACATTTGAGGTGCGGATAGTCGACCCGAAGACGGGCGGCGTGAAGGCGTCCAAGCCGGCGCAGATAGGGACCAACCTAGACCCGCTGGCGCTCCTTGTGCTAGGCGAGGTTGGGCCGATGGGGGCGCAAAAGTACGCGCCGTGGAACTATCTAAACGGGTTTGACTGGGGGCTGAGTTACAATGCGCTCCAGCGGCACGTGAACCTCTTCTGGGCGGGCGAGGACACCGACGACGAGTCCGGTATCCGGCACATGGCTCACGCCGCTTGGCAGTCGCTGTGCCTGGTAAGTTTCGACCTCCGCAAGCTCGGGACGGACAGCAGGCCGCCGAAGGACCCGGAGGCCATCGCTAGGATCAAAGAGCAATGGTCGGAGCAGGCGTGATCTACCTCACCGGTTCGCTCCGTGACGACAAGGTGCCCGCCGTGGCGCAGGCGTTGCGGCGCGAGGGTATCGAGGTGCACGACGATTGGCACGCCGCGGGCCGCACGCTGACGACGAATGGAAGCGTTACGAGAGGGAGCAGCGGCCACACTCTAACAGAGGCGCTGCTGGGTAAGGCTGCCAGGCAGGTTTTCCAGTTTGACTACAGTAACCTTCTCAAGCTGACGCAGGGGTACTTATAGCGCCAGCGGGGCGCTCGGCGCACTTGGAGCTTGGCTGGCTGGCAGGGAGAGGCAAGCCTACTTTGTCCTTCTCTCGGATGACCCCGAAAGGTGGGACGTCATGTACCAATTCTGCACGGAGGTCTTCGAGGACGTCCACCAACTGATCGAAAAACTTCGGATCCTAGACATTGCTTGACCCGGCCGCAGTCTCGCTGAACCTGGTCGAGACGTTCGAGGACGCCGAGGAGTTCATGCGCTGGCTCGGAGAACGCCGGCCGGTGCTGGCGTGTGACACCGAAACGGGCGGGCTTGACTGGTGGAAGGACCGGCTGCGCCTTGTGCAGTTCGGGGATCCTCGTGCCGGCTGGGCCGTTCCCTGGCAGGACTGGGGCGGAGCTCGTGCGCGAGACGTTCCGCAGGTACACCGGGCCGCTCGTTTTCCACAATGCCAAGTTCGACATGCACTGACTTGGAGCGGGAGGGGTGCGCGCCGCCACGGGCCGCCTGCGATGACACAGCAATTATGTCGCACCTTTTAGACCCGAACGGGCTGCACGGGCTGAAGCCGTTGGGCGTGCGGTACGTGGACACCCGGCTCGGCGCAGGGCAGAATGACCTCCACACCTGGATGGTCCGCAACAAGTACACGTGGGATACGATCCCGGTCGACTATGCGCCGTACTGGTCCTATGCGGCGCTCGACACGGTGATTACGGCCTGTCTTCACGAGAAGTTTACCCCACTCATAGAGACATACCGGGAGGCGTACGAGCTAGACGTGGCTGCGCAGTTCGCGATTATGGACATGGAAACACGGGGCGCACGGATCGACGTTGAGTACTGCACGCGTAAGCGTGCAGAACTCATCACGTACGTCGATGAGATGGCCGACTGGATCAAAGAGGAATGGGGCTGCGGCGTCGGGAACACAGACGCGGCGGCCCGTTTGCTCGTTGACGGCGTGGTTCTGACGGCGAAGACGGCGACCGGGCAGTGGAAGATGGACGCCGAAGTCCTGGCGGAGATCGACCACCCGTTAGCGGCCGGACTCCTCAAGAGGAGGCAGGCGCAGAAGATCGCCAACGCCTATTTCAAGAACCTGCTCGGCGACCGGGACAGCGACCTCATACACCCGGACGTCAAGACGTTGGGGGCCCGCACGGGCCGCATGTCAGTTTCCCGCCCTGCGCTTCAGCAACTGCCACGGGGCCGACTCGTGCGGGACGCCTTCATCCCTCGGGAGGGCAACGTCATGCTGGACGTTGATTATGATCAGCTTGAAGCTAGACTGACGGCGCACTTCTCGGGCGACCCCGGAATGATCGAGGCGTTCGCCGAGGCGGACGGAGGGGCGGGCGACTTCTTCACTCTGCTGGCGCGGCGTCTGACCGGCAACCCGGACCTGCAGAAGGAGTCCAAGGAGCGGCAAGACACCAAGCAGGCGTGCTACGGGACGATCTACGGCGCAGGCGTGGCAACGTTCGCACGCCGGGCCGGAGTCGACATAGGGGCTGCGCAGATCTTCCTTGACTCCTACTATGCGGCGTTCCCGAAGATCAAAGAGTTGCAGCACGGCGTGCAGGCGCTGGCGAAAAGGCGTCTGGCGGAAGAGGGCGTGCCGTACATCTTCACGCCGTGGGGCCGGCGCCTGGCTGGTGACGAAGACACGATCTATGCGCTCGTCAACTACCTCATCCAAGGTACGGCGGCCGACCTCTTCAAGCAGAAGGTGGTAGACTTGGACAACGCAGGGCTGCTCGGTTACGCCGTGTTGCCCGTGCATGACGAGCTTCTGTTCGACGTGCCGAAGGAAGAAGCCGAGGAGTACGGGCACGAGGTGGAGAAGGTAATGCGAGACAGCGAGCGGTTCCTTGTTCCGATAACGTGCGAGGCCGTTACAGGCAGTTCATGGGGCGAAGTCCATTGAGCAGGATCCTTTCAGTAGACCCCGGCGGCACGACCGGCTGGCCCTGGTGGACAAGGACCACTTGGACCTTGTGACGTCCGGGCAGGCAAAACAGTTCGAGTTCTGCCAGATGGCGGAGGAACACCTAATCGGTGCGTATAAGGCACCGGTCGACGTTGTTGTGTGTGAGTCCTACACCGTGACGCCGGCGACAATCAAACTGACCAGGGAATACGCCGCCCTTGAGATCATCGGAACGCTCCGATACCTTGCCGAGGCGCACGGGCGCAAGTTCAAGCTGCAGACGCCGGCCGCGGCCAAGCGGTTTATGGTCGAATCCCGCCTGCGTAACCTCGGATGGTGGCGGCCGGGCGAGGACCACGCCCGCGATGCCCTAAGGCATCTAGGGCTATACTTGGCGGAGGAACGAAACAACAGAGAGGTGCTCAGCGCATGAACGAGAGGCAAGAGCTAGAGGAGCAGTACCGGCGGGCAGACGGCACGCTAGACCTGCCCGAACCGCAAAAGGCCGCAGACAAGATAGCGGAAGAAGAGGAGGCCCGCGAGGCGGCGGAGAAGGCCGCCTGGCGGGAGAAGATCGGGCAGCGTCGGGTTCACGAAGTCGATTCAATGGCGGCGGGGCAAGCAACGGACGAAGGGCTTTTAGTTGCCGTTCATCTACCGCAGGCCGCTCCCGAACGGGCACCGCTGCGCGTTTCCGTACGACCCGGAACGCAATAACTGCTGTGCCGACCCGGCTGAGGCGAACGGACTAGCGAAGGCAGGCACCGTCTGGCTCTGCGACGTGTGCGGCACCGCCTGGCGTTGCCGTTGGCACACCGTTATGACCGACAGCCCGTGGTCTAGCTGGTGGCGTCTCAGCCGGAGGCAAGCTGGTAAACTGGCAGGCAAATGGTCACCGCAGAGCTAAACCCGGCCTATAAGGGGCAGATAGTCCTTGAGGTAGAATATAGGGATAGAGACCTCGTGCGCTCTCTGCCGGGTGCTAAGCACATAGAGATGCGCCGCTGGCGCGTGGCGCTCTCATGGGCGTCATGTCTCGCATTGCGAGGCGTCTTTAGGGAACGGCTCGTCATCGGGCCGCTGCTGGAGGCGTGGGCGTGGGAGGAGTTCACAGGGCGGGTTCAGCCTGCACTAGAGGCGCGAGATCGGGCGCTTGACCCTGAGGCCGACGCCGAGGGCGATCCTCGCCTGAGACGGTACCAGAGGACCGGATCCGACTTCCTGATAGCGTCCGGCGGCGCCGTGTGCGGAGACGACCGGGGCGTCGGGAAGACGGTTACAATGATCGAGGCGCTCGAACGGCAGAATGCCTACCCGTGCCTGATCGTGGCGGAGAAAGTCGGCAAGCTGGTTTGGTCGAAGCACTTCGAGGTGTGGGCGCCGCATCGGTCTGTGACGGTTGTGAGCAGTAGCGGGGCTAAGAAGGCACGCGAACTCGCGGCCGAGACGGACGTGGTAATCACCAGCTACGAGACCCTACGGACGGCGTCCCGTCTGGCGCACTACGGGAACATGGCGCTAACTGCCAAGCAGAAGACACCGGGGCCGCTAAACCGTCCGTGGGCCGCCGTGGTGGCAGATGAGGCGCACAAGGCAAAAGACCCGCACTCTCAGCAGACTCGGGCGCTATGGGCCGTAGGGGACGGGGCCATCGGCCCGTGCTACGCATTGACCGGCACGCCTGGTGGGCCGGGTGACATGTGGGCCTTGTTGCGGTTCGTCTCGCCTGAGGAGTGGCCTAGCAAAACGAGGTTCATGAATCGTTACTGCACGGTGACGGTCGGCTGGCACGGTGGCGCCGAGGTGACCGGGCTGAACCCGGCAACCGAGGAGGAGTTCCGGGCTGCGGCCAACCCGCGCTTCATGCGCCGCACGAAGGCACTCGTGGCGCCTGAGCTACCGCCGAAGATCGGCGGTATCGACAACCCGAACGGCCTGGTCGTTCGTTGGGTGGAGATGGGCGCTAAGCAGGCTAAGGCGTACAAGGAGATGGAGAAAAAACAGGTAGCGTGGTTGGACGAGCCAGCCTGTTGGCGCGTTCAACGGCCTGAGCCGGCTGACACGTCTGCAACAGTTCTCTAACGCTTACGCCGAGCTTGTGGAAGACGGCGAAGACGAAGAAGGGCGGCCGAAGTTCCGGGTGGCACTGTCCGAGCCGTCTTCCAAGTGCGACGATATAGAGGAACTGCTAGACGACATGAAGGGCGAGCCGATCGGGATTTTTGCGGCGTCCAAGCAACTGATCAACCTCATGTGTGCACGCCTGGACAAGGCGAAGAACAAGATCCCGTACGGCCGGATCACAGGTGACGAGAACGACCGCCAGCGGGCGCAGGCCGAGGACGACTTCCAAAAGGGCAACCTTCGGGCGCTGTTCCTGACCTACGCAGGCTCGACCTCTATTACCCTGACCCGTGCGTCCACGTGTGCGTTTATGCAGCGAGGGTTTGGCGCCGTCCCCAACCTGCAGGCCGAGGACCGCTTCCACCGCATAGGCCAGACGGCGGACAGTGTGCTTGTGATAGACTGCATAGCACCGGGGACCGTCGAGGAAACCGTGGTGAAGCCTGCGCTGGAGGGCGAGGTCGAGTTGTTCGAGGAGGTCGTTCGCGACCGTGACCTAATGAGGAGAATACTAAATGGATAGGACGCCGACTAAAGCCGAAGAGGCGAAGACGCTAGCGGAGGCAAAGGCCGCCGAAGCGCTGGCGGAGTTGAATAGGGCGCAGGCGGACAACTGGCGCGGTCTAAACGCTAAGCTGGCAATCGAGACGCAAGAGGCACGTGCCGATGCACGGACCGCCGAGGCACGAGCCGACATGATGGGGCTGGAACTCCGGAAACAACAGCACTCGGATCGCGCCTGGCAGTCGAACGACATATTCAACCACCGGTTCACTTTCGACACGCAGGTCAACCTCAACACCGTGAACACCTGCCTCGACGTGCTCAAGTTTTGGGAGAAGAACGACGCTACGCCGGGCGAGATCGAGTTTGTCATCGTTTCACCGGGCGGCGACATTTACGCCGGTCTCTACCTCTTCGACTACATCCAAACCATGCGGCGCAAGGGGTGGAAGTTCACAACGATCGCCTACGGCATAGCGGCTTCCATGGGCGGGATCCTCCTGCAGGCTGGCGACGTCCGGGCAATGGCGGCGGAGTCTCTGCTTCTCATACACGAGGCGTCAACCTGGACGGCCGGCAAGCCGGGCGAGATCGAGGACGACATGGAGCGGATCAAGAAGTGGCAGGAGCGAATTGTTGATCTCTTCGTCAAGAGGTCCGGCGGCAAGATCACGGCTGCGAAGTTCAAGGCCGGCTGGAAGCGCAAAGACTGGTGGCTCACCTCCGACGAAGCGCTCGCGCTCGGACTCATAGACGAGATCCGGTAGTGTCGGCGGCAAGCGGGGCGGTAAGGGCCGCCCGACAAAGGCAGACGCCGCCGGCACCGCCTGCGACAAAGCTGCATACTTTCAGCTTTGCGCACGGTCGGGCGCCGCGTCTGGACTCTACGCCTGTGGAGTTCTGCACGGGGTTCACGGTCGGCCGCAATGACGGCGGCGAGGTGCCCTGGCATGTGGACATAACCGTCGAGGAGGAACCGGGCCGGTTCGTGACGAACCGCTACGACCTCGCGCCGCTGTATGACTCGAGTTCTCCGCTCCCGGCCTGCTAGGGGCGGACGGTAAGCGGCACATCAGCAACTCGGAGTTAAGCACGTTCAAGGAGTGCCGGCGCCGCTGGTACTTGCAGTACGTGCGCTGCCTCGTGAAGAGGCGGGAGGAGCCGACAGGTCCCGCCCGTCTCGGAACACGCATTCACGGCTGCCTCGCTAACTTCTATGAGGGCGGCGCCCTGGCATTTGTCGCTCCTGAGGACGTTCTAGCGGAGCACGAGGGATGCGATCCAGCGGGACCTTGAGGACTTCCCCGAACGGGAAGACGACATTCTCAAGGAGGCCGAGCTTTCACGCATAATGCTTGAGGGCTACTTCCCATGGCTCGAAGAGGAGGGCGCCAACGAAGGTCTCTCTGTGTCGGGCGTTGAGCGGCCGCTTGAGTACGAGATCCTGCCGGGCGTCATACTGCAGGGCAAGCTAGACGTTCGGGTAGTTCGAGAGGTGGACGGGGCGCGCATGGTGCTCGACCATAAAACGGTACAAAACTTCACCGACCCGATGCGCCTTCTTCCTCTTGACGAACAGGTCAAAACCTATCTTTCTGCTCGAACGCCTAACGGCGTTGCGGGAGGGGCGAACCGAGGAACGGATCGACGGGGCGATTTGGAACATGCTGCGGAAGGTCAAGAGGACTGCGACCGCCAAACCTCCGTTCTACATGCGGCACGAGGTGTTCGTAAATGCCCACGTTCTCCGAGACTTCTACTCTCGGATTGTGCAGGAGATCCAAGAACTGCTCCGGGCCGAGAAGGAGATCGCCGAGGGCGCCTATCCGTACCCTCGCCCGTGCCGGGACTGTAGCTGGAAATGCCCGTTCTTCGGCGTGTGTCCCATTTTAGATGACAGCACAAAGGACGCCGAAGGGATGATCAAAATGGTCTTCGATGTCGGAGACCCGTATAAAAGGTACACCGATGAAAGGGGCACAGTTGCCTAGTAAGCCTAAGGAGACCGCGCTGGCGGTCATACGCAACACACTCTCGATCCTCGTGCACTCTGAGCCCGGCGCCGGCAAAAGTTGGTTCGGGCAGACGGCGCCGCGCCCGATCCTCACGCTCGACGCCGAGGGCGGCTTACGCTACGCCAAGAGGCACGGGGCAAAGGTTCGCAAAGTCTCATCGGACCCGCTTACCGGACCTCCGCCAGCGGCGGACGGTAGCTGGGATACGTGCGTAGTGATCGTCCACAAGTTCGAGGTCATGCAGAAGGCGTGGGAGTGGCTGAACACGTACGACCACGGGTTCAAGTCGCTGGTCATCGACACCTTGGACGAAATCCAGAAGCGTTGCAAAGACGACATTTCTGGCGGCGAGACGATGACCGAGCGGAACTGGGGGCAACTCCTCGTGAAGATGGAGCAGCTTGTCCGGATCCAACTCCGTGACCTGACTTTCCACCCGACGCACCCGCTCGACGCCGTGGTCATCCTGGCACACACCGACCTCAAGAAGGGCCGGTACCGTCCGGCAGTGCAGGGCGCGCTCGGCGTCTCACTCCCTGGCTATGTGGACGTGGAGGGTTATCTAATCTCTGCGCCTGACGAGTCGGGGACGCAACAGCGGCGCATGCTGATCCAGCCGATGCCTGAGTTCGAGGCAAAGGACCGCACGGACGACCTGTCCGCTCATTATGGTAGTGTCATAATAAATCCGGACGTCGAGCAGATGCTGGCGATCCTGAACGAAGGAGAAATAGATGGCTAAGGCCAGCATGTCAGACATCGTCCGCAACGCCAAGCCGGGCGGATTTACAGAGGTGCCGCAGGGCGTTTACGAGGCGGTTGTGTCGAACGTGACATTCAAGCCGACCCGCAACGGCGACCCGATGTTCGTTCCTGAGTTCACGATCGATGACGACTCGGACCAGGAGGGCCGCAAGTTGTGGCGTAACATTTCCATTACCGAGAACTCGGTTGGGTTTGCGCTCAACGACCTGCTCCTCCTCGGCTCGACGCAAGAAGACGTGGCCGAGGCCGTGGAAGACGACAACGACGCAGCCATCGCCCGTGTGTGCGGGCAGATGATCGACACCCGTGTCCGGATCTTCGTGCGCCCGCAGGCTAAGGGCGACTACAAGGGCAAGTCGGAGATCTACAAAATCGAGTCGCTCGAAGAGGCCAAGGGCGAAGAGGCGGCACCTGCGCCGGCTCCAGCACGAGGCGCCGCTAAGGCGGCCGGCAAGTCCGGGCCTAAGGCACCGTTCTAGGTGCCACCTAAGCACCCGGCGACCTATACGGCGTCTATTCTTGAGCGACTGGGGCAACTTCTTGCAGAGGAACCCCAGCCGCTCTTGGTGCTCGATCCGTTTGCAGGGGCCGGAAACCTCGGCCTGTTGCCGTTCCGGTACGTGGGAGTCGAGATCGAGCGTGAGTGGGCTAACTCCGTGCAGGGCGATGCACGTCGGCTCCCGTTCGCAGACGGCACATTCGGGGCCGTGGCGACCTCGCCGACCTACGGCAACCGCATGGCGGACCACCACGACGCCAAGGACGGGCGCCACCGCGTCTCGTACAAGCACTACCTCGGGCGCCAGCTAACAGCGGGTAACTCCGGGCAAATGCACTGGGGCGAGGAGTACCGGGAGCTACACCGTGTGGCGTGGGCAGAGGCGCACCGAGTGCTGAAGCCGGGCGCTGCCTGCCTCGTGAACGTGAAGGACTTCATACGGGGCGGCGAGCGTGTGCGCGTAACAGACTGGCACGCAGAGGCACTAGATGCGGCTGGCTTCGAGGGGAGACCGTTGTCGGAGCCGAGCGATTCAGCATCATCGGTGAGTCCAGCAAAGGTATGTGAACAGGGTCGCCCGGCTTCAGCAACCGTTTCGCCAGCAGAAACCCATCCTGTGTTGAAACCACATAATCCCACATGCGCTCAATCGGCATGATGCCGGTTACCAAGCCCCAAGGCTCAAAGACGGCACCCAAATCCTCCTGATTCGTCTTAATGAGCAGTACGTTCGGCCCCTTCTTCACATGAAGAGGCGCGAAGTGGATATACATGGACACCGGATGCCGTGTTGAAGCTTGGTATTCATCCACGGGCTGCCCGTTGATCCATATCTTTGCACCGAAGCTGATGTCGTATTGCAGTCCAACATAACCATCGGCATCACTGTCGAGAACTGCTGCAGCATACAAAACTGTGTGCGGCCTGCCCGGAAATTGCTTTAGCAGATTGATGATCGGACCATTGCTCGCATACTTCGTGCAACCCTCACTGCTCTTACACAGGGCTGCCAAGACATCGCTGTCAATTTGAGCCTCAGGGTGGCCGGTCGTCGCTAGGTAGTCATAGTCAAGGCCGCCGGCCTGCACATCGGCGGCAGCCCCCGCCATCTGCACTCCATCCCCGTCAGCGTATGGTCCCAGGAAATACCACGATCCAATCGTCAGCTCGCTACCCTTAGAGGCCGAAGCGCCCTGCAGTGCAGAGATGGATGTCGAAGCAAGAGAAGCATCGTTCGCCTGGCTTGCAGGTGGCTGAGCAGCAACAGTGAGCGTCAGAATACCGGTGAGGCCTACACACGCCCCAGCAGTCCAATTGCGCGTTTGCCTTCTGTACATCGACTCATCCTCCAACTCTTCAAATTGATGCGCGTCGAATGGTGTTGCCAAGTCACGATAATCAGGAAGCTCCAGCATGCGGTGAAGGAAGCTCTTCGCACGTCCTGCTGCGTTGCGCATAGGCTGCTGCCTTCTGCGGGTATGTCGTGGACAGACCTTGCCACGCGTCAGAAGCCTCGCACGGAGAAATGTACCAGACCAATGTTGTTGGCAACAGGTCGTCGATCGGCTGCCGGGGTCCGTCGTACAGGCGGTTGTTGTGCGCAGAGGTCACCGGGTTGATCCGCTGCCATCTCTGTATCGTCTGCTCGAAATACTGAGACGCCTGTTGCTTGTCTCCATCGCGGAGTGTTAACTCCGCCAGCTGGAGATAAGGACCGGCGAGCGATGAATCGATCTCGCGGGCACGGCTGAAGTCGAGCCGAGCCTGGTCTGAATCACCTCTGCCCTCATAAAGCTGCCCGAGGTTGAACCACACCAGCGGCAGATTGGGCAGTTGGTGGGTGGCATCGGTGAGCATCCGTTCAGCCCGCGATGTGTCTCCCTCAAAGAGATATACCTTGCCCAGCCGGGCCTCCAGGATCGGATCGTTGCCCGAACCGAGTCTGGCCTCCAGCTTTGATGCCACCTCTTTCACAAGCGAATCCGCCGCCTGTAGCGACTGGGCACGATAGCGCGTGAAGAATTGCGAATCCAGAATGGATGGCGTCAACTCAATAGCAGACTCATACTGCGCCCGCGCCGCTTCGTCCGATCCGCTCTCGTCCAGAAACATCCCGTAGCTCAAGTGGAAGGCCGCATTGCCCGGATCGAGGTCGACGGACTGCTTCCAGTCCTCCGCGGCGGCGGCGTTGTCTCCCAGGAGATGCTCCAGCCATGCCAGGTTGTGGTGCGCGACGGCGTCACGGCCGTTCAATTGGAGCGAGTGCCGATAGTCGTCGGCCGCGGCCATGGCCGCTTGCCTGTCAGTGGCGCTCAGAGCGTGTCCGCCGTTCTTCGGATCGCCAGGGCATTGGGAGGGCAATTGCTGGCTCTCTACATAGCCGCGCCAGCCATAGAGACGGGCGTTCCATGGCCACAGGCGGATGGCGTCGTCGATGCTCTCTCGCGCCGTGGTGAAGTGCGCGGCGGCAACATCGGAATAAAAGTCCTTCAGCTTGGTATTTGCCTGCGCATAGCTCCAGTAAGGCCACTGGAAGAGCAGGACGATTACTGCGACACCAATCGCCAGCGGCCTGATCTTCAGCTCCTCCGGCTTGGCGGGAGTGCACATCAGCGCGGCGAGAGTGAAGGCCAGCGCCAGCGTGGCGGTGTGCTCCATCAGGGAGGAATAGGTAAGTTCGCGCAACAGTACTGCAGCCAGGCCAGCGGCAAAGATGCACTTCATGGCGCGATGAGCGTTCTCGGCCTGTAGACGGTTACGCTCGTGGCTCCTGGCGCTGCCTTTTTTCGACTGTTTGGCTTTGGGATTGGTAGAGCTAAGAAAAGCGGACTGCGGTAAACTCGGCCGCATATTGCGGTGGAACTCCCAGCCAAGAGCTAACAGGAATGCCGAGTACAGGGTGAAGCCGACCAGGCCCTTCTCGACGAGGATCTGGACCGGCAAGCTGAAGGCGCGGCTGGCAAAGCCGGTCGTGTCCTCCTCGTCGGCGGAGGAGAGTAGGAAGATGGCAGCATTCGAGGATCCGACTCCCCATGCCGGATGCTCGCGCACTACTTCTAGCGACCGATGCCAGATGTCGAGCCGGCCCTCCGTGCTGCGCGTCTGCGAGGTGTGACCGCCGGAGTAGGCGCGGAAGATTCCGGGATAGAGAATCCAAGCCTCGCAGGCAAGGACGAGCAGCAGCGTGGCGCAGCATCCCGCGAGTATCAGCGATCCAGCGCGTAAGGTGACGACCTTGTAGATGGCCATCAACCCACAGGCTACGACGAAGAAGAAGAGGGTGCTCCAGAAGATTGCGCGAGACAGCGAGAGGAGAAGCGCGACGACGATCAGGGCGGCAGGCAGGAGCGTGAGATATGCGATGCGATACCAGCTTTTGTTGGATCGACTGCGCCAGACGACAAAGATGCCAGCGCCACAGGCAAAGGGCAGCGCCAGCAGGAATAGAGTGAAGGATTCTCCCGGAACCCAGCCCGTAACGGGCTCGAGCAGCCGCGAGCGAAAGGCAACGAGGTCGGTCAGGCCGATTGAGGCGATCCGTTGGGTGCCTTTAGCAAACTGCGCTGTAGCAGTCCATGCCAACCATACTCCGCCCAGCGCTACTAATCCTGCAAGCCATGCGGCTGGAGCGGAAGCTCGGGCCAGTAGTCGAGCGAAGAAGTATGCCAGAACCGACAGCACCACAGCTTCAGATGCGCCGACACTATTGGCGCGATCCTGAGAAGACATGATCGAGGAAATCTCGTAGAACAACAGGGCCAATATGGCCAAACCACTGGCCGAATTATCAATCTCGCGATCAATCAACTACCAACCTCACTAACCCTTCCGACCATCTCGATCCCTCGAAAGTATACCAAAAGAGGCCTCAAAACAAACAAATGTTGATCCCGCCCAATCCACCAATTCAACATACGACCGCGGTCGTTGTTACCCCACCTATCCCATTGGTTGCCAAGGCCGCCGATGAAGCTGTCGCAGCAGCACATTTTTGATTGAGTTTCGTTTGTTGCTGCTTGCGTAATTGTTCCGGCGTCAGAGGAGTGCTGTTATTTGGGGCATCACCTTGGCCCAGCCGGCCAAATCATCAAGTCGATGCAGATTAAGATGAGCACGTAAGTAATCACCCCGGAGGCGATTCTGAACGAGAAATTCTGATATCTCTTGATGAAGTGCAGGGAGGGAAACGGCAGCATTAGAAGAACAAGAATTGCCTCTAGGTGCTGATCGCCGGATATGACGCTCCACCGACGTCGCAAGAACTCTCCCATAAGAGCGATCGCAATCAGGCAAAGAGAGACAGCAACGACCATTCCGAACTTCTCTGCCTTAGTCATTGACGGCATATTAGACTCCTGAGCAGTTGCTTCGAGTGAACGTTCCATTAGTTGCAGGCCTCATACGCCCACAGGTCAACTAGGCCACCTGCGAAGGGAACCACTCCGCCAGCGCCCGCCACCATTACACCCGCTGGCGCTGTTACGGTACCCAGCGTCATCAACCCGCCTACGGTGACGGTTGCACCGCCAGTCAGCAGTAGTTGTTTTGAATAAACAGTCAAATCATGACACGCCTTTTGCTGCTGAGGATTCAAAGGCGGCTTAGCAGGCTGTCCGTTACTTGGGGCGCAAGTGCGCCGTGATCGTAAGATCGTAAGTGGGCTGCTGCCCGCGACGGCCAAGGTGAAGTCGCTTGGCAGAAGGTAGGAATCGTAATTAGGTGTATAGGCGAATCACCAATCGTCCAGATTAGCCAGATTCAGGCAGAATGGTTCAACGCATCCAACTCCTCCTTTGACTCTGAAATGCGTCTTCCCAAAATAAGCGCGAAGCCCGCTTGGATAAACAAAGATGCGTACCACAGGACATTGAAGAGGTGCCGATGCACGTCAGGAAGATTCCACACGGCAACTGCAAATGCTAACTCAACGGCCCCTTGAAGGACCAGTATCGTCCTACATATTCGTATACGACGCTTTGGTATGTCGCGCTCGTTCATGCAGTTCTCCTTTCCCAAAAACGGATTTGTAAAGATATCCATGTTCCAACTTCAAGGTTATTACGGCTCACGCTGCTCAAATTTACTTACCATGTGAGCCAACCGCAGGCGGCCCAGACATGAGCACTAATGGACCATGCCGCAGGAACCAGATATTCCTGACCTGTAAACGTAATCGCGAGATCACCTAGCATGAGGCCCCCAGACACCACCGTACAGCCGTGCCCAATTTTGTCCTTTAGTTGCTGTTCCTGTTGTTGCGGTGTCGGAGGAGGAGGTTTAGGTGTGGGCGGGTTACTTGGGGCCGGTCCCGTCTCGCTGTTGTTCGTCGTGTTTGCTAGCACGCCTGAACTAGGAGGTGGCGACTGCCCAGGCATAATTGGTATCAACCTTAGCAGCTGATCGATCTGCGGGGGAAGCGGGGTCGTGACTGTTATAGAGGATGAGACGTCGCCAAATGGATCTGTGTAATCGAAGCCGTCAATTGTGTAGCTCTCGCCGTCGTTTCCTGTGAGCGTAAGGGTATTGCCATCCATGGTACCAGTGGGGTCGCCACCGCCTTGTTGAAGGCAGCCGTCGCAAACGTAAAATTCATTGTCTGGATCGATTCCGGGACAGTCACCCGGAACGAAATTCCAGCCGCCGTTCTCATCAGACACGACGCAGTCCATCCCACTTGGATCGATAAACTTCAGCGGATTATTCATTGCATACGTATACCGGTTAAAACTCTGCGGATTGGCAAGGTTCATGCTGCCTGAGTACGGATCGGGGCTCATGAAGCGGCCCTGGATTGCGCTGGAATAATACCGCGCTTGTGCGTAGTCCTCTTCGGTACCGGCGGCGATGTTCGTCTCCGTGTCACGCTCATAGCCGGTGAACTTGTAGATGTTGGAGGTGGCCTCTGGCGAACCCGTCGGGCTGACCTCCTGCCCGTAGGGCGCATAGTCCTCGCCCCACACCGGCCAGCCTGGCCCCGCGAACTCCATCCGGTTGGAACCCAGGTGGTCCGCCAGAAAGTAGTGCGTGGAATCAGACGGGATATACGGGTTCGATGTCACATTCTCCGAAAATGTCTGGCTGCTGACGCCGGAGGACGAGGAGCCGCTGTAGGTCTGACCGACCTGATTGTTGTAGAGCGTGGTTACCGTGCCATCCGGCTGCACGATTGCGATGTCGGCGAAGTCCTCTGTCCAGGCCCCCGCTCCCGTATTGGTGTCCTCATTGACCCACATGCTGGAGACCGTCTGGCCTGCGATCGAGTTCAAGTCCACGACTCGATTGTGCCACGTGTTCTGGGTGGTGTCGCTGTTGATCACCTGGCTGTCCTGGTCAGTAGCCACCCAGTCCAGGTTTGTTGAGGACGTGACCACGCCAATTCCTCCCTTAGGAACGGCTGCCCCGCTTTGCCTTTGCCGCCAGACCAGCTTTGCGTGAGCGCTGCCGATTGCGGCATGGATTGGGATTCCACCCGATGGCAAGGGTAGATAGTACATCGAGTACAGCCCACTGGTAGAGTTCGTTCCGGTGAACTCGATGTAGGTATCAGCCGAATGGTCGCGCGCCACCAATTGCCCGTTGGCGTAAATGTTGTCCTGCCAGGTATTGTCGGGGTGCCACTCGGCGACCGTCTTGCCGCCGAAGTTGACGTATTCGGTCCAACTGCCGGACGCGTTTTTCCTTATCCGGCTCCCCATCGCATCGTAGATATAAGTGCCAGTCGTGCCGTAGTCCACCTGGGTCTGCTGTCCGATGGAGTCGTAGGTGTAGTGATGTCCGCCGCTGGAGGAGCCGGTATCCGTCAGGTTGCCGGCCGCGTCGTAACTGTAGCCCAGGGCAACCTGGAGCTGATTGCTGGTGCCTGGGAAGGTGATGGTGGGATTGCTGGTGTTGTTGTTCTGCTGCTGCATGTTGCCGAAGGAATCCATGTTGTAGGTGTAGTTGAACTGATTGTCGGCGCGGGTGCCACCAGTCAGTCGGTTCAGGCTGTCGAAACTGAAGCTCTGCTTCTTTGCCGTGGAATTAAGAGCATCGTCGATGCTCCAGACGTTACCGTTGTTGCCCGTGACCGCTCCGCAGACTCC
The DNA here is from genome assembly GCA_963745105.1 of uncultured Acidobacteriaceae bacterium. Classification (GTDB taxonomy): domain Bacteria; phylum Acidobacteriota; class Terriglobia; order Terriglobales; family Acidobacteriaceae; genus Silvibacterium. Next base: position 16,525 of record CAVUWQ010000069.1, read on the forward strand.
GCCGCCGCCTCCGGACGAGAAATAGTACTGCTTGTCGTAGGCGAAGGCCATGGTTGAACTGCCAGGTGTGACGGGATAGGACGCGGCGATCTCGCAAGGCTGCGACCGATTGTTATAGGAGACATTCTCCACCACCCCATTGCCCAAAGTAATCGACGACATGCCTCCCAGAGGTGAATAGGTGATGTTCGAGACATAGGGGTAATTGACCGTCGTTCCCGTCCAATCAGCATATTTGATGGCGGTCGACTGCCCGGAAGAATTGAACGCTTGTTGGATGTGGTGCCCGTCTGGGTAAGTGAAGTCCGTCATGTTCCCAGCTTTGTCGTAAGAAGCAGTCTCCAGATTGCCCCCACTGCTCCAACTGGACGGCGTCCAACTCGTCTGCCACTTCAGGCGCCCCATCGCATCGTACGAGAAGCCCTCGGCAGCGGCACCAACGCCGGTCACGCCATTCCATGCATAAACAAGTTTCCCGATGCTGTTGGTGTTGGGCTGACCGCTGCGCGAGTCGTAGGTGTATTGGTAGTTGATTCCTGAGGCGGTCCTCGCGGTCAATCGGTTGAGGGCATCATAGGTGTTGGTGACGGTGACGCCGCGAGCGTCCTCTGTGGATGTAGCGTTGCCATTCGCATCATAGGCGTAGCCCACGGTGCCAGATGTATACGACGAAGTAGCAGTGGTTGGGCAGGAAGCGCTGGAGCTTTCCGGATTCGACGCACAGAGAAGCCTGGAAAGCGAATCGTAGGTGAACGTGCGAACGCGTGGCGAGTCGGTCGTACCGTTCCCAAGCTGATTAATCTTCGTCAAATTACCCAACCCATCATAGGTATAGTTCGTGGTAAGCGGGCCGGGTTCAACAACGCTGGCGAGCTGGCCGAGAGCGTTACTTGCACGCTGAACCTGATTGCCGGCCTCATCTGTCGCTTTCGTAATCGCCATCAGCGCTGTAGCATCCACCGTATATGTCAACTGAAGAGTACTGCTGCCATCTGCCTGCTGCTGGACGAGCGGGCGATCGAGTCCATCATAGGAAGTGATGCAGGTGTTGCCATAAGTCGGATCGCTTGTCGAGGCATATGGGTTCGTCTTACAAGAAACGCGACCATCGATGTCGTACGATATGCCGCTCGTAATCCCATTTTGCAGGGTATGGTCAGCTCGACCATATGGGTCGAGATAGCTCTGGGTGATGATGCTCGGATCTGGGGAAGCAAGGACAGTGGTGTCGACCTCGGTGGGAGAAATATAGGCATAGGACGTCGAACCGGTGTCCGGATATGTGATCGTCTGAAGGCGCCCAGCGGTAGCCTCATAAGAGTAGCTGGTGGTGTTTCCGTTAGGATCCTGGGCGCTGGTAATTGCCGCAGAACCACAGTCATATCCGTAGGTGGTTTTGTACGTCGCCGAGCCAAGAGGCTCTATCAGCAATGGCAGAGAATGAGAACACTGATACGTGATAGTCGTTCCCGGGTTGACATTGGGATCTTGGACGCTAGTCACCTCACCAGTGTCATCCATCGAATACGTCGTCACCGGCGATGATCCGACATTTTCCCACTGAGTGACGGTATGCAGATACTCTGGCGTACTCGGTGCGCTACCGTGCTGAGTGATGCCGGTGGTCGTACTTGCGGGACTGCCGGTGTAGCCATTCGTCGTCAACGCTACCTGGGCACCGGAGCTGTTTAGAGCCTTGACCGTTTGGATATCCCAGGGCGGAATTGCCGAGGTTGAATTCGTATATGTGTAATCGGTTTCGTGCGTAGGAGTACTACTCGGAGGGGTATAGATACTAGTGGTCGGCGCTGAAGATGTATAGTCCCATGTCTTTGTGAAGCTGGGCTTCCCGGGGCGAAAGCTGTCTGAATATGTCTGAGTGTATATAGGAGAGCCACCGCTGCTCGAGAATATTTTAGTAGTAGTGAGTGAACCTAAGGCATAGCTCCATCCATACACACATCCCGAGTAACCTCCGGTAATGGTGCAAGGATTTGCGTAGATATTGGAGAATGTTGCCTGTGTCAGTTGCACAGGCGTACTGGCCGTAGCTGATCCTGTATATGTAGAAATACCAGTAGTCCAAGCCCCGTTATTGATAGTCTGGGCATAGACAGATTCATCTCCGCTTGGCTCGTGATGGGTTACCTGCTGGCACCCTGAGCATCCAGTCACTGCTGGAGTAAAGGTCTCCAATGAGCTGCTACTGCCAACCTTGCGAGAATATAACCAGCGATTGATCTCACCTGTCGAATCAGTGAAATTGTTGTGCGCATAGGTAATGGTCCCACCCGTGGGGAGCGTCACGCTAGTCAACTCGCCATATCCATCATAGGTAAATGAATATGAGGAGGAATCGGGTAGCTGGATGTTCGTGATGGGATTTAGGGTCCCAGTATAGTCGGGGATAAATGTGACGCCAAAAGCGGTGGTCACCGAAATCGGGGAAGTCGTAACAACATAGCGCACACGGGTTCCATTGTTGCTGATCGGCCCCGCCGGTGAAAGCACGTCGTAGTACGTCACGGTGCTCGAGTGTTGGGTAACAATGACCGGCACACGCCCTGTATCATCCATCGTGTTGCCAGACACATCCGTCGATAAGTAATTTCCATAGCGATCGACTGAAGCGGGATACACCTCGTTGCCGTCCGGGTCTAAGACATATGGGTAGCCACTTCCGTCGAGCGCGATGTAATAACCGCTACCATCCCCGGCCCAGCCTGGAGTATAAGTCGTGGTTTCGGACCAGTCGGGACATCCTTCATCATCATCCATCGTCTCGGTGGCGCCTGTCGGGTGGGCCACTCCCGAGTCGTCGACATACGCCAACTGCCATTGATAGTCTGTATCCGTCCCTAACTGGTTCCCATTGTCGTCATAGCATGGGTTACTATTAATGCCATTAGGAAGCAGTTGCCATGCTCCTTGAGATCTGCCATTATGGAATCTCCATCCGCCGCTTAGGCTAGTGCCATAAACATTATCTGGCGCCCAATAATAACTGTAGCCCGTGGCGTGCCACGCCCAAATTCGGCTGTCGTACGTGAGCTTTTCAGTGGAATTGAGCACGCCCCGCTGCGGAATAGACGCGAGGGGAAACTCTAGATGCAAGTTTCCGTTGCTTAGATCGATATAGCCATTCTCCACCGGAATTTGGACAGCATATTCGGGACTTCCGGTGTCGTTGAGATAGCTTTGCCCAAAGGCCGCCGTCGACACAAGTAAGAAACAAATAAGGGACAGGAGACGCTTCACGGTAAGAGTTCTCACTGTTTCGGCCTTTCAAACTGGAAATAGTCTGCGGGCAAAGCGGGATTCAACTGGACCGAAGTCAGCTGCATGGTCTGGTACGGGTGACCATCGATACTCTCTGAATACTGGAACGGAACAACGGCTGTGCCGACTGTGCGGTAATCACTATAGGTAACTACGGACAAGAGCGGTACATGGCGTCCGCGGGCTGAGAAGATGTTGCACGCACTCTTGACGAGAAGATGTGTTGCCGGATCGAAATACAGATCGATCGGTAGTGTTCCCTGGGATTTTGTACCGGGATTCCAGTTCGTCGACGACAATTCCAGGGTGACTCGGTGCAAAGAACTGCCACTGCTGTTGACTGTGCCACGATCAAGCAAAGCAGTGGTTTTTGCTTCTGGAACCGCCATTCCAACAATCTCGAAAGGAAAAATTCCCGTTGTTGCAGAGTCGGGATCAAGGGGGATTGCCGCTTCGGTTCCGGTTTGGACAGCACCCATACGCCCTTGAATGCGGATGCTCACTGGCCCCTTGGGGGTTTGAACGTCAAGACGGAAGCTATGGGGCCCCAGATTGGTCAGAGTTGCGCTGTGCTGAGTAGCATCGTTGGCATAGGTGATCGTCCCCGTAGCTTGCATACCCACCCATCGCTTGCCTCCACCGAGCGCGGAGCTGTATGCCGTTACTTCCGTGAGCGCAGGCGCGTCCTTCTGCCCAAGTGTTGCGGTGGGGTCCAAGGTGAAGACACTGTTGTCCACTGGGTTGACTATGGCGTAGGTCGCACCTTGCACAGGAGCTTGGGCATCACCCTGAGATGCGACGGCGACACTTTGTCCTACCGCGCAGCTAGTGATCACGGTGCCGAGAACAGTTGCGAATGCCGTGCCTTTAAACAGGCTCCGTCGCGAGTGGATAGTGCTTAATTTGGAGACAGCCACACTAGAACGCATCTTTTTCCTCCGCGCTCAGTCACAGAGCGCTGCGCCGATATATGGCCTTTGGCCACTCGACCCTTTTGATCTTCTTTACTGATTGACTAGAGAAAGGAGCCCAATTACAGGGAAGCAACTGCGAAATACGTTTAAAAACTCGGTTGGTATTTACTGCGCCTCGTTATGAACCACCTGTACAGAGCTATATCGTTTTGCGTCACTCTGACTTCTGGTGAAGAAGAACTACTCATTTATGGGACAGCGGGATTCGACCATATGGCGTTTGTCTTGTCAAATCATTTTTGTGGAAATCAAAATTGCACCCTCACGTAATCGCCGCGTTTACCGATCAGCCACTGAGGATAGTCGGCGTAGCGGGGAAAACTCTTCGACTACAGCGCCGGACGTTGAGAAGAGTTGCTTCCAATAAGCTAAGATTTCTTGCCAATCCCCGTTTCTGTTGTCTGCCGCTTCGACGCCGAGTACAAAGACGTCTACCTCTCCGAGGTTTGGCGAGATGTGGACACTCTTATGCATCGAGGCAATCGCCAATCCCTTTGAGGTTTCAAGGTCAAGCTCCGGCGTACGGTTCCGCATGTCAGAGAAGATCACCAGTTCGCGCTTGGCCCCGTCCGCCGGACGCTCGCTAAAGATGTGACTGGCCAATTCCACGGCGCCCAGAATATCCGTTCCCTTGAATGTTGGTGCAAGCTTCGTGCTGCGCTGCCTCCACACACGAATCAATTCTGAGCGTGCCGCCGTCAGCCTTTCGCCAAAGTATCCCGGATCCTCGGGCACCGAGGCCGATAACAGAATGTACGGCTGAGCGAAGCTGCGGTCGGTGATGCCGATGACGGTGATGTGCCCGCCTGGCGGAATCTGAGCTAAGGACTCCTGTGACGCCATCGACATTCTTCTGGAACTCGGTCTTGCCATCCGGCCCTTTGACGTCTGTGGATTTGGTGAGGTCGAGCGCGATGACCAGATCGACGCGCTGTGGTGAGGCGGCGCGGGCCATCGGCACCAGAGCGCAAGCCGCAGCCAGGATCAGCAGCTTCGTCATCGCGCTCCGCACGGTTTGGGTGAGCATCGACCGATAGAAGTCGCGCCAGAAGCGGGCGTGGAAGCCAGCCGGCCCGTCCTCAAGCCGGGTGACCTCGCCGATGAGGGCGACCATCTGGGAACGTATGAGGGCGAGCTCTGATCGGAGCCGCTTCCACTCTTCGGGATCATGCGGTGCTTTGGCCATCGCATCGCGGAGGGCCAGTCCTGCGCCAAGCTCCATCGCATAGTGCGAGGAGGACCGTGGCCAGACGCAGCGAGCCCAGGGTCTTGACGTAGAAGTCATCCTGCGGCGCGGGCTGTTCGGGTTCGGTATCGTCGATCACGACCGCAGGCGGACTTTGGACTTCATGCTCCAGCAGATGTCCGCGTACGTCCGCGAGAAGCATGAGGCTGGCGATTCCCGCGACGGCAGCGATTCCCGTGAGAGTTTTGATTACTACCTCAAACCGCTCGTCATCGAGCAGCCGGTGAATAAGAAACGGAACGACGACGGCAATGCCGGCACAAAAGAGGTATCCCTGCCAGCCGAGGCGGAAAGGAGCAAAGGTCAGCACGGCCAGGAAGAATCCGGTAACCGTGAGGACCGTCGCCACAATCCACGCCATGATCTTCTTGCGCCGGTGTTGACGCAGGTCTGTGGGAGCCGGGGCATCGCGCAGCTGCTCCCGAACGCGACTCTCCTCCTCCATGAGGAGCGACAATTGGGCCCTCATTTGGACGATGGGAGCATGGTTGTCGAGCGTGATCCGCTGCTCCTCGTGGGTGCAGTACCGTTCCGCCTTGGCTATGACGTTATTGACGCCGTCTTCTCCGAGCTGTCTGCCGATCTGTTGTTCCGGGTCCATGATCTCCTCCTAACAAAAAGGAGCTTGCGGTGATGCAAACTCCTTGTAATGGGTGGATAGTTAGTCGCCTTCGAGGACGCTCTTGGCCTTTTGCAGTTTGGCCAGTTCGCGTTCTTCATGGGCGACAGCGGCACGCATATCGGCGACCTTCTTCTCCTGCTTTCCGATCTGGTCAAGGACGACATCGACTGGCGTCTTCTTGATCCAGGCTTTGCGAGCGGTTGTGGCCGGTATCGGCGTTGGCGGTGCGATTGGTTGAGCCTTTGCGGATGCTGCTTTCTGGGTTGCCATTGGTTTTCTCCTATCTGTTTGGTTGTGAAAGAACTGTTTACTCCTGAAGCAGGAGCAGGAAACTGCGCATGGTGTTGAGCTCGTTCTCGAAGCCGTCGATCCCGCCAAGTGCGGCGAGATGCTGGCCCGAGGCGAGATCGTCGGCGACGGTGGTGAGCCGGGTGACGAGATCGATGTTGATGGCCTGTGATCGCATCAGTATGCGTTCACGGAGCGCATCGTCTTCTTCAGCCGGGGTGGACTTCATTGGTTGCTTTCCTCCTTCTTTGGTTGATCTTGAGCGAGGCAGGAAAGGACATTGACTTCCCCGCCGGTTGGTAGAGCGCTAAGTTTTGCCGTGTGCCAAGCTTCGAGGCGCCGGATGGCATCTCGAAGCTGTGGCAGCTCGACGTGGGTATAGAGCGAGTGCACGTCCTGTCCTGAGCTGTGGCCCATCAGCTCCTTGCGAACGTCGCTGATGACATTGCATTCGACAAGGCGTGAGTTGAAGGTGTGGCGCAGGTCGTGGAACCGGTAGTGCGGAAGCTCGGCCCGGCGCAGTGCCGCCGCCCATCCGGTCTTGAGACTGCCGATGGCCTCACCGTTGTAGGTGAAGAGCAGGCCTTTGCGGTACTGGTATGGGAAGAGCATCGTATAGAGCCGCTTGGTGAGCGGAATCAGGCGATGCTCTCCTTCTGCCGTCTTCGAGTGGGTGACCGAGACGAGCTGCCGCTCGAAGTCGATGTCCTCGGCAAGCTGGCGGAAGAGCTCTCCACGTCGCATCCCGGTATCAAGGGCCATCGTGGCGATCTCCCGCAGATGATCGCTCGCGGTGGCGAGCAATTTAGCCTCGTGGTCGACCGGCATGGCTGGCCGCTTCTTCCGCCGGTCCCGCACCATCGGCGCGCGAGCCAGTGGGTTGTGCTGCAGGATGCCCTCGTCGACCGCCCAGAAGAGCATCCTCCGAATCGCTTCGATCTCCCGGTTGATGGTGGTGTCGGTGAGCTTTTTCCCCCGCTTTTGCTCGTGGCGCACCTTGCGGTAACGGATGACATCGTTGCGGGTGAGGCCACCGATCTCCCGGTCCCCGAAGTAGCTGAGCAAAGGCTTGCCCCGATCGATGTGGTAGGCCTTCACATCCCCTTCGGCAAGGAACTGCATATAGAGCTCGGCGAAGGTAAGGGACGGGTTGAACTGCGGTTGCTGGAACTCCCGTTCGATGAGCTCTTCCCGGTGCTGGCGGTCAAGCTGCTCGGCGATCCTCCGGTTGGAGGTATGGAGGGCGCGGGCATGCCGCACGCCATTCCGCCAGACGAACGAGGTGTAGGTGTTGCCGCGCTTGAAGAGACTCATCGGTGGTTTCCTCCTTTCCTTTGTTGGTGGGCGAGCACCCAAGCGACGACCTGGTTCGAGAAGAACGTCAGTCGGCCGCTCGGTCCGGACCGTAGGTGGGGCAGTCCCAGCGGGATGAACTTCTGCCGTACGGTCCAGGCCGAGCAGCCGAGCAGTTGGGCGACCTCACGTATAGAGATCGGAGCGCCCAGCGGGTGCGGGTAATGCCTCGGGTAGCTCTGCGCTACCTCCGGTTGCGCAAAGGCCTTTGTTTCCGTGCCGTTCGCGCTTTCGGCGAAACCTGACAATGTCCTTCTCTCAGTCCCCATGGCTCCGCCACCTCCATATCGCCCGGATGAGCTTCTGCAGCCAATCCGGGAGCTTTGAGTAACACCACCAGGCCCCTCCGACCAGAAGGCCGGTTGCGACCAGGAACTGCTGGAACTGGGGCGTGCGGATGAGGGCGATGAGAACCGCAAGAGAGATATAGAAGAGCAGGATGCCCAAGCCAAGCCGGACCAGGAGTGCGGCGAGCCGCCAGCTCATTGGTATCTTCGGCTGCGGGGTGGACAGTTCCCTGCTCCCGCACTGGCTGCAGACCTCCGCGCCGCGCGGGTTCTCGTGATGGCGCGGGCAGAGCTTCACGTCGTAGCTCCGCCCGCAGCGATTGCAGTAGAGCGGCTCGCCCGCTGTCATCCGTCCGCATTGGTAGCAGTACTTCATAGGGTTGGTTCGAATAAGGGGGTTGGGTTCCTCGCCCACGGGCCGAAGCCAGATGGAAGCGAAGAAGTTGTTACGAGCTGCATCGAGCGTGGCGAACCACAGGACTTTTTCGGTGACAGGCCGGACGGCCTTGCGGATGGACTGGAGGCGGCGCTCGGAGTTCACGAGCACGAGTACCCGGAACTGGTCCTGGCCGAACTGCCGTTTGAAGTCGCCGGAGAGTGCGAGCTGGAGGTAGTTCTTGACCTTCCTCTCCCAGATCGTGAGCGACTCATGACCAAGATCGACCTCGAGGAAGCAAGGAATCGTCCGAGTGGTGGCTCTGAGCTCCACATACCCGTCGGGGATCAGGCCGAGGCTTGGGGTCGAATGGTCCCTCGAAGGTGACCCACCGCCCGAAGCTCGTTCCTGCTGGAAGACGGCCGAACTTGAGTGCGCAGTAGATCGCGTTCACGGCCAGCTGGTGGGCGATGTAGTAATCGGCGACGAGAACCTCATCCTGTCTGCGGCGCGGTCCCCGGTATGGGACATCGGCCAACTGAGCCCCTTTCTGCGAGAGCGCATAGAGGGCCTTGCGCCCGCCGCCCGAGCCGAGGAAGAACCTACGGAGCAGACTGGCGCGGACAAGTTGCAGGAGCCGGGTGTTGGCGCGGCCCGTCGATCCGAAGCCGGCCACTACCTTCACCTGTCCGCAGTCCGCGACCCGCAGGATCGCAAGCTCCCTGAGGAGTGCAAGGTCGCGCGGCTGGAGCATGAATCCCCTATTCCCAGCCATGGAGCACCTCGTCGGTTGACTTTGTGAAGCGCTGCATGCCGTCAGCAATCTCCTGCTCGATCCGGGGCCGCGGCAGAGCGCGGATGGCACGAGAGCGGTTTAGCAGGTCGGAGTAGTTCGCTTTCGGCTCCTCTACCATGGGCACCTGTCCCTCTTTCCAGCACTCGGAACCTGACTTCACCACGAACCGGCGCTGTGGCAGGTTCTTCAGTTTCTCGGCAAGCGATTTGCCACCGTCGAGCATCTGGGCGACCGTGCCGGCATCCGCGCTCGAAAGCTGAAAGAACACGTGAGTTGAAACGGAAAGGATTGCCGCGCGCATCTCCGAGGGGTACTGATCAAGGAACTGCGAATTGGCCGAACAACGGACACCGAAAATTTACGGGCCTCACTCAATACCGTCTCGATATCGCTCGACTGCGCCATCAGGTTCTGGATCTCGTCACAGTAGATGGTGAAGAGCGACCGCCGCTCACGGGTGAAGATGGCATTGCGGGCGGTGGTGAAGAGGAGGCTGGCGAGCGTGAGTGCCTGGGCGCCCAACTTGCCTTTGGGCAGGTCAGCAATGATCCAGTAACCCTCGTCCATCGCCTCGCGGAGCGAAAAGGTGGACTTCGTCTGGCCGACGATGTGCCGAAATCTGGGATCCGCCGTGAATGCCGATGTCTTATTAAGGATGGGCTCCCGCATGGTCGCCTTCATGGGGTCGCTTGCCTGTCCGTAGCGGGACTCGAAGTAGTGCCGGACCTCGGCATTGGGAGTCTTCTTGAGGGCCTGAGCCCGGAAGCCCGCATCGGTGAGCAGCAATCCAAGTTCGAGGAGCGTCAGCCCATTGGCGGAGAGCACATAGAGCGAGTTGCGCAGCAGCTCGTCAGTGCGCGCGCCGAAGTGGTCGAGTCCCCAGCGGAGCCGCAGAATCTCAGCGAACTCTGCAATCCGAACAAAATCCGGCTCGGTATCCTCCAGCGGGTTCATGCCGACCGAGGAGCCAGGGTCGGCGGGCGAGATAACGATTAGCCGGTCGCTCAGATGCGCCTTGAGTTCCTTCTCCCGCGCGGCAATCGCATGCAGGATGAACTTTGTGTCCTCGCCGTGTAGGTCGAAGTAGAGAAATCCCTGGCCTGCCGCGATGTCCTGGAGGCAGAGGGAGCGCAAGAGCGATGACTTCCCGCTGCCGGTCTTGCCGAGCACCGCCATATGCATCGTGCGCCGCGTCTGCGAGAGTGAGATCGTCCGACCAGTCGCCTGTCCCTCCGCTATCTCCGTCCCGAGCTTGAGGCCGCCACTCTCCTGCTTTCTCCCGCGCCGGTGATGGAAGCGGTTCCAGATAGAACTCACGAGTTGTTCGAGGAAGTGAAGCATGATGAGTGGATATTGAGAGATGGCCTGACAATTTCGGTAACAAGATTCCTTCCACGCGACGGTAAGGTGCAGAGGGAGAGCGGTTTATGCTCAGAAATAAAAGTTTTGACAGTGGGCTAGAAGTTGGTGATCAGGACCTCGCCGTAGCGTCTGCCAACAGATGGCTGTGCCGAGTACGCGAGCTCGACTGCCTGAATCTTGAACTGTTGGAAGATCGCACGAACTTCCGGCAGATCGTTCAGCGACAGAATGAACTTGCCCTTGAGTCCTTCAAGGAGCTTCGCCATCGCGGCAAAGTCCTTGGGGCTCAGGTTATGGCGGTAGAGGCTCCGTCCGTAATACGGAGGATCCAGATAGAAGCAGGTCTCCGGTCGATCAAAGTGCTTCAGCACCTTCTCGTACGGCAGGCACTCGATCTGGACTCTCGCCAGTCGCTTATGAACGTCCGCAATGATCTCCGGCAGCTTGTCCGGATTGAAGCCGGGTGCCTGCACGACGTGCAAGTGGTAGTTCTGCCGGACCACCATGCCGCCATAGGAATTCTTGAGCAGATAGAGATGCCGAGCTGCGCGCTGAATGTCAGTGAGCGTCTCCGGGTTCGATTCCTGGAGCAGCTTGTACCATTCGCGGCTAACGATCATCGACTTTAGGTAACGGACCAGCTCCTCCGGATGCTGCTGGCAAACGCGAAAGAAATTTACGATCTCCCCATCCAGGTCGTTTAATATCTCAACGTCGGACGGCGGCTTGTGAAACAGAATCTGTGCCCCGCCGCTGAACGGCTCTACATAGGTTTTATGAGCCGGCAGCATTGGCACAATCTGGCCGGCGAGGCGGTTCTTCCCGCCGATGTACGAAAGTGGTCCTCGCATCGAGTGGATGTGGAATGAGTTTCAGGATATTGCTTCGATATCGACCTAATCGAAGCGTCTCGTCATCATAACGGCGCTTGTCAGAAATAAAAGATGGCGCAAATTGCACACCGTGCAAAATTGATAACGATACGGCGCTTTCAAAAGGAAGGGCCGCCCGTCCTTCCCGAGCATGGGGCAAAAGGCCACAGCCCGCAGGCTGCATCTCAGCCGCCTTCGCTCCTCAACGGCTGACTCCCATCGGACGGCCCGCCGTAAAGCATACGACTCCAGCAGAACATCTCAAGGTGGCGTAATTTGCGGTGAACGCAGATTGTGTCACCTTGACACTCTTCGTCAAACTCGCATACTGAAGGCGATGCTTCGCCAACCCAAAGACACTACTTTGATCGTGCGCCGGCTCGCCGATGGCTCATTTCAATTCGTCGAGAATCGTGGCACTCATAGATGTGACCTCGATGGAGCCAAGCTTTGGACCACTCCTAGCGGTCAGCTCTATTGCGACGAAGTCCACACAAATCCCAATAGTCCTAGGACGCCATCCGCGACTGAACGCACGAACAAGCCCCAGGAGATTTCAGTGCAAGAGTGGAATGAGATCATCGCGCTGCCGGTGGTGAGAGAATGCTGGGGACTTGACGGCGATACGACTCCGGAGCAATTTGCGGAAATGGCCTACGGCGTCCGGTTTGATTTTGTGAGCGGTGGGCCTGGATATGTCGGCGATCTCTATATCCTTTCTGGCGATGCAATCGGAGAGCCGTTGACGCTGGTCCGCAATCATGGGAATCTGGAAGCCGTATGATTTCCTTCGGCAAACGACTCCTCAATCCTCGGCCACGGCAAGCAACATGAACTTTGGTGGCAATGGCAGCCGCTTCCGAGAAGCGGCTGCCACATTATTTCCGGATTGGCGACAATTCGGCCCTATAAGGTTGATGGGATCCCGATTCCGCCGCTGATTTGGGCCAAGCCTTGGATTTTGTGGCGACAGACGGTGACCGGCCCCTAAAGTTGAAGCCTACCGGGCCGATTAAGTAATGATAGCTAGCTAACTATCAGATTCGGGAGGGGACAAATTGGAGAAAGGGATAGACAAGATCGTTCACTTGCGTCGGTTGATCGCTGCGGGAAGCTACCGGATTCCAGCCTCAGCGATTGCAGACAAATTGATGGCCGCGATGCTTGAGAGGGAGGCCATCGCTGCAAAAGCTGTCATAGCGCCGTCAAAAACCGTATCAGGTCACGATCATCGCGCCAGTGTCTTCCCTTCCGAGCTGGGGGGCTCAACCTGTCGAGATGTCTCCGGAACCGCTCCGGGGTCAGAGACAGATACCGATTGATAGACCCCAGTCCTGACTGCCCCATATAAACCGCTAATGCCGGGAGCATCCGGTTGAGGTCAGCTCCATTCCGTATCCATGAGGTGATACGGTGAACCGCGAAGGTGAAGCGGAAATCTTGGAGACGAGGTTGCCTCCTAGCCCCGTCGCTTCGGGCGACTCCGGCTATCTCTCGAAGCCTTTTGAAATTGTGGATGACAGTGCCTAGGACAAGAGGCTGGGACTCGATATTCACGAACAGAAGATCGCTTTCAATTCTGTTCCGGCTTCGCCACGCCACGTATCTTTCGAGGACCCCTTGGAGGTCGTCTCCTATTGGAATTTTCCGTTCCCTGCACGCTCTGCCACAGTGAATATCCAGAATGCCCTTTTCAAGGTGCACGTCTGCGCATTTGAGGGTGAGGGCCTCTTTGAGGAATAGGCCGCTGCCATACAGCACGAGAATAAGAGTGCGGAATGTTTGACCGTGTATGACGGCGTAACGATGAAGATGATTCTTCGAGGTCGCGCTGAGCAGTCTGCGAATCTCCAACCTCGTGAATATGTACGGATTGAAGACCCGGTGCTTGATAACCCTCTTCGGCGGAGGCAGGAGCAGATGCGGCATCTCCTGGCGCGAGGCCCAGTATCTGAACAATCTGGTGACAAGCTGATACTTCTCCCGACCCCAGTTTGTGGAAGTTAACTCTGGGCTCACGAATTTCAACACTTGTTTCGTTGTCAGTTCACTCAATTCAACGTCGCCAATGGCTCTGCAAAACTGGCCATAGCACGTAGCGGCCTGCTCGTATATCAGGCCGTTGGCCCGTTTTCTGGCGACGAACAGATCAATCGCGATGGATAGCTTCAAATTACCCCCGCCAGGCCCAAGGCCGCAACCTGTTTCATCAGCCGGAGGTCGCATTTCGCATAGATGCCGACCGAGCTGGTGTCGCGATGTCCGAGAAAGTCCGCGATTTCCTGGAGCGAGGACCCTTTCCTAAGCAGCCTTGTCGCGCAGGCGTGCCGCAGTGAGTGAGGTCCCATGAAATCCAACTTGATTCCAAGTTTTCGTGAGCTCCGTGCGGACCAAAAATCCAAAATGTTGGCCGCTTATCTTGCGATGTGGACTGCCGATAGAGACGAACAGATGGCGGGACGAACAGGCGGCGCGTCCATAACGAAGGTACTTTATGATTCCTTCCCCCACCTCGAACTGAAGGGGAAAGCGCTGCACCGGACCGCGCTTCGCTCTTCTGACGGTGAACGTTTCGTCGATCCAGTTGAAATCACCCAGCGTGAGATTCAAAATCTCGCAGCTCCGTAGGCCATAGATCGCGCCCAGCAGCAACATTGCCTTGAGTCGAAGCTCGCTGGGCGTTGTCCCTGAGTTGGCAGCCAGCAGCCGCCGAACATCCCTCCAGCAGGGACCGCTAGGAGTACGATTCGTGCGCGAGGCATTTGGCATCTCGATTCCCGCAGAGATGCCCTGAGTGGTCCAGCCGCGCGTCTCTGCGAAGGAGAGAAACCTACGCAACGCAACGCATCTTGCCCGCACAGTTCTTCGCGAAAGGGCGGAATCCGTATAAAGATACCGATCTACATCGTTGAGCGAAAGCTCGCCCAATTCCATCGGCTGCTCTTCCATCCAACGAAGGAAGTGCAGTGTTATCGAGTAGTAGTGACCGATAGTGGTTGGAGATAGGCCACTCACCTCGGTAAAGCGTCGAAACTCGGCCACGTGTGCATCGTGCGGTCGCTCGGGCGCGACCGGCACCGTCATAACATTGTGAAATTCAAACCATCTGATTGCGATCCACTTAAACGCTTCGGCAGAGGATTCTCCCGCCGCTCTTGTCGTATGCGAAACCGTGTCGGTTGTCCATCGTTGGGATGCCTCGACGATCTCTGCAATCTCAATCGCCCGCAGGCTGTCAAGGTTCATTAGGCGAACGACGTGAAGGAGGACGGACGCTGTATCCCGTACACGTTTTGCCTTCATGCCCACGTTTAGCATGTGACCTAGGTACTGCTCTCGTTCATTCAGCAGCGGTGCTTGTCGTTGGCGCAGCCGAGCACTTTCCCATAAGAAGAGGCTCTCGATCATCCGTCCACTCCTTACCACTGAAGCCCAGATTCTTAGATATCTTGGGACGTGCTCGGGGAGGCCTGGGTTCTGACCGCGAGTTGCTTAATGGAAAGCCTGCGGTGAGCGTTCGCGATTCGGCGACAACTCCCGATGTGGTCGCAACGCCGCTAGTTCTTCAGGCGGAAAGTGGGCAACTGTGCCATCGGAAAACGTGACGGTGATACCGCAGTGTTTGACGAGTTCTAAATCGATTATGTCGAGTGCATTCTCCATGTCTTGTTGCTCCCCCTGCGACACTAGCAGCCCAGTCTACTCCGTACACAGCCTCATACAGGGTAACGAGGTGCGTACCGCCGGTAGTGGCTCAGTTTGAAATCCACAGGGGTGTACGCTGGTCTCGCTGGATACAGGTCACACGCGGAGCAAGACCATGGCAGATCATCCACAACCGAAGTATTCCCATCGCGAGCTTGGCCCACACTCTTACAATTCCATCTGCCTGCGTTGCTTTTTGACTGTGGGCGCACGAGATCGTGAATCCGAGCTTCGGATTGACGAAGAGCTACACGAGTGTAATGGGCCACCCTTACAAAATCAGTCGAGCTTTGGTTCTGGTGCGGGTTCGCGATAGGGCCGCAATTCAGGCAACTCCTCTGCGGGGTAGCTGGCCTGTGTCCCGTCTGAGAACGTGACCACCATACCGGAGTCCTTCACCAGCTCAATGTCTACAAAATCCAATGGTTCGCTCATACAGCTCTGCCTCGCGAAGAAAGGGCCCACCGGAGCGGCAGAATCTGACCATGCGGATGGGGATGCGCCGGTTTACCCGTCTAACGAATGCATTCTCAAAGAAGCTGGAAAACCATGCGTACGCCGTGGCTCTGCATTTCATGTACTGCAATTTTGTGCGCGTCCACCAGACCCTCCGCGTAACCCCGGCGACGGAAGCCGGATTGACGGATCACTTGTGGTCAATGGATGAGCTTGTCGCGCTGGTAGAACAATCAAACTGAGCCACTACCGTACTACCGCAACCGAAGGCAATCCTCCATCGCCTGCTTTTGCTTTATAGTGAGGGATCTCTAAATCTTGGAGTCTTTCTATGTCGCTAAAATCGCTAGTTTTGGCTGCGGCACTTTTCGTGTCAGCTCTCGGTTCCACCCATGCAGACCCGAGGCCTGCTCAGCATTTTAACTCTGAGCAGGAAGCGCAGCGGCATTGTCCGCATGATCAGGTCGTCTGGGTGAACACTAAAACGGGCGTCTATCACCTCAAGGGAGAGCGTTGGTACGGAGCGACTAAGGATGGAGCTTACGTGTGTCGCAAGGAGGCAGATGCCGAAGGTGACCGCGTAACCCGGAACGGCCAATAAGCCGGAGCAGTTCGAGGATGCGAATAGGTAATCCGTCACCCAAAGAGCTGGGGTACTATGTTCCGATGCCAAATGCAGAGCGGTTGCAACGTTGGGTACTAGAGACGGCGCGGATGATTGTGGATCATCCCGACGATGTGAAGGTAGATCTGCTCGGGGTGGGCGAGCGGATTATGCTTCGACTTCACGTACATCCTTCGGACGTTGGCAAGGTGATCGGTAAGCAGGGCCGTACAAGTCGGTCGTTGCGCGTTATCGGAGGTGCGATCGCGATGACGATGTCTGAATCGTTTTTCACCCTCGATATCGAAGAATCAGACAGGATCGATCACAAGCCCGCCTGCTGATCGGGCCCAATCGCTTAAGTGACAAATGGATGCCCCACGATGAGCAAAAGGAGTGGTTCCATATGCCCAGTAGACAAAGATGCGCTATCTGCGGCCTCAAGAGTGGAATGTTTTCTAAGCTCATTGAGATACCTGACCAGACCGATATTTTCTACCACCAGGCGCTAACGACGCAGCCGATGCGGACCCTAGAGCCGGGGTTGTGGATCTGCGACTCTCATCCAGTTTTCATTCGTTACATTGCTGCCTTGGAGTCGGGTATAGAAGGGCTGACCGGAGGTCCATCCGATGGTATGGTGCAGACGTACGTCAGCATCGTGCGGGAGGCGTCTGGCTTGTTGTGACCGCCAACCTCTACATTGCGCCCGAGTCACCGGCTACCCGGAAGGAGCCCGCTTGGGCCAAAGGTTTGCGGGTTGGCGACGAATTCTCGATTGGGCTACCTATCACATTGCTGAGTATCGAGCCTGCCCCCGGACAACCTCCCGTCGCGCGCAGAATACGCCACCTTGTGATGGTGGCGTATTTCTATATGATGACTGGGTGAGCGTCATGCGGCCAGACGGAACTTCTCACCAAACTCTCGTGGCTGCGCTAGCTCGAGAATGGGATTGCTTTTCAACTCAGCTGAGAGATGTTGGAAAAGCGCGTCCCAGGTTCGTGGTACGCCCCGATGTGGGCTACTATATGAAACTTTAGGGCGATCTGCGAGGAGCTGAGCCTCATTTGTCAGCGCAATCTCTACACTTTTTAGCGTCACATACAGGTTCGAGGTGAGGTTTCTGACTAGATCCCGCTTTTCGCGCGGAGTTGTCAGTTTATTCAGATTTTGCACGCTTTTTATGAGTTCGAGGTATTGCTCCAGTCGAGCCAGCTCCGGGTCCTCGCCTGCTTGTGCATCGTGCAGCCTCCTTTGAATCCCCGCCTGTGTAAAGAGCAGTTCCGCCCGTCGCTCGTCCAGAATAGTCTTGTCGACCGCGCCGTCAAGAAATGCGTCCGTAAGGCGGGTCAGCCGTTCCCGGATCTGGGCCAATTGGAGGGTGCAGGCCTCAATCTGCTCTTTGGCAGCTGTCTTCCAGTTACTGCGCTTGGCGGTGAACCAAAGCCGTGCATATTCGATCTCTTCTTCATTCAATCGAAGCGGGGCGAAAGCGCTGTCCAGTGCAGACTCTATCTGCTCCTGGCGAATCGTCTTGGTGGCACAGTCTCGCGTGTGGCATCGGTAGTAGATGTGTCCCTTCTGCAATTCCACCATCGTGGTGTGACCGCATAGTCCGCAACGGATCATTCTGCTGAATGGAAACTCATGCCGATGCGTGCGCGGCACAGTCTTTCCGTCTAGGATGGCTTGCACCGTATCGAACGTCCGCCGATCAATGAGTGGCTGGTGGACTCCGGCGAAGTGCTCGCCGGTCTTTTTGATCCGAACCACCCCAACGTAGAACGAATTGTTGAGAATCCTGGAGATACCGTTGAGCGATACTGAACCTCCCTTGCGATTGCGAAGCCCACGGCGGCGCATCTCGCTCAGCAGATTCAAAAGAGAAAAGCTGCCAGTAGCATAGAGTGCAAAGGCCTCCGCAATTAGCGGGGAAGTTGCGGGATCGAGAACCTTAGCTTGGCCGCCGCCACGGTCTAAATAACCAAGCGGTGCGCTAAGCGGATAGAACCCCTGCTTCAATCGTCCATAGAAGCCCTTTCGAGTCTCCTCCCGGAGGTTACGGATGTAGTCGGACGCGACCACTGCTTGAATGTCCGCAGAGAGGCGGCCACCACGCGTGTTTAGGTCGAGGCTTTCGTTGGCGAAGTGAACTTCTACGCCGGCATCGATCAACTCTCCGAGGTCAGCCCAGTCCTTGAGATTTCTAGCACCGCGATCAATCTTATGAATGATCACTCCGCAGGCTTCCCCACGCTTCAAGAGTCGCAGCATCTGATTGAACACGGGACGACCTTGTTTGGCCGCTGTCACCATCTCCTCGAAAGACCGTACGATCGTTAGATTCTGTGCCCGTGCGTATCGCACGATAGCGTCCTGCTGTTCTAGCAGCGAGACGCCGCGCTCACCTTGTCGGAGCGTAGAGACACGAATGTAAGAGAAGTATTGCTTGTCCATTTTGTTGATGTGCTTTTGGTTTGAGTCGACCTTTCGGGTTAACTCTAGGAATTCTTCTCCGAAGGGTCAATGCCCAACTTCCGCTCCTGTTCAAGCCGTTCAAAGACCCGGTACGCGACCTCGCAGTACCGGTCAAGGAACTCCCGCAGGCCTTCTCGCTTTTCGGCAGACAGGGTTGGGAAAAGTTCGGCCAAATCAATCTCATGAGGATCACGCGGTTCAGTCATTGCTTGTCAGCATACGAGGCGCCCTGAGAATTCCAAGATGGGCTAATTTGCGCGCGCTACCATGCTTGGTATTCACGAGTTGTTCAGCAGTTTTCACCAGCGCGGGCTTCCAAGATGCAGACTCAGCATGATTGCCTATGCAGATTTCTGTGAAGAACTTGAGAGGAATGTTGCTGCTCCGACTCGCCACGCAAATCACACCACCTTGAGGCCTGCCGTTTAGTTGTTAAACTTAAGGCACAAGTCGATAAAAACAAGATCTTTCAAAATTTCTTCATGAGATTAGACCCAATCGCCTGCCGCCTTAGAACTCTTCGCCAGCGGAGCGGACTGACAGAGAGCGAACTCGCAAAGGTTCTAGCGTCGGTCACAGATGTCCAGGTCTCCCGCCACGAGCGGTCGGCGACGGTTCCAAATCTTCTGACGGCCCTCGGGTACGAAGTCATCTTTAGGGGCTCCATTGCAGAACTCTTTCCCGGTCTGTATCAAGCGGTAGAGGCCAGTATCGAGGAACGCCTAGCAAAGCTGGAGAAGGAACTCCACAAAAGCCAGGTCAAAGGTCGAGCTGCAGCCGTCGTCGCGCGGAAGTTGGAGTTCCTGTGCGAGCGTAAAGAAATTGACCATTGCAGTCCGGCTTCATGATCAAGCTCCGAATTCACGATCCCAGAATTCTTGCTATCGATCTCCGGCACCGGCGATTCGGGTTTGCGGTTTTCGAGGGGCCCCGACGGCTGCTCGGATGGGGCGTGAGAATCTATCCGGCTACAGGCGAGGCAGAAGCATCAATGATGAGCAATCGACTCATTGGATTGCTAAAGCTTTATTCCCCATCTGTGATTGTGGTCACAAAGGAGCGCTGGGATAGGGCAGAGAGCAATCCGCGCATTCGTGCTCTTGCAGAGGAGATATTGCGTCTGGCTAATGCGGGCCAGATCCCGATACGGGCAATAGGACAGATGCAGATTCGGCGATCGTTCTTGCCGATGGAGTCGGAGACACGTCAAGAGATCGCCGCATCGCTCGCTCACATTTTTCCCGAACTTGCTGCGCGGTTGCCCCCAGAGAGGCGCGCTTGGGAATCGGAGCACTCAGTCATGACAGTGTTCGACGCCGTCGCTCTGGGACTAACCTATTGGCTGCAAGACAGCGAATCCATCTTCTTCCCGGATGAGCGAACGGATATTGGGTAGTGTCTTTTCGCCGGCTCCTCACCAGTGGCGTCTGCTCAGTGGCTCGCCAATGAAACTATAGGAGGGGCCGTCGAAAGGACTCTACAGTGTAGACTCCAGTTATCGGAAAGTTCCACTTCATCAGGAGACCGGATAAGTGAGTATTGAAGCTATTCTTATTGAAATCGACGCCGAGATCGCGCGTCTCGAACAAGCCAAACAGTTGTTATCGGAAGTCTCAAGGAAGCGGGGTCCTGGAAGACCTCCACGCGGCGCCATGCCTGTGTCTTCTGCGGCGCGGAAGCCGCGGCGCAAAATCAGTGCCGCAGGGCGCGCTAGGATCGCGGCCGCGCAGAAGGCTCGCTGGGCGAAGGTGAGGAAGGCTGCACCTAAGGCCGAAACCTCAGAATAAACGGATCAGCCCGCAAAGGGCAGAGCGGAGAAAAGTTCTCGGGTATTTACTAAAGCCATGCAGGGAAGCGGTTATCCATCCGTACTTCGATCCCACAGTCCAGCACGTCGGTATTAGCAAAATTCGGGCTGTAAATATGGTCCAACTTCGCACGCGCGACCAAATGCCAGTGATTCACGACAACAATCAATCGCTGGACGTGATGCTCAGATAGGAGCACTCGTGGCGTTCAGAAAGAGAGCGAGGAGACTGACACCTATTCGCATCTTCGACACGCCCAGCGCAGCAACATGCGGAGGGGGCCGCGAAAGAATTCAAGCCGGCGTTGCTGGACAGACTTGGATGCGGCTTCGAGAAGACCCTTACGCTTTCGGCTGCTGCGTCTTGGCAAACGCGAGGACTTGGAACGACACGCTAGGAAATTTCCGTATGATATATCGCTCCTTTTGGTGGAAATCAAAGTTCCTTAGGCGCCTAAACTCTGCGATCGCTCGACCGAGCGTTTCTATGAGATCCTTGCGCGTTCCATATCGTCGCTGCCAAAACCCCCAAACCATGTGAATATCCGCAAGATTGACAGCATTACCGGCTGTCTTGGCGACTCGTTCCGCGCGTTGAAGCCACAATGCCGCGATCAGCCGCCCCGCATCAAGGTCGCAGTACATCTTTCCTAGAATCATCTCGCCATGGGCATCGTCGCGTCCTAAACGACCCCATCGCGCAAGTAGAATGCCTGTGAGTATCCACTTCCTCGCTTCGCGGTAGCGGCGAGGGCCTATCCTGTGTGCAATGCTGCCGAGGTCGGCGCAATATGCCTGTAGCGACGCGATATCAGAAGTGATTAAGGCAGCCTCGACCGCAAACGACATTTGAGCCAGGGCCTCTTCGTATCGCGTCTTCCGCGCCAAAGCCCATCCGGTTCTATAGGCCAGAAGGCCGAGAGATCCCCGATCTCCACTATTTGATGCGCACTCGCGGGCTTTACTGAGCATTGTTTCCACTGTTTGATTTGATTGGGTACCGCTTTCCGCCCTACGATAAGACCATGCAAGGCTAAGGTAGTACTGCGCCTCCAGAACCTTGTCCCCTACTTGCCGCACCACCGCTTCATACTGAATCAGTGTTTCGCGTGCCGAGCCAAATCTACCTAGGCGAAACTGCACACGGGCTGCGGCGATGAGGGCAATGAGTTGAAGCCGTGGATTAGCGGGAAAGTCCCTTACCAATTCAGTGAATGCGATCAGGGCGCTTTGAGATGGGGATGGATTGCCCAGACCCGAAGCCAACCGTCCTTGATGGAAAAGGAGCTGTGCGCGAACAAACCTGCTCACGAATCGGATGAGGTCATCTCGTTGGACTTCGGGCTGCGAGGGAGCGATACGAAGTTGCTTTTCAACCTCGGCGAGCGGTATATCAAATGAAACCTCGCCCGGTTCCTCGGCAAGTCGATACGGGCCCGCCCACACCGACTTGGCCTCGAAAGCGATCCCGAGCCGTTCTAGGTCCTGCAAATATCTCCCGACGTTGTTGCCGATGTGACGGCGAGTTCTTTTTGTCCACCGTGGCAATCGTGCGATATCGTCCAGGCTCAGCCAGCCACCGTCATGCGAAAACGTCGCACGACGATATGCCAATAGGGCAATCCACTCGAACCGGTCTCTATGAGCCTTTGGAAAAAGCCAGCGCCCTTTAGCTGTCAGGACATTTTGCCGCGCGAATGAGACACGAAACACGATCCGACTCCGCTTAGGAAAGTGTGGATAGTGTAGACAATCTCCCCATAGCGTGGTTCAAAGCCGGTTGGCGATGCTTCTTGTGAGTGAGCATGAATAGGGCCAGGCGTGGGCACGCCTGGCCTTGTTACCCCGTGAAATTCTGCGGGACGTGCTCACCACGAGGGTATTCGTGGCGAACACGCTTCGCAAAACGGCTGTTTCGTCGTCGCCTGCGGGTGACGGGCGGCTCGGCCTGCCCGGCGACCGACCTAAGCACAGTACCCTCGGTCATTCGCCCCGTCAAGAGGGCCGGCCACCCCTCCTGTATGCCCTTGAAGCCGCCGCTTCGTTGCTCGAGGGAACAGCGAAGACTGCGGCTAATCTTCATAACCGATGTGCTGGATCGACCGTAAACCTGATCAACGGCAACTTAACCGGGTCTGCACGCTTCGC
Source organism: uncultured Acidobacteriaceae bacterium (assembly GCA_963745105.1). Lineage (GTDB taxonomy): Bacteria > Acidobacteriota > Terriglobia > Terriglobales > Acidobacteriaceae > Silvibacterium. Next base: position 39,181 of record CAVUWQ010000069.1, read on the forward strand.
CGTCTCAATCTATCCGGAGAGGTCGGTGGAGTTGATTACCCCGCCCACATGGGAGTTGCTATACGCGTATGCCGCTGCCAACTTCGACCTCCTCCGTCTGACCGATCACGCGCTTGGCACGTGGGTTGACGCTCTTCGGAACCGGCATGTTCTCGATGTGGTCATCTGTCCTGCAGCGCTTGGCGAAGCGATCAGTCTCGGCACGAGACATCAGCAACAAGCGATCTTCGATCTTCAGGCGGGAGAGGTAATAAGCCTCGTTGCTGCATATGCAGATGGCTCGCGGCCGGCGCAAGCGGTGGAAGCGGGTGGCCTATGAAGATTCTCCTTGTAGAGGAATCGTCAGCCGCCATGGACTGCCTGATCCGAGACTTGCGCGCAGTTACTGCTGCCAGCATCGAGCATGCCAATACCTTCGATGTGGGCCTCCGCAAGATCATGCTTGGCCACGGCAGCATCGACATCGTTCTATTCACCATCGGCGCGCCGGAAGATGCCGTGCAGTTTCCCCGGCAAGTTCGGATGATGACCGCCAAAGCAGTCATCAGGTGTCCTCTGTTCGTCGCTCTTTCTGCATCGCCGTTGCCGCTGCCCTGCGCCCGGATGTGCATGGACCGACAGATTGTCTATTTGCTTCGCGAATATCCCGGGCAGGTCGTCGAGATCGTTAAGGTGCTGCTGTCGAAACTGCGCTGCCCGAAGAAGCCGTGGCCAGCGATCCGAATCGAGTTTTTAGGGCAGCATTACAAATTTTCGCTCTGTGGCCCGACCAGTTCAGAGGATATTCTCGTCAGTAACCAGATCGGCAGGTTGCTTCGGCTCCTGCTGGTTAGCGGATGCACGGTCGAGACGGTCGCAGACCGGCTGGGGATTGGGGTTCGCAGCGTCAAGCAATATATGCGAACATTGCGGCTTATTCTGAAGTGCCTCTTGGAACAGATGGATATGAACGAACCGCCGGGAGGATTGGTGTGGGTTCGGCGGGAATCCGGCGGAACGGTGTGTGGAATTCGAGCGAATCCCTTATGGGAATAGAGCACCACCTTCACCAGTCTTGAGTGAATCCGCCATTGGATCGCTTAATAAAAGGTAGATCTCTTCTTAGCCAAAGAGTAGAAGGTCAACACCCTTTAGCCCTATCCGAGTGTGCCGGCAACACTACTGGTTACGGCTGCTGCGGAACCGAGCGGCGGGCGAGACGGTGAGGAAACTTGTCATACATGGGCCGTTCCCGTAGTACCACAGCGCGCTAAAGTGCGGGTGCTTATCGGTCGAATCCGCGACGCGATGGCAGACAAGTTCGTCGAAGCCGGCCTGCCCCTCAATCTGCTCCAGTTGGTACCAGCAACTGGGAAACAACAAAGCCCTTTACCGGATTCCCCGGATCGGAGAAAAGCTGGGCATTGTGGGTGTTGACTCCGTTTCGGGTTTCGCGTATACAGGCTGCGATACACAAAATTTGGGCCCCATTAGAGATTCTCCGTCTCGCGTACTTTGTCTATCGCTCGCGAGGCGGTGCAGGAGGTCTTTTGTGTCCTATGGAGTAGCTACCCCTCCACCCTCAGCTACCTTATGTGCCCAGTGTGGAAACTCTTTAGAGTCCGCCACTAGGTTTTGCCCTCATTGCGGCACTCCCATTGCCGGCTTTGCATTGTCGCCGGCGCCGCCACCCCCTCTGCCGTCGACTTCCGCACCTCCAAGTCACCTCGCCAGCCTTGAAGCCGCCGTCGCCCTCCATCACGACGACGCTAGTTACGCGAGACTTTTGGCCATCGCACTACATGATGACGCCATGAAAGATTGGTGGACTGATCCGAAAGATGGCGAGCTGATGTGCGTGTCTTATGTGGGTTTCGTACATGCGAAGACACGTCTCGAGCAAGCTCGAAAGCTACGCATCGAGGATGCGGAGCTTCAGCAAAGACTTGCGCTGATGGCTCAACATGTGAACTCAGCAGAGCGGCGAAAATATGCCGGCTCTTGGCTGATGGTTGTCGTCCTCAGCTTCTTCTGGATCATCCCGGGCGTGTTGTGGTGGCTTGTGAATAGAAGGCCTGCCTATTTGCTCAATCACGACTATATGGTGCATGCGAAGTCTGGGAAGATCTCGGGCGCTGCTGCAAGAATGGGCGGATTGCAGGGAAAGATCTACGATTTCTTTTCCGCCTTGAACGACGACTGGGGATGGCTGTTCGGCCTTGGATTCATGTTAACCATTGGCGTCGTGCTCAGCCCCATATTCATGATCGTGGCTTTCAAACAGAACTATCTCGATGCTGCCAAACCGTCGGGCAATCTGGTGCGGTCGTGAATTGTGCTAGTTGTGCGCTTCCCCTTGGATCGAATCATCGATTTTGTACTAACTGCGGTACTCCTGTGGCTGAACGTTGTTGCGACCAATGCAATCAGCCCGTTCAAAATGGTTCTCGACTTTGCACCTCCTGCAGCACCCGCACCGAATCTTGCCAGGGGGACGATTCTCTCGCCCCCCTGGCCTTATCGCTCCAACTGTCTCTACAGGTCGGCGATCCAAGCGTCATACTCGCTCAGGCTACGGCCTTCCTAGCAAAGCCACTCAATCCTGAATACGGTGCTTTGGCTTGCCTCGTGGCGATGACGGCGGAAGCACAGCTTAGCCATCCAAAACAGGCACGTGGGTACGCACGACAGGCAAGGGAGTTCTATGCGGAGCATCTGGGGCTCAACCCGTCCCAAAAGGTGCGCTATACCGCTTCTGGATTACTTATCGATGATCTTCGCGAGGTCGGCTCTGAAGCTTTCAGGGAAGAACCGTGGATCTACTTTCTGCTAGGCCACAGCTGTGGTCCACACATTCCGGAAGATGATTCAATTTCAATCGAAACGTGTGAGGAGTGGAGAGAGTTTTTGAGCGAGCGTGCCGAGGAGACTCTGCGCGCGCTCGCCCAGGTCTTGTTTGCTCAGGGAGAATACATGGAAGCCGCCGAGCGCCTACAAGACGTAATATTGCTGGCTCGCCGCTACGAAATGATCTCTCCATTGCGTGTGGAGGTAGTCTGGCCTCGCTTTCTTTTGGGCGAGTGTCACCGCGCCGCTGGCCGTAACGACAGAGCCATCGATCTATGGCGTTCAGCCTGTTCCATCGAACATTGCATCGAAGGTTCGCCGAACGACACCGATAATGCGGGCCTTCGATGGAGCACCAGAGCAAAAGAGCGGCTCGCCGAGAGGCAAGCCAGTTATGCGACCCAATCAGCCTCGCGCTCGGCGTCGCGCTACATCGTGCAAGCCGTACGGTACCTGACCCAGGCTGAGTCTTACGAGGCTCGAGACGATTCGATCGATGTCCTCCTTGACTCGGTCAGAAAGGCTGGCGATCACTACTCCGCCTTGTTGGCCCGAGCGTCCGAAGAGATCACGATGATGGATAGATACGATCCGTTCGCATTTGGAAAAGCTCCTATTGGCGATAGCACCTCTTGGTTTCGTCTGGAGAGCGCCAAAGAGCAACTCCTCCAGAAGAATGCGCTTGTGTATTTGTCGAAGGAGCAGACTGCCGCAGCTGTGGTCTGCTACAAACAAAGCACTGAATTGTGGCCCACGGTTTCGGGGTATTCAACTTTGGCTGCGCTGCAGCTGGCCTGCGGCTTACGCTCCGACGCCAAGGCCTCATGTGAGATGTTGATACATAGAGCTATGTACATCGGATCTACCGAGGCTTCCGAAGACCATCAGGAAAAGCTCTCGGATGCATACCATCTCATTCGAGAGCTTGGTTAAAGAGTTGTTTTGGCGGGCCAGCTGTGGCAAAGAGCATCTGACTACAACCGTTGAGTAGCAAACAACTAGGAGGAACTTCGCATGTCAAAGCACGAAGTATATTTCTGTGGGAAGTGCCGGCGGCAACAGAGTGCATCAGGGGACGAGCGGTGCAAAACATGCGGAAAGATCACTGTTTCGTGGGATACCTCACGTGAAACCGAAAGCGACGCGCTTCGCAAATGGCGAGAAATCAATGGATAAGCCGCCGCATCGCTGCGATTATCCTGGCGTCAGGACTGTTTCCGAAAGTGTTGGCTCCGATACTTCATCAGCTTTCGGATTAGGGCCGCATAGGGCCGCAAGTTATTCTTTTGTTCTGGATATGGCTTCAAACGCTCGATGTATGCTTTCCGTTCGACGAGCGCCTTGAGAATGTACATAACCTCCTCTTCTTCAAATTCTGGCATCGTAAGTTATTAGTATGGCGACCTTTGGGAGAGCTCCTTCACTGCTAAGTGAAACACAACAGTGCCAATAGTCAAATCCAACAATGTCATTAGAGATGTGTGCCTGGCAGAGCGGCCTAAAGTAAACGGCCAACCCCTCGAAGCCGAGGGCTGATCGGGCACATCGATTGAATTCGGAGAACTCGACCGCTCTTAAGAGCCAAGCGACTTTCAGTGGCGGTTCGTCTGCTTTACGAGACTTCTTCCCCGAAGGCGGAGGGGAAGTATCGCGGATGGGGAGCCGAAGGCGCACATCGCTTCCCTGTCTTGGGAACAGGGGGTCTAGCAGAGGCCGGTTTCGCCAAATCCTTAAGGTTCAATCAGATGGCTAGGGCACCTGTTCTCAGTGCGCCGTAACTGTAGGCGATTATGTAGCGGTGCTAGTCGCCGAGATGTAGCTGTGATTCGTCAAAAGACCAGGTATCCTCGCCCATCAATAGGCCTAACGCGCCTTCTGAGTTGTGCTGATCTCCGCACGTGTAGCTAGGCTCGACACCCCACTAGCCTTGCGCGTTTTGTCCCGAGCCCTCTCGGTAGAACGAGGCCGCCTAGCCGGTCAGCTGGGATTTCCGACCTTCAATTGCTACAGTACGCGGAAGGCCGTTGATATTCCAAGTAGAAGACAGCAAAGCGCGAAGAGCGCAGAAAGCCACCAAATCGCGATTAGGATGGCAGGCAGTAAAGTTGCCCGGATTGGCCAATATGCCTGGGACCACGGCTGCCGATCATGGCTAGACTGTTCTGGTAAATCACATTGTGCTGCTGTCAGAAAGGGCTTCCATACGTTCTCGAATACCCATGGAAGGTGGGCGTCTGTGAAGAAGTCGCTGTGAGCAAGCCCGTCTGCTCGTACTTGAACTATTGCCGATCCACTGTCTAGGAATCCGGTTCTGCCAGAAGGACCAGAATCGGGAATACCATAGTGCGCTACGGCGGCCCAGAGATCTTTTGTGCCGTAGTGATTCAAAACGGCTTCGACCTGCCCCGTTGATATGAGCCGCGACCAGTCAAAATCTGGTCGAAGGATGCTACCTGTCAGAACAAGTCTGCCGATCTTTAGAGATGGATTTTGGATTAGCGCGTGCCCGATCAACCACGTGCCAAGACTATGCGCGATTACATCCGGTAGGCCACCAAAACCTTCATTATCTGCAGCACCTCGTAGTCGCATAAGACGCACAGTCACATCTCGAACCAATCGCTGTTGATACCATCGGCTCAGAGCCCCAGGGCGCACTATCCCGTATTTGTAAATTGCAACCGGAACACTACGTCCATACGCCGTAGCAATTCTCCAGTTGAACTCCTCCTGCCAAGATCCATGCGTGTTCATTCCATGCAGCGCCAAGACCCATCTAATATCTCGCGTGCGCGGGGCATACAATTCAAAGATTAGTTTGTCAGCTGTGCCTCCAGGTTCTCTGAGAGCCGCATTACATTTCGGGCATGCTTTGCCGTCTTCATTGGTGTCAAGCTCATTCCCGCAATTGGCGCAGAGAACAGCGACGCGCATTTGTAGCGGCGGTGACAATGCTTTGAGGAGACGTTCTGCAAGGGCCTCGGACTCAGGAATGCTACTCGCAAGTTCTGAGCTTGATGTGGCGAATGAGCCATCTCGATCAAACATGGCGCGAACAGCATCAATCAATGACGCCGGATACACTGCCTCCAACTCTTCCCAAGGTATCTGGAATGATTTCACGCATTCTCCCGGATGAAATCGAGCACGCTCCACACTTCGCTGGCGGTCATCTGGTATCCGAGCTTCACCCGCTTTTGGTCTCCGTACATGTGAACTCTCACAGACCGCTTATCGCCGTTCCGATCGGAGCATGGCAGCATGAAATTGCCGGTTGAGCCCGAAAATTTGCTTGCTTTTACGGCTCGTCGAACTTCTCTGACAGGCCCAACATCTTGATATCCAAAACTGGGTGACGTTGCGGCAAACTCGACGTAGGCTCTCCCGCTACTCAGTCGCGTTGCGTGCGCTACAACACCTGATGAATCCAACGAGGCCGTATCAAGCTTTTTAATGATCGGAGCGACAGCTATTAATTCTAGGTCGTCGAATTGTAAAAGGCGTGACGCAACCTGCCTAACACTATTGATGGCGTCGGCATGTTCCTTCTCGTCCCAAGCATCCTGAAGGAAAATTGCTGCCATATCAGCAGTGGGGCGAGCAACAAAGCGCATCACCGTTCTCTCGGCACGAAGTCGATATGCGCGGAATTCGTACATGTCACCGTCAATGTCGCTCTGGTAATCACGTTCCTTCTTGCGGACCGGAATCCCAACTCCTTGATGCCAAGTGAATGTTAATTGCCCTTCTGCATGGTCAATTCTGGCGAGCGTACGGGCTTCGGGATACTCGAGAGACGCTTCCGCATTCCATTTGGCTATAAATCCTGATTTGCTGACGCTTTTTTCAAGAGCCTTATCGTCCAAAAGGAATCTTCGCAAGTCCTTCGGGATTCGATACATGTATATGTGCTGGTTGCCCCAGCCTTCAACTTCTCTTAGCCACGCTTCAACATGCTCTCGCCTAAGCTCTCCTGCATAAATCGCCTGCACCATATTGCGTTCAAAGTCATCCTTCGTGGTTCCGATCCGAATCCCTCGGTCGCGGAGAAGTTCTTTGATGAAGACGTTCCCCTGAGCAATAACAATGCCGCGGGCCAGCCGTACGAGAGCATCCATTTCCTCCGGCAAAGGAGACGAAGCATTTGGCATCAGCAACTCCTGGAACGTGGTTCTCTGTATTCCAACTGAATAAGTGCCTTAACGTCATTCTTCTCTTACGGCTATTGCGTAGGAGTATGGAGGGGAGCGGTCCTGCCATTCAATAGTGATGACATGCTATCGTGTAGTCCTTGATCTTTGAGAATGAAGAACATGCCACCTCGTGTGTTTTGCGAACTCCGACATGTTGCGCTGTCGTGGGGGGAAAGGGCTCCGTCTTGGTTCATGTCGCCAAAGATAACGATGTTGCTGCCGTCAGCAGTAGAGATTCCAATCTTCGCGTGGTTGGAGCCAACGGTTGCAGGTCCCGTTCCCGACAGACCGATCGTCGTTCCATCCCACGTTCCAGTCAAAGCGATGCTGACTGAGCCGGGCTTCTCTAGACCGTTCAGCGCCTCGGGCCAGCACGTTACAGGAGTAGCCTCAGTACTCGAATAAATCAGCGTCCCCTGCCAGAAAGTCGCAACACGTAGCGGAACTCCACCGAGCACCGATGATACGAGCTGCCAAGGAGGCGCGAATAAGCCACCGGATTTGGCGATAAGCTGTACGCCAGACGACAAGGTGTACTGCTCAAACGAAGAGTCGCTGTTCGCGCCCCCGAGCTTGCCCACTGCTTCCTGCACATCCTGAGGGCCACCAGACTTAACGATCTGGCTAGCGTTTGTGTCGGTTACCGCGCCTTCCTCTGCAAGTGCAGCTAGAACTTTCAGGAGGTCGTCTTTGCTCAATTGAAGAGCGAAAAAGTCCTGACTGAGGTCAGTATCATCATCGGATAGCGTGCAACCCAACGAATTGCCCTCTTTACGCGGCTGGTCCGCACTTCCGGAACCCGGCCAATCCGGAGTCGTGACCTGCAATACAAATCCAGCGCCGCTGTCATCCCATGCAACAACGCCCTTTGAATGTCCCCACTTTCCGCCGCACTGATTGCTCGAACTGCCGGCACACGCGAGCGCGGGATCGCGGTAGAACTGGTCGTTCCATACCACGTAGAAGAAGCTGCCGTTGTATA
>CAVUWQ010000070.1:0-6942 GCA_963745105.1 uncultured Acidobacteriaceae bacterium
TTATTTGCTCTGGAAACTGACACCGGACTGGATCACGCTGAAGGTCAGCATGCCCTTGTCGGACTCCACCCTGCGAGAGAACTGGGGCTGTAGCCAGAAGGGCAGTTTGTCGTAGATCAGGAAGATCATCTGCGACATGATGCCCGTCTTCTGCTGGTCGGCGGAGGCGATGACCGCGTTCACGCCGTAGGTGAAGAAGATGCGGTGGGCCACCAGAATCTCGGTAATCGTAGACATTCCGAGCTGCCGGGCTTTCAGGATCTGGAGTTGGATGGCGGCCCCGCGCCGCTCCAGTTCCGCGATCACCCGGAAGTAAACTAACTGCGGCGCGCGGAAGGCGAAGCGCTTGATGTTGTTGGCACTGTCCTTGATATAGGCGTAGCGCGTGGCGAAATAGGCGGCATCGCAGGCACACAGCATGCGCTCATTGTGGATCCACCACTTCTCCTGCTCAGTGTAGGGGCGTGTGGTCTCGCCGGTGGGCTTGCCTTGGGCATCGCGCACCGCGATCAGGTCCAGGCGGCGGTTCACCATGTCCACTTCCTCGACGGAGTGGTAGACGGGGCGCCAGCCGATGTATTGCTCGGCTACGTCCAGGCGTTCGGCGATTTTTTGGGCGTCGTACATAGGCAGACAGATGTGCTAAAGTACAGTCTGTCCGCTCATGGCGGATGTGTGGTGGGGCGTCAGGGGCCGGCTCGCTGTTGCCAAACGGGGCTGGCCTTTGCCGTTATCGGGCTTTTCGAGGGGGAGACGATTATGTCCCTTATAAGCTTATAAGGAACTATTCTGTGAGACCTCCACAGCGCTCTCGCCGAGCGCAAGTATATTCAGGGCGGCATTGTGATCACGGCCAAGACTGGTGCCGCAGGCACACTCGTGCCAGCGGTCAGCCAGTCCTTTGGGAACCTTTACACCACAGCCTGAGCAGGTTTGTGTTGTACCGCGCGGGTTAACCGGAACAGCCCACACACCAGCCTCTTCCGCTTTGTATGTGATCTGTCGGGTGAGTTCTCCCCACGCAGCATCCATGACGCTCTTGGCCAATTTCGACTTGGCCATATTTGCAACCTGCAAGTCTTCGTAGGCAATTAGATCATGATTGGCTACCAGCCATGCTGACACATGGTGCAGGTACGAGTTCCGCTTGCCTGCGATGCACTGGTGGACGCGCCGCAGGCTCTCTCTGGCCTTCAGCCTATTTCGGGAACCGCGCTTCTTGCGGGCCAATTCCCGGTTGGCCTGCGCCAACCGATCCGCTTCCTGGCGGATCCAGCGTGGGTTTTCAATCTCGGTTCCATCAGAGAGCGTGGCCAGCGTGGTCAGGCCAAGATCAATACCGATGGGTTTACTGACTGCGCGCTTCTCAGGTGCTGGTCCAATCTCACAAGCTACCGTCGCCGTCCAGTGATTTCCACACTGCTTAATCCGCAATTCCTTGGCAGCACCTCGAATACGGCAGCGAGTCTTGAATCGGAAGTGTCCAAGACCGACAATGCGAATGGTTCCATTCTCAACAAACCTAAAGTTTTGCCTATCCACGGAGAATGACCCGTACCTATTCCGCGCTCGGAACCGAGGATAACCTGGGCTCTGTCCCGTCTTCACTCTGCGGAAAAACGCGTCGAATGCTCTGTCCACCCGGCGTAAGGGATCTCGCTGAATCGCCGCAGGGAACGCCGCGCTCTCGGGTGTGCAGGCGCGAAGTTGCGTCAGTTCCCGCATTTGTTCATACAGGCCGATGTGCTTCTGGCAAAGTTTCCAAGCATCCCGTCGTTCTTGCAGTGCCGCGTTGTATAATTCGCAGAGTTCGGTCAGTAGGCACACTAGCCTCTCCCCTTGTTTTCGGGTGGGCTTCAACCGCAGTGTGAAGGTGCGTAACATTATTTGGGGGAGCATGGCACGGCAGAGCCGGGAGGTCAAGAGGACTTTCACTATCTCCCATTTATTCCTTCCAGTTGACGAACCTGGTCGCAACGCCGGTGACATGGCGGGAAACAGAATAGGACGCCTCTGCATCGTTGGCATTGCCGGCAGGACAAAAGACGGTCATGTACTGTACGATTGCCGTTGCGATTGCGGAAACAGTAAGAAGATCGCGTCCAACAGTCTTCGCCGGAAGAACCCCGTTCAATCCTGCGGATGTATGAATCGCACCACGGCTCAGGTCAAACGGAAAATCGGTACCACCTGTTCCCGGCCGACAATCTTGCCCAGAAACGGAACGCCGGTGTCCGCGCGGCCAGGGGCGATGTGATCATCCATTTCGATTCGGACGACTGGAGCGGCCCGGCCCGGATCCGCCATCAGATGGAAGAGTTGCGCAGAGACCACCTGAGCGTAGTCGGATACGGCAGCGCCTTCTGGTACGATGTGCGCCGCAAAGTGGCCGCTTACCCTCCATGCTGGCTGTGGGGCGCAACCCTGTGCTACCAGCGGACCTGGGCCCTGGAGCATCCCTGGGACGAAACTCTGCGAATGTGCGAAGATGTGCGGTTTCTTGAAGCAGCGCGAGGGAACCTGGCGGTGATCGACGGCGGCAGCAACTTCGTCGCCCTGGCGCATGAGGGCAATGCGCCGCGGCCATTCGGAGAGCAGGGGTGGGAGACCGTCCCGAATGAGACTCTGCCAGAGGGGTTCCGCAGGTTCATGGGTTTGGACGCATGATCCGCATCACCAACTGCCAATGACGTGGTAGAGCAGGTCGCCATTGCCCACGCGCAGCAGAATGTCGTTCTTCCGCCGCCACATCTTGTATCGCTCGCCGGTAAAGCACACCAGCGGCCACCCGGCATCGGTCCTGCCGCAGTCGGTCGCGACGCGCTTCTCCATGGCAAACGCCTCTGGGCTGCACGGCTGGGCGGAATAGAACCACACGCACTGGGCCTTCAGGTGCGTTCCGTCGTCCAGTACCAGGTAAAGATAGACGTACTGGAGGTCGCCCTTGTTCTCGGTCTCCTGGGCGTGGAGTTCGGCCATCGCAACCGGCTTCGCCCACGCTGCAGGTATCGACCCTAGTAACAGCACCAGCAGTAGCCACATCTTCATCGCGTGCCTCCTTTCAAAAGGCACGGCCAGCATATCACACTGCCACATTGAAGAGCGGCGCGTCCTGCTCAATCCGCCGCGTCGCCATGGTCACATACTCGGGGTTCAGTTCGATACCGATGAAGTTCCTGTGGTAGCGCAGGGCCACTACACCAGTCGTGCCGGCCCCGCAGAATGGATCAAGCACGGTGCAGGGAACAGTCTCCGCAGGGCACTTGCACATCGGGTTCCAGCCGGTGGTCACGGTTGTTGCTGGTTCCACACACGTTCCAGAGGAACGTGTGTGTCCGAAGGCATGGGTGCGTTCACTGCGATTGATCACCATGGCGGTCCGCTCAAGGATTCTCTCCCACGGTTTGCCGCACTGCGCACAGCAGCCACGCTCACTTGTCCCGGCCAGGATGCAGGGCTCGACGAGCTTCGTCGGAAACGTGGCGAAGTGCGCCTCGGCATACGGTTCGGTGGCAATCTCCCATACGCTACGCTTGTTGCGCATGGCGGTCACCGCACGGAAGGCCTCATTGCCATTGGCTACTCCAGCGGTCTTGCCTTGGAACACGCCTTTCGGTACGCTCGGTCGCGACAGTCTCTTCTGTGGCTTTTGTCCAGGTATCAGATAGTCTTTCGTGTTCCACTCGTTGCGCGGCGCATCGGCTTCACCCACGCTTTGTTCCTTGATGGCTTCCGCGTCGTAGAAGTAGCGAGCAGATTTGGTGAGCAGGAAGATGTACTCGTGGGCTTTGGTGCAGCGATCTGTCACGCTCTCCGGCATCGGATTTGGTTTCGCCCAAATGATGTTCCTGCCGCAGCCACCAGCCCTGTTCAAAATTGCTGGGCGGTTCAACTAACCACGATGGCAGGTCAACAGGCTCGCGCTGATTACATTTATTGCAAACCTCTTTTAGGTTCTGGCGCTTGTCTTGCTCTGATTGGGGGAGTGGGCCATTGCCGCGTAATGACTTGCCGGCCTTGTTTGAGATGTTGAGGTTATAGGCGAGAACTGCCTGTCTCCGCTTTATCACCAGAAACGGATATATATCTCGGATTACAGTTATGGCCTGATTTGAACTTATCCACCAACCGTAGGATCTTCGCTTGCTTTTGATGCCGCGACCGTCTGTAGTTGCCTCACTCTTGACTCCAACGCTCCCATACCCAGTGATGGCAACACATTTATCTAACAACTCACGGTCTTGGTTTCCTATTGATATGAACGCCGAGTACCCGTGCTGGCATTCTCCGTTGCCGCCATTGCTCCGGCCCTTATCCCGCTTGATACTAATGGTTCCCTCGCCGTCTATCAGCGCAGCGAGCCATGCCCTGTCGGTATCCAACTTGATCGGCCCATAGTGCTGTGCCTCTTGCAGCGCGAAGGCGAGACGCCAGGGCATGCCGACCAGGTCCTTGGGCTTGAGCGGCCCGGGAAAATTCTGCATGGGCTGCCCTGGCGCGGCGGGACCTCTTTTCGGATCGCAGTCTTTTCCGCGCCGAACGCGGGGCATTCCGCCCGCTGCGCTGGTGTAGTTCTTTCCGCCACTTTTGCCGCCCCACTTGGTGTCGTTTGAGTAGCTGTCGCCCATGTTGAGCCAGAGGGTGCCGTCCGACCGCAGGACACGCCGAACCTCGCGGAAGACCTCGACCATGCGTGCGATGTATGCCTCCGGCGTCGGCTCCAACCCAATCTGGTCCGGCATGCCGTAGTTGCGCAGGCCCCAATACGGTGGCGACGTCACCACGCAATGCACACTCTCCTCCCGCAGTTCACGCAGCCGATCGAGTACGTTGCCCTGGAGTATCTGGAAACTCATGCGAACAACTCCTGCTGCGCCTCGCCGCGCTTGGACTCTTCTTCGGCCCACGCGATCCGCGCCCGCGCAATCGCACAGTATTCCTCGTCCTTCTCAATGCCCACGAAGCGGAAGCCCTCGAGGACGGATGCTTTGCCAGTGCTGCCACTGCCCGCGAACGGATCAAGGATCATGCCCCCGGGAGGTGTCACCAGTTTGACTAAGTACCGCATTAATGCTGTCGGCTTAACAGTTGGGTGCGCGTTGCTCGCGTTGCTCGCGTTGCTCGCGTTGCGCTGGTAAGCGTTGTCGATCGGCGTCTTGCGTCCGTCATGACTGTATTGCTTGGGGTCAATCTGGTCGCATCCCTCATTGCGGTCTTGCTGCGAAGCCTTGGCCACATAGAAAAACCGCGCCGCACTGCCTTCGTCCAGCCGCCGCGCGCCGGGCTTCATCGCGAAATTGGTGCCGCCATTCTCCGCGTAAGTGCGCTCTGCGTAGGGTTCATCCTCGCGCACGGTTTTGAAGAAACGCGCGGCAGAGCCACCTCCTCCGTGCTGATTGCTTGGCCCACTGCGACCACGGAGAAAGGGGGTAGTGCTGTTCCCTTTATACTCCGACACTTCATGTTTCATCGCGCCGCACGTCACATCCGGGAAAAGACTTACCACTTCCTCCGAGCCATCGTGGACGACGTTCGCGGGCCAACGGCCGAGCGTGTTGATCTCCTGCACATAGTCTGGCTGCTTCTTCTGGCCGAAGCCGGACCACTGCTCCAGTTTGTTGATGGGAGTCGGTTCGCCGGGGACGCGGCAGGCGTCGATGTTCATCGCGCCGGTCCCGTGCTGCAGCACATTGGCGACGACCGTTCCAATCAGCGGCTTGCGCGCGACCACAATCGGTTCGTGCGCGGGTTTCAGAGATGTGCCCCATCCGGACCACTGCTTAGCGGCATCGGTCGATGGATCCGTCTGCATGTGTGACATTCTTACGGCATCGGCATCTTGCTTCCAAGGGCGATCCCACCCATCAGAACGACCACCAGAAGAATGAGCATCAGTCCGGTCGACGAAATCCTCATGCCCAGCCTTGACCCCAACCACCTCTCGCTCGGCTCCAGCAGCCTTGTCGAGGGCCTTGCTTACATCTAAACTCTTTGGGAATCCACTACCGTACAGCCACATGATCTGGTCGCGAATCTCGAACCCGGCATCTTCGACCGCGCACGCGAGCCGATGGTAAGTCCTCGAGCCACCAAATGCTAAGAGGTATCCGCCCGGCTTGAGCACGCGCAGACACTCTCGCGCCCACACTTCGCACCACACCTGGAAGGCCTGCATGTGCTCCGCGCCGGCACCGTAACTCGCTCCGAGCCCGTTGCGCACCTTGCTCCGCGCATACGGATTCTCGCGCTCATCCGCCATAGTGCCATCAAACGTCTGGCGCACATCGGACTTCCACGGCGCATCCCAGTCCTTGCCCATGAACTCGAGGCCGTAGGGCGGATCGGTCACAATCGAGTCAACCGACGCCTCATCCATCGCGCGCATCTGGTCCACGCAGTCGCCGTGCACTATCTTCCAATCAGGCATGGGGACTTCTGCTTTCTTGTCCGCCGACGCATGCGCATTGCCCGCTCTTCGTCCGTGAGCGCCCGCAGCAGGATGGTGCTGCACAGGGCACATCGGATATGCATGGTCTCTTCTTCCAGGTAGTGGGCGTCATGGGTGCAGGGTATCGCCGGGACTCCGCCATTATTGCACACGCAGCGGATCTGTCCACAGGTTCCGCACAGGGTGATCACGTCACGCCCACCGGACGCCACGAACTATCTTATTGACGGAACTTAAATGTATGCCATATTCGTCGGCCACGCTCTTCTGGGAACGGCCTTTGGCGCACAGTTTCTTGATGCGCACCGCATCCGCTGCGGCCAGCCTCGTGAGGCTTGTAGTCCTCGCCCGTTCTGCCGGAGTCATCAGTGTTGAGTGATGGGGATTGACACAGCGGTCATTCTCGCGACAGGCACCCAGTTCGCGATTCCTCGGGATGGGGCCAATCTCTTTCTCATATAATAGATTGACCACTGAACCATACTTGCCGTCGA
>CAVUWQ010000071.1:0-76773 GCA_963745105.1 uncultured Acidobacteriaceae bacterium
GATGTATTGCTCACTCTGCAGATATTCTGGCCACGCTCGCGCCCAACTCTGGCCATATGACCCATATGCCTGGACACATCTTCTTCCGCACCGGCGATTATGCGCGCGCCCAGGTCTCCTTCGATTTGTCGACTTCAGTGGACGAGGCCTACATGCACGCGCAGCACGTTTCCGTCGACGACGACTGGAACTACGTACATAACCTGATGTATTCGATTGCGAACCTGATGGAGGAAGGCCACATGCAGCAGGCCTCCGTCATGTCGGCCAAGCTGACCGCGGCGCACGGCGAGAAAGCTGCGTCGCTTTACCCCTGGTCGACGCGCGATTCCATCACCCGTATCAACATTCTCCTGCCCCTCGCGCTTCGCGCCGGCGACTGGCGAAAGGTCCAGTCCATGCTGGATGACGCGCATTACTCCGATGCATCGCCCAACCTCTTGTATCTCAGCGGCGTGCTTAAGGATTTTGCCCGCGGCATGCAGGCGGCGCAGGATCAGCAGATCGATGCAGCGCAGGCCGCCTCGAACGCGCTCGATGCCGAGTTATGGCGCTTTCATGTGCGCACCGATGCCGAAGACGCCGAGGCTGCAAAGAATCCGAAGCCCACGACTCCTGCCAACACCCCAACATCTCCGAATCCCATGCCCAAACCGATGCTTCAGAATGTAGCCATTCTTTCGCTCGAACTGCGGGCGGCTGTCCTCGTCGACCAGAAAAAGATCGATGAAGCTCACAAGCTCTTCGAGGAAGCCCGCAAGGATGAGCAGGACCTGGGCTATCACGAGCCCCCTGCGTTCATCCGTCCGGTGGCCGAACAGGAAGCCGCAATCCTGATGGCTGCCGGAGACAACAAGGACGCCACTGAAGCCTGGAAGCACGCGCTGGAAGACCGTCCCCGCTCCGGCTTCGCCCTGTACGGCATGGCTGCGACCGCAGAAAAGGAAGGCGACACGCAGCGCGCAACCGCCGAGTATCAGGAATTTCTAAACGCCTGGAAGACCGCCGATCCCGATCTGCCGGAAGTGGCACACGCGAAACAATGGCTCGGAACGAAGGAAACGCAGTCGGCGAGCGCGGCAGGACACTAAGTTTGTCTCCGCCTTACTTCGCCCGCGGATGCGTGCGGTCATAGACCTCCGCCACCTGCCCAACCGTCAGCTGCGTATACCGCTGCGTGGTAGACAGCCGCTCATGCCCGAGTAGCTCCTGAATCGCGCGGAGATCAGCGCCTTCTTCCAGCATGTGCGTGCCGAAGGCGTGACGAAGCGTGTGCGGATGCACATCTGCGGGCAATCCATGAGCGACGGCAATCTGCTTCACGATGCGGCCAACGCTGCGCGTGGTCAGTCGGCCCGATCCGCGCAGGCGCGTGTTCAGCAGCAATGCATCATGATCGATGCGCGCTCCGCTGCGCTTTTGCGCCGCCGACAATTTCGCTTCCCTGATCGATAGATACGCGCGTAGCGCCTCGGCTGCCGCATCGCCCATCGGCACATAGCGCTCCTTGCGGCCTTTGCCGCGCACCAGGATCGCATCGTTGGCCCAGTGCAGGTCGCGGAGGTTCAATCCCACCAGCTCGGCGTTGCGAATACCGCAGCCATATAGCAGCTCGAAGATCACACGGTCGCGCTCCGGCCACGCGGCAATCTCTTCAGCATCCTCGCCTGACACAGAATCGGCGACGCGGTTCATCTCTTCAATCGTAGGCACGCGCGGCAGATGCTTCGGCAGTTTTGGCATAGCAACAAGTGCTGCAGGATTCTGCTCCACGTATCCCTGCCGCGCCAGCCACTTGAACCACGAGCGGATCGCGGCCAGCGCGCGCGCCACCGAAGCCTTCGACAATCCTCTGCCGTAAAGCTCGCTGAGATATCCGCGAATCTTCTGGTGCTCGATGCGATCCGGCGTCGCCTCCGCTCCTAAGGCCTTCACAACATACGCGGAGAAATTGCGCAACTCACGCTCGTAAGCGCGCATGGTATGCGGCGACGAGCCTTTCTCATACGCCGCGGCGGTCAGATATTTATCGACCAGCGCTAAAACAGACAATGCCGCACTCATTCCGCGGCCTTTCGCGTCGCCCGGGGATGATGCTGCCGGTGCACGGCCTTGAGCCTCCCCAGAGCCAGATGCGTGTAAACCTGCGTGGTCGCGATGTCGGCGTGGCCAAGTAATGTTTGTACGGTGCGCAGGTCAGCTCCGCCCTCAACCATATGTGTCGCACAGCTATGCCGCAGCATGTGTGGGCTGGCATGGTTTCCTGCTGCACGCACCAGCTGCCAGATCCACTGCCGGGTCAGCGGCTCTCCGCGCACGGATAGAAACAGCTTGCCGGCGTCACGCCGGCTCTTCTGCAATCCCGGCCGTCCCAACGCGAGATATTTTTCTACCGCCTCGATTGCCGCACGGCCGAGTGGCACAATGCGCTCCTTGTCTCCCTTGCCGCGCACCAGCACGCGCCCCGCAGTAAGCGAAAGATCGGCGACATTCAGGCCGGTCAGCTCGGATACGCGCAGGCCTCCTGCATAAAGCAGCTCGAGAATCGCGCGGTCACGCAAAGAAATGGCTTCAGCCTCAGGATGATCCGCGGCCACACCGGCGCGGTTGAGCATCTCCGCCACCTCGGATTGCGCCAGAGACTTCGGCAGCACCTTCCATGTCGAAGGCGAATCGAGCGTCACCGTGGGGTCGCGGTCGATACGCTTGTCGAGCAGCAGCCAGCGGAAGAATCCACGCAGGCACGACAGCTTGCGCGCCGCCGAGCGCGATTCGACACCGTGCTGGCCAAGATGCGCAAGAAATCCCGAGACATGCTCGCGTGTGGCCTTTGCCAGCTGCGCATTTTCCTTTTCAAGATATTCCGCAAACTGCAGCAAGTCCCGCTGGTAGGCCTCGCAACTCAGCGGCCGCAATCCCTTCTCGATGCGCAGATAGGCCAGGTGCTCGCGAATCAGCTCCAGATTGCCTGCATCGAGCTGCGTGTCTTCGGAGGGGACCATAAACTCATTATCGGAGATTGCCGGGGTCGATCGTCCAGCCCCCACAGCCAGGAGCCGTTGCAGGAACCAACTTCAGCAGCCCTGCAAATTCATCTCCGACTGTTCATTTCTCTGTTATGCAATTTCGCTCCGTATCGCGCACAATAACAAGAGGAGCTTTGCACTTTGACAACTGTTCACGTCGCGCCCACGCGCTACACCCATCAGGAATTTGAACGCGCCGTTCTTTCGCTGTCTCCTTCCGTCGCTGTCTTCGACTGCGACGGCACGCTATGGAGCGGCGATGCCGGCTATGGCTTCATGATCTGGTCCATCGAGTCGGGACTGGTCTCCCGCAACGCCAGCGACTGGATCGATTCCCGCTATCGGCAGTATCTGGCAAAAGAAATCTCTGAAGCCGAGATGTGCGGCGAGATGGTGCAGATTTATGCCGGCCTGCAGGAAGCGGAGATTCGCAAAGCCGCGGCGGAGTACTTCCGTCTGCACATTGAATCGCATATCTTCCCGGAGATGCGTGCGCTCATCGCGCGCCTGCAAGCGGATCGCGTTGCGATCTGGGCCGTGAGCTCAACAAACAACTGGGTCATCGAGGAAGGGGTGCGCCGCTTCAATATCCCGGCGTCGCGGGTACTATCGGCGCGGGTGCGCGTCGAACCGGATGGCCACATCAGCAGTGATCTGATCGATGTCCCCACGGATGAAGCGAAGGCCACGGCACTGCGGAAGGCCGGCGTGCCGAATCCCGATGTGGTCTTCGGCAACTCGGTGCACGATGCCGCCATGCTCGAAATCGCCAGAGGCGCGTTCCCGGTAAACCCCACTCCGGCGCTTGCCGAAATTGCGGCAAAAAAGAACTGGAGCGTCTTCTATCCTGAGTCGGTGTTGGCCGACACCAAGCTCTAGTCAATACGACGACAGAACTTCGCTGGTCAGCTGTTCTTCGCTGCTGGCCAGTGCGAGCTTTCCCAGCAGCTCCTGGAATTTCGGCTCTTCGCGCACTGGATCGAAGATGGGAAGAATCTTCGCGTAGGCCAGGAAAGCGTCGCGTCCCTGGTAGGCCTTGTCCAGCCACTCCAGAGCCTCTTGTTTCTCGTCCAGTCCAATGTGGATCAGCGCCGGAGCAATGGTGGAAATATATCTCTGCTTCGCCGCTTCCTGAAACTGCTGGAGGATTGCACGAGCATCGTCCCGGCGGTCTGCCAGCGCGTACGCATATCCCAGAAAACCGAGCGCGAGAGGGCTGTTGCCGGAACTGGCAGCTCCGCGTTCCAGCCATGAGACCGCCTCTTCGTAGCGGCCCTGACGAATAGAAACCAGCCCCATGCAGGCCAGCCCTTCAAGATAATCCGGCGCGATGTCGAAGACCTTGCCGCACTGCTCGATGGCTAGCTCGTAATTGTCGGCGTAATAGTGCGCCCATGCGATGCCCGTGCAGATCGTAGCCGAAAGTGGATCGAGCTGCCGCGCCGTGCGCAGCTCCAGTAACGCCGACTCATAGCGGCCCGACTGCAGCAGCAGGATCGAATAGAAGAAGTGACTGCCGGAAAGCAAAGGATCGAGTTCGATGGCGCGCAGTACCAGCTCTTCCGATTGCCTCCAGTCGGAGTTGTTGAAGAGCAGGCATTTGGCCAAAACCATTTCGGCCTCGGCAAGATAGGGATCGATCTCGCGGGCCTTCAGCCCCAGCTCACGGCCACGCGCCCAGGCTTCGCTGGGAGGCATCACGCCCCAGAACCCCAGGCTCACGAATGCGTCCCCCAACCCCGCATAAGCCGGCGCGCACATGGGGTCGGTGGCGATTGCCTGCTCGAAGCATTGAAGCGCCTTGCGTGAAGCCTCGGGCGTGCGCAGTCCCCAGTAGTAGCGGCCTTTGAGATAGAGGCCGTGCGCGTCCACGTTGCCTACGTATCGAGGACGCAGCGGGGCAACCTCAGTCTTCAGCTTCTTCTCGAACATTCCCGCAACTGAGACTGCAATGTCTTCTTGAATCGCAAAGATATCTTTCATCTCGTGATCGTATTTTTGCGACCAGAGATGATAGCCGTGGACGGCATCGGTCAGCTGAACAGTGACGCGCAGCTTGTTGCCCGCTTGACGCACACTGCCCTCGAGTACGGTGTTCACGTTCAGGCGCTCGCCGATGGTGCGCACATCCTGCGACTTGCCCTTGAACTCAAAGGCCGAAGTATGCGAAACCACGCGCAGGCCCTTCAGCTGCGAGAGCAGGTGAATCAATTCGTCGGTGAGCCCGTCGCTGAAGTATTCGGCCTCTTCTCCGCCGCCTACATTGTTGAATGGCAGCACGGCAATGGACATGGGCACGGGACCGGCGCTCCGCGCATCGATCGCGATGGACGATCCAACGCCGTGACGCAGCGCGAGCAAATGAGCCAGCAGCTCTTCTGCGCGCTGGTAGCGTTCGGCCGGGTTGCGCGCAAGGCAGCGCGCAATCACCCGCTCGATCTCCTCCGACACACCGTTGCGCAGGTCGGCCGCGCGAGGAATCTTGCCATGGGCGATCGCTTCTATCACCTCGGACGGCTGACCGACAAATGGCCGGCGTCCCGTGACCATCTCGTAGAAAACCACGCCCAGCGACCACAGATCGCTGCGGTGATCGGACTGCCCCTGAATCTGCTCCGGCGACATGTAGCCAACTGTACCGACGACACTCTCGTGCTTCTTGCGTCCGATATCGCGGCTGAGCTTCACCAGGCCGAAGTCGAGAATCTTGGCCACGCCTTCGGTGGTGACGATTACGTTCTCGGGTTTGATGTCGCGATGGATCAAGCCATGGCGATGGGCCTTGGCCAGGCCCTGCGCGATATCGACGGTGTGCTGCAGAGCATCGTCAATCAGCAGAGGGCCCATGCCCAGCTTGCGGCGGAGCGTCTCGCCCTCGTAGTAGGCCATGACAATGAAGAGCTGGCCCTTCGCGTCATATTCGATCTCGTAAATCGTGCAGACGTTGGGATGGTCCAATGAAGACGCCGCACGCGCCTCGTGCATAAAACGTCCCATCGCCGCCTCGTCCCCGGACCAGTGCGGCTTGAGGAACTTGATGGCCACGAAGCGCTCGAGGTTCAGGTCGCGCCCTTTGTATACGACACCCATCGCTCCCTCTGCGAGGAGCTCCTCGATTTGATAGTGCGCAACGATTTGGCCGATCATGTTCAATTATTTTAGTGCGGATTTCTGATTCGTTTGTTTCCGCGTGATGTTCGCATATGAAAATCACGCGGAAGATATTCGGAGTTGCCCGGAACTAGACGGCCGGTACCAGGAATTTCGCTGCGCCGTACAATCCCCAGCAAACGCGCAGAATTCCCGCCTGCTTCTCCATCTCTTCGTCGGACATGCCTTCGATGCCGGTCCGGACCAGATCGTATCCGGATACAGGAAAGCACCCTGCAGCGCTCCCAAGACTCGTATCAGCGACGCACAGCGTGAAGCGCGGAATATCCAGCTGTTTCAGGATAAAAAGCTCGCTCGCTTCGAGCCGCGCGAAAGCGGTCTTCGCTCCTGTAAGTGAAGGCAGGGTCAATCCCTCGAGTCTGCCCGCATAGAGAGCTGCGACAATCGACTGGTAGTAGCTCAGCGTGTCGCGAAAGACGTATCGGATACTCTTCGCCCTGGCTCCGTCGATTGCATGAAGTATGGCGCTGCGGTGCCCCGCGGCGAACTGCCAGGTCTGGCGAAATCCATCGACCATCTCTTCCACATACACACCGGGATTAACCTCATAGCCTGCTGGGAAAGGCACATTCGTATCCGGAATCAGCATCGCAGTTCCCAGCCGGTCCTGATCTCCGTTCAGTTCCGGAATTGGAACCGGAAGCTTCTGCGCAGAGACGGCACTCAGGGCGCCAAGATCAGCTATGGGCGAGGCGGATGCTGAAAGCAGAGGCGCAGGTCGCGGCAGCATGCCTGTGCGCAGAACAGAGAGCGCCTCGGTCGCCGACGACAGCGATGGCTGAAACAGCGTCTCTGCATCGACCAGGACAGGATGCTCGCCGCATGCAATCAGATTTTCAAAATGACAATCCGTGGCGCGCAACAGATGCAACAGGCAAAGCAACGACCCGGCGTTGCGATAGAAGCGCCGCAGCTGTTTTTCACTCTGGCAATGTGCGTGAACGGCAAATTCCGTCCAGCCATAGCCTTCGCGTGCCAAGAACTGAAGCGTCTGGAACGGAAGCGGAGCTCCCAGCGCGTTCAGTCTCGACTGAAACTCCACAAACCAGCTGTCGATGCTGAGATCGCGCGGCTTATAGATGAGTCTCAATCCGGAATCGAAGGTGACGGCCGCGACACTGCGCCCGTTGTGCCGATCGGAGAGATCGAGATCCAGCGAGACAACCTGGCGCGCATCGAGCCCGAAGCGTGCCTCGATCTCAGCACGGTCGGAGACAAGCCGCTCAAGCATCTCGCACTGAGCCTGTATCCAGGAATCAATCGAGGCCTGCAGACGATGGCCGGGAACACGAAAGAGCAGCATCCACGCCAGCGACTCAGCCAGCGAGTTGCGCAGGTCGGCCCGCGCGCCTGCGCCGAATATCTGTCGCGCAATTTCGCATTCTTGCTGTATGCGCTCTTCGGCCTGATGTACATGTACCGCAACCGATGGGGAAACCAGCAGCTCGTCATAGGACGATCCGGGAAACAGGTGCTCGGCGAGGCGGGCGAGTTGGGTGTTGGCGCGCATGCTGGTTTGACGATACGAGCGATCTTGGCAGCTAGAGATGGAGCACGGCCTCGAAAAGCGCAGCCAGCCGGATCTTCGCAGCAATTTGACGCGAGAAGGAAGCCTCACGCGCTTTCAAATAGTCCAGCAGATCGGGGCTGTTCAATCCTTCAGCAGAAGATTCGATCTCCCGCATCCAGCCGCCCATCACCTCAGCCGCCCACGGCAGACCGGTGCGCCCCATCCATATAGGGACGCTTTCGCCGGATGCTTTACGCCGCTGCGCCTCGCTGAGTATCCAGGTCGAGCGGTCGCTCTCGTGGTCCTCGCTCCAGTCCAGCACGTCGTCTCGCATCTGATGCCAGCGTGAAAAGAGCATGAGAAATGCCTCCCACGCCGGCAGCAGATCGAGTCGGTCATAGCGGCTGCACACCGCAGCAATGGGAATGAGCGCCGCCGATGACTTGCGCGCGGTGATGCGTAGGAAATCCTCTTCTGAAATCTCGCGCAGGTTCAGATCGGCGGATTCGGCCTCAGCGGTTGCGGCAAGGCAGCGCTGGAAATGATCCCAGAATGGATCGCTCCCTGGAAAATATCGGGAGTAAGCCGACTGAAAGCGCAGGCCGAAGAGATGCAAGGCAGGCAGGCAGGCGCTATCGATCTCATGGCCATCCATGAGATCGTCGAGCATGCGGATGAAGAGATATCCATGCGCGCTAGAGGTCATCAGATCGGCCTGAAATTCGGCATCGACCTGGCCGCGAATGCTCGCTTCCAGCCACCAGGGCATGGCCAGAAGCGGCATGGCCTCCGGATGCGCGAAGTAGCTCTCCAGCCGTTGGACATCGCAGCGGCTCGCTATCCACCGGAGCGTAGAGCGACCCAGCGGTGAGTCACCGATGTCTGCAACTACCCTTCGGGCAGCCCGTTGAACTGTAATGTAGAAATCAGGATCCCAGGCGTATTGCCCTAGGTCATCGCCACTGTGTCCGCTGGCCCATCCAGATCCCGTGACAACGCTGCCACCGCCTGCTCGAGGTTCTTGAGTAATGCGAGCACCTCCGGTGTGGGATCGATATTGATTGACTTGAGCGCTTGCTGCGGGTTCGCCTGCAGTTCCTGACGGAATTGCGGGTCAGTTAGGACTTTGTGATAGAGCGCTTCGAACTGAGCCATTACGATCTTTCCCTTTCGCCTGCAACTGGACAATAACAAGAGGATGACGGTGGGTCAACTCGCAATATCAGAGCGGTAATCGAGTATTGCAATGCACGAAAGTTGTAGTTAGCGAACGCCGCGCAGGGCTTCGGAGAAGCTGGGAATATTGGCACGCCCACGGAAGGCATCTTCATCCTTAAGCAGCTTGTCACCCTCACCTGGAGCAAGGAAGAGATTGCTTTCCAGAGCATATTGCCGCGTGTAGAGATCGTAGTAGCGGCCGCGTGCCTCGATCAACTCGTCGTGGGTGCCGCGCTCGCGGATGACTCCATCTTCGAGGAAAAGAATCTGGTCGGCCTGGCGGATGGTGGAAAGGCGGTGAGCGATCACGAAAGTGGTCCGTCCCCGCATCAGGTAGGACAGGCCTTCCTGGATCAACGCTTCTGATTCAGAGTCGAGGCTGGAAGTCGCCTCATCCAGGATGAGGATGCGCGGATTTGCCAGGATGGCGCGTGCGATGGAGAGACGCTGCCGCTGGCCGCCGGAAAGTTTTACCCCACGTTCGCCAATCACTGTTTCGTAGCCTTCCGGGTGGCGGTCAGCGAACTCCTCAACGCGGGCGATGCGCGCCGCCTCGAGAACTTCTTCGTAGGTAGCATCGGGGCGCGAGAACGCAATGTTATCGCGGATGGTGCCATCGAACAGAAACGACTCCTGCAGAACCACGCCAAGGTGTCCGCGGTAGCTGCCCAACTCGACTGTAGTGAGATCCACGCCATCTACGGTGATGACGCCGCTGTCCGGTGTATGAAATGCGTTGATCAGATTGATGATCGTCGATTTGCCCGAGCCCGATGGCCCGACCAGAGCCGTCACGCTCCCCGGATTGGCAGTGAAAGAGATACCGTGCAGGACCGGCTTATCTTGCTGATAGGAGAAACGGATATCGTCAAAAATGACCTCGCCGCTCAGGGTCTCGCCAAAACGGCCGGTGCGCCTCGGATCGCTGTTCTCATCCTTTTCGGCCAGCACCTCACGGGTGCGCGATAGTCCGGCGATGGCCTCGGTAAGCTGCGTCGCGATCGAAACTACCTGGAACAGCGGCGCAACCATGAAGGCCAGGAAGACGGTATAGGTGATGTAGCTGCCCAGCGTCATCGTGCCGCCGAGAATGCCGCGCGCCCCAAAGAACATTACGATGGACGCAACGATGCCGATCACCACCGTCGACGACATGCCCATCAGCGAGTTGTTGGTGATGCCGCGCAAATGGTTATCGAGAAGCTGTCTCGCACCCTGGGCGAAGACCGCCGCTTCGCGGGCCTCGGCGCGATACGACTTGACCACACGAACGCCGCCCAGCGACTCAGTGAGCCGCCCGGTGACGTCAGCAAAGATGACTGCGCGCTTCTTGAAAAGCGGTCCCAGCGTTCCGAACCACCACTTCATTGTGGCGATGAAGACAGCCAGAACTCCGAAGACCATCAGCGTCAGCTTGACATTTATATAGAGGAGCACAACGAAGGTGGCGACTGCGGTTAGAATTCCGCCGAGAAACTCAACCAGGCCGGTTCCAACCAGGTTGCGCAGACCCTCCACGTCGGACATGATGCGGGAAACAAGAACGCCGGTACGGTTGGCGTCATAGTAGGCGATGGGCAGTCGCCCGATGTGCTCCTGCACCTGGATGCGGAGATCGGTAATCAGCCGCCATGCGGCCTTGGAAAGAAGCTGCGACAAAGCAAAAGCGGTAAGCGCCTGAATCAGCGTCGCCAGCAGCAGACCGGCCACAATGGGAACCAGCAGATATACCAGATGCTTACCGATGACGTAGTCGATCAGCGCCTTGGTTGAGAGCGGCAGCGCAAAGCCGGCAATCCGATTGACAATAATCAGCAGCAGGCCCGCAAAAAGCAGGCTCCGCTTGGAGCGCAGCATCTCCCAGACACCGGGAATCGCTTTTCGAATCTTGACCTTGGGCTCTATTTTTTTTTCCTCACTGGGGGAACCAGCCGGTGTAGCACTTGCCTGCTGTTTCATGTTCGCGAAGTCCTGACTCCGATAATCCCGGGATCAAAAATCCGGGGTTAAAACGCCCGTCCTGGAAAGCTGTTGAGATAGCAGGCGGCGCTCACCGCCAAAACTGCGCATATCCAAACACATCTATATCGGCAGATCCAGGGCCGAGCTTCCAGCAAAGTCCGGCTCAACCTTTGCGCGCGGCAGACCGCGCTTCGATTCCCACTCCCAGCAATATTAACGAACAGGCCAACACCCATAAGAAAGCTATGACCATAATTCCATTGACCAAATGATACAGACCCGTATCGGTCTCATGGAGGGAAATAATCTCCATCAGCCACAAAGTAATCGACAGCGATAGTGCGCCGATAGCAAGAAATGAACCTCTCCGGGTCCGCAGACGTCGGAATGCGAGACCCAGTGTGAAAGCAAGGATACAGCCGAGGACGATGAGAAGCTCCAGTTGCAATGTATGCCTTCGGCCATACAAGTTGTGCCTGACGAACGTATCGGCAAAGAAATCATGCAGAGCAATCCGCCATTCAAACACCATGTCCAGCGCCAGGATGAATTCGATCGCGGCTACAGTAGCAGCCAATCGTCTGATACCTGCGTGTGAACGATGAGGGAAACGCAGGGACCGCAGCCAGAACAGAACACAGCCTATGCCAGTTGCCGAATAAGCGACAAACCCTATTTCGCGGGTAGCGGACCACCAAATGGGGAATAGCGTAAGCGCCGTCATTCCGGTTATATTAGAGCGGATTTCCTGTCGTTATTCGCTGCCGAATCCATGTCAGAACGTCTTTTTCCTGCGGAAAGGCGGAGCGAATTCCGGGTGATTCAGGCATACGTTTCGAAGAAATCCAATCGAGCGCCCGACATATATAGGACCTGTTCATGACTGTTCCACCTTTATTGGCGCTGTTTGTCTGGATTCCCCTGAGTATAGCTTTTTGCTACCGCTACAGCTTGCGGGTAGCCTTTCTGCTGATTTTCGTCGGAGGGTGGGCAGTACTTCCCGCTGCTCACTACACCCCGACTTCCGATCCCTTTCCTTATTGGTTTGTCGGTACCGGCATTGCGGCGGACTACTTCATCACCAAGGCCACCGTCACAGGTTTCTGCGGGCTGATCTGCTTTCTGAAGTTTGACCGCAAGGCGATCAAGCGCTTTCAACTGACGTTGTGGGATATGCCGATGCTGCTCTGGTGTCTGGCGCCCATGCTCTCGGCGATCGCCAATGCCCTGCCCATCGGCGACCTGCTGCGCGGCGAGGCCTATCAGCTATTGGCCTGGGGAGTTCCCTATTTTATTGGCCGCCTTTATTTCTCCGACACCGGCGCCCTGCGCACGGCGGCACAGGCCTTTGTCATCGCCGGCCTCTTCTACGTTCCACTGTGCGCATACGAAATATGGCGCGGGCCGCAGATTTACGCGCATGTCTACGGGTTTCTGCCCCTGCGCTGGATCGGTGCGGAGCGATATATCGGCTACCGGCCCATCGGCCTGCTTGAAAACGGAAACCAGCTGGGTATCTGGATGGCTACCTCGGCGCTCATTGCAACCTGGCTGTGGGCTAAAAAGATCATCGACCGCGTCATGGGCATTCCCATTGCCGTGGTCGCAATTACGCTGCTCGTCACCACCATCCTTTGCCAATCTGCGGGCAGCATCATCATGCTTGTCATCCTGCTGCCGTTTGTCTTCGTGAGTCACCGCACCTTCCCGCGGGCAATTGCTATTTTCATTGTCGGCGGCATCGTATGCTTTGCCGGACTTCGGCTTACCAACGTGGTTTCGCTCCGCAATCTGGTGCACCACAATCGGGAGGCCCACGCATTTGCCGCGTTCCTGAAGCAGATTGGGCGAGGATCGTTTGGCTGGCGCCTCGGTCAGGATGAGCGCCATGTGAGCATCGCGCTCGACCGGCCCATTCTTGGATACGGGGAGTGGGATTGGTGGCGCAGAGGCACGCTGCGTCCCTGGGGGCTCTGGCTGCTGGGCTTTGGGATGTACGGCATCCTCGGACTGATTGCGCTGGAGGCGCTTCAGATCGTTCCTGTAATCCGCGCTATCTGGTTTCCGCTCGCCAGGTCCGATATCGAGTACCTGAACCTGCGCCACGCACTGGCGGCGGCTATTCTCATTACCGCTGTTGACAATCTGCTGAACAGCTCCATGATCCTGCCCCTATTGCTCATTATGGGCGGCATGAGTACCTGGGAGTCGGCGGCGGTGGAAGTCAATGTGTCTGTCGAGGCGGCCCCAGAGATCATTCCCGAGATCGAGAACGATCACGATGTGGTCGAATGGCCTACTCTGGAGCGCTGACGTACGAATACAGCACACGTGGCCTGAGGCGCAGATTGACCACAGCCGTCGAGGATAGGATTACGGTGGGGTGGCGGCGGACCGGGAGGGCTACCAACTCACGGCTTCGATAGAAGCCGGACCGGGTATCGACGTCAGCATGCAGCTGACCTTTTGCAGATTTCCGAAGATTCCGGCCGGTTCCTAAGAACCAGTCCCTCGCATCACGACTTCGGCGGTGCGAATGAGTATCTTCACATCCAGCCAGAAGCTCCAGTTCTCGACATAAGCCAGATCCAGAGCCACATAGCGCTCGAACGATGGATCCTGGCGCGCGCGCACCTGCCATAGGCCGGTCAGACCGGGAAGAACCTCCAGCCGGCGGAAATGCTCGATCTCGTATTGCTGGACCTCGGTGGCCAACGGCGGCCGTGGACCAACCAGACTCATCTCGCCGCGCAGGACATTGAGAAACTGCGGAATCTCATCCAGGCTGTACTTGCGCAGGAAGACTCCTACGCGAGTAATGCGCGGATCGTTTCTCATCTTGAAAAGAATCCCGGTGCGCTCGTTCTGCGAGGCTAGCGCGGCTTTTCTCTTCTCGGCGTCAGCCACCATGGTTCGGAACTTGACACACCGGAAGACGCGACCCTTCTTGCCGATGCGCTCGGAAATATACAGAACTGGTCCCGCCGAATCGAGCTTGATGGCGATCGCCATCAAGGTCAGTATCGGCAGCGCAAAAAGCAATGCCGACAAAGACAGGACGATGTCGCAAGCCCTCTTCAGGAAGAGGGCGATGACTTTGTCGTCGGCGCGGTGAAGCGCGACTACCGGAAAATCTCCCAGGTATTCAATGGGAGCTTCCGGAGTAATGCCGTCATAGAAGCCAGGAATGACAAGAATCTCAAGGCTGAGTTCGCGCGCGACGTCGATCAGGTCACGAGCTACATCCATGCTGCAGGGTTCGGCGATGATGATCTCATCGATGAAATGCTGGCGCGCCAGGTAGCGAAGCTGTTCCACCGACCCCAGGAACGCTGCTGAAGGCTGATCTGTCGACCGGTTTCCTGAAAAATTTCCTGAAAGATGAACGAAGCCCTTGAAGACGCGGCCCAGCTGGCGATTTGCGACGATCTGCCTCTTCAGCGCGTTACCGATGCCGGTCGCGCCTACGATCACTACGTTGCTCGCGTCCATGCCGCGCTCATAGCGCCGAAACATGAGGAAACGCCAGAATCCGCGTGCGACGCAGGTAAAGAGAGTGCTGAGGACAATGAAGCCTACAACCACTGTCCGCGACATTGCCGTGTTATGCGTGGTGTACATCGCACCGCACAGCAGCAATCCGGCGACGAGTCCAGACTGCACTGTCCTGCGTTGCTGGTAAAGCGCGCTATAGCTCAAGGTGTGGCCGTAGAGTCCCTGATGATGGTTCACCAGCAGCAGAGCGGCAATGAAGCAGAAGAGATATCCCAGCTGGACCGGAATCGGAGTTCCTGATCCAACCACTATTTTGAGACTCGACTTCAGGCCAACCAGGCGTTCCAACTCGATATTGAGCGCCACGAGAAGCGCGAGCAGGACGGCGAAGACGTCCGAGATCATCATCAGCGAGGTGATCAGCGAAGCACGCATTGAGGAATGTACAGCGGCACTGCTTGAAGTCCCGGCTCTTCCGGCCAGGGGCTTATGTTTCGATAGATTACCGAGGCTTACTGTTGCCATGGAAATCAGAACTCCTTATGCCCCGAGACGATCGATACGACCCATCTGACGCATACATCCCGGATAAACGAACAAGACCGGCAGACAGAATTGGCGGCAGCGCGTGATCGAGCAAGAGTGCCCGCGCTAAAAAACAAAAGAGAATCTGCGAAAACCTCGAGGGGCCTGCTGCAATCGTGAAGACCTGTTCAGATGGCCGCGCCGTTAAACTGTCACCCGTCAGGCTCTTCGCTTAAAAGCGGTTACAACTCGACGGGTGTAAAACGGTCCATTGCGGGTAAACAGGGCTTCGCCCGGGTGAATTCCCAATTTCAGGTTTCCATGGACTTGCCCTAAAGGAAAACCTGCAGACAACCTGCATCTTGGATCGAACATTCGAGATCACAGGCATAAGCACGGTAGTTGACGACTCAACAGGTCGCTTCAAAAACCAGCGCAAATTACATCAATCGAGCAGAGTTGAAGAAAGCATGCTCTTCTTCCGCTTCAGTCTTATTCTGACCTAGACCATAGGACTTACCGCTTAAACATACCATTCCCTTTTGGTAATAAAGGGGATATTTTTGGTAACCGGCTCATCCAGGCAGGTTCCCCTTTATAAACCCTGCTTTCTCTTCTTACTCGTTGCTGCCGCTGCGCTATGCGACTACTTAAGCCCGAAATACGCATGCGAAGCGAATTCGCGGACGATTACCGTTTAGGTACTTTTTTTCGATTCGTTACTATTGGCCTCCGGCATCGAGTGGTGTAAGTTCTCTCTGCAGGTATCTTCTCGGGCCCTCATTTGATCATAGGAGGCCCTATGAGCGTTGCTCCCGTTCTTTCCCCTCCGCCTTCTTCTGCCATCATTCCCACCCGCGATAATCCCGATTTCCGGAAGGATTTCGACAACCTACCCTTTGAATTTCGCCATCGCTTTACTGCTGATCATTCGCTCTTTCAGATGAGCCGGCTGCGCAAGCTCATCGATAAACCCGCGACCCGCGCAGGAGTCTATTTTGACGCCGGAGACATTCGCGTCGATCAGCGGTGGGATGCTGTGCCATCGCGGCAAATATCCATGGAAGAAGCTTTCGATTCGATCGAAAGCGCCGGCGCATGGATGATCTTCCGCCGTGTGCATCTGGACCCGGATTACAACGAGGTCCTTGAGGAATGCATGCGCGAGATAAAGCGCCTGAGCGGACGCAGGATCGATGAAGAGAAGAAGAGCCAGGAGGCCATGATCTTCATCACTTCGCCCAACCGGGTCACCTCGTATCACATCGATCGGGAATGCAACTTCCTGATGCAGGTACGCGGTACCAAAACCATCAATGTCTTCGAGCGCGACGACCGTGAGGTCACGCCGGAAGAGGAACTGGAGACATTCTGGTCGCGGGATAACAATGCCGGGGTGTACAAGCCTCAGTATCAGCCTCGCGCCCATGTCTTCTGTATGGAGCCGGGAAAGGGAGTGCACATCCCCGTGAATTCGCCTCATTGGCTACAGAACGGGAACAATGTCTCCATCTCGCTCAGCATCAGCTATCAGTACAAGGATTCGAACCGGAAGTACATCTACCAGGCCAACTATTACCTCAGGAAATTTGGCCGGCACCCCACGCCACCGGGCAAGTGGCATATGCTCGACCTCTCAAAAGCCCTGGTCATGGCAGCAGGGCTGCATGCCAAGAAGTTCCTGGTCCGCCATTGACTGCAGTGAGTTTGCAGCTGTGATTACCTAGTCGCCCGGAGGTGGTATTTTGCCGCGTCACCTCGCGTGCTAAACTTCGACCAAAATCAAGTCTTGATGCGACGGCGAAGTGAGGCCGCAGGGAGAAGTAATCGATGAGCGTGCTGTACAGTGACGAATTTCTGGCGAAGCTTGAGAATCAGGCGCGCGATAACGCCGCACAATACGCCGCCGGCAAGCCGTTCCCGCACATCTATTTCGATGACTTTCTACCTCTTGAGGCCGCCGAGGCTGCGCTCCGGGATTTCCCCGAGCCCCGGCAGATCAAATGGAACGAATTCAGCAATCAGAACGAAAAAAAACTGGCTTTCGATAATGTCGAGAAGCTTCCCACCTCGGTGCGTGACGTTCTCTACTTTCTGAACAGCCGCCCCATGATCCAGTTTCTCGAAGTGCTCACCGGCATCAAGGGGGTCATCGGCGACCCCTACTTCGTAGGCGGCGGTCTTCACCAGATCAAACCCGGCGGCCATCTCGAGGTGCATGCCGACTTCAACTGGCACGAGCAGCTGCAGCTCGATCGCCGCATCAACGTATTGATCTACATGAACAAAGACTGGCATGAGGAATACGGCGGCCACTTCGAACTCTGGAACCGGGAAATGACCAAAGCGGACCAGAAGATCCTGCCCCTCTTCAACCGCTGCGCCATCTTCAGCACCACTGACTTTTCCTACCACGGCCATCCCACGCCGCTGTCATGCCCGCCCGACCGCTCGCGCAAGTCCATCGCGACCTACTACTACACGAATGGCCGGCCGGAAGAAGAGGTCAGCGACTCGCACAGCACATTGTTTGTACAGCGGCCCGATTCGCCAGCCGTCCACGCCAACGGCAAATCGCACAGCGGGATGAAAGGCTTCCTGCACGCGGTGACGCCGCCATTTTTAGTAGACGCATATAAGAATCTGCGTAAATAATCGCGCCCGGCCGGAT
Source organism: uncultured Acidobacteriaceae bacterium (assembly GCA_963745105.1). Taxonomy (GTDB): domain Bacteria; phylum Acidobacteriota; class Terriglobia; order Terriglobales; family Acidobacteriaceae; genus Silvibacterium. Next base: position 17,579 of record CAVUWQ010000071.1, read on the forward strand.
CTGCCTAGCCGGTCGAGTTCATCTCCACCTCCGGATAAGGCCGAGCCGCCTCGGCCACTAATCCAGTCCCTTCTCCCTTCAACGATTCGTCGAAAAACGCTCGCGCCAACCCTGCGATGATCCGGTGCGCCCGTCCCGGCGGAATTGTGCCGGCCTGCGTTTGTGAACGCAGCGGCGAATAAAGAGGACGGTCGCTGAAGTTCCAATGGCTGGCTCCCTTAATTGAAAGGCAGTGGCCCCCATTCTTTCTTAGCGTCGCCGCCACGACGGCATAGTTCAAGCGGTTCATCTGCCAGTAGCGTTGGATACCCTCCGGCTGGGCTTCAAGGTTCGGAGGCTCGATCTCAATTCCCTTTCCATAGATCACCATCCACGGCTTGGCCAGGCCATGGCGCAGAACCTCGCCGAAGGTCCATCCATCGAGATTGAGAGCGCACTTGATGCGGGGATCGAGCCAGCAGGCTTCGGCCGCCACCGCGCCCCCGATCGAATGGCCCAACACTCCTATGCGCGAGCCGTCGATCACGCCGTACCACTCGCTCTCCGGTTTCTCATTTAACCGCGTCAGTTCATCGAGAACAAAGATGAGGTCCTCAGCCAGGATGGTCACGAACTGGTTGGCCAGATCGATCCCCTCTTCGATGCTGAGGTGCGTAAAGTCTCCCAGCGCCGGCGCCATATGGCTATCGACCACGTGCCCATCGGGAAATGCCACCAAGCCGGAGTAATAGCTGTGATCGATGCTGGCAACAATAAAGCCGTGGCTGGCCAGATCCTGCATCAGGAAGGTGCTCTGTGTGCGCTGCCCAGTCCACGCAGGATTGAAGATCAACAGCGGATACGGTGCGCCCACGGCCAGGACCGGGGCCTCGCGCAGCGACTGAGTGCGAAGCACCGACTGGTAGGACGACTTCAACGTCGTCTCCAACAGGCGGCGATAGACCTCGCGCCGGGCCTTGACCGGCTCCGCCGGGTACCAGACCTGCACCATCAGTTCGCGCTTGCTGTTACCTCGCAGCCCACCCTCTGCGTCGCGCTTCGGATCGGCCATGTATAGGATTCGCGTACCCACAGCATATGAACCGCTGGGCTTCGGAAGCCGGAACATGGGCAGCAGCCATGAAAGCGCGATCGATACGAGCGTCAGGATGAAAACAGCCGCGCCAAAGATCAGAAGCTCGATTCGATGAGCGGTTCCCTGCGGATGAAGCCCGAGCATGACCGCTAACAGGAAAAGAAGAAGACCGCCCAGATAGAGTGGCGTCAGCTGCCAATGCAGGCCTTCATAAATCGCGTGAACGAGAGTGACGATGCAAAGAAGCGTGAGGAGTCCTGCGGCGATCGGCAGTGACAGCGGCAGCCCCGTCAGCAGAGCGGCTGAGCCGGCCAGCGTCAGACAGCATAGCGCGATCTCAGCAGGTCTCACGCGAGTCACCGCTGTAGAGCAACATCATGAATGAGAAGACGCGCCCTTATATTCGATCAGCTTCTTTTGCTGCCCCTTGCGCGGGTTGAGGTCATAGCTCAGCTGCCCGAAGAAAATAGGTACCTGCTGCAGTTGGGAGTGCAGACCATAAAGCAGAAGCGTGCCCGCATCGGATGACTTCCATCGCGCCTTTCGCGTCGAGCGCAGTGAGAGAACCAGCAACAACGCGAGCCACGCTACTGTGGGCCATACCGAACGCAGCCAAACGGACGCGGCAATCGCTGCGACAAAAGAGAATATCCAGAATCCGCCGCGCCGCAGGTTGCCAGTGCGCTCCGCCTGCCAGAAGGGATCTCCGCTGTTTCGGAAGCGGCTCGATACCTGGGCGTAGGCGTAGCCCGCGCGAAGGGCTCGCTTCCAATATTGTTTGAAGTGGCGCATGGCCAGATCGTGTCCAGTCATGGGCGCGTCGATATGCAGAATGCGATAGCCGAGTGCCCGCATGCGCCGGCACAGCTCCGGCTCTTCGCCGGCAATGAGCGTGCCGTCGTATCCACCCGCAGTTTCGAGCGCCGCGCGCCGCATCAGCACATCGCCGCCGCAAAATTCTGCGGGCCCAGGTGGGTAAATCCAGTCCAGATCGAGAATGCGGTTATAGGCTGATGCCTCGGGATGGATCTCGCGGCGATGACCCCAGACTGCGGCGATCGTATTGTCGGCCAGAATGGCGTCGAAGGCGCGGGCGGGAAAGTCGGGATGCAGGATGGTGTCCCCATCAAGAAAGAGAACGTACTCGGCGCTGGCCTGCTTCCATCCGGCATTGCGCCCAAGCGCAGCGGTGGGATGAGAAACATCGAGCGCAATGACCTGCGCACCCATGCTCGCGGCTGTCGCAGGGCTGCCATCCGAGGAGGCCGAGTCGACATAGATGATCTCAATGCTCTGATGTGAGCTGCTGATCGATGCGATCGACTGAAGACAGCGCACCAGCCGCTGGCCTTCGTTCCTGCCGATCACTACGACCGAGAGCGCGGGCAGCACTAAACCAGTACCTCGCTCGAAGGCTCAGCGCCAGTCTCTTCGACCGCGGCGATCGACTGGACCACGCCGGCCTGCGGCCGGTCCTTACGCGGAAGCACCCGCGCGGGAATACCGACAGCGATCGAATTGGACGGAACATCGCACAGCACCACGGCATTGGCACCGATGGCGACGTCGTCTCCGATATGAATTGTGCCGAGAATCTTCGCGCCCGCGCCGATGTCCACACGATTGCCGATCACTGGCGAGCCGCGCTGACCGGTGTAGCGCAGACCTACGGTAACACCGTTGCGGATGATGCAGTCGTCGCCGAAGGTCGCGTCGCCACTGATGATGATGCCGCCGAAGTGCTCAATGCGGAAGCGCCGCCCCAGTGTCACTTCGCAGGGCAGCTCGATGCCGGTCAGGATCTCGATCAGCTTCTGCAGGAATTTGTAGGCGAATGAGAACGGAATCCGCAGCCAGCGCTGGCCGATACTGTAGCGCCATCGGCCAAAGCGGTAGACAATCATCACCCAAAAACCCTGGCGCGAGATTTGGCGCTCATAGGTATGCCAGTCTTCGCGAAGATTTTCGAACAAGAGGACCCTCCCGGCCGTGGAGCAGCGTTGCGCCGATCAGGCGGGCTGCTGCACTTCCGCCTTCTCCCTCTTTTCCACGATGCCCAGCTTTTGCAGCTTATACAGGAACGCCTTGTAATCGAGATTGAGACGGGCCGCAGCCTGGCGGCGATTCCAGTGGGTGCTCTCCAGGGCTTCGAGCAGCAGCCGGGCCTCAGCCTGGCGCGAAACCTCAGCCAAGTGATCCATCGAGGATATTGGGGCGGAGTTGGCTGGCGTCGATCGCGCGGTATCCGGAATCTCGACCGCCGTCGGCAACACCGGGCGCGATTTCGACTTCGATTGCGCGATGGCGAGTTCCAAATCCCCGGTAATCATTGACTCATTCTGGTAAACCAGCAGCCGGCGCATCAGGTTTTCGAGCTCGCGCACGTTGCCCGGCCAGTCATACTGCATCAGCAAATTTCTGAACGATTCGCTCAAAACCGGCTCGGGCATGCCCGGCCGCACATGCCGTCGCAGCAGCTTTTCGGCGAGCGGAAGAATCTCATCGCGCCGGTCGCGCAGTGGCGGAATCACGATGCTCACCACGTTCAGTCGGTAATACAGATCTTCGCGGAAGGTTCCAAGTTCAATCGCGCGGCGCAGATCGCGATGGGTTGCGGCCAATACACGCACATTCAACTTGAGCGTTTTGCGGCTGCCCAGCGGCTGAACCTCGCCATCCTGGAGAACCTGCAACAGTTTGGCCTGCAGGCGTATATCCATGTCGCCGATTTCGTCGAGCAGAATGGTGCCGCCCTGCGCGATCTCGAACTTGCCCGGTTTATCGACGGCAGCCCCGGTAAAGGCTCCCTTTTCGTATCCGAACAGCTCGCTCTCGACCAGCTCCGACGGCAACGCAGCGCAGTTCAGCTTGAGGAATGGCTTCTGCGCGCGTGGAGAATAGGCGCACAGCTTGCGCGCCATTACTTCCTTGCCGACTCCGGTTTCGCCATGCAGCAGCACCGGCACATCGGCCATGCCTACGCGCATCAGGAACTGCGTGGAGAACATTGCCGGCCCCGCATCGCCGCTTTCGCCTGCCAGCTCGACCTGTTTTTCTCCCTGATTCTTGTCCAGAAGCCGGTCGGCATCGTTAGCGGCATCCTGGATGATCTGGAAGAGTTCCTGCGGATTGACCGGACGCTGCAGGATGCGGACGTTGCAGTGCGGAAGGGGCGTATCGCTGGACGCACCCCGAGCCTTGTCTACCATCAGAATGACCTGCATCCAGGGGCGGAATGAGCAGATCTCAGAAAGGGTGAGGGCGTCCTGCTGGCGGCGCATGGTCAGGTGAAAGACGACAACCGATGCCGTGCAGGCGGGGTCGCCGAGATAGAGAAGCGCCTCGGGGATATCTTTTACAACAAAAACACTGTGATCTTGGTCTTCCAAGCGCCGGCTCAGAGGAACATGCAGCTCCTGTTGATCCGCGACCAGAACGATGGTGCTAGACATAAGCTTTAGCGACTTTCCGCATTCGTTAGACGTGTTCCGCGCATAACGAAGGCCCTGAACTTATCCGGACCCCGCTAGTCGCCAACAAATTATTGAAAGCACTCGCAAAATCCAAATGTACCACCAATTTCGTGCGTAGTGACTTTCTCCATTTAACGTCGCGCAGGCCTCAGCAACTTCCGCAAACTCTTGATAAACGAACAGTACTGAAGTTTTGAGGCAGGAGCAACAATAATTTGGTCGCAATTACCAACGATTCCAGGTTACTCGATACCCTTGTGACCAAAGTGGAAACTGTTTTATTTCGTGCTACATCCGTGCCCTTCAGAAGACCTCAAGGACGATTTGATCCCACGCAAAATAGCATTGACTTATTTCACCTTGAGCGATTCTTCCGCCGTGTTCTTCAACCTGTGGACGGCGAACCCAACCCTCTCGATTCGTGGTTTGCGGGTTCGATCGGAGACGCCGTCTCACCGTCTCCAGCGTTATATGTAGTGATCCTGATCCTGACAACATCACGGAAATCGCCGCCCAGACGGACGCATACTGTCTCATTCCGCCTTCACGCGAGCTCTGAAAGTCTTTCAATCGACGGCTCGAATTTGGGAACTTTTCTAATTCTTTCGTTCCTCATGTAACGCTTTTCAAAGGCCCGGCAGAGCAAATATCCCACAACTTCAACAAAATGTTGTCCAAAGGCCTGTGGAAACGAGTTTGGCATCGCACTTGCATGGTAGGGCAGCAACTCAGTCTCCCCTGCCTGAGAATCTGCGGCTGTTCTTACGAGAGATGTTGGGTAAAAACAAGTGCCTATTAACCGTGATATATACCCAAATTTGAAGTTGCGCATGTATACGAGCGGTATCCGTCAGAACCGTCTTGCCAAGATGGTGGGGATCGATGAAGCCCACCTGAGCAAGATCGTCAACGGATTTCGCGAGCCGAATCCTGATCTGCGGACGCAGATCGCGGAAATTCTTCACTGTGATCCCGAGTGGCTTTTCCACAAAGTGCTGCTGAGTGAAGAAACTCCGGAATTCGATCACCAAACCTGGCCCCCGAGCAAATAGATTCGGACGCCTCTACCCCGTTTCCCTGCGACTCTGCCTGTTGTTTCTCTGTTCATCGTCAGTATCGGGATGTGGACTTCAGTCATGTGACTGACATGGGCGAAGCCCCGTTAAATCACCTCAATACTGGTTTCACAGTGAGAACGCTCATGGACACCGCTTCCTCATGGTTTGCTCTTCAGACGCGATACCGGTGCGAAGAACGTATCGCCACGGAGCTCAAAGTCAAAGGTTTTGAAAGCTACCTTCCTACGTTGCGGGAAACCCATCAATGGAAGGATCGCAAGAAGGTCATGGACGTTCCCGCTTTCTGCGGTTATTTGTTTACTCGTTTTGAGCCATCTCTGCGGAACCGGGTCCGGGTGCTTGAAACAGCAGGCGTCGTTAAACTGCTGGGTAACCAGGGCAACCCAGAACCGGTCCCCGAAGAGGAGATCGAATCGTTACGTGTGGCTTTGGAAAGTGGTGCTGACTGGGGCCGTCATCCTTGTGTTGAAGTCGGAACACCAGTCCAGATCCGGCGCGGCATGCTGGCCGGGGTACAAGGGCGCATCGTACGCATTGCCAATCGAATAAAGATTCTGGTGAACGTCCCCTCCGTCTGCCAAGCCATCGCTGTGGAGGTTCATGTCGATGACATCGATCCACTGGATGCCTTCTCCCCGAACGCGTCTTGCACGGTAAATTAGTTCGGCCTTGGGTTAACGTGCACTTTCAATCTTCAGAAAAGTTTCCCCCAGAAAACGGAACAACTTCAATGGCAACAATATTTCCATCTACAGTAGCTGTCCTTGGTGTTCCATTCCACAACGTGACCATGGATGAGACGATCGCGTTCATCGATGAAAAAATCAACACCCGCGGATTTCACCAGATCGCCACAGCCAACGTCGATTTCCTTGTCCACGCGATCCGCGACAAGGAGATGCACCAGATTCTTTGTTCCTGCGATCTGGTCATTCCCGACGGCATGCCGATTCTCTGGGGTGCACGGCTCCTGGGTCGAGCGCTCAAGCAGCGGGTGTGCGGCGTCGATCTCGTTCCCCGGCTGGCTGAGCTCTGCGCCCTGAAAGGCTACAGCATATTTGTCCTCGGAGCCAGCGAACAGAACTCTCTCCGCGGCGTCGAAAATCTGAAGGAACGCTATCCTGGGCTGCGTATTGCCGGCCGTTATTCTCCGCCGATAGCGCCGCTGGAACGGATGAACCACGAGGAAATGCTCCGCCGCATCGAGCGCGCCAAACCCGATGTTCTTCTTGTGGCGTTTGGAAATCCCAAGCAGGAAAAATGGCTGGCCATGCATCGCCATCGCCTGAATGTGCCGGTATGCGTTGGTGTCGGCATGTCCATCGACATGGCTGCCGGCGCAGTCAAACGCGCTCCGAAGTGGATGCAGTCGACCGGCCTCGAATGGGTGTACCGGATGATCCGCGAGCCCCGGCGTCTGGTGCAGCGCTACATTGGCGACGCCTGCGGGTTTGCCAGATACATGCCACAGCAGGTAATTGCCACGGCCATCCAGCCCAGGCGCAAGACCAGGTCCGGAATCTTCACCGATCAGGTGGGAAACACCAGCGTGATATCGATCTACGGGGATCTCGTAGGCTGCAGCCTGCAGGAGTTCAATATGGTGGCCAGGGATGCCGCGGCCTGCGGCATGAACATGGTCCTCAACCTCTCGCAGACGCACTACATCGGACCGGATGCGTTAGGCTCCCTGATCTCCATGGCGTCAAAGATTCGCGATACCGGAGGCCAGCTTTGGCTGGCTGAGGTTCCGGCTCATTTGCAGAGGGTGATCCAGGGCTCCCGGCTGGCCGGCCTCTTTATGACCACCAGCAGCGTTAGCGACGCCTTGCAAAGAACAGCGCGCGCCGAGCTGAAGAGCTTTCACAATTCGCTCGCGGCGCAGGATATGGAACAACCGGAAGAAAATTCTGTCCAGATTCGAGTCGAATTGCTCCAGGATGTCTGCCGGAAGGTCACCGCGGCAAACGGTTCTGCCCCGTTCGATGCGGTGGATACTCACCCAGGATATGTATTTCACGGCTCCATGGGTTAATGGGATGATCTGGTGATGAAGTGCTCCGACTCATTCCCGTCGATCTCGCGTCCGTCGAGAACAGAATCGGACCGGCTATCGCGCGGGCACGAGGTTATCGAACAGGTTTCAGATCTTCGCTATGGGCCTGGCTTCGCATCCACCGGGGGGCGCTGCAAACGTCGATGATCCATATTCTGTTTATCGCTCTCGCCGTGGTGCTGGTCGCAGCGACACTTCCTCTGGTGCTGGAGCTCCTGACGGTGACGCTGGCGTTCTTCCTGCCGCGCCGCAAAACCCGGGGATCAAGCCCACAGTCCGTCGGGCAGCTGACTGTGGTCGTCCCGGCGCACAACGAGGAACTGCTGATCGCCCGCTGCGTAACCAGTCTGCGCGCCTCGGCAAACACTTCCACAAGAATTCTCGTCATCGCCCACAACTGCACAGATAACACCGCAAGCGCTGCGCAGACAGCCGGAGCGGAGGTTCTGGCACTCAACGACCCGGATGCCCGCGGCAAGGGACAGGCGCTGCGCTTCGGCCTGAAGGCAGCCATGGACGGGGGAGCCGACGCGATAGCCATCGTAGATGCCGACTCGACAGTAACCGCCAATTTCATCCCGGCGGTGCAGGAAGCCCTCAGCGAAGGGTCCGACGTCGTTCAATGCCGTTATGAGATGAAGAGCGTCAGCGAGAAGGCCAATTCCGGCCTGGCCTCCCTGGCCTTTCGCGGGTTCACTTTCCTGCGGCCGTTGGGACGCGAACGGCTGGGACTCTCCGCAGGGATTCTGGGCAACGGCTTCGCCATGACCACGCGCACGCTGCGCGAGGTTCCCTACGACGCGTTCTCGGTGGTTGAAGATCTGGAATATCACCTGCACCTGGTAAAGGCCGGCAAACGGGTCCGCTTTATCGAATCCGCGATTGTCTCGGCAGAGCTGCCGGTCGCTACCTCTGGAGAAGTAACCCAGCGTTCTCGCTGGGAGGGCGGCCGGATTCGTGTCGCCCGGATGTGGACACTACCTTTGCTGAAAGAGATTGCACGCGGCAGAGTTTCTCTGATTGAGCCACTGTTCGACATCGCCGGACTGCCTCTGGCCTTCGGTGTCTCCGGAATTGTGGCGGCCAGTCTGATTCCAATTCCCGCGGTCAGGGTGTACGGGCTCGTTTCCCTGGCCATCGTAATCACTCATGTACTCCTGGCGGCATGGTCTGGTCCCGACTTCTTCGGCTCTCTAAGATTGTTATGCATGGCGCCGCTATACATCCTTTGGAAGTTCCGGCTCGTACCTAAATTGCTGCGGGCCTCGCAGTCTGAAGCGGCATGGATCAGAACGAGCCGCTAAAAGTTGTATTTCGAAGCTGCATAGCTTCTGAGAGAATTGAGCTTGCGGCTCCAGATCGGATGAATTGGGGGCCTCCCCGCATATGACATCGCTTCGGTTGAAGTCTCAAATATCGATTCAGTTGCTGCTCGGTGCCGCGCTGGCGACATCGATATCCAGCTTGTCCTTTGCCCAACAGGCAAAACCAGCCAATGCAGCGTCTGCCTCGTCCGCGGGAGCGCCCGCAGAGGTTGCGTCGGCCGGACAGCCTGACGATCCAGAGCTTAAGAAGAGCCAGGCGCGAATGCTTCGCGACCTCGAGCCCGCCGCAAATGCGGAATACGAACTGGGCCCCGGAGACGAGATCAGTCTGGATGTTCCCGGCCACGCTGAACTCTCCGGCAAGCATATCGTCGGCCCAGATGGACGCATCACACTGCCCATTGCCGGCACTGTGGACCTGACCAACAAGACCCGTCTTGGCGCGAGCGAGGCGATCAAGGATGCCCTCACTCCTTACTACACCGATCTCTCCTTGACCCTCGGCATCGATAAATATGGATCGAACCATGTCACCGTGCTGGGGAATGTAAAAAGTCCCGGAGTGCTCCAGTTTGATTCCACACCGACGCTACTCGAGGCGATCTCGCGCAGCGGCCTGAGCGCCAACACCACATCGAAAGATGGTATTCCCGAGCACTGCGTCATCTACCGGGATGGTGCCATGTTCGATGTGGACTTGCGCCAGATGTTACTTCAAGGTAACCAGCTGGCGAACCTTCGGCTGAAGCGAAACGACATCGTGTTCGTTCCTCCGCAAAAGGACGAGTTCGTCTCCGTCATGGGCGAAGTACAACATCAAGGGCCGGTAGCTCTCACTCCGGAGCTGAGCCTGCATCAGGCCATCACTGAAGCAGGCGGCTTCACTGACAACGCCAGCCGGACCATCACGATCATTTCCGGGGTCACGGGCAAGACCACGACGATTTCTTACAAGCAGATGATGAGCCCGAATGGCGACAAGGAAATTACGCTTCATCCCGGAGACATCATTGCGGTGCCCAAGAGCGGGTTTTCCAAGGTCACCACTGTCCTTACCAAGCTAAGCCCGGTGGCAACGATGATCACGCTGGGAGCCTTGCTGCAATAGATTGGGGATTTCGTAGCGATTTTGTCGTGTAGATTCTGTTTCGCTGTATCAACTGACGGCAGTTCACGGCCGGCGTAGCCCAAACAGTTACAAGGAACCCAGACGGTATGTATATTACCCCGGTTAATCCGTTAAATACGCGCAGTACGCCGGTCTCCCCCGGGCAGCCGCTTCGCCCCTCGTCCAAGGGACCGGTGATCAGGATCAATATTCTGCGCAGTCTGCAGCTGCATGCGGTTACCGCTGCAGTTGTGGCCATACTGGTTCTGGGCCTGGGTCTGGCATTTCTGCTCCGCGGTGCGCCTCTTTATCAGGTGTTTAGCGTTGTTTATGTATCACCGACATTTCCCGCTACCCTGCATCTGGACCGGGAACAGGAATATCCATACGACTCCTATGCGCAGGAGCAGGTTCGCGCTGTCACCAATTACGACGTAATTCAGGATGCCATCCACCATCTTCCGCCGGGCGTCTGGGGACATCCCGGAGACAGCGAGCAGATGCTGGTGGAGCGGCTGCAGCGCTCAATCGAAGTGGAGCGCATCGGAACCACGTATCAGATGGGCATTTCCATGGTCAGCTCCCGGCCCCAGCATCTGGCTGAGATCGTCAACGCGGTCACGAACTCCTATCTGAATACCTCGCAAAAAGACCAATTCTATGGGCGCGACGAGCGGCTCGCCACTCTGCGCCAAACCCGGAATGAGTATCAGCAGAAACTCGATGCCGATCTTCAAGAGCAGGCGGAGATCACTCGCTCCCTGGGCATGGCTACGGTTCAAGGCGGCTCGGCCAACCCCTATGACAGCGAATTGATGAAAATGCGCGAGGACTGGACGACTGCGCATGAGGCAAGAATCCAGGCCGAAGCACAACTTTCGGCGCTTCAAACGGGCGATCCTGGTGCTAAGAATTCCGGGTTGGATGCCGCCGCGGACGAAATCATCCAGAGTGATCCGCAGCTGACGGCAGCCAAAGCAAACCTGGCTCAGAAGCGTGCGGTTCTGAACGATCAACTCGCTGGGCTCACGCCGAGCCATCCGCTGCGCAAGGAAACCGAGGCCCAGCTGGCACAGATTGATGCCGCCCTGCAGACCATGCAGAACGATCTGCGGAAGAGGGCTGCAGCTCGTTTGGAATCGAAGCTGCGCGTCGAAGTAAATCGCGCCTCCACTGTCGAAGCGAAGCTGCTGAACGACATGCAGAAGGAAACCGGCGCTGCGACTTCGGCGGCTCCCAAGCTGCAGCGCGCAGGAGAATTGACGGCCGACATCGCCCGCCTGCAGGCACGTTACACCGAAATCGATACCCGAATCGGGGATCTCGAACTGGAAAGCAACTCTCCCGGCCCGGTTCACCTTATGTCGGCTGCATTGCCGCCGCTCGGCCCCATGCCCGATAAGAAAAAGCAGATGCTTCCTCTGCTGCTGCCTATCGCGCTTCTGGCGGGCGTAATCGCCGCCGTGCTCTTCGATGTGCTCGATCCCCATGTGTATAACTCCAGCGATCTGGAGAGCGTCCTGGGCTTCGCTCCAATCGGAATGCTGCTCAACGATGGTGACGTAACTCAGCGCGTCTTCGATGAATGTGTTCTGCGACTGGCAGCGGGTATCGACCATTCGACCCGGGTCGCCGGGGCGCGCACCTTCGTCTTTACGTCTGTACGCTCGGGCGCAGGAACCACGTCGATTGTCGAAAACCTGGGCAGCGCTCTGGCGCGGCTGGGACGAAAGACATTGACCATCGATGCCTCGGGGAACACCGCGCCGGTGGCCTACGTTACGATCGGAGGCGCCAGCCCGGCCCAGCCGCTCGGCGGCTTTGAAAGCTCCGCGCAATCCGTAGCCGATCTCAAGCTTCAGTCTTCAGCCACCGTGGTGACAGACATTCTGCCGGCGGGTGCCGCTCCGCTTTCCGGCTTCGTGGCCAAGGCCTTTCAGGAGCTCACGCGCGAATACGACATTGTCCTGATCGATGCCGCGCCGGTTCTGATTTCGGCTGAAACCGAATACCTGGCCCGCTGCGCCGATGTCACCATCATCGTCACCGAAGCGGGGAAAACCCGCCGTCGCACGGTTGCGCGCACCGCGCGGCTGCTCGAGCGTCTAGACATCCCGGGCGCGGCTGCGGTCATCAACAAAGTCCGGCTGGTCCGAGTGGAAGAGAACCTGAAGCACGATCTCAGGGAATTTGAGGCTCGTGAGAACGAAATGAACCTGCGCTGGCGTCCCCATCGCCAGGCAAAGCCGGCTGCAGCCGGTCCTTTCAACCGCCCGGTTGAAGAGATGACTCCCGAGGAAGCGGTCAGCTTCAGCAGCGAAGGTGATTAGAACCCAGGCACCTCCCCCATTTGGGGGAGGGTTCACCAGCTGTTCTGGCGTTTAAAATCAATAACCAACAAGCTGCGCACTCGTTCCAGCTTTCATTGCTTTCAAACCGGCTTTGCCTCTCCGCTGTTATGGCCACACGACCAGAATCTAACTCGAAGGCAGACGGCTCAAACGGCGCTCACCGGGCTCCGGATTCAGCGGGCAGCGGCATGACCGAAGATAGCCGGATTACCGAGGCGTCGATCGCCAGAATCTGGCAGGAAACGCTGGGCCTGCTATCGGTAGGACGCGAAGATAACTTCTTCGACATGGGCGGCACTTCTCTGCTCGCCACCCGTCTCCTCTCCAAGCTGAATCAGGCCTTCGGCCGCAAGCTTCCCGCCTCCGCGGTCTTTGAATACACCACGATTCGCTCCATGGCTGAGTTTCTGAGCCGTGAGAGCGCAGCAGCGCCGTCTGCCTATCCTGAACCGGCGAAAAGCAAAGCAGAGCCAGCCTCCGGAATCGCCATCATCGGCATGACCGGACGTTTTCCTGGCGCGGATTCGGTCGAGGAATTCTGGCAGAACCTTTGTGACGGCGTCGAGTCGATCACCTTCTTCGATAAGAGCGAGCTCGACAATCCACCCGCCGACAATGATGCCAGCAAAGGCTATGTCGCCGCCCGTCCTATTCTTAAAAACGCGGATCTTTTCGATGCCGCTTTCTTCGGGATTTATCCAAAAGAAGCGGAGCAGATGGACCCGCAGCACCGCATCTTCCTCGAATGCGCATGGGAGGTGCTGGAGCGCGCAGGATACGATCCCGCGCATACCCGGGATTCCGTAGGTGTATTCGCCGGCTGCAGCATGAACACCTACTTCATGCACAACCTGGCCAGCAATCGCGACTTCCTTGAAGACTTCACCGGTTCTTACCAGACCGGTTCCTACGTAACCATGCTGGGCAACGATAAGGATTTCCTGCCCACGCGCATCTCCTACAAGCTCAATCTGCGCGGCCCCAGCATTGCCGTGCAGTCCGCGTGCTCCACATCGCTGGTGGCTGTAAGCCAGGCCTGCCAGAGCTTACTGACTTTCGGCTGCGATATGGCGCTGGCTGGGGCTGTCTCCGTCACCTTTCCGCAGCAGCGAGGCTATTATCCGCAGGAAGGCGGTCTGGCCTCGACCGATGGACATTGCCGCCCCTTCGATTCCAAGGCCAGCGGCACCATCTTCGGACACGGTGCCGGCGTGTTGCTGCTCAAGCGCCTCGAAGAAGCCATTGCCGACGGCGATCAGGTTCTCGCGGTCATTCGCGGCTTTGCCATCAACAACGACGGCTCAGCAAAGGTGGGATACACCGCACCCGGCGTCGATGGCCAGGCCGATGTGATTGCGCGCGCGCAGAAGATGGCTGGCGTCCCAGCCGAATCGATCACCTACCTCGAAGCGCACGGAACGGCTACACCTCTGGGCGATCCCATCGAAGTTGCGGGGCTCACCAAGGCTTTTGCCCGCTCCACGCAGAAGCGGCAGTTCTGCGCCATTGGCACGGCCAAATCGAATATCGGACATCTCGACGTGGCCGCAGGCTCGGCCGGGCTGATCAAGACCGTGCTGCAGATCGAGAATCGCCGAATTCCGAAGCTGCTGCATTACGAACAGCCCAATCCCCATCTCGATCTCGAGAACAGCCCATTCTTCATCGCCAGCGAAGCCCGCGACTGGGAAGCAAAAGACGCTCCGCTGCGTGCGGGAGTAAGCGCCTTCGGCATCGGCGGGACGAATGCCCACGTCATCGTCGAAGAGCCGCCCGCGCTGTTCCCATCCGGGGAGGGCCGCAAACAGCAGCTGCTGGTGTGGTCGGCGAAGACTCCCACTGCGCTTGATGCCGTTCGTAAGGACCTTGCAGCGCATCTCAAAGCGCATCCGGACATAAATCTTGCTGACGCGGCTTACACGTTGCAGGTGGGACGCAGCCGCCATCAGCATCGCAGCGCGCTGGCGGTCAGCTCCGTCGAAGACGCGGTCCAGGTGCTCAACGATGAGGGCAGCAAGCGTGTTCTGCGCGAAGACCGCGCCATCAACAACCCATCCGTCGTTTTCTGTTTTCCTGGCCAGGGCGTGCAGACGCTCTTCATGGGCCATGAGCTTTACGAGTCTGAGCCGGTCTTCCGCCAGGCAATCGATGAGTGCAGTCAGAAGCTGCTCCCGCTGCTGGGCACGAGCCTGACCAGCCTGATCTATCCGGCAGAGAACACTCCGGAAGCTGCCGCCAACCTTAACCAGACTGAGCACGCTCAGCCCGCCATTTTTGCGTTTGAGTATGCGCTGGCGCAACTGTGGCTCTCTTGGGGCATTCAACCGCAGGCGATGGTCGGACACAGCGTAGGCGAGTATGTTGCCCTGTGCCTGGCTGGCGCTCTCTCTCTGGATTCTGCACTGCAGATGATCGCGGTCCGCGGCAAGCTGATGCAGAAGATGCCGCGCGGCTCCATGCTGTCGGTGCGCGCGACCGAGGCTAAGGTTCGCTCGCTGATCGGCGATTCGCTCGACCTGGCTGCCGTGAACGGACCGCAGCTCTGCGTAGTCTCGGGCCCGGATGATGCAATCGGCATCTTTGCCGCCAAGCTCGACGGGGAGAAGATCGTTCATCGGAAGCTCGTCACCTCGCACGCCTTTCACAGCAGGATGGTGGATGCGGCGCTTGAACCATTTGGCGAATTCGTCCGCAGCGTCCGCATCTCCGATCCCAGCATTCCCGTAGTTTCTACGCTTACCGGCCAATGGCTCACAGCTGCTGTGATCAGCAAGCCTGAGTACTGGACCCTGCAGCTTCGCCAAACCGTCCGGTTCGCCGATGCGGTCACGGAGCTGGCCAAAACTTCTGAGCGAATTTTCCTGGAAGTCGGTCCCGCTGAAACTCTGGTTCAGCTCATCCGTCAGAGTGTGGGACAGACCGGATCGCACGTCGTCCTGGCGTCCCTCGCTTCGTCGCGCGAAGGCGTCAGCCCATATTCTGCAATTCAGTCGGCGCTCGGCCGGCTCTGGACCTCAGGAGCCAACCCCGACTGGGCAAAATTCCACGAGGGTTCCAGCCGCAGACGCGTGCTGCTGCCCACCTACCCGTTTGAACGCAAAAAGTATTGGGTCGAACCCGTTCACAGTAAGTCCTCGCAGTCTGAAGCCGAGCCAGCACCGGCACCACGATTCACGCACCCTGGCGATGCAGGTCCCCCGTTGTCTTCCGAGGTCTCCACTATGGCAATACCAGATGTCCAGAATTCTTCAACGCTGAACGGGATCAAGTCTCTGATTGCTGACTTGTCCGGCGTTGAGGTGAACGATGCGGACACCGGCGCGTCCTTTTTCGAGTTGGGTTTCGACTCTCTTTTTCTGACGCAGCTCACACAAGCTATTCAATCGAAATACCGGGTGAAGCTCACCTTCCGCCAGATCATGGAAAGTTATTCGAGCATCGACGCGCTGGTGGCACACCTCGATGCCACGGTAGCTCCGGAACTGCGTCCCGCGGCGGTGGTTCCAGCACCTGCAGCCGCTTCCTTGCCGGCTATTCCTGCCCTGCCGACATTGTCCGCTGGCCCACAGGCTGAATCGGGCTCCGTGGAAGCGCTCTTTGCAGCGCAGACGCAAGCTCTCACTGCGCTCTTCCAACAGCAGCTTGCTGCACTCTCGGGAAGCAAGGCCGCGGCGCCGGCGCCCGCTCCGGTTTCAGCGCCAGCACCAGCACCTGCACCGGCGCCGAGTCAAACTGCCGCCGAAACTTCGGCCGCCGAAGCCCCAGCGAAGCCCGTCTTCGTGCCCTTCAAGCCGATCCAGCGCGGAGCCGATGCCGGGCTCAGCGCGGTTCAGCAAAAATACCTGAATGATCTGGTCACGAGTTACAACCAGAAGACGCATACCTCGAAGGAATTCACGCAGGCTCATCGTGCGGTCTTCGCCGATGGACGCGTGGTTTCGGGCTTCAATGCGCAGATCAAGGATCTGGTCTATCCGCTGGTCGTCGATCGCGCTTCCGGCGCGTATTTGTGGGACAAGGACGGCAATCGCTACATCGATATCCTCAACGGTTTTGGCGCCATCCTCTATGGCCACTCGCCGGCGTGGTTGACCGAAGCCTTGAAGGCGCAGCTTGAAGTCGGTTTCCCGATCGGACCCCAGACCGAGCTGGCCGGCGAATGCGCCGAGCTGGTACGCGACCTCACGGGCATGGAGCGAGTCACCTTTTGCAACACCGGCTCAGAAGCCGTGATGGGCGCAATGCGTCTGGCCCGCACGGTTACGGGACGCAATCTGGTGGTTGTTTTCGGTGGCGATTATCACGGCAGCTTCGACGAAGTGCTGGTGAAGGCAGTCGGCAAGCACCGCACCGTGCCCGTCGCACCTGGCATCCCGCGCGAGAGCGTTGCCAACATGCTGGTGCTCGATTATGGGACAGACGAGAGCCTGGAGATCATTCGCCAGCGTGCCGGTGAGATCGCTGCCGTACTGGTAGAGCCGGTGCAGAGCCGCCATCCTGATCTTCGTCCGGTCGAGTTCCTGCGCGAAGTCCGCCGCATCACCGAGAACAACGGCGCTGCGCTCATCTTCGACGAAGTGGTCACCGGTTTCCGCACTCATCCTGGCGGCATGCAGGCAGTTTTCGGCATCAAGGCCGATCTCGCGACCTACGGCAAAGTGGTAGCCGGCGGCCTCCCGGTTGGTGTGCTCTCCGGCAGTTCCGAGTACATGAATGCCCTCGACGGCGGCATGTGGCAATATGGCGACGCATCCTTCCCTGAGGCAGGAGTTACCTTCTACGCGGGCACCTTCATGCGCCATCCACTGGCCCTGGCCGCGGTGCGCGCGTGCATGCATCATCTGAAAACGGCGGGCCCCAGTTTACAGAGCGACGTTGCGACTAAGACCGCTGCCCTGGTTGCCGATCTTCAGAGCATGTTCCGTGAGTTTTCGCATCCTTCAGCGATCGAGACTTACTCCTCATGGTTCTACTTCTCGGTACCGGGCGAGCCGTTCCTTGCGCGCCTGCTCCATTACCATCTGCGCGAACGGGGCATTCACATTCAGGAGGGCTTCCCATGCTTCCTTACCACTGCGCACACACAACAAGATTTTGATTTTGTACGCCAGGCATTTCGCAGCAGCCTGGAACAGATGCGCGAAGGCCACGCACTCCCCGCACCTTCCGACTCCCACCATACAACCGCTGGCCCACAGTCCTCCCTCTCACCTGCGAAGGCCGCAGTAGCGCATGAAGTTGATGTCAGGACCCCCATTTCTGAAACAACAACTTTCCGGACCATCCCGATATCGGAAGAACAGCGAGAGATTCTCTTGGGCACCCAACTCGGCCACGATGCTAATTGCTCCTTCAATGAGTCGACCTCTCTGCTTCTGAAGGGGAACCTCAATGCGGCGGCGCTTTCTACGTCGCTGCAGGCTCTCGTCGATCGCCATGAGGCGCTGCGTCTCAGCATCGATCTGCAGAACGAGACTGCGCGCATCTCCCCAGCTCTCTCTTCCCATCTCGAACACGATGATCTCAGCGCTCTCCCGCCTGCGGAACAGGCCTTGGAGTTGGCCGCTATCATCGAACGCGAGACCTCGACACCCTTCGATCTCGAACAGGCTCCCCTCTTCCGCGCGCGACTCATTCAGCTGTCTGCGCAGGAACACCGGCTGGTCTTCACAGCACACCACATCGTCTTTGACGGTTGGTCGACAAACGTCTTCTACAACGAGCTGAGCGAGTTCTACAACGCACGGATTGCCGGGCGCGAGCCTTCACTTCCCGTCGCCCTGGAATTCAGCGATTTCTCGCAGCGGGTGATCGCCGATCAGACATCAGCGGAAGAGTACTGGCTGAATCAATTCAAGACGGTCCCCACACCGCTGCAAATCCCTACGGACCGTTCGCGCCCATCGCTGCGCACGAACCGCGGCACCAGCCGGCGCTTTGTCATTCCCGCGGAGCTGGCTGCGGGTGTCCGCAAAGCCGGCGCGCGTCAGGGAAGCACCCTTTTTGCCACCATGCTGGCCTCGAGCGCACTGATGCTGCACCGCATTACCGACCAGCACGACATCGTTCTCGGCATTCCCATGGCAGGCCAGTCAAAGGTAGAGAATGGCGGCACGTTAATTGGCCACAGCGTCAACTTCCTACCTATCAGAAGCCGTTTCGAACCGGAAGAACCCTTCGCGCAATTCGTCAAAAACACACGCGGCACGCTGCTCGATGCTTACGACAATCAGAGCTACACCTACGGCACTTTGCTCAGGAAATTGCGGATTCCGCGCGATCCTTCGCGGCTGCAGTTGATCGAGTTTCAGGTCAATGTGGAGCAGATGGGCTCGGCGTTGGTGTTCGATGGCCTTAACGTCGACCTGTTTGGCAATCCCAAGACATTCGTCAACATGGATGTCTTCTTCAACTTCGTCGATCGCGGCAAGGAGATCTGGCTGGAGTGCGACTTCAACACCGATCTCTTCGAGCCGACAACCATCGAACGCTGGTTTGGACATCTCAAGACCATCCTGAACACCTTTGTCGAGAACCCGGCTCTGCCCTGCGCCCAGGTGGCCCTGCTGACACCACAGGAAGAGCAGGAAGTTCTGATCGACTGGAACAGAACGGCGGCGGATTATCCGCGCCACTCATCCATTCACCGCATCTTCGAGCAGCAGGCACACAAGACGCCTTCCGCGGTTGCAGTGGTCAGCGATCAGCATCAGTTCTCCTATGCCGAGCTGAATGAGAAGGCGAACCAACTGGCGCGCTTCCTGCTTCGCAACGGAGTCACCTCAGGATCGCGTGTGGCGCTCTGCCTGAATCGCTCGGCGGAGGTCATCGTAAGCATCCTGGGCGTTCTGAAAGCAGGTGCCGCGTACGTTCCCGTCGATCCGACCTATCCCGCTCCGCGCATCCAGTATCTGGTGCAGGACTGCGGCGCTCCGGTGCTGCTGACCAATCGTACGCTGGCGACGAAGTTGCCTGAGCTGCACACGACGGTTATCTCGCTCGATGCCGACTGGGCTGCAATTGCCACTGAGGATGCGAAAAACCTGCCGCACGATGGCAGCGGCGACGACCAGGCCTATGTGATGTACACATCGGGCTCGACCGGCAATCCGAAAGGCGTACTGGTTCCGCAGCGCGCGGTCCTGCGTTTGGTGATGAACAATCACTTCGCCAGCTTTGACAGCGACGAGGTGTTCCTGCAGCTCGCTCCACTGTCCTTCGATGCTTCCACATTCGAAATCTGGGGAGCGCTGCTGAATGGCGCGCAGCTGGTCATCGCTGCGGGCGATCGCGTCACTCCGGAAGAGATTGGACGGCAGATCGCGCAATACGGCGTCACCACGATGTGGCTCACCGCCGCGCTCTTCCACCTCATCGTTACGGAGTACATCGAAATTCTTCGCCCGCTGCGGCAACTGCTGGCCGGGGGCGATTCTCTTTCGCTCACTCACGTACGCCGGGTATGCGAGGAGCTGCCCAAGCTGCGGCTGATCAATGGTTACGGTCCTACGGAAAACACCACCTTCACCTGCTGCCACCCGATTACGCTGAGCAGCACGGCGCAGGGCAACGTCCCCATCGGCCGGCCCATCGCCAACACGCGCATTTATCTGTTGGACAGCCGCCGTATGCCGGTGCCCGTGGGTGTGCCGGGCGAGCTCTATGCTGCTGGTGACGGAATCGCGCAGGGTTATCTGAATGCGCCCGACCTGACCGCGGAGAAGTTTGTGAACCACACCTTCTCGACTGGCATTGCCGAGAGGCTCTACCGCACCGGCGACCTTGCCCGTTACCGTGCGGATGGAACTGTTGAGTTCCTGGGCCGCATCGATACGCAGGTAAAGATTCGCGGCTATCGCATCGAGCTGGGCGAAATTGAATACGCTCTCGAGCAGTCACCCAAGGTGAAGTCGGCGGTAGTCGCCGTGCGCACCGACTGGGTATCGCCCAACGACATGCCGGGAGACAAACGGCTTGTAGCGTATGTCATCCCCTCCGGCGCCGACGACCATACTGCGCTGGTGCAGGAGCTGCGCGAATATCTGCAGGCTCAGCTTCCCGAATACATGCGTCCCGCAGCTATCATGGTTGTAGACAGCTTCCCGCGGACGCTGAACGGCAAGATCGATCGCCGCGCGCTCCCCGCCCCTGTAGCTGAGCAGCTGGTGAGACAGCGAGCGGTTGTCTATCCGCGCAACCAGAAGGAAGAGCTTCTGGCCGGGATATGGGAAAAAGCGCTGGGACTCAAAACAGTAAGCGTGGAAGACAGTATCTTTGAAGTAGGCGGAGATTCCTTGTTAATCTTCCGCATGACAACGATGGCGAACCAGGGTGGCTTGAAAGTAACTGCCCGGGATTTTTTCCAGTACAAGACCATCGCTGCAATCTGCGAACATCTCGAAGTGGATCAGGAAGAATCCGCAGGAGTAAAAAGAGCCGGCGCCATACAAGCAATCCCCCGCTCGCAGCGTCGTCAAAAGCTAACGTCCCTTTAAAATGATGCCTGAGGCTGCGCAAGACGACTAATTTTTATAAAAGTTAAGGATCAAGGTTTGCAGGAAGTCGATATCACGGCCCAAAATACTGGGGATTTCTCTGTCCGCCCGGTGGCGAAGGCGGACGAGGTATACGTGTTTCCGGCCAGCCTGGAACAACACCGCTATTGGATCCTGGACCAGGTAGACCCCGAATCGACAGCCTCCAACATGGCCATCGCCTTCCGCATGGAGGGCAAGATCGAGGACCAGCTGGCGGAGCGCGTGATCTGCGAGCTCACCCTTCGCCATGAAGCCTTGCGCACCACCTTCCGCATGGTGAACGGCGAGCTGATGCAGGTGATCTCGGAAGAGCCAAGCTATCACTTTTCGGTTGCCGATCTGAGCGATCTTCCCGAAGATACCCGCCAGCAGCGCGCCGAAGAGCTGATCCGCGAGCACAGCCATGTCCATATCAATCTGGCCACCGGGCCAATGTTTCATGCCCGCCTGATCCATGTAGACAGCCATACTCACTTGCTGGCTCTGACCATCCATCACAGCGTGTGCGATGGATGGTCGAACGGCATTCTGGTGCGCGACTTCGCCGAATATTACTCCGCCTTTGCGCGCGGCACTGAGCCGAACCTGGCTGAGTTGCCCTTCCAGTTTGCCGACTTTACGGAGTGGCAGAAAGAGTGGCTGGACACCGACGACGCGCGCAACGCTCTGGTTTTCTGGAAGGAACAGATCCGGCGGAATGTTCCGGCTCTCGATCTGCCCTGTGACCGGCCGCGTACGGCACGCAAAGACGGCCCCGGGGATATCGAATCGCAGCTCATCTCTTTGGAGCTGAACGCGCGCGTCAAGAGTTTCTGCCGTCGCAACGACGCCACCATGCATCAGGTATTGCTGGCTGCGTTTGAGGCCTTTCTTTCGCGCTACACCGGTCAGTCCGAATTTCTTGTCGGATCGAGCATTGCCAATCGCACCCAACCGGGAATGGAGAACGTGGTCGGCCGCTTTGCAAATCCCCAGGTAATTCTGGCCAATGTGGAGCGCGATCCAACCTTCCGGGATCTGCTCACCCGGGTCAGCGACTGGAGCAGCCGCGCATACGCACATCAGGACCTGCCATTCTCGCGCCTCATGGAGGAGTTCCAGCTCGAGCTTACTGGCGCGTCCTCGCAGTTCCTGCAGGTTTACTTCGTCTATCAGCGCGCCTTTATGCAGCCGCAGCAGGCCGGTGACAGCCTGAAGATTACTCCCCGGCCCTCAGTGAGCGGTGGCGTCAATTTCGATCTGCTGGTCAGCGTCGTAGAGCGCGCTGAAGGTCCGCGCGTTCAGATCGAATACAACACCGATCTGTTCGATGCCGCACGCATTCGTTCCTTCATTGATCTTTACATCCGCGCCATCGATGCCACCACCAGCAACGACCAGCTTCGCGTGTCCGAGCTGCCGCTGCTTTCGAAAGAAGAGGAAGCAGCGCTCTCCGAAGCGGGCCGCGGGAAGACGCCTTCCAGCAAACGCGCGATCTCTATCGTCGAGGCCTTCGACCAGCAGGTTTCTCAGCTGGGCGATGAAATAGCCGTCGTCGCCAGCAAGCAAAAGATAACCTGGAATGCGCTGCACCAGGCCAGCCTTATGTACGCGGCAGCGGTGCAAAGCCGCGGCATCCAGCGCGGACAGACGGTTGCGTTACGTCTCGAGCCGAACGCCGATGCCACCGCGGCGGCACTGGCCATCCTGCGCGTCGGCGCAAACATCATGCCTGTTCCGGCGACCACCACCGTCGAGGAATGGAACCGCATTCTGGCTGAATTGCAGCCATCCGCTGCTTTCGCCTCGGAGACCTTCGCGCGCAGGGTGAGTTTAATCACCGGGTTCGAGAAACTGAAAAAGAACGACGTGCAAGCGACGGAGCCGGTTTACCCGAATGGCTCTGATCCCGCAGTCCACTTCGTCGCTTTCGATTCCGGCGAAAATCATAAGGCCATTTCCGTCTCGCATGAAGCGGTGGTTGAGCAGCTCAAAGCAGCCGCAGATGGCTTGAAATTGCGTGCCGGCAGCAAGATTCTGGTTGCACCCGCAGAAACGGCTATCGACGCCTGGACCGACCTTCTTCTTCCGCTGATCAACGGCGCTTGCATCGTCTACGACGACGGAGCCGACGCATCGAGTTTCGAAAGAACTTTGGCCCGGGAGCAGGCCGGATTTGCCATCGCAGCTCCTAGCGAATGGCTCACGCTGTTTCACGCAGATTGGAAACCGCAAGCCGGAGTCCAGCTGATTTCGCGCGGTGAGCGCCTGCCCGTCAATGTAGTCCAGCATCTGGCGCGCTCCGGACAAGCTTGGTCACTGCTTTCTTCAGCGCATGCCGGTGGCCCGGTTGGACTCGCTCAGCTCTCCGCCGAATCGCCTTCACAATGGCCCATCGCTCCCCTCCCCGGTCAGCGGCTCATGGTTCGCGATCAATGGAGAAATCCCGCTCCGCAGGGCGTCTCTGCCGAGCTGTGCGTGGGACCGGCAGACCAGCCGGCTCTGTTGCGCACGGGCTATCTGGCACGGTATTCCCCCAATCTGGGATTTGAGTTGATCGAGGCTCTGGAGCGTACGGTTCGCATCAGCGGCTATCAGGTTCGCCTGGGAGAACTCGAAGACCGGCTCCTGGGTCATCCGGATGTGGTGAAAGCCAAGGCTTCGGTTCAGAACGGCCCGCACGGAACGCCGGACCTCGTGGCTTACGTGACGGGAAGCGGCGCAAACCCGCCCCGGCAGGAGACTCTAGCGCTCTATCTTCGCGCGACAGCCCCCGAACATCTCTCGCGCGCAGAGATCGTGGCAGTACCGTCGATTCCCTGCCGCCTTGACGGCGCACCGAATCTGGCACTCCTGCCTCGGCCCGATCGCACCAAGTCGACCCGCACCCAAACCACGGAAGCGGTCCCGCCCAACGATGAGCTCGAGACAAAACTGCTGGCGATCTGGGAAGAGGTGCTTGGAGTGCACGGCATCGGCATCCGCACCAGCTTCTTCACTCTGGGCGGATACTCGCTGCTGATCGTCCGGCTCTTTGCCAAGATCAACAAGGCCTTCGGAACCTCGCTGCCGATCACTACGATCTTTAACGCTCCGACCATCGAGCAGCTGGCCGAGATTCTGCGTGGGCGTAAAGCATATTCGGCGCTGGTTCCGGTGCAGCCGGGCGAAGGAAAGCCACCGTTCTTTCTGGTGCACTCTTACCTTCTGTACGCCGGCTTGCCGTCAGTCCTCGGCAAGTCCTATCCGTTCTATGGTCTGCGTGAGCTGGACAACGAGGGTGAAATGAGCATCGAGCGGCGTGTAGCTTCGTACGTCGAAGCGATCCGCTCGGTTCAGCCGCACGGCCCTTATTACATCGGCGGCTGGTGCGCAGCCGGTCCTCTAACGGTCGAGATGGCACGGCAGCTCACCAGTGGCGGCGAAAAGGTCGCGTTCGTGGTTCTTTTTGACTCCTGGCGTCCGGGCTACGCTCAGCAGCTGGCCGAGCAGCAGTCCACCCAGGGAGCCATCACCTGGTTCACTCGCAATCGCTGGAAATATGTCTTTCATTCCAGAAATCTGCGTAATCTCTCACTGCGCGGCAAAGCGAAATATCTTTGGGCTGCGTTGCTGCATAAATATCAAAATACGCGGGACGCTCTCTATCTGAAGCACTGGGCCACGGCGCGATGGCTGTCGAAGCAATTCGGCTTCGCACTGCCGCACTTTATGCACAACATCAGCCTGGACACGCTGAACGCGGCGTCCCAGTACAAGTGCGATCCGTTTCCCCTCCGAATGACTTTGATACGCGCTACCGAGACACAACATACCCCGGGAGCTGATCCAGCCTGCGGATGGGCTGAAATTGCGACCGGCGGAGTGGAAGTTATTTATGCCCCGGGCAATCATGAATCGATGTTCAAAGAACCGAACCTGAGCGTGGTGGGCAAGATGCTCTCCGAACGTCTGGAGCGGGCACAGCAGCAGACCCCCTGATTTCCTCCATGCCAGGATTGCGCAGCCCCCGCTGGCGCTATCTTTCTTTGTTTTGAATGAATTGCAGCCGCCGCCCCCAAGGCTCGGTTTTCTCTGATACCACCAATGGGTGATCGACTCGGAAGTCCCATGCCAGTTTTACTTTCTAATACCGACCAAAGTTATGGGTCTCACGACCGGGACACCGGGCTGTCATCTCAAAACAAGGCGGAGCTCTTTATCTCCTATTCGGTACCGAAGCTGCAAGCCAATGAGGTTCATCTCTGGACCGTGGCTCCGGGCACCGACGAGGTTGCCGAATATGCCGCGCTGCTCAGCGAGCAGGAGATGGATCGCGCCCGGAAGTTTCGCTATCCCGCTCTCTTCGAAAGATTTGTATCCGATCATGGGCGCCTCCGGATGCTGCTCGCCGCTTATCTGGACGTCGATCCGCAAACCTTGCACTTCGTCGAGAATGAACAAGGTAAGCCGCGACTCAGAGGACCGGACTATCGCCTGCGCTTCAACATGTCGCACACGCAAGGGCTCACGATGATTGCGGTTTGCCTTGATGCCGAACTGGGTGTAGATGTTGAACTCATGCGGGCCATCGAAGATCGCGATGAGATTGCGGCACTGCACTTCTCGGCCATGGAAAGTCAGAGCTTGCAGGCGCAGGCCGCCGAGGAGCGGGATGCCGCCTTTCTGCGCTGCTGGACGCGTAAGGAAGCGTACATCAAAGCCCGCGGCGAAGGGCTCTCGCTGCCCCTGGATCAGTTTGCGGTTACTCTGGGTGCAAGAGATCGCGCGGCCCTGGTGCATTGCGCATGGGACGATCATGAGCCTCATCGCTGGATGATCGAACATCTTCAACCTGCGCCCGGATACATCGGCGCACTGGCCATTGAGCAGGGGGCCTGGTCCCTGCTCCACTTCACCTGGCCCCATCAGCCGGACGCAGCGTCCGGAGACAGATTATGAGTACAACAGCAGTCATGAATCAGCCCCTCGCGCCTACGCAGACCAGGATCATCCCGATCGAGCGGAGGAGCGCGGCCGATCTGCCCTATGAGCGGTTCCTGAAGGAATATCTGGAGCCCAATCGTCCGGTGATCATCTCCGGCGCCGCTCCGCAGTGGAATGCTATGCGTACCTGGACGCCCGAGTTCTTCAAAACGCGATTCGCGTCCAAGGAGGTCAACGTCTCCTACGAGACGAAGATGACCATGTCCGATCTGATCGATGCGGTTCTTGCGTCGACTCCGGAAAAGCCCGGCCCTTATTTGCATAAGGTTCTCATTTATAGAGATATGCCGGAGCTGCTGGCGGACCTTTCACCGGATAATGTCTATGCCTTTCCCCGCCGCTATGCCGGCTCGCTCATGCCGGAGCGCTTCCAGCGCCCCGATGGTTTCCTCAAGCTGTTGATTGGCGGCGCGGGTGGCAAGTTTCCGCTCATGCATTTCGATACCGATAACTCGCATGCCATGATCACCGAGATTTACGGCGACAAGGAATTCCTTCTCTTTCCGCCGGAAGAGACGAAGTACATGTATCCCTATGCAAGTTCGTCGCATACTTCGGAGATCGAGAACCCGGACAACGCCGATCTCGCCAAGTATCCGCTCTTCGCCCAGGCGACGCAGTATCGCGGCACGGTTTATCCGGGAGACGCCATCCTGATCCCGTCGTCCTGGTGGCATGCGGCGAAAGCGCTTAATCCCTCCATTTCGGTCTGCACGAACATGATGTACCGCTCCAACTGGCCGGGGTTCGTAGACCAGGGATGCGATCCGGAGATTATCCGCAGCCCATTGAGCCGGATGGTCAAACGCAGCTATCTCAATTTGCTCGGTGCGGTTCTGACTGGGTGCGAAGGTTTTCAGAAAGTTCTTCCCGGCAGCGGGATCGCGCGCAAGCTGGCGGAGTTTGCACCTCTCTATCGCCGTCAGTTGCCTACCGAGGTCCGCTATCCCAAACACCGCACCACCGCCACCACGCAGTCGTAGCTTGCCGATGGATTGCCTTTGGTTTCTTCCCACTCGGCGCGCCCGGCCGGCGGATTCATCCGCGTATGCCCGGAAAGCCTCTGATATTTCCGGATTGCGCGCGATTTCAGCAAGCGTTGCACTTTTCCTGATCCTGGGATTCTCAACCGGCTGCAGCTTGAATCGCGCCAGCAGCCGCATAGCATTTATGGGCGATTCCATCACCCAGGGATGGAGCCTGCCTCGCGTCAACCTCGGCATTCACGGGCAGACCACGGCGCAGATGGTGGAGAGATTTCCCGAACAGGTGCTGGGGCACGGCTACCAGCGTGTGATCATCCTGGGAGGCACCAACGATGTGCTGCTTGGCATTTCACCCGATATTACCGTCGCAAACCTATCAAAAATGATCGATTTAGCCGATAGCGGAAAAGTCGAGCCAACGATTTGTGAGATTCCGCCGATTTTTCGCACCGACCGCGATTACAACACTCAGATCGAGGCGTTGAATAAGAGGATTGCCGGACTGGCCGCCGCCCGGCATATCAAGCTGGTGGATTATTTCGATGCCATCGACCATCACCCCGGCTACTCCAGTGACGGTGTGCATATGAAGCGCCGTGGTTATCTCGCCATGGAACGCGCACTGCTGCAAGTAGAATCACCGTTTTGAGCATGTCTGATAAAGAACCGCCTCTGAAAACACAGTTCGACCCGCGCATCATGATTGCCGAGACCGAATCCGAGATTGCCCTCAACGAAGAGGCGCCTGCACCGCAGGCGTATCCGCGCGCGCTCGAATCGAAGGCGCTCAAGGGCACCTATTACGTCATCGGATCTTATGGCCTGGCGATGGCGCTGCGTCTCGGCGGCAGCGTCGTGCTCACCCGGCTCTTCGCTCCTGAATACTTCGGTCTGATGAACCTGCTCACCACCATCATGGTGGGGCTGCTGCTGATCTCGCACATTGGCCTGCAGGACAGCGTCATCCAGAATCCACGCGGCGATGAGCCAGCCTTCCTGAACACCGCCTGGACGCTGCAGGTGATTCGCGGCGCGGTTATTTTCCTGATCACCATTCCTCTGGCGTGGCCGATCGCCCACTTTTACCCGGAGATCGGGAGCCGTCCTCACTTGATCTGGGTGCTGCCGGTGCTGGGCTTCGGGTGCTTTCTTGCCGGGCTCACGTCGCCGAACCTGCTTCACCTGTCGCGCCACATCGGACTGGGCAGGCTCTCGGCACTCGAATCCGGAACACAGGTTTTTCAGCTTCTGATCACCATCGTCTGGGCCTATTACTGGCGATCGATCTGGGTGCTGGCCTGGAGCCGGGTTGTCGCGGAGTTTGCCCGCTCCCTGGTCAGTTACTTCATGCACCCGCAGCTTCGTCCCCGCTTCACCTGGGACAAGCCGATCGTCCGCGAGCTGGTGCACTTCGGCCGCTGGATTCTTATCGGCACTGCGCTTAACTTCCTCGCGCTGCAGTCCGACCGGCTCATCCTAGGCAAGCTGACCACGATGCAGATGCTGGGTATCTACGGTATTGCCTTCACTCTTTCCGACGTGCCTCGCCAGATCATTCTGCAGTTCAGCTCACGCGTGGGCTTCCCTTTTATCGCCAAGTTCATTGATCGCCCCCGGCCTGAGTTTCGTTCGATCGTCCTGAAATACCGCATGCCGGCCCTGCTGGTAGGCGCGGCTATGCTGGTTGCGGTGGTCTGCTTCGGGGATGTTTTCATCGTTCACGTTTTTGACAAGCGATACCATGAGGCCGCCTGGATGGTGGCCATCTTCGCCGTTGGGCTATGGCATACCATGCTGTACAGCACCATCAGTCCGGCCATCATGGCCCTGCAGAAATCGCACTATAACGCAGTTGCCTATGCCGTTTATTGCGTGGCTCTCTTTATCGCGCTCCCCTTGGGATTTCATTACTGGGGGATGGTCGGCGCCGTCATCGCCGTGGCCGCCAGCGACCTCCCGGTTTATTTCGTAAATCTTTACAGCGGCTATCGGGAAGGGGTCGGAACCCTGGGACAGGATCTCAAGCTTACGTTCGCATTTCTCACCTTGCTGGCTGTCTCACTGACCGCCAGGGCATTTCTTGGCTTTCCGTCGCCATTCCCCCATCTGCCCTGATCGATTGAGATCATGACCTTCCACGACATGGCATTGCTATGAAACTTGTGATCGTTCAATATGCCGGGGATTTCCGCGAAGCGGCAGAGCGCATCAAGCTGACCGGGGCTGAAACCTACTACGCCCAAAAATATTCCATCGACGCAGTAGCCGCGTTGGCCGCCAGATGTGAATCCGTATCCGTGATCTGCTGCCTTACCGCGGAGCCGTATGACGTACTTCTCGACAATGGGGTACGCGCCATCGGAGCAGGATTCAGCTCGAACGTCGATGAGCAGAAGATCATTGAATTGACCGCGGCGCTCAGTCCGGATCGCCTGATCATACGGACTCCGATGCGGTCACTGTTCAAGTGGGCGGTGAAAAAGCGAATCAAGACGATCGGCGTCTTCGCGGACGCCTTTTCTTCCCAAGGATTTGTGAACCGCCTGCGGAGCTATTTTTGGACCAAACTGCTCAATAGCAGCTCGGTGGACTGGATATTCAACCACGGTTTGAACTCCTGTCTTTCTCTTGAAAAAATTGGGGTCGATGCCGCAAAGATCATTCCCTGGGACTGGCCGGCGATGGTTGCGCCTGATCCTGAAGTGAAGAAACTCACGACAGGGTCGATACCCACTCTCTTCTTCGTAGGCTTAGTAATAGAAGCTAAAGGAGTTTCAGACCTCTTACAGGCTGTCGCAATCCTGAAGCGGAATGGAACTGGCGTGCGCCTCAAAGTCGCTGGTGGAGGAGAGATCGACCACTTCAAAGCATTGGCGAAAACTCTGGAAATCGACGATCGGGTCGACTTTCTAGGACTGATCCCCCACCATGAAGTTCAGGATCGCATGCGGGCCGCCGACGTGGTCGTGGTACCCAGCCGGCATGAATATGCGGAAGGTTTTCCCATGACGATCTATGAAACTCTCTGCTCCCGCACTCCCTTAATTGCATCGGACCATCCGATGTTCCGTTCGAATCTCAGCCACGAGACGGAATCGCTTATCTTCAAGGCTGGAGACGTCGACGACCTCGCGGGCAAGATTCAGCGTCTGATTACGGATGCCGACCTTTACCAGCGGCTTTCCGATGCTTCCGCGAATAGCTGGAGACAGCTTCAGTTGCCTGTGAAGTGGAGTGAAGCAATCGACAGGTGGCTCTTTGACCCTCCAGCCGAAGAGAGTTGGCTCTTTCGGCACAGGCTTTCGTCAGGCATTTATGGAAAGCGGGTTTTGATTCCATGAATCCTGGGTTCCGTAATGGAAAGGCTTCGCCGGCAGGCTGTTGAGTGCGGTCAGGCTTATCGCCGGGGAATGAGGTCTCCGTAAAAAGCAGCCGTGGCCTTCCATCTGTGACCTTCGTGGGATTTCCTGGAAGGAAGCCGGGCAGTTAACATCTTGTTGCGGCCGCATTTGAGTTCTGACGATCGATACTCTCCATGCTGTGTAAGAATTTGCTCAAAGTCAGCCGCCGGAACCCTGCTCCACAAAGCGCTCGGTATTGACTGTTATGGCGGAACAAGAAGAACCGGAGCTGTGCGACGCTTGCGCCCTTTCGTGCCAAATCTTGAAGTCTGGATATTTCATAAGTCTGCCTTTTAGCACCGGCAAAAACTCCCCCAGGAGACGCAATGAATAACCTGAGCGTGATGGCGCTTGCGGCGATTGCCATCTATGTGATGAGGCGCTGGGACATCGAAACGGCGATCCTGAATGTCTATTTGCCGGTCATGATGCTCATTCCCAGTTTTTATGGCATGCGCCTTCCGCATTTGCCCGGTATCGATTGCCAGGGTATAGCGCTCCTGCCCATCGTCCTGGGTAT
The DNA here is from genome assembly GCA_963745105.1 of uncultured Acidobacteriaceae bacterium. Classification (GTDB taxonomy): domain Bacteria; phylum Acidobacteriota; class Terriglobia; order Terriglobales; family Acidobacteriaceae; genus Silvibacterium. The sequence continues at coordinate 48,455 of CAVUWQ010000071.1, forward strand.
GCTGTTCACCAAGGTCAAAGGCTGGCAATGGAGAGCCAGCGACCTGCTGGTATTTCTGTTCGCAATGGAAGCTGGCTATTCGGAATACATCAATACCAACCTCGGAAATGGCATTTTTGACTTTGTCGGGCACGTCGAGATCATGGTCCTTCCCTACCTGCTGGGTAGAATCATGCTGGAACAGCCAGGTTTCCGGGAAAAGTTTGTCCGGCGTTTTGTTCTTCTGGCGTTCATCGTAGCCGCCATCTCGCCGTTCGAGTTTGTGACCGGCAAGAACCCCTTTTACATCGTCGGAAGAAGATTTTTTACCGAAAGCTATATTTGGAGCAATCAGGTTCGATACGGCTTTGTTCGCATCAAGGGGCCATACGCCGGGTCGATCCACGCCGGGATCACCTTCATGATGGCCCTTATGATGGAGCTCTGGCTTAGGCTGATCGACCGCCATCGCATCAGTGCACCGGAACCGAAACGGCTGAGATTGCGGCGGTCGACGTGGATCCTCGCAGTATTGGCGATGGGTTCAGTCATGACCTTTTCGCGCGGCCCCTGGATCGGACTTGCCATCGGTCTAATCGTAGCGATCGTTGGCCGGTCGAAGCACCTGCTTCGTTCTGCGGTCATCGCAATTGTGCTATGCAGCGTCGCCGGCGTCATCATTCAGGCAAAAGCCAAGCAGTATCTTGACAGCGACACGAACATGACCGACGCCAAGCAGAGCGCACAATATCGAAAAGCGGCGTTCCTGTTGTACGAGCCCATTGCCCAGAAGGGCGGATACTTTGGCTGGGGGATCAGTACGTTTCCCAAAGTGAAGGGCATGGATTCCATCGACAACGAATACCTGCTGCTGCGCGTCAGCCAGGGGAAACTCGGATATTGGCTCTTTCTGCTGATGTTTGCAGATGCGGGCATAGGTTCTCTGCTCGCCATTAGCAGATCGAGATTCAGGCCGGACACTTTTCTGTATTTCTGCCTGGCCGGCATCATTGCCGGAGTGGCGGTTACGCTGGGTACGGTTTACATCACCGGCCAGTCGACATGCCTGCTTTTCATCATCTATGGCTGGATTCAATCGCTGCAAAGAACGCCAGAGCCGTATGACTATATGGAGCCGGCTGAAGCTCCACGGTTCGCTTTCAAACGGGTCTTTGCCTAGCTTTTGGCCGGTAACACTGAGGAATTTTCGGAAGGAAGAGACGTAAATTGAGCCTTGAAACTCGGAGATGAAAACCGGGCCTCACCGGCTCACATCGCTATGACCACGTCTGCGACCATTCCAGATCAAATCGAACGGACAACCACCCCCACGGTGATTGCCCGCCGGCGATATGAATTGTTCCTGCTGGTTCTGGTTGGTCTGCCTGCCATTTTTTTGCTTTCATCTATCGTGATCGCACGCTCATCCGCCTTCCCAAAAGAAGCAGGCGATCCATTTCTACTGAATCCAGACTATGTCTTGAGCCTCGACCATGCAGATTGCGGAATTCTGATTTATGGCGATTCCACTGCCGCTACCGGGATCGATCCCGTCGTAGTCACCCAGGCTACCGGGCTTAAGACCTGCAACATTGCGCAGTCACAGAGCATTCTTGAGGTAGTAGGACCGGTCGCACTCGATACCTATCTCAAGAACAACCAGCCGCCGAAGTACCTGGTCATTCAACTGGCGCCGGAGACGTTGTCCCGCAAACAGGACTTTTTCTGGCCGGAGGGTCTCACCATGCTGTTGCGGCGGCGGCCCCTGCCGATTGCGCTCTTCACGATGGTTCGGCATCCGGTCGAGTCGTATAATTTCGCGCTCTGGGCGGTCAGAACCAGGATCCTGGCCAGCTTTTACCCTCTGCCCGATTTCAGGAAGACCGAGGCAATCTTTTCTTCCCATAGCGGATTGCTGATTTTACCCAAGCCGCCTGAATCGGCCTGCATTCATGATGTTGCCTTCGCACCGCCTGTTCCAGCGTGGGTGGATCAACTGCGGCAGCGTTATTCGGTCAACGGGACAAAGGTTCTCATCAATATCGCCCCTCTGCCGGACTGCGCAAAAGATGTACAACGGATCGCAGACTCGATGAAAAACATTACGGATAATTCCCTCGAGGTCTACCCCATCCATCTTTTCTGCGATCTGGATCGCCACCTGACAATGGAAGGCGCAGAACGATCATCGCAGCAGATTGCGAAACAAATCCTGGCCCTTGAGAAAAGGCCGCGGCAGATAAACAACTAAGCTCAATTTACGGTTCCAGTTTCGACTTACTGAATCAAGCTAAGGATCCCGGCAAATCATGTTATTCAACTCGCCAGCGTTTCTCTTCTGTTATCTGCCCATCGCGCTGGCGGGCTTTGCTCTTTTCAGCAGGTTTGGACGCAGGTCGGTCGTCTCCTGGCTGGCTTTTATGTCGCTGGCATTTTACGGATACTGGCGGCCCATTTTCCTGGTGCTGCTGGGCGGATCAATTCTGCTGAACTACACAGTTTCAGCTTTGATCTGGCGCAGCCGCAGCCAGCCGAAGCTGCAGAAATTCTGGCTGGTGGCGGGAATCGTCGCCAACCTGGGCGCACTGTGCTATTTCAAATACCTTTTTCCGCTACTGCATTTCTTCCGCGACGCCTTTCATTTCAGTCACGATTTCGGGAGCGTGATTCTTCCGCTGGGCATTTCGTTTTTCACCTTTACCCAGATTGCGTATCTCGTCGATCTGTCCAATGACGGCGCGGAACCGCAGGACTTCGTGAGCTATGTCCTCTTTGTCACCTTCTTTCCCCACCTTATCGCCGGCCCCATCCTCCACCACAGCGAGATCATGCCGCAATTTGCCGAGGGCCGCGACTTCTCCCTGAAGCTGCCCGACGTGGCACTTGGATTGAGCTGGTTCATCATGGGACTGTGCAAGAAGGTGCTGATCGCAGACCACCTCTCGCAATATGCGGACGCGACGTTCGCGCATCCCGCCGGACTTCCCCTCGGCTACGCATGGCTGGGTGCGCTGAATTACACGCTGCAGCTCTATTTTGATTTCTCGGGATATTCGGACATGGCCGTGGGCCTGGGGCGCATGTTCTCGATTGAGCTGCCCTTCAATTTCGATTCACCCTACAAAGCGGCAAGCATTATCGAGTTCTGGTCGCGCTGGCATATGACGCTCACGCGCTATATCCAGCTCTATCTCTACAACCCGATGTCGATGCGGATCAACCGCCGGCGCATGGCGAAGGGTAAGCCGATTACGCGCAATGCCCGCAAAACCCTCTCCGGATTCAGCAGCCTGATTGCGCTGCCTACCATCGTTACCATGTTCCTTGCCGGCGTCTGGCACGGAGCGGGTCTGCAGTTCATCATCTTCGGAACCCTGCACGGCGTCTATCTCACTGTGAACCACGCGTGGCGTATTTTCAAACGGGAAGGATCGGTGCTGACAAAGATTGTTTCCTGGCAGCCGGTGAGCGTTCTTCTGACCTTCATCGCGGCAATGGTAGGACAGGTCTTCTTCCGCGCCTCCTCGACCACCGATGCTCTTCGCGTCCTTGGTGGGATGATCGGACTCAATGGCATTGCCTCAACAACGGCTGTACCGCCTTCCCTGCACAACTCGCACGGATATCTGGCAATTCTTCTCCTGCCGGTGGTCTGGTTCTTCCCCAACACGCAGGAGATTCTGGGCCAGGCCAAAGCGGTGCGCGCCAGTGTATTCCGCACCGTATCAACGGCTCTGTGGCGCCCCAACCTGGTCTGGGCAACATCGCTGGGAATCGCATTCATCACGGTGCTCTGGTACATGACCGACACCAGTTCGTTCCTGTATTTTCAGTTTTAGGACCGCGCACAAAATGAGGTGAATTGGTGATGCAACTTTGGCGGGATGATGAATTGCATCGCGTAGTCACTACAATCAAGGAATTAAAGAAAGCGCCATGACCAGCAAGAACGCGAAATCGTCGATTATTTGCGTTCATGAAGATCGGGCTCATTGTCTTACCGGAGCGAAGCTCACTGTCCTGAGTCTCCGGAGACATTGTCCAGAGCTGCCGATCGTAGTGAGCTGTCCTACAGCTCCAGCCCCTTTCGTTGAATGGCTAAATCGTCATCAAGACGTCATGCTGACGTCATATCCCGACACAAAAGACTGTGCCTGGAATGTAAAACCCACGGTTCTGCTGCGATTGCTGGAAGAAGGCTATCCGGAGGTGTTCTGGATCGACTCAGACATCATCGCTCACGGAGATGTGCTCACCGGACTCACGCAGCGCAGCCCGGAAACTTTTGGCGCAACGGAAGAAACCTATTGGGGCCAGAATCAGGGCGGAACTGCGCGAACCGTCGCCTGGGGATTGACGCCAGGACGGGAGATGCCCTGCACCATCAATTCTGGCGTGATCCGGGTTACTGCGGAGCATATTCAGCTGCTCAAGGACTGGCAATGCATGCTGAAGCATCCTGTCTATGTGCGTGCTCAATCCCTGCCCTGGTATGAGCGGCCGCTGCACATGATCACCGATCAGGAAGTGCTTACCGCACTTTTGGGCGCCAAGGAATATGCGCACATCCCCTTGGCCTTATTGAGGCGAGGAGTCGATATCGCGCAGTGCATGGGGCCGGGAGGATTTACCCCGTGGGAGCGAATTGGAGCGCTGCGCACCGGCTTGCCAGGGCTCATTCATTCCATGGGTATCAAGCCGTGGACCAGGAACTCGAAACCTCCCCGGCTCAGACTGAATCTGTCGTCACTGCGGCACTACTACGAGTATTTACACGTGGAGCTTACGCCCTATGTTCCTGAAGCCAGGGCATACGGTCCGGAGTTGGGAGAGGATTTACGCTGGATGGAATTGAGCTCTCATCCTGCTAAATTGATGGCAGCTCTTACTTTCTCAAGCTCCATTTTTCAGGAATTTCCCCTATCATTGGTGGATGCGGTGGCGCGAAGCTGGCGCCGGTGGTTGAAAATTGCTCGATTTCCTTTGCACGAAGATTTCTGCCTGCACCAGTCTCCCTTGCGTTGATCTGATCTATGAGTTCAGAAAACTTAGCTATGCACGAGATTACGGATCAAGACGTGTCGAAGTCGGGAAAGAAAGTGGAGTTGCGCAAGGTAGCCAAAGCCCTTGCGGACAATCGGCGTGCCGCTGCGCTTTGTCTCAAAGACTCCATCGCGGAATGGGAGAAATTTGCGCCCCAATTGGAGGCGACAGGTTTGGATCACTTCCTTGCCTGGGAGACGGTTCCGCTCGTCGACTATTTGATTCACTATCTGCAGGATGATGACCCGCATTGGCTGGACCTCTTTGTCGGCGAGCGGCTGAAGCAACTCCATTGGGCTCCGGACAATCTGGAGCAAATGATCGATCGAAGACAGCGTGTATTTACCGCCGATCGTACCGCTTTGCTGAACCTGCTTGCGCCCCATATCTCGGCCTCGGATCTCGATCAGTTTGCTGCATGCCTCGACGAGATAAGGGAGCTGGTCACTGTCCGCGCTCAGTCGAGCCGTGAGGTGAAGATCCTGCTGGTAGGCGATTGCCTCTTTCTCGATCTGTGCACATTCCTAGCCGTTCCGCTGCTCGACCGCGGGATCACCCTCCGTCCCGTCTACGCGACCAGCAAGAACCCCATCGAGCTGCGGACAGCGCTGCGCGGACTGGCTGGCGAAAAATTCGATCTCATCTGCTACAGCCCGTACAGCTATGAGTTCAATGTGGCCCTGGCGCAAACCCACTATCCTAAGGGGATCTTCAGCAGCGGCCGAACCCTGCGCAAGCTGGCTGGAGATGCCCACCGTCAGATCGTTTCCACGCTGCGCCTGCTTTCAGAAGAATTTGACTGCAATGTGTTTGTGCACAACACGGCGAACATCCGGCGTCATAGCGATGCGGTTGCGTCCTACGCCAAGAGTTTCGTTACCAGCCACGCGCGAAAGATCGCGGCCAAAGAGGCCAATGCCCTCCTTGCGCATGAAGTCGCGGATCGCAACATGGTTGCGGCAAAACCCGTGGTGGTTATTGATGAGCTTGAGCTTGTCGATAAGTTTGGCGAGCTCGCTTTAGGCAAGAAGTTCTACGATTCCGAGCCCCAGCACCCGACGGTGATGGCATTACGCCTGGCCGAGATTTACCGGGATATTGTTTGTGCAGCCAAATATCTCGTCGGCAAGAAGGTCATCGTCGCCGACCTCGACAACACCCTGTGGAAGGGTGTGATTGGCGAGGGCAACGTGGAGCACGACCACCGCCGCCAGCAGGTTTTGAAGCTGCTCCGGCAGAAGGGCGTGTTACTGACCATCGCTTCGAAGAACGATCCAGTTAATGTCCGCTGGAACGGCGCATCTTTGCAGGACAGCGACTTCGTTTCGATGCAGATCAACTGGGGATCGAAAACCACCAGTATCAAACGCATCGGTGAAGAACTGAACCTCAAGCTCAAGGATTTTGTCTTCATCGACGACCGGCCTGACGAACGCGAGATGGTTCAGCTTTCGATCCCGGGAATTTATTGCATGGACGCGACCATCGAATCCACATGGCGCATGCTGGAATGGTGGGCCGCAGCGCTCCCTGAGCAGAATGAGGGCGATCGTACGCAGATGTATCACGAGCGCAAACAGCGCCAAGCGCATCTGGACTCGGTCGCCGAGAAGGAAGACGACCAGCAGCTTCTGGCCAGTCTCGGCCTGCGCCTGGAGATTCGCTCTGCCTCGCAGAAAGAAATGAGCCGGGTCGCGGAGCTTATCAACCGCACCAACCAGTTCAACACCTGCGGAAGCCGGGTCAGCAACCAACAGGTCTCGGCCTGGATCGATTCTGCACAGCATCAAGTACTGGTAGCCGAAGCCGCCGACAAATTCGGCACCATGGGCGTCATTTCGGCCATGATCGTCGAGCAGCTGCCGGATGCGCTGCAGATCCCGGTGTGGGTGCTCAGCTGCCGTGTATTCGGATTTGGAATCGAGAACGCGATGCTGAATCAGGTTCGACGCAGTGCCCAGCGGCTAGGCCTGGACACGGTTCGCGGTCTCATGGTCGAGACACCGAATAACCAGCCGTGCCGGGAGGTTTACTCCTCCAATGGGTTCTCATGGAATGGAACAGTATGGGAGCTGCAAGGCGTAGCACCGGGCTCCGAACCCGCATGGCTCTCCATTACCGCATTGGAAGACGACCCGGTAAGTTCTCGCGGATAGAAACTCTGGTCTCGTACCAACCCTGCAACCCCTGCCAGAAGTTGTATTTCATGCCCTTTGTCGATCGCAATAGAATACGTCAAGGCTTTCACTTGAAAGCTCAAGCCTGAGCGTCAGCCAGAAACACCCTGTTTTTTCCTTCGCCTTGAGAGGCAGTACACGATGAGTGCAAGCGTAGCCAATGAGCTCTCTGTCATCCTGGTCTCGCCCAATGTATCGGAGCAGATGGGTGGCGAGGCTATCAAGGCGCTGCAGATTTATCTCGAGCTCAAACGACAGGGTGTCCGCGTTCACCAAGTGACGCACGACCGGGTGAAACCCGAGTTGGACCGCAAATACCCTGACATGGAAGTGTCCTATGTCAGGGACAGCAAGCTTGAGCAGACGATCGTTCGCATCGGTCCGCTCACTCCTTTTCTGAATCCGATCTTTCTGTGGAAGGCGACACGCCTCGCGAAAAAGGTTTTGAAACAAAACCCCGGATCGGTCATTCACTTTACGTCGCCGGTCTCGCCCGTTCTCCCATATTTTCGTGTGCGTGGGGCCTCTGTCGTCATCGGTCCCCTCAACGGAAATATTCACTACCCGCCAGCGTTCCGTGCCCGCGAATCTTCGTCCTACCGCTGGCGGCGTTGGCTGCATCCTTTTCTGCAGTTTATTCAGCGCCACACGATCACCGGAAAACAGCATGCAGACGCATTGCTGGTGGCCGGGGGTGACCGCACCTACGAGTCACTGCGCATGTGTGGCTGCCGCGATCAGCAATTTGTCGACTCGATCGACAGCGGCGTACTCGACCACCTTTACGAAAACCCCCGCATCACGCACTCGGGAAAAAATCTGCGGTTCTTTCAGAATGGCCGGCTGGTGCGGCACAAGGGCACGGATCTGGTCATCAAGGCACTCAAGCAGACCACGAACCCGATTGAGTTCGACATTATCGGCCGCGGGCCTGCGTTGGAAGACTTGAAAGCGCTCACCGCCGAGTTGCAGTTGCAGGATCGCGTTCATTTCATCGAGTGGATTCCGGATCACAGCAAAGTGGCTGAGACTCTGCGCCAGTATCGTGCTTTCGTCTTTCCCAGCCTAGCTGAAGCAAACGGCATCGTGGTGCAGGAAGCCATGGTGCAAGGTCTTCCTGTGATTGCCCTCAACTGGGGCGGCCCTTCGCTCCTAGTTACACCGGCGACTGGCATCCTGATTGAGCCACGCAGCGAAGAATACGTGGTTAGCGAGCTTGCCAAGGCCATGGATCTGTTGGCGGAGGATGGCCAGTTGGCGGAGCAGATGTCAATTGCTGGACGCCAGCGCGCTCTCGACGACGGCTATCTGTGGTCCGGCATTATCGAACGATGGACTCCGGTCTACCGGCGTGTTCAGCGAAGCCGCAGACCCTCAAAACAAATCGAAGAGACCCCGCTCGCGCGAATCTAGTTTCAGCTGGTCCGGCGTAATCCTCACAACCCTACGACAGCTGCGGTGCTGTCTTCCTGCGCTCGCGCAGCCACTTGCCTGGCCGCAACTGCAGAATCGGTTTCTCGATAAGCCACCATGAAAGCGAAGCGTAGACCAGCGTGGCAACCAGCGCCACGGGAATGTCTTTCGGCTTTGAGCCAAATGGAGTCACCAGCCCAATCGCAAAAGGGTGAATCAGGTAGCCGGTATAGCTGATCAAGCCGATGGCGCGCACCGGCTTTGCGGTCATCAGCCTCATCCACCATCCGCTTTCCGTGCCCAGCGTGAATGTGATCAATCCGGTAGCAATGCAGCAGATCAACGAGTAGCCGAGGACGTTAAAGCTGAGAATATTGCTCAGTGCGCGAAAGTTCGGGATGAAGTGCACGCATAGAGCGAACACCACAACGCCGGCGGCCATCATACCCAGGCCTGTTCGCCTCCACGTAACCATCTCGCCGCGATCGCGCCACAGCACTGAAAGGATGGCACCGGAGGCCAGCAGATCCATGCGGAACGGCATGAGGTAATAGACTGGCCAGTGCGTATGCAGGAACGGAGTAGCGAGGCCGCGCAGCAGGGGCGCCAAAATCACAAGCCCGATAGCCACCCGCTTTACTGTTCGCGGAGGAAAGTTCAGCGCGACGATAGGCCAGAAGAGATAGAACTGTTCTTCGACGGCGAGCGACCATAGAATTCCCAGACCTGTAGGTCCTTTGTGCAGTACGACGGCAAAATTCATAGCGAAGCCCGCGTACCACAGGATGTCCCATCCCCAGTGAATTTTGACTACGAATGTCGCAATGATCAGCAGAAGTGTCAGCGGCGGCAGAATGCGCAGCGCGCGCCGCTCGTAGAAGTGGCTCCAGGCACCTTCCTTGCCGCGCGCCTCCATGAGAAGCGTCGTGATGAGAAAGCCCGACAGCACGAAGAAAACATCTACCCCAGCCCACAGCAGAGGAAGATCAAAAGCGTGATGAAAAAAGATAACGAGGAACGCCAGGGCGCGGACACCGTCAAGCTGCAGAATACGCTTCATCGATGGGGTTTTTATACCATCCTTTGCGATTTATTCCATTGCACATTCCGGTGACGCGCCCGATTGGATACGGCCGGAAAAGATGCTCGGCGCCCGATGCCTCTAAGGAGTTAACTCAATATTTCGAGGATACGGTCTACATTTGAAAGATATGGTCGACACCCACAATCATCCTCAGCCCGTAAGAGCCTCCGGCGAAAATCGCGGTATAAGAGATGGCGTCCTTCCGGCTTCACCTGCGCTGGCCTGGGCCATCATCGCTATCCTCGCCTGTATGGCTGCGCTGTCACTCTATGTGGGCGTGCGCGAGGCGCTGGTTACGGGGATCGACTTTCAATGGAGCGGCGCTCGCCTGATCGGTCAGCACCTCGACCCGTGGAAAATCATGATCGACGGCGATCCGAATCACCTCATACGTCCTGGGCAAACGCCGAATTATCTTCACGAGCTCTATGTTTTTCTTTTGCCCACTGGCTATATGACGTTGTCCAAGGCTCTGGCTGTGTGGTGTGTGGTCAATTTAATCCTGCTCTCCGGAACGCTCTGGCTTGTGACGCGGATGTTTGAGATAGATCGCATGCATTCGATTCTGCTCACACTTCTGGTTTTCAGTTCCACGCCGTTCCGCATGACCATGTCCAACGGACAGCATGGAATCTTCATCCTGTTCATGATGACGCTGGTCTTTTATTTCGGTAAGCCAGCCGCCAGTGGCTTTTTTCTCGGCGTCAGCTATTCCAAGTACAGCTTCTCCCCCCTGCTCGTTTTCTTCCTCATCCTCAAAAGACGGTTTAAAACCCTGCTCATGTCGGCGATCGCCCCGGCGATTGGCTTATTTGTCGTCTGGCGGCTGATCGGCGGCAATCTTCTCACCCTGGCATTGGAACCGCTTCGCCTGTCGCGGTACGGGGTCGGACTGGGTTATGCCGACATTATGACGCCGATTGAAATGACGCTGCGTGGAGCCGGCTATTCCGCACAACTTGCCTATCTCATACCTACGATTGTCGGCATGGTGGCCGCGATCATTGCTGCGATTGTCCTGGCACGCACGCGGCAGCTCAGCGAAAAAGCGCAGTTCGCGCTGATCCTGCTTCTGACGCTCTTCTGTTTCAAGCATCTGCTCTACGATTTTGTTGTCATGCTAGTGCCTCTGGCTTTGGTTCTAACAGCGGCCAAATCTACCGCCCGAACGATTGCTCTCATCGGGATTTTGTATTTCTGGTTTGGCTGCACCATCGTCAACCGCCTCGAATCGGATCTGCATGTCATCACCGTCGTTTGCAATGGCCTGATACTACTCACGATCACATTTGCCTGCGCGAAGATCGCCACGGCAGTACCAGAAGCTGCTACCCAGAGCATGGGAACAGTCTAAGAGCTGCCTCATACACAGATTTGCGGCTTTGAGCCGATGCATGAGACCCGCTTCGATGGCGAGTTTCATCCGCAGCTGAGTGTCTTATGAGACAGCGTCTAAGGTGTGACCATCTGCCTCAGCTAAGACCCCATTCTCAAATAAAACCGGTACGACACAAAAATGCGCGCTCTGGTTTCTCCCGAGGGATTAAGCCAGAGCGCGCATTTTACTTTCTCAGACTGCTTTACAGCTTACTCATCCAGCGAAGCAATATCTCCTAGTTAGCTCCATTGCCTGCTGCATAAGTCCAGTTTTGTATTACCTGCGTTGCCGAGGCGCCGCCGGTGGCTGCAGTGAATCCGACGTGACCGGTTATGCTACCAACCACGCCCGGGATATTTATGGGGTACTGCTCCGTTACCGTTGCATTTGTGGTGGTATCCGTGAGTGTTTCGGTGAGGGTTTTGCCGTCATAAGTCATATGCACATGGATTGGATCTCCAGAGTGGAAACTGACGCCTGATGACGACAAATCGGTTGACGGTAATGTAGGTTGTGCGCCGTTGGAGTAAACTCCCGTGGAGTCACTTCCCTCACCGCTGTTGTTATACAGATCGAACTTCACCGCGAAGCTCCGAGGAATTCCAGCGTAGCCGAGGCTACCTCCCACCTCACCTATGGCTGCTGCACCGTTGTCCTGGATAGCGAATGTGAGGCCGTCGGCCGCTGCATTGGTATCCAACAAGATGAAGTCCGTTGTGAAGCTGCTGATGGGCAACACATATGAAGTCCAGGCACTGCTGGTCTGAGACCCGCCTCCATTTGTGAGCACCAGGGTGGTGCCCTGTATCGAAGCTGCACCGTTAAGTGCCATCGCGTTGCCGGTAAATCCCTTGGAGTAGTTGAGAAACGCTGCGGGCGCCATGATGGTGTAGTCAGCACTCGCCGTATTGCTCAGCGAACCCGAAACCACAGCAACCGCCTGTAGCGTCTCCGATGCGCTGACCTGAATCGGAGTGGTATAGGTGGGTGATGACGCGGTTGGCGTCGAACCATCCGTCGTGTAGTGGATGGTTGCTCCGGCGGCGGCATCGGATATGGTCACCGTCTGAGTTGAGGTATAAGTGCTTGCACCGGGAAGGAACGTCGGAACAGCTACGGGGGCGGCGCTAGTTGTGTTGAAGGTCCAGCTAAGAACATTCTGTGTCGCAGACATTCCGCCGGTACCAGCTGTAAATCCGACGTATGCCTTGGTGTTTCCCACGACTTGCGGGATGTTCACAGCATAGGTTTCAGTTACTGAAGCGTTGGTGGTGGTGTCTGTCAAGGTAAGCGTCAGGTTCGTACCGTCATAGCTGATGTGCGCATGGAGCACGTGTCCGCTATGCAGATCGATACCGGTCGAAGACAGATCGGTTGCGGGTACTGTGGGCGCCACTCCATACTGATAGACGCCAGTCGAGTCACTTCCCTCGCCCGAGTTGTTGTAAAGGTCGAATTTGACCGCTACGCTGTCGTTGATTCCCTGGTACCCGAGGCTTCCACCGTCGTAGCCTACCGCACTCGTTCCCACACTTTGGATGGCGAAGGTAAAGCCATCCGAGGTGGCGTTGAGCGCCTGGAAGCTGAAATCAGTGGTGAACTCGCTGATCGATACGGGGGTTGAATACCACACGCTACGGGCCTCATTGGAACCGCCGTCGCTGAGCTGAAGCAGTCCGTTGGTGACCGTTGCGCCTCCGTTCAACACGAGTCCGGTGCTGGAGGTGAATCCGCTGCCAAAATTGATCGCAGCAGTAGTTGTTCCCGTGCCGGTTGTTCCCGTGCCGGTGGTGCCGGTACCGGTGGTGCCGGTACCCGTGGTACCAGTGCCCGTGGTGCCGGTACCTGTGGTGCCGGTGCCGGTGACCGCAGACAGGATGGTGTAAAGAATGCTGGTTACCGAGCTGTTGTTATACCCGGAAGCGACCGCGATAGCCTTCAGCGTAGTGGTAGCGCTGACCGAGACCGCTCCTGTGTACTTGGTGGATGAGGTTGTGGGCGTGCTGCCGTTGGTCGTGTAGTAGATGATCGCATTCGGCGTCGAATCCGCCATGGTTACGGACTGAGTGCCAGTATAGGAGCCCGCTGCCATAGAGAACGTTGGGGCGGCCGCAGCTGACTCGATGGTATAAGCGGCACTTGAAGTGCTGCTTGTTGTGTAGCCTGAAGCTACTGCAATCGCATTGATTGTCTCGGTCGAGCTCACCGTCAATGCACTGCTGTAAACCGAGGACGAGGTGGTGGGAGTAGATCCGTTTGTTGTGTAGTAGATCTTTGCGTTCGGTGTCGAATCGGTGATGGAAACCGTCTGCGCCGAAGCATACGTTCCAGCTGCCACCGAGAAGGCGGGCGCCGCTGCAGTGGGAGTAGTGGTAACGCCTCCCGACGTATCAACATGCATCAGGTTCAGAACATTCTGGTTGGCCGTCAGTCCACCCGTTGCTGCGGTGAAACCGATGTAGGCGGTGTTGGCGCCCACCGTTGCAGGGATGTTAACCGCAAACTTTTCGACAGCCACCGCTTTGGTGACGGTATCTGTCAAATTCAGCGTGAGGTAGGTGCCGTCATAAACGACGTGCGCCTGCATAACGTCTCCGCTATGAAGGTTCACTCCGCTCGGGGTGAGATCGGTTGCCGGCAAGGAGGGTGTGGCTCCATTGGTGTATACGCCGGTGTTGTTGGACTGTCCTGCGACTTGTGTATAGAAGTCGAACTTCAGCGCAACGCTCTTATTCACGCCCTGGTAACCCATGCTGCCGCCGTTGCCGCCGAGAGCTGTGAGACCGGAATTCTGAATGGTAAAGGTGAAACCATTAGCATTCGTATTTGTAAGCTGGAAGCTGAAGTCGGTAATGAACTTGCTTACCGGGACGGGGGTTGAAGACCAGACGCTGCGAGCCTCTGAGCCGCCTCCATCAGTGAGCTGGAGAGCAGTACCAACAATCTTGGCTCCGCCATTCATGGTCATGGTGCCGGAAGTAAATCCATTCGCGTAGTTCAGAGCGGTAGTACCGGACACGAAGGTATAGCTGGCACTTACCGGTGCGGTATTAGCGTATCCGGTATAGACCGCGATAGCCTCTACAGTTTCAGAAGTGCTGATGGTGAAGGGTGAGACATACTTCGTCGATGCTGTTGTGGGAGTAGATCCGTTGGTCGTGTAGTAGATCGTGGCTCCCGGAGAAGCGGTCAAAGTAACAGTCTGTGCGCTGGCATAAGTTCCTCCTGCCGGCGTCATGATCGGTGAAGGCAAGGTGGCGCTGATGGCATAACTCGCGGTTGCAATCGGGCTGGTCACGTAGTTCGGACCAATGGCCGCCGCAGACAGCGTCTCTGCCGAGCTCACGGTGATTGGGCTGCTGTAGACGTTTGACGAAGCAGTTGGTGTCGAGCCGTCGGTCGTGTAGTACACGTTGACGCCCGGCGACGCTTCGCTGATGCTCACGGTCTGAGCCGTTGGGTAGGTACCGCTGGCAACGCTGAGTACAGGCTCTGCAGCTTGTGAAGCGCCAGTTTCCGTTCCCGTTGCAGTCCAGCTCAACACCGTCATCGAGTGCGCGGGAAGCATGTACGGCGTCGCAGGATTGAAGCTGCTCAGACTGCTTGTGGCGATCTTTACAACTTCGTTCGCTTCGTTGTTGTCGGTGATGTTAGTCGAATTCAGCAGGCCGACCTGGACCGTACCGGTTGGAGCATTCGCGCCGGTAAAGGTCACCGGAAGCGCGGTAGTCTGGCTCAGGTTGAAAAGGATCAAGCTGTGGTTCTGTCCCTGCAGGAAGGCGAAGGACTGAATGTAGTGGACGCCGCTGTACTGCACGCCGTCACTATTGTTAGTCCCGGTCTCGTTGTATGTGGGATTTGCGCCAGTCTGCTGAGTCTGAAGCATATCGCCCTGAATCGCGCTGTTGGCCAGCTGCTCACCCAGGAATGAGGGGCGCTGAATATTTGTGGTTCCCATGGCGACAGCGGTGCCGTACAGATCAACGGTGTTACCGTTGCTGGCACCGGCTTGCCAACCGGTCAAGCCGAAGACGTTCTGATAGTTGACGCCTATCCTCATCATCTGCAGCATGTGCTCGGTGAGCGTGAGGCCTGCGCCCAAAGAGCTTTCCACCTGGGTGATTTCGCTCTGTGTGACGCTGCCATTAAACGTGCTCATATTGACTTCGTAGACATTGAGGCCGGTTGGCTTCGCTGTTCCCGAGGCAGAAGTAATTGCCGATTGAGCTGCCTGGAGGTTCTCATACATCTCGCCGCCCGGAGAATCGAACATCTCAGGCTCGGCGATGAGCGCATTGAAAATATTGGGCACCGTATCGTTGTTCGCACTGAACAACAGATACGGGGCTGCGTCAATAGAATCCTGTTGCGTGGCATATTGAAGCACGGACTGCGTGTAACCGGCATAGGACGCAAAACCGCTAAGCACGAGGTCGAACTTGGCGGCATCGAATCCGGGTGACTGGCGCGCAGCGCCGAATACCTGGTTAGCCCACAGCGGATAGGCCGGGTAGGTCATGATCTCGCCTTGAAACGAGTCATTCCAGGTTTCATTTCCGAGTTCAATGTGAATCTTATTGAATACCGACGTCCAGGGTTCAGTCTGTCCTTGTGCAACGCGCATCGCGCTGTACGTAGTGGATCCATCTCCCTGCAGGTAATCCATGAAGTCGGTGATTTCCTGTGGGGTGGTGGCAGTAGGAATCGTGATCCACGGATCGGCTCCGACAAACTGGCACAGCGCCAGAAATTCCGGAATACCGAATGAAACCTGATCCTGCTCAGTCAAGTTGGTGACTACGCCTTCTGGATAACGCGCATAGTATGGCGAAATTTCATCGTAAAGATTGGTTCCAATTGATGCGCCGCCGTACATACGAAGGACGCCCGGATTCAGAGCCTTCAATGTATTCACCACATCGTCGCGGAAGGCAGTGGTATTGGTGGGATCAGAATTGGTCTGTGTTACCGATACGTCATCGATGAGCGCGGTCCCGCCAGCGAGCGTGAAGTTGAGCTGGACGGAGCCTACGGACGAGCCCGTTTCACTCGCCGTAAAGGGAATGGTGTAATCCTGCCAAGTTGGAGTGAGGGTAATTGTCTTGTTGAGGAACGCCGCCTCGCCTGTCATCAATCTTTCGACCTGGACTCCAAACTGAGTGGAGCCGCTAACTGACTTGGCGCGGAAGGTAACCTGGTAGTTGCCGTTCATCTGAACGAATGAGCGTGAAGCGAGCACATCCCAGCTGCCCGTGAGGCGAACCGATTGGCCCGTACCGGAAGCGTTCAGGCTCAATGCCTGTTTGCCCGGCGTGTTGGGAGAAAGATCGGTCGTTTCGCTGGTGATGGTCGCGCCGCCGCTGGGATAGGTCCACCAGCCGTGCTGGCCGTTTCCAGGCATGAGCACAGTGACGGCTACATAATCGCCCTTGGCCATATTGATGCTTTTATCGAATGTGAGCGTCTGTCCCACAGACGCGCTGGAACTGGCCGCGGTGCTGCTCAGAATGGTTCCGGTCGCGCCCATGGCCGAACCGGAAACCACACGATAGGTCGCACCCTGCCAGAAATTCGCAGGCTGCGGACTCCAAAAATTGGTGTCCGAGCAGGTATTGGCCGAAACCACGGCGCAGTCAAAGATGCTGCGAAATTGTTCCGCCTCAAAGCCGGGATTCTGGAAGCTCAGATTCTTCATGATCTGGCCTGAATCCCAATAATCCTGGTCTTCCATGTTGATGCCAAAGCGAACAGCATTGGCATGCTGAACCTGGCCGGTTACGTTGATGACGGTTGGACTGCTTGTACTCTGGCCGCTTGCACTGAGAAAACTATATGCAACGGTTGTGAAAAGAAAGACAATGGCAACTAGGCGCCGCCCCGAAAACTTCTGCATAAACTTCATCGAAACACTCCTTGGGTGTATGCGCAGGAGGAAAGGAACTCAGTTGTTTTGGTGTCATGTAACTGTTGCAGTGCCAAATTGTGGGGCTACTTCAAAGCGATATGACAGCGTGAACTGAAAAAGCTGTTTTTTATTTCTTTTATTTCTTTGTACGTCTGTTTGCGTTCCCGGCAGTCATTAATCACTTAAGTCTTGAATAACGGATACTTCTCACTCGGTCAACATTACCTACGTTCATGAAATTAATTCCTACAACTGAAATTTCGGCGAGCATTGATTTCTCAATTGCAGATGCACGAAAGCCGCGGATTGCTTACCTTCTAAGCCAATATCCAGCAATCTCACATACATTCTTCTTGAAGGAAGTACTTGGCCTAGAGCAATTGGGGTTCCAAATCGAAACCTGCTCTATAAACCCTCCGGACCGACCCGCACATCTGCTAACTGCCGCAGAAGCAAAGGAGGCCCAAAGTACTTACTACATTAAGGGTGTCAACTATCGGGGAATGGTCAGCACGCTAGTAACGGTGCTTTTGAAAAATCCACGTGTCTGCCTGCGCGGAATTCACGCGGCAGTCAAATTAGGCACGTGGGATGTATATCGGCATTTCTATCGCTTTCTTTATATTGTCGAGGCCCTTTTGCTTGGTGCGTGGATGAAACGGTGCAAGCTGGATCACTTGCATATTCATTTTGGCGGCCCCGTGGCTACCGTTGGATTCTTAGCCGCGCACGCGTGGGGATACTCCTACTCCCTCACGATTCACGGGCCGGAGGAGTTTTACGACGTGGAGCATTTTCATTTAGCAGAGAAGTTCAGGGATGCGGCTTTCGTCTTTTGTATTAGTAACTTCTGCCGTAGTCAGGTTATGAAATATTCGTCTCCGCTGCAATGGAAAAATTTGCATGTTTTGCCGCTCGGAGTCGATCCAGAACTCTTCTGTCCACCCCCGTCGCGCCCAGTCGTTTCTACCCTCCAGATCGTTTCGGTCGGGCGGCTTGTTCCGGCCAAGGGGCAGTTCATTTTGTTGTCCGCGATGCAGAAATTATTAGAAAAAAGTTACGATATTCATCTTGTTGTTATTGGCGATGGAGCCGATAGAAAATTCCTCGAAAAATTTGCAGAAGAGCATCGATTGACTGATTTCGTTACCTTCATGGGAGCACTTAATCACGATCAGACCCGCGCCAGGCTCGCAGAATCAGACATCTTTGTTCTTCCCAGCTTTGCAGAAGGCGTACCCGTTGCACTTATGGAAGCCATGGCTATGGAAATACCCTGTGTCAGTACCCAAATCGCCGGCATCCCCGAACTGATCGAGAATGAGGTCGAAGGCCTCCTGGTGCCTGCATCGTCCAGCGAGGCGCTGGCGGAGGCCATGGAGCGCCTCATCAAATCCTCACAATTGCGCCGCCAAATCGGCGTTGCGGCAAGAAAAAAGGTCCTAGACTGTTACAATTTAAAGAAAAATGTGGAAAAACTCGCGGCGGCCTTTGAGGAATGCCTCGCTCAGAAGGTCGTCTGACGTATGGACCCGGTTACCTCGCCACCGCAGCCCGACGTTTCGATCCTGATCGTCTCCTTCAATACGCGCGGGGTTCTGCGCGAATGTCTGGAATCCATAGCAAGCGAATCGGCCGGTCTGAGTGTGGAAATCTCGGTCGTCGACAATAACTCCTCCGACGGCTCGCCCGAGATGATCGAGCAGGAATTTCCACATGTGCATCTTGTTCGCAGCAAGATCAACCTGGGCTTTGGGGCCGCCAACAACGCAGCCCTCCAGGGCTGCCGGGGACGCTACGTTGTTCTGCTCAACTCGGACGCCTTCCTCTGCCCTGGCTCGCTGCGCCTGGCGGTGAAGCACATGGACGAAAATCCTCGAGCAGGTCTGGGTGGCGGCAGGCTGGTGGGCAGGGATCAGTCCTGGCAGCCGTCCGCGCGCATGTTCCCAGGCATTCTCAGCGATCTGGCAGTAATGACTGGTCTCGCCTCCCGCTATCCGCATTCGCGAATCTTCGGACATTTCGACCGAACCTGGGCGGATCAGTCGCTGGCCAGCGAGGTCGATTGGGTTCCGGGAGCCTTTTCGATTATTCGATCTGATGTGCTCGATAGGTTGGGCTTCTTCGATCCCGCTTTTTTTCTCTACAGCGAAGAGGTCGATCTTTGCCGCAGGATCAAGTCCGCGGGCTATCAGGTCTGGTATTGGCCGGATATCGTCGTCATCCACATTGGCGGCGAATCGTCACGGCAGGTGAAATCGCTGGAGATGTCTTCGACCGGGGCACAGCTGGTCC
Source organism: uncultured Acidobacteriaceae bacterium (assembly GCA_963745105.1). Taxonomy (GTDB): domain Bacteria; phylum Acidobacteriota; class Terriglobia; order Terriglobales; family Acidobacteriaceae; genus Silvibacterium. The sequence continues at coordinate 67,729 of CAVUWQ010000071.1, forward strand.
TGTGGCGCATGCGGAGCACACTGCTCTACTATCGCAAACACCACGGAGCGAAAGCATGGCTGGCAAAGACGATGGAATATGCTCTCTATCGGCTGACGGTGCTGCGCAACTCCTTCAGCAAAGATCCGCGCCGCAAAGCGCGCGCCAAAGAGAATCTAAATCTGGCTCTGCTGATGCAGCGGGCGTGGAAGGAAACCAAAGGCGGGCGTGTCTCACCGCCGCGACCGTGGTAACCTCTCGGCATTCCGGATGAAACGCGCACTCAAAGTTTTACTCGGCTCTCCTCTCGCGGCCCTGCTACGCGCCACTAGGCCGCTGCGCGTGAATCTCCAGCGCATCTATGCCCATGCTTCGCTCGCTGCAGAGCTCTCGCATCCGCTGCCTGCCTCTACGGTGCTGCTGGGCAAGATCCACGTCTATGGCACACGGAATATTGAAATCGGCGAGGATGTGCTTTTCTATCCAGACATCCATCTCGAAACCCAGGGCAATGCAAAGATTCACATCGGCGACGGATGTGTGATCTCCCGCGGCGCGCATGTTGTTGCCATGGCTGGGATCACTATCGGAGCCGGCACGATGATCGGCGAGTACGCCGGCATCCGCGACGCCAATCATCAGCGCAGCGAGAGTGTCAGCATCCGCGATGCCGGACACACGGCGCGTCCCATTGAGGTCGGAAGCCAGGTGTGGATTGGGCGCGGCGTGACCGTGCTTGGTGGAGTCACGATCGGAGATCAGGCCACGGTCGGGGCCAATGCGGTGGTTACCCGGGATGTCGCGGCAAATACGGTTGTGGCCGGTGTTCCTGCGATGCCGATCGTTTCGCGAAAAAGCACGGTCTAAACGCGTCTCCGCACTCGCGGAGGTGCTGGTCCGTCCACGCGATCTCTGCTGCGACGGCGGTACTACCGCGGGTATCGGTAAATATGCGGCTGCAACTAGCGGCCGAAGATCTTATGCATGAAAGAGCCGACGTAGCCCGCAACATCCTGCGGATGCTGCCGCTTGGGCTTAACCTTGGATGCTTTGAGCTGTTCGGGTTTAGCCATGGCCACTGCTGCAGGCTCTGAGGCAGCTGCGAGAGCCGGCTGAGAGGCTGGAACCGTGCCATCAATCGCGGAGCTTGCCGCGGATGACATCCGAGGAGCAACGGACGGAGAAGCGCCCGGTAAAGCGGCATCGGCCTTGGCTTCGAACTGTGCGCTGCAGCCACATCCCTCGGAAGAGGTTTCCATCTTCCCGTCGACGAATCGCTCGCTTTGTCCGCCGGCCACATGGAATGATTCATCGCCAATGAGCTGCGTTACACGAAAGTATGCGCCCACCTGCGAAGTTCCCTGCAGGCAGAGATCGCCATGCCGATTGGTGACGACCTGCACGATGCCCATGTCGCCCTTGCGGGTATCGCTGGCCAGCTCCACGCGCCAGTCAGGCGTGATCACTTCGTCGCCCATGCGAAGCGGAAATGGCTGCTGCGCTCCGCCCGCCTGAAACGCCAGCATCATGCCGGCGCTTTGGCTGGCAGTGAGAATCTGGAGCTGTGAGCGCGGACACAGCGTCATCGAGCCGCCGCGCTCGAAGTTCACTTCCATGCTTTGCGTCATCGATTCGAGACGCGTGCCGTTGTACAGCAGAAACCGGCTGCCCATCACGCGCGTGGTGCCGCTGATGATGCCGTTCTGCCCGGTGAGATTGGCGACGGGAAGACTCACGGCTTCAAATGCGCCGGAAGCACCTCGAACCGTGGAGAGCACGCATAACGAAACCAGACCTGCGGTAGCGCCCAGACGCCACGCAATTCCCGTGGGTCCAAATCTCTTACCTGCCGTTTCTGGTTTCATAATTTCGCCTCGTCGATCGCTTCTCAACTACCTAGCTGCCTGCTGGCGGAACATCTCCAAACCAACGGGAGATTTCGAGCGCGGAGCGCCGGATAGCTGCCCAGTCCGCGTCGACCGCCGTCAGTTTGTCATTCAGAAAGTTTTCCTGCAGCGGCGCGGGCGCTTCAGAGGTTCGCGCACGCGGATGCATCTCCAGCCGCGCGATCACCTGCCGGCGCTGCTCGTCGAACCACTTGTCGATCTCCTGCCCCGCATTCTCGATACGTCCCCATGCAGAATTCATGAGCTTCAGATTCTCGCGGAAGTCATCTGTCAACGGCGCGAGAGAGACAGAAGCAGAAACGGGAGCCGCTGCCGTCGAGGGAGAGATCGCTGTTGTAGAAGGTGCTACCACAGGAGCATCAGCCGGTATCGCCATGGCTACCGGCTCGGCGGCAGATTCAAGTTGTGGCGCTGGCATTGCGGCGGCCTCGAGCAGCCGGTCTACTGCAGCGACTGCATGAGCATTGGGGGCGGGGGTCAGAAAATTCGGCAAAGCGATTCCTTCCTCTGGCTGTTGCATCATCGGTTCCTGAAAACGCGCGCGCGCAGGCGCAGACGAATCGTCATCATTCAAGTGCAGCATGCTAGGCAAGGGACGCGACTCGGAAACAGGCTCGTGTTCTTCTTCACCGCGCCGCTGCATGCGGCTCCAGGCAAAGACCGGCAGAGACAAAACAAATGCAAGGGCGACCCCGTCTGACACCGGAACCATCTTCGGATAGCGCATGGCCATCATGCCGTTGGTTCCTGCGCCGTAAAGAACAGCAACAGAACCAATCGCCAGGGTCATCCAGCCCAGCCAGTACACCTCGCGGCGACCGACTCCCAGTTGAAGACGGCGCCGTTCGAGCAGGCTCCAGGCCAGCACAATCATCCACACAACGAGAAAGACATAGAGGAACAGCCAGGTATTATGCAGCTCTTCGCGCAGAATACCGGCGGAAATTCTGGCAGAAGCCAGCAATTGCGAGAAATGAAATCCCGGGGCGGAAGTCTGGGCAAACTGTGCAGCCGACCAGGTTCCTGCTCCCGGCGTAGCGTAGGCCTGGATGAGGAGAGCGACCGCCAGCCCGGCCAGCAAGGCGTAGCAGACCGATCGCGAAAGGACCATACTTCCGGTATTTTCCACAGCACCGTACCTGACTCGCATAGAGAAACCGACTCCGACCCTTCCTGACATCACACCGGAACAAAGAACCGGAGACAGATCTGGACTGAGTTCAAAACCAGCAAGTGGTTGATGCTTCTATCTATCGACCCGCGCACGTACTTTCTTCAACGGCTACAGTTGAGCGGCGCGATCATTGTACTTTGGTAATCATTACACGGAAATTACACGTTACCAATAATTTTCTTTTGTTGCTGGCGAACGTATCTGCTGCAACAACAGTAGTTAGGCCATGAAGCTCCGACAGCAACCGGTCAAAGAAAACGCCGGAGATCCAGGGATCTCCGGCGTTAAATTATTAATTACAAATGTTTTAGAAATCGTAGCGCAGGGAGAATTGCATACGGCGTTCCTGCGAGAGCATGTGGCTGGCGTCGGCAATGCCAAGAGTTCCGCTGGTCAGCCCCGTGTTGATGTAAGCCGGATCGAACCGCGGGGTATTGGTGACGTTGTAGACTTCCCAGGCAAACTTAAGCCCACCAAACTCGCCGAGGCTCCACCTCTTGGAAAGTCCCGAGTCTAGTTCAAAGAACCCATCCCCGCGGAAGTTATTACGCTCACCCGTTTCACCAGGGTAAGGCAGGCGAATCGGACCGCCGGTGCTCGTTCCGTTATTGATATTGGTTGGGTTGTCAAAATACTGTTTGTTACCCGACGAATCGTAATGCGGATGAACCTTCACGGCGCTCTTGTCTGTGACGACTCCGAAGCCCTCAATGTCCCAATCGGTTGTCCAGCCTGGCTCGAAAAAGGCGAAGGGTAGTCCACTGGTGAGATGATTGATTCCTGTCCACTGCCAGCCTCCGATAAATGCATCGGCCAGGTGATTCACCCCACCGGCATAGCGCTGGCCACGCCCGAACGGAAGCTGGTATGCCCAATCGATTGTCAACAGGTGACGGGTATCGAAGTCCGAAAATCCACGATTGAGATAAGGCTTCCAGGTGTTGATGATGTAACCGAAAGCTGGCTGCCCCGGCGCCGGAGCACGCTCCGCATCCGAACCCATGTCGATCGAGGTTGAGAAGGTATAGCTTGCATCCATCTGTAGCCCATGGCTCATAGGATGACGCAGCGTGACTTGACCGGCATTATAGTAACTGGTTCCAACCGAGGCCAGTGCATACAAAGAAGAGAACTGGTCCTGCCAGAATTTCGATTGATAGCCAGCCGGGCACCCATAGACACAGAAGAAATCGATATCGGAGAGTGCGGTGGTCGCGCCTAGATTGGCTCGATAAGGCGCCCATTCGTTGGTATAAATGGCCTGCGTCGCGCTTTCTCCAGCATAGTCAATACCGGCCATGAATGGAAATACGTCCTCGAAGTATTGAATCGGGGAAACGGTGGCGCTGGCATTACCGCCGTTCTCATCGACCATCCGGGATAGCGCAGAACCCGCTGCATAATAGTCCCCGCCGCCAGATGGATCGACGTAGTCGACCGGCTCGGCGAGATCTATTTGTTGAAGCAGGTTACGGCCAAGGCGTCCTACGTAGTCGACCTCCAGCGTAAAGCCCGCCGGGAGTTCGCGCTGAACTGAAAGGTTCATGGATTCCGAATATGGAGTCTTGATCTTGCTGTCGAGCCCGAAGGTGATCGCGAAATTACCTTCGAGCGGAGTGTAAGGAAAAGACGTGGTCTGAGGAGCAACCCCGTTGTTGAACGGTAGCGTGTGACGATCCGTATAGCGGGGCGAAGTGGAATAGTGCTCAGTACCGGCAGGGTTGGTGACCGAGCTGCTGATTCCGTATGATCCACGCTGGTCGAAGGCGTTGATCAGACCCTCGCCATAGTGGTCGTAGTAAATTCCAAATCCGGCCCGGATCGACGTCTTGCTATTCGGCGAGTAGGCAATGGCCAGGCGCGGAGCGACGTTGTCTTTGGCCTTTGCCCAGTAGCCGGGTTTGCCATAAAAAGGCCCGTTCGGAGCGAAGGTGAGGTCTGGCTCGTAAACCTGCCCCTGCAGCGCAGCAGTTTGACGCTCGCGATACCAGGCGTGCGTATCGATGGTGGGCGCTACCTGCTGACCGTTGGTCTCGTATGGCGTCTGCAGAATCGAGTGACGGATTCCGAAGGTGACGGTCAGATTCGGCAGCACACGCCAGGAGTCCTGGAGATAGTACTCAAATTCATTTGCCTTGAAATGGCGGTTAATAAATGCTCCATCGGAAAGCAATGTGCCTGATGTGGCGCTGCTGATTGCATAGTTGTAAACGTTCGTGACCGACGGTACGAGCCCGATCAGATTTGCATAAGCGATCTGATATGAATTTCCGAACCCGTCGTCAACCGCGCTAGCCCCAATGCTCGTAGGATCAGGTGGATTGCCGCCAAGCCAGTACGGATTCGTCGAGCCACTGTTGTATGAATTAGCATCGGTACCGCGATTCTGGTGGATGAGACGCCAATTGCCGCCGATTCCGATACTATGATTGCCCTTCGTCCAGCTGAAGTTGTCGATGACATTGTTCACCGGCACGCTGGTTATAGTCGAGCGAGTCTCTGCAGATGCAGTCGAGAGAAATCTGAAATCAACATAGTCGCCGGACCCCACCCCGCTATTCCCGTTTCCTTGTCGGATGTACCCGTAGCGAATGTCGTTGACCATAGCGGAATTGATGGTCCAGGTATCGCCAGCCGTGATTCCCTTCGTGTTGTCGACGAGCTGATAGGAGGGTCCCTGTCCGGGAAACTGCTCCACACCCGAGGAAACATCCTTTTGCAGATTGCCGCGAACGAAGATGCGGTGTTTTTCAGAGGGTGTCCAATCGATGCGGGCAATGCTGGTGTTGTTGGTAAATGGCAACGGAGAGGAGAACGCGTAGGAGCCTTCGTTGTATCCGTCTCCCTCGGCACTGCCATTGGCGGCCGGCATCGACTGGAAATAGGTGAGAGAGTTTGGGTCGACTCCGGGTCTCCAAGGGCAGGTGCCAGTGATCGCGCAGGTCAAGTAAGTGGGGGTTCCGTTCACATTCACTTTTTCAGGCTGGCTATCAAGTGCAGACACTTGCGCCTGCGTAAGTGTTACCGGATTGCCACCGCTTAAATAGGTGAGCAATCCCTGCTGATAGGACGCCGTAGGCGCAGTCTCCGTGACTTCCTGGTTCTCCGCGCGGCGCAGCCCTTCATAGTTTCCGAAGAAGAACAGCTTGTTCTTCCAGATGGGTCCGCCGACGGAAACACCGAAGATATTGCGGATCAGTTTTCCAGGGATATTCGGCAGCCCGCTCTCCGCCTCCGATTGCTTGTTCAACCAGTTGTTCGCAACAGTATTGGAAGGCCGGTAATACTCATAGGCGCCGCCATGAAATTTGTTTGTTCCGGACTTGGTGACGAGATTCACCTGGGCTCCGGAAGACCGGCCTGAGTCAGCGTTGGCATTGCCGGTTGTCACGCGAAACTCCTCGATCGAATCCTGGGTTTCGCGAAGCACGCCGGTGAAGGCATAGCCGTTCACCTGATCATTGTCATCTACGCCATCGAGCGTCACATTGCCCTGGTCTGAACGTCCTCCATTGACGGAGCCGCTGCGGCTGTCGCCTTGCGAAAGATTAGGCAAATAGAGCACACCCGGTTGTAACGCAAGAAGATCAGGCACATTGCGGGTTTCGCTGGGAAGCGCCTGAATCATGGCGTTGTTCATAGCGCTGCCCATGGAAGCGTCATCGGTATTGAGAGTCTGTGCCTCACCGCTCACGTTGACGACCACATTCGATTGCTGCAATGTGAGATCGAAGTCGATCGATGCCGGTTGATCCACCAGCAATTCAGCGACCTTGGTCTGCTTTCCAAAGCCCGCGGCGGTCACGGTGATCGAGTACTTGGCTGGCGGGATCTGGGCGAAGCGATATTCGCCCGATGCCCCAGCCGTCGCCGATGCTGTAAAGCCATTTGCATCGTTCTTGATGGCAATTGCCGCATTCGGAATTACCGCGCCGCTGGGATCTTTGATAACACCTCGAAGCGAGGTGTTCGCATTTTGCGAGAAGCAGTTTGAGGCGAAGGCGAAAAACAGGGAGACGACAACGATCCACGAACAACGTCTAGTCACAGGTTCCTCCAACGTAAATCAGGGAAAAACAGCAGGGCTGCTGCAGCAGCAGTCTCTTTGAATTCTGTGTGATCTTTTGGAAAGGTCGAACCACCGGACATCCGGTAGCGAGTGACTAATTTTGTAGCAGCCGGGTTACAAATGCAATAAAAAACCGTCCCAAAACGGACGGTTGAGAAGGATTTTTTCATCACACAACGGTGGCACTTGCGCACATGCTCTGTTAGTAACCGCGATAAAAATGCTTCTTATCCCGCGGATAAGTAAACCTGCATACGGTACCTGTCTTTTGGTACCTCCTCGCGGCCTTTTCCCTCGATCCCGGCTCCTTATTGATTTACTCCGCTGGCTAGAAATCCTCCATCGACGACCAGCACCTGCCCGGTCACGAAGGACGCCGCGTCAGAAGCGAGATAGACTGCTGCGCCAACAACTTCTTCGGTGCTGCCGAAGCGGCCCATCGGGGTGCGCATCAACAGCTCTTTGCCGCGCGGCGTATTGTCCAGCAGGTCGGAGTTGAGCGCCGTGCGGAAAACTCCCGGGGCGATCGCGTTAACCATCACACCTTTCTGAGACCACTCGACGGCGAGTGAGCGGGTGAGCGAAGCGACCGCGGCTTTGCTGGCGGCATATGCCGCGACCTGGCTCAGCGCTACGAAGGTGTTGAGAGACGCGATGTTGACGATGCGGCCGTAGCCGCGGTCGAGCATGTGGCGGCCAAAGATCTGGCAGGCACGCAGCGTTCCGGTGAGGTTGGTGTCAATGATCGAGGTCCATTCCGCCTCATCGAAATCGAGCGTGGGCGCGCGCTTGATCTTGCCTGCGCAATTCACCAGGATGTCTACCTTGCCCAGCTGCGATACGGTCTGATCAAGCAGGTTCTGGAGCGATGCGCGGTCTGCGACATCTGACGGCACGCGCAACGATCGCTTCCCTTTGGCCTCGATCTCGGCGGCGGTGCTCTCTACCTGCTCCATGCGGCGAGCCGATGCAACCACGTCCGCCCCGGCATCGGCCAGGCCGAGACTGAGCGCGTGTCCGATCCCGGATGTACCGCCTACAACTACTGCAACTTTTCCTTCGAGACTCAGCACCGATGAAGACATGAATATCCTTTGCAATGAATTGGTCCGACCGCAATCAGCCGGCGTGAAAACGTCCGCGGTGAGCCCACAGCCCCAGACCGGGATTGCCGATGAAGAAGATCTTTTCGCCATCGACGGTGTTGTAGCCGTGTTGCAGCTTGTCCGGGTTGAAACGCTCCAGTTGTGTCGCCAGATCGCCGTAGGCAAATCCCACGCCTTCAACTTCCTCGCGTGTGAGATGTCCCGGACACCAGGTGATCTTGAAGCGGCCCTCCGACGATCCGTGGATGAGGTGAGCCGCTGCGCTCAAATCGGCAGCGAGATCCGGGTTGCGTTCCACCGCTGCAAGAGTCGCCGGAGTTCCGCGATAGCCGTATTTGCGAATCAGCTTATCGATGGTTGGATCTTCGCCAAATTCCTTCACACCCGGCGCGAGAACGATGAGCTCGGCATCGTCGGCTAGCGCCATGCGCGTGCGGTATACAGCCTTGTTGCCCAGCCAGGTGCTGTGAAACTCATGTGGATCGAGATAGACGACGGCCTTCTGGATCGGCGCATCCAGCATCTCGAAGTTCACTTCCAGGCTCAGCTCAGCGGCGCGGTGGAAGCATTCCACATCATCGCCGACAAAGATGCCGCGCAGTGCCAGCTTGCCATCGGCACCGCGCCCCACCACGGTGAGAACGTAGATGATGGGAATGGCGCCGAGGAAGTGATCGGCCGCATAGTTGAGCACGGCGCGCACCGGATTGTCGGCGCGCCCCATGATGCGCTCCATGCCATAGACAGCGCCGAGATAGTGGCTGCGATTGATGCCGTCGACGCCGCCCGATCCGACAAGAATCTTATGAT
>CAVUWQ010000072.1:0-4453 GCA_963745105.1 uncultured Acidobacteriaceae bacterium
TCATTGTAACCCCAATCGAATAAGATGGAGGCGAATTGGCTCCTCGTGATCGATCACCAAGAGGCGCGGATATTTCGATCTGAAATGCACGGCTCCATTCCGCAGCGAATCGTGCCCCGGCAGTTGGAAGACTATTCTCGTCATGCGCATAATCTGAAGGTTCTTCCTAAAGGCAAGGATAGCTCGGACCCAAATGGTTTCTTTGAACCGGTGGCCAAGGCTCTACAGGATACCGGCCAAATTCTGATCCTGGGCTGTGGCACCGGCACCAGCAACGAAATGGACCAGTTCATTGCGTGGGCGAACGTCCATCATCCCGCATTGGCGATGCGGATCATAGGATTACGGGTGGTGAATGAGAATCATCTGACGGAAGCGCAACTTCTCGCAATAGCTAGGGAATTTTATGCCGCAAATGCAAGTCCTTCGGCGGTCGGAGCTTTCAGCGTTCGCCGGCAAATCGAAGCGGAATGATATATCGAGCTTCAGTTTCACCTCCATTCGACATTCAAACCGACGATGAGGTGCGGGCGGGGTTCGTCCAGGTACTTGAGCAAATGGGGATAGAAGCCGGCCGATTTTTGGAGTACCCGCGCGGAACCCTCTCCGCGTCGGTCCATGGGGAACTCGTGTTTTGGTCAAAAACCTTCGCTCTTCTTCTATGGTTTGCAAGTCCAGCCTTCTCCTCTTCGGAAATGGAACTTTCAAAATCGCGATTACGGAAGGCTTCCCGCCTTTTGGCTGCACAGCGTGATTTCGTAGTGATGCAATCCATTTTGGAACAGCTTGCTCAGAAGACCTCGAATTCCGCTGTCCCGAGGCAGGGACGGCGCATTCGACTCCGCTTTCTCTAACCTCGAAGAGCGATCGGCGTCTCGAACAGCAACGAGGATATGCATCCGATGGTCCGGAAATTCAAAGTAGCTCTTGCGGCAGTCTTCGCGTTCCTGTGCAGTCTCTGCATGGCCAGTCAAAACGTTGCCCAGGCTCTGCCCGACGGCAAGGGCAAAGCGGAATTTGTGAATAGCTGCACCGCATGTCACAAGGCAAATACTGTCACCGGCGTCAGGAAGACTCCCGGCGAGTGGAAAAAGACTGTCGCCGAAATGGTGTCTCGTGGTGCTTCGGGTTCGAAAGAAGATCTGGACAACATCCTCCTCTATCTCGACACTTTTTATTCAAAGGACCAGCCTGCTCCAGCCGCCGCTGCCTCAACGGCTACGCCTTCTTCGCCATCTTCCTCAAACTCCGATCATGTGAAGCAGGTGATCGCAGACAACGGCTGTCTCGCATGCCATCGCATCGAACAACAAGGTGGATACACCGGTCCGGCATTGAATGGCGTAGGATCGCGGCACACGGCGGCCGAGATACGGGCAGCGATTGTGAGCCCGCCTCCAACTCTCGACGCGAGTAACAAGTTCGTTCGCTTGACCACGCGGGACGGAACCACACACACCGGTCGCATTCTCAGCCAGGACGATCAACAGGTGCAGGTCATCGATGCGTCCGGCGTCATCTCCATCTACGCGAAGCCACCTCTTCAACAGTTCACGGTGATCGATGCCAACCCCATGCCTCCCTATGAAAAAACCATCACGGGAGACGACCTGGATAGCCTCGTTCGCTATCTTGGTTCACTTCCAGCGATAGAGGAGAACACCCACAAATAATGTGCGTTTCCCGGCTGTGATTGTCAGAGCTGGAGCCTCTTGCCGAACTTGGCCAGATCATTGAATACGCTCTTCCGCGCCTCAAGACACTTCGAGTCACGGTTAAGGAACGCTTCTGAACCAGTCCACTTGACAACCACTTCAGGAGAAGCAGAATGAGCATTTCGACAACGCGCGGCGACAGCGGCCAGACTGGCCTCGCAGGCGGAATCCGAGTATCGAAAGCCGATCTTCGAGTCGAAGCATATGGCTCAGTCGATGAGTTGGACACCTTCCTTGGGTTGGCTCGAAGCATTTGCAGCAATCGAGAAATCGCATCCTGGACCGAGACGATCCAGCGAACGCTGTTTCGCGTGGGCTCTGCATTGGCCACGCCTCCTGAGAACAAGAAGCAACCGCCCGTCATCAGCTCCGAAGACATCGCCATGCTCACCGGCCTCGTGCACAAGATCGAAGGGATGGAAGGAATTCTCGGTGACTGGTCCCTGGCCGGTGCGCACCGCGAATCCGCTGCTTACGAGGTGGCGCGCACAGTCTGCCGCCGCGCCGAACGTGCAACGGTTCGCTTGGTGGAGAATGGCGGCGTCGTCCAGCCGGAAATCCTGGCCTACCTCAATCGCCTGTCCGATGTAATCTGGCTCTTCGGTCGGCTGATCGAAGCGAATGCGGGGATAGACGCACGGCTTCGTCCAGGGGGCAAAAGCGGCCCGAAGTGATCCACAGCCTGGTAATGCAACCTGCCGCACAAGACCGCAGCTAAGCGCGCTCGCCTTCGACGTGTCAATTTGCAAATTTGAACCTCCCCTTGCATTCATAGGGGAGTCGTGAGATCATTCCCCTTGAAACAACAGGGGAGCGAGTGAGCGACACGACAAAGCTTGAGTTTTTGCGTGGAACATTGGATGTCCTGATCCTGAAGGCGCTGGCATGGGGCGCGCTGCATGGATATGCCATCACCCATCTCATCCGGCTGCAGAGCGACGATGCGCTGATCCTGGAAGAAGGCACGCTGTATCCCGCGCTCTGGCGTTTGGAGAGCAAAGGACTGCTCGAGTCCGAGTGGGGCCTCTCGGAAAACAACCGGAAGGCCAAGTTCTATTCGCTTACCACGGCGGGACGGCGGCACCTGCGCGATGAAGTGAAGACCTGGGAGGCCTATGCGGCGGCGGTGGCGAAGGTGCTGGGCGCGACGCAGCCTCCGCTGCGGGAGGAGCTGGGATGAAACCAGTGCCGATCTGGCGACGGTTCGACCGACTGCTCGGGACAGACCGCGCCTCGGATGTGCGGGATGAGCTCCGCTTTCATATCGAGGCAAAGACAGACGATCTGATCGCGCAAGGCTGGAAACCGGATGCCGCCCGGCAAGAGGCGGAGCGTGGGTTTGGAGACTTCCGCGCCGTACTGCGAGTTGGCGAACGCATTGGAGGCAAGATGGACCGAAGCAACCGTTTCAGGGAGTACCGGCTGAGCTCCGCAACTGACCTTCGTTATGCGTTCCGCGGCATCCTGGCTCATCGCTGGTTTTCGGCGGCTATCGTCGCTACGCTCGCTCTCGGAATTGGCCTGAACACGATGGTTTTCACGCTGGTCAACGCGGTGTTGCTGAAACCTGTTCCCGTACCGAACGGCGACAAGCTCGTCTCGGTCGCTGCGCGCAACCTCTCCAGAGACGATCACAGCCAGCCGTTCTCCTATCCCGACTTTCAGGAATACAAAGCGCAGGCGAGATCGTTCGAGTTCCTCGAAGCCGTTGCTTCTGAAGCCGGTGTCTTCAGTGAGCCCGGAAATCCGCCCGAACAGTATCAGCTCATTCACGCGACCACTGGAATCTTTTCAATGGTCCAGGCCAAAGCGCTTCTTGGGCGCACCTTCCTGCCAACGGACGAATTGCCGGGGGCCGCTCCGGTGGTGGTGATCGCATACAAGGTATGGCAGGAGCGCTATACCGGTCTACCCAACGTGATCGGGCGTCAGGTCCGCGTGAACGGGCAGCCGGCAACCATCATCGGTGTGATGCCCAAAGGGTTTCGTTTTCCGGACAATGTCGATCTGTGGATGCCGCTGTCGCCGACGGCAAGTCTCGCCAAGCGGGATAGCCGGACGCTTTGGGGCTACGCCATTCTCAAACCCGAAGTGAACCTGCGGCAGGCTGGCGCGGAACTCGACGGAATTGCCGTGCGTCTTGCGAGCCAGTTCCCCGTGGACAAGGGCCTCGGAATGAGCGTGCTCACATTTCAGCAGCGCATGAATGGCGGGGTTATTCGGACTGTATTTCTGCTGATGCTGGCCGCGGTCAGCTTTGTGTTGCTCATCGCCTGCGCCGACGTCGCCAACATGATGCTCAGCCGCTCGATGAACCGGCAGCGTGAAATGTCGATCCGCACTGCGCTGGGCGCTTCCCGCTGGCGAATCATACGGCAGCTGCTGATTGAGAGCGTAGTTCTGAGCACCGTGGGAGGCGTACTGGGTCTCGGCCTGGCCGCGGGTGGAATTCACTGGTTCGATCTTGCAACCGCGGCAGTTCGCCCGCAGTGGATTCTGTTCACAATGAACTTCACTGTCTTCGGATACTTCGCCGCTCTTTGCATCCTGAGCGGCTTGCTCTTCGGCATCCTGCCCGCGCTTCGATCGTCAAAGACCAACGTGGTGGACGTTCTCAAAGAGAGTGCTCATAACGTGGCGGGCCCGCGCGGCGCCTGGCTCTCTTCGGTCCTCGTCGTCTTTCAGTTTGCGTTGACTCTGGTGCTGCTGACTGGAGCGGGGATCTTCGTGCGCAGCCT
>CAVUWQ010000073.1:0-3440 GCA_963745105.1 uncultured Acidobacteriaceae bacterium
TACCGGCCCAATCACCGTGAACAGCAACATGACGTTGAAGACAATCGCCGCGGTGCCCGGTGGTCCAGCCAGCCCGATCGCGACGGCAACCTATACGATTGTTCCCTATTCGACGCCGATAAGAACTCCTAACCTCACGGCATCGTTCTTCGGAATGAACGTAGACCATCTTCTGACCGGCACACCTTGGCCGAGCATGCCGTTCGGCGCCATCCGGTTGTGGGATGCGGGAACAAAGTGGGCCGACCTCAACCCGGCTTCGACCACCTTCAACTGGACTCCGCTGGATCAACAGATCAACATGGCGCAAGCCAATGGCGTAGACGTGCTCTATACCTTCGGCGGTACGCCGCCATGGGCCCTGCCGACGAATGTACCTATCCAGTCGATTACTAGATCCGGCGGGACTGTGACTGTGAAGACAACCACCGCGCACGGTCTTTACTTCAGTCCGACACAGCCTTCGGCATTGCAGAGTCAATTTACTGTGGCTGGTGTTACCGACGCCACTTTCAACGGAACCTTCTATCTGACCGGAACACCTGATGCGACCACTTTGACTTATGCGCAATCGGGAACAAACGGTTCTTCATCGTCCGGCGCGGTCAGCGAAGTTTGCGGAGGAGCGTATGCACCTTCACTGTGCGCAGAAGCGCCAGCGAACCTGAGCCAGTGGGATCAGTATGTGTCGCAGTTGATTTCTCATCTCGGTCCCGGCGCCGTCAAGTATTGGGAGATGTGGAACGAGGCGAACGACCCCATCTACTGGCAGGGTGATCCGAACATGCTTGTAGCAATGGCAAAGGACGCGCAGAGTATCATCAAGGCCGTCGATCCCGCAGCTATCATCTTCAGTCCATCAACCACTGGAAACTATGAAACAGCAGCGGAGTGCGCGAATTCGGCTCAATATTGCGGCACGACATGGATCGCAAACTGGCTCGCGCTCGGAGGAGCGAACTATATCGACGCGGTAGGTTTCCACGGATATCCCGATATCGGCATGGCTCCGGAGCAGGTTCAGGGAAGCGTCTATCAACTCCAGTCGGCGATGTCTCAATACGGAGTAAGTTCATTGCCCCTCTGGGACACCGAATCGAGCTGGACGGATAACACCGACATACCAGCGGCAGCAGATCAGGCAGCGTGGCTCGCGAGACATCTTCTGCTGGAGCAGTCGATGGGTGTGCAGCGCGCTTTCTGGTATGCATATGACACACCATCCTGGGGCACTCTCTGGACCAGTACGAGCGGCCAAAACACGGCTGCCGAGGCATACATTCAGGTGTCTAAGTGGGTGACTGGCGCGACACTTAGCCAGCCTTGCGCGGAGGTACCCACCGATCCAACGACTTTTATCTGCAGTTACACGAGACCGAGCGGCTACGTCGGCCAGGTAGTGTGGAACACGGCTGGGGCAGGGTCGTATACGGTCCCGAGTCAGTATGTTCAATACCATGACCTGACAGGCGCGGTACATGGAGTAAGCAGCGGGGCCGTGCAAACCTCGACGTCACCGATTCTTCTGGAGAATGAAAGCGTGTTTTGAAAGGCGACGCTTCGAACGCGCACCAATGCCGAGTCCTCACTCTCCCGCTCTTGCCGAAAAAAGAACACTTCAGACTGAGCGTGAGGGATTGAGGACGCGGTGCATTTTCACCGAGTTCCAGATGGAAATTGAACGAGAGAGAACGCCGATCGGGACCGATGGCGCCTGAGGCGGGCGGGAAGTTTAAGCAAGTTATATATCGTTCAACTATTAAGGGGTCGAAATTATCGGCCTCAATTTACTCTTGATCGAGCCGCAGGCTCAAAGGCAATCTTGAGCCGGGTTAGACCACGCAGGCCGGCATTCTCTCTCCATTGCGGCTGGGCCTCCACAAGAACAGGCTTCCGCAGCCGATTGAGTAGTTTGTTGAATGCGATCTGACCCTCAATGCGCGCCAACGGCGCTCCGAAGCAAAAGTGAGCTGCCCAGCCAAAAGCCAAGTGGCGATTGTCAGTCCTCATTAGATTGAGTTGCTCCGGATCGTTGAACCGATTGGGATCGCGATTCGCGGCTGCGAGAACAGCGACGACTTTTGAATCTTTTGGAATTGTCTTTGAGCCTAGTTGAATTTCTGCGGTCGCGATGCGCGCAGTGTGTTGCACGGGAGACTCCCAGCGCAACAATTCCTCGACCGCGGATGCCGCGATCTCGGGCTGCGTCCGCAGCCGCTCGAATTCTGAGGGGTTCAGAAGCAGAGTAAGAAAGCCGCTTGCAATCAGGTTGGTCGTTGTCTCATGTCCGCCGATGAGCGTGATGATCGTATTGGCGATGACCTCTTCATCAGAAAGTTTCTGCCCGCCAACTTCGGCTTCCATCAGAGAACAAATGAGCCCGCCCGTCGGCTTCCTCCGCTGTTGTTCCATCGTCGCCGCCACGTAGCGCTTCAACTCTTCCAGGCTCTTCATGATCTCGATAACGCGATCAGGATGGTGCTGGAAGTTGCCGAGTACCTCGGCAAGGTCGAGTACCCAGGCATGCAGTTGCTCATGATCCTCCCGCGGCACGCCAAGCAGGCGCGCCGTTACGATCGCGGGGAGCCCGTTGGCGAAGTCCGCAATCATGTCCATGGAACCGCGCTCGATGACTTCGTCGATCAGCTCGTCGGCTGTCTCCGCAATCGCGGTGCGCAGGCCTTCAACACGCTTAGGCGTAAACGCAGCCGAGCAGATGGAGCGCAGCCGGGAGTGCATGGCTCCATCCATGAACATCATCTGTTTAAGCATCACTTCGGCGAAGGGCTTCATAAACGAAAGCCCAAGCTGGTCGAGGTAAGCCGGCGGCGGGGTACGGTCTGCCGAGCAATTCATCAGTACGTTGACGACTTCCGGATAGCTCGTCACGACCCAAGCATGCATGTAGGGATCCCAGTGCACAGGATCGTATTCGCGCAGCACGCGATAAAGCCGATGCGGATCGCTCTTGATCTCCGGGCTCAGCATGCGCAGGAGACTCAGGTCTTTGTCGTTGGTCTCGATGAGTGTGCTTTCCCCAGCTTGCATCTCGGGACGCTCCTTGGCGTGCATTTCGTCATTTTCCTGGTGAGCGATCTCTTCCAGTGATGGTGCGGAAGGCGCTTTGCATCTCGGGTTCTCGAATGGATGTTGTTACGTCGCGGAATCCGCGCGCGTCGGAGGTTCGATTCGACAGTTTTGTATTGATCGCACGCGTTGAAGCAACTTCAGCCGCCGCCGGAAGATTCTCGGCGACGATCTCGGCGATCGCATTGACGTTCTGCTGAGTGATGAAGTCGCGATGATGCCCATCCACATAGTTGACATTCAGCTTTCCGCGGACGACCGCTCGCCAACCAGGAAGAAAATCAAGGTGCGAAGGTGCATTCGCCGACAGGAGCAAAAGCACAGCAATACGTAACGGGCGCGCGACAGTAACA
>CAVUWQ010000074.1:0-8342 GCA_963745105.1 uncultured Acidobacteriaceae bacterium
CCGATCTATTCCAGCGCATGGTCCGGCTGATATGCCGGCCAAAAGCTCCGTCACTTCCCCTCCTCCGTCGCTGTTCGCGCCGCCGCCTCCCCCGGGAGTTCGCGCCCAGATCCGAAACCGTCTGGAGGGTTTGAAACAGTTATGAAGAAAAACCTCTCACTCCAATTGCTGCTCGTCGCGGTTTCGCTTTGGGAGTCGGGGCCGTGCCGGCTTTGGCTGACGGGGGGAGTGGCGCGTATGTCCCGGGACTTCGGGGCTGACGCTTGCCGTCGCTCAGCCTTTCGTTCGCGAATCAGCCAGAAGCCGCAGGACTGGTTTCTGTCTTCGCATCATGATGATGCTCACGGTGCTCTCGCTGGCGCCGGCGATTCTATCATGATGACGTCGTTTACCCGCATCGTCGTGGTGCTGAGTTTTATCCGCCAGGCGCTGGGCACGCAGCAGATGCCGCCCAACCAACTGATCGTCGGGCTTGCTCTCTTTCTTTCGTTTTTCGTGATGGCGCCGACCTGGAAGGCGATCTCGACGAACGCGATCGAGCCTTACCTGAACGAAAAGATCGATCAGACAGATGGCCTACGAGCGCGCCGAAGCGCCGCTGCGCGAGTTCATGTTCGATCAGACGCGCGAAAAGGACCTCGAGCTCTTTCTCTCGCTGTCGAAAGAAGCCAAGCCCAAGAACCGCGACGACGTGCCGACTTACGTGCTGGTTCCGTCGTTCGTGATCAGCGAGCTCAAGACGGCGTTTCAGATCGGCTTCATGCTCTATCTGCCGTTTCTGGTTCTCGACATGGTGGTCGCGAGCGTGCTGATGGCGATGGGGATGATGATGTTGCCGCCGGTCGGTGATTTCGCTGCCGTTCAAGCTGCTGCTTTTCGTGCTGGTGGACGGCTGGGAGCTCGTGGTCGGCAGCCTGGTGAAGAGTTTCGGATAAGAGGAGCAAGCGCATGACTGAAGAAATGGTGATGACATATCGCATCCGAAGCGATCAAGACGACGATCTACCTCGCCGGCCCGCATGCTGGTCGCCGCGATGGCCATCGGTATTTTGGTCAGCGTGCTCCAAGCGATCACTCAGATCAACGAGTCGACGCTGACTTTCATCCCGAAAATGGTCGCCGTCATCGTTGTGCTCGTCGTGATGGCGCCTTGGATGCTCGAAGTGCTCCAGCAGTACACGAGCCGAGGTGATCGGCAAGCGCCGGCGAAATGGTGAGGTGATGGGCATGTCGCTTTTCAATTTCAACGCAAGAAGAGATCCTGACCTTCTTCGCCGTTCTCGTGCGTACCAGTTATAAGAGACCTTCGGCATCCAGGACGCGGCGCGCTTCCGCGAGCAGGCCACGCCAATCGGCAAGGTGTTCGATGACTTCGAACGCGGTTACCAAATGGAAAGCGCCTGCCGCGAAAGGGATTGCGGTAGCGGACGCCTGTGTGTAGCGCACGTTTTGCGGGGCGGAATGCTGTCGCGCGTACTCGATGGCATCGGAGGCGATGTCGATTCCGGCTACCAGGCTGGCTCTGGGCGCGAGTTGGGCGCAGCCGTAGCCTGTACCGCAACCGGCGTCGAGGACGCGATCTCCGCTGGCGAAACGGGCAGCAAAGGCATAGCGCGCAATGTGCTCAGCCCAAAGATCCGGATGGACCAGTCCGGGAATGACGCGCTCGCCTGTAAACTCGGTCACGATTCGGGGACTCCCGCGCCGATCTTCGTGTTTACTTGCACGCGGCAGGGGAAATGGAGCTGGCCGTAGATGGGGGCGTCCGACTTGTCCATCGGAAGGACGATTGCATTGTCGATCCAGTCGCAGGTGACGTAGTGCTCCAGCGTTCCGTCGGCAATGGCGGGCGAGAAGGAGAAGAGCGACGCGTACAGGGTGGGTAGATCGATGTAGAAATCCACGGTGTAGATCTCGCCGATGAGTAGGGGCGGCAGATCGCAGCCCTCCCTGGCCGTGTTGGTGCCGGCAAAATCTACCCCGAGGTGATTGCGAAACATGAAGCCGACGATCGGGCGATCGACATTGGCCTTGGCCCGGACGCTGATTCGTACGGCGATAGTCGAATCCGGCTGAAGGGAGGACAGGGGACTGCCATTGGAATTCAATACGGCAATTCCGAGGATCTCCGCTTTTCCGTCCCCGAAGCGATGATCGATGTTCGGGATGCCCTCCACGATCTCCTGGGGAGGGTTGTACGAGTGCGACCGTGGCGCCTGTGGTTCGTGGGACAGGTAAGCGGCATCCTTGGCGTTCATCGCAGCAAGGTATTTAGAAACAATCAGATCCGTCTTTCCAATGGCCATGAGATGGCCGTGATCGAGCCACATGGCGCGGTCTCCGAGAGCTTTGACATCCCCCGTGGCGTGAGATACGAAAAGTATCGTAATGCCGCGAGCTCGCAGCTCATGAACTTTACGCACGCAGCGCTGGCGGAAGTAGACGTCGCCGACGGCGAGGGCCTCATCGACCAGTAGGATTTCGGGATCGACGTGAATAGCGACGGAAAAGGCCAGCCGGACCATCATTCCAGTGGAATAAGTCTTGGCGGGACGGTCAATGAATTCGCCGATTTCGGCAAAGGCTTCGATCTCCGGGAAACGCCGGTCCATATCTTTGCGGGATAGACCGAGGATGGCTCCATTGAGGTACACGTTGTCGCGGCCGGTGAATTCCGGATTGAAGCCCGAGCCAAGTTCGAGCAGGGCGGATACGCGTCCGTTCACCGTGACAGTTCCCTCGGAGGGTTGGAGAATCCCTGCGCAGATTTGCAGCAGAGTACTCTTTCCGCATCCGTTCTCGCCCACGATACAGAAAGTTTCGCCGCGTTGAACCTGGAACGAAATGTCACGGAGAGCCCAATAATCCGTATGAAAACTGCGGCGGTTCAGAGTCGCCAGCTCCTTCAGGCGCTGGCGGGGAGCCGTATAGATCGGGTAGCTTTTGGAGACTCGCGAGAATTCGACTGCCGGAGCGGACACTAAGAGAATTGTAGTGCACTGTGAGCGCCCGATCCAAAATAGTATTTTAATACCCTCTTATATTAATACTTGACAGAAGCCAAGCAGGCTTCCTACGCTGGTAACAGCGCCGGCGTAGCTCAGGTGGCTAGAGCGACGGTCTCATAATCCGTAGGTCGCAGGTTCGAGTCCTGCCGCCGGCACCATCTTTATCGCTGTCCGACGAAGTGTTGGAAAAGGCGATCCAGGTCAGCCTGGGAGTAATACTCGATTTCAATCCGTCCGCGTTGATCGGTCAACTCCACAATTCGGACCCGAGTGCCCAGGGCCCGTTCCAGTTCCTCGATCGCAGCCTTGACATTGGGGTCCTGTGGCGCGTCGCGTCGCGGGCCGCCGCTAGGTCGAGGCCGGTCGGAGGTCGCCTCCTGCACCAGTGTCTCGACTTGTCGTACGGACAGCCCTTGGGCAGCAGCCTTTTCGGCAAGCTCAATTTGATCCTCTGCAGCCGGTAGACCCAGTATGGCCCGGGCGTGGCCCATGGACAAGCGATGCTCCGCTAGCAGCAACTGGACCGCTTTGGGCAGACGCAATAAGCGTACGATGTTGGCGATGGAGGTGCGATCCTTTCCGGTTCTCCGGCCGATCTCTTCTTGCGAAAGGCCGAGTTCGCTTCCCAGACGCTCATAGGCGTGCGCAAGCTCGATTGGGTTGAGGTCTTCGCGCTGAATGTTCTCGATGAGCGCCAATTCGAGCATGCGCGGGTCGGCGACGTCCTGAACGACGATTGGTACCTCGGTGAGTCCTGCCAGTTTGGCGGCGCGCCACCGGCGCTCTCCAGCAACGATCTGATATTCTAGGCCGTGACGGCGGACAATCAAGGGCTGGATGATCCCGTTTGCCCGAATAGAAGCCGCCAGTTCTTCCAGGCGATCAGCCTGAAAGACGCTGCGGGGCTGGACCGGATTGGGAGCGATTGCGTCGACGGGAAGGCTGGACGGAGTGTCCTGACCGGCCAGTTTGATTTGGGCATTCGGAGGAGGCGCAGCCCGCGGTGCAAGCAGCGCGGATAATCCCTTACCCAGCGCTCTGTGTGTTTTGTCGGTTCCGGTGCTCATTCTCTAGGATTTCCTTGGCAAGCTTAATGTAGCTTTCTGCGCCGCGTGAGCGGGGATCGTACATCAGAATCGGCTTCCCGTGGCTGGGTGCTTCCGCCAACCGAATGCTCCGGGGAATAACTGTTGAAAGGACCTCGCTGCCGAAAAAGTCTCTCAAATCATCGGAGACGGTTCGGGTCAGATTGGTTCGCTCGTCGTACATGGTAAGCAGAATACCCTCGATCTGAAGTGCATGGGAGAAGCCATCTCTAATCCTATCAATGGTATCCATGAGCTGCGAGATACCTTCCAATGCAAAAAACTCACATTGGATCGGGATCAATACGGAATCTGCCGCGATCAAGGCATTAAGTGTCAGGAGATCAAGTGCCGGCGGGCAATCGATCAGAATATACTGATAACGATCACGAATCGGCTCAAGCACCTTCCGCAGAACGTGCTCCCGATCAGGCACATCCACGAGGTCTAGGTTTGCCGCGACAAGATTCTTGTCGGCGGGCGCGAGATCAAGGCCATCGCACTCTGTCTTCTGAATTGCGTCCTCGAGGGGCATCCCCCCAAGCAGTGCGTTGTAAAGCGTAAATATCTCAGGGGTCTTTTCGATTCCAAGACCGCTGGTAGAATTCCCCTGGGGATCGGAGTCCACCAGGAGGACACGCAGATCATTCGCAGCTAGGGAGGCCCCTAGGTTGATGGCGGTTGTGGTCTTCCCCACGCCGCCCTTCTGATTGGTGATTGCGATTACCTTGGCCACGTTGATTAGGATCTTATCACGGTTGTGTTTCACGTGGAAAAGTTCCACGTGGAACAGCAAGGTTTCGATCTTCTCCCCACGGGAATCTAATGAGTTCTGAGCCCAGTGGAGCATCCTTGGACGATACGAGCAAAGCACACCTTGGTGCCAATTTTGCCGCCAAGACCTCACTGGGTGAGACAGCCCTCGAGACTACCCAATCAAATTGCTCCTGTACTTCGTCGGCGCGAGACGACAGCACTCGGGTGTTGTGCAGATCCCGAACCGCCTCACGTAGAAAAACGGCCTTCCTTTGATGAGACTCAATCAAACCCACTTGTAATTCCGGACGAAGAATAGCGATTGGGATCCCGGGGAACCCCGCCCCCGCCCCCACGTCCGCAACGCGAAGCGGGCCAGGCGGAAGCTTCAGACCAAGGTATAGAGATTCACAATAGTGAAAACGCACGGATGCCGAAACTCCCTCAATCCTGGTTAAGTTAAGGCGTTGATTCCAGCGGACCAGAAGATTGTAGTGTAGTTCGAGCCGGTTAAGCTGTTCGTCTGAAAGCTTGGCGAACCGACGAAACTCTGTAAACAGCAACTCCCGGAACATTCAGACCGCGAGGTCCAGGTACACATCAAGTACCGCGATGGCGGCTGGCGTGACTCCTGGGATTCGACTTGCTTGCCCTAAGGTGTTCGGGCGGACCCGCGAGAGCTTCTGCTGGACTTCGCTCGAGAGCCCTGGAATGTCGGTGAAGGAAAAACCACCCGGGATATGCCTCCGCTCGGCATCCTTGAGCCGAGCAACCTGGCGGTTCTGCTGGGCGATGTAGCCAGCATATTTGAGCTCCGTCTCCAGCGTCTCAAGTACTCCGTGGACGGGATCCCCGATCAATTCGGCGGAAATTTGAGAAATACGCGCTTCCGGACGACGAATCCACTCGGATAGAGTCGGACGGTCTTCAGCACCCAAGCAGAGGTACGCGAATCGAGCGGGATCGATTCGGGTTGAATCCATCAGGGAACGGATCCGAGCCTTCTGCTCCTGCTTTTGAAGGTATAGGGCCCATCTTTCTTCGCTCACCAACCCTAGGCGCCGCCCAATAGGCGTGAGACGTTCGTCGGCGTTATCGATTCGCAGGTGGAGACGGAATTCGGCCCTGGAAGTGAACATCCGATAGGGCTCGTCAGCTCCCTTTGTGATTAAATCCTCGATCAGGATTCCTGTATACCCGTCCGTCCGGGGAATGACGACGGGCTCTAACTCCCCTACAAGGCACGCGGCATTCATGCCAGCGATAAGACCCTGACAAGCCGCCTCCTCGTAGCCGGAGGTCCCGTTAATCTGACCGGCAAGGAAGAGGCCGCGAATTCGCCGAACCTCCAGAGAATGACTAAGTTCCCTAGGATCGATGGCATCATACTCAATCGCATACCCAGGCCGGATCATCTCGGCGTCTTCGAGACCTGGAATGGAAGCCACCATTCGCGCCTGAACATCCGTCGGCATGCTTGTCGAGAGGCCGTTCAAATAAATCTCATAGGTATCCAGCCCCTCTGGCTCCAGGAACAACTGGTGCCGCGTCTTATCGGGAAACTTGACGATTTTGTCCTCGATGGAGGGGCAGTACCGCGGACCAATTCCCTCAATCTGCCCGCTATAGAGGGGTGACCGGGAGATGCTGTCGCGAAGAAGCTGATGCGTCTCGAGCGTTGTATAGGCGATATAACACGGCACCTGTTCCCGATCTATCTGTCTGGTAAGAAAGGAGAAAGGAGTTGGCTTCGCGTCCCCGGCCTGAGCCTCGAACCGCGACCAATCGATAGTTCGCCCATCCAACCTCGGAGGGGTGCCGGTCTTAAGGCGCTTCCATTCGAGGCCTAGTGTGCGAAGCTGATCACCCAAAAGGTTGGAGGGAGCTTCACCACTTCGGCCGCAGCTATACTTCTGGTCGCCGACGTGGGCCAGCCCGTTCAGGAAGGTGCCTGTAGTTACAACCACAGTATCAGCTTCGAGAATTCGGCCGTCCCTCAGCTCGACACCGCGAACGCGATCGTTTGAAATCGTCAGTTGAGCAACCTCGGCCTGGACAATCCGGAGATTCGACTCTTTTTCTAGAATATCCCGCATCCGTAAGCGGTACTGCTTCTTGTCGCACTGGGCGCGCGGGGACCACACCGCTGGACCTCGGCTGGTATTGAGAAGACGGAACTGGATGCCGACGGCGTCCGTGACTTCACCCATGATGCCGCCGAGAGCGTCGATTTCACGCACCAGATGGCCCTTGGCGATACCGCCTACCGCGGGATTGCACGACATCTGAGCGATCAGGTCGAGGTTCATGGTAACCATCGCCGTCCGCAAGCCCAGACGCGCACACGCCCTAGCCGCCTCGCAACCCGCGTGTCCCGCACCCACCACGATTACCTGATAACGATTTGCCACTGTTGTAATTCTATCCTGCCGCGCTACACTGTCAGTTTCCCCGTGAAGATACTGATCATCGGAAGCGGCGGCCGCGAACACGCTCTTGCCTGGCGGTTCGCGCGGGAAGGCCACCAGGTATTTGGCGCGCCCGGCAATCCGGGAATCGCTCAGGTGGGCCAGCTTGTTCCCACGACGGACTATCTTGCAGCCGCGATATCGCTCCGGGTAGATCTTACTGTCGTAGGGCCTGAAGGACCGCTGGTTGCGGGCGTCGTGGACCAATTCCAGGTTGCCTGCCGGCCCATATTCGGACCAACCCAGGAACATGCGCAGCTTGAAGGAAGCAAGATCTACGCGAAGGAGTTCATGCAGCGGGTAGGAATCCCTACAGCCCGCTTCATGCAGGTGGAAACAGCGACGGCCGCGACTGACGCACTCAAGCACTTCGATTATCCGGTGGTTGTGAAAGCAGACGGACTGGCGGCCGGCAAGGGAGTTATCATCGCCCACGATCAAGCTGAGGCTGAGGAAGCGATCCGTACGCTTGGACCCAGGCTGGTGATCGAGGAGTTTCTTACCGGCGAAGAGGTGAGTTTCATTGTGGTGAGCGATGGCCGCACGGCTCTTCCGTTAGAGGCGACGCAGGATCACAAAACGGTCGGAGATGGCGATACAGGCCCAAACACAGGTGGCATGGGCGCATACTGCGACGGGCAAATTCTGTCTGCCTCCGCAACCCAAACCGTCATGGATACGATCATCGAACCGGTGATCGCGACCACTGGGTTCACCGGATTCCTTTACGCGGGACTGATGATGACGGTTGATGGTGCGAAGGTAATCGAATTCAACGTGCGCCTGGGTGACCCCGAAACGCAGCCGCTCATGCACCGCCTGGAGGGCGGATTCGGTGATGTCCTGAAGCGCGCAGCGTCAGGGCACCTTCGTGGCGCCTCGCTTGAGTGGAAGGCTGAGCCATCCGTTTGTGTCGTTCTGGCCGCAGCCGGGTATCCCGCGCAGGTGCGCACAGGCGACCACATTGAAGGCATCGAGAACTGCGGCGCTCAGGTTTTCCAAGCAGGAACTCGATCAACCGCTGC
>CAVUWQ010000075.1:0-4084 GCA_963745105.1 uncultured Acidobacteriaceae bacterium
CTGCTGATGGAGTCTCGATCGGCAATCAGAACGCGCGTTTTTCGCTTCGCGCCCGGATGAACATTGGAGTTTCCCTCGAGTTTTGTCTTGCTGGGTATGGGTATTTGAAAGCGTTTTGTGCGATTTCTGGATGACGTCATTCGATGAATGGGTGGATGTAGTTGCAACTTATGACCTCCGTCGCAGCCGCGATGCACACTTGTCGCGGGCAGCGCTGACTCGTCCAGCAACATCGCCTGTTGCCAGCGAGGGATAGAGTGCTTAATTTTGAGAACTCACCGTGGTCGTGATAGGGACGGGGGCGGAAAGACTTTGCGACAAGGCAAGTGAAGAAGTTCTAACTAGATGCCAGGACAGCAGACTGTGGCATTCCCAAAATGGCATGAACACGTGAATAGTGCAAGCACTTTTTGTTCGCCCGCACATTCGTCTCTCCATGTGGACCCATTCGGCTCTCTTTGTGGGCCGATCTTCTCTAGCATATGGATTCATAGAGATGCCAATGTGTTGCCTCATGCCTGATTTTCTCATACAGATTTTCAAACAAACGGCATCTTGCCGCTGGCGTGAATGCACCGTAGGCTATGCCCATCTATGGTTGTCGGCGAACTTTCCGAGCGTTCCTTCCAGCACAGGGCGGCAGTGCGCTACAAGCTGCGCCTGCCAGTCATCTTTCGTTGGAACGACGGAGTCGAGCACACGTCGGGAGGGTTCACCAGTGACGTTGCAATGGATGGAGCGCTGATATTGAGTAGCGAATGCCCGCCTGTGGGATCTGAAGTCCATATGGAAGTCTTGCTCCCCTCACCAGGATCGGAAAGTGCAGAGCTTCGCGTTGGTTGTGCTGGGACTGTAATCCATTCCAGTAGGAGATCAGGATATTCAGCTTTTGGTGTCCATGGCTTCTTCCGCGATGAACAACTCACGCGTCTAACAATGCAGGTCGAGACGTAGCCGCAAAACATGGGCCCTTCCGGGCCCGGTCAATGATTGGTAAGCCGCCAGGGATTGGTAAGCCAGGAAGGGATGGTTGGGCGGCCCCAGATGAAAGGCAGCGAATCGCCGTCTAAACCATGCGAACGACGTAGAGGCGGCGTTTGCAAGGTAATTGTAGGTTTCTAACGATCCGAATTTCTGGAGTCGAAGCGAAGAATTGCAGAGTTCTACCCTTCGCTGAAAGTCATTGAACGTCATTGATTTTGAATATCGGCCAGGCTTGAAACTGCATCCTGGGACCGAAGGGGCGAAGCTATGTATGGGGTCGTCGATGGAGGCTGGATGAAAGTTGAATCTAGATCCTCGCAAAGCGCGTCGGACGTCGAGGCGGATGGCCGGGGAACAGATTCGACCGCGGCCAGGTGGTTCGCCGTGTGGACCAAATCTCGACAGGAAAAAATATCCGCGACAATGATCGAGTCGCTGGGCATCCAAAACTTTCTTCCCCTTCAAACGGAGTTGCGCCAATGGAGCGACCGCCGCCAAGCGGTCACGGTCCCTCTCTTCAGCGGCTATCTCTTCGTCAAGTTGAGCCTTGTTGACGGCAGTAGGCTTCGTGTATTGCAGGTGCCCGGAGTTGTGGGCCTCGTGGGCAACGGAAACGGGCCGCAGCCGATTCCAGACCATGAGATCGAAGCAGTCCGCACGGTGGTCGCTCAGAGAATGGAATGCACGGTTCATCCGCTGCTCGAGCAGGGCGATAGAGTGCGCGTGATGCGGGGTGCATTGGCGGGCATGGAAGGACTCCTCGTACGCATGAATTCTTCTTCGCGCCTGGTGATCTCGATCAACATGATTCACAGTTCGCTTGCCGTATGTGTCGACGAAAGAGATGTTGAGCGCGTGGAAGATCGGGTCGACATGACGCAACGCGAACGCCCGTTCGGCGGCCTGCATATTCCAATGCCGGCCGCGGGCTAGACCGCGAAGTTCTCGAGATGTTGTCGGTAAAGAAAGGGAGCCATCTCATGATCAAGAAAACGCCTTCTTCTGTCGCCGTCTTCACGCTATGCGCCGCGGCGTTACTCGTTTTCGCTGGTCCGGAAATCGGACGAGCGCAATCCACGCTGAAGTCCGGCCCCGTGCTCGAAGAGCGCCATCCGCGCTATATCCTCCAGCGCGAGGATGTGCTGCTGATAGGTTTTCCGCTCTCGACGGAACTCAACCAGACCGTCACCATCCAACCGGACGGCTACGTGAGCCTGCAGAATGCGGGCAGCGTCTACGCGCAGGGCCTCACTGTGCCGGAACTGGTCGAAGTGGTCAAGAAGGCCTACTCCGGAATACTTCACGACCCTGTGATCAATATCGATGTACAGGATTTTCAGAAGCCGACATTTACCGTAACTGGCCAGGTGGGCAAGCCCGGCCAGTATGAACTGCGGTCCGACGTTACCGTGGCGGAAGCCATCGCCGTAGCCGGCGGCATGACCATGCAGACTGCCAAGACGCAGGTCTTTCTTTTTCACCGCTCCTCGAAGGATTGGGTCGAGGTGAAGAAAGTGAATCTCAAAGACGTCCTGAACGGTAAGCGCGCAAACGAAGACGCGATGGTGTTGCCGGGAGACATGATTTACGTCCCGGAGAACGCTATCTCGAAATTCAGGAAGTACGTGCCTTACTCGGTGAGCGGCCTCGCCGGGTCGTATTTGCAGCCGTAGAGCCGTCGTACGGCCGATGGCCGGCAACGTTATGAAACATCCTGCTTGAAGAGCAAAGGAGTTTGCGCATGCAAAGCACAGCCGCACGCAATCGTCAGAATCAGGAAGAGGAAGGTATTTCGCTGCGCGACCTGCTCGCGCCGCTGTTCCGTCAGAAGAAGGTCCTGATCATCACCCTCGTGGCGTCGCTCGCCGTGTTGGTCCCACTCGGCCTTCTTGTGCTCGGCAAATACAAGTCGCAGATGGGAATTCTGGTGAACCGCGAACGCGTCGATTCCCCCGTCACTACTGGCGTTCCCAACCAGACCATTACGGAGCAGATCGCGGTTGCCGAAGAGGAGATCAACTCCGAAGCGGAACTACTGGTCAGCCGGGACATCCTCGAAAAAGTAGTGGTTGCGAACCACTTGCAGGACTCGCCTTCGTGGCTGAACTGGATTCTTCCCTCGCACGACGAGCCTTATCGCATCGCCCAGGCGGTAAAGACGTTGGCGAGAAAGATCAAAGTGAGGCCGTCAACAAAGGCCAATATTATTGATGTCTCGTACAGCTCCGACGATCCCAAGCTCGCCTATTCTGTCCTGAACTCGCTTGCCGGCTTCTATCTCGAGAAGCACGCAGCGGTGCATCGGCCACAGGGGTCTTATGAGTTTTTTGCGACGGAGACTGACCGGTACAAGAAAGCTCTCGACGACTCAGAGGCTCGCTTGCGCAGTTTCATGCAGACAGCAGGCGGCGCAGCGCCGGACATTGAGCGTGCCGATCTCGATCAGCAGTTGACCACGTCCATTGGTCAATTGCACACAACACAGCAGGCTATCGCCGCCGATGAAATGCGCATTCACAACGACGAAGATCAGATGAAGTCGATTGCGCCGCGATCGACGACACAACTGACATCGGCGCCGCCCGACAAGCTGCTGCAAGACCTTGGCGCTGCGCTGCTTGCAGCGGAGACCAAACGTACGCAACTGCTGATGAAATACGATGCGAGCTACCCGTTGGTCAAGGAAGCCGACGAAGAGGTTGCGCAGACCAAGTCGGCCTTCGAGAAGGCCGAGAGCACCAAGTACGTGACCGAAAACACAAATGCAGATCCTACGTTCGAGCTGATTCGCGAAGATGTGGCCAAGACACAGGCCGATCTGGCTGCGCAGCGCGCCAGCCTGGCCGCGAATCAGGCAAGCGTATCCAGCTTGCAGGCGGAGATGACTCAGCTTGCTGAGAAGGGACTTGACCAGAGCGATTTGACCCGCGAGCAAAAAGCCAACGAAGACAACTATCTGCTTTATCTGGGGAAGCGGGAGCAGGCAAGGACCTCGGACGCTCTGGATAAGACTCAAATCGAAAACGTCGATGTTGCTATTCCGCCGGCGATTCCGGTACTTCCGGTGATGTCAGCAAGACCAACCTCAGCCGCAGGAAAA
>CAVUWQ010000076.1:0-11931 GCA_963745105.1 uncultured Acidobacteriaceae bacterium
TCGGCTTGCGCTTGTTGGTCCGATGCGCTGCTCGGCGATCGAATTGATTCGACCAGCAGAGCCACTCTTTTGCTCGTAGCGTCTTCCAGACGTGAGCACAACGCCTGCTGCCTGGGATTGTCCCTGGTCAGTTCTCGCAAATGCCGGAGTTCAAGTGAAATCTCGCGATTAGCGGCCTCGAACTGACCCAGCGCATCCTGGTCACCGGTGATGAGGTAGGCGCTTCTAGCGCGACCCGACCTGAGCACTGCTGAATCAATGTCTCCAACCGCGGCCCGGACTTCATGGGTGTGGACAACCCATTTTTCGCTATCCAAGAGGCGCGTGATCGTGAGATAAGCGGCCAATCCGCTGAGGAACAGCAGCACGACTGCCGAAGTGAATGCCGCTTGAGCCTTCTTACGTCGTGACATGGCTGGGGGATTCCAACAAGCGTCTGCCTTTGTTCATCTCAGCAGTAAGCCGCAACAGCTTCTCCAAATCTTTTTCAATGGTAGCGTGGCGCCGAAGCTCGTCCCACTCCTTATCAAATCTCTCGGTCATCTCGTTTCTTCGAACCCGGGCCGAAACGAGCGGGGTCCGGCACGTCCTTCTTGGGAGACGGTTCATGATGCCACCCTCCGATCCGAGCCAGGTGCCCTGTTTTCGCTGGCACACTCCGTTCTTTCGAGTAGACGCAGACCGCGCAGTGCGTCATCGAGATCGCGCAATTCTCCGGCTGAATTGGAATCGCTGAGCCTCAAGTGCTCAACTCTTTGCTGGATCCCTGCTACGGCAGCGTCGATTCGTGGGCGCAACTCTTTAGGGCGGAGTTCAAGCAGGGCTGCCTGATACAGCTCTCGCCACGAGGAGGTCGTGGTCATGTCGTCACCTCACTTTCCTATGTAATCCCAGAGTACATTCGCTGCTAAAAAAGGGGAGGAGTATTGCAGAAACAATTAAAGGCGGTGTGGTGAAAAAAATCATGCAGAACAAAAACCGCAGCCGGATATTGGCGCCGCCCGACGCGTATGATAAACGTATTCTTAATGCACATTCAAAATGGAGTTGACAGTGCCACAAACAAATAATATATAGGTTCTATTGGTATTTCAAAATAAGAGGTACGTATGGCTAAAGAAACAAGCAGTAAGAACAATCAGACTCCAGCGAAATACGAGCGGGTCGTCCTGGCCGACATTCGCAGGAGTCGGCGAGGAAAGCACCACGATTTGGTGGGAGGCATATTCCAGGATCTGGAGTCCTTGCCCGAAGGATCCGCGATGAAGATTCCGCTGAATCAGGTGGATGGCATCACTCTCGCGAACCTGCGGTCCGCCGTGCATCGGGCCTCCACTTCAAGAGGTTTGGAAATTGAGACTTTGTCCGACGAAGAGAACTTCTACATCTGGAAGGCCCCAAAATAGGCTCTGCGCTTGCTTCGCCCTGGATTGAACGTCAAAGTGGCCTTCAGTAAGGTGAGTACAGCATTCGCTGTATTCGCTTCGAGGTATTGCGAGAATAAACTAACGTGGAATCAGGGCAAGTGATTCTCACCGAGATAAACCGAAAGATGGAGCTTGCGCCGGATAGCAGTGGCACATTCGTGCGGGTTGAGGTACCGGTCACCGTGGCAATTGAGACTCAACTCAGCAACTGATCGTGCGGTGGGCCATTGGTCTGTAGCGGGAGGACAAGCGACACGACAGCGTCCGGAGGTGACGGGCATAATTGAGATGACGAATCTTGTGGGAATAACCTCCCCCCCGAGCGAGAAAGACAGTATGCCAGTTCGCATTTTGGTGGTAGATGATCACCCCGTGGTGCGGAGCGGGCTGAGGATCTTGCTGAGCGGTGACCCTCGGTGGGAGATCATTGAAGAGGCATCAGATGGAATCGAAGCTGTCGATAAGGCTGTTCGACTGGAGCCGGACGTGGTTGTGCTGGATGTCAGCATGCCCAGGATGGATGGCTTGGAGGCCTGTCGGTGGATCCGGAAAAGCGTGCCGAACTCTGAAGTCCTGATCGTCACGCAACACGACTCCCCTCAAATGATGCGGGAGGCGATGAGTGCAGGGGCCAGAGGTTATGTAGTGAAGTCCAACGTGGCACGGGATTTACCGGCCGCGCTGGAGGCGGTAAGCCAGCACAGATTATTTTCCTCTGGTGGTTCGACTGGCAATCCGGAATGAACGTAGTTTCGTTTGGTTAGACCCGCGGTTCTGATGGAGGTGGATCATGAAGGTGCGGATATTGATTGCAGACGATCACGAGGTTGTGCGGCGCGGCTTGTGCACGCTTCTTCAAACGCATGAAGGCTGGGAGATCTGTGGGGAAGCCAAAGACGGACGCGAAGCCGTCGAGATGGCAAAGCAGCTGAAACCAGACGTCGTGATCCTGGATATCGGCATGCCGAATCTCAATGGCCTGGCGGCGACGCGCCAATTGTCGCAGCAGAACCCACAGCAGAAGATCATCGTTTTAACCATCACCGACACAGACCAGGTAATTCGCGAGGCTCTTGATGCCGGCGCTCGCGGTTTTGTATTGAAGTCAGATGCGGCGCGGGACCTGGTATCGGCTGTGGAGGCGCTGCTGAGGAATCGAATGTTCTTCACTCCCCACGTGAACGATATGGTGCTGGAAGGTTTTCTCGATAAAGGTCTCAATGGATCGAGCACTACGTCTCCAACTTTGCCCAAGTTGACGCCGCGCGAACGCGAGGTCGTCCAGTTACTGGCAGAAGGAAAGAGTTCAAAGGAAGTCGCCTGTGTGCTCGACATGAGCACCAAGACGGCCGAGACGCATCGCAGCAATATCATGCGCAAGCTCGGCTTTCACTCGATACGGGACATAGTGGTATATGCGATCAAGAACAACATTATCCAGGTAGATGTGCCATCCATCGCGGCGAACCCGGCGTCAGGTTCTGCAGCCTGATTGGGGAGGAGAGCTGTTTCGGCGGGCTACACCTTCGCGTGACTAGTCTAGAAAAGAAAAACGGGGAAGCTGGTCAGCGGCTTCCCCTTTCGTAGTTGCTCTCTGCCGACGCCCTTAGCTGGCTTTGCGTCTCTGCTCTTCAGCGGGGTCGCGCGTAACATCGGCGTTCCAATCGTCGACTTGTTTCTGGGCAGCCTCGCGCGCGATTCCATACCTTTCCTGCACCTTGCCGATGAGTTGGTCGTGTTTCCCATCGATGACGTCGAGGTCATCGTCGGTCAATTTCCCCCATCGCTCCTTCACCGCTCCTTTAATCTGCTTCCATTTTCCCTTC
Organism: uncultured Acidobacteriaceae bacterium; assembly: GCA_963745105.1. Classification (GTDB taxonomy): domain Bacteria; phylum Acidobacteriota; class Terriglobia; order Terriglobales; family Acidobacteriaceae; genus Silvibacterium. The sequence goes on from CAVUWQ010000076.1 coordinate 3,254, forward strand.
ATCTGATCTGAGTTCATTGGTTTCCTCCTTTTGGGTACGTGATAATCGAGTTGTTTCTGCTGATCATTGGCTATCGCAGAGCGTAGCCTTTGTTGGTGTCGCGACTTAAACTGCCCGGCGCAGCTCGGCATTGGGCTGGTCAGAGCTTGCTTCGCCGGTCGATGAAACATCCTGGGCGCCGGTCGCCATCAGAATGTGCTTGGCCCGTTTGGTTGCATCTGCGCTGTCGGAATGAACCGACAGCAGGATGCCGCCATTCTTCACGCGGCCTTCGTAGCGTTTTGCCTCATACTCAGGAATTCCGAGCCCTACCAGCGCCCCGGTCAATCCACCGACGGTGCCTCCCACCCCGGCGCCCGCGAGAGCAGCCATGATCGGGCCGGCGGCGATAAATGGCCCTAAGCCAGGAACGGCAAGGGCTCCGATCCCCACCAGCCAACCCAGCGTTCCGCCCAAGACCACTCCAGTGCCTGCGCCGGCTGTTGCTCCTTCCGGTGCTTTCGTGCCCTTCTCATGAGCGAAATCTCTGGATCCAGCACTTTCCGGGAACAGCACGGAGATGTCCCGGTTGCTGAAGCCTGCTGCCTTTAAGCCATCGACGCCGCTTTCGACGTTCGCATAACTCGGATAGATACCAAAGACTGCTGTATTTTTTCCCGACATCGAAGTTCTCCTTTGTTGACGCGGATTATGATTGCCTACCGTTCGGTTTGACGTTCAGGTTTGCTGCTCATCCTGCCTTTGCTCACAAAGCCCCAGCGGCACCCCCGAAGAGTTAGTTGGTTTACATCTCTCGCAACGATATTGCGAACAGCACCATTCGAGAATCCGGTGCGGACCCTAGTTCCATAGCAGAATGCATGTAGGGTCGGCTCAGTACGGCCGACGAACCTTGTGCCAGCCTCCAAACAAATCATGGAGAGCGCGCCAGCGATTGTTCAGCGGCCTAGATCGAGCTGCAAAAAGAAAAAGGGCCCCGTCGTTCTGGGCCCTCTTCTCTCCCACCAAATTCTTCGCCTGCCTAGGATGTCGGAGGGGGCTCGATGTTGGTTACGTGAATGGTGTTGGTCGCGGTATCCAACGTTCCGGTGACGTGGACTGTCTTGCCGACATACTGCATCGCCTGGTCAGTGTTGTCGAGCTTGTAGGAAACACCTGCATCAGCCTTGAGCAGCACATCGCCCTTCGACTTCGCAACCTTACCCACAAACAGCTGAGAAGGCTGGCTGGGAGTCGATTGCGGCGTCATTGACGTTTGAGGCTGCACTGGCTGTGACGGCTGCGACTGCGTTGTTGGATCCTGCGGACTCGGCTGTTGCTGGTCCTGCCCGAAGAGAGGAAGACTTGCCAAGCCGATGAGGAGAGCTACCGACCCCAGCAGCCTGAAGAGACCGAGTGATTTCATGATGTTCGTACCTCCGGTAGTTGAATTTGCTTCTTGCTCAATGAAGTGCAAGAGTCGTGCCAGAAGTCAGGGGTGGAGAGAAATAAGAAGTTAGCGGTGCAAGAGCGCGTGACGAGTGGAAGTCCTGCCAACCCGACGAGTAATTTTTTCGTGATGGCAAACCGTTCCGAATGTTCTGGCGCAAGAATCACTACAGTTTTCATTGTGCGTGTCATACAGCTTTCACCGCATACCAGGGAAGAAGATGCAAATGCCTTGCCCACAGCCTCGTTGCAAGCGTGGCTTTAGACAGAGGTCGTGAGCTTTTCGGAGTGTGCTCACATCCATGGTGCACGCATGCGAGGACGATGTGAGAAGAGGCGCGGTACGCTTCTCGGGAGCGTGTCCCGGACGTCAGTCATCTAGTCAGATTGCCCGGCACACAGTCGTGGGGTCTTGGAGGCCTCTACGCTGCCGTCTCTTCCTCATCCGTGTTGGGTTCCTCGATGCGGGAGAACATGCGGTTACGCACGATGGCGGAATGGACCGATTGCTCATGAATTCTAAGATCGTGCATCGAATTGAAGGACCGGTCGCAGAGGCTGCAACTGATCGGCGTGTCTTCGATTACATATTCGGTGTTTGTTCTCAACCCAGCGTCTGTGCTCTTCAACATGGCCCAGTCTCCTTTCGTTTCTCGTGTCGCGACCCCCTTCACGGACGATTGAGTTATGAAATCAGCTGAATGCTCGACACGTGAAGAGTGTTGCTTGTGGAGTCGAGATTGCCGATGATTTTCACCTGCTTGCCCTCGTATTGTTTGGCGCGATCCTGGTCATCGAGTTGATAAGTGACTCCGCCCGCCACGGTCAGAACAAACTTGTCGCCGGTCTTGGTTATTGTTCCAGTAAAACTCTGCGTCGCTGGTTGCTGCTGGGACGGCGAGTTCGCGCTTTGCTCATGCTGCTGCGGTGGCGCCGGCCGTGCGGAAGGATCTCCCCCAGGTGGAATGGGTTGTGGCACCGGCTTGGGCTCCTGCATCTGAGTCCACACAATTAGTTGTGGACCAAGAATACTGGCTGGAAGCGACGGGCCCAGTTGGGGCGCTTGTCCGGGAGTGGGTTCTATCTGGGGGACCTGGCCAAATCCACGGGCTGCCAGCAGTGCCAGTAATGTGATGGTCGCTAACGCACTTGTCTCTCGTTTCATGTTGCACCTCCGAAAGACGAAGCCGGCGAACTTAATACAGGCAAGCCGCTTGCCGTTTGTTAAACCCTTGTTCCCGTGCCACATGCGACGGCCAGTCGGATCCAGCGGCGAAACTTCTACGTGCCTTGTAGAAAGTATTACCGCAGCTCGCTGTCGCGGCCCATACAGCGTTTTCCCTATGCTGACGAGAAACATCATCGAACACTCACTGAGAATTTGCCGACTGCGGTCCGTCGAAAGCGGCCGCGACTGCTGTCGCTTCAGTCGAAACCCGCTTCTTGACGTTTCCCCCGAATTCCAGCAAGCGATCAGAGAGAGCTTCCCGTGTTTCGGCACCGCTGCTTGGGGCGCAAAGGATTCCCACACCCACACCAATTCCCACCCCGGCTGTGAACGCGATCGCATCACGAAGTAGATGACTTTCGGGGCCACGGATCACTTGCACCGCCCGGTCAGATAGATCGTCTGCCCCATCCCGGATACGCGTACGCACTGTGGTCGTCGCTTCTCCCGCCTGATCCAAGAAAAAGGCGCCTGTCTTTAGCAAAGTCTTCAGAAATCGATCCATCGAAACACCTCTGCAATCGGAGTGGTTGACCTACCATGACTATGAGGGTCTGTCCGTGCGTTGTACATCGGCGGAATGCTGTAGGAGGGGCTCGGGAACGCAGGACTCAGCCGCAAAGCCCAGTTCGAACGATGTCTCGCATCCTGGTCCGGCTTGCCCCCGCCCGAGACTCAGAACTCGGCGTGCCTGACGCCATCCTCAAAAAGGAAGGCGAGCTGACCGACGAAGAACGGGCTCTGATGAACAAGCATCCGAAATACAGCTCGTCGATTCTGCGCCCGTTTCCGGGCCTGGACAAGCCAAGTTTGTATGCCCTCCATCACAATGAAAGCTACGACGCTCGCGAATATCCGGAATACCCATCGGTTCACGCATTGCCGCCTTCATCGATTCCTATGACGCAATGATCTCGAATCGTTGCTACTGCAAGGATCTTTCCCACGACGAGGTGATACGCCGCCTCACCGAGAGTGCAGGATCACAATTTGATCCGGCGGTTGTGCAGGCATTTGTCGAAATTGCTGTGCAAGAACTCGCCGACGTCTTTGCCGCACCGGCAGCAGCCCTTTTGCGGTGATCTGGGACCTCTGGTCAGAATCGCATCGACCCACGATCAGCCCTGATCAGCGAATTGAATTCCCTGATACGCCCCTGTTAATTCCCTGTTACTATTTACGCCCTCTGGACCGCTTCCAGCGCAGAATGAGTAGTTTAGAGAGGAGGAGTGCGATTTGGGAGGGCAAGATCTTGCAAATTCCCTGTATTCTTCCCTGTTAGCAGGGAATTAGGCGGAGAAGGGTTAGAGCCAGACTGCGTGCTCCGCCACGCAGACTGGTCTGCAGAGAAAGTCCGCCTTAGTTTTCCGCGGAATGTGCGAAATATGGGCGTATTTCGCGATTCTTCCTCGATCGGAAGCAGTCCTTTTGCGGTGATCTAGGACCTCTGGTCAGTATCGCATCGACCAGATTCTAAAAGCTCGGCGGCAGATTGCTGACTAAGAGGCTCGGGGACTAGATCATTTAGGTTGCTTCGCAACGCATCCATGCGTTCGCATCGAAGGCCCCATTCTGCCTGAGAAAATGGAGCTTAGACAGCTGTTGTGTGGCGCAATTCTGCCAGACGGGCGCTGAGGAATGCGAGGTAGGCCTCCATGCCTTGCCCGCTCTTTGACGAAACTTGAAAGACGGGCATGCCTGGCCGCACCGCCTGAATGTTACGGCGTGCTGTCTCCCAGCTGAACTCTACCGCCGCCGCCAGGTCAACCTTGGTCACGATTGCAACATCGGCACTATTAAATATCGTCGGATACGCCTGGTCCTCATTTCAGTGACCGAGGGCGAAGACAAGCCACTGAAGCGAGGTCTTCACCCAGATCATACGAAGAAGGACACACCAGGTTGCCCACGTTCTCGATGAAAAGAAAATCCAGCTGATTCAAATCCCATTCTTCCAGAGCGTCTTGCACCATGGCTGCCTCGAGGTGACAGAGGGTTCCGGTTGTGATTTGCCTGACCGGGGCCCGGCTGCGGGCGAGTCGCAGCGCATCATTGTCGGTGGCCAGGTCTCCCACCAAAGCTGCCACGCGATAATTCTCTTGGAGCAAAGTGAGGGTCTTTTCGAGAAAAGCAGTTTTCCCTGAGCCGGGGCTGGAGACCAGGCTTACGACGAACACACCCGCGGCGCGGAATCGGTCACGCAGTAGCTCCCGGTTGGGGGTTATGAGTGTAAACGCCTGATTTCAACAGTTACTTCCGGTTTGTCTGTCATCCGACCGAAATCCGCTCCGCGCAGGCTCCTGTGATACTCACGCCAAACCCTTGGCATTGCATCGCAAGTCAAGCTGCGCTGGGCGCATTGTTTCGTGACTTCCGTAATTAGCCCCCCTTGCTCCTCTGTGCCACGCTGGGCTGGAATACGGATGTTCAGCAAATGCAGTATCAGTCCCATCATTCAGTAACCGGCACCATCCTGGTCGCCGATGACCAACCCGCGAATCGCGAGTTGTTGGAGGAACTACTTACAACAAAAGGATTCAGGGTAATAACTGTGCCGGACGGCGCCGCCGCGCTCGAAGCACTCGCTCGAACTCAAATCGACTTGGTACTGCTGGACGTAATGATGCCTCACCTGAACGGGTTTGAGGTCTGCCAGAAGATCAAGAGTAATCCAGAGACGTATTTGATACCCGTTGTTTTGATTACCGCGCTTTCGGACAAGTTAGACCGCATAGAGGGCATCAAGGCTGGAGCGGACGATTTTCTGACTCGACCGGTGGATTGCGCCGAATTGCTCGCCAGAGTCGGCTCACTACTTAAACTCAAACACCGCACCGATGAGCTGGAGCGCGCCGAGGCAGTTCTGTTTACTCTGGCGCGAAGCATTGAAGGCAAAGACCCGTACACTCATGGTCATTGTGAACGATTGTCGGACTACTCGGCTCGCCTGGGTCAGCACCTCGGTCTCCACGAGGATGAGATTACGGCCCTCCGCCGTGCGGGCGTGGTACACGACGTTGGGAAAGTTGCCGTACCCGATGCAATCTTGCTGAAGCCGGGTCGTCTTACCGAGGAAGAGTGGAAACTTATCCGGGAGCATCCCGTGGTGGGCGAGCGTATCTGCGCGCCTCTGAAGTCATTTCGTCTGGTGCTTCCGATCATTCGTCACCATCACGAGAAACTGGACGGCTCTGGATATCCAGATGGCCTCAAAGGAGACGGAATCCCGATTACCGCCCGCATCTTGCAAATTGTCGATGTATTTGACGCGCTGACTACTGAAAGGCCGTACAAAAAGGCCTTTCCCGTCGCTGAGGCTCTTCAGACCATGAAACAGGAAGTGGTGAAAGGCTGGTGGGATCCGCAGATATTCGAGCAATTCGAACGGCTGATGAAAAGCGGTACGGCCGGCTCTCTATCCCGCAGCGCTGCGAGCGGGCAGTAGGCAACGAGACACCGAACACTTACAGAGGACCTGCTCGAATGACAACATCCGCCAGGATCGAAAACTGGGTCTCACAGAGCCGCTGGCGCCTCTACCTGCTGTTTCTGTTGTTGATGGGCGTGCCCATCGCGCTATTCGCTTACTCAGTAGGTCAGGTGCTGAGACATCAAACCGAAACCCAGGCAGTTGCCGAGAGCACGCAAATTGGTCGCGTCTCGGCTGCCCTGGTTGAGGACCACTTTCGCCAGGGTGCCGCGTTTCTGCAGTCGATTGCAGCTCGCCGGACATTTCGAGACGGCTGGAGAGACCGCAATCTGAGTGTGGTGGAATGGCACCTGGAGCAGGCGAGCCGCTTGCGCTCCGACTTCGTCTACATTGGCGTGTACGGTCTTGATGGCTCGATGCGCGCCATCTATCCGCCTAATCCAGCGGTGCTCAATCAGAATTTCGCACACCGCGACTGGTACAAAGGTGTGACTCGCGAGTGGAAGCCTTACGTCTCCGAGGCGTACCAGATGTCTTTCGCGCCGAGCGAGATGGTTGTGGCCGTGGCAGTTCCCATAGAAGACGATCTCGGCAACGCCGTAGGCATCCTGGTAGGCACTTCCGGACTGGACACGGTTAGCCGGCAGTTGGTTGGAACCAGGCTCGAGGACGGATGGACGATCTCGCTGATAGATCAGAATGGTCATTTGTCCGCCCATGCGGACATGGACCCCCACTCACCACCTGTGAGCCTCAGCTGGTACGAGCCGGTCAAGCTAGTGCGAAGTGGCCAGGATGGCAACGGGACATTCGCACACGACGGCAAGAGCTTCTTTACCCGCTACGAACCAATACCGCCCTACGGCTGGGGAGTTCTCGTAGAGCAACAGTCGGCTGTTTTGCAGAGAAACGTATCGGCTGTCGAGCGGCGGGTGTGGCTTTTCGGCTTGGCATTTCTCCTCGTCGGGTTGGGACTGAGCGCCTTCATGGGCTCGCTTTATTCGAGACTGGAGACCGGCAATCGATTTATCAATCTTTCGGTTGACATGTTTTGCATTGCCGGCTTTGACGGATTCTTCAAGAGCCTGAACCCGTCCTTTGAAAGGACGCTGGGCTTCACTACCGAAGAACTCATGGCCAAACCGTACCTGGAGTTCATTCATCCGAGCGACCGCCCGGCGACCACGGCCGAGGCCATCCGGCTTGAAAACCGTGAGGTCACTTTTGCATTTGAAAACCGTTATTTGTGCAGGGATGGAACCTATAGGTGGCTATCGTGGAATGCCGTTTCCGTGCCCAGGCGCGAACTCATTTACGCTGTAGCCCGCGACATCACGGAGCGCAAGAAGGTAGAACGAGCTTTATGTGAGAGCGAGGAACGCTCTCGCACATTGATCAACGGCGTCAGAGACTACGCTATCTTCATGCTTGATCCCTCGGGGCAAGTCGCCAGCTGGAATCAAGGGGCAGAGCGCATCAAGGGCTATACGGCAGATGAAATTGTGGGACGCCACTTTTCTTGCTTTTATCTGCCAGAAGACGTGCAGAGCGGGAAGCCGGCCCTTGAACTCGAGAAGGCGGCCGCGGAGGGCCGCTACCAAGAGGAAGGCTGGCGAATACGGAAGGACGGATCGCAGTTTTGGGCCGACGTGGTCATTACCGCTCTGCACGATGATGCTGGGAAGCCGCGCGGATTCTCCAAGATTACCCGAGACGTCTCGGAGCGCAAGAAAACACAGCAGCAAATCGAGCAACAGAACCGCGAGCTTGGCTTCCGCAACCGCGAAGTCGAACGTGCCACTCAGTTGAAGAGCAAGTTCTTGGCCAGCATGAGCCATGAGCTACGTACTCCGCTCAATGCAATTGTCGGCTTTTCAGATCTCCTGGCCGAGGGAACTCCCGGCGCACTGAATCCCAAGCAGAAGCGATTTGTCGATCACATCAAGCAGGCTTCTGCTCACCTGCTGCAGTTGATCAACGACATTCTCGACCTATCGAAGATCGAGGCCGGGCAACTGGAGCTGCACAACGAAGAGTTTCTGGTGAAAGATGCGCTGCCGGAAGTACTTTCCACCATCAACCCACTGGCTATGGCCAAGAACATACAGGTTGACCAGAAGGTGGAGAGCAAGTCTCTGATCAAGGCAGATCGGGTGCGTTTTAAGCAGATCCTGTACAACTTGCTCAGCAATGCGGTCAAGTTCACACCCAAGGGTGGTCGGGTCTGCATCGAGTGCGTTGACCACTGGGACTTTGTCCAGGTGTCGGTCACCGACACCGGGATTGGGATCCGGCCGGAGGATCAGAGCGTCATCTTCGAAGAATTCCGTCAAGTCGAGGGAAGTGCTGACCACACGCAGGAAGGCACAGGGCTGGGGCTTGCGATTACGAAACGTCTGGTCGAGCAGCAAGGGGGCCGGATTTCCTTGGAAAGCGAGTTGGGAAAAGGCAGCCGGTTCACTTTTTATCTGATCGCCGCAGGGTCTGCATCCGAGACATATTCAATTCAAGAGCCAGCAAAGGCCTGTGTCATTCCCGCTTCAGGTCGGCTCGTTCCACTCGTTCTGGTTGTGGATGACGAGGTTCCAGCCC
>CAVUWQ010000077.1:0-4460 GCA_963745105.1 uncultured Acidobacteriaceae bacterium
GCTGATGAGCAACGCACCCAGCCCGAATACGCCGATATCACTCCACGAGCGCAGATGAAAATCTCCGACGTGTGCGACGAGCAGATAAGCGATGACCGTGTTGAAGAATCCCCAAACGACGTTGACTGTCGAAGAGGAAAGCCCTTTACCCGGCGGTTTTGCGAAGGGACTCTGGAAGGGTCTACCCATTGCGCCGGAGACAAAATGAGGGATCGCATTCGCGGCAAATACGCCGCCAAAGAAGTACGAAACAAGAGGAAGCCAGTTCATTGTTTGTTCTCCATGAACGCACAGTTGACGTCAGAAACAGGCGCAGCGAATCACTCCTCTACAAGCTTCGTCAGCAGGCGGATCGCTGACTGAAGCTTCTGCTGCTCATCGGCAGAAAGCTTTTGCGAAATCCTTTTCGTGAGCCAGTCTTGTCTCGCGGCTCGACCCTCTTTGAGCAGCGCGAGACATTTGGGCGTGAGACACATCAAGGTTTGTCGACCGTCGTTCGGGTCGGCGGCGCCAATGACGAGGCCCGCGTCTTGCAGCGACGTGATCACAGCGCTCATCGATTGCGGCCGCATGCCTTCGGCCCGCGCCAGACTGGAGACCGTAGCCGATCCATCCAGGTCGAGACGGAGCACCACAGATACCTGCGAGGGTGGAAGATCGCCGTCCTTCCCTTGGTCGCGGAGATGCCGCTTGAGCTTGCGGAATACCGCACGAATCTCAACGGCGAGCGTGGAAGCTAGTTCGGTTTCAAGTGGCGATGCAGGACGGCTCACGGAACCAGTGTGTCACATATACAGGTAAACTGTAAAGTTTACCTGTATATGTGGCGCGAAGCTACTTCATAGGTCATCGTCGCCGTGTTTCACAGACGTTGAGAGAGACGAGGGCAGATGAGTGAATTACCAGCGGTACACCGTGACCTCGTCCAGGTAGACGTTGCCCCAGGTCGTGCCACTGCTGTTGCCGTCAATCTGGAAGTTGGTCACAATCGCCGGACCCCAGCCGAGCGCATAGCCGGAAAAGACGGTGAAGTTCAGGTCCTGCTCCGCACCGTCGAGCCACACAGAACGATAGGTCACCCACCCGGAGCTGTTGTGCGAGTAGTAGATCTGGACATGGTGCCACTGGTTGGCGCCCCAGCTATGCACGTTGCAGGGTGCGTAGGAGTGCAGCCATGTATCCCAGGGCTGCGTGGGAGAACCGCCGTTGACTGCGTAGTCCCAGCGATTGATCCAGCTGTTGCACTGGAATCCCATGATCACCGTCTGCCCATTGGGCATGGTCTGGTTGAGATCGAACTCGAGATTGGAAAAGCCATTCGCGTTGTTCGCGATGTACACCCACGCATCGTAAAAGAAATTCTGCGAGGTGTTGTTGTCGTCGAACTGTACGGAGAAGCGCTGGCCGCCGAAGTCGTTGAACTGGTTGGCAAAGAGCCTGGCTGCTCCGGTTAAAGAAGGCGCGTTCGCCATGCTCATGGTGCCACTCGACGAACCCGTTGTCCCGGCGTCGTGGACGTTGACCCAGTTGCTCAGCGACTGGATGTTGCTGACCTTGACCGCGTTCGACGGGATGACGGAGGTCGCGCCGCTGGCCACATCCACCGATACGTCGGTCACGCAGACGCCGCCTGCATTGTTCCAGACCTTGACATGCACGGTATGCCAGCCGTTCGGCGCGCTAACCGGGCCGTTCATGGACTGCGCAGCAAAGATGGACGTGGACGTGCTGCTATCGAGCGAGTAGCCGACGGCGGTTACGGGCTTCGATGAGCAGGTGCTCGCGTCCATGCTGAGGTTGAACGGAGAGCCAACCTGCTCGCCATTCGTGGGGCTGGTAACGATGGTCTGCGCCGAAATAGCCGTCGTTGCGGTTGTGAGCATCAAAAGCGTCAGGATCGAAAAGCGCAGCGGGAGGATTCGCGTGAGTTTCACCGTAGATACCTTTGCGGGAGAGAAATGGGTCGTCCTTCAGTCAATCAATGGCAGTCGCCTTCTCGCGTGCAGGCGAGAAGGTTGTGTCAGAGGATCCCAAAGCATAGAGATCCGCGCAATCGTTCGAGCGATCAGCCGGGCGAACGATCAATGCAAGCAAGTTTTTTTGAGCGGGACTGTTTTGAGCCGCAGGCAAAACTAACGCCTGTTACGAACAGCTCAGCAGACCTCTTTAGTGCAAGGCGCCAAGAAGAACATGGACCCTGGCGGATCAATCTTGGAAACAGCCTTTTTCTCTTCCAGCAAAATTCTAGCGAGATCCTGGACCGGGCAGCGCACGCCTGAATCACGATCCCTGTTGATCGATGAATGTTCCGACCGAAAGGCAATCAGTCGCGTTGTGTTGTTACAGCCATGTTGACACGGCGCGCCGCCATGGTCAACTGGTTTTCCACGTCGCATAGAAGGCCGGTCGAGAGGCCGATCGCGGGAAAAATACCCGCCAGTCGCAAATACCCAAAGGGACGAATGCATCGGCTCTGTCTGCCGGAGTAATCTGGTGAAATCATGAGTCCAACCCCGCAGCCACCTCAGATGAATCTCGTTCAGACCGACGACTACCGCGAAACCTATGCCAACAGCGTGCAGGTCCGCGTGAGTGTGTGGGATTTCCAGCTCACCTTCGGCCTGGCATCGAGCGATAGTCCCGAACAAGTTACGATTCGCAATCACCAGGCCGTCTTCCTCAGCCCGCAACAGGCGAAGGCGCTCTTGAATGTGCTCGGCCAGAATGTTGCGCAGTACGAACAGGCCTTCGGAACGCTGAATCTCGAGCCGCAGAGCCACAATTTTCCGCACGGACCCGTCAACTAGGGAACAGGGATCAGGGAACTGCGACTCAGGATCAGGAGCGATTGCCTTGCGCTCGAGACGACTCATGCAGCCGCGGCTGGACGCGCCGCTGCCGCTTTGGATGATTTTTCCAGTGGTGTTTGCGGCGCTCTACGCCAGCCACTTTACATTGCTGCGCCTGCCCTACTACTGGGACGAAGCCGGATACTACATTCCCGCGGCGTGGGACTTTTTCCGGACCGGCTCGCTCATCCCCATCACGACGCTGTCGAACGCGCATCCTCCGCTGCCCAGCATCTATCTCGCGCTGTGGTGGAAGGCGTCAGGCTTCTTTCCTGAAGTCACGCGCGAGGCGGTGCTGATGGTTGCATCGCTCGGCCTGCTCGCAGTGTGGCGGCTGGCCATTCGTTTGCACGGCTCGGCGTTGGTCGCTTTCTGGACGGTCGCACTCACGGCCATCTATCCCATCTGGTTCGCGCAAAGCTCGCTGGCTCATGCAGACATTTTCGCCGCCGCCTGCACGCTGTGGGGACTGGTCTACGCTCTGCCGGACCGCGATCGCAAGCCTCTGGTTGCCGCAGCCTGGTTTGCCGCCGCCGCGCTGTGCAAAGAGACGTCGATTGCTCTGCCGCTCACGCTCGCAATTGTGAGCTGTGCCGCAGGATTACGCCTGCGTCCGCCGGCGCGCTTCAGGCTGTGGCGCGAAGCGGCGTGTCTTGCGGCAAGCGTTCTGCCTCTGTGCGCGTGGTACGGCTATCACAAGGCGAAGACCGGATACTTTTTCGGCAATCCCGATTTTCTGCGCTACAACGCGGTAGCTACGCTGGATCCGGTGCGCATTCTAGCCGCATTCGGCCATCGCGTGCTGCACCTCACCGCGCACATGAACCTATTCGTGCCCGTGCTGATGACCTTTGCGGCGCTGCTGCTGAAGCCGCAGCTCGACGCAGACGGCCACGAGCGGCAGACGCTGAGCAATCCGGTGATGCATCGCCTGCTGCTTCTGCTGCTGGTAAACGCGATGCTCTTCAGCGTGCTGGGGGGCGCGCTGTTAACGCGCTATTTGTTGCCCATGTATCCACTCGTGATTCTCATCGCCCTATCTACCTTTCATCGCCGCGTGCCTTACTGGCAGGGGCTGGCTGTCTTCTCTGCCGTTGCATTTCTGGTGGGGCTCTTCATCAATCCGCCCTATCGTTTTGCTCCGGAAGACAACCTCGCGTACGCGCGCGTGATTCGCCTGCATCTTGCGGGCATCGCACAGCTCAACAGCCACTTTCGCGGAGCGACCGTGCTTTCGGCGTGGCCGGTTACGGACGAGTTGAGCAAGCCTGAGCTTGGCTACGTGAAGCAGGCTTATGATGTGTATCGGCTGGAAGACTTCACCGCCGCGCAGATCGCGAACGCTGCAGCTGAGCCGGAACGGTACTCGGCTGCGCTTGTCTTTTCGACGAAATACGATCCGCCGGTTATCGGGCTCAGCCTCGGACCCAAGAGCGAATCGATGGATGAGCGCTACTTTGGCCTGCACCACGATCTGCCGCCCGAGATCATCGCCGGCCAACTCAACGGAAAACTGGTTTGGAAGAAGGAAGAGCAGGGCCAGTGGATCGGACTGATCGGCTTTACGCGGCAGTTTGAAGCGAACGTAGCAGACCAGGGAACGGGCGATGT
>CAVUWQ010000078.1:0-14057 GCA_963745105.1 uncultured Acidobacteriaceae bacterium
GTCGATGTCAGAATCTCCAGCGCCTGGTCGAGCTGCGCACGCGTATGCTCGCTGGTCATGATGGTCCGGACGCGGGCCTTACCTTCTGGCACCGTTGGGAACGCAATCCCGGTGGCCATCAACCCCGCGTCGAAGAGAGCCTTCGAGAAGTCCATGGTCTTACGCCCATCCCCGATCAGAATAGGCGTAATCGGCGTCTCGCTGGCGGGCGTGGAGACACCGCCGATGTCAAACCCGGTCGCCGCGAGCTGCTCCTTGAAATAGCTGGTGTTGCTCCAAAGTCGCTCGATCCGCTCAGGCTCATTCTCGAGGATGTCGAAGGCGGCAATACAAGTCGCCGCAACCGATGGCGGGTGAGACGTCGAGAAAAGAAACGGCCTCGCCCGGTGGTAAAGATAGTCAATCAAATCCCGTGACCCGCAAACGTAACCGCCAAGAGCACCAATAGCCTTTGACAATGTACCTACCTGCACATCGACGCGGCCATGGCAGCCGAAGTGGTCGACCGACCCGCGGCCATTGCGACCCAGCACCCCGGAAGCATGTGCATCATCCACCATCATGATCGCGCCATACTTCTCCGCAAGGTCAGCCAGTTTATCCACCGGCCCGATGTCCCCATCCATTGAAAATACGCCGTCCGTGATGATCAGTTTGCGGCCCGGCTCGTTCTCAATCTCCTTCAGCAGTTCTTCGCAATGCGCGACATCGCGGTGCCGGAAGACCTTGATCTTTGCCCGGGACAACCGCGCACCGTCGATGATCGACGCATGATTCAGTTCGTCGGAAAGGATGAAGTCTTCCTTGCCCAGCAGCGAGCCGACTGTGCCAGCATTCGCCGTGAACCCGCTTTGGAACACCACGCAGGCTTCGACATTCTTGAAGCGGGCGATCTTCTCCTCCAGCTCCATGTGGATGCGCATGGTCCCAGCAATGGTCCGCACCGCGCCGGAGCCGACACCATGCTCGGCAATCGCCTGCGTCGCGGCTTCGCGCAGTTTGGGATGGTCGCACAGGCCCAGATAATTATTTGACGCCAGGTTGATGACGCGCTTGCCGTCATAGGTGCAGGCAGGCGCCTGCTCGTCCTCAAGAATGCGCAGCTTGAAGTAGGTGCCCTTCTGCTTGAGTTCATCCAGCGCATCGGTCAGGTGCTGCAACTGGGGCCGGGCGGAAAGACTGGTGGCCATGGCGAATCTCCTCTACAAGAGCCATGGTAAATGGACGCCTCTGCGCGGGCATCCCCGTGTTTTGTTCAGCTAGCTCATCGAAGTTTATTTTTGAGTAAACCCGTGCTATCTTGAGCGCATCCCCTTCCCCCCTTTTTGTATCCCTTCGGAGGCACCAATTTATGCGTCAGACCCCATCCTGGCTTCGGCCCGCGTTTATCAGCCTTGCGCTCACAACAGCGCTGGCAGCTCCAGTTTTCGCCCAGCAGACGTATGTTCTCGAGCCGCCGGTCGTCGGCTCCGGCAATACCGCGGATGCAGACCCACCTGTGATTCGCCCCACGACCAGGCTCTGCAAAGTACAGCTCTACGAGGGCTTGAAATTCAATGGATTCAATACTCAGACCTTCAACTACACGCCTCCAGCGGATTGCCCTGGGCCATGGTCCAAGGTCGTATTCGTCGCGGATTTTGGCGTCAACGGCACGAACCAGTTCGATCGCACCGCGGAAATCCAGCTCGGCGATACAATGATCTACTTCGGCACCACGCAGGAACCCTCTCCTACGGAGCAGCCCTTCTGGGAGGTACAGAGCGACCTGACTGACTATTCCGCACTCTTGAAGACCAGCCAGCTCGGCACCATCGAACTTGGGAACGTTTACGACAGCACCTATAACGGCATCCAGTACAGCTCGGCCTACCTCGAGTTCTATCCCGCGGATGACGCCAATCCTGCGCCACGCGTTGCGGACCAGGTGCTCCCGCTTCCCGTGACTGCGGGCGCGCCAGGTTTGAACACAGGCTCCGACACCCTCAGCGAAACCTTCACGCTGCCCCAGAATGTCGAAGCCGCA
Organism: uncultured Acidobacteriaceae bacterium; assembly: GCA_963745105.1. Classification (GTDB taxonomy): domain Bacteria; phylum Acidobacteriota; class Terriglobia; order Terriglobales; family Acidobacteriaceae; genus Silvibacterium. The sequence continues at coordinate 2,027 of CAVUWQ010000078.1, forward strand.
TATCTTGACGTCTTCACGCAAGGCCAAAGCAACGACGAGTTCTGGTGGAGCTGCGTTCCCAACGATACCCTCTCCATCCTGGGAGCGGATTACAACTGCGGAAACTCCGCCTTCCGCCAGACACAGGTAACGATCGATGGCCAGCTGGCCGGCCTCGCGCCGGTCTATCCTTACGTCTTTACCGGTGGCGTCGATCCGGATCTCTGGCGTCCCATCCCGGGTATCCAGACGCTCAACTTCAAGCCGTACCGCGTCGACCTGACTCCCTTCGCCGGCAATCTGAGCAACGGAAAGCCGCACACCATTACCGTGAGCGTCTTCAATGCGGACAGCTACTTCAGTGCGGATGCAACCCTGCTGATCTTCCAGGACCCCAACGCGAAAACGGTCACCGGGGGCTTGATCAGCAGCACCCTTGAACCGACACGGCAGCCGGCGGAGACAGTCAATCTCTCCAACTACGCCACCACCGGTGCCGGTTCTGTCGTTGTTTCGGAAGGCGAGAGCTACAAGACGATCGGCTCCGTGAATACGTCCCACGGCGTCGTTCAAACAACCGCAGAAACGGACCTGAGCTTCACGAACTCCCAGGTCTATACCGCTTATACCGAGAATCTGACCCAGGATACCAAGGCATACCAGACCACCACTACGACGGCGAATGGGGCTACATATGTAAAGAATGACCACATTGATTTTCCGATCCAGTACAACTTCTCGGAAACCATCAACCCTGACAATTCCGGTTCGGAAACACTCGCGATCGGCCAGCAGTTGACGGAGAATATCTCTACGACTGAGAACGGGAAAGAGACCTACTCAAGCACCACGACGGACCAGGTCGGACCTGTCGACGAGCTTGTCTTTGATGCGTCTGGCAACCTCACAAGTGAACCAATCGACACCAACACTGAGACGTATACCTACAAGGATTCTCTGGGTCACTGCTGGAACCGCAGCGTCAGCGCTGCGAACGCTCTGGTTTCTGCTGTGAGCGACGGCAAGGGCTGCCCCAACGGCGTAAACCAGTGGTAATTCTTTACTGAAGCTGTTCGTAGGCCCTGCGGACGCCGCGGGGCCTTTTCTTTTGCACAACTTCTTGAGCAAGCGCCATGCGTGTTCATGCAGCATCCATATTTGTGCTGTATTCTCTATTTCGGTACCACACCGTTGTGGAGCGGCAGGGCATTGGAAGAGCACGAAGTTTTGGCGCCTGAGAGCGCTTGATTGTACTCAGTGACAGTGACGATATCGGCAGCTATGCCGCTAGGCGCGTTCCCGAATCTGCTGGTTCGACGGCCCGGATGAAGCCCTCTGCGGAAAACTACAGCAAGCAATAGACCGCGACACTTGATCGCGCGCAAGTGGAAATTTCCGCAATCGCAGTGGTCCCGGGAAGTAACCTTTACGATTGAATTTGGCAGTGAGGTGGAATGGCAGAAGGGGATTGGGTTTTATTAATTGCGAGTGAGGTCGGCGGCACCGACTCGGTTTCAGATCGCGCCATGGAGCGTCTCGTCGACGCCATCAAGGCCGAGGGCTATGAAGTTGTGCGCACCACGACGCCGGAGGACGGTCTGTCGCTGGTCAAGTCTGACCCTTCGCACAGCGCGATCCTGCTCGACTGGGACCTGGAGTCTGATACCCAGTTCGATGAACGCGCCGCGATCAAGATTCTTCGCGCCGTCCGTCGCCGCAATAAGCGCGTCCCGATCTTCCTCATCGCCGATCGCACGCTCGTCAGCGAACTGCCCCTCGAAGTCGTTAAGCAAGTCCATGAATATATTCACCTCTTCGGAGACACGCCGGCGTTCATCGCCAACCGCGTCGACTTTGCCGTTGAGCGCTACGAAGAGCAGCTGCTGCCGCCGTATTTCCGTGAGCTGAAGAAGTACACGGATCAGGGTGCTTACTCCTGGGACGCCCCCGGTCACATGGGGGGAGTCGCCTATCTCAAGCACCCCGTGGGCATGGAGTTCCACCGCTTCTTCGGTGAGAACATCATGCGCTCTGACCTTGGCATTTCCACGTCGCCGCTCGGCTCCTGGCTCGATCACATCGGCCCTCCCGGCGAGTCGGAACGCAATGCCGCCCGCATTTTCGGCGCGGACTGGACCTTCTACGTCCTCGGCGGTTCGTCGACGTCGAACCAGATCGTCGGCCACGGCGTCATCGGTCAGGATGATATCGTTCTCGCCGACGCGAACTGCCATAAGTCCATCTGCCACTCTCTGACGGTTACTGGTGCGCGGCCTGTCTACTTCAAGCCAACGCGCAACGGCTACGGCATGATCGGCCTGGTGCCGCTCAAGCGCTTCAGCCCCGAAGCCATCCAGGAGCTGATCGACAAAAGCCCCTTCAAGAATGGAGCAGCCTCGAAGGACCCGACCTATGCCGTCGTGACCAACTCCACGTACGATGGCCTGTGTTACGACGTGAACCGCGTAGTGGAGGAATTAGCAAAGAGCGTCCCGCGCGTCCATTTCGACGAAGCCTGGTATGCCTATGCCAAGTTTCATCCGATTTATCGCGGTCGCTTTGCGATGGATGTTCCGGATGAAATGCCGAACCGTCCAGCCATCTTCGCGGTCCAATCGACGCACAAAATGCTCGCTGCCTTCTCTATGGCGTCCATGGTCCATATCAAGCTCAGCCAGCGCGCGCCGCTCGATTTCGACCAGTTCAACGAGTCGTTCATGATGCACGGCACCACCTCGCCGTTCTACCCCCTGATTGCCTCGCTCGATGTCGCCGCCGCCATGATGGACGAGCCTACCGGTCCCACTCTCATGGACGAAACCATCGAGGACGCTATCAGCTTCCGCAAGGCCATGTCTTCGATCGCGCATCGCCTGCGGGCCGCGGAAGATGGCGACGGCTGGTTCTTCCGCCTCTACCAGCCCGACCAGGTCACCGATCCTGAAGACGGCGAACGCCTGCTCTTCGAAGAAGCGCCAGACAGACTTCTCGCCACCAATTCCCTTTGCTGGACGCTCAAGCCCGGCGACCACTGGCACGGCTTTCAGGATGCCGACATTGAAGACAACTACTGCATGCTCGACCCCACCAAGGTCACCATTCTGATGCCCGGGGTCAACGCGCAGGGCCATGTTGGCGAGTGGGGTATTCCTGCTGCCATCCTTACTGAATTTCTCGACGGCCGCCGCGTCGAAATCGCCCGCACCGGCGATTACACCGTGCTGGTTCTGTTCTCCGTCGGTACCAGTAAAGGCAAGTGGGGCAGCCTGCTTGAAAATCTCTTCGAATTCAAGCGTCTCTATGACTCCGAAGCCTCGCTCGAAGAAGCTCTGCCCGACCTCGTCGCCAAGTATCCCGCGCGCTATCGCAATGTTTCCCTGAAGGAACTCAGCGACGAGATGCACGCCGCCATGGTCCAGATGAACATTCCCTCCCTGGTGGGCGAAGCATGCGACGTGGATCCGCAGCCCGTCCTTACCCCGGCACAGACGTATCAGAAACTGTTGCGTGGAGGAACGGAAAAGGTCAAGTTCACGGAAATGGCAAACCGCATCGCCGGGGTCATGCTTGTCCCCTATCCACCGGGAATTCCGGTCAGCATGCCAGGCGAGCGTTTAGGAAACAATGACAGTCCGGTGATCAAGCTGATCCTGGCTACACAGGAATTCGGCAAGCGCTTCCCAGGATTCGAGCGTGAAGTCCACGGCATCGAAGTCGACGCATCCGGCGATTACTGGATGCGCAGTGTGATCGAAGCCACAGGCCGCCGCAGCAACGGCAAGAACCGGCCACCGAGTTCGGCGCCGCCAGTCAAGAAACGCCAGCGGACTACAGTCCGTCGAACGCCGGAATAAACCTACCAGACCGTGCGAACGTGGGGGTAGTTGCGGATCTTTTCATCCATGGTCACGAGAGAAGCCCCCAGCTTTCGTGCCGTAGCGACGATCATGCGGTCCGCCGGATCGCGATGGAACTCGCCCGGCAAGCTCTCCGATTCAAGAGCGATGCCATTGTCGACTGGGATAAAGCGTACATTGTCCACCTGGCTCACGATCGCCAGCCACTCCCGTAGATCCATGGCCAGCGCCAGCCGTTTGCGCTGGATCAGCATCGCGATCTCCCACGCAGTGATGGACGAGATCACAATCTGTCCCGATTCGAGTTCGTAATCCAGAGCCTGCTGTGCGACTGCCGTGAAACGCTCATGCTGCTGGGTCGCCCACCACAGCAACACATGCGTATCAAGCAGAATCATGCAGTGCTTCCCAATCTTGCTCGCCAACCGGATCCATCGGGCGGTCGTAATGGAGAAGCGAACCACTCAGTTTGTGCAGGGGTGAAGTCTCTTCCTGATTATGGAGGCGCAGCTCGAGTTTGGGTTGTCCGCGATCCGTGATGACGATCGGCTCCCCAGTCCTCTCAACCGCTCGAAAGAACTCCAGCGCCTTCGCCTTGAACTGTGACTTCGAGATAAGCATCTGCGGCATATAACTAACCCCGGTCACTTGACTATAGTCACTTTGGAGAGAATCTACAACCACAACCACTGTTATGCCAAGCGTAGACACTCCTCAAGTGCGCAAAGTGCGGCCAGCCGTCAGATCCGCATCGGCATGATGATGTAGCGATACTTGAAGTCATCCGCCGGATCTTCAGGGCGCATCTGGCCGGCTGACTGGGCATCCTTAAACTCAAGCCGAACCTCACCGGTATTTCCCGTCGCCTTGAGAAAATCAATCAGGTATTGGGAATTGAAGCCGACGACCATGGGATCGAACGTATACGGCGTTTCAATCGTATCTTCCGACTCACCCGACTCGGTCGACGACGACGAAATCTTCATCTCGTTATTCTCAAGCCGCATCTTGATCGCGCCTGAACGCTCGTCTGCAAACTGTGCAACACGCTGGATTGAGGCCATCAGGTCTTCGCTGCGCACCACGGCAAACTTGTTGTTATCGCGGGGCAGCACTGCTTCATAGTTCGGGAACTGGCCTGTCAGCTTGCGTGACGTCAGCGTCCGATGACCCACACGGAAGAACAGCGTGTGCTCATCATCCGCAAATTCAATGGCTTCTTCCTCTGTGTTGCCAAGCAGCGACTGCAGCTCAGCCAGCGCTTTCCGAGGAATCAGGGTCTTCTTTTCGCCATTGATATTCGTCAGCGTCTCGCCTGTCTTCTCGATATGCGCCAGCCGATGCCCATCTGTTGCCACCATCGCCAGGCTCTCTGCCTTCAGCAGCAGTAGCGCACCATTCAGGGTGTAGCGCGACTCTTCATTGGAAATCGCGAAAATAGTCTTCGAGACCATGCTCTTCAACGCGACAACAGGGATCTTCGTCAGCCCGACCGCCGGAAACTCCGCGACCTGCGGGAAGTTCGCTCGCGCCATGCCGACCATCTTGGTATTCGAACGTCCCGACCGGATCTGCACCCAGTGGTTATCCATCAGTTTGATGGAAATATCGCCGTCGGAAAGCAGTTTGATGTAGTCATACAGTTTGCGTGCCGGAATAGTACATGAGCCCGGCTTCTTCACCTTTGCCTTGCACGAGGTCTTGATGCTCTGGTCAAGATCAGTCGCGGTAATGGTCAGTCGACCTTCATCTCCATCGACCGTGGCCTCGAGCAGGAAATTTGAAAGGATCGGGATCGTCGTCTTGCGCTCGACTACCGACTGGGTAGCTGTCAACTCACGCAGCAACTCTGTGCGGCTGACGCTGATCTCCATGGCAAAGCCCTGCGCTGTTTGCTGGTCTGTTTCGAGTCCTACTGCTGGCATGGTTTGGGGCTCCTTCAAAGTAGATCGCGACTGACCACACTCTACACCAGCGCGCCCACTGGAAGACACCGTACTTTTCTTGAAATCGCGCCCCGCTCACCGCCTCTCCAGCTAACCTCACGTCCGCTGACTACAACTGCTGCTGAAAACAAATTGATATAGGTAGCTTTATTCAGCAGCAGTAACAGTTCGAGGTGGAAAAGTGGAGAAATCGCGCAAAACGCTATCCTGTCCCTGCGCTGGCTATACCCTCGTTTTCCAAAACCCGTCACCACGACTTAGCAAAAGCGGGAAGGCGTGTCGATTGCCGGTCCCGGTCAGCCTGTTTGTCCGCAGCGCTCACAATCCACAGATCACCCTGTGCAGGAAAACATCTCAACCACGTGGAAACATGGACTGCGTGCCCGTCAATAGCACCTTCAAGCCATCCCAGCTTTCCACATCGCATCAAAATCCGAATCATCCACAGCATGCCGGAAGTTAAAGGAAATCCCGGAGCAAATGTTTCCGAGCATCCATCTTCCGCTTTCCGGCATTCATAAAATAGCGAATACCTTGGCGAATTCAGCTGAATACGCTGATGCTGGTCAATTTTGCTCATATAATCGCCTTGGAGCGGTTCCAACTCATCGGCGGCCCCACGTGACGTTGAAATCGAAGCTACTCGGACTTACCGCGGTCTTCCTTCTGCTCACGGGCTTCGTTACGCAGCGACGCCTGATCCCCTCCCTGTTCTCCGCGAGCTATCTCCCGCACCGCTATTGCTATCTCGCACAGCCAGGCCTTATCTGGACCAATGCGTCGATGGACGCGCTCATCGCCGCCTCGTATGCCCTGATTTTCGGCTGCCTTTTCTGGGTCGCTGGCCGCCTCAGGCACCTGGCCGATCTCAGCGGCTACCTCTGGATCTTCATCTCCTTCGGCACCTTCATTCTTGCCTGCGGCGCGACCCACGTCATGGATGTCATCACGGTCTGGTGGCCCCTCTACCCTCTCTCGGCCGCGGTCAAAGTAGTCTGTGCCGCCGCATCGGTTCCGACGGCCATACTGTTTGCCCGAGCCACTCCGGCCATCGCTGCGAATATCCGCCGGTTTCTTACCATGCTGTCGACCACCCAGCAGGAGAAGGACCAGGCCGTCCTGGCCCTCATCGCCTCGGAAAAGCTTGCCGTCGCCGGGCGCATCACAGCGACCATCGCTCACGAAGTCAAGAACCCGCTCGATTCCATCGGGAACATCCTGTACCTGCTGCAACATGATCCCCGCATGCCGGAGGATCTGCACACCTGGATCAACACGGCGACTTCTGAACTCGAACGTGCCAGCGGCATCGCACACAGCACGCTCTCGCTTTACCGCGACTCCAAGTCACCCGCCCCCATTGCACTGGACTCGACCGTCAGGGGTGTCCTCGATCTCGAAGCGGCCGAGATGCTCAAACGGAACATCACTCTTGAAACTCGGCTGCGGTCTCCTTCTACCTTCATCGCCTATTCCAGCGACTTTCAGCAGATCCTCATTAACCTTCTGCAAAATGCCGCCGCGGCGATCGGAAAGGATGGCCGCATTCTGTTTAGGCTCCAGCCTCGCCAATTCTTTGCCGTTGCCTCGCCTGGTGAGTTTGCGCATGCCCACGGCATTCCCGGCTACTCCATCACCATTGCCGATGACGGTCCCGGGATCGAGAAGACCCACCGCACGGAGCTCTTCAAACTTTTCTTCACCACCAAAGGTGACCAGGGTACGGGTGTCGGGTTATGGCTGGTGCGCTCGATGGTTGAAAAGCATGGCGGCCGCATTCGCTTCCGCTCCCGGACCGCCTCGGAAACCGGCAAACCTGGAACCATCTTCAATGTATGGCTGCCCCTCGTCGCGTCGCCGCTGGCAACGTCGGATATTTCCCCCGCCCACGAGTCGTATGCAGACCAGGAGCAATTCCAGGTGCAGACTTCATCGGCGCAGGTCTAACTTGTGCTCCCCTGACCCCCGCAAAGCCAAAGATATTCTGATCCGGTGCTGCTTCGAGGCCGACGAGCGGCATCGTCTCTGGCAGGTGATTCCAGCCCCACCGGCGATGCTCAGAACGTCTAAGCGCAGAACGCCTTCTCCGGCCACCTGGACGAGCTGATCCCGACATCGGTCCCAATCGGCCTATGCAGACTCTACCAACCCCACCACGCCCGTCCTATCGCCCGTATAAGCCGATGTCGGTGGTCTTCCGCCAACCCTTTTCATCACCAGCACCCGCGACCTGCTGCTCAGCGGGACAACTATGCTCCACCGGGCTCTCCTGAGAGCCAAGGTCCCGGCTGAACTGGATGGTGTTGGAAGCATTGCCGCACGCCTTCTGGAACAATCCCCGCCTGCTCGAATCGAAAGAAGCCGACCACCTCATGGCTGATTTTCTGGCAAAACACGTGAGCCAATAGCCCCTTTTATATTGGGGGGTATGGGGAAACCTCAGCAGATCGTTGCCATGGGCGGAGGCGGCTTCTCCATGGAGCCGGAGAACCTTGCCCTCGACAGCTATATTCTCTCCGCCACAGGCGCAGCGAGGCCAAAGGTCTGCTTCATCGGCACAGCCAGCGGCGATTCCCAGGTCTATATCGACCGCTTTTATACCTCCATGCGGACGCTGCCCTGCGAACCTTCTCACCTGTCGCTCTTCAAACTGGAAATCTCGGATTTTCGATCGTTTGTCCTCGGGCAGGACGCCATTTACGTCGGAGGGGGCGCCACCCGCAATCTGCTCGTTCTCTGGCGCGACTGGGGTCTCGATATCATTCTTCGCGAAGCCTGGGAAGCTGGAGTTGTCCTCGCGGGTATCAGCGCCGGCTCCATCTGCTGGTTTGAACATGGCTTGAGTGATTCCGTCGTCGCCAATGAACTGAGACCACTCGCCTGCCTCGGCTTTCTGCCCGGCAGCAATTGCCCGCATTATGACGGCGAGGCCGATCGGCGTCCCACCTATCAGCACTACATCCGCAGCGCAGAATTGCCGCCCGGATATGCCGCCGAGGATGGCGCCGCGCTCCATTTTGTCGGACGAGAACTGGCCAGGGTCGTCACCTCGCGACCGGAAGCAACCGCATACCGACTTGGACTCGTGGACGGAGAAATCAAAGAGGTCGCCTTGCCGGCAGAACTGCTCCCACGGGTAGAGCGAGCCGGCAATTCAGAACAGCCACAAGCCCGAAATGCCGAGTGATTCCCCCAAAGCCTCTATCCTTAGAAGGAGGGAAGAAACTCCCGACTCTCTTGATCGAGACCCAGGCACTCACTTTGAATTTCTCATCCTGAGTAGAGCGCAGCGCAGGCGAAGGATCTGCATTTCCCACATCAGCTCTAAGTCTTGGTTCCAGTCCACCACACTCCCAACCAGTCCTGCGCGCACCGTTTCCGCCATGCGCGCGGTACCATAGCAGCCTGATAAACCAACGACATACCCAGGCTGGGGGGAGGGGGGTACCCCTAGGCCAGACCGTTCTTCTCAATCACCGATTTATAGAAATGCGCACTCAGCTTGGGTGTCCGTTTCTGCGTCTTGAAGTCGACGTAATGGATCCCGAAACGCTTCTCATACCCATCAGCCCATTCGTAATTGTCGAGCAGGCTCCAGAGAAAATAGCCCTTCACTGGAACACCTTCCGAAACACCGCGATGCAGCTGCGTGAGGTAGTTGCGCAGGAACATCGTTCGATCGATATCCAGCACGGTTCCTTCCGGCGTCATCACGTCCGCGGAAGAAGCGCCATTCTCTGTGATGTAGATCTCCTTCAAGTCCCAAAGCAGGTTTGCGAGCTTCGGCGCCCAGTACAACGCTTCAGGCCCGATCGTCAGCCAGGGGCTGAACATGTGCGGATAGGACAAAGGGTCGGGGACCTTCGCATAGCCCTGCTCACGCAGAGTCTCGCTGCTGTCTTCCGGATTCAAGGCGCGGATCCACAGCGGCTGGTAGACGTTGATGCCCTGGAAATCCAGTGGAGCGCCAATCAGCTTCATCTCTTCCGGCGTAAACTTCGGCGCATTTGCCCCAAGCCGCTTCAGGTAAAGGTCGGTATACTTCCCCTCGCGGATCACCGTGAGATACGAAGCATTCTCCTCCCGCATGGCCTTGGTCGCTGCTTCTACATGCGCGGGAGAATCGAACACAGGCGTGGCCGCGGCAACATTCTCCGCCAGCCCGACCTTGACTCCCGGCGCGGCTGCACGGATCGCCTGCACCGCCATTCCGTGGCCAAGCACGGCGTAGTGGTTCAACTGCGCCACGCGCTTCTCATTCAGCTTCAGGCCAGGCGCGTGCATGCCGTTGCTGTAGCCCAGCTCCACGAATGTCCGGATCTCATTCATGGTCATGAAGTGCTTCACCTTGCCGGACAGCTTGCCCGCGGTATAGCCCGCATAGTCAGCGAAGGCCTTTGCCGTATCGCGGTTTTCCCAGCCGCCTTTGTCCTGGAGAGTCTGCGGCAGGTCCCAGTGGTAGAGCGTGCAATAGGGTTCGATGCCCGCATCCAGCAGCGTATCCAGCATGCGGTTGTAGAAGTCCAGTCCCTTGGGGTTCGGCGCGCCCGTGCCCTCGGGAAATATGCGGGCCCACGCCACCGAGAAGCGATAGGTCTTCAACCCTAGACCCTTCATGATCGCGACGTCTTCCTTGTACAGGTGGTAGTGATCGTCGGCGACATCGCCGGTGTCCCCGTTATGCGTTTTGCCCGGCGTATGCGAGAAGGTGTCCCAGATAGTCTGCCCCCGGCCATCCTCGTGCACCGCGCCTTCCACCTGGTACGAAGCCGTTGCGGAACCCCAGAGAAATCCTTGCGGGAAATGCAGTCCGCCGCTTGTTTGCGCGGTCATCTGCGCGTCCGCCGCTCCCGTCCCAAGCGCTGGGATCGCCGCCGCCCCCGCTGTAGCGCCAAGGAGTTGCGCAAAGCTCCTGCGAGAAAAAGTGCTGTTCATGCCAATCTCCTGTAGTTCAAACCGACCATCGAAGTATATCGGGAGAGACACAGCCGATGCGTTAAGCCCCGCCGCTTCGATTGTCCCGCTGCTGATTTTGATCACCGAAAAACAGGCTGCCAATTGTGACGATTCGCCCTGCATCTCACCAAGGAGTGCAAAGGAGCCGCATGCCCTCGATACCTCTCCGCAAGTTTGGCAAGACCGATGTACAGATCTCCGCCCTGGGTCTCGGTGGCCATCATCTCGGTGCGGCCAAGGACGAGAAGACTGCCGTCCAGATCGTCCACCGCGCCCTTGCAGGTGGGATCACGTTCTACGACAACTGCTGGGAATATAACCGCGGCAAGTCGGAGTCATGGCTTGGTCTGGGACTGAAAGGTCTGCGCGACAAAGCGTTCGTGATGACCAAGGTCTGTACGCACGGCCGCGATGGATCGCTGGCGATGCAGATGCTGGAACAATCCCTCCGCCGCCTGCAGACGGACCATCTCGACCTGTGGCAGATTCATGGCGTCACCTTCCAGAACGATCCGGAACTCTTCATCCGCAAGGGCGGAGCAGCGGAAGCCTTGATCAAGGCCAAAGAGCAGGGGAAGGTCCGGTTCGTCGGATTTACCGGCCATAAAGATCCTGACCTGCATCTCGCAATGCTCGACACAGGCTTTCCGTTTGACGCCGTGCAAATGCCGCTAAACCCATTCGACGGAACGTTCATGAGCTTCGAACAGAAGGTCCTGCCCGTACTGAACCGGAAAGGCATCGCCCCGCTGGGCATGAAGCCCATCGGCGGGCATGGAGAGCCGGTACAAAAGGGCGCGATCACGGCCACCGAAGCGCTGCGCTACGCCATGAGCCTGCCCGTCGCCACCACGATCTCCGGTGTTGAGGAAATGAGTATTCTCGAACAGAACTTACAGATTGCTCAAAACTTTACGCCGATGACACCGGCTGAAATGCAGAGCTTGCGCGACCGCTGCAAACATTACGCAGGCGATGGCAGGTTCGAGTTGTACAAGACCTCGATCAAGTTCGACAACCCGGAGGCAAGACTCGCCCATGAGTTCCCCATCGACATGGATTCTGTCGAGGTCAAAGAGATGGTCCATGAGACGGACAATACAGGCCGCGCTTGGCCCCAGGTGTCTTCCTAGATTTGGTCAGCCCGTAAAAAAAATCGTAGACAGAGGCAGGCAGAGCAAAGCATGCAGGATCCACTCAAGATTGGTCCCGATGTATCCCGCCGCGGATTCCTTAAAGGCGCGGCCATGACAGGAGTTTCCGCTGTGATCCCAACTGAGAAGACACCCGTGG
>CAVUWQ010000079.1:0-84909 GCA_963745105.1 uncultured Acidobacteriaceae bacterium
AGCTCACCATCACTGACGATTGCACCGGGCTCTACAACGTGCGCTACCTGTATCGGCAGTTGGAGGCCGAGATCGAACGGGGGCAGCGCTCTCATTCCAAGTTCAGCCTGATCTTCGTCGATCTCGATCACTTCAAGATGGTCAATGACCAGCACGGGCATCTTGTCGGCAGCCAGTTGCTTGCCGATGTAGGCCAGGTATTGAAGGCCCAGGTGCGCGGAGTCGACTCCGTCTTCCGCTACGGAGGAGATGAATTCACCGTCCTGCTGCCCGAATTGGACAAGACCGCGGCACAGAACACCGCCGGCAAGCTGCACCGCGCGCTGCGCGAAAAGATATTCATCACCAGCAGCGGACTTCCCTTGAATGTTCGCGCCAGTTTTGGAGTCGCCACTTTTCCTGAAGACGGCGATTCCGTACACGAGATCATCCGCTCAGCCGATACCATGATGTATCTGGTAAAAGGTCTCACCCGGGATAACGTAGCCGTTGCTGGTCTCGGAGTGCTGCCTGCGATCTGAAGCAGCATTCGAAATCGACATCGCTTCCGGACCGAAGCCTGTATCCGCACCGGACTATGAATTCTGTCCGATTTCGGACAGTCGGAACCCAAATTCGAACTGAAAACATCTCCTCATTACGAAATTTTGCTGATGGCAATGGAGATTCACCTCGCCAGTTTTGGCGAACAAATTGCCGTCACAGGACTGATCGTTTCAGGAGAGGTGCGTCTTGTTTGATTTCTTCACCGCGCTCCGGCAGCTGCGCAAATCGCCTGCCTTTACCATCACTGTCGTATTGACGATGGCGCTGGGTATCGGCGCGAATACCGCGATATTCACGCTCGTGCATGCAGTGTTGCTGCGTTCGTTGCCGGTGAGCGATCCCGCGATGCTCTACCGCGTCGGCTCCAATAATGTCGACGAAGGCGGCATGTCAGACGGCTTCCCCGACACGGACAACACAGGTGATTTTTCCCTGTTCTCCCACGACTTGTACAAACAGATTCGCGACACCACTCCGCAGTTTGCGCAGCTGGCGGCAATGCAATCGAACAATGAAGTGATGAGCGTGCGCCATGGCAACCAGCCAGGGAAGGCAGCGCGCACAGAGTTTGTTTCCGGCAATTACTTTGAAACGCTCGGACTCGGCCCGTTTGCCGGACGGATGTTGAGCGACGGCGATGATTCGCCGCAGGCTTCGCCAGCCGCGGTGATGAGCTACGCCGCCTGGCAGTCAGACTATGGCAGCGACCCCTCAGTAGTTGGACAGACCTTCAAATTTCAAAGCCATCCCGTAACCATCGTCGGAATCGCTCCCGCGGGATTCTTCGGTGACCGGATCGACCCCAACCCTCCGGCATTCTGGATTCCACTCTCCGACGAACCTCTTTTGCACGGAAACCTTTCTGTCCTGAGTGTGCCGAACGATAGCTGGCTCTTTCTGCTGGGGCGAATGAAACCAGGAGTAAAGCCCGGACCTGTCGCGCAGGAAATCACCTCGACTCTGCGCCAGTGGCTCGCAACCGTGCCGGCATATACCGAAAACGGAAACGCGGCGCTCATTCCGCGACAGCATGTGGTGCTGTCACCGGGTGGTGAAGGTATTCAGAGCCTGCAACGGCAGGAAGCCAAGGGGCTCTACCTGCTCATGGCCATCTGCGCGCTGGTGCTGCTGGTGGCGTGCGCGAACGTAGCCAACCTGCTGCTGGCTCGGGGTGCGACGCGGCGGGCTGATGTATCCCTGCGTGTCGCTCTGGGCGCGGCGCGGAGCCGTTTGATCAGCGAGATGCTGGTCGAGAGCGTGCTGCTGGCCTGTATGGGTGGCCTGGCGGGATTGGGTGCGGCTTATATGGGCACCCACCTTATTCTGGCACTGGCTTTCCCCAACTCGCCGCAGCTGCCCATCGACGCCAGCCCTTCACTACTGGTGTTGGGGTTTGCCTTCAGCCTCTCCCTGCTTACCGGAATCATCTTCGGCATTGTGCCAGCGTGGATCACCTCGCACGCTGATCCGGCTGAAGCCCTGCGCGGTGTAAACCGGTCGACTCGCGATCGCGTCTCGCTCCCGCAGCGGTCATTGATCGTCTTTCAGGCTGCGTTGTCATTGATATTGCTGCTCGGCGCTGGACTGCTGACACGCAGTCTGGCCAACCTGCAAAACCAGAATCTGGGTATTCAAACAGCGAACCGCTACATAGTGCACGTGGATCCTGCGGCCGCCGGATACACGGCTGCGACGGTGTCTGTGCTCAATCAGGCGCTGCAACAACGCTTCGGATCGCTGCCGGAAGTTGCCCATGTGGGCCTTGCGCTCTACAGTCCGCTTGAGAGGAATGAGTGGGCCGAGGGCGTTTATATTGCCGGCCGACCGGCTCCTCGCGCAGACGAAAACAATCTGGCGCTGTTTGATCGCGTCAGCCCGCAGTATTTCGCATCGGTGGGCGAGCGTCTTGTGGAGGGCCGCGTTTTCTCCGATGACGATACCGCGACCTCTCAGGGAGTAGCCGTCATCAATCAGGCCTTTGCGAAACGCTACTTCCCTGGTGAGAACCCGGTCGGACATTACTTCGGAACCGAAGAGGAGAAATTCGCGAGCGCGTTTCAGATTGTCGGTGTCGTGGCCGACGCCAAGTACGGCAATCCCTCCGGACCTGCGGCATCGATGTTCTTCCGGCCGCTTGCACAGCCCATGTCGGGGCTGACCTCCCAGAGCGAAAAGAGCAGCGATGACCGATCGATGATCCTCGGGGCAGTCATTCTGGAGTTCAAGACGCCGCCTTCCAGCGTGGATGCGCTCGTCCAAAAGACACTCGCAGACATCAATCCCAACCTGACTGTGAATAGTCTGCAGACCCTCGAGTTTCAAGTGGCCGGCAACTTCAACGAGGATCGGTTGCTTTCACGGCTCGCCACGTTATTCGGGGTACTGGCGCTGCTGCTCGCAGCAGTGGGACTCTACGGCATCACTTCGTATCAGGTATCGAGGCGAACCAGCGAGATCGGGTTGCGGATGGCGCTGGGCGCCAACCGCAGCGACGTCTTGTGGATGGTCCTCCGCGGAGCATTCATGCAGGTGGGACTCGGGCTCGCAATCGGCATACCCGTGGCGCTCCTGGCATCGCACCTGATCGCGAACCAGCTCTACAACGTAAGCAGCTACGATCCGGTGAGTTTGTCGTTCGCCATCGCCGCTCTCCTGCTCTCCGCGGCGATCGCCGGAATGCTGCCCGCGCGGCGAGCCGCCAGCATCGAGCCGGTAACCGCATTGCGCGTGGAGTGATGATCTCCTGCTCCATGTGTCGTTGCCGGCTCGCATCGGCCTTTGGATACCGCAAATTCGTGGCCCGATAGGAAGTTCCCATCATGGCTGTTCGATAGGCGCGCGAGCATCCTTGTTCTCCCTGGCGCGGGGGTTCACGCCGAAGTCCCAGACATCGGTGTTGATTTCCCGCGGTGAAAGAATCTCGATAAGCGCGTACTCGCCGATCAGTAGTGGAACCTTCGGAGTGATCTTCATCCAGCGCGCGCCGGGAAGAATCTGCTTTGTCGTCTCGATGATGTCTTCTGAGTGACCGGGCTGATCGATCCGGTAAACCTCAGCCGCAATAGCGGTGCGCAAATTCTTGCTGCTGGTGAGCCGGATGATCGCATAGGTGCTCTCCGGTGAGCTGTGCGAGTTCTTGTCCTTTAGGGCCGCATTTGCGCCGTGCGTGTCGACCGTGAGGGCCGATGCCGGAGCCAAATCCTCGCCCGGCGTAGCCGGAACATCCAGACTGACGTACATCACCGGCTCGTCCACGTGCAGCTGCACCTTCGAGGTCGGCCCCTCGATGCGAATCAGTTCCTTCGCTCCGCCCGTTGCGCCGATGGCCGCACGAAGCACGCTGTGCTCGCTCGCCCGGTTCAGGTCGCCATTCGCCTGCATCGCATGAACCAGCTCCGGCTCTCCCTGAAAGGTATCGAGAATCCACACTCCGCTCTCATCTGGTAGCCGCAGCCCTGGGGAAATAATGGGCATGCGCGCCAGCTCTTCGTTCCGTGCGGCGAACTCCTCAGCATCGATCTTCGCCGCTTCCACCTGTCCGGGATCGTTCGGGTCGGCCGGTGTGCTCTTAGGTGCAGCGGAGACGTCATGGTCGTGCTTCCACTTTTCAGTCGCCGGCCAGTCGACAAGATCGGACGGGACCTCCTCCCACTGGTCGCGTTCGGCGCTGAAGTAGCGGACCCGGTCACCCTTCACCTCGTATTTGGTAATGAGCTGATAGCTTCCGTCTTTAAGAATGAGGCGGTCGCGGCCGGGCTGCGGACAGGCGTAAGGCGTGGCCGCAAAAAGCAGCAGCCCGGCAAGAATCCCGGCAAAAATCACGGAAAAGATCGAGCGTGCAAGCCGCATGAGTACCCTTGTATCGTACTGCGTCCCGCCACCAGTCACAGAAGGTGGTTTCGACACTGCGCAAAGCATGGCGCGTCGCATGATCGCTGACCGGCAGTATATCCTCGATACATGCGTTTTGTTTTGGCCCTGATTACGGGCGGCGCGCTTGCGTCGCTCTGCATGACTTCGCTTGCCCAGTCGACTCCTGCGCCCGACCCTTCCACCACTCAGACGGCTCCGCAGTCCGGTAGTTCGGCACCTGCGCAGACACCGCAGCTGAAACTGTATGACCTGCCCGCTGACCCGCACACTCCTACACCGGAGGAAAAAGCGCAGCAGGAAGCCGCTCAGCAGCAGCTACAGATTCGCCGCCTCGCCGCGGCCCAGAATAACTGGGGCGTGAACGACTCCGCTCCGGGCATGTCTCTGGCTCTGAAGGAAATCAGCCGGACGAAGACACCGGACGGCACACAGATCACCTATCAGCTGCAGGGCACAGGATTTACCGCCGACATGAAGCTTTCTCTGATGCGCTGGCCTCTGAACCAGGGCGTAGCTAAGGTGATGGATGGAATCATCGTTAATCCCCAAGGCATCGCTATCTGCGACGGCCTCCAATCAAGCTCCTGCAGTAAGACCTTGCAGGCGAAAGCCCCGGTTGAAGTCACGGCAACGGTCGCGAAGGGTGAGGCAGTTCGCGTGGCCCTCATCTCCGACGACAAGAAGCACGGCGCGGCGGTCAGCCTGGTGCCGTTCCCCATCGCCACCGACGACAAGGGATGCAAACTTCAGGTCATTCGCGGAAGCAAGAACGATGAGCTGGTGCTAATTCAGGGAGATGGATTCACCTCCGCCGACAACTTCGTTGCCGGATCCGAAACCTTCGGCGAAAAGAAAGAGCTGGGTGCCAGGCCCAACGCCCACGGACATTTTGTGGTCGCCATGACTCCCTGGGTCTCCGGCCACGATGAAGGCGACACCGTCATCTACGCTCAAACGGCCGCCTGCTCGCCAACTCTGTCGTTTCATTGGGGCAAAGACGCTTACAAAACAGAATAGCTTTAGAAAAAATCGCATTTCAGCCCGCGCGTAATTTCACGTGCGGGCTTTTTGTTTTTTTTGTCATAATCGTCGCGCCGCATGCGGTCGGGGTATTTCGCACGCTCAACGAGCACGGCAGGAGGCTGAACGAATGGCGAGCTTCGATATTTTTCTACCGATCCTTCTAAAAAACGAAGGTGGATATGTAGATGATCCAGACGATCCGGGTGGCGAGACGAACAAAGGTATCACCATGAACACTTTCAGCCATTGCTCGCATGCACTGCTTGGCGTCGATCCCACATCGGCGAACCTGAAGGCCCTTACGGATGCGCAGGCGGGAATCATTTACAAAAGCCGGTACTGGAATCCGATGCAGGGTGATGCCTTCACATTGCAGGATCTGGCAAACATCGTCTGCGACTTTTATGTAAATGCCGGCACACATGCTACCAGTCTGCTGCAAACCGTGATAAACAAGCTCGGCTCGAAAGTAGTGGTAGATGGCACGCTCGGCCCCGCGTCCATGCAGGCCCTGGCAGCGCTCAATCAGATTACCGTCTACGATCAGTACAAACAGGGACGTATCGACTACTACCAGCAGCTCGCGACCAAATATCCAAAATTTCTGGACGGATGGTTGAACCGGGTGAACTCTTTCCCGAATCTTTCCTCCGACACAGCCACGGGCACCGTCGATGCCTAAGGAAAATGCAATGAGGCTCAATGCCCATCTGTCGTTTAATGGCAATTGCGAAGCTGCGTTCCGGTTCTACGAGCAATGCCTGAGCGGAAAGATCGCATTCATGCTGACCTACGCCGAATCTCCGATGGCGAGCGAAGTCTCCCAAGACTGGCGCAACAAAGTCCTTCATGTGCACCTCGATGTAGGCAAAGACGTCATCACCGGAGCCGACGCGTGGCCCGTCGATACGCGCCCCTCGAAAGGTTTCAGCATGGCGCTGCATTTCAATGACACCGCGGAAACTGTGAGAGTTTTCAACGCGTTATCCGAAGCCGGAACCATCACCATGCCGCTGCAGAAGACCTTCTGGACGCAGCACTTCGGAATGCTCACCGATCGCTTCGGAATCCCCTGGATGATCAACTACAGCGAAACGGCCTGATATGCGGGTTTCAACTGCGGCCAAAACTCTGAAATATGCCAGCACACAAATGAAAAGAGCACGTTTGCTGTTTACATCGTCGATCTTTCTTGTATTGGGGGTGGGCAGGTTATGGGCCACTACCGACCAACCTGACTACAAGGTCCTGAACCGTATTGCTGCCTGTCATTCTGTTCCCTGCATCAACGCCATTCAACCCAGCCTTCATAAAAGCACTGAACGAACAGTGCTTTATGCGAAATGGCTACTCGTTCAGCCATCGAGCCGTGCAGCGTCCCGAGGCTTGCTGGAGAACATGCCTGCAACGGAACACGAGGTGCTGCTACTGTTTACCCTTCCCGACTGGCATGAAGGTGCAACTACTTCTGAAATTCAAATGAAGCGGCTCGACCGCATCTACCGTGCTTGGCCGCGTTTGTTGAGCGTCGCCGTGCAGCGCTGGCCAGAGTTTCTTCCTGCCTATATAAAGTACGGTCAATTAGCGATAAGCGATATTCATTCTGACTACACGGGCTACGAGCAACACGTCTGCATCGCCAATCCTCATGAATTTAATTCTGCATTTCAAACCCTCACGCCAAAGCAGCAGAGACTCATACGAGAGTCAGTATTCGATCCCGACGGCTGCAAACCGATCTTTACAAGCGAAGGAGACCAATAAGCTGGGAAGGGCCAAAGACTGTATCGAGTGGCCTTCGTATCAGGGCAAGGCGCCGGACGCAGTGGAACGTGCTGACTTTAGCCCTAAACACTGTTGCCATCGCAATCGTCCGTTTTCATCTTCCCTTCCCGGCCTCACCCGGCTATACTTGATTGTGCCCGCCAGGTACGCCAATCAAAGACATTCAGGGAAGGTGAAGCAGAAATGTCCTCCAAGTACATTTTTGTAACAGGCGGAGTTGTGTCCAGTCTCGGTAAGGGATTGGCTGCGGCGTCGATCGGTTGTTTACTCGAGAGCCGGGGTTTGAAGGTTAACCTCATGAAGTTTGACCCCTACCTCAACGTCGACCCGGGAACCATGTCGCCCTTCCAGCATGGGGAAGTCTTCGTCACCGACGACGGCGCCGAAACCGACCTCGATCTCGGCCACTACGAACGCTTCACTCACGCGCATCTTACGCGCGATAACAACCTCACCACCGGCCGCATCTACGAGCAGATCATCACCAAGGAACGCCGCGGCGATTACCTCGGCAAGACCGTCCAGGTCATCCCCCACGTCACCAACGAGATCAAGAACGCCATGCGCAAGGTGGCTGCGAATAACGACGTCACCATCGTCGAGATCGGCGGCACCGTCGGCGACATCGAATCGCTTCCGTTTCTAGAAGCCATCCGCCAGATGCGCCAGGAGCTTGGCCGCGAGAATACCGTCTTCGTGCACGTCACCCTCGTTCCGTGGATCTCCGCCGCCCAGGAGCTAAAGACCAAGCCCACCCAGCACTCCGTAAAAGAGATGCTCTCCATCGGTATCCAGCCTGACATTTTGCTCTGCCGCACCGACCGCTTTCTCTCCCGCGAGCTGAAGAGCAAGATCGCCCTGTTCTGCAACCTCGAAGAGCAGGCCGTCGTCACCGCGAAGGACGTCGACTCGATCTACGAGGTTCCTCTCACCTTCGCGCTTGAGGGGGTGGACGCGCTGGCGTTGAAGTATCTGCACATGGAGACGAAGGAGCCTGATCTCAGCCGCTGGGAAGAGATTGTCCGCCGCTCCTACAATCCCGAGGATGAAGTTTCCATCGGCATCGTAGGCAAGTACGTCGAATATGAAGACAGCTATAAGTCATTGAAGGAAGCGCTGGTTCACGGCGCGCTCGCCCACAATCTGAAACTCCGCGTCACCTGGATCGAAGCCGAGGGTCTCGAGACCGAGAACTTCGAGTCGCAGATCGAAGGCTTCGACGGCATCCTCGTTCCCGGCGGCTTCGGCAAGCGTGGCATCGAGGGCATGCTGAACGCGATACGCTACGCACGTGAGAATAAGGTTCCCTACTTCGGCATCTGCCTCGGCATGCAGACCGCCTGCATCGAGTTCGCCCGTAACGTTTGCAAGCTGAGCGGCGCCAACTCCAGCGAGTTCGATCCCGCCACCGCACATCGCGTCATCTACAAACTGCGCGAATTGACTGGAGTAGAGGAAATGGGTGGAACCATGCGCTTGGGTGCATGGCCCTGCGTTCTGCAGCCTGACTCACTGGCGTTTCAGGCGTATGGCGAAACGGAGATCAGTGAACGTCACCGTCACCGTTACGAATTCAATCGCGAATACGAAGCGCTCCTCACCGGCGCCGGCCTGCGCATCACCGGAACCACACCCGATGCTACTTACGTCGAGATCGTGGAAATCCCCGAGCATCCGTTCTTCCTCGGTTGCCAGTTCCACCCGGAATTCAAGTCGAAGCCTCTCGAGCCGCACCCACTCTTCAGCGCCTTCATAAAAGCCAGCTATGCGAACCGGACAAGGTCGGACGCGAAGACACCTTCGGGAGTGGAAATCACCCAAGCCCTCTAAGGCGTGGTGATTCTGTCAGCGAGATCTGGCGCCAGCTTGAGAAAGTGCTTCAGATTTAGGGTATAGATTCGATCGGCGGCATGTTTGCGGGCACAGGCAAGTAACAGCGCATCGTAAACTTGACCGCCCACGACTCGATTCTCGACCGCAATTTTTATCTCTCGCGCGTACTCTTCAGCCGTCAACGCCACAGTTTGCATGCGCAAGTGTAGGTGCTGAAGAAAAATCCCCGCCTGATCTGGATGGACACGCTTAGCAGGTGGCATGCGCGTCAGCGTCGAATAAACTTCCGCCAGACTGTGTGCGCCACAGGCATCGTGCGTGTGGCTTAAGCTTCCCAGGAGAGCAAGACAAGCATCGTGATACGGATTGTCCTCAAAGAAAGCGCCCAACATTACTGAGGTGTCGACAAAGCGCCGCACGCTCACTCCGCCTCATCATCCCCGTGTGATCGTCTAATCAACTCCTGAATCCGATCCTCACGATCCTGTTCGATCAGTTGCACAGGTGAAAGTGGCGTTGTCCCGCGAGTCCGCAGCACCGGAATCCCATTCTTATAGATGATCTCGGCTTCCGGCTGTGGGGTCCGCAATATCAATTCACCATCGCGCCGCTCCACTTCAAGGCTCGACCCGGGCTTCAGATGCAGGGCATCCCGGATAGCTTTCGGTAAAACGAGTCGCCCAGATTTATCAATGGTTACGGTGACAAAATTGGCAGGCATAATGCCATTTTACCGCCGAAAATGGCATTTTATGTCGTCTATAGCCGGGGCATCGCAGCCGCATGCACAGCCAGCAGGCTCTCCAGAACACTCTTCAAATCATTCAGATGCAGCGCGTTGGCCCCGTCCGACTTGGCTTCCGCCGGATTATCGTGGACCTCCAGAAATACCCCATCCACGCCAGCGGCGACCGCAGCACGCGCCAGCAGCGGAATGAATTCCGGCTGCCCGCCCGATACACCATTCGCCGCCGAAGGCGTCTGTACCGAGTGTGTCCCATCGAATACCACCGGCGCCAGCTTTCGCATGATCGCCAGCGAGCGCATATCGACGACCAGGTTGTTGTAACCAAAGGTGGTTCCGCGTTCAGTGAGAAAAACACCCAGGTTGCCGCTTTCAGTTACTTTTTCAACCGCATGTTTCATGTCCCAGGGTGCAACGAACTGGCCCTTTTTCACGTTCACGGCTCGGCCGGTCTTCGCCGCCGCAACCAGCAGGTCTGTCTGGCGGCATAGAAAAGCCGGTATCTGCAGCACATCCACACCTTCGGCAACGATCTCGCAATGCCCCGGCTCATGCACATCGGTGAGCACCGGCAGTCCGGTCGACTCCGCAACCCGCCGCAGGATCGCGACACCCTCCTTCAGGCCAGGTCCGCGGAAGCTTTTCACCGAGGTGCGGTTGGCCTTGTCATACGAAGCCTTGAAGATATAGGGGACGCCAAGGTCGGAGGTGATGCGCTGAATCGCGTCCGCCATCCTGCGGACATGTGCTTCGCTCTCGATCACACAGGGACCGGCAATCAGAAAAAGCTGACCATCGCCCACACGGACGGGGCCAATATTAAATTCGTGACTCACATCATTTATTGAATCACAGGGGAAGCACAGGATCCGTACTCGAGCCAACTCCGCGTTCTTTGCGTCTTCGCGGTGAGCATGGTCTTAGGCTCTAGTCCACCTGCACCTGCTCGAAGCCCAGGCTCAGCAGCAGCTTGCTCACCGTGGAAGCCGCATTTTTGCGCGCAGTATCGAGAATTCCCGCCGCTTGCGCAGAATCGCGCAGTTGCTCTTCGGCCTTCGCTCGAACCTCCGATTCAAGATTGGGATCGGCCTGCACAAAAAATCCTGTCGCGCGCGAATAGACCCGCGTCTTGCCGCTGTCCAGCGCGGTAACGAATATCTGCGCAGGAGGCAGATGCACATGCACTGACTTCGCGCTCACCACCACATCCGGCGGCTTCAACTGGCTGAGATCGATGCCCGCAATCGCCTCACCGTGCACATTCAGCAAGAGCTTATCTCCCACCAGAAAATCCGGAAGGATGCTGCTGGTGCGGTCACCTTCAACCACCTTATCCATGGTGTAAGTCACTGACTCCAGACGCGCGAGCCGCTGAATCTTGTCGACCACCGTAGGCTGCGAGGTATCGATGTTCAGAGTTCGCCCCGTCACCCGGGTCGCAACCTTGTCCCAGACGCCGTAAGTAGCCTCACGGATGAAAACAGCCAGCGCGCCCACCCCAATGAGCAGCCCAAGAAAGACAGCGAGCAGGATGGTGCCGGCTCCCGACCGCTTGCGTTCCACAGTCCGCTCGTGTGTCGACACTGGCGTCATCCATATTTGGATGTTTGTTGGTCCCTCCCCGCCGGCCTGAAGGCGACTTTTTTCTTCCCATAGACGTTCGAGTGGTATATGCTCAGTTCCCATAGAAGATCGAGTGGAAGGATACGGCACCGATGGCGGCTCAAAAAAATGGAGAGATGCTGCAGGGAACCTTGGACATGCTCGTTTTGCGCACCTTGGTCATGGGCGACGCGCACGGTCATACCATTGCCAAGGTGATCGAGCGCACATCCGAGGACGTACTCGAGGTCGAACAGGGCTCACTCTATCCCGCCCTGCACCGGCTCGAAGATCGCGGATGGGTGTCTTCTTATTGGGGCGCAAGCGAAAATAACCGCAAAGCAAAGTTCTATAAGCTGACCACGGCCGGCCGAAAACAGTTGACCGCGGAAACCAGCCGCTGGCGCCAGATGGCACGCGCCATCGGGCTGGTCCTGGGCGAGGCGGAATAAGGACGTCCGATGATCTGGCGCAGGTTTTTTCGGCGAACCCGCAGCGATGCCGACGTTGCGCATGAGATCGAGCTGCATTTGGCACAAGAGACCGAGGAGAACCTCGCGCGCGGCATGAGTGCCGCCGAAGCTAGGCGGCAGGCTCATCTTAAATTCGGCTCTCCGCGCGGCGTGCGCGAGGAACTCTGGCAACTGAATACCCTCGAGCCTCTTGAGGTCGCGTGGCGCAATATTCGCTATGCAGCCAGAACGTTACGCCGTTCACCGGGATTCACGCTGCTGGTAGTGCTGGTAATGGGGCTGGGCATCGGTGCAAATACCGCGCTGTTCACGCTCGTCCATTCCATCCTCATGAAGCCGCTGCCATTTCAGGATCCAGACCGGCTCATAATGCTCTACCAGCACGATCCCGCCGCGAAAGACCAGAACAACTATGTGGCCCCGGGCAATTTCGCTGACTGGCAGCGGGCCTCGCACAACTTCGCATCGATGGCCATGGTCACTCCGTGGGCCAGTCATGATCTTGCCGGCGACAGCGGATCTCCCACGGAAAAAGTTGCAACCGCGTGGTGCTCCGGAAATTTATTTGCCGTGCTCGGCGTGCAGCCCGCCTACGGACGCGTCTTCAACGAACAGGATGACCAGCGGCAGGCAAACGCGACTGTAGTCCTGGCCTGGGGCTTCTGGAAGCGGCGCTTCGGCGGAAGGCTTTCCATCCTCGGGCAGCAGATTCTCTTCAACAATCATCCGTACACCGTGATAGGAATCATGCCTCGCTGGTTCGATTTTCCGCTGCCGCAGATTCAGGCCTGGACTCCGGCGCACAATGAAGGCTCGCCGCATCTGCTCGCATCGCGCGACGATCACGAGTTTCAGGTGATCGGCCGGCTCAAGCCAGGTGTCTCTGTAACCGAGGCCGTCAGCGAGCTCGACGCCGTGCAGAAGCATATTCTGCAGGCGAACCCGGGACTGCCGATCGAGCCAGGAGTAAGCGGAAAAGTTTTACTCGATGACATAGCCGGGGACGCGAAAACCCCGCTCTACGCCATGTTCGCAGCCACCGGATGCCTGCTTTTGATTGCGTGTCTCAATGTAGCAAGCCTTATGGTGGCTCGCTCTGCGGCGCGGCGGAGAGAGGTCGCAGTCCGGACCGCATTGGGTGGCAATCGACTGCGCCTCATCAGCGAGCAGTTGACCGAAAGCCTGCTCCTGTCCATCGCCGGAGCGGCTCTCGGAATCGCGCTCGCGTATCTCTCGATCCGCTGGCTGAAGATCGCGAGGCCGGACATGGTGCGCATCGATAGCCTGCACATCGATGCAGTCGTGCTGCTGTTCGTTCTCGCCATCACCCTCGGCACAGGGATCGTCGCAGGCATTCTTCCAGCGCTCACCTGGCACGGCAAAGCCCTGCTGGCGACGCTGCAGAATTCCTCTCGCACGCACAGCACAAACCCCGGCCGCGCGCGGCTTCACAATATTTTGCTAACCATCGAAGTGAGCCTGACCGTGATGCTGCTGGTGGCCGCTGGCGTACTGGTGAAGAGCTACGAGAAGCTGCGTTCTGTCGATCTCGGTTGCACGGCGAAAAACATGCTCACGATGCAGGTCACGCTCTCCGACGGACGCTTCAACCATCCGGAACAGCGAGTCACATATTTCTCTGCGCTGCTGCGCCGTGCGCGGGCTCTCCCCGGTGTGGAAGCAGCTGGATTGGTCACAGTCGCACCCGGGGGAGGATGGTGGGAAGACGCAGCGGTGAACGTGGTCGAACACCCGCCCGCACCCAAAGGTGTCGTGCTCGATCCCATCTCACGCACCGCCGATCCCAACTACTTCTCCACCATGCAAATCCCGCTTCTGCGCGGACGAGTCTTCACAGAGAACGATCGCCTGCAGAACGGCAACGTCGTGATCCTGAGCGGAAAGGCCGCGGCCCAGTTCTTCCCCGGCGAAGATCCCATCGGCAAACATCTAAAGCTTCTCCATGAGCCTGATGTGCCACCGCTCGAAGTCATCGGTGTGGTCGGCGATACACGCTTCCATGTAAGCGAAAATATCTGGCCGATGATCTACCAGCCGGTGTTGAGCGGCAGGTTCGCGCAAGCCACAATCATGCTGCGTGCAACACGCAATGCCGGGAGTTTCGCGCGTCCGCTGCAACAGATCGCTTCGGATCTCGACAACACACTACCCGTCGAAGTGCAGACCATGGATCAGATCATCGGCAGGTCCACGCGCAGCGCAAACTTCGATTCGATGCTGGTGCTCACCTTCGCGGTCTTCGCGCTGATCCTGGCGGCCACCGGGCTCTACGGCGCACAGTCGTATCTGGTCACGCGGCGCACCGGCGAGATTGGCATCCGCATCGCGCTTGGAGCGCGGCGCAGCCAGGTGGTGCGCCTGGTATTGAGAAGTGGCGCAAATCCGGTGTGCGCTGGACTGTTGCTGGGCCTCGCAGGCAGCATATTCGCCGTGCGCCTGATTCGCAGCATGCTTTACGGCGCAAGCCCAATCGACTTTCATATTTTTGCAGCAGCCGCGTTGCTTCTCTCCGTCGTTGCGGCTCTCGCCTGCGTAATACCCGCATGGCGCGCAGCGCGCTTGAATCCAGTGCAAACATTGCGAGCAGAGTAAAGGAGTTTCGATGAGCATCAGAAGATTTTTGCGCAGAAGTTCCTGGGACCGTGAGCGCGCATTGGAGATTGAGGCACATCTGCAGGCGGAAATTGCCGACAACCTCGCCGTAGGCATGGCTCCGGAAGAAGCTCGCCGGCGCGCCTATCTGAAGTTTGGCAATCCCACACGAGTCCGCGAGGAGATCTGGCAGATGAACAGCATTACCTGGTTCGAAAATGTTCTGCGCGACGTGCGTTATGCCTGGCGCACGCTTCTGCGCAATCCCGGATACGCGCTGGTTGCAGTGTTGACCCTCGGCCTCGGCATCGGCGCGAACACCGCGATCTTCACCGTCATCAACGGCGTCCTCCTGCGCCCGCTGCCTTACGCGCAATCCGGACAGATTGTGCATCTGGATCAAGTGGCGTCGCGCCTCGGTCCGGAGCCCGTTGGATTTTCCGTGCAGGAGATTCGCGACTATCGCGAGCAGAACCATGTCTTCTCTGACGTGGCTGAGTATCACTCCATGACCTTTACGCTGCTGGGAACGAAGACCGCCGAGCGCGTTGCGACGGGCGTGGTGTCAGCGAATTTCTTTGATGTTCTGGGTGTCAAGCCGGTGCTGGGACGGCTGTTCGAGCCTGCCGACGATCGCAAAGGCGCGGCGCCAGTACTGGTGCTGAGCTACGCCTACTGGATGAAAGAATTCGGAGGCGACCGCAAGATTCTCGGACGCCCATTTGAGCTGAATGACCGCGTGCATATCGTAGTAGGCGTTCTGCCTCCGCTGCCCGAGTACCCCGACGCGAACGATGTGTTCATGCCGACGACATCGTGCCCCTATCGCTCCGATCCCAAGACGATCGCCAACCGCGACATGCGCATGCTGACAGGCTTTGCGCGGCTGAAGCCGGGCATCACCATGGCGCAGGCAAGCACAGATGAAGCAGGGATTCAGAGCCGGCTGGCCGCCGCATATCCAAAGTCCTATCCAGCTAGCGCGGGTGTCACTGAGCTCACCGTGCCCATTGATCGGGAACTGACCCACGCAGCGCGTCCAACCTTTCTTACGCTGCTGGGAGCTGCAGGTCTTGTACTGCTGCTGGCGTGCGCAAACCTCGCCAACCTCGCGCTCTCGCGGCAGATGCGGCGATCACGGGAGATGGCCATTCGCATGGCAACGGGAGCAAGCCGATGGAATGTCTTTCGCCAGTTGCTCACTGAGAGCATGATGGTGTCGCTGGCTGGCGGCGTATTCGGCGTGGTGATTGCGGCATTCGGATCAAGGCTGCTGATCGCCTACGCGGCGCGTATGACTCCATTGTCAGGCGAAATTCGTGTCGACATGTGGGTGCTGCTCTTCGGTCTGGGTCTTTCGTTGCTTGCCGGAGTCCTTTTCGGAACGCTGCCCGGATACATCGCCAGCCGCGTTCGCATCACTACCCTCACTGACACCGGCGAGCGCTCTGTTGGCAGCGAAAGCGGGACACGCCTGCGCAATCTGCTGGTGGCGGCGCAAGTGACATTCTCATTTGTGCTGTTGATGTGTGCCGGACTGATGCTGCACAGCCTCTACAATCTGCTCTCGGTTGATCCCGGATTCAAAACGGCGAATGTGCTCTCCATGCAGATCAGCCTGAACTGGACGAAGTATCAGGACAGAACGGTGAAGAATAATTTCTTCCATCAGGTGCTAAACCGCGTCGAAGCTCTGCCGGGAGTGAGCATGGCCTCGCTGAGTATGACCGCGCCATTAAACAGCGATATGGGCCCGATGAATGGCGGACTGATTTTTGAAGGGCAGCCCTTGCATCCGGGAGAGCCAACACCCCAGGTCGATTATGAAGTGGCAGGAACAGATTATTTCCGCGTACTCGGCGTGCCCCTGCTCTCCGGTCGATCTTTCTTCGATAGCGATACTGTGAAGTCTCAGCCTGTGGCCGTGGTGAACGAGCGGCTGGCCGCGCATTACTGGCCGAATCAGAATGCAATCGGGCACCGCATCTCGACGGACAACGGAAAGACATGGACCACAGTGGTAGGAGTGGTAAGCAATGTTCGCCAATATGGACTCGATAAAGAATCGGCCGACACAGCGTACTTCCCCCTGGACCAGACCGATCTGACCAACGCGCACTTGTTAGTGCGCACTCGCTTCGACCCCATGCAAATGGCAAATCAGGTCACGGGCGTGATTCAAACCGTCGATCCACAGCAGCCGGTGACCGATATCCACACCCTCGATCAGCTGCGCAGCGCGCAGTTGGGCACACCGCGCGTCACAGCCACGCTGCTCGGCCTCTTCGCCATCGTTGCGCTGTTCATCACCATTGTCGGTGTGAGCGGAACGCTGGCGCTCGCAGTCAGCCGCCGCTCGAAAGAGCTCGGTATACGCATTGCATTGGGTGCTCCGCGCGAAAAGATTCTTCGCGACGTGCTGGTGCATGGAATGTGGCCGGTAGTCGCTGGCGTGGCAGTCGGCGCGGTCGTGGCAGTCTTTGCAACCCGTCTGCTGGCAAGCCTGCTCTTCGCCATCAAGCCCGACGACCCAGGCACCTTCGCTGGAATCGCCATCTTGCTCATGCTGGTTGCACTGATCGGCTGCGCCATCCCGGCACGGCGAGCGGTCAGGATCGACCCCATGCAGGCGCTGCGGACGGAATGATATTGGAAGTGGTCTTAAAGATGGCTTCGTGCCTTTAGCTCATGCTGTTTTCACGGCGATCGTACTCACCGAATCCCCAGGCAGAGACACGGTAAACGCGCGCTCTCCCGCCTGCACCTGAACCAGCTGCGGATGCGGCAATTCGTTCCGCACCAGAAGAACCACGGCGCCATCGGGATTCACGAAAGCAAGCGCATCGTCGCAGGTACCCGTCGTCTCCAGGCTCTTCGCACCGGCGTCGACGAAGTGCGTGAGGTGCTTCAACAGGTAATAGTCGTGGTTGTACCGAAAGGTCTTCGTGCCTGTGTCCACGCTCACTAGCGAGTTCTGCTCCCATCCCCACGTGCTGCGGCCGGTCTGGTCGGTCGAGATGTTCCAGTACATGTAGCCGGTCGCCCCGCTGCGGAAGTAGTGCTTCATCAGCTGCCAGCAGTAGCTGGTATAGCTCCACGCATTGCGTCCATCGCCGCACTCCTGCTCCGACTGAAAGACCGTCAGCGCTGGAAACTCACGCGCGACCGCGGGCAGCGCATTCTTGCCGGCCCATTGCATGCCCACTCCCTTGATGAAGCGCGACGCATCCCTGTCGGCCATCACCGTCTCCACCAGCTTTGGATTGCCGCGCTCGACGGTGCCGAAGAAGACATCCACATCGCGCTTCTGCATCTCCGGACCGAGATAACGCAGAAAGCGGGCAAGCCCCTGCGCTGTCCAGGTGCAGCTGGGAAAATTCTGCGCCGAGTTGAATTCGTTCTGCGGCATCACCATGCCCACGCGAATACCCTCCGCGCGATAGGCATCGATAAAACGCCCGAAGTAACGCGCATAGGCCTCGAAATAGCGCGGCTCCTGGATGAACATGTCCTCGCCCTCGTGCCCAACCTGGTCGGAGCGAATTCCATTCTCCTTCATCCCCGGATAAGCTTTGGCCTCGGCATAGAAATGGTTGCGCTTCATCCAACTTGGCGGACTCCATGGCGAAGCCCACAACCGCAGCTCCGGCTGATAGCGTTGCGCTGCATGAATGAATGGGATCAGCGTTTGCCTGTCGTGCTCCACGCTGAAATGCGTCAGGTCGAAGTCGCCATCCGTCTCGTCGTAGGAATATGCCTCGGTCGCGTAATCATTGGCGCCGATAGGCATGCGGCAATAGGTGAATCGCGCTCCTGCCTTGGGGTCGAAGAGCTCGTGCATCACGTTCTCGCGATCCTCCCTGCTGAGCGCACTCAGCGACGTCCACCCCAGCTCGTTGAAGCAGCCTCCGAAGCCCTCCATCTTCCGCCCCGTCGGGCTGGCGTGCGCAGGATCGACATTGAGGTTAAGCATGTCCCAGGCGAAGCTCGGCTTGAAAACTTCGGCTGTCTGCCATGCGGTCGCCTCGGTCGTCGTCACGAAAGTGATGCGGTCATCTTTCAGCAGCTCGGGAGGTGGCAACTGCGCGGCCGTTGCGCGATTGCACATATGCCCGCTGACCAGCGCGCCCGCTCCCATTCGCGCAAAATCCTTCATCAGCTGACGCCGGGTCCGAATCATTGCTGTCATTGGCGATACGCCCCTACTTGAAATGTTCGATAACGGAAACAAGGATACAGAAGCCGCGAATCGACACGCTCGGCCGGCTCACTTCCGCCGCTGCAGATACTTGTCGAAGAAGTCGGCCTCGTAGCCGTACGCCGCCAGCCAGGTGCGATACAGCAGGAAGTCATGGATCTCATCCGGGAAGATATGCTCTTCAAATGGCGTACCCTGCGCACGCAAAGCATTCGCCAGCCGCACCGTCTGCGAGAACTGCACGTTGCGGTCGTCGTCCCCCTGCATCAGCAGAACCGGCGAACGCCATCCCTTCACCGATGCCAGCGGCGACGAATCCCAGGCAATGCGTGCCGCCTGCATGTCGGCGTTGGGATCGTAAGCAGGCTGCCAGATGTTCAACTCGAGATTCCAGTCATGAACACCGTGGAAGTCGACGCCGGCGGCAAACATGTCCGACGCGCGTGACAGCGCGAGCGCGGCGAGATAACCGCCGTAGCTGCCTCCCCACACGCCGATCCGCGCCGGATCGACATCACTGCGGCTGCACAAGTAAAGCCCGGCACCCTGCACATCGTTGAACTCGCTCGCTCCTGCTGCACCGTAGTTCAGAGCCTCGCGAAAGTCGAGACCATAGCCGATGCCACTGCGATAGTTCACTGACAACACAATGTAGCCGAGGCTGGCCAGGTACTGGTTCATCGCATAGGCATTCGAGTAGTACTGCATGTAGTGCCAGCCCAGCAGCATCTGGCGCCGCGATCCGCCATGAAAAAACACCAGCGCCGGATGCCGCTTTCCATCCTCAGCGCTCGAAGGAACGAACAGCTGGCCATGAATCTGTATGCCGTCAGCTGCGGTAAAAATCACCTGCTTCGGAGCAACCAGCTTTGCGCCGGGAAAATCGGAGGGAATGAGATCCGGCGCAAGATCGTGAAGAGCGCCGCTGGCTTCGATGATGGCAGGGCGAATGGGCACATGCGCATCGGAGCGTAGAACCGCAATAGTTCCATTGGAGCTGGCAGCGGGAAAGACTTCGATTCCCTCACCGGAAGTGAGCTGCTTTGGGGTTCCGCCCATAACCTCCACCTGCCAGACATGCCGGCGATCGATGTCATTCTCATTCGAGGAATAAACCAGCGTCTTTCCGTCGGGACCGAGCGCCACATGCTCGACCTCGAACGCGCCAGGAGTAAGTTCAGTTGGCGTTCCCCCGCTCGTCGACACCGAGTAGAGATGCTCCCAGCCGCTCGCCTCCCAGGGAAAGACAAGACGATCGCCGGCGACCCAATAAAGCTGGTGCTCTGCGGAGACGTCATGGAAGACGCTTCCCTGTCCCTCACTCGCGCGCCACACTTCATGCCCTCGCCCGGTCTGCACGTCGACGATGCGGATCGACCAGGGCTGCGCTGCGCGGCGTGGCTTGAAGTCGATGCCCGTCGTATCCGGAGGCACGCGGATGAAGCCAATCTGCCTGCTGTCCGGAGACCAAACAGGCTCGCCATCATGTTCGGTGCTGGGATCGACGTAGCTGAGGCCGTTCGTCGCGAAAGAAAAGACACCGATAAAGCTGTGGTCGCCGCGATGGCTGACAAAAGCCAGCCTTTGTCCATCCGGAGACCAGAGGAGCGAATCCTCTGTGCCTCGCCCTTGAAAAAGCTGAGCAGGCTTGGCTTGAGGATCAACCAGGCTCAGCGTCCAGATCTGATCTTTCACCAGGTAAGCCATCGTCTTCCCATCTGGGGACACTGCGGGAGCGCGGCCGGCCGCCAGCTTGCGCGGCTCCCCACCCTTGACTGGCACGATCCAGATGTCCTGCTCGACGCCGTCCTTCAGCATCGCCGGATTCGGCGACGGCTTCTCCGGGAATTCAAAATCGCCCCCGCGCACATACACCACCGCCTCCCCATCCGGAGTCCACGCAATGTCTCCAAGATCGACGCCGTCGTCGCTGTCGTAGTGGGTCAGCGCCCGAGCCTTGCCATCTTCGGCCAGCCACAGATTTCTTCTGCCCTGCTCATCGGAGACCCACACAAAACGCTGGCCTTTGGGCGATGCGCTCAGCTCTGAGCTGAACGGCGCATCCAAAACCTGCTGCAGAGTAAAGGATTGAGCTGAGATCGAGGAGATGAGAACGCACGGTAGGGCAACAGCCAGCCAACACTTCTTCATGAAGAGATTTTTCCTGGGCGATGCAGAATCCCTTCATTATTCAGCCGGTTGCAAGTGCTGGCAATGGATTGTTGAGAGCAAAAAAACGGCCCCTCGGGGGAGGGGCCAATCTGCCTTGGTTCTCTCGTTGTGTGAGAGCTTGGTTGCGGCCAGAACTTATCTGGTCATTATTGTTGTGCCGCTGGTTGCGACGCAGCACCCTGAGGGGAGGGCTGCGCGGAAGATTGCTGCGTCGCACCAATCGGAGAACCGCCGTTTGAAGACGGCGAGTTCAAGGCCGCTAAACTGTTTTGCATCAATGTCACGCGCACAACACTTCCATGTGCAGCGCTTTCACTGGAATCATCAAGAGGCGCGTTGCCCATTGCCACCTGATGAATCCGATAGACCGGAATTTGCTGTTCGGCCAGATAACGGACAACCGCCTCGGCCATGTGCTGCGAGTTCTGGATACCAGCCTGTCCGCGAATGTGCGAGTAGCCGGCAACTTCTACAACGTAGCCCTTCTGGCCCTGGAGCTGAGTAGCGATCTCGCTCAGAGCGTCCTTGGCCTTCGCGTTCAGGACGGTCTGACCGGGACGGAAGCGTATCTCAGTGTCATTCACCTTCTGGTACTGGTCGAGATTTGAGACCGTGGAATTCAGCTGGTTGGTGCGGTCGCTCGCCTGCATCGCCATCTGATTCGCCTGGGTCGCCGTGCTGTTCGCGGCTACTGCGGTCTGGTTGGCCTGATCGGCGGTCGACTGTGCCTGATGGATGCCAGCTTGAGCCCGGGAATCCACGTCCTTGATATCGTTAGCGTTCTTGGCCTGCAACTGATCCAGCTCATTCAGGCGATCCTTAACGGGATCAATCTGCCGGTTTACCCATTTCTTGCGGGCGAAGGGGTTCATCTTGCCCCAGAAGCCTTCGTTCGACTTCGTTTGGAGCGGCTGTCCCGTTGCATAAGTGCTGCTATCAGAGGGGTTTGAGCCGTTCGCTGACTGTCCAGCGGTAGCTCCCGTCTGCACCTGTGCGGAGCTGGTCGAGGGTGATTGCGCGATCGCAGGGAGCCCAAGGCTGGCTGCAATGAGCAGCGCGGAAATCGCCGTGGGTTTTGAGATGTTCGACATTCTTCTTTTCTTATCTCTCATTTGTCTGCATTCCTTGGCATGATCTGGAAGAACACACTTCGGAGGCTGCGCAGCATCCCGTACGACACGGAATAGAGCAACTGCGATGCCAATCTCTCCCGATGGCCTCTATTGTGCGCCA
The DNA here is from genome assembly GCA_963745105.1 of uncultured Acidobacteriaceae bacterium. Taxonomy (GTDB): domain Bacteria; phylum Acidobacteriota; class Terriglobia; order Terriglobales; family Acidobacteriaceae; genus Silvibacterium. The sequence continues at coordinate 22,097 of CAVUWQ010000079.1, forward strand.
GGTATTGAAAATAAAGGGGTAACTACACAGATGCGGGCTTTTCCACCGCGCTGGTATTGGACCGGGCTCCGTGTAAAAATGACTCGCTTCGCCCTTATCGAGACACTTTTACCCATTCCAACTGGAAAACATGCGCAGCGTTTTAAGATCGCTTGCGCCCGAACCGTGGGTGCAGCGGAAGCAGCTCAGGCCATCGGCTTGATTACTTCGGCCAGGTGCACGGCACGCCGCACCGAATTCTGCGCAATCTGCTCGCGGCAGCTGAAGCCGTCCGCGACCAGAATCGTCTCCGCGGACGAGGCCCGTACCGCCGGCAACAGCACTCGCTCGGCAAGTTTTTGCGAGATGGCAAATTTCTCCTTCTCAAAGCCAAAAGGCCCGGCCATGCCGCAGCAGCCAGAGTCGAGAAGATTCACCTCGGCCCCTGTGCGGCGAAGGATTTCAACCTCGGAGCTCATCTTCATCAGCGACTTGTGATGGCAATGGCCATGCAGGACGATCGACCGGCCTGAGAGGTCGGGTGGACGAAAGTCCGGCGCATGATCAACCAGAAAGTCGCTCAACAGAAAACTCTGCTTGCGCAGGCGGGCAGCCCGGTTGTCCGTCGGAAAGAAATTGCGGAGCTCATCACGGAAGACGCTGGCACATGACGGCTCAAGGAAAACGATGGGCAGGCCGGAGTCGATCTCGACAGCCAGCTTCTCCATCACCCGTTCCAGATAAGCCCGCGCCTCGGTCAGAAAGCCGAAATCATAAAGCGGACGCCCGCAGCAGATATGCCCGCTCGGCACTTGCACCGCAAAGCCTGCCTGCTCGAGAACGGCCTGAGCCGCCTTCAGCGCATCCGGATGGTAATAGTTGTTCCAGGTGTCCGGCCAGAGGATAACGCTCTTGCCCTTCTGTTCCCTGCCCACTATTCCCTGTCCCCTGCTCTTCTGAAAGCTGCGTGCCGCGAATGCCGGTAGCCTTCTCGGCCCCGCAATGCCCAGCACTTTCTTGATCGCATGGCTCACCCCGGGCAATCGCATGGGCAGATTGGCCAGCTGCGGCGCCTTCGAAGCCATGGCCGCCCAGCGGTCCATAAAACCAAATGCATAGTCGCGCAGATCATGGCTGTGCTGCTGGTAGTAGTGAGCTAAAAACTCCGCTTTGTAGGTCGCCACATCGACATTCACGGGGCATTCCGTCTTGCAGGCCTTGCAAGAGAGGCAGAGATCGAGCGCTTCCTTGACCCGCTCGCTCTGCCAGCCATCCGGCAGCACGTCGCCCTCTAGCATCTCCCAAAGAAGATGGGCGCGGCCGCGGGTGGAATGCTTCTCCTCCCGCGTAACCATGTAGCTCGGGCACATCGTTCCCGCTTCCTGCTTGCGGCACGCCCCCACACCCACGCAGCGCAGCGTCGCCTCCGAGAGCGATCCCCCATCGTCAGGAAAGCGGAAGAAGGTTTCGCCGTGCCGGGATTTGTCAGCGTGATCATCACGTATTCCTACGCGCAGGTTCTCGGTCGGCTCATAGACCGCGGCGGGATCGACCAGCTTACCCGGGTTCATCCTGTTTTCCGGGTCCCACAGCGCCTTGAATTCGCGGAAGGCCTGCATCAGCTCTGGCCCAAACATCTTGGGCAGCAGAGCGGCGCGAGCCTGCCCATCGCCATGCTCGCCGGAAATAGACCCGCCATGGGCGATCACAATGTCTGCGGCGCGATCGATGAACTCGCGATATTTGCGGATACCCTCCGTGCTTTCGAGATCGAAATTGATGCGCAGATGCACGCACCCCTGCCCGAAGTGGCCATACATGGGACTGCGATAGCCGTACTCCTTCATCAGCGAGAAGAGCTGGCGCAGATACGAGCCCAGCTTTTCCGGAGGCACCGCCGAATCTTCCCATCCCTCCCAGCCATGCGGCTCGCCGGGAACAAAGACCGTCGCACCCAACCCGGACTCGCGCACAAACCAGATGCGCGCCGCATCCTCAGTGGAGTAGAGGCGCGCCGATGGATGAGCTGCAAGCTTTGCTACTTCACGCAGGAAATGCTCCGCTTGAGCCTCAACCTCAGCATCGCTCGAAGCCCCGAACTCAACTAGCAGAAATCCCTTGCCCTCCGGCAGCAGCTTCACTTCCTCGACAGCAAGCCCCTTGCGCAGCATGAAGCCGGTCAACATATCGTCGATGCCTTCAAGGCCGATAGGATGAAAGTCGAGAATGAAGGGAACATGGTCGGCGGCAACAAAGGCGTTCTCAAATCCCAGCACGACCAGCCGCCTGCAGGGTGGGCTGTGCTTCAGATCAAGCGTCGCGTTCAGCACTGTCACACATGTGCCTTCACTGCCCACCAGGGCACGCGCGACATGAAAGCCGTTCTCCGGCAACAACTCATCGAGGTTGTATCCCGAGACGCGGCGCGGAATATTGGGGAAGCGCTCACGCACCAGCTTCGCGTATGTCGTGCGAATGCGATCGAGGCCCTTATAGATCTGCGCGCGGCGTCCCCCCGCGGCAACAACGCGTGCAAACTCCTCGTCGCTCGTGGCGCCGACGGTCATGCGCGTTCCGTCATAGAGCAGCACATCCAGCGAATGGATATTGTCGACCGTCTTGCCGCCCATCAGCGCATGCGTGCCGCAGGAATTGTTGCCGATCATACCGCCCAGCGTGCAGCGCGAATGCGTGGCCGGGTCGGGTGCAAAGGTTAGGTGATGCTGTTCGGCGGCCTCGCGCACGCGATCGAGCACAATGCCCGGCTCAACCATCGCCAGGCGCGTCTGCGGATCGAGCGAGACGATCGACCGCATGTACTTCGAATAGTCGATAACAATCGCCACATTGCAGCACTGTCCCGAAAGGCTGGTGCCTCCACCGCGCGAGAGAATCGGCGCGCCCGTCTGACGGCATGCGGCCATCGTCGCCTCAACATCGGCAATGGTGCGGGGCAGGATGACCCCGATCGGCACCTGCCGGTAATTCGACGCGTCAGTCGCATAGAGAGCGCGAAAGGCGGGATCGAAATGAACTTCACCGCGAATCGTGGCCCGCAGCTTCGCCTCCAGCTCACGCACCGCGCCGAAGGACTCATGCGGGTGCCGGACATTGTCGAGGATGGGAAAGGGTGTGGCCATGCGTCCTTAGCTTATGGGATTCTCAAGCCGGCGAATATGGAATGTTTCACTAAGCGTCGGCTGGCAGATAGTCGCTGGCCTGCGTCTGGTCGGGAAGATGCTCGCGGCCCAGCGCATTCATCAGTAGCGTAGCTCCGACAGACACGATCAGATTTACAAGCAGCGCGGGAATCGCCGCGTACACCAGGTACACGTGCGTCCCGAAGGTGAAAGGAAAAATGGAGCTCTTCAGCTCGCGGGCAATCGCCAGACCGGTCCCCGTAGCCATGCCCGCGGCCCATCCCCACAACAACGCACGGCCGTGGAACCAGCGCGTGAAAATGCCAAGCACGATGGACGGGAAAAGCTGCGCGATCCAGATACCGCCCAGCAGCTGCAGCTCGATCGCATATTGCGCTTTGACGAAAAGCACGAAAGCCAGCGCGCCGAACTTCAGGAACAGCGACACCAGCTTCGCATTGGTAGATTCCTGCTTCGGAGTCATCGGTGTGCGCCGCAGCTCGCCATACAGATTGCGCGTAAAGAGATTGGACGCGGCAATGGACATGATCGCCGCCGGCACCAGCGCTCCGATCCCGATGGCGGCCAGGCAAAACCCGGCAAACCAGTCCGGAAACATCTTCACGAAGAGCAGCGGCACGACGCTCGATGTGTCCGCCGTGTGAATGCCTGCGGCAATCGCCATATAGCCAAGCAGAGCGATCAGCGCCAGCAACAGGTTGTACATCGGCATCAGCGCGGCGTTGCGCTTGATGACCCGTCCGCTGCCCGCGCTCAACACTCCAGTCGCGGTATGCGGATAAAGCACGATGGCAATCGCCGAGCCCAGCGCGAGAGTCGAATAGCTGAGATATTGCGGGGGCTTGAGGATGATCGACGCAGCCGGCTTGTGCGCGGCGAGAGCCGTTCCTGCCGCAGCAAAGATGTGCCCATAGCCGCCAAGCTTGGCCGGCAGAATAATCACCGCCGCTAGCACCATGATGTACAGCATGGTGTCCTTCACGATGGCAATCGCCGCTGGCGCGCGGAGTCCGCTCGTGTAAGTGTAGGCGGCAAGGATCACGAAGGCTGCAATCAGCGGCCACTCGCCGCTGACGCCAAGCGCGGCAATCACTTCGCGCATGCCCACCAACTGCAGCGCGATATAGGGCATGGTGGCGAGAATCCCGGTAAGGGCCAGCGCAATCGACAGACCGCGGCTGCCGTGGCGGCCTCGCGCAAAATCAGCCAGGGTTACGTAACCGTGACGGTGACATACATTCCACAGCCGCGGCAAAACCAGCATCATGTAGGGGTAGATCAGGATGCAGTAGGGGATGGCGAAAAACCCCGGCGCTCCTGTGCCATAAAGTGCAGCCGGAACGGCGATCACCGTGTAGGCGGTGTAGAAATCGCCTCCAATGAGAAACCACGTGATCAGCGTCCCAAAGCGGCGGCCGGCCAGTCCCCACTCCTCAAGGCTGTTGAGGTCGGCACGCTTCCAGCGCCCGGCGAAGAATCCGGCAATAGTAACCAGGAGAAAGCAGAAACAGAAGACGGCGATTGCGACGGCGTGCTGAGTCGGGGCCATGAGGTATCAGGTGCCAATCATCTTAACAGCGCACAAGAGGTCCAGAATCGGAGCGCCATGCCGTCAGAGCCAGCGCGCGAAGACGCCATTATGCAGGGAATCTATCGCAGCGATCCCGGACCAGGCCACTCGTACACCACCACACCCAGATCATTGAGCACCTGAATGGTGGTTTCCACATTGCGGCGGACCTGAATACGGTCGGGGCGTGGAGCCGTGGGGTCTTCTTCGAGCGCGATCACCCGGCCGTAGGGCCAGGAATCCTGCGGCATCGCCGCCAGCGCCTCGGGCAGCTCGGAGAGGCGCAGCACCAGCTCCTGCTTGCGTGCTCCCGCCGGATGCATCATGCTCCCCGGCGCAATCGCACTTTGCGGTCCCTCCGGCCGCATCACACGCAGGGTCACGGTCTTCTTGCCCACAATCAGAAACGGATTGCTCCAGCTTTCCCGAGTGTGAATCGCCATGTACCGGCTTTTCGACGGAGGAGGAATCTGATCCAGCTGCTGGCGGTCGGAATCGCGCTCCTGCGCTGCGGCCTTGCTTTCCTGCGGCGTCGGCGCCGGCGTTTCGCTTTGATTCTGATTTCCGCGCGAGCATGCGCCCAGAGTGAGGATGAAAGCAGTCGTAATAACGAGCGGCAGCGATCGATTCATGTAGAGGAGTGCGGAGGCCGAGCAAGCCTAAGCCAGAATATCAAAGCAAAGCGGGGTTACCGGGCTGATTGGTTTGATTCCTCACTTGCCTTTCCACACCGGTGCACGCTTTTCAAGAAAGGCGGCCGTTCCCTCCGCTTTGTCTTCCGTCGCGCAGCAAATCCCGAAAAGCGCTGCCTCATGAACCAGCGCCTGCTCCAAAGGCAGATCGTAGCCGGCATTCACCGCCGCAATCGACTGTCGCACCGCCACCGGAGCCATCGACGCAATCGCCGCAGCGATCGCCCGGGCCCGCGGCAAAAGTTCGCCGGCCGGAACCACTTCGTCCACCAGCCCGATACGCAGAGCTTCCGCCGCCGGAATCATCTCTCCGGTAAGAATGAGTTTGAGCGCCGCGCCCTTCCCCACCAGACGCGGCAGACGCTGGCTGCCTCCATAGCCGGGCAGCAGGCCAAGCTTCACCTCCGGCTGGCCGAGCTTGGCATTTTCACCTGCGATGCGGATGGTCGCGGCCGTGGCCAGCTCGCAGCCGCCGCCGAGAGCGAATCCGTTGATCGCGGCGATGACTGGCTTCCCCAGATTTTCAAGTTTCGAAAAAACGCGCTGCCCGTCCAGCGCCAGTTTTTGTCCTGTAACGGCATCCACGTGCGCCAGCTCCTGAATATCGGCGCCCGCGGCAAAAGCCTTTTCGCCTGCACCGGTAAGGATGACCGCGCGAATCGCGCCGTCAGCGGCCATCTCGTCCAGCGCCGCGTCGAGCTCCACAAAAAGAGCGCGGTTAAGAGCGTTCAGAACCTTGGGCCGATTCAGCGTGATCTGGGCTACTGCTTCACTGCGTTCGAGAAGAATATTTTCGTAGGACATGACCGCTGAGTTTAGCAAAACGCGATGACTGCAGGCAGGTGTGCCCGCCAGCTAACCGCGACTCTGTAACTCGCGCCATCTCCGGTCGGCGAGCTCCACCGAGGTTTCAACCTGGCGCTCCGGAATCTTCCAGTATTTCCTCAGCAGGCGTTCCTTCTCGTCGTGACCGGTGATCTCGAAGCCATGCTGCAAGTAGAACCGGATCGCCCACACCGCGTCGGTCCAGGTGCCGATGAGCACAGGGCGGCTGGTCTGATCGAGCAGGTGGGAGAGCAGTCGTGTGCCGATGCCCTGCTTTTGCACATCGGTGCGTGTGTAGGCGTGGCGGATCAGGGTCACATCCTGCACATCCTGAATCCCCATCACGCCAGCCAGCGTATCGGACAGCTCGCATCCCCAGAAAACTACGCCGGCATCGATCTCCCGGCGCAACTCCTCGCGCGGCATATAAGGTTCCTTCCAGCGGTCGGCCGGAATAATTCCCTTGTACGCCAGCGCGCCATCGTTGATGACAGCCCAGATTTGCTCGAAGTCCGAGTCGTCGCAACGTCTTATCGTCACTGGTTATCCGCGAGGCTTGGCTGGTTCCTTCAATCGCTCTTTCGCAATCGCGTCCAGCACGCCATTCAGGAAATTGATCGACTCTGGCGCGGAGTAGCGGCGCGCAATCTCCAGCGCCTCATTGATGACAATCGGCGCGGGTGTACCGGGAAAGCCGATCATCTCGGCGATCGCCGCGCGCAGCACATTGCGGTCCACGGCCGACATGCGGCTCAGCTTCCAGTTCTGCGAGTGCTGCTCGATGATGCCGTCGATCTCTTCGTCACGCGCGGTGGCCACGCGAAAAAGGTCTTCCGCGAAGCCGCGCGTGTCGTCTTCGACCTCTTCGCGCGCCTGCCAGAAGGTTTTGCGCACCTCGTCCGGATTCTGCTTGCCTACGTCAGCCTGGAAGAGCATCTGCATGGCGAGTTCGCGCGACTTGCGGCGCTTGCCGGTAATGCTCATGAGGCTGCTTCCACTTTCTGCCCATTAGCCTCGCTGATCTTCGCGGCAGCCTGATCGCCAACCTTGCGGTGCAGTGAGACCATCTCGATGGCCGCCGATGCGGCTTCGAATCCCTTGTTGCCGGCCTTGAGCCCAGCTCGGTCGAGGGCCTGCTCGAGCGTCTCCGTGGTAAGCACGCCAAACGTGTGCGGAATCCCTGTCTCCTGCTGCGACTGGCCGATACCGCGCGCAACCTCGTTATAGATGGCCTCGTAGTGTGCAGTCTCGCCGCGAATCAGGCAGCCCAGCGTAATGATCCCATCGACCAGCTTGGTCTCCGCAACCTTGCGCGCCGCGGATGGAATCTCCCATGCTCCGGGCACGCGCAGAATGTTGACCTGATCCTTGCGCACACCGCTGCGATAGAGGCAGTCCAGCGCTCCCTGCAGCAGACGGTCGGTGATGACCGAATTCCAGCGCGAGACGATAATCGCAAACTTCATGTCCTCGGCAACCAGATCGCCTTCGAGCGCAGCCGGCTTGCCCGCCAGCGGATCGAGCCACTCCCAGAATGCGAAGGAGATGCCGGGCAGCGGCTCGACCGTAAACACGCGTGACTTCCACGTCGTCTCTGCAGTCGCCGAGATGCGCTTCGCCGCCTCAGCAGGGCTCAGATGTTTGGCCAGCCAGCCTTCCACCACCAGCCGAACGGTATCGAGACTTGTTACCTCAATAAAAGTGTCGGTTCCGGACTCGCTCGCAGGAACCATGCCATCGACGAACTCCAGATTGCCCAACGGAGCAAGAAAAGGGCGCCCGCGGCTCAGCTCATCGTCCCAGCTCTTTCCGTCTTCGAAGCCAAGCACGGAAAAGAAGCTCACCAGCGTGTCGTAGACAGCCGGAGTGCTGGCGGGACGGACCAGGGTAATGCCTTTGATCATGTATTCAAGGGTATCAGGCAAGCCGCCCTTGGCGTTCCTGCGTCCTCGGGGCAGAAACATCCCAGACCATGCATAGTTTGTCTCGGCAACTGTGGCACCGGCAGACTAGAATTCCGCTGCCGGACTTCGAGGCGGCTGCCCAACCCCCTGCGCACTCGTTAAGCCGGTGGAGGCGCGACTCATGCGATTTACCCTGTTGGTGCTGGCCGTAGCCGGCATCCTGGTGTCCTCTCTGGCCCTCTCAAGACATCTCTCCGATTATGACGAGCCCGCGGTCCGTGGCTCCTACTGGAATTCCAGCGCCGTGAACCACAGCGAGTATTCCGTTGTGGATGGCATTCCCGTCGCCCTGATTGGCATCGTCGGCTACACCCTGTTGGGAGTGTTGGCCTTTCTGCGCCGCTTCGAACTCGCCGCAGTAGGTTCACTGCTCGGCCTGGGCTATGCGCTCTATCTCACCAATATCGAGGCCCACATTCTGGAGCTATGGTGCGTGTACTGCGTCATCTCCCTCATCTTGATTACGGTGATAGTTTTTATCGCCTTCGGCGAGCTTTTGGCCCACCGCAGGCAGCCAGAATAGGGATTTTTTTTGGTCTTACCCGCTCCGGAGCGGCCGTTGCCATGAAATCTCTCTCCATAAACGTCATGAAATGAATAACTTAATACTGCGCTATCTTATTTGCCCAATGTTGACATAAAAGCGCTCATATTTCATGCATCCATTGTGCTATAGTCTCCATCAGATGTAGTGCAGGGCGATTTTCCTACGCCCTAATTCTCAAACCAAGCAGTCTGGAGGTTTCTATGGCCATTACTCGTTGGGATCCCTTTCGTGATGTTCTGACTCTGCAAAACCGGTTGAACTCGCTTTTTCAGGATTACAACCGCGGACAGAATGACAGTGATCTGGTGTCTACGGCGGCCTTCGTTCCCCCGGTGGACATCTATGAGGACGAGCACAAGATCGTCCTGAAACTGGAAGTCCCGGGTCTGAAGCAGGAAGACCTCGACATCCAGATCGAGAACAACACTCTCTCCATTCGCGGCGAGCGCAAGTTCGAACAGGAAGAGAAGGAAGAGAATTTCCATCGCATCGAGCGCCGTTATGGCAGCTTCTTCCGCTCCTTTTCCGTGCCTACCACGGTGAACACCGAGTCCGTAAAAGCGAGCTATGATGCAGGCGTGCTGCGTGTCGAGCTCGAGAAGAAGGCAGAGTCTAAACCGAAGCAGATCAAGGTACAGGTTGGCGGCGCAACTGCCGGCCCCAAGACCGTCGAGAACAAGCCGGCGGCCTAAGGAAACAAAAAGACGGTTAGCGATAAAGCGGTCAGCTAAAACCCGGTCAGCTAGGAAGCGGTCAGCGCGTGGGGACTTGCTGGCCGCTTTTTAGCTGGCTGGAATTCCGCTGACCGTTTCTTAAATAAAGGACACATATGGCAATTCGTTGGGACAAATTTACGTTGAAATCGCAGGAGGCGGTGCAGGCCGCGAGCCATCTGGCGACGGAGAACGGCAATCCGGAAGTACTGCCGCTCCATCTGCTGGCCGCGCTCATCGAGGATAAGGACGGCATCATCGTCCCCGTCCTCGAAAAGGTTGGCGTGCCGACTGCGCAGCTGCGCAACAAGGCGCAGGAATCGCTAGGCCAGCTGCCCAAGGTCAGCGGCAGCTCCTCGCAGCCGAGCTCATCGTCGGCGCTTTCCAAAGTTTTCGATCAGGCCTTCAAGGAAGCAGAGAACTTCAAGGACGAGTATGTTTCGACCGAGCATCTGCTGCTGGCGCTGGCCAACGCAAAGAATGATGGCGCGCAGCTGCTGTTAGCCTCGTTCGGTGCAACCCATGACGCGATCCTGAAGAGCCTGACCACGGTGCGCGGCGCACAGCGCGTGACCGACCAGAATCCGGAGGCCAAATACCAGGCTCTGGAGAAGTACGCGAAAGACCTCACCGAGCTGGCGCGGCGCGGCAAGCTTGATCCGGTGATCGGACGCGATGAAGAGATCCGCCGCGTGATTCAAGTGCTGTCGCGGCGCACGAAGAACAATCCAGTGTTGATCGGTGAGCCCGGCGTAGGCAAAACGGCCATCGTCGAAGGCCTGGCGCGGCGCATCATCCATGGCGACGTGCCCGAGATTCTGCGCGAGAAGCGCGTGATCTCGCTCGACCTGGGTTCGATGCTGGCCGGCGCGAAGTATCGCGGCGAGTTCGAAGACCGCCTCAAGGCGATCCTTAAAGAGATCGAGGATTCAAACGGACAGATCATCCTGTTCATCGACGAGCTGCATACGCTGGTTGGCGCCGGTGCGGCTGAGGGGGCAATCGATGCCTCGAACATGCTCAAGCCGGCGCTGGCGCGCGGCGAGCTGCGCGCCATTGGCGCAACCACGCTGAACGAGTATCGCAAGTACATCGAGAAGGATGCGGCACTCGAGCGGCGCTTCCAGATCGTGTACGTCGGTGAGCCGAATGTTGAGGACACCATCGCCATTCTGCGCGGGCTGAAGGAGCGCTACGAGTCGCACCACAACGTCCGCATCAAGGATTCGGCGATCGTAGCCGCGGCTACGCTGTCGCACCGCTATATCTCCGACCGCTTTCTGCCCGACAAAGCGATCGACCTTGTAGACGAAGCCGCGGCATCGCTGGCCATTCAAATCGGCTCCGTCCCAACCGAGATCGACGAGATCGAGCGCCAGGCTACATCGCTCGAGATCGAGCGGACTGCATTGAAGCGTGAGACCGACCAGAACTCAAGAACGCGTTTACAGGAAGTAGACCGCGAGCTGGCCGAGCTGAAAGAGAAATCCATCGGCCTGCGCGCCAGCTGGCAGAAGGAGCGCGAGGCCATCACGCGGCTGAGCGAGCTGAAGAAACAGATCGAGGCGCTGCGCTTTGAGATGGAAGAGCAGACCCGCCGCGGCAATCTGGAGCGCACCGCGCAAATTCAGTACGGTGAGCTGCCCAAGCTCGAAGCTGAACTGAAGAAGCTGAATGCGCAGCAGGATGCTTCCGCAGGCCCGCGCATGCTGAAAGAAGAGGTCGATGAAGAAGACATCGCCCACATCGTCAGCAAGTGGACCGGCATTCCCGTATCGAAGATGCTCGAAGGCGAAGTGAAGAAGCTCATCGACATGGAGAACCGGCTGCGCGAGCGCGTAGTCGGTCAGGACGCGGCGCTGAAGATTGTGGCCAATGCCATCCGGCGCTCACGCGCGGGGTTGAGCGATCCAAAGAAACCGATCGGGTCGTTCATCTTCCTCGGCCCGACCGGCGTCGGCAAAACCGAGACGGCGCGCGCGCTGGCGGAGTTCCTCTTCGACGACGAGCAGGCCATGGTGCGCATCGACATGTCGGAGTACATGGAGAAGCATGCGGTCGCGCGCTTGATTGGCGCGCCTCCGGGCTATATCGGCTTCGATGAGGGCGGCCAGCTTACCGAAGCAGTGCGGCGCAGACCGTATTCGGTAGTGCTCTTCGACGAAATCGAGAAGGCGCACCCCGATGTCTTCAACGTGCTGCTGCAGGTGCTCGACGATGGACGCCTGACAGATTCCAAGGGCCGCACCGTGGACTTCAAGAACACGGTGCTCATCATGACCTCGAATCTTGGCGCGCAGGCGCTGCAGGGCGAATCGCTCGATAGCGATGCGGCGTTTGAAGCAGCGAGCGAGCAGGTGATGGAGGTGCTCAAACAGCACTTCCGTCCCGAGTTCCTGAATCGCGTGGATGACATCGTGATCTTCCGCCCACTGGGTGAGGAACAGCTCACGCATATCGTCGATCTGCGGCTCAAGGATTTGGAGCGCCTGTTGAGCGATCGCAATATTACGATCGAGCTCACCGATGGCGCACGCCACCAGCTCTTCATGAGCGGCTACGATCGCGCGTATGGTGCGCGTCCGCTGAAGCGGGCCATCCAGCGGCTCATTCAGGATCCGCTGGCCATCAAGATCCTCGACGGCGAAGTGCTGCACGGGGATCACGTGATGATCGACGCCGATCCGCTGAACAACCAGCTCAGCTTCGTGGTCTCACAGCGAGGCGGTATGGAGCTGCCGAGCCATGTGGCCATCGGGCGGGCGTAAGACAGCTGAAAGGCGGTTAGCTAAAGTCTGGGCAGCTAAAGTCCGGGCAGCTAAAGTCCGGGTAGCTAAAATCCGGCCTGCTAAGAGACGGTCAGCTAGATATCAGCTGGCTCCGGTTTAGTCAGCTTTTAGCCGGCTAGTTACAACTCTGGGCGTCCAATCTGGACGCCCTTTTGTTTTTTTGCGCCTTGAGTTTGTTTCACGTGAAACAGCTGCGTGTTTGAAAATGTCCGGGCCCGCAATCTGGGTCCGCAAATTGCTTAGATCATTGATTTAAATAAGTAGTCCCGGCTCGAACGTGAACTAGATCATTGCATTGAATAGGTTTTCCCTGATGCTCATGCTTTGTGCAAGTTAGCCTGCCTCATTGCAGCGCAGGCACTTAGCCTCGGATCATTGATTTTTACGCACTTAGCTTCTCGTCCGGCTTCCGAGATATCCGATCTTAATGAAGAGATTCTTCTCCCACATGTCCATTGTAGAAGCTTGACCCATAATTCTCCGCCAGCGTTTGGCGGTTGATATCAGGCCAGTTTCAACTTGGATTCTAAGCTCGCCATTTGATGCCCATGGTTACTGCTTACGAGCCGACTTATGAGGAGTAATCCTCAACAGCGCCAGAAGCCGGTCATCTGTTGATCAGTGACGACAGCGCCGACCAGTTCGCCCAACGGATGCAATCAACGGGATTCGCATCGATCCCGGCCTGTGCGTCTGTAACAAGTGAATCTGGAACCCAGCAGAATATTGTGCCGTCCTTGTACCAAAACCACGTATCACTGGGAGGCGCATCTTCCATGTCGAAAAAGCCGTGCGAAGAAGCCTCGGCTGCACCATCCGACACAGTCTCCATTGCCTCATAGAGAAGAAGTTTGCCGAGACTTTGCGTTCCTGCTGCCTCAATCGGTTGAGCTTTGGCTTCACGAAGCAAGTCTGAGCGCTTTCGCTGGATGGACTCTACCGCCTGCCTATAGCTTTCGTGCTTCGCCTTGACGAAAGCATCGATTCCTAATTCGTTAAATGTCGGAATGCTAAGGATCGAACGTGGATCAAGCAACAAACTGCGTAGGCTGCCTGATCGAAGCGGATGGAGAGTGCACCACGCAGCGGTCTCTCCTAGCACACGCGTTACCTCAACTGAAGGTTGAAGGCTGTCACTCATCTCGGGATTGGAAAGCCCCAAAGAGATCATGCAACCAGCATATCCCGCCGAAAATCCTTTTGCCACGGCTATGGAGAGCTGCCTGGATTACTCCCACAAACGCCGTTCTCGCCACACAGTCAAGCCACGATTTACTGTGGCTGAAAGCAGTTGATTCAACATCACCGTTTCCCGATGTCTTGTTTGCTGCGCGAAACACACTGTTTCGTCACCTAACTCGACTATTTCTTCGCGAGCAATGACTGGTGTTCAGAGTGTTCGGCGATGTACTTCGCTACAAACGGACACTCCGGAATTACCTGCAGATGATGCTCGCGAGCGAAGGATAGAGCTGCCTCGACAAGGTTTGTGCCGACGCCGCGATTCTCGATGGCCTTCGGCACTCTGGTGTGGGTCAGCGTAATCCGGTTGCCTTTGATCTCGTAGGTGAGAACCGCGGTTTCGCCGTCGAGCGTGCTTTCGAAGCAATTCTGTTTTGTGTTATTCGTTACCTGCAAGGGCATAGATGATCTTCCAGGAAAGCTTGAATGAAGTATTAAGAAATCGCCTCAGGGGCTAAAGCCCTTTCTGCATGGCGACGTATTTCAGGAGCCTAAAGGCCCCTGCTACCTTCGATAGAAGAAAGCAACCTCTTCGATCTTCTTGCAGATTCCTACATCTCAAAAGCGGGATGTGGGGCACCCATACTCTGACAGATCAACTTCATCATCCGATGGCGCTAGACCCACTCGCCGTTTGCGATCAGCAGTTCTTCGTTTCCAGCAGCCGTTACACCGCTCACGCTGATCTCCGCTGAGCCGATCATCCAATCGACGTGGATCAGGCTCTCATTGGCTCCGCGTGCGGCCAGCTCTTCGGGAGAAAGCTTGTCGCCATTCTTTACGCAGGTGCTGTAGGCCTGTCCCAGCGCGATGTGGCATGCGGCGTTTTCATCGAACAGAGTGTTGTTGAAGAGGATTCCGCTCTGCGCGATGGGAGAGTTGTGCGGCACCAGCGCCACTTCGCCCAGCTTGCGCGCGCCTTCGTCGGTCGAGATCATGTTCTGCAGCACCGCCTCGCCCTTTGAGGCCCTGGCCTCAACAATCTTCCCGCCCGCAAAGCGCACCTGGATGCCCTCAATCATGGTTCCCTGATGCGAGAGCGGCTTGGTGCTGGTCACCGTGCCCTCGGTGCGATCCTTGTGCGGCGTGGTGAAGACCTCCTCGGTGGGCATGTTGGGAATGCAGTAGCGGCCATTGCCCGCAGTCGTGCCTCCGCCCAGCCAGAGATGATCGTCGGCGAGACCAACTTTCAGATCGGTGCCTGGTCCTTTGAAGTGCAGCGCCGCGTAGCGCTTGTCGTTCAGGAATGCAGAGCGTTTGTGCAGGTTGGCATCGTGAGCCTTCCATGCGGCGACCGAGTCGGGCTGATCGGCGCGCGAGGCTGCAAAGATCGCGTCCCATAAACGGGCGAGCGCCTGATCGGCAGGCAGATCGGGAAATACGGTCGCAGCCCACGCCGGCGTGGCGGCAGCGACGATGGTCCAGTTGATGTCATGGCGGGTGATGAGCTCGAGGGCGGGACGATAGGCCTTCGAAGTAGCGCGATTGGCACGGCTGACCTTTTCCGGATCCTGCTGCGAAAGCAACGCTGGATTGCTGCCGGCCACAGCCAGGCGTGCGGCTCCACTCTTAAAGGCATTGGCGATGCCGTCGTAGAGCCACGACGGCGCGTAGTCGAAGCTCGCATCCGATCCATACTGATAGCGGAGCAGCGTCGACTCCTCGTCGGACAGCATGGTCGTAACCAGCTTGGCTCCCGCCTTGTAAGCATGCTCGGTAATCCGGCGCACAAGAGGCAGAGTATCCAGCGTCGCGGTCATGAAAAGCTCCTGCCCGGGAGCAAGACCGAGGCCGACATGAACGGCCACTTCGGCAAGGCGGTCGAGTTTCTGTTCATGCGTGAGGGAGGTGGTTTCGAGGGTGGCTGTGCTCATGGTGCTTCCAGTGTAGCGCCGTCGCTATGGAAATAGTGTCACCTTATCGCTGCACAAACAGCCGCTGTGGTTAGAAATAAAAACGCGCCTAATGCAGACAACTTCGAACGCAGCAGCAAAGGCCCCGACGGATAAAGCTCTCGATACATCATCCAAAGACGACGTGTTTTGAGGAAATGCCAGCCCAAAAACCCAAACTGCTGCACGCGTGGCAACTTTCGGTTCACATCTTCCACCATTCGCCATTGCGCGAGATTCCCGATGAAGATGCAGATCATTGCACAGGTAAACGCTAGGATTCCAATTGCAAGCCTGATCGCCATGAAGCCCCGGCTCATCTTATCTCACGACAACTTCGAAGTAATCCCCGACCTTCGCACCCACGTGCCGCCGTGTTTTTCGAGATAGACCCATTCGCCGGCCGCGCAGAGGTTGGTGCACCAGTTGTTCATGTACACCAGCGCCGCGGTTTGGTTGTCATTGAAGAAGACCTGACTTAGGAAGGTAACGCCGGGATAGGCGGCGTACTTGTTCTTGAGATCCGATCCCGCATCGACGGCAGCCTTGGCACGGCGAATCTCGTTTACCTGATTGCCGTTAAACAGGTCATAGTTGCGGTCAAGCTGAAATTGCCGGGTGAGCTGGATGTGCTGATAGCGTCGCGCTTGATAATCCCGCAGCGCCTGCCGAAAACCACTGACATTGTCGGGAGGAGCCGTGAGCTGGCCGTCGGGCGGCACAGCAGGATTCATGTCCGCAATGCTCACGGTGGTGTCGGCAATCGCCCATTCCTGCGCCTGTTCCGGAGGCAGACTTTTGAACGGTTCTCCAGGGATCAGCACGGCATAGATGGCGTAGGAGTTGGCGGCACGCTCCTCAGGCATCGGGAGCGCGCTGGAATCACCCCGTGCAAGTAGAACTGGCGCAATCAGGGTAAAAGCTGTGAAAAGACAAAGTCTGCGGAGCATCGCGGTATCTCCCGTGTCTCAAATCGAGACAAAAACCACTCTTTCGTACCGAGGGTACGCAGAAGAGACGCTTGAAGGACAAGATTCGTTGCGTGGAATGATGCGGAGATTCTAGTGGCCGCCCGCCGAACCAGCGGTGGACTCCCATGGAGCACGGCCTTTGGCCGGACCGTCGGTGTCACGGCCCTTCACGCGGTCGTACATGTATTCGTCGCTCACTGAGCCCAGCGCTTCGTTGTAGAGGCTGATCTCACCGGTGATCTCGCGCAGCTCTTCGGCGAACATATGCTCGGCCTTGAGCCGGTCGGCCGTCGCGGGAACCTCGATGTGCTTGCTCTTGAAGAACTTCTGGAATCCGCGGTCGAGCAGGATGGCGATCTCTCCCCCGATGATCACGCCCGGCCTGGTCACGAACGCGACGCCGGCACCTTCCTTGGCGCGGGTAAGCACCGCGGAGGCTCCATACTTCGATACCTGGACCTGATTTGCGACCCCGGACAGCTCTCGCACATCAAATTTCAAGCTGCGGAGCTGGGTGAGGACTTCGTCGTAGGTGCGCTGCTTAACTTTCTTTGGCATAAGGGCTTCGATCTCGAAGGATTGTGATGTTGAGGCGCCAAAGTTACACTGAAACTGGCGCTCTGTCCCATAACCACTCTCGCACAACGAGGCAGGCGCTGCAACGCGGTCCTGACAACGTAAAACTGACATGACGGCTACTCTGACCAATTCGCACGCCCGCTCGCTCGGCACCCCGCTGCTGGATCGCATCGGCAACACGCCGCTTATCCGGCTGGAGCGGGTCGCAGCGCACCTGCCCGGCATTCAAATACTGGGCAAGGCGGAGTGGGTCAATCCTGGCGGATCGGTCAAGGATCGCGCCGCCTCCGGCATCGTCGCCGACGCACAGCAGCGTGGCCTGCTCGCCCCCGGCAAGCATCTTCTAGACGCAACCAGCGGCAATACCGGCATCGCTTACGCCATGCTGGGCGCCGCCATGGGATTTCCGGTCACCCTGTGCGTGCCCTCGAATGTCTCTCCCGAGCGCAAGCGCATTCTGCAGGCCTACGGCGCGAATGTCGTTTGGACCGATCCGGCCGACGGCTCCGATGGCGCGATCCGCAAAGCGCGGGCGCTGGCCGCCGAGGAGCCGGAAAAATATTTCTACGCCAACCAGTACGGCAACGACGCCAACTGGCGCGCACACTATCTCGGCACCGCAAATGAAATTTGGGAGCAGACGAACGGGCAGATTACGCACTTTGTCGCCGGCCTGGGCACCAGCGGGACGTTCGTCGGGACTACGAGGAGATTGAAGGAGCTGAATCCAGCCATCCAGTGCATCTCCATGCAGCCCGATTCGCCGTTCAATGGCCTGGAAGGCCTGAAGCATATGGCGACAGCCATCGTGCCCCCGATTTACGATGCTTCTCTGGCCGACCGCAATATCGAGATGGAGACCGAAGCCGCCTACGTCATGGCCAAGCAGCTGGGGCGGACAGAAGGATTGCTGGTCGGCGTGTCAGCCGCGGCTGCGGTTGCAACCTGCCTGCGCATCGCCGAGGAAGAAGCGGCCAAGGGAAATGAAGCCGTGATTGTTACGATTCTCTGCGACTCCGCGGACAAATATCTCAGCGAACGATTCTGGAGCGAGTAAAACCATGCTGAAGCTGAACGGGCAGATCTACGACGCAATTCGACGCCATGGCGAGGAGACGTATCCCCATGAGTGTTGCGGCGTGCTGCTTGGCCGTTCCAGCGACGGCGGCAATATCGTTGAGGACGCAATTCGCGCCGGCAACACGCGCACCGACTCCGCGCACAACCGCTACCACATCGCTCCGCAGGAGCTGGTGAAGATTCAGCGGCTGGGCCGCGAGCGCGGGCTGGACATCGTCGGCTTCTACCACTCGCATCCGGATCATCCCGCGCAGTGGTCCCAGACCGATTTCGCCGAGGCGCACTGGCTGGGCTGCTCCTATGTGATTACCGCAGTCGAAAAGGGCACGGCGCAGGTGACTAATTCCTTTCTGCTGACCGGCACCAGCGAAGAAGACAAGGCTTTTCAGGATGAGCCGGTCAACGTCTGCGTTCTCGGGGTCGCGGCGCTCGAAGCGGAGCGATGTTGATCGTGCGCTGAAACCGCACTGACCTCTCAGGCCCGGCCTGATTCCGACACCGCTTCTTCACCTGAAAAGGAACTCACTTGGCTATCAAGATTCACATCCCGACGCCGCTTCGCGTGTACTCCGATAAGCAGGATACGGTCAGCGTAACTGCGGCCACTGTAGGCGAGGCACTGGATGCGCTCACGACTCAGCATCCCGACCTCAAGAAACATCTCTACTCCGACGAAGGCAAGCTGCGCTCTTTCGTCAACGTCTATCTGAATGACGAAGACATCCGATACCTGCCGGAGAAGGAATCGACCAAGGTAAGCGAGAAGGATGCGCTGTCGATTATCCCTTCCATCGCCGGCGGGTGTTAACCACACGGGTAATTGCGCCTTTGGCGCCAGTTAAAGGGACAGAGCAAACTTAGCCTCCCTTTGGCCGGCGTCTTAGCGATGATAAAGACATAGAGCATTCGGTTTGGAAGAAAAGAGAAACGATATGGCTACAGTTTTGGAACAACCGGCTACGCTGCCGACACTGAGCAATAACGAAATCGCGCGCTATTCGCGCCACCTGATCCTGCCCGAAGTGGGCATGGAGGGCCAGCAGAAACTGAAGGCCGCCAAGGTGCTGTGCGTGGGCACGGGCGGACTTGGCGCGCCGCTGACTTATTATCTGGCCGCAGCTGGTATCGGGACCATTGGCCTGGTCGACTTTGACGTGGTCGATGAAAGCAATTTACAGCGGCAGATCATCCACTCGACCAAGGATGTCGGCAGGCCCAAGATCGACTCTGCGGCCGAAAAGCTTACGGCGCTCAATCCCAACGTGAAGATCGTGAAGCACGAGACCATGCTGACCAGCGCCAACGCGATGGAAATCATCAAGGATTACGACATCGTCGCCGACGGCACGGATAATTTCCAGACCCGCTACCTGGTGAACGACGCCTGCGTATTGAGCGGCAACAAGCCGAACTCCTACGCGTCGATCTTCAGATTTGAAGGACAGGCCAGCGTCTTTGCTACCAAGGATGGGCCGTGCTATCGCTGCCTGTATCCCGAGCCGCCACCGCCAGGGTTGGTTCCCTCCTGCGCTGAAGGCGGCGTGCTGGGTATTTTGCCAGGACTGCTGGGTGTGATTCAGGCGACGGAAGTCATCAAGCTTATCCTTGGCGAGGGTGAGCCGCTCATTGGCCGCCTCCTATTGGTCGACTCATTAAGCATGAAGTTCCGCGAGTTGAAGCTGCGGAAGAACCCCGACTGCCCGGTATGCGGAACGAATCCCACCGTGACCGCGCTCATCGACTACGATCAATTCTGCGGAATTGCTCCCGAACCCAAGAAGGAAGACGTGACGGCAAACTCAGTACAGAATGGCATCCCTCAGATTTCGCCCACAGAGCTGAAGCGCAAGCTCGATGCCGGCGAAGACAACATCTTCGTCCTCGATGTGCGCGAGCCGCACGAATACCAGATCGCGAACCTCGGCGCCAAGCTGATCCCGCTGGGCGATCTGCCGGCACGCGCGGGTGAACTCGATCCCAGCCGAAACATTGTGGTCCACTGCCGCTCCGGAGCACGCAGCCAGAAGGCCGCCGAATTCCTGGCGCAGAACGGCTTCAAAAACGTGCAGAATCTGGCGGGCGGGATTCTCGCCTGGTCGAACGACGTGGATCCGACCATCGCAAAATACTGAATGTAACTGCTACAGTGACAAAAGAGGCGCATCTGCGGATGCGCCTCTTTTGTGTCTTATCAGCAGGGCAACAACCGTAAGCGCGGAAGAAGAGATGGCCGCGGCCAGCAGCAAGAAATACATCGAGTCTCTCATCTCATTGAGATTCAATCTCCCTCCATCGAACATGAGCATCATCAACGCGTATGCCAATAGACCAAGACATGCTCCAATCGGGACGAAGACCGCGAGCGGCAGGCTCAAAAAGCAGCGAACGGGAATGAGGAGAACTACCGGAATACCCACTGCCAGCCATCCGGCAAGCGAGACGACGGCAATCGGGATGGCGAGCCACGCCAGTTGCGCATAGCTTGCGGAAACCGGATTGCGATTGAAATGAAATGCGGCTGTGAAAGCAGGAAGCAGCCGGGTTGCAAACAATAAGAGGATATTCACCAAATTGCCTGCTACCAGTCCAGCCAAAGAATAGCCAATCTTCTCCCAGACATTCGGTGCCGGTTTCTTGGTGAGTGCAATGGCCGTCATGGCATGGCCTCCGTTTCATTTTCAAAAACAACGTGCAGCAGGTCTGCAGCCAGCCGATGCAGCGGCCGCAGCAATGGAATGCCCGCCACGCGCAGCGTAAACAGCAGCATCTTGAGTGTCTTGTCGAACAGCAGTTGTGTGCGCCGTTGCTCCGGTGAATGATCGTAGACCCAGAAGAGGATCAACCCCATCTGGTAGAGCCACAACAGACGCGGCAGGTAAGGCTGAATATTCGCAGGCAGCTTCACCTTCGAATCCTCGACCGCCTTCGCGAAAAAGCCGACATCCTGCTCGCGAATCGCCTGTGTTTCCCTGCTGAACGGCGAGAGAGGATGCTCGGGGTCGGTGTGCGCCGAGAGCGCGCCGAGCAGCTTGCGGTTCGGTCCAAAGCAATCGAATTTCACCTGGATGATTCCGCGCAGCCGGGTCTCAAGCGTGCGGCTGCGGGCCAGCGTCTCTTCCAGCGCCGGCTTCATCTCTCCCTGTGATCGCTCATAGAACGCCATTACGATCGCCTCTTTGGATTCGAAATAGTAATAGGCTCCGCCCAGCGCTACGCCCGCTTCGGCTGCAATGTCCCTCATCGTGGCCCGCTCGAAGCCGCGCTCGCGAAAGACGCGCAGCGAAGCTTCGAGGATGCGGGCCCGGGTTTCTTCAGCCTTTTTGCTTGGCGGCTGCTTTTTCAGTTGATCGGTCATGGTCTCAGGCTATCGATCCTGCCGGCAGATAGGTGCCGCGCCTGCGCATCTTCGCCAGCACGGCGATGTTAAAGAAGTGCATTCCGCCCAGGATCAGCAGGACGACGCCGATCTTGGTGCTTTCCAGCTCGATCACTTCGCGAATGGTGGAGAGATCGCTGGTGGTCTTGAGCGCCACCGCGATATAGCCGACATTGATGAGATAGAACCCGACCACCAGCAGATGATTGACCGAGTTGGCCAGCTCCTCATTGCCGTGAAAGGCGTCGAGCAGGAAAATACGGCCGCTGCGATAGAGGGTCCGCGCCACCCACATGGTGAGAACAATGCTGATCGCGAGATAGCTGAAGTAGCAGCTGACAACATACATAATCTTCACCTCATTGAATAGAATTGAACATGTTCAATTCGAGAATAGGCCGATTTCCGGAATTTGCAAGAGTTATTTTTGAACATGTTCATAATTTTCGCGCGCCAGCAAATACCGGCGGCATCCGGATATCCCGGGCAGCTGCCTGCTCCACGATCAGAGACGGGTCCAAATTCAGCTGGATTCGGCCTGCGACGGTCACACTTTGCCCATCGCCCAGCCGCATGCGTATACTGCCGAATTGCGCGAGGAGGCTCGTGCTTTGTATGGACCTCATTCTGATTCGTATCTCTTTTCTGCTGGTTCTTTCCCTCGCTTCTTACTTCTTCCGGCCTTTTGGTCTTAATCCGTGGATCGCCGCAGCGGCAGGCGCTGGTGCAGCAGCGCTGGTCATTGTCTTCGAGCTGCGCGTGCGGGCACTGAGCCTGCGGCGCCTGATCGGAGCCGTGGCCGGCAGCATCTTCGGCATTTTCGGGGCATTCCTGTTTTCGCTGGTGCTGCGCAACAGCCTGCCGCCGGGCAACACGCAGAGCCTGCTGCAGATTTTTGTACTCCTGCTCATGACTTACATCGGTCTGGTGGTGGGTACGAGCAAAGGTGATCTGCTTAATCTCGCGGCGCTGGGCGATCTCTTCGGCTCAGAGCGGAGCACGGCCAAGCGCAACATCAAGATTCTTGACACCAGCGCCATCATTGACGGCCGCATCGCCGATATGGCCGAAACCGGCTTCCTCGAGGGCGAGCTGGTGGTGCCGGAGTTCGTCCTGCGCGAGCTGCAGATGGTGGCCGACTCGCAGGATGGATCAAAGAGGCAACGCGGCCGCCGCGGACTGGACGTGCTGCAGCGCATGCAGGGCAATTCCCTGCTGACCATCCGGATTATCGAAGATGACTACGCGAAGATTCGCGAGGTGGACCTGAAGCTGATTGAGCTGGCCAGGGATCTTGACGGCAAGATCGTGACCAACGATTTCAATCTGAATAAAGTGGCCCACCTGCACAACGTGCCGGTACTGAACATCAACGATCTGGCCAATTCGCTCAAGCCAGTCGTGCTGCCCGGCGAGAAGATGACCATCATGGTCCTGAAGGAAGGCAAGGAATACAACCAGGGCGTCGGCTATCTCGATGACGGAACGATGGTGGTAGTGGATCACGCGCGCCGCATGATCGGCCGATCCGTTGAGATTACGGTGACGTCAGTGCTGCAGACCGCATCCGGCAAGATGATCTTCGGCAAGATGGAAGACACAAGCGTGCGAACCGAGCTGCGCGTGGAGGTTGCCACGCAAAGCGTGCAATCGACATAGCTTCCACATAACATCCGCGCCGCTTTTATCGAATTATTACTGAACTCTTACACTCAACCTATCGCTGCCTTCGCTAGCTTCAAAGATAGATATGTCCACGCTGGTACAAGGTCCGCTGCCCCCCTCGCCGACAACCGAAACCCTTGAGGCCGACTCTCAGGCGCTGATGCAGAGCCGTAAGAAATCCATGAATCCGCTCTTCGGATTCTGGATCGCGGTTTTTCATATCGGCGCCATCGCCGCGCTGTTCTTCTTCAGCTGGTCGGCAATTGCGGTTTCAGCCGTGTTGTGGGTGCTGGCGCAGAATGTCGGCATCGCCATGAGCTATCACCGGCTGCTGACCCATCGCGGCTACGTGACACCGAAGTGGGTGGAATACGCGATGGCGGTATGCGCAACGCTGGCTTTGCAGGGCGGACCGATCTATTGGGTCGCCGTGCACCGGCTACACCATCAGCTCACCGACCGCACCGGCGATCCGCACTCGCCCCGCGACGGCAAGTGGTGGTCGCATATTGGCTGGATTCTCTACGGCACCCTGAAAAACAAAAACACGCCTCTGCTGAATCGCTACGCACCCGATCTCGCCAAGGACCGTTTCTACGTATGGCTGAGCTACTGGCACTGGGTTCCAGCTACGGTCGTCGCCATCGGACTTTATTTCGCCGGAGGATGGTCCTGGCTGCTGTGGGGCCTTTTCATGCGGGTAACGCTGGGGCTGCACGTAACCTGGCTGGTAAATTCGGCGACGCATATCTGGGGGTCGCGCCGCTTCGAGACCCGCGACGACTCGCGCAACAACTGGTGGGTGGCGCTGCTGAGCGGCGGCGAAGGCTGGCACAACAATCACCACGCGCATCCCGTATCCTGCGCCCACGGCATGACCTGGTATGAGCTGGACTTCAACTACTGGGGTATTCGATTGCTTGGAATACTCGGGCTGGCGAAGCGCATCAAAGTGCTAGGGCCCGAGGCCGGCCCCGCTCGCGTCATCCACGGCTGAACGCTACCGCTGATCGGCGCTTCTTATCAGACCGGAGCATACAGGGCCCGGCCGAAGTAGACTCTTACTTTGGAGAAAACCAGTATGCTTCGCCGCATCCGTCTCGCCATCGCCATCACCCTCTGCAGCTTTTCCGTTTTTTCCTTCGCGCAACAGACCTCTGAAACGGTCGCGATCGATGCCAAGGCGTCGACGACACCCTTTCCGCACTTCTGGGAGCAGATGTTCGGATCGGGCCGCGCGGTATTGTCGATGCGGCAGAGCTATCGCGACGACATGCGCACGGTGCAAGACGTAACCGACTTCAAGTACGTCCGTTTCCACGCCATCTTCCAGGATGAAAACGGAGTGTACGACGAGGATGCGCAGGGCAATCCCGTTTATGACTGGTCCTATGTCGATCAGATTTACGACGGCCTGCAGGAAAAAGGCATCATGCCCTTTGTCGAGATCAGCTTCATGCCCAAAAAGCTGGCGGCGAAGCTCGACTACCATGCCTTCTGGTATAAGCAGATCGTTTCGCCTCCCAGGGATTACGCGAAGTGGGATGCGCTGATCACGGCTTTCGCACAGCATCTGGTCGAGCGCTACGGCATCAACGAAGTCTCGCAATGGTACTTCGAGGTCTGGAACGAACCGAATATCGACTTCTGGACGGGGCGACCGGCGCAGCAAACTTATTTTGAGCTTTATGATCACACTGCGCGCGCGCTGAAGGCAGTGAATCCGCGGCTGCGCGTCGGCGGACCAGCGACCGCGCAGGCGGCATGGGTGGGCGACATGATCGCACATGCCACGCAGAACAATGTCCCGCTGGACTTCGTCTCGACCCATGTCTACGGCAATGACACAGCGAAAGACGTCTTCGGAGACAACCGTCCTGTGCCTCCTCATCAGATGGTCTGCGCAGCGGTCGATAAGGTGCATCAGGAAATCAAGAATTCGGCAAAGCCGAACATGCCGCTGATCTGGAGCGAGTTCAACGCCACCTACGCGAACGAGCAGCCTATCACCGATTCGATTTACATGGGCCCGTGGATGGCGGACACCATCCGGCAATGCGCCGGCAAGGTGGACATGATGTCCTACTGGACCTTCTCCGATGTCTTTGAAGAGCAGGGAGTGATCAAGACTCCGTTCTACGGCGGCTACGGTCTGATTGCCGAGGATGGCATTCCCAAGCCGGCCTTTAATGCCTTCGCAATGCTGCATCAACTCGGCGAGCAGCGTATTGCCGAGCCCGGGAACGATGTCCTGGTGACGCGGCGCGGCGACGACACGATTGTGATCGCGGCATGGAATCTGGTCGAGCCGGAAGCGACCGGTCCTGACAAGACATTCACCTTTGAGCTGAACAATCTGCCCAAGAAAGAAAAGCCCACGGTGACCATCCTGCGTGCGGATGCGGAACACGGCGATACGCTGGCGGCATGGAAGAAGATGGGCAGCCCGAAGTATCCGACACAAGCGCAGATCACCGAGCTCAAGAAGGCATCCGATCCCGGGAAAGCAGAAGTGCATCCCCTCGAAGGCGGGCAGGTGACCGTCACGATTCCGCAGAAGGGCCTTGCCGTCATCGAGATTCGTTAAGCCGTTGCACGACAAAACAGTTCAACATTTCGACGTGCTCATCGCGGGCGCCGGTGCGGCCGGGCTCATGTGCGCGATCGAGGCTGGGCGGCGCGGACGGCGCGTTGCCCTGCTCGATCACGCCGAGCGCGTTGGCAAGAAGATCCTCATCTCCGGCGGCGGACGCTGCAACTTCACCAACCTGCATTGCAAGCCGGAAAATTTCCTCTCCGCAAATCCTCACTTCGCGAAGTCCGCACTGGCCCGCTACACGCCGGCCGACTTTCTTGCGCTGGTCGAGAAGCACGGTATTGCGTGGCACGAAAAGAAGCTGGGCCAGCTCTTCTGCGACCGCTCGGCCAGC
The DNA here is from genome assembly GCA_963745105.1 of uncultured Acidobacteriaceae bacterium. Lineage (GTDB taxonomy): Bacteria > Acidobacteriota > Terriglobia > Terriglobales > Acidobacteriaceae > Silvibacterium. The sequence continues at coordinate 48,072 of CAVUWQ010000079.1, forward strand.
GATATCGTAAACATGCTCACCGCGGAATGTGCAGAGGCGGGGGTTAGGATTTTCTGCTCGACGAAGATCGATGAACTTTCGCGCAGCGAAGGTTTTGTGCTGCAAACCAGCCACGGTGAATTTCGCGCTCCCGCGCTGGTTATTGCTACTGGCGGGCTCTCTATACCGAAGATGGGGGCAACCGGCTTCGGCTACGAGATCGCACGGCAGTTTGGATTGAAAATCGTCGAACCTCGCCCCGCGCTGGTTCCCTTTGTGCTTTCCGCTGAGGATCAGGCGCGATGGTGCGACCTGACCGGAGTCTCGGCCGAAGTAACCGCGGCAGCAGGACGCCGGCGCTTCACGGAAAAGCTTCTGATCACCCATCGCGGACTGAGCGGCCCGGCCATTCTGCAGATTTCTTCCTATTGGCAGCCGGGAGAGGCGCTCGAAATTGATCTGCTGCCCGGGGCCGAGACTACCCCGCTTGCTCTGGCAGACGCCCGCCGCGATCTCGCTACGCTGCGCGGCCACTTGCGCACCGTGCTGCCGCAGCGGCTCGCCGATCGATGGCTGGAGCTCGATCCGCCTTCCGGCTGGAGTAATCAGGCGCTTGCCACATGGAGACAGCAGCTGCACGGCTGGCGCGTCGTTCCCGAAGACACCGAAGGCTATGCCAAGGCTGAGGTGACAGCAGGAGGCGTCGATACCGCCGGGTTATCGGCAAAGACGATGGAAAGCGGCGTGCCGGGTCTGTTCTTCATCGGAGAAGTGGTCGACGTGACCGGGCATCTGGGCGGCTTCAATTTTCAGTGGGCCTGGGCATCGGGCGCAGCTGCCGGGCGCGCGGTTTAGGAAATTAATGCTGGGAAATCAATGCTGGGCCGACGCCCAGGCTTCCAGACCTTCGGGGGTGAAATCCGTCTTCAGCAAATCCTCGATCATGTCGTGCTCTTTCAAAGCCGGGAACGGCTGAGAGATAGTCGCGGGCTGAGCCTGCTCCGGCAGGTGCACCATCAGCACCGGACGCGTGTCGAAGCGGCCCTGCGATGCCTGCTCATCTTCCTTCGTCCAGCCTGGAGTCTTGCTCCACATGGGAATTCTCCAGGAATGGTCGGAGCAAACGACGAGAGTGGTCAGCGAAGCTGACTTTGTCGATGCGATCCATTGCATGATCTGGGACATGGCGCTATCCGCAATCACCAGATTGTCGAGATAGCTTCCATCCACGCCTAGAGTGGCCGTGTGCCGGTTGTAAATTCCGTACGGATGAGGCACAGGCAAGTGCAGGAAAACGAATTGGACATTTTCGTCCGCAATAAGCTGTTGCGACCACTGCATGATCGCGGAGTAATCCGACGCGTGTACGACCGCATTCGCAGGAGTGCGGTATTTGTAGCCGATCATTCTGAGAAAGGACTTCCGTACCGGCGCAAAGACGTTCCACGCAATGCTTTTCTCCGGTGCATATTCACCCGGAATCGGCGTCGAGAGACGCCAGTCGCAGCGATCGAGCTCAGCGGCGTAGGTTCGGCAGTAGGGGTTGTACCATCCGGCTACTCCTGCGGTCCATCCATCACGGTGAGCATCGGCGAAGATTGATTCCTGATCTGGAAATCGCCTCCAGCCCGTTTCCGTCTTCACGGAGAGCCGCCCGTCTAGATCACTACGCTCACCTTTTACAACCTTTCCCCACAGCAGCGAGGGAAGCACCAATTCCGTATAGTATCCGGCAGGCTGGACATCGCTAAAGGTGAGGCTCTCAGAGCGCAAACGGTCGAATGCGGGCAGATCGATGCCCGGCTGCCGATGGTCAGTGATCTGATCCTGAGACAGCTCATCGAATACCAACCAGACGATCCGGCGATGAGGCAGCGCGGCCTGCGGAATCGCGCGCACAAACCCCGATTGCTCCCTGGGCTCGGGATGGATTGCCATGTAAAGCAACTGAGGCATGATCCACAGAATGCAAACACCGGCCAGTGCCAGCACCAGCCTAAGACCGGCCACCATTCGCATGTACCCTGAGCGGCTGCGGAAAAAGAGTGCCAGACCGATCGCCAGGCAGATCAGGAGCGTGTAGATCGGCTTGAATGGTCTCGCTGGCAGCGAGCCTTGCCAGATCAGAAAGAGATGAAGCCGCCAGATGAGCAGAGCCGCAACCATCGCCCACCAGAAACTGTGCTGCTTCGAATCAGCCTTCTCAATGAGAAGTAAAGCAGTTGTTGCTAAAACACACACCACGGCCAGATCGATGGCCACGCCCCAATAGAAATGATTGAGTGGCAGCAGACGATGGTAAAGATCGGAATGCAGCGGCGAGATGTGCAGCCAGAGAGTGCCGAGCATCAGGAGGATCGCCGCACCGCACCCCTGAAGTCCGATATCCCGCAACCGGGATTGAGCCTTCATCCGCGCGATGAAATGACTTGGAAGAGATAGAGCGTGCGCCCGTTGGCCAGTTTTTCGCTCATGGCAATGGAAAAGAAGGGACGCATAGCTGCGAGAAAGTCCTCCTCACTCAGATGCCCATAGAGGTCATCGCGACCGCGAACCAGGTCCACAAAACGAGGATCGGTGGCAGGAACCCATTCGACGATGGCCCAGGCGCGGGTGAGATCGCGGAAGAGCGTAACAACTTCATGCAGCGGAATCTGATCCGCAACCAGCAAATGGTGGATCAGGCCGAGCGCCATCACGCAATCGAAGTTTCCACGCGCACGATCGAGAAGTCCCAGCGATTCGGAATTTCGCCAGCCGGCAGGCGGCGTCGGCCGGGCGGGATCGACAAGCAATGGCTGAATCGGCCACTTCTCCGCGCGAGCCTGCGCCCAGTTGCGCTCGGTCGCAGCGAGATCCGTGTCCCAGGCTACGACGCTGGCTCCCATGCTGGCAGCAATGCGGGAATACACACCGGTATTTGCACCCAGGTCGAGCACATTGCGCGGCTCCGAAAACTGGAGCGCCCTGCGAACGAAAGCCTGCTTCTGCTGATGATCCTGGTTGGAGTAGTGACCCGCGCTCTCCGGGTAGTCGCTCCAGCGCGAAGCACGTTCGGCGGGAGCCAGGCGGTTGAGCATCTTGCGCAGGCGCCGCAAGTGGCTGCGGAGTACAGCTTCGGCGATCTCCGCGGATTGGCGGATGCGAGGCGCAGCCGTTGCGGCAGCAGTGCGCTTTTTCTCCAGAAGATGCGGAATAGTCACCAATGACCGAAATGGCTGCCGCCAGCGCTGAGCCGAGCCAAGATAAGGATAGAGATCGGCAGGCTCGTAACCATCGCGCCGCTGCAAGCTGGCCGCCAATGGCCAGCCCAGGTAGCGATGGGCAATCAGGGGCAGCAGAAAGGTGCGCACAAATTGCGCATAGGCCAGCCAGATCGGGCTCTCCGGATCGCGCTTGTCGATCGAGAGAACATCGACAAAGACTGGTTTGGCACCCTCAAAAAGCACATTGAGGGGAGTTGCATCCTTTAGAATGAGCCCTTTACCAAGGAGGCTTTCGCACAAATCGAGGGTCAGATTCCCGGCTGCGATCCAGGCTCCCGGGGTCCACTCCCAGGGGTAGGACGGGAAGAAAACACGAGGATGTTCCAGGACGATTTCTTCATCAAGGGCTGAATCGAACTGCAGGGTGCCTTCGCCTAGCTTTGTGGTGGCGACCATCAGCCCCTGGGAAACCCATTGCCGGGCGAGGTCGGAAGCCAGGAAACTCAAGGCCGCCCGGGCATGATTCACCCGGACTCTGCGTTTTACCCGATCCCCTTCCACCCGGAGTGAGCCGGCCGGATCGCGAAAGGTCTCGATCGCCGCCGGGCTGGACACGGTCACCCGTTTGTTCCCGAACGGAACTTAGACTCCAACTCGTTCTCGGTGGAATTGTGGGTAGGATCAGCTTGGGTTTTAGGCTTCATGCCAAAGAGTTTGCGGATTCTGGCCCGCATCACGAAGAGGGCTCCGGCCAGCATCGAGCCGCCCATCTGGAAAAAAAGCAGTCCCGAGCCGGGATCAACGTAGGCATGCGCCGGCTTTGCAGCGGCAGCCAGGAACACACAGATTTGTACAGTGCCAAGAATAAAAAGTACGGAGCGTCTGAGAATTTGCACTATATATGCCTGCCTGAAAGATATGAGGACTGTGTATTAAGTGGGTAACGATTGAAGGCCGGGAAAAGTTTCGATTATGTTAATTTATCGAACTCCCAAGCCAACATATTTCGCATCGTTTGTCCTTCGAAAAATGGCGGATAGACTCCCCGGGACTTCGCGAAGCTTTAAAATAGACTTAATTCTTAACGGAAAAGACTACATGCCTACGAACTTCGAAAATGCACTAACCGCCATGTTTCAGAATGCCGCCAGCCAGGCGGGGCTGGTGGTGATCGCTGCCGAGACCGGCACCGGTGCCAACACCCACTCCACGACGAAGTTCCGTTTGGGATTGAAAAAAGACGATGCCGCGGAGCGCACTCTGGATCTGGAGCTGAGCGAAAACTTCGATTTCCAGAAACCTGAGTTGTTGCCTGAGATGACAACTTACCTCCGCGAGGCTGCCCGGCGGCTCAAAAATCCTCAGCCGGATGTTTACGTGACCGGGGCAGGCCTTCCCGTCCGCTTCAGCGGATTCAACTGGCCCTTCCACCGCTCCACTTCCGGTGCGGACACCTACATCGTCCATGGAACGATTCATCTCGAAGATGGGCATGCGTCGCCACTTCACGCCAAAATTGCGGCCAGCATGACGGTAACCTTTGCGGAGATCGTTCCCGCTCCGGAACAGCCTTACGCCGAGACATTCATCTACAACGCAGTGCGTAAAACCCTGGATTACGGTCAGCTGGAACTCTTGAAGAGCGGAAATCGCCAGCCGGTTCCGGTAACCACCCGCTACTATTCGCGGTGGCAGAAGAAGTTTTTCTTCACCGACACTACTGATGAAAGCCGGATGGAGTTTCTCAAGCTGAAGGTCTATTGGCTGTCCGGCGTGCTGGGCGGCAATCAGCCGGTATGGATCAGTGATCCGCGCGACGCGCAGTATCTGAATACCACCCCCGAGGAACTGGCGCGCATGGCCGCCGATCTGTCACGGCAGGGCTTGCTGAGCGTCACCGATGACGCTGCTGCAGCTACTCCCATGCTGCTGGGACGGGCCGAAGAATATCAGCAGAAGATGGCGGACGCGCTGGCCGCAACCAAGCCGGAATTCAACGAAGAGATGCGGCAGGGCCACACGAATATGTAGTAGAGGATGGGTATAGAAAGACCTCTACCCGCTGCCTCTGCACCCTGTACGTTATCCCCTGAACACCGCCGTTCAGACTTTCGATCCGCATCGTGCGCAGAACTTTGCTCCGGGCAGAACGCCGCTCCCGCATACGTTACAGGAGCGGATAAGTCCTTCCGCTCCGGGAACCACGGCAGAGGACTGCGTCGTATAGCCTGCGGGCGCTGTGAAACCAGCCGGTTCGACGCTAGCCGCGGGGTACATGGCGCCCAGCTGGCCGGCGAAGTAGGTCGCCAGAGCCAGGTTGTACTGCCGTACCCGGCCCGGCATGAAGAAGCACTCCACCAAGCTCACCATGGTGGAGATTCCGGTGAAAGAAAAGACACAGTAGAGAATGCCCAACCCGGTCCGCCGCAGGTAGAAATGGTGTGCGCCGAATGTGCCAAGAAAGAGTGCCAGTAGAACGCCTACGACCTCATCCTTCTTCCAGGCCGACATCTGCGCCTGGAACAGTGCTCGCTGCTGATCATTCCAGCCAACCTCGTCCAGCGGGGTGGTCGCAATCATGAAAACTCCTTTTACCCTCGCCTCCGGTCTGTCATCAAAAGCGATGAGCCAGCCCGTGTACGCTCGCTTGCCGCCCCTTGCATCCATCGATGGGCCGGGGCGCCTGCATTGAATTCCTGCGTTGCATTATAGATACGCGCCGGGTTGGCATTCCGTTCACTCAACCCGACTGCCGTTCGCCTGCTCAGATTGCGCTGGCCAACGGCTTTTCAACCGGGTTATGGTAATTCAGTTCTAAATCTGCATCTACATCAACACGCCGCCGCTGCCGCCCCCTTCAGATGCGCGAAAACAGGCCATGAATACTTCATCGGTGAGTCGACCACGCCGCACGCTGCTCGCCAGCGAGCCAATCATCATGCTCGCGCTGGCCCTGGCCGCACTGTATTTCGCCCGCGAAGTGCTGATCCCGCTGGCCATGGCGCTGACTCTGAATTTCCTGCTCACGCCGGTGGTGATGGCCTTTGAAAAAGCCCGGCTGAAACGCGTTCCAGCCGTGATTCTGGTGCTGGTGATGTCCTTCTCGGTGGTCGGCGTGGTGGGCTGGATCGTCGCCCGTCAGCTCATCAACGTGGTGAACGAGCTGCCCAGCTATACGGAAAACATCCGCGCCAAGATGGATTCGCTGCACGCGCCGGCTGGCGGCCAGATCGGCCAGACCATGAGCAGCCTCAAGACTCTCGGAAAGGCATTCACGCCCAACGAAGCGCCGGAGCAGCAAAATATTGTTCCCCTCGTGCCTCCCCCGGCCGCACGCGGCAGCCGCAGTGCCCGCGAGGCCGAAAGGCTGCAGCTGCAGCAGCTTCAACAACTCGATAGTGACAAGCCAACGCCGGTCACGGTGGTTCCAGCGGTTGAATCGAGGGGACAGTACATCAAAGAGTTGCTGGAGCCGATCGCCAAGCCACTCGGCACGCTGGGGATGGTGCTGATCTTCACCGTCTACATGCTGATGAAGCGCGAGGATCTGCGCAATCGCCTGTTGCTGCTCGCCGGCATCGGACGCCTCAACCTCATGACCCAGGCGTTGAATGACGCTGCCGAGCGCATCAGCCGGTATCTGGTCATCAATGTTCTGGTGAACATCGGCTATGGCGCGATCTTCGGGCTGGGGCTTTATCTGCTGCACGTGAGCAACGCTACGCTCTGGGGCGCGCTCCTGGCCATCCTGCGGCTGGTGCCGTATGTGGGCACGATGATGGTGGGCTCCGCCACTCTGCTGTATACCCTGACCATCTTTCCCGACTGGTGGCATGCCGTCTTCGTCTTTCTGCTCTTCGCAGGGATGGAGATCATTATCAGCAACTTCGTCGAGCCGCACCTGTATGGCAGCCACACCGGCATCTCGGCGCTGGCTCTGGTCACCATGGCGCTGGTGTGGACCCTGCTGTGGGGATGGCCCGGACTGGTGGTTTCGACTCCGCTGACTGTCTGCCTGATCGTCTTTGGCCGCTACCTGCCGCAGATGTCGTTTGTACATATTTTGCTGGGCGATGAGGCGGAGCTGGCTCCCGAAGCGAAGTTCTACGAGCGGCTGCTGGCCACAGATCAGACTGAGGCCCACAACATCGCCGATAGATTCCTCGAAAGCCATAACCTGGTCGATCTCTACGACAACGTACTGATGCCGGCTCTGGCTATGACCGAGCAGGATCGCCACAAGGGCGTACTTGACGATGTTCGCTGCTCCTACCTATTCCAGAGTGCGACCGAGCTCATCGCCGAGTTGACCGACTATCGATCGCCGGCGGCGATAGAAACTCCGTGCCCGTCTGACACTCTGCATTCACGAACGATTCCTGTGGTGTGCGTACCGGCCAACGACCTGGCCGATGAAATTGCAGCCACCATGTTCGCGCAATTACTGGAGCAGTGCGGTCACAAAACGTTGCTGCTGCCGGCGGCGGCGCTGTCGGGTGAAATCCTGGCGCGCTTGTCGGAAGAGAGCGAGACCATCCTCTGCATTTCCGCCGTGCCGCCTTTTGCCTTTTCTCATGCCCGCAAACTTGCGCTGCGGCTGCGCCAGAGCCTGCCGGAAAACCGCATCATCATAGGCTTGTGGGGCAGCTCAGGGGATAAAGATACCCTGCGTGAGCGCTTCGGACCGGCGCGGCCGAATGTGATTGTCGGCAGCCTTCAGGATGCGATGAAGCAGGTGAAGGAGATGGAAGAAACCCCTCTTCCCTACGGCGCCGTCGCCGCCGCAAACTCCGTGACCGTCTAGCGCTGATTGAACTGGCGCTTCGCGCCTTCTGCTCGCCGATCCTTGAATGCTACTGGGGAATGCTGCTGGAGTAGTCTTTGAGTCATCCCGGTTGCTCCTGGACTTCGTTGTTCCGGGACTTTGTTGCTCCGGGACTTCGTTGTTCCGGGACTTCCTGCATCTACTATGAATTTCTTTTCCAGCAGCATCATTGGCTTCTTCTTTGGATTTTTCTTTGGCGCGGGCTGCGCTCTGGCCGTGATGTATGCCATCTATACCGGTGGATACCGCAAGTGCCTCGAAGACTCGCTGCGCGACGAAAAGTCCGATGCCTACCGGCGATGGCTGCCATATGTGGAGAAGCGCCTAAAGAAAGAGCGCGAAACCCGAGCCGCGGAGCAGCGGACTTCGTCCAATGAATGAGCGATCAAAATGAAAAATCATGCATAAGCAATCGCGGAGATATTTGAAGCCGGGAATTTTATTTGCTGGATGGATGGCCATGGCGCCCTTCGCATGGAACGCGCAGGCACAGGGCTTTGAAGGCACGATGAGCATGACCATGAACGTCAGCGGCCAGACATTTCCCATGGGCTACAAGCTCAAAGGGCACAAGGCACGCGTCAATCTCGAGATGGGCGGCCGAAAGAATATTGTGATCATCGATCTCGACACGCATACGCAGACCATGCTGATCCCTGAGTTCAAGGCCTACCTCGTCCACAAGGGCGATTCAGCGTCTCCCATCTCCTCGGCTACGCCGCCGAAAGTGACGGATATGGGCACCACAGAAACCGTGGCCGGGCACAGCTGCAAAGACTTCAAGCTGGAATCGGAAAAATACGAGGGCACGGCATGCATGACCAAGGAGTTTGGCGAGAGCCCTTTGGGCGATAACATGACGGGACAATTGGGGTCGGCGCTGAAAGGCGACGACGTATTGCAGAAGGCCGGCGTGCCGCTCAAGCTCGATCTCACCTTCAAAGAGGGAGAGAAGCCCGCCAATAAAGCGGCGATGGAAGTCACCAGCATCGCACCCGGCCCGGTCGATGCAGCGGAGTTCGAGATTCCGGCGGGATGGCAACCGATGAACAACCTGCCCGGCGCGCCCTGAGAGAATTCTTTATTTCTTATCGCGTTAGAAAAAAGTTTTATCCCAATTTGGCACGCACTGATATCAACGCGCATAGGAACCGTTTATCGAAGCAAGAGGGTTTGCTGATGGTGCACGGCCGTTCATACGATTTTGATCGACCTACGACATAGGTGTCAGGCTACACTAAGGAAGTTGTAGCGCATCTGACCGAAGTAGCATGGTCAATCCAATTTGCAGAATTCTACCTTGTCTGTGCTCAACCAACGCCTGTTTAAGGGGGAATTGAAATGCAGGTTCTGTGCGTGGCAGCCAGCGATTCCGCTGACATTACGTGTCAGATTTGCGGTCACCAGTACAAACTCTACTTCTCACGGCCATCGCGAGCCGAGCGCGCTGAGGCTGTGGCGCGCGTAGCTCAAACGCTCAACGATCATCATGCCGCAGGTGAAGATCGCTCCGTTCATCCGGAAAAACCGTTTAATGTGCCCGAGTGGTCTGGTCCGGCGGAGTGGTCCGCTGCCGCACTGCTGGGCGGCGCGCCGAGTCTGGCAGCCTAGCGTCTTTTAGTCCCATGTCCCAGCAACGGGACATGGGAATGCTTCATGCAGGTCAAACCTGCATAACCTCGGCTTCCTTCTTCTTCGACATCTCTTCCATCCGCTTGATCTCTTCGTCGGTGAGCTTCTGCATCTCGTCGAGCGAGCGCTTTTCTTCGTCAGCCGAGATCAGCTTCTCTTTCGCTGCTTTCTTGATGGCGTCATTGCCGTCGCGGCGGATATTGCGGATGCCGGTGCGATGATCTTCCAACACCTTGTTCAGGTGTTTCACCACTTCCTTGCGGCGGTCTTCGGTCATCGGTGGCACCGGAATACGAACCACCTTGCCGTCATTCTGCGGATTGAAATGCAGGTCGGAGACGCGCAGGGCCTTTTCGATCTCGGCGATGAGCCCCGCGTCCCAGGGCTGAATCACGATCATGTTCGCGTCCGGCGTGGTCACCTGGCCCACCTGGCTGAGCGGCGTCGGAGTGCCGTAATAGTCGACGCGGATCTGATCCAGCATTTGAACCGAGGCGCGGCCGGTGCGCGTGGAGGCCAGGTTGGCCTGAAAGTCGGCAACAGCTTTGTCCATACGTGTGCGGAGCTGCTGATAGGTATCTTTGAGCGCGGGGATGCCCGCCATTACTGCTGGTGCCATAAATTCTTCGTCCTTCGCGAATTTCTCAAAAGCTGTTCGTCTTCAATCTTTCAGGCCGCAGGAAATCACCGCGCTCAACCCTGGAGCAATCGATAGTTTTTTAGGATATTGCTAGCGAAGAACACGGCAATGACTGCTCCAATGCTGCCCGCAATCGGAAAAACCATGAGCAATCCTAAACCTGCTTGTCCATCGTGTGGGTAATAGTGGACAGCCCATCTGATATACAAGAACGAACACCATCCTCCGGAGATGATAAATCCCAACGCTCCAGTTACGGAAATCAGCGCATACCGGAAGATCTTGTTTCTCAAGCGGCTGCCTCACCTGCCTAAACTATCATTCGAATATTAGGCCCCGCATGAGCCGCGTCGGCCTGTTCGTGCGCGTGATAGGACGAGCGCACCAGCGGACCGGATTCTACATGCTTAAAGCCCATGCGCAGCGCCTCTTCCTTCATAAAGGCGAACTCTTCCGGCATGTAGTAGCGCGCCATGGGCAGATGATCTTTTGAGGGCCGCAGATACTGGCCGATAGTGAGCACGTCCGTCCCTACATTTGCCAGGTCGCGATAGACATCGAGCAACTCGTGCATCTCTTCGCCGAGGCCAACCATCACTCCGGATTTCGTCACGACCGTCGAGTCGAGCTTCTTCGAGAATTCCAACAGACGCAGTGTCCGCTCATAGCGGGCTCCCGAGCGTACCGCGCGATAAAGGCGCGGCACCGACTCCGTATTGTGGTTCAGAATTTCGGGGTGCGCATCGACGACAATGCGGATAGCGTCTTCGCGGCCCTGGAAGTCGGGAATGAGCACTTCCACCTGACATCCCGGCGCCTGCCTGCGAATCTCTTCGATGACCATGGCGAAGGCGCGTGCCCCGCCCAGGATATCGTCATCGCGATTGACGCTGGTGATGACGGCAAACTTGAGACCCAGCGACGCCACGGCCTCGGCCACGCGGCGCGGTTCGTCGAAATCGATGGCATCGGGACGCCCCTTGGGCACGGCGCAGAATCCGCAGCGGCGTGTGCACAGGTTGCCGAGCATCATGAAGGTCGCGGTCTTGTGGTTCCAGCACTCGCCGATATTGGGGCAGTGCGCCGACTCACACACCGTGTGCAGGTTGAGATCGCGGGCCAGCTTTTTCAGATTGTGGTAATTGTCGCCCACCGGCGCACGAGCCTTGAGCCAGTCAGGCTTGGAGACAGGGCGCTTGGGTGCTAGGTCTATCTGGACAAGATCTGGTGCGGTGGCCATAACACTTTATTGTAAATGGTGTGGCCATGATTAAAAATGCGGATCAGAACAGAGCGTTTTCTTTAGCCATCTGATTTCAAAATAGAAACCTTACTTTGTACATAATTCGCAAATGCCGAACATGTCACAAGGAAAAACTTCGCGTCTTCGAATGACACATTTTCCGATTCTAGAATTGCGTGCCTAATTCCAGCTTCATCCGAAGTGTATCCATACAAATTGGAGAAAGCGTTGCGGAGGGCAGGGTGAAGTCCTATTTCATCTTCCAATTTCTTCAACAACAGCCCGAGAGTTCCTTTCTGCCCAACTGTATTTCCGACAAGGCTTTCAATAGCAGAGATGGATTCTTTGATCGAATTACGGTAGTCAGGCTGCTCTTTATTGGAAAGCAGTTCCAGCGCTCTCTGAAAATGAGTGCGGACTGCACCTCTAGCCGTCTCCAGGGCGGCTTCTATTTCAGCTATCTGTTCTTCCTCCGTAATCCTTACCGCCAAATTGTCTATAAGGCGATATGCCGAAGCTTCTCTCTCCAGCAAGGCGTTGCACTCTGCGACAAACAGCTCCCTATCTCGGTATGGAAAGTGCAACGCTGCAAACTCAAGAAAGTCATAAACCTCAAACCAGTCAGATTGAAAGAAATCATCCCGAATTCTTTGATAAATCAGAGACCAGTCACCTCCGAGGTTGTCTAAGGGCCACTTGTAATAGTTAAACCAGAGCTGCGTGCAGAAAGTTTTGATCTCTGGGCTAGCTCTAAACGTTGAGATGTAATGACTACCAGGCTGAACTTTGTCCCAAATGTAAAGCTTCAGAAGGCTCCAGAGCCCGTTCCGTAGCTCCTGGCTTATTGAATCAATTTGGATGACATCCCGGACGGCTTTGTATCCGTATCTTTCTGAAAAACGCATCTTGATCCCAATTGTGGCACTATTTGTAACCAATCTGAAGTTTGTACCAACATTGTCCTCCAGACACAACGACAGCTGATTATTTGTGTAAATCTAGGCTGACTCCGATCAATAAAAAGGGCGGCCGAAGCCGCCCTTTTGCCTTGCTAAATGCAGCTTAGAACTCGAGCCGCATGGACACCTGGCCGGTACGGCTTCCGCCGAAATCCGAGCCACGTGCCGAGGTGATGGTGCCGAACTTGCTCGTCTGGGTCAGATCGAGCGTGGGATCGGCGAGGTTGGTGTGGTTGAGAACGTTGGTGAAGGTACCCTCGGCGCGCAGCTTCACGCCTTCCACGATCTGGAAGGTCTTGCTAAGTCCGCTCGAGAGGTTGACGGTGCCGGGGCCTTCGATGTCACCGATCTGCGAGTTGCCGAAGCGTCCGATGGGCAGCGGCGCACCGGCCTGGCCAGAGCCCGTGTTGCAAGGCACATCGCCGCCGAAGGTCCATGCCGGCTGTCCCGGGCAAGCGAATGCTGCGGTGTTGATCCAGTTGTTCCGGTTCTGACCATGCGGCGTGGGGCTGCCGATACGGTCCGGCTTTTGTGCGCGGCCCGGATAAGCGCCGCCAGTAGCGTTGTTGCTGAGGCCGGAGCCGGTGCCGGAGGGATCCACATTGCCGCCCGGGAAATAGGCCGAGAGATAAGGGCCGCTCTGCCACAGGAAGATGTTGCTCAACTGCCATCCCCCTACCAGCGCATCTTCTATGCGATTCATGTTGTTGCCGAACTGGCGCCCGCGCCCTACCGGAAGCTCGTAAACCATGGTCGTGTTCCAGCGGTGACGGCGCGTACCGTACACCTGGCCGAAGTCGACAGTTCGGTCACGTCCGTAAGAAGCGCGAGCGCCGCCAACCTCACCAGAGAAGCCGGAGTTATCCGGTCCCTGGTTGTCAGCGAGGTTCTTCGCCAGCGTGTAGTTGGAGTCGAAGGTCAGGCCGTGGCTGTAGCGGTGGTTCCCGTCCAGCTGCAGCGAGTGATAACTCGCGTTGGCTCCCGTGGAGCGAGTGTTGATGGTGCCCCAGTTGGGGAAGGGACGGGCGCTGAGCGGCTGATTGAAGGCCGAGGTGGTGTTCGAGTAAGGAAGATCGTTGAGATTCGGAGCCCAGACCAGGTCATGCGTTTCCAGTCCAATGTAGGAAATGCGCGTGCCGTATCCACCCAGAAACTCGTGATCCACTGACAGCGAATACTGTTCCGAATAAGGATCCTTCCAGTTGATGTCGTTCGCCGTACCGAAGTACGCCGTGCCGTAAGCGCCGGCAGCAGAGCTCTCTCCCTGGCCGGCATAGATCGTCGGCCACGAATATGCGGGGCCGGTAGCTGTTTCGGTGTTCGCGTATTCGCTGGTGGCCGCCTGCAGCGTGCCGGTAAGCGAGTAGAAGCTCGACCCCAGGCTGGTGATGTTGTACATGCCGAAGCCGCCGCGGATAGCGGTACGGTCATCGTTGAAGGGACGGAAGGCAAACCCGAAGCGGGGCATCACGCGCTTGGTGGGCACGTTCTTGAGGCTGCTCGGCAGTCCCGCCTGGCTATTGGAAAGCACTGGAGTGCAAGGTGCTCCGTTCTGCGCAGGAACGCCGGTGCTCTCTCCGATACCGCATGCGTTGAAGCTTGATAAGAAGCCAGCATTGAGCGTGCCGGCCGCGCCATCGGGATAGACGGCCTCACCCGAAAGTGGAACCGCCGGATTGAAATTGCCAATGTTGCCGCTGGGATCGTGATAGCCGGGGTGATACTCGTAGCGCAATCCATAGCTCAGGGTCAGGCGCGAATTTACCTTCCACTGATCCTGCGCATAGAAGTTGTAGTGCAGTGAGATGCCGTCGTTGTCCGCGGTGACCACGTCGTAGGCAGTGCCCTGCGGAGTGCCGATCAGGAAGTCGGCGAACTCCTGGCCAGGCGTCACGCCAAGTCCGGTGAAGTTGTGGCCGGTATTGAATACGAAGGTACCGTAGTTGTCTGCGCCGAAGAAACCGAGCGGCGTGACTGCCTCGATGTGACGGATATCGAGGCCGAACTTGATGTCGTGCGAACCCTTCGACCAGGTGAGGCCGTCCAGGTACTGGAAGGTGCGGGATTTGCTGGTGTTATTGAGGCGATCCGCGTTCAGCGAAGTAAGAGTGGTGAAATCCAGCTCGGAGACGCCGTCGAAAAAGAGATTCTGAAGTCCCTGCAGTCCGGTCGATTTCGCAAAGCCCGGACCGTCGAAACCGTTCGTGGTTCCGTAGGTATCGAGCGTGAAGCCGAAGCGGAATTCGTTCACCACCCTGGGGCTGAAGTTGTAATTGCCGGCAACCACCAGAATGCGCTCCTGGTCGGTGTTGGAGCCGGCAGGAACCAGCAGCGGCTCGGGGTTCGCGGTGGTGGTGTTCTTCCAGGTGTAGCGGCCATAGACCAGAGCCTTCTGTCCAAGATACTGATCGCCGCGAATATCGAACTGATTCGAGGTAAGCGAGGTGTTTTGATTGGTAATGTAGTTGACCGTGCCGTCGTAGATGCTGGTATTGCCGACATTCGGATCGGGGAAAAACTGCAAGAATTTCTGCGACACCGCGTTGATCGGCACCGTGTAATTCGGATAAGGCGTGCCGGTGAAAGGATCGAAGAGTGTGCTGATGCCTTCGACTCCCGAGAAATCTCCCTGCTTCATTGCGGAGGTGGGAACCGTGGCCTGGTAAGGCTGCGAGCCGGGCCGGCGGAAGCCTTCGTAGGTTCCGAAAAAGAAGGTGCGATCGTGGCCGTTATAGAGATGCGGAATGACAACAGGCCCACCGATGGTGCCTCCAAAATCATTGCCGACCAGCTTTGGCTTGCTGGTATCGCCGAACGGAGTCGAGTCGAATCCTGAATTCTGGAAATACCAGAAGCCAGCGCCGTGCAGCTGGTTGGTGCCGCTCTTGGAAACCGTGGTTACCTCACCGGGCTGTCCGAATTCCGCGTTGTTAAGGACGCCATCGACGCGCAGCTCTGCGATTGATTCGCCGGAAGGAAATGCGTTGGCAATGGGCTTGTTGCTGGTGGTGTTCTGCGTCGTGACGCCGTCTACTGTCACGTCTGCCTGCGAAGGCAAACCACCCTGCACCGAGAACTGGACCTGTGTTCCCTGGTTGTTGCTGGTATCGGCCTGCACACCGGGCAGCGTCTGAATCAGGTTCAGCGGACTGGTGCCGCTCTGATTCGCGCGATAATTCGCCGGCAGGTTCTGCACATCCACAGAGCTGTAGCTCGCGGCAATCGAAGGCGTTTCAGTTTCGATCGCTCCGGCGGCCTGAGCGCTCACACTCACCTGCTGGCTCACCACGCCTACTTTCAACGCTGCGTCGGCGCGGAGCTGCTGACGAGCTCCAAGCGTGAGGTTGTTGATAATCTGGGTATCGAAGCCCGTGGCCGTAATCTGCAGCTTGTACTTGCCCGCCGTGAGATCGAGGAACTGGAAGCTGCCATCACCGGCGGTCACAGCCTGGCGGGTGACGCCGGCATCGGTATCGGTGAGAGTCACCGCGGCATTCGGCACAATGGCGCCCGAAGCATCTTTGACTGTGCCCAGAATCGTGCCCTGAGTGGACTGCGCGAAAGAGAATTGCTGCACGAGCAGCATGACAACAAGTACCAGAATCGGAGCGCTGTAAAGCCGGAGCCTGCGCCTGAAAGCTTGCATGGTAAGGTGGTCTCCTGAATGAATGCGCCTGCAACTGCGCGCGTTGGTTGTAATTTGTAATGGCTATTGTTACGACAATGCGATAACCGGAACGATTTACAGAGATGACTCTCTGCGGGGGAAAATCGCAGCTTCGATATCGATCGATTTGAACTGCAGGGTGAAGCCTACTATGCCTGTTGCGCTTGAATCTGAAGAGAATCTAGCAATAAATCATGAACAGGCGTTGAATTGGGTAAGAGTGTGATTCATCAGGCGGAAAAATTCAAGAGACAAATTGAAGCGGCACAATTTCGCCCCGCCTGCCTCCGCTCTTCGCAAAGATGTTCCATCCCTGCATCATGACCACGCGACCGGGCCGCGCCTAAAACCGGACGCGAAAATCGCCATGCCGTTGACCGTAGATTAAAATGACCAACAGTGTCTTGCCTTGCGGCGAAGACCAGCGAAATCTCATAAGGGCCTATAGCTCAATCGGTTAGAGCAGCGGACTCATAATCCGTTGGTTCCAGGTTCAAGTCCTGGTGGGCCCACCAGATTCCGGCCTTCCCCAAATCGATATCTCATCCTTATTCTCTCCTTGACAACTTAGGAGAGCGCGCGTAGCCTCCTAATCAATTTAGGAAGGCCGATCGTTCGCGGGCCTGGGCTTCTATCCCTCGCTGCATGAAGCCTGCTGGCAGACGCGGCTGTTCTTGCTCTCTCGCCTCAATCGGAGGAACAATGAAACTCCTCGACTCGCTTCGCTTTCGTGTGGCTACGCTCTTTCGTCGTGCTCAGGTGAACGCGGAGATCGAGCAAGAGCTTCGCTCTCACATTCAGCATCGCGCCGATGACCTGGAACGGTCCGGCCTTAGCCGCGCCGAGGCAAACCGGCGCGCGCGCATCGAATTCGGCGGCTATGAGAAGTTCCGGCAGGAAAGCCATGAAGCTTTAGGGGGCAATTTCTTCGAAACGTTTTCTCAGGATGTGCGCTTCAGCCTGCGCGTGCTGCGCAAGTCTCCCGGATTCACCATCACCGCCGTTTTCACGCTGGCGCTGGCTATCGGCGCCAACGCCGTGGTCTTCAGCGTTCTCAATGCCTTCATCCTTCGTCCTCTGGACGTGCCTCATGCAGAGAGCCTTTACGAGCTCCAGCATGGAGATGAGGCATCTTCATACCAGTCCTATCCCAATTATGTTGATCTCCGCGCCCGCAACCATAGCTTCGACGATCTGGCCGGCTTTGGCATGGATATCGTGGGCATGGATGCGGGCAAGGATCCGATACGCGCCTGGTCACTGGAAGCAAGCGGAAATTACTTTGATGTATTGGGACTGAAGCCGTATCTAGGCCGCTTCTTCCACGCCTCCGATGAGCACGGTGCAAACAGCGCCCCCTATATCGTTCTGTCCTATTCGTTCTGGCACACCCATTTTCAGGATGACCGGAGCGTGCTGGGCCGCGTCGTTCAGTTGAACAAGCATCCCTTCACCATCATCGGAGTAACGCCTCCCGGCTTTCACGGAGTGCTCATTTTTTTCAATCCCGATTTCTTCGCTCCCATGGTCATGCAGGAACAATTGAGTGGAGAGAATGACCTGAACGTGCGCGGCAAGCGAACAATATTCATGGTGATGGGACACCTGAAGCCGGGCGTTTCCATCGCGCAGGCGACCGCGGATCTGAATGGCGTCGGCGCCGATCTGGTAAAGAGCTATCCCAAAGACAATCCCAAGATGACGTTCTCGCTGGCTCGTCCCAACCTTTACGGGGATTATCTCGGGCGGCCAATGAAAGCCTTTCTGAGTGGATTGATGATGCTGGCCGGTCTGATTCTGTTGGCCGCATGCGCCAACCTCGGCAGCCTGTTTGCCGCGCGTGCAGCGGACCAGTCCCGCGAAGTCGCGCTGCGCCTCGCTCTCGGCTCCAGCCGCCGGCGAATTCTGCGCCGCCTGTTCACTGAGGCTCTGCTGATTTCACTCGCCGGGGGCGTGATTGGCCTTGCCGGCAGCGTGGTGCTGCTCAGAGAGCTGAGTGCGTGGCAACCGATACCCCGGTGGCCGATTCAGATGCCTGTCAATCCCGACATCAAGGTCTATCTCGTCGCTCTGCTGCTGACACTGGCCAGCGGATTTCTCTTCGGAGCGGTTCCAGTGAGGCAGATTCTCCGCACCAATCCCTATGAGGTGGTGAAGTCGGGATCGATCAGCGCCGCCGGACGCCGCATCAGCGTGCGCGACGTTCTACTCGTCGTGCAGATCGCCATATGCGGAGTGCTGGTTACCTCTTCGATGGTCGCCGTCCGCGGACTACTGCGCTCTCTCCACGACAACTTCGGCTTCGAAGTCTCGAACGTCATGCTGGCCGACACCGACCTGACCATGGCTGGTTACAAGCCCGAACAGATTCCCGCCATGCAAAAGCGCATGCTCGATGCTCTGCAGGCAATTCCCGGAGTCGAGCAGGTGGGACTGATCGACAGCGTGCCGCTCGGAGATAACACCGGCGCGGGCTCCAAGGTATTCGCCGAAAAAACGAGCGATCTGCGGCCAGCGAATGCCATTCTCGAAGCGCTCATCTACACCATGTCTCCCGAATACCTTCAGGCAGCCGGAACCACGCTGCTGGCAGGAAGAACTTTCACCTGGCACGACGACAAGAATGCGCCTCGCGTCGCAATCGTGAATCAGGAGTTCGCGCGGAAAGTCTTCGGCTCGGCCACGAATGCGGTAGGCAGATACTACAAGCTGCCCGACGCGACGCGGGTTCAGGTGATCGGCGTCGTCGAAGACGGGAAATACCAAAGCCTCACTGAAGATCCGCAGCCGGTGATGTTCTATCCCATCCTGCAATCTCCGTCGACGGCCACCTGGCTGGTTGTGCACTCCATGCGCGATCCGCTGCAGCTGGGCGCAGCCATGCGCAGCACTCTGCACGATCTCGATTCGGGACTGCCCGTATACATCCAGACGCGCTATCAGGAAATGGATGCCATGCTGTTTGCCGCGCGCATGGCGACACTGTCGTTGGGGGTGATGGGCATCATGGGCGCAATGCTGGCAGCCACCGGCATCTTCGGCATGGCCGCATATTCGGTGAGCAAGCGCCTACGCGAGTTGGGCATCCGCATGGCCCTGGGCGCACGGCGCAAGCAGCTGCTGGAGGCCGCACTGGGACGAGCGCTCAGGCTGCTGGCCTTCGGCTCGGCAACGGGATTATTGCTCGGCCTGCTGGCAACACGCGTGCTCGCTTACATTGTGTATCAGGCGACACCCCGCGATCCGTTCGTGCTCGCCGGGGTTGTTCTAGCCATGATGCTGCTCGGTCTGCTGGCTACGTGGATCCCCGCGCAGCGTGCCATATCGGTCGATCCGCTGAAGCTGCTGCGGGAGGAATAAGTCAGGCGCTTACTTCTGAGGTGCGGGTCCGTTCTCTTGCTGGACGACAACGCCTTCGCCATCGAAGGGCCACTTCTTATCCAGAAGCAGGTCGTTCTCGCGGGTCTGCTTGGGAACTTGATTCACTTTCAGGTTCTCGAAGAAGTGAACGCCGGTCTTCCCTGCGGCCGCGATGTCCACATCGCCGTCGCCATCCAGATCTTCCACAATGAACTGCGTGCCGGCTCCGGCGGTGCCGTTCACTGAGATGGCGTAGCGCGTAAACTGCGCGGTTTTGCGATCGATCTTGTAGTAATAGACCACCAGCGGATCGTACGAGCCGGGATCGCCGCCGGAGTGTCCGCGATAGCGTTTGCCGGTGATCAGCTCGGGTACTCCGTCGCCATCGATATCGACCAGCTTGAGCGCGTGAATCTGCGAATAAGACTCGTCGATGATGTGCTTCTCCCAGTGCCGGCTCGCGCCTTCGCCCTGCTGCTCCAGCCAGTAAAGACCGTAGCTGTGCCCCTGGCCGTAGATGATATCCGTCTTGCCGTCGTTATTGACGTCGTAGCCGATGATGGGAAATCCCGCATCGCCCAGCTGCCAGTCCCCGTGCCACTCCCACTTGTCATGGCCGGCATCGATGTTTTTGAACCAGCCGTAGGGAGTGAGGATGTCGGCCTTGCCATCCCCATCCACGTCCGCGACACCGATGCCGTGACCGTCCTGCTCTTTGCCGCCGACGTGATGCACCTTCGGCTCCGGACCGGAGAAGTCGACCCAGATAATCCCGGAGTGGTTGTAGTGGGCGAGCGCGAGGTCCGGCTTGCCGTCGCCGTTGATATCGCCCGTCGCTCCACCTTCCGTGTCGTAGCTGTCGGTGATGAAATGCTTCTCCCACATCACGCCGGGCTTCTTCGGATTCTCGTACCACCAGAGTCCGTTGAGCATCCATCCCGCCGTCACCACATCGGGCGCGCCGTCGTGATTCACATCGAAGGTCCACTCGCCGCAATCGGAGACAAACTCATTCAGCATGCCGACGGTTCTATATTGATGCCGCTTCCACTCGCCACCCGCCGGGCCGGGGTTCTCATACCAGTAGGCTCCGCTCAACAGGTCGGGACGTCCATCACCATTCATATCCAGAGTGGTGATGCCTTCGGCGTGGTCGGTGCCCAGGCGGTGCACCCGGAAAGTCACCTGAGGCACACCAAATGGACCGTTGCCGGGAGCCGTCTTACGCGTCTCCTGCGCGACGGCCAAGGATCCAATCTGCACGCAGGCAAATGTAACTGCGACAATTGCACATTTCATTTTTCCAGGCAAGGCAGCTTCTCCGTCTCACGCCAGCTTCATGGTGTCGGGGTTCCACTTTACGATGGCGTCCTTCTCCATGCTGAGATTGCTCAGGAGAGCGGCGCCCGCGGCCCGGTAGCCGAAGACAGCGTCTTCGACGACTGGCTGGCGGCTGCGTACCGATGCGAAGAAATTCTTGAAGTGATCGTAGCTGTCACTGTAGCCAGACGGCGCCTCATATTTGTCGTATGCCACTGCGGGCGCTCCCTCAGGATGCGTAGCCGGATACTTCTGCCGGTACTCGGCAAGGATGCGATGTTGCATGGCCTCGGTGAAGGTGTCGATGGTGTATCCCGGAGCCTTGGGGCGCGGTACACGGCTCACGCTTACAGAGTTGCCGGCAATTTCCATAGTCCCCTCAGAACCGGTAAAGATCAGCCCCTCACTCTCCTCGCCGCCGTCAACGAAGTTGACGCGCAGGCTGAGGTTAAATCCTTCGCGATAGTCGAAGAGCCCCAGCATCACATCCGGAACATCGCGGCCATCCTTCCAGAAGCGCAGTCCGCCGGTCGCCATGGCGCGCGTGGGCCCATTGCTGCCGGTAATGAAATGCGTACCGCTGAAGAGATGCACGAAGAGATCGCCGGCCACTCCGCTGCCATAGGCCTTCCATTTGCGCCACTGGAAGAAGTGCTCGGCGTTGAAGGGAATCTTCGGCGCGGTGCCGAGAAAGCGCGGCCAGTCGCAGGTCTCGGTTGAAGCATCGAGCGGAACGGTGTAGTTCCATGCGCCCATCGACGAGTTGCGATCCCAGCGCGCGGTCACCATGTTGAGCTCGCCGATCGCGCCTGAAGCCAGCAGCTCCTTGGCTTTGGCGTAGATGATCGAGCTCACTCGCTGGCTTCCCACCTGGATGATCCTCTTCGTCGCACGCGCGGTCTCGATCATCTCCGGTCCATCGGAGTAAAGATGGATCATCGGCTTCTCGCAGTACACATCCTTGCCGGCCTTCATGGCGTCGACCGATGCCTGCTTATGCCAGTGATCGGGCGTGCCAATGATGACCGCGTCGATGTCCTTGCGCTCGAGTACCTCGCGATAGTCGCGGGTGGTAAAGATGTCGCTGCCCCAGAGCTCCTTGCTGTGCTCGAGCCGGCCATCATAGCAATCGGCCACAGCCACCAGCTTCACTCCCGGAACTTCGACCGCAACCTTCGTGTCCCCCTGTCCCTGTCCACCCGCCCCGATGAGCGCAATCTGAATGTGGTCGTTGGCGGAGACAGGCTTGCCCGGCTCGCTCTGAACCGCAGCCAGTGCATGGATCTTTGCTCCGAGTAACGTTTGCGCCGTTGCCGTTCCGGCAGCCTTCAAAAAACTCCTGCGATTCAACTCGTGCACAATGGCCCTCGTTTTGGGAAATTACCAACGAGAGCCATCATAGACGCTCTTTTGCATGCTGTATCTGCTTCGGCTGGCAAACTTCGCGATATACCGCACCAATCGCGACTAAGAAGGAAGGCCGACGCGCTTCACCAGCGCGGCAAAACGCGGGTCGGAGCGCAGCGGGTCGATGCACGGATCGATCTTGAGATAGGTGAGCCCTTTGTCGCGCACTTCGTATGCCTTGTCGAGCCACGAGAAGGCCTGGTCTTTGTCACCCAGGCCGGCATAGATGAGCGCGATCTCGTAACGGCCTACCCCGCTCTCCTGTACATGGCGTTCCAGTTTTGCGATCATCTGCTGCGCCTCGGCCTTTTTACCCATGCGGGCGTAGGAGTTGCCCATATGTCCCAAGGCATGCGGCGCATCGCCGAGCTGTTGGAATTGATGATTGGCCTCGTCGTACAAACCTTTCTCGACATAGATGACGGCGAGAGGAAAGATGAGCTCGGGGGGTTCATGGCTTAGCTCCGACGCGCGCTGCATCTGCATCAGCGCCTGGTCATACTGGCGAGCGAAGTAATAGCTGAACGCGGACGTCATAAACGAGCGGCTCGATACCGGATCGAGCTGCAGAGCAAGGTCAGCTTCTGAAATTGCTTCAGGAATGCGGCCCATCCGCTCAAGATAGCTGGAGTAAGCCCAGAGTACCGGAGCCGAGTTCGGGTTGAGATCCAGTGCCCGCTGAAATTCTTTTTCCTGAGTTGCCCAGTCCCAATCAAGACTCAACGCGGCCTTGGCCAGCTCGACGTGGCCTTCGGGCAGAGCGTCATCAAGCTCGATCGCTTTCAGCGCCTCAGCCTTCTGCCGGGGAAACGCCTCGGAATAGGCCATCCAACCGGCTTCGCCCATCCAACCGTAAGCATTTGCAAGAGCAGCGTGGGCCTTTGCATAGCTCCGATCGAGGGCAATGGCTTTTTCCAGATAGGTGATCGCATCCTTCGGGTCTCCGGCATTCAGGCGCTGCATTCCCTGCAGATAAAGGTCTTGAGCGTCAGGATTGATGATGCGGACGCGAGCCAGACGGGCCTGCTCCTCGGGTGTGACTTCAATCTTGATCTCGTTGGCGATGGCCTGCGCCACCTCACCCTGTAAGGCGAGAATGCTGCTTAGGTTGTAAACATAATTGCGCGCCCAGATGTGCCGGTCGGTCTGGGCATCGATCAACTGGGCAGTAACCCGAACCTTGCTGCCTTCACGAACTACCGATCCCTCGACCACATCATTCACTCCTAGTTCACGGGCGATCTCGGGCAGCGTCTTCTTTGTACCTTTGTAGGTCATCACCGAAGTCCGGGAGATAACGCGCAACGCCGAGATCTGCCCCAGATCCGCAATCAATTCGTCCGTCAGGCCGTCCGCAAGGTAGTCCTGGCTCGGGTCGCCGGAAAGATTTTCAATCGGCAGGATGGCGATGGAGCGCACCGATGGCTTGGCAACGGAGTTCCGGGACCAGATTTTGAAGCCGGCGTAACCCGCGATCGCAAGAAGAACCACCAAACCCGCGATCGTTAAATAGATACTCAGCCTGGTTCGTTCCACGCGCGAACCGGCCGCGGCATCACCCTCCACATTGAGGCGCATCGGAGCTGCAGACGACTCGGAGATATCAGCCTGCTGAACAGGCGCTTCTGAAGCATCCCAGAAAAACCTCGGCACGTAGGAGCCGATGGGCAGATCGATCCGGACCTTGGGAACCCTTTCTGTCTCCTGATAGTATTGCGCCAGCTTCTTGCGGACTTCCGTAGCCTTGACGCGCACCACCGCGTCGTTCGCCGTATCGTAATCGATCGGCCGCCCGAACATCTCAGCGCCGATCATGCGTTCTCGCAGTGAATCGTAGCGTCCAGCGAGCGCGTGTTCGACAATGAGCTGGAGAAAGTCCTGAGCCCGCTTGCTTCCGCCAAACGCCGGACTCGCACACACACGGCTGAGATGGTCTCGAACTACGCCGACCTGCTCCGGCGTGAATTTATCCGGCTGCGAAGCTGGATCGGTGATGGACATAGCCCCTTTCGCTTATGTGACAGACATTATTACAGAGCAAACGTACGTTTGCTGATGAACAAACGGTTGGTCACTCTGGACCTAACCCAATGAAAAAACGCACCTAAGCCGATTGAGCCCGACGGCATACTGTTCCGAACATTCTCGGCCACAAAAGCAGGTGCTTTCCTGTCTGCACACTATCGATCAGCTCTCGAATGAATAGCTCGCGCACTGGGCGGCAAATGTAGCGGGCTTATCGATTGGTTACAGACTACTCCCCCGTTCCCCCGGGCGTATCGCCCGCGTGAATTGCGCAGCGATCCCGCCTCAGCTCGTACGTTTCGGGTTGTTCGGCCGGCACCGAGGCAGTTGGGCCTTCAGGATGCAATCACATCCTGGCCATTTTCAGCTCCGGCCGAAGGGGGACGATTTTGCTTTCGGTAGCGGAGTTTTCGCTGAGTAGTGGTACCGCGCGCGAGTTTTGGGAGCAGTAGATAAGTCGAGGAGTGGGGCCTGATTTGCAGTCGTCGGACGATGTCCGCACGAAAAGGAGACCGCCCTGAATATCTTTGGTTCAAGATGGCAACAACGCAAGGCTCCAGCGCTGGGCAACCACCTCGCGCGCTGGGTAAGAGCCACCTGGGCGCCCTCCCCCTCCGACGACGGCGTCTATCGTTTTATCGCGCTCCAGCCGATTTTCAACCGCAACAAGCAGATCTTCGGATACGAGGCCCTGTCCCGTTCCAACTGGAACAACAGCTTTTCAGGCGACTCTGAGAGTGCGACGCGGATGATGATCGATAACTGGGCACTTCACTCCCTGGTCGAACTCACCGGTGAACTTCCCACATTCATGAACTGCACCCGCGAAGCGCTGGTATGTGGCATCCTGACCACGCTCCCAGGGTCGGCGGTGTTCGAGCTTTTAGAAACGATTGAGCCAGACAAGGAGGTCGTCATCGCCTGCAGGAAAATGAAGAGCCTCGGCTACCGGATTGCGCTCGACGATTTTCAGCTCGCTCCACAGATGGAACGGCTGGTCGAACTGGCTGACTATGTCAAAGTCGACTTCCAGCTTTCCGATACGAACGATCGCAAGGAAATCCGCCGCTGCCTGAAGCATAGTCATGCCACGGCAATCGCGGAAAAAATCGAAACCAGGGAAGAATTTGAAACAGCTCTGAGTGAGGGTTTCTCACTCTTTCAGGGATATTACCTGGGACGCCCCATCGTGTTCTCGAAACGGCAGCTCCCCATAGACAACGGACACAATCTCCGCCTGCTGGCTGCATACAGTAAATTGCACCCGTCGAGGTGATGAACTTGCGTGGCTGTTGGCTGTTCCATCTGAAATGGTGGGCGAGGCGGGGATCGAACCCACAACCCCCGGCTTAGAAGCTCTCGCGGGTAGGTACTCCATATTTTGCTTCCGCCTGCCACCATGTACCGCTAACCAGCGTTTATGCGGGTTCGGCGCGCATATGGAGTACCACCACTTCCTCCTCGATCCGTGTGAGCTTGTGAAACATTTCTGTCCTTCATCTGTCCTTCACACGTTCGGACTCAACTTGGCACGGGCTGGCTTTGCGACTATATTCAACTAATCCCCTTCCATCCTTCCTCCGTGCTCCATTTGTACTGACTATCAACGTCCGTGCAACGGGATAACCTTGTCGCAACCTTTCGGGAGACTTCCTCGTTCATGTTCTCAGTATCTAGACACTCCTGCCCTCGATTTCTGCCTACTCGCCGGTTAACCCTGTTTATTCATTTGAGGACCGCGCCTCTCTTGGTTGCGATCGTGTGTTTTTTTCTATGCGGAAGCTCGCTGCAGCTGTTGGCGAGCGTTACGACGGCAACAACGCTGGAAGTGACATCGGACGGGAGCGCCGTGACCACGGTGACTTCCGGAAGCACGGTAACTCTGACAGCGACGGTGATGGCCGGGAGCGTGGCCGTCAATCCTGGGCAGGTGAACTTCTGCGACGCGTCAGCGCCGTACTGCTCCGACACTCATCTTCTCGGAACTGCGCAGTTGTCCCCCGCCGGAACAGCGACGCTGAAGTTCGTTCCCGGCATCGGTGTTCACAGCTACAAAGCTGTCTTCCTGGGGACAAGCAGCGATGCGGCGAGTTCTTCGAGCGAGTCGGCGCTGACGGTTACAGGATCAGGGAGCTATCCGACCACGACATCGATCGTGCAGACGGGTGGCCCGGGCAACTATACGCTCGCCGCGACGGTCTCAGGCAACGAGGGTATCGTCCCGGCCGGCACGGTGTCTTTTCTCGACACGAATAACTCAAACGATGTGCTCGCGACAGCGATGCTGGGCGCGGGGCAAGGTACTCCTACACTGGGGTTTTTGAATTCCTCAAATCCGGCGACGAATCTATTTCCTATATCCATTGCGGTGGCAGACTTTAATGGAGACGGTAAAGCTGACATGGCCATTACTACGGGGGATGGTTCAGGCGTTTTGAATATACTGCTGGGCAACGGTGATGGGACTTTTACAGCTGCGCCGGCGCCTCCAATAACAGGCAATGCTAGCGGCTCTATTGTGGTCGGGGATTTTAATGGCGACGGCAAGGCAGACCTCGCTCTAACATTCCCCAACAATTACTTAGTCCAGGTGTTGCTGGGTAAAGGAGATGGAACCTTCACCGCCGGGCAGACGATACCGGACACCGACGGACCCGTTTTCGTCACGACCGGAGACTTCAACGGTGACGGCAAGGCGGATCTGGCGGTGATCAATCCAGCTGGCAGCAATGTGTCAATTTTACTGGGCGATGGAGATGGAACGTTTACGAAGGCGTTAACCGTGCCAGTAGAGGGCTATGCATCTTTCATCGCAGTGGCCGACTTTAACGGAGACGGCAACGCTGATCTGGCTATAACTGAGAACAACACCTTGGTGGTGCTGCTTGGAGAAGGAAATGGGAACTTCAATGCGGTGTCGGCATCTTCGGCAACTGGGGACGACCCAATGTCCATTGTGACCGGGGACTTCAATGGCGACGGCAAGCCAGACCTGGCCATAGCAAATGCATACTTCAACACGGGAGAGCCGGGTTCGGTAACGATATTGCTGGGCAAAGGGGATGGCACCTTTGCGCCGAGCACGACTCTGGCTACCGGTTACCAGACCTATTCTGTCGCAGTGGGAGACTTCAATGGAGACGGCAACGCAGATTTGGTAGCCGTAAACACCTCCGGCGATGTCGCGAACGTACCAAATGGAATAGGGATTGGAACAGCTTCAATACTGCTGGGAAATGGGGATGGGACATTTACAACGGCACCCAGTCCTGCAGTGGGCGAAAATCCATTGATCGCCGCGGTGGGAGACTTTAACGGCGACGGTCTAGCAGACTTTGTGGTAACAAACAATATCAACAGCTCCCTGACGGTCATGCTGTCGCAGCTGACAGAGAAGGCGACAGTGACGGTCAGCGGAGTTTCACCCCTGGGTTCCGAAACTCACGCAGTGAGTGCAAGCTATTCAGGCGACGTCAACTATAGCGCCAGCGTATCCGGCCCAACCGGGCTACTCGCCCAGCCAGGTACAACCACGACCGTTACAACTCTCGGCTCAACCGCGAATCCTCAAGTTGCGGGCGGCCTGGTGATGTTTGTTGCCCAGGTTACTCCCGCTCCCGCCTCAGGTACGGCCTACGTGGTTAACATTACATTTGACAACGGCACTCCGGTGACTTTGCCTCTCAGCAGCGGCGAAGCCACCTTCGGGATTAGAACTCTCACGCCTGGGGTTCATAACGTTATGGTGAGATTCCCGGCGCAGGGAACCTATGCGGCCAGCAGCAGCGTTGTCCTGCAGGAAACCGTCTCAACTGCGCCAGCGGGCATCGCTACGGCTACCGGCTCGGGGCAGTCGGTAGGTTACGGTCTGGAGTTCACTCGGCCGCTTGTGGCTATAGTGACCGATCCGCACGGGAACCCAGTTGCAGGAGCCACAGTCACATTTAGCGGCACTGGGCTGCGATTCTCGAGCACAACAGCTGTCACAAACTCGTCCGGTGAAGCCACGGTGCGGGCATATCCAACCACGGCGGGAGCCTTGACCGCGTTCGCAACCGTAAGTGGAGTAGGCACGGCAGCCAACTTTAGTCTGAACGCGACCAAGGCCATGCTGCTGGTGAAAGCGAACAGCGCGACCTACGCCTTTAACCAACAGATCCCCGCGCCGGCTTATTCGTTCTCCGGGTTTGTGAACGGAGATACTGCGACCACAGCGGTAACGGGATCGGCATCCATTTCCACTCCCGCAAAGCAGGGATCTCCGGCAGGAACATACCCCATCGGCATTGTTCAGGGAACGCTGTCGGCTCCAAACTACAACCTTGAATTTGAACAGGGAACAGTCACCATCACACCTTGATTAGGAATGAAAACAGGCGCATGAAGGGCGAGTGTGCGTCACTTGCCCTTCATGTTTGCCAACATCAGCCTCGAATCAGGGACTAAAACGAGCTTGGGCTGATCATCCGATTGAACCAAGATGGGTTAAACACCCTGAATCAATTGGCGCTCACAGTTCACCGATCCTCAACCATCACATTTTGTGTTTCCTACTGAGCGCTATGGTCTCAATGGCGAAGACGGCTTGGTAAGTGATGCCACGTTGACGGCGCTTTCCGGATGGACGAACCGGAAGTTGCTCGAACGCTATTCCCATACACGGATCGAGGCGAAGCGAATGGCTGTGGCATCGCTGATGGAAATGATTAAGGGTGACTACCCACAAATTTCACCACAGTGATGGATTACGCATGAACTGCTTATCGCTCAAATCATTGATTCTAAATGGTGGGCGAGGCGGGGATCGAACCCACAACCCCCGGCTTAGAAGGCCGGTGCTCTATCCAATTGAGCTACTCGCCCGGGAAGGACACCGGCGGTGGGAGGGAGCCGGCTGTTTTTATTGTAGCGAGAACTGCGACTGCCAGCACGGATTCCCAGTTTGCCAAAGCCGCGGCGGAATCACGGCCGCAACCTGCGGCGTACAGCGTGATCCCGTAACCCGCACGGTCATCCGCGCGCGCGGCGCGAATCACAACATCCACTCGGCCATTGTTTACGGAAACCCTGCGCAGATCATGGGCCAGTTGCTTCGCCCAGCTCTCGTGGAATTCAAAAGAAGCGAAATTCCCCGCGCTGCATGCAAGCACATCTATATATGAGGCGAAACCGGCCCGGACGTCCTCGGCTGGCGCCCCAAATTCATACGGGTCGATCTCCGCTTCGTCCATCGTCCACACATCGCACTTGGCCGTGAAGAGACGCGATGCCTCATCGTTCAGCGCAGTCAAGGCGTTAGCCAGCGCGGGGAAACGAGCCGCCTCGGAGATGAAACGCAGATCATCCGGGCTGCGGCGCAAGTCGATAAAGCCGTCCCACGAAATATGAATCTCAGCCAGATCGGCGCCGATCTCAGCAGACCAGTCAGCCTCCATCAGGAGTCTCCAGCCGCCTGCGCGATGAGAAAGCCAAGCAGCGTCTTCTCCGCCCAGTAGCCATCGCTGCCCGCATCGGGGGAAAGGAAGGCGCAATGGCCTCCATGCTGCGTCTCGATGTACGTGACGTGTGGATTATCAATCAATTCCTGGCGCGTCTGCGGCAGCATCACGATAAAAGGATCGTCCAGCGAATGCACAATCAGCGTTGGCACATTGAAGTCGCGCGCATACTGCGAGCTGGCCACGCGCGTGTAGTAGTCGCCGGCATTGAGAAAATTTCCGTAGCGGGCAACGATGTACTCATCGAAGTCGCGCATACTTCGAATCTTGGGCAGGCTCTCGCTGGAGTAGATCGCCGGGAACAGCGCAATCTTGCGCTCCATTCTCATAAGCATCGAGCGTAGAAAATGGCGCTCGTAAATACGGTTCTGCGGCTTGTGCAGCGCAGCCGAGGATGGCGCAAGATCCATGAGCGGAGAGATGCCCACCACCGCCTTTAACGCCGCCGGGGGATTCAACGCGACTTCTCCGGCATACTTCAGAACCAGATTGCCGCCCATGGAATAGCCCACCAGCGCAATCGTTCTCAGAGCGTGGATCTCTGTGATCTTCTCCACCACTGCGGCAACATCCTGCGATCGACCCGAGTGATAAATGGTTGGTGAGAGTTCATCGGAACCGCCGCAGCTGCGCATATTCATGCGCACCACGTTGAGTCCCGCGGCCAGTGCACGCGTGGTGTTGCCCAGCACATACTGCGAGTTCGACGAGCCCTCCAGCCCATGAACGATAACCACGGTCATGCGGTCTTTTCGAACTTCAGCCGGCTGCCAATGGCAATGGCAGAGAACCTGAGATGGCCCATAACCGCCAACCGGACCTTGCACCTTGACCAGCAGAGACTCAGGCTCGGGAAGCGCCCATTTGCGGGGCAGAAAATTTCCCACCAGCGTTTGCAGATGTCCATTGCGCAGAAAACGCCGCGGAACAAATTCGCTAAACCACGAATCCAACGACGAGGATGGATTACGGTCCATGGATTCCAGGATTGATTTCGCGCTCATGCCCGCTTCAACCCGTGAAGAACCGCTCGAGCGCGAAGTGCACCCGCCGGCTCTTCTTCATGCTTGAAATAGGCGAAGACATCGCCCGCCCTCGCTCGCGCCCGAAGCCTTTTCCCAACAGCTTCAAGATCGCTATCGGTGTAAGTCGACTTGCGCAGTCGATAGCATGAGAAATCGGCCGTGTGCACCTCGGGCGTGGTCAGCTCGTCGCTCTCGGCAACGCATAGCGCGGCCGCATATTCGCGAAGCAGAGAATAGGTCTCTTCCTCGAACCATGATTCATGACGGAATTCAAACGCCATGCGTAGATCTTGCCCGAATCCAACCGCGGCCGCATCCTTGAAAAATCCACCCAGACGTTCCGCTTCGGCCTTCATATTTGGAGGCAGCTGAAAAAGTATGACTCCCAACCGATTGGCCGCCTGCACCGGCGCAAGCGCACCGATCAATGCATCGAGCGCTTCACGGCAATTCTTCAGGCGTGAGAGATGGGTAATTCGCTGCGGGGCTTTGAACGAGAAGCGAAATTCCGATCCCGTAGCCTCCAGCCATGCCCGGACGACGCTCTCTGCAGGCAGGCTGCGAAACGTATAGTTCACTTCGACGGAGTTGAGCTGCGTAGCATAATATTCGAGAAATTTCTTCGATGAAAGAGGCGCCGGATAGAACTCCGGCTTCCAGCTGGGATACGCCCAGCCGGAACAGCCGATGTGGATCTGCCCGGCTTTCCTTGCGCGCTTGACGTGAGCAACCACTGATATTTGAGAATGATGGAAGCGGACGGCGCTGGTCGATTGGGGCGGCTAGTGGGGATCGAACCCACGACACCCGGTGCCACAGACCGGTGTTCTGCCACTGAACTATAGCCGCCGTACGCTTTGGCAATTATACCAGCCGAAACCGCCGATTGAAGCGCGCGGCCGCTGCAGCAGGGAGCATCATATAAGGAGACGCAGTTCGAGGAACCGCCGCCAATGCCCCAGCAGATTCAGCCCGAAATTCTCCCGCCCGGGGCGATCCCGTCCCGCTGGCGCACAAACTCGGGGCGGCAGCTGTTTGCGGATGAGAATCTCGATCTGCTTGCCCACCTGCTCGACGATTGCTTCCGCATCCCCGGCACATCGATCCGTTTCGGCCTAGACGGCATCATCGGACTCGTCCCGGGCCTCGGTGACATCCTTGGCGGACTCGCCTCGTGCATTATCGTCGTGGCTGCATGGTTTCGTGGAGTGCCTTACATCGCGCTGATGCGCATGGGAGTCAATATCGGCATCGAGGTGCTGATCGGCGCCATCCCGCTATTCGGCGACATCTTTGACATCGCCTGGAAAGCCAACCGCCGCAACTACGCGCTCATGACTCGCCATCTGCGCCAGCCGCGCCAGCACACGTGGAAAGACTACGCATTTATCAGCGCGATCGTGCTGACGCTCGGCGCAATTTTCGCCATCCCTGCCCTGTTGGTTTTCTGGCTGCTGGCGAAGCTGGCAATGCACGCGTAGATGCTGTTCGCGCCTTCGAGTAGAGCACCTTGCTGCGATACAATCAGTGAGGCAGCAAACATCGGGGCGTAGCGCAGTCTGGTAGCGCATCTGCTTTGGGAGCAGAGGGTCGGGGGTTCGAATCCCTCCGCCCCGACCATTCGGATAGAAAACTCCTGTCCAAACTCTCACGACTGAAAAGTCTCGTTAGCGAGTGAGCTCTTCGAAGCGCTCAAGAGGGATTGACCGCGCCTACACCGTCTGGCTCATCCGCCGGGTGTGCTTTTCTCTTCGCAGCTGCATCCGCAGCGCTGCGGCGCCTCCACAACCCATATAGCGCAGCCAAGGCAAGTAAAGTAACTACTGCTATTCCCTGCAGGAATTCAACATCCCGTGACAATGCATCGCTGGTTGACATATAGCCCTCCCCCGAGGGGTGAAAAGTGCGTGAATATAATGCGCACTGGTCTATATATCGCGGGATGCAGTGATATCCCTTTCAAAAAATTCCAGCTGTTGCTTGGTTGGACCGTCGATTGGATTTTTATGATTCCCTGCGCGCTCCGCAGCATTGAGCGAGCGCCGTCATCATCCTTCCAGCGGACGGTACGAATCAAACTATCGAAAGATAGAGCCTGCGTGGCTCGGAATCAATGCTTATCGCATTGGCTACTGCTGCCAGCCGCCGCCCAGCGCGCTGTAAAGCTGGACGAGTGTGAGCGCCTCTCCTTGCTGCGCCGCTACCAGCGTCAGCTGCGCAGAGTACAGATTGGAATCTGTGGTGAGTACTTCCAGATAAGAAGTCGAGCCACCCTGATAGCGCAGGCGGGCGAGGCGAGTTGCATCCTGCGCCGCGGCCACCAGCTTCTCCTGCTGCTCGCGGTAAGCGCGCTGCTTGTTCAGGGCGATAAGGGCATTCGACACGTCGCGGAATGCTCCTGCAATGGTCTTCTGGTAATTGAGGACCATCTCTTCTTTGGTTGCCTTGGCAAGATTCAGCTGCCCTTTCAGTTTGCCGCCTTCAAAGATGGCCTGGGTCAGTGTGCCGAGTCCATAAATGGTCTTGCCCGAAGGGTCGAAGATGCTCGAAAGCGAATCGCCGCCCACACCGCCCGAACCCGAAATCGAGAGCTGGGGGAAGAACTGCGCACGCGCAACACCGATCTGCGCATTGGCCGCGATGAGCGTCTGCTCTGCCTGTTGAATGTCAGGGCGGCGCTCCAGCAGCTGCGAAGGAATTCCAGTGGGCAGATCCTGCGGCGGCGGCGTGAGAGCGTTCGGGTCAGTGTGCGCGACGGGACCGGGATTGGCGCCGAGCAGCAAATTCAAGGCGTTTTCCTGCTGCTGAATTTGTTGCTCGAGCTGCGGAATCTCTGACGTTGCCGTGTACAACAATTGCTCTGCCTGGCGTACATCGGAAAGAGGAACCGATCCACCATTCTCCAGCGTCTTGGTCAGATCGAGCGAGTCCTGGCGAACCTTCAATGTCTCTTTCGTGATGTCGAGTTGCCGGTCGAGTGCGCGGAGCTGGATGTAGGCAGTGGCAACCTGTTGGACGAGCGACAGGCGCACGGCACGCTGTGCCCAGGTCTGAGCGAGCAACTGCGCGCGCGCGGCTTCGGTCTGTCTGCGGTACAGACCCCAGAAGTCCGGCGTCCACGCCGCGCTGAGATTGAAGCTGCCCTCAACCAGCGGATTGGGAATGTTTGAGCCCAGGCTGTCCGGCAAAGTCGCTCCGATACCAGTGCCTCCAACGGAGAGCGTCGGGAACTCCTGCGATCGAGTGATCTTGACCTGTGCCTGCTGCTCGAGCACGCGCTGCGCGGCGATGCGAACGTCGTAGTTGTTCGTGAGCGCGGTACGGATGAGAGCTTGCAGCTCCGGCTCGCGGAATACCTGGGACCACTGCTCGTCACCCAGCGAATTCTGCGCATCGCTGGTTACGGCCGCTTCGTCTGCGCCACGATAAGCCGGTGGCGCAGGGTATGACGGACGTTTATAGTTCGGGCCCACGTTGCATCCCACGAGACCGCCGATGAGTGCGCCCCCAAGAGCGATTGCATAAATGTTTTTCAGCACGGCCAGAGAGCTCCTCATGCGTGACCTCCTTCAGTCGGGGGCTGTGGTTTGACAGCCGCCGCTTTGCCCGTAACTCCTGGAGGGCAGTCATGCCACGAGTCCATCGTCGTTCCCTTGCCGTCCTTGCCGAAGCGATGCGAGAGATATTCGACTACCGAGAACGTGACCGGAATGAAGATCAGCCCGAGTGCGGTTGACAGGAACATGCCGCCGACAACGACGGTCCCCAGAATACGGCGGGAAGCCGCGCCGGCACCTGTTGCAGTCCACAGCGGCAGGCATCCGAAGATGAACGCCAGAGCGGTCATTACGATGGGCCGGAAGCGCAGACGCGCGGCGCCGAGTGCAGCTTCACAAATGCTCTGTCCGCTCTCGTAATTCATCTTGGCGAACTCGACGATCAGAATCGCGTTCTTCGCAGAAAGTCCGATCAGCATGACCAGCCCGATGGTGGCGAAGATGTCGTTCTCAAGCAAGCGAATGTGCAGCGCGATGTAGCCGCCGAGAATCGCGACCGGTGTACTCAGCAGCACACTGAAAGGCAGCGTCCAGCTTTCGTAAAGAGCCGCAAGGATCAGGAAGACGAACAACAGAGAGAGCGCGAAGACGGCCCATGAGGGAACGCCTTTCTCCGCCTGCTGCTCCTGGAATGACATGCCTGAATAGTCGAAGCCCGCGCCGGGTGGCATAGTCTTCTTGAACGTGTCTTCGAGCGCGGCGCGTATCTGTCCTGAACTGTATCCGGGTGCGCCGGTGATATTAAGCTGTGCAGCGTTGTACTCATTGAAGCGGTAGATGAACTCAGGGCCGGTGGTCTGCGTTACCTTCACGAGCGATGAGAGTGGAACCTGGCCGCCGTTTGCGCTTCGCACATAGAACTGGCTGATGTTTTTGATGTCGGCGCGCGAGGTACCTTCTGCTTCAACGTAGGTCTGCCATTGCCGGCCGAATCGATTGAAGTAGTTCACAAGGTAGCCGCCCATAAAGGTCGACATGGTGGCGTAAACGTCGGAGAGCTGGACCTGCTGCTGCAGAACCTTCTCCTGGTCGACCGCAGCATAGAGTTGCGGCACCGCAGGCTCGAAGGACGGAACCGCCGCGCCGATCTCCGGCCGCTGCTTGAGCGCGCCGAGGAATGTCATCACGTTTTTGGTCAGCGTCATCGGATCGTCCGATCCGGAGCGATCTTCGAGGATCA
This sequence comes from uncultured Acidobacteriaceae bacterium, assembly GCA_963745105.1. GTDB lineage: Bacteria > Acidobacteriota > Terriglobia > Terriglobales > Acidobacteriaceae > Silvibacterium. Next base: position 83,595 of record CAVUWQ010000079.1, read on the forward strand.
TCGTGACGCCGCCAGATGTACCGATGCCTGGAATCGATGGCGGCGGGAAGGCGAAAGCAATGCCGTCAGGATCGGCGCTGAGCTGTTGTTGGAGGTGTCCCTGAATGTATTCGAGCTGTTCCTGCTTGGTCTTGCGCGTATCCCACGGCTTGAGCGCCACGAAGAAGAAGCCGGCATTGGTACTCTGAACCTGGGTGAGCAGCGAGAAGTTGGTGACGGCGATTACGCCCTGAATTCCGGGAGTTTTCAGCAGCGCGGCAGTGATCTTCTGTTGTGCTGCGTCGGTCCTCTGCGCGGAGGCTCCGTCAGGCAACTGCAGAGCGAGGAACATGTACCCCTGGTCCTCAGTTGGCAGAAACCCGCTGGGCAGGCTGTTGCCTAGAAAAACAGCTACGATCGCAACCAGCACCAGGCCGACCATCGCAATGGCAGATTTATGGATGAGGACGCTGGAGGTGTGAACGAAGCTGTCAGTGGTGCGGCTGAAGAATTTGTTGAACAGCCCGTAGCCCTTGCCGAGCAGACCTTTCCTGTTTTCTTTTTCCTTAGGCTTGAGCAGGAGCGAAGCGAGCGCCGGAGACAGTGTCAACGCGTTGAAGGCGGAGATGAGCACCGAGATCGCGATAGTGACGGCGAACTGCTGATACATTCGGCCCGTAATGCCGGGGATGAACGCTGTGGGGATGAAGACCGCCGCGAGGATGAGCGCAATTGCAACTACCGGGCCGCCGACCTCTTCCATGGCCTTGATGGTTGCCGCTTGCGGCTCCATGCCTTCTTCAATATGGTGCTCGACAGCCTCGACCACGATGATGGCGTCGTCGACCACAAGGCCGATGGCGAGCACAAGTCCGAAGAGCGAAAGCGTATTGATCGAAAAGCCGAGCGCCGGAAAGATGATGAAGGTTCCGATAAGCGAAACCGGCACCGCCAGCAATGGGATGAGCGTGGCACGCCAGCCTTGAAGAAAGATAAAGACGACGATGACAACCAGGCCCAGTGCTTCAAGCAGCGTCAGGACGATCTCGTGGATGCCCGCCGTGACCGCCTTTGTGGTGTCGAGTGGGATGTCATAGGTGATGCCAGCGGGGAAAGTGGCCGCGAGCTCCTTCATGCGCGCGGTCACCGCTGCTGCAGTCTGGACCGCGTTTGATCCAGGCAGTTGATAGATCGCCATAACGCCAGAAGGCGCCTGGTTGTAGCGTCCGGAGATGCCGTAGGCCTGATCGCCCAGCTCGATGCGCGCAATGTCGCTGAGGTGCAGGATGGAGCCGTCCGCATTGGCGCGGATGATGATCTTGCCAAACTCTTCCGG
>CAVUWQ010000080.1:0-15211 GCA_963745105.1 uncultured Acidobacteriaceae bacterium
TAGTGCTTGGAAAACGGTGTTATGGGAAACTACGCGAACTTGCCGAAAACGTGACTTCAGCGGCACTTCGGCGGAATCTCTCGATGCTTAGGCGTAACTTGAAGATGTTGAGCTTGTATGAAGCTCGAATCTCGATGAGTGACTCGGCGATTTATCACTCGGCGAGGAGGGTGGTGGACAACGTTATCGTTGCTCGAAGCGGAGCTTTCGTGAAAGAGGAGTACATCTTTACGAAGCGGGATCTCTATCGATGAAACTCCTGTTCGCGGGCTTAGCAAGCAGCAAAGCCAACAATGCGTGAAAAATGCAGGCTAGCAAGAGAAGGAGCCCGGCGAACTCCCCGGCGATTCTCAGATATCCCAAGTAAACGGCGGCGACCAGATTGTAAAGAAACAACGTTTTGATATGCCCCTGATGTTCGCCTTCGCCCTGTGGCCAGCAGGCGATGGCGAAGGCAAGAAAACCAAATCCCCCCAGCCGTATCAACGCTTCGCCAGACGGCGTCAGTCCAGGAGACAGGAGGATACTGGCAACGAGATTTGGAGCGGCGACGAGAGCAATGCCGGTTGCCAACTCGAATGCGGCCGAGATCAGGAGTACCGCTCTGGTATTCATCGTGGACACACCTCGCGCTTCCGACGTACAGGAAGGGTCAACCTTCAGGCTTCCGCTTCGCCTCGGCAGGACGGCGAGCTTCCATTCGACGCGTTGAGAAAACTGTTAGTACGTCTGCACCTTGCCCATGCGCGGGGGTTTCACCGGGGCTGCCACTCCATAAATGACCGTAATGCCCGCACCCCCGGCCCAAGTTGACGTTGCGCGAGCGGGGTCCGCTTCAACGGCTGCCTGCGGATAGTTCCAGTTGTTCGCAGCCCAGACGTCGCCGGCCGCGTCGATCGACGTGTCGGTGATCATTTGAATGCTGCCGCCCTGGAAGACGTGGATTACATCGCCGGTCTTGGTGCCTGCGGGATGGCCTTTGGTGTCGTTTCCGGCCATCAGCGCGACGCCGCGGCTGCGAAAGTTGCCAAACCAAACATCATCGTTGCCATCGATGTTGAGGCCCCACGGCACGTCGACCAGGCCGCCTCCGGTATAGCCTGCGGGCGTAGGTTCCGTGCCGTCTGGTTGAATCATGCTGATGATGCCGGTCGGCTTGGGATACTGAAGCATCGCGACGCCGAGTAAACGGAACTGCTCCATGATCGACGCGCCTTCAGGAACTTTTGGCACGGGGAAGTCGAGCGACGTATTGCTGGCGACCCAGACGTTGCCCTTGGAGTCCAGCGCCAGGGCGCGAACGCTGATTCCAGCCCGGAAGCTCTCCGCCTTGGAGGGATCGCTGGCAGGGAAACGAACGACTGTGTCGGACTGCGAGTTGCTCACCCAGACACGATTCTGGTCGTCGATGACAACGTCAAAGGGAGACTTCAGTCCCGGAACTTTGATGATCTTGCCTTCCTTGATCCGCCCGCCGGGGAAGAAGAGCATTTGATCGCCCGACCCATCGCAGATCCACACGTCTCCGTTCGCCGCGACACCGATGCCCATCAAGCCCAGCAACTTTTCCTTGAACGGAAAGTCACTTTCCGAAGCGACTGGATGCCCGTTGAAGTCCATCACGCCGATACTGCCATCGAAGCTCGTGACCCAGACCCGGTCTTTGGTGACCGCGGTGCCCCAGCCGATTCCGTCAATGCCCATGCCGGTGAAACCGACGATCGGCGGGGAGAGGGGTGTGCCGTTGGGCGTGAGTTCGGACAAGCCGCCGCCGATGCTTCGGACGACTCCGGACTGTGAACCGGCCATCCAGTTTTGGCCGCTCCACATGTTGCCTTTCTCATCGAACATGATTCTGCCGGCAGAGTAGATGCCGCCGCCGGCGAAGCAGAGGCTAAGGGAGAAGTCTGCGGGGACGAGCGCGAGGTAGGGCACGAAAGGTGCGGCGCGCCGGGCGCCATCCTTGGGCTGCGGATACGCTTCGCTGAACAATGCGTAGAGGTCCGTGGGGTCAGCCCAGGGCTCGCGCGCGATTCCAGCCATTGCCTGAAGAGTGTTCGTGGGGGCCGCTCCCCCGGACGGGGTCGACGCCTTGAAGAAGCGTGCGCGCCAGTTGTCGTCTGCCACGGTGACGAACGCGGTAATGAGCGAGCCGAGCGTGTCGAGGCTTGCAAGGGTTGTGGTCTGGGTGCTGTTGAGCGGATCCAGAACGACTTTGCCCCATCCGCCAGTCGCCGGGTCGACGAGGTTGGGCGCGTTGCCGGCGGCGATGTGCAGGCCCAACGGGTTTCCGGAGATTGCCTGGCCGTTGATGAAGCGCGCAGCGGTGAATGCTGAGGCCACGGTCGTGAGTTCGTTGATGGTGACGTTGGCCGGCGCATCACTCTGCAGAATGGTCATCAAGACCAGGCCTGGATTATCGCTGCTTCCCGGCTTGGCCTTCGCCTCACCACCGCTGGCGACCAGATACAGAACGGCGTCTCCATGCGCTCCGTTGGTGCGAATCTCAAAGCGTCCATCGTCGCCGGTCTTCGTCTGCGATAGCTGCTTCGGCGCGCCTGCGCTTGCTTCCCACAGCGTGACGGTGGATTTTGCAATCGGCGCATTCCCGAGAAGCGCACGCCCTTTGATATCAGAAGCAAATGCACGTCCCGCGATGCAGAAGCCGACAGACAGTAAAACGGCCAAGACAGTTTTCTTAGTAGTCACTTGCATTCTCCTGGATAGATATCTTCGAGCTCCGCGACGGTAAAGGGGCGCTGACATGGATCTGGGTTCCATGGCCGGGACTGGAACGGATGGCGCATTGGCCGCCAGCAAGGTTAATCCGCTCGCGGATGCTGATCAAACCTAAGCCTCTGCCAAATTTCACCGTTTCCACGTCGAAGCCCACGCCGTCGTCAGAGATTTCCAGATGGAGCTCTCGACTTGTACTGCTGATCCTCACCTGCATGCTGGCGGCATGGCTATGCTTGAGCGCATTGTGAATACCTTCCTGCAAGACGCGGAAGAAGGTGAGTGCCAATGTCTCATCAACGTCGTCGATAACTCCTTCGCAGTGGTATCGTATGGGCAAATTAAGTTGTCGGGAGCATTCAAGGCAATGTGATTTGACTGCGGCGCTCAAACCCAGGTATTCCAGTGCGGAAGAGTGCAGATCATGCGAAAGGCGTCCGACCTTCTGGATAATGGCGTCCAATCTCCCCGCTAACTCTGTCAGTCCCGGATTCGCTCCTTCGGGACCGCTGGATCCCCACGCGCTGCAATGAAGCATCTGGATTTTAAGAACCGCCAGCGATTGCCCAATATCATCGTGAAGCTCCCGCGACAGGCGGGTTCGGTCGGCTTCCTGCGCGTCAATCATCCGGCGGCTTAATTCCATGCGCGCCACTTCTGATTCTTTCAGCTGTTGACGCAGCGTTCTTTGAGACGCGGCCGCCCTGTCCATCGAAATGACACCAAAAGGCGGTTGGCGGTCGACCGCCCAGGTGGCGAGATTGCTGTTGTGAGCCATACTGTTTGTCCGTCCCTCTTGAGGTCGTATGCTTAAATCGGAGATCGCGTCGTTCTCGATCCCCGGAGAGTGAGTCCTCAATGACGCAGAGGACGATGGAACATGATTGGTTACATCGCTGTGTACACCGGGCAGTCTCGGTTGTTCCCATTGAGCGGTCGAAATAATCGGGGACAGACGAGGTGGGCACCCAAAGTTTCAAAAAGTAATCACGCTAGAAATTAATCTTGAGGGTTAGCTGTCCCGAGCGCGGGCCGCCCACCGAGTACAAAGGGTTCTGACCGCCCCCAGAGCCGCCCGAACCCATGGCGTAATTGGTGGTGTATCCCGGGGTCACCTTGCCAAACTGAGGGCCCGCCGTCGGACCCAATCCCCAGTAGCTGTAGGGCACGTAGCCATCTCCCGGAGCGCCGAACATGGGGTGATTGAAGACATTGAAGTACTCGACACGGAAATCGAGGCTCACTCGTTGGGTGAGGTCAAAGCGGCGGCGCACAGCCAGGTCTGTCTGGTCGATGGAGTAACCACTGCGAAGGCTGTTGCGGGAAAAGTCTCCTATCGCTCCTGCTGCCGGTGTGGTGAACGCGTTCGGATTGAGCGCTCTGCCGTTGGGCTGAGTCGGATCGTGGATCCAGTAAGGCTGCCCCGGAACGACCTGGGCCTGCGTTTTATATTCCCCCAGTTCGGGAGAAATCACGGAAACCAACACGTTGATTGGAGGCTGAGAGGTGATCCGCAGCAGGCCGTCGATGGCCCAATCACGGAGGATCGCATTGGGTATGCCTCCCCAGGGCGGCGGAGGGATTTCGTAGGACACGGCGCCGGAGAAGGTGTTGCGGATATCAAAGTCGGCCGGGGTTATAGGCGGCGGAACAACCTGGCTGATGCTGGGCGCGACGACGCCACTCATATCGCTGGAGCCAATGTCGCTTGCCTTCGAGAGGTTATAGGAGACGAGGGCTTGCAGGCCGCGGGATAGCAATCTTTGGAACTGAATTTGAAGCGCGTTGTAGTGGGAATAGCCGAGGTTATGAATCGCCCGGATACTGCCGCTGAGGCCAAGATCCACAAAGGGCTGCGGAAGTAAGTCGTCCTCTCGCAGAAGCCGCTGACCGTCGGCCCCGACATACGTCGCGGTCAAGGTCTGCTTTGATCCAAGGGCCCTTTCTACCGCGGCATTCCACTCCATCGTAAAGGGAAGCTGAAGGTGTGGATCGAAAGCGGCGATGTACAAAACACTTTTCGTAATCGTGGTGGTAAACGGTGGCGGTTGGAATAGCGCGCTGCCGGGGTTGAAAGGTCCGCTCGTAAAACGGCTCCGATCATAAGGGAACTCTGAGGCGGCCACGCCTGCATCGCCGTAGCCGAGGTCATAGAAGAGGCCATAGCCTCCCCGCACAACCGTTCTGGGCGTGACCTGGTAGGCCACGCCAACTCGCGGTGCAAGGTTGCTGTACGTTGTCCTCCAAAGCTTCCCGGCGACGACCGCTGGCGGCAGCGAATCGAAGACTCCCTCGGTTCTATAGAGCGGCTGCCCTGACACTCCGGAAGGCGGTGAATTAATGTCCCATCGGAGGCCGTAGGTGAGAGTGAGGCTACGACTCGCCTTCCACGTGTCCTGTGCGTACAGCGAGTAATTGTCAATGTTAACGGTGAGGTGGTCGTTAGCGTCCAGCAGAATAAAATCTGCTGTGCCTGCAATTAGCGAACCAAAGGACGCCGGGAAAACGGACCAACCTGTCGAGTCTCCGTTTGTCGGCCGCAGGTGTCGATAGTCGATCCCCGTCTTCAGTTGGTGGGTGCCGAGGGTCCACGAAAAACTGTCGACGAAATTAAGCTGCCGCTGAGTATTCAGGCTCAATGCGCCAACGCGTACTTCGCTGTCGTTGGGGAAGTAGACCAGCGCCTGCCCCATATCCGGGCTGTAGGGAGGAGGGAAAATCACAGCGTTGGAAGGCACAACGGCGCCATGGAAATTTGTAAGGGTGTGAATGACGCTACCCGTGGCGCGGCTCCAGTTGGCGCGGAGGTCGTTTACCTGCGTTGGCGCAAACCGGATCGTTAGGCCGAGGGTTGCGGTATCGGTCGCTACATTATCGACAAGCAATTCTTCCCAATTTCGAATGGCGGCGCTTGAAGGCGCATGGTCGTAACGGCCGAAGAGATTAATCTTTTTATTGACGGAGTAGTCCACACGTAGGCTGGTGGCGTTGAGTTTGGACGGATCGGAATAGGCAACGGTCAGAGGAGCGACGCATGGATTATTGATGTTGTCGCAGGTGGGGTCGACCGGTGGCGCGGTTGGCAGCGGTAGCGCATTGATGTACGGCTGATAAGAGGAAGAGACCGCTGCACGGGCCGAGGCCGTGTAGAAAAAGGAGGACGCAGTTTCGGGCAGCAACAGCCTCAATCCTTCGTACGAGAAGAAGAAGAATGCCTTATCCCTGCTGAGCGGGCCGCCCAGGGTACCGCCGAAATCATTCTGGTGCAGGGGTGGCTTGGGCAGCGGCGGCATGTCGAACCAGTTGCGTGCGTCGAAAACATCATTCCGCAGATAGTCGAAGGCAGAGCCGTGCAGCTGATTGGTGCCGGATTTGGTAACGATCGAGATTTGGCCGCCAGGGCTGCGCCCGAATTCAGGAGCGTAGGTGGATGTTTGAACTCGGAACTCCTGCATGGCATCGACCGAAACCAGCCCATTGGTACCTCCCGCGGCAGTGAATGCCGGTGTGGTACCGCCTAAGGTCTGAGTGATGTCATAGGTGGCCGCGACCCCAAAGTTGGCGCTGACTCCGTCCACCGTAAAGTAGTTCGCGTCGGGACGCTGCCCATTGACGGCAAACTGATTATCCGCGAGCCCAGTGGCCACGAACATTACGCCCGGTGTGAGCGCAATCAGGGACTGAAAGCTGCGTCCGTTGAGCGGCATGTTGTCGACAAACTGCTGGTCGACCACGGTGCTTACGGTTCCGGAAACCGTGTTGATGTGGGCGTTATCGCCTTTGACGGTGATCGACTCTCCGACGGCTCCGACCTGCATCCTGAAGTTTCGGCTTAGCAGGTCCTGAACGTTGACCGTCATATCGGTGAGCGCGATCTCTCGGAAGCGTGGCTTCTGTACGACGAGGCGATAATGCCCAGGCCTCACACTGGTAAAGACATAGAGCCCCGATTCATTGGAAGTCTGGCTGACATCGGTGTTGGTCTCGACGTTTGTCAGCTTGATCGCGGCTCCGGAGATGACGGCGCCCGACTGATCGGTTATGTACCCGGAGATCGTCGCCGTATCCGTCTGGCCGAATGCCCGAACACAGCAAAGCGTCCCGAGGATCAGGAGCAAAAGCCAATGAGATTTCTGCAGACCGGGGACTCTCATCGGGGTCATGTTATCCCCTTATTCGCAGATCGTTATGTGCGAAATGGTGAAAACTCATTCTTTAGAAGAAGGTTAGGCTACCACCATTTTCATGGTGCCGCTTTCCCGCTGAATGAATTTCAGGGATGATTCGCTGGCGTGCCCAGAAACGCAGTCAGGATCTTTTGCCCTTTGGGTTTCTCCCCGGCATTGGGTGTTGGTTCGAGCGTCACATAAACAGAGTCGATCTGCGATAGCACTTTCGTGTCGTTGGACTTGAAAATCCAGCGTCTCTGTTCCGGATCATCGAGACGAAGAGAGCCCAGGGCGAGAGTCGTGTTGGGATCGCCCTCACGGTGTCCCCAGGCGTAGAAAGTCTTTGTGCCCTTCGCGCCCGCCAAGTCGTAGGCATAGAAGATCAGGGACTTTCGCTCCGTATAAAAAATGCGGCCAAAGGGCTTTTGAACGCCGCTGTTGGTTACGTCGGCCACATCGATGATGTGCAAATTGCGGGAAGCGATGACGTCGCGCATTTCACTGCTCGAGGAAACCTCGGACAACGCGCGCTCGCGTTCTGCGGCTGTCCGCTGATCCGCGAGCTTGCCCTCCAGATTGCGCAACTCAATCTCGGTGGCCGCTAAGTCGGCCGTCTTGGCATTCTCTGATTGCTGTAGCGAGCGTAGTTGAGCCTGGGCCGATGCAGTCGCTTCCTGATCCTGTGAGGATCGCTCCTTGAGCTGAGCAATCTGGCTGGCATCCTGATCCCTGCTGCTCTGCAAGGCAGCGATGTCTTGCCTCAGCGCCTGCGCATCCGCCAGCGCTTTGGTCCGCTCGAGTTCGGACGCAGCAAGCCTCTGTTCCAAATTTTGCTGCGAAGTCTGCGGAGCCGGCGCCTTTGACTCGCCCTCGTCTGCGACCTCGGCGTTCAAGGGTCGGGCCGGTGGGGAAGCGACCGGTGCAAGTGCGGCCTTGGGGCTATCCGATGGTCGAGCGTGCTTGTGGATTCCGCCCTCAAAGCCCAGGAACGCAGCGATGAGAGCGAGTGCCGCGATCGCCCAGGCAGGCGTGGGCCTATGGATACTATCGAAAAACGCAAACCTGGTCCGGGGCCTGGCAATCTCCGTGTCGACCTCTTCAGAGAATTCGGCACCTGCCTCCCGCAACGCTTCCAGGATCTTCGTTCGTAAAACAAGCTGCTGACCATGCATCACTGGCTCCTGTTGCCGCGCCTGGGTCAACCAAACGGAGTGGATATCCTGCGTCTCCTCGCGGAGCGCCTGACAGTGGATGCACTCCCGCAAGTGAGTCTGAAACTCGGCGAATTCTTCGGCCGAAATCTGTCCCGCCGCCGCCAGAACACACCACTCTTCGTATTGGGCGTGCTCAGACATCCAATCCTCCCATTTTTCCTCTTGAACGTTGTGGTTTCGGCTGCTCCGCTTGCCCTGCCTTTACCGACAATACCTCGCGGAGCTTCATCATCCCCCGATAATAGTGATGCTTTGCGTTGGATAGCGTTTGTGCCGTCCTGCTCGCCAATTCCTCAAACGTCAGTCCTTCCATCGAGATCAGTTCCACTGCCGTCCGTTGACTCGGGTTCAAGGTCGCCATGACCTCGCGTACAAGCCTTGACGACTCCCCCGTGCTCAACCCATAACGCGACCTACCAGGGGGCATAGCAAACACCACGACGTCATCCTCAACCTCCTCCTGATCGTAAAAACGCCTGCGCTGCAAGTGATAACGGCGATTGATCGCCTTCGTATACGCCAGCTGAAGAAGCCATACTTTAAGTGTTCCCCGCTGCGGGTCAAAAAGTTCCACTTTTCGGAATAAATCCAGAAAAACAATCTGAACAACATCTTCCGCCTCCCCCGAGTCACGGACGATACGCCGGGCAACACTCCAAACCAACCGTTGATAGCGGTCCACTATGATCGCGAGAGCGTCATGCTGGCCCGACCGCAAATGAGCCATCAGCTCTTCGTCGGTTGACTTCTGTATCGCACCATACTCCATCCGATTACAGGACCCCCTCTCAGCGCTAAAACTTTTTTTGCTCGTCTGGGAACTGTGCGGCGCAGACGGTGTAATGACAATCAAATGTCGTTTCACGCCTTCAGGGTAGCCGGTGCTGCCTGCGATACAGCTGTATCCATATAAGTGTGTGTCGCGAGACGGCGACGACCTGACATATCCACCTCATCCGCCCATAGATCGGGGCCTGCTGCCCGGAAGCGTGCGCTGTAACGGCTCTGGGTCAGCGCCTTCGTTTCGCGAAGTTCAACTAGAGGGTAACCGTCCAAGCCTGGACAGGCAAGTCTGCGGGGAAGCGCAGTTGCCCTGGCCAAACGCCAAGCGGAAGGATCCCAAAGGGCGCTCAGTGGACTCTGACCTCAAAATGCCATCACTGCGGTCTGCACAAATATTCAGATGGGTGAGAACCTCCTCGAAACCGGTGTTTCATCTAAGATGGAACGAGCGACCGCCCTGCAGCGGAATCGACCTTTCCACAACACCCGGGCGGTCTCAACGGATCGCTGATGACCCTGGCCGCAGTCAACTACCGATCAATCGCCAATGTTTGGCCCAACAGCTACCAAAACACCCACCAACCCACCGGTCAGAAGGTTGTCTTTTGATGCCTTTCTTCAAATAACTGAAGTTATGGCGTTATGGCTCAGCGGAGAGGACGGCCATCAACGACAACCTTCTGACCCGTGGGTTAATGGCTGTTTTGTGGCTGCGGAAACTTTACGCTCACGCAGAGCGCGGTCCCCGCCAATGGATTCACAACGAGCTCATTGCCTAAGACAAAAGTTGCCACCAGAATCCGAAATTCATCCACGCGGCTTGGGTCGTAATAGGACGGTGTTTCGGTGTACGATCACCAGCAGAACGCTGAAACGAGGTGGATCGTGCCTTTCGCAAGCGTCACTCCTCCTATGGAAGTGGGCCGGCCTTCCATTTCGATGCTGCTGCTTTTTCTCTTCATGGGTCCGGCATGGATAGTTGTCCCTGCCCAGTCAGTGCCCGACGTCCCCCATCCCGCAAGCACCTCAAAAACCGGATTACCCCTCACCTTCGCACGCCACACCGGCGACCTCGACGACATGGTCAAGCGCAAAACCATTCGCGCTCTGGTCCTCTATAGCCGCACCGGCTTCTTCTACGTAAACGGACGTCCCGAAGGCATTTATTACGAGGCGCTCAACGCCTTCCAGCAGTTCGTCAATCAAAAGCCCCGCGCTAAAAGACAGCATATCGACATTACCTTCATCCCCGTCCGCCCCGATCAAGTGGAGGCCGCATTAAACGACGGGGTCGGTGATGTCATCGCCTACGGATTGGTCGTAACCCCCGCGCGGCAGCAGCGCGTAGCCTTTTCGATCCCCATTCAGACCGACGTCAAACAAATCGTCGTCACCGGCAAAAGCTTCGGACCAGTTACGTCTCTCAACGATCTCGCTGGCAAAAAGATCTTCGTCAATCCGCTCACCACCTACCCCCAAAGCCTCAGCAACGTGAACGCCTCCTTGAAGAAGCAAGGCAAGCCCGGGATCCAAATCGAGAATGCCGACCAGAGTCTGATGGACGAAGATTTGCTGGAAATGGTGAACGCGGGCCTTGTCCCCGCGACCATCACGACCACTGAGCGCGCCGATCTCTGGTCACAAGTCCTACCCAACATTAAGTCCTATCCCAACGTGGTCGTCGGTGACGAAGGCCAGCTGGCATGGGCCATGAGAAAAAGCAATCCCGAGCTCAAATCGCTCCTGGACGAGTTCATCAAGACACGCGCCGTTGGTAGTTCCTTCGGGAACACGTTGGTCCGGCGCTATCTTGAGAAGGACCAGTTCGTCAAGAACGCAACCTCCGAAGCTGAACTCAAGAAATTCGACGAGAACGTCGCATACTTTAAGAAATACGCAGGCCAAAAGGGCTCAAACGAAGGACTCCGCGCGCTTCGAGTCAAATTATCGATACATAAGTTGATTTTGGTAGCTCTACCGGGGCTCGAACCCGGACTCTTCGTTTTGAGAGGACTCTGACTTCCTTAAGCTGGTATCTCATCGATTCGACATGACCAATGTTTCGTGAACTACGACGCCAGATCCAATCGCAAATGGAAACTCTAAATACCTGCCGGAACTCGGAACCGGTTGCCGGGAGGCGAACTAGCAGCCGAAACTCGTGCCATAAAGATTTGTCCTTTAGATTTCGATATTTTGCTCCGAAGTGATGGTGGCCGCTCCATCGGATGTTAAGTATAATCGATCCGATTAAACAGCCACCACGAGGGTTGAGATGCGAGGAGTATATGAAAAGCCGATAGACAGCGGCATTTGGTGGATCCACTATTACGCGTCAGGCAAAAGACACCGCGAGAAAGTTGGGCGTAAGTCCGACGCCATCAAGCTATATCAGACGCGCAAGGCGGATGCGACGGCAGGGCGCAAGCTTCCTCCACTGCGGAACTCTAAATCCGTGACGGTTAGCGAATTGATCGACGATGCGCTGGAATTCTCTGCCGACCACAGAGATAAACGGAACTACAAGAGCAAGGGTGAGATCGTTCGGAATGCCCTAGGTTCCGTCCATGCTGCTGAACTTACCCCTCAGGAACTAGAGCGCTGGCTTCGTTCGCACTGCAAGACTGCGGCAACAGCTAATCGTTATAAGGCGTTCGTCTCGCTCTGCTACCGCGAGGGTGTGCGTAACGGCAAGGTGTCGGTCAATCCAGCACGCTTAGTTCGCCAACGGAAGGAAGGTACAGGGCGTCTACGCTTCCTCAGCCAGGAAGAGTACGCGGCCCTGCATAAGGTCATCTCCAAACGCTTCCCTGAGCACTTGGCTGAGTTTGTGGTAAGCGTTCACACGGGGATGCGACTGAGCGAGCAATACTCCTGCACTTGGTCGCAGGTGAACATTGATAGCAAGACAATCGAACTAACAAAAACGAAGAACGGTTCGGCCCGCACCGTTCATCTGAACTCGGACGCTGTTCAGGCCATCCAGTCTCTTCGGCTGCCGAAGCAGTACGCCTCCGATCCCGTCTTTCCACGGGGAGGTAGCAAGAGCAGTTTCGACACCCGCTCTTGGTTTCACCCCAGCATGGAAGACGCGGGCATCAGCGGCTATGTGTGGCACTGCAATCGGCACACCTTCTGCTCCTGGCTGGCGATGGCCGGCGCGAGCATCAAGGACATTCAAGAGGCAGCTGGCCACAAGTCGATCATGATGTCGGCCCGGTACAGCCACCTGTCCCCTGAACATAAGCTGTCCGTGGTGGAACGTATAGCGTCAGCCTCGAAGTGATAGCACTTTAGTTGAGGACATTCCCCGGACGACAGGGACAACTTGCCGAGGCTCAGAGAACCGGTGTCAAGACTCTTGACCGTGCAGCGGCGCGTCAGCGCGGCCTTGACTCCGGGCCGGGCTCGGCTACGCTCCGGCATCGGGGAATGTGCTTGTCTGCAGTTCAGTGCAACCGAACGGAACTCGAAACAGCCATTGTGCGCATCGCAGAAACGAACAGCCACCAGAACAGCCACCAAACAGTTGAGAGTCCATTACTTTAGGGGCGTAAGAAGCAGTGTAAACTATTGAATCTATGGTGCCCGGAGGGGGACTTGAACCCCCACGACCGGTTAAGGTCTGCGGATTTTAAGTCCGCTGTGTCTGCCGATTTCACCATCCGGGCGCTGCATTCTTCCCCTATCGTATCTCGTTCCAAGCCGACCCGTATTCGGCTGGAACCATCGGCCATGCGCATACGTATCTGCCCTAAGCCAAGGTTCTTTAAGCTACCTACGACCATGCCCATCTTTGAGATCTTCAAGCAAACCATCTCCGCTCTGTGGTCCACGAAGCTTCGCAGCTTCCTCACAATGTTCGGCATCATCTGGGGTATCAGTTCGGTCATTTTATTGGTGGGACTCGGAATTGGCTTCGGCATTGACCAGCGCAACCACCTGAAGACAATTGGGACGGATATTGCCATTTGTTTCGGTGGTAAGACAGCAATGCCCTACGGCGGCTATGCGGCCGGCCGGGACGTCACACTCACCGTCGATGATGCAATTGCCATTCGAGACGGAGCGCCGCTGGTGAGCCACGTCTCACCGGAACTCCGCCGGACTGTCAGTGAAGTGAGTGCATGGAATGCTGCCAGCCGCGCAGTCCGCGGCATTTGGCCGGACTATCAGGACTTTCGATCGCTGCATGTAGAGCAGGGCCGACTGATGGACGCCGACGATGAAGACAACGGCATGCGTGTCGTCATCCTTGGAGCAGAATCCAATCGCCAACTCTTCCCGGGTAAGCCTGCTATCGGTCAATCACTATCAATTAACGGTTATCCCTATATCGTCATTGGCGTGCTCGCTAGCAAACAACAGAATGGCAGCTACGGGTCAGGCCCCGACAATTCTCAGCTCTTCGTTCCCTTTTCGGCCATGGAGCGGGACTTTCCTCCCGACGATAAGGGGGATTTCCCCGGGTTTGTCAACAATATCGTGGTCCAACCGGTCTCTCCCGATGTGCACGTTGCAGCGCTGCATGAGGTACGGCAAATCATTGCCGACCGGCATCATTTTGACCCCAAAGATCTCGACGCGGTCTGGGTGTGGGACACGCTCGAAGGGGCGCAATTCACTGACAACATCTTCAGAGCCATGACGATTTTCTTTGCCGCCGTCGCTCTACTGACTCTTGCGCTAGGCGGGATCGGCGTGATGAACATCATGCTGGTTGCCGTCTCCGAGCGGACCCGCGAGATCGGCGTGCGCAAGGCTCTGGGAGCAACGGCCATTGATATTCGACGTCAGTTCCTCGTCGAGTCCGCCATTATCACGCTGGTAAGCGGTGCCCTTGGCCTGTTGTTCGGAGTCGGCATTATCGTTGGAATGCGGTTGCTTCCACTTCCGGAATTCCTTCCCCACCCAGTCCTCTCCGCCACCGCAATCATCTCTTCGCTGGTCACGCTCGCAATCATCACGGTGACAGCTGGCACCTATCCTGCGATTCGCGCCGCGAACCTTACCCCCATCGAGTGCCTCCGCACTGACTAGCCAAGGAGACTTTCAATGAATCTGAGTGAAGCCCTTACCGAGTCCGTCGAGTCTCTGCGACGCAATCGCCTGCGCTCTGGACTGACGATGCTGGGTATCGTTTGGGGGCTCGTGACCGTAGTCCTTCTGCTCAGCTACGGCAAAGCCGTCAGCAACGCGGTAATGGAAGGGTTCCTCGGCTTTGGTAATGATGTCATCATGGTCTGGGGAGGGCAGACCTCCATGCAGGCAGGCGGCCAGCGCTCCGGGCAGAAGGTCCATTTCAAAGATGGGGACATGGAGGCGGTACGCGATTCACTTCCCTTCCTCAGTGCCGTCTCGCGCGAAACGGATGACACTTTCAGCGTTAAGTACGGTCCCAAAGTTGTAGCTATTTCTTCCAAAGCCGTTGACCTTCCCTACGGTCGGATGCGTCGATTGGACGTTGATCAAGGAAGGTACTTCGAAGCCGACGACTTCAGTCAGCATCGCCAGGTCATCATCTTCGGAGCTCATGCTGCGCAAAAGCTGTTCAATGGATTCCCGCCTGTAGGTCAGGTCGTACAGGTTGAAGGACAACCCTTCACTGTCATCGGTGTCCTTCGCAATAAAATACAGGATTCCTCGAATAACGGTCCTGACAATGAAAACATCTTCGTGCCCTTTGACACGATGCGGACTCTCCGCCAGCAGCGCGATCCCGACTCGATCGTCTTTCAGCCCGCAACCGCCGATTTGCACCTGCGCGCCTTGCAGGCGGTCCGAACGGTGCTCGCCCAGCGCCATCATTTCAATCCGTTGGACGAAAAAGCTGTAGGGGCATGGGACACGATCGAAGATGGCAAACAGATGGTCGCCTTTTCCGTCGCCCTTCAGGTCCTGCTCGGAATCATCGGCGCCATGACTCTCGCCGTCGGTGGCGTCGGGGTGATGAACATCATGCTCGTCTCTGTCACAGAACGCACCCGTGAAATCGGCTTGATGAAAGCACTCGGCGCAAGACCGCGCGACATTCTCGCGCAATTCCTGCTTGAAAGTTTCGTTCTAACGTTTCTCGCGGGTGTTGCCGGCGTCGTGGTGTCCATCGTCACCACCTATCTCGTCCCGCCAATGCCACTGTATTCCGCCATGTACCAGACAGCGAATCATGACGGGGACATCATCCTGCGCGCTTCGTTTGGAATTATGCTCGCGTCCTTCATCATCCTTGGACTGGTCGGCGTCGTGTCTGGCCTTCTACCGGCAATTCGCGCCGCAAACATGGATCCCGTAGTGGCGCTCCGTCACGAG
>CAVUWQ010000081.1:0-21522 GCA_963745105.1 uncultured Acidobacteriaceae bacterium
CCGCAACCCGTCGTGTCTGCAACACAGGCTGCGTGGCCTGCAGGCGTGATGGGATCACCCTCATAGGTGATGACAAGGCGGCGACCGAGCGATCCTACGTATCCGACCTGGAGGCGAAGATTGCTCGGGAGTTCGCGCTGCACATTGAAATTGAAGTTGTAGACGTACGGAACACTGTAGGTCGGGGAAATTGCGTTGGTATCCAGGCCAATGAAGTTGCCCCAGTTGATGGTGGCGCCCCTGGTGGGCGGTGCGAAGGGGAAGGGATTCGTACCAGTGCCTACGCCGAGTGGATCGGCAAAGGAAGTCGGTGCATTGATATTCGCTGTAAGACTGAAGGGGGGAACGCTCAGGTTCTGGAGCGAACCCTCTTCCTGGTCGCGGTTGTAGTAGATGCCAAAGCCACCGCGAACAGAGAATTCATGAGCGCCGGAGCGTCCCAGAAGGAAGCCTGGTCCTCCATCTGGAGACCAGTCAAAGCCGAGGCGAGGTGCGACGTGATCGTACCTGATGGAAGTTCCGCCATAAGCGTTGCAGCCTGGATCGCCTGGAAAGAGGTAGCCGGGGAAAGGATTGGCTCCGTGAAACACATTGGTAGTCGCATTGCTTACCTGGAAGCAGCCAACATCGAGCCCACCATCCTGCCGGTTCTTGTTAGGCGTCTCGATGTCATAGCCGGCACCGTAGTTGATCACAAGGTTGTTGGTAACTTTCCAGCTATCCTGCGCATAGAAGTAGTTCTCATACGCGAGCGCATCGATGAAGCCGCCCGAACCTTGTGTATAGGTATCGGCTGTGCCCGTCAGGAAGTCTTCGAGACCGGTATATTCGTCCACGTCATTGTTGAAAGCGAAGTTGCCATTGTTGTTGCCGAAGAAGGGATTGCTGACGCGGAACTGTTCAACGGATGCGCCGAACTTGAGGGTGTGGGTACCTCTCACCCAGGTGAACGTATCCGAGCCGCGCAGATTGGCGTCTTTACGAGGCTGGGGGCCGTTCGTGCTGAATCCCAGATCGAAGAACCCCTGGATACCGATATAGGGCAAGCCGGCAGAGGGGGACTGTGGATTGATGTTGAAACCGTAGCTCTGCGGTGTAACCACCTGCTGGGGTTCAACTGAGGCGTAATTGAAGCGGTAATAGTTAACCGCTAAATCATTGAGAAGGTTTGGTGAAAAGGCGTGGGTGTAATCGGCGGCGAACAGTTTGAAGTGCTCTGCGTCGATTTCGCCGAAGCCGGGAAGGGTGGCTCCGGTGAAAGGCAGGGTCGAAGTAGAAGGACTTGACTGGAAGGTGGTCGATGCAAAGAAGGTGTCCTTCTCAGACAAGTGGTAATCAACGCGGAGGATGCCCTGGTCGCTGGCCCCCGTGTTGGCAGTGGGAAAGCTGTAGGCCGGAAGACCGCCGCTCGTGGTGTTCGGTAATGGCACGAACTGGTTGAGAAGCTTAACCGCCAAAGGATTGAATTTGCTGGACGGGATGGATTTAGCTGGTACAGGATTGCCGTTATCGTCGACCGTCGCGGGGAAATTGCCGGCACGTTCGGTTGCATCGGGAACATTCGTTGTCTGCGTTGTACCGGTTTTGTTGCGTAATCCCTGGTAAGCCGCAAATGCGAAAAGCTTGTCCTTAAAGATCGGTCCACCGAGGGTCGCGCCGTAAAGGTTCTGATGAAAGGGCGGCTTTTGTCCTGGCAGGGCGAAGTAGTCTCCATTGTTCAGGAAGGTGTCGCGGTAGAACTCGAAAGCGCTGCCGTGGATACTGTTCGTGCCACTCTTGATGCTCTGGTTGACGATGACACCGCTGTTACGCGCGAACTCCGGATTGATGGTGCTGGTGATCACGGTTTCCTGGGCAAGTGCGTCCGGGTTAACCGATATGCCTTCCGTTTGCAGCGGCCCGTCGTTGATGTCAATGCCATCCAGGATGAAGGAGTTGCCGGATGTCTGGCTGCCGTTGGCAGAGTAAGTGCCGAAACGGTCCGATGCTTCCACGCTGCCAGCCTGAAGCTTTTGGAGACCGGAAGCGTCCCGGCCAAAGAGCGGAATCTGCTCGATCTGGGTGGCGTCGATGGTGTCCTTGAGCTGTGTATCTGTTGTTTCAACGGCATTGGTGGCTGCCGTGACCTGGACGGTCTGCGCTGTCGAACCCACAGCCAATTTGGCGTCAATCGAACGGTTATCGTTCAGGTTGAGCATCAGGCCAGTTGATTCGAATTTCTGGAAGCCCGCGGCATTGACATCAATGGTGTAGGGGCCGCCAATGTGGAGCTGGGGGAAGTTATAGAAGCCTCTGGAGTTCGTGGTGGCCGTATCAGTAACACCGGTGCTTGTATCCGTGATAACAACAGTAGCTCCGGGAATGATGGCTCCCGCTGCATCTGTGACTGTGCCGTTTACTGTCGCGGTCGTGCTCTGGGCATTGAGATTGAAGGGTGAAAGCGCAACGCCCAACACTACCAATGGCCCAATACGATTGAATCTAAACATCTTAAGTCTCCCTGGATAACTGCAGTCTCTTGCTTGCGTGACGTGAGCGAAGGTCTTTTTCGCATACGACAGAAGCAATGAGATCAACGCTGGTGAAAATTTGAATGCAACTATAGTGCCAAAGTAGGTAATCAGGATGATTAGATTGTTATTGTCGGCTGCATCAACATTCTGGTCGGCTGGATTTATGCGACTCCAGTTGCGGCAGATTTCTGTGGAAATTATCTATGGGAATTGGGAGGCGTGATCCGTTGGAACGGATGCTAGTTTCAGGCGGATGAACGAGAATAGAAGTTTGCATGAAGATTGCTCTTTTCGTTGTTTCGAAGGAACGTTCGGAATTCTGTAGCGACGCGCGGGAGCTTTATCTCAAGCGCCTCCAGCCCTATGCGAAGACCGAGTCGTCCGGCTTTCCGACGGAGGAGGCGCTGCTGGCTGCGGTCGAGCGCATGCATGGCCGGACTTCACCGCTGCTGGTGCTGCTGGACAGCCGGGGGAAGAGCTTTTCTTCTGAAGGGTTTGCAGAGTGGCTGCAACGGGAACGGGATGACGGTCGGCAGGCGATTGTGTTCGCTATCGGCCCGGCGAGTGGATGGTCAGACGAGGCGCGGGCAAAGGCGGGCGTGTTGCTGTCACTAGGGCAGATGACGCTTCCACATGAGCTCGCGCGGGTGGTGCTGCTGGAGCAGATGTATCGCGCATTTACAATCATGGCTGGCCATCCGTACCATCTGGGTCATTGATGGCGGGATAGTTTGCGAGTGGAGAGGGAAGTCGATGTCCTGGTTCAAGCGGCAGCAATACGAGATTGAGACAACGCCCGAGAAGACGGTCCGGACAGAAGGCCTGTGGACCAAGTGCGATGGCTGCAAACAGTTCATTTTCAAGGCGGATGTCGAGGCGAATCAGCAGGTGTGCCCGAAATGCGGACGGCATTTCCGGTTCGATGCGCGGAGCCGGATCGCGTCGCTGCTGGAGCCGGGCTATGAGCTTGTGGATCTCGGGTTGAAATCGACTGACCCTTTAGAATTTGCGGACTTCAAGAAGAAGCTGGCGAAGACGCAGGCGGAAAGCGGCCTGAGCGACGGTGTGGTGAATGCGGTTGGGCGGCTCGGTGTTCACGATGTGGTGATCAGCGCGATGGAGTTTTCGTTCATCGGTGGCAGCCTGGGCAGCGCGGGCGGCGAGACGATAGCCCGGGCGGTGGACCGCTCCCTCGCGGACCGGCGGCCGCTCATCATTATTTCCGCGTCCGGCGGCGCGCGGATGCAGGAAGGGATCGCGAGCCTGATGCAATTGGCCAAAGTGGCAGCCGGGCTGGCGCAGTTGGACGATGCGGGGATTCCTTTTATCTCAGTGATGACGGACCCGACGTTCGGCGGCGTGACGGCCAGCTTTGCCATGCTGGGGGACCTGAATATTGCAGAGCCGGGAGCGCTGATCGGGTTTACCGGGGCGCGCGTGATTGAACAGACGCTCAGGCAGAAGCTGCCGGAAGGGTTCCAGAGAGCGGAGTTCCAGGTCGAGCATGGGATGCTCGATGCCGTGGTGCCGCGGAAAGAGATGAAGGCGTACCTGGAGCGCGCGTTGGCGTTTATGGCGCCCCAGGTTCAAGTGGCTAGTTGACCGGCTTCGCCTGGCCGTCGCGGATGGCTTGTTCGATGAGGGGTTTGAGCTGACGCTGGGCGTCTTCGGCGATTTTCCCTTGCTCTTCCCCGAGACGGCCTTGCTCTTCGCCGAGCTTGCCCTGCTCCTCACCGAGTTTGCCTTGTTGTTCTCCTATTGCGCCCTGCTGCTCGCCTGCCGCGCCTTGCAGTTCGCCGAGGCGACCCTGGATTTCGCCGATTTCTTCCTGCAGATCGGCAAGGGCTTCGCGGTCGAGAGTGGGCTGGCTTTGCAGCTGCTTCAGTTTGTCTGTCGCTTCGGTGAGGCTGGCTAATTCTTTCTTCAGGTCGGGCGTTGAGATGGAGACCTGCTCCTGGCGCTTGCCGAGGGCTTCCTGCTGTTTTCCGAGTGCCTCTTGTTGTTTTCCAAGCGCTCCCTGCTGACGGCCAAGTTCCTGCATGGGGGCATAGAGGGACTTGGCCCTGGCGATGATCGATGGGTCCTGGATGACGTAGGATTTGCCGTTGTGCCGGTAATACATGAAGTCGCCGGGGGTGGTGGCGCGGATGTGCTGGAACTCGTTGTCGAAGGAGCCGCTGAAGGTGATGTTGGATTCGCCGTTTCCTGTTACCAGGGCGAAGGCGTCGCCGTTGTGGGCGGAGGCGAAGGAGAAGCCCTGGGAAGAAGAGTCGATGTCTTCGTCGGTAGCGGTTTGATGCGTGGCTACGGCCGTGGAACTGGTTCGTGTCGTCTCGTGCACGGGAGGTGGTGGAACGGGCGCGGTGGGTGGGGCAGGTGGCGGTGCTATTGGCTCGGTGGCCTGGAGACTAGTCGGAGTTTCCGCGGCGTGGACGCGGACCAGAGACGTAGACGCTGCGGCAGCCAGTATGACGATTGCGGCGGCGATGAGCGGGAGTTGGCGCTTTTCGCTGAAGGCTTCGGCGTAGAGGTGGTCGCTCAGGAGGCGTTCGATCCGGGAGCGCAGGCTGCTGGAACGGGCCATGGCGACTGCGGTGAGCGGCCATTGGCCGACGGAGGCAAATTCGAGGAGCGTCTCGGCATAGGCGGTCCGGCTTTCAGCGACCTCGAGGGCCGCGTGGTCGCTCAATGCTTCGCCGAGTTCGGAGAGGCGCTTCTGGAGCCACCAGCTGAAGGGGCTGAACCAGAAAATGGCGCAGTGGACGCCGGCGAGAAGGAGCAGGTAGAAGTCCGCGCGCTGGACGTGGGATTGCTCATGCTTGAGAACAATGTGCAGCTTGGCTGGCTCCCATTGCGTGGATGCGGACGGCAAAAGGATAGTCGACGCTATCGTTACAGGAGCGGCAATGCGGGGGCTGATGCGGACGTCTGCTGCTGGGTCGAGCGGCAAAGCCTGTGCGCGGAGTTTGAGTGCTAACCTCAGGCCAAGCATGAGACGCAGAAAGAGGAAACCAGCGACTGCGCAGTAAAGGAGCAGTGAAAATTGGAGGGACGAGAGAGATGGCGAAGTTCGCTGATTGCTCTCAACGGGCATGGTTGCTGCAGTGGCGCTGATGCCAATCGGATTTTGGGCTTCCTCGAGGGCAGTGTTGGAGGGCGACGGATTGGCGGAGACGCGGATGGAAGCTGGGGTGGGATAGGCAAGTTTGGCCGAAATGTCCGGCAGGAGGCGTGGTCCTAAATGGAGGAGGACGGCGCCCGGCATGACCAGGGCAGCGACCAACGCTAACAGCCATGCCGTCCGCTGCGCGCGCACCTGGCGAATGCGAAGGAGATGGAGGGCAGCGAAGAGGATGACTCCCATAATGAAAGAGCGAAGAGCGGATTCAAGCAGAAGATGAGTCGTCATTGCTTTGCTTTCTTTGTTGTAACGATACGTTCGGCGAGCCGTTGCAGTTCTTTGCGGTCGAGGACGGAAGAATCCACCATGCCGACCAGGAGTGCTTCGACAGAGCCCTCGCAGAACCAGTCCACGATGCGCTGAACTGCCCGGCCAGCGACGGCCTGCCGGCTTTCCGCGGGACGGTAGAGGAAGGTCCTATTTTCAAGGCTATGCTTCAGGTAGCCCTTTTCTTCGAGCCGGCGGAGGACTGTGCGGATGGTGGATTCCTTGAGACGTCGACCCTGCAGTTGCAGGTGGTCCCGGACCTGCTCTGCGTTCAGGATGCTGTACTGCCAGACGAGTTCAAGGATGGAGCGCTCGAGTTCTCCTAGTTCGGCTGGATCGTGACGGAGTGTAGTGTTACTGCTCATAATGTTACAGAAAGTAACACATAGCGGGATTGGTGTCGAGCTATTTTCGGAAGCAGCTGGAGACAGAGTGAAAACAGCTGGCCATTTAGAATCACTGTATGGCTTATGAGGCTGCAGTTCGGCGGTTGTACGCTCTTGCAGCAGAACTGCATACAGCGCCCGGTGAGCCGCGCCGCAAGTTTGAACTGGAGCAGATGCGTACGCTGATGCAGGCACTCGGCGATCCGCAGCAGACTTTCCGCAGTGTGTTGATTGCCGGGACGAACGGTAAAGGGTCGACCGCGGCTACGCTTGCATCGATCTGCGCGGCTGCTGGATATCGCGTCGGTTTGTATACGTCGCCACACCTCGCTCGGGTGAATGAGCGCATTCAAGTGCTTACGCGTGATGATGCGGGTTCCTCAATCGTTCTTCGTGCAGAGATCGACGATGGGCCATTCGGGAATACCTTTGAAAGAGTTGAATCGGCCTCAACGAAGCTCGTCTCGGAAGGTCAACTGCCGGCTCCTCCTAGTTTTTTTGAAGCGGTAACGGCGATGGCCTTCTGCTATTTTGCCGATGAGCACGTCGATGTTGCGATTCTTGAAGTGGGGATGGGTGGCCGCCTGGATGCGACCAATATCGTTGAGCCGCTGCTCTCGATCATCACCGATATTTCGCTGGACCACACTGAATGGCTTGGTCCGACGGTGGGCGCCATCGCGCGGGAGAAGGCGGGTATATTGCGCAAAGGTGGGACGATGGTCACGCTGCCCCAGCATCCCGAGGCCAACCAGGCGCTGGGAGAAGTGGCTGTGCCGCTTGGGGTGAAGGGGATCAGCGCGGCGATGTATGTACCGTCCCATACGCTGCCCCAGGATTCTGTCAGTAACCGCTACAGTATCGTAATTGATGGCGAGACTGTGCTGGTTGATTCGCCGTTGGCGGGACAGCACCAGCAGCGTAACCTGGCGCTGGCGATTGCGGCAGCGGTGGAATTACGTGCCAGCCATGGATACGATATCCCAGGTGGGGCCATTACCGCTGGAATTTCTCAGACGGTATGGCCAGGGCGTTTCGAGCACTACGCGGCGAAGGATGGCCGCGCGGCAGTATTGCTCGACGTAGGGCATAACCCGGCGGGTGCGTGGGCGCTTCGGTCGGCGTTGTCTCAGTGGCCGGAAGCAGACTCTCCGCGCACATTGATCTTCAGCTGCCTGCGCGATAAGCCGGTCAAGGAGCTTGCGCAGATTCTGTTTCCGCTCTTTGACCGCGTCATTCTGACGACGGTGGCTTCTCCTCGGGCAGCCAGTCTGGACGAGATGAGCGCCGCGGCTGAGCCAACGGGGACGAGCGTGGAAGAGAGTGCCGGACCAGTGGATGCGATGGACCTGGCTACCTGGCTAACTCCGGCCAAAGGGCTGATTGTGGTGACTGGTTCGGTGCTGCTGGTGGGTGAAATCCGCAGTATGCTGGCGGCCCCGACAGGGGCACTTTTGAGAATGGAGGCGAGGCAGCTTTCATGAGCCAAAGTCCTCTGACGATGCCGGAACAGGAAGAGATCGACGACGGCAAACCTTCTCCCTTGCTGCCACCGCTTGGGCTTGCGGCAAAGCTTCGATCAAACCTAATCCAGGCGCCGCTGTTTGCCATCACGACGGGGCTTTTCGGGAGTGTCGCGCTGTTTATCTCTCTCTTTGAGAAGAGTGGCAGGACGCAGCATTGGCTGGCACAGCACTGGGCACGGTGCCTGGTGGTGTTTGCGGGCTCGCCGGTAACAGTAGTTGGCGAAGAATTCTTGAGGGAGCATCCGGTTGCCGTGTACGCCTCCAACCATCTCTCTTATATGGATACGCCGGTGTTGTTTGGGACTCTGCCGTTCCAGTTTCGGATACTGGCGCGCCACAACCTTTGGACGATCCCGTTCATCGGCTGGTATTTGAACCGGTCGGGCCAGATCCCGGTCAATGCGGATAATCCGCGCGCATCGATCGCCAGCCTGAACGCAGGAGTGAAGGCGCTGAAGGGCGGCATGCCGCTAGTTGTTTTTCCTGAGGGCGGCCGCAGCGTCGATGGTCATCTGAAGACATTCATGAGTGGACCGGCGTTCATGGCGATCCGGGCCCAAGTGCCGTTGGTGCCAATGGCGCTGGTGGGAACACATGAACTTTTTCCGATGCACACACACTTTTTCCGTCCGCGACCGGTAATGCTAGTGATTGGCAAACCGATCCGCACGGAAGGCATGAATACGCGTGAAGCGAATGCTCTGACCGACAGGCTGCGCGCGACGATTGCTGAACTGTATCATGGGCATGCCAGTCCGCGGAGTGAGAGACCTCAAGACGTATCCTCTTAATTTATGAATGCAAAGCCACACATTGCCATTCCTGAACCTACGTCGTTTGACCCGGCGTATAACCAGCGTGGATGGCCGCAGTATGCGCGTGCTGTTGAGTTATCCGGCGGGATTGCTGTGCCGGTTCCCCTCACGGAGTCGCAGGCGACGGTAGCGAAGATTGTGTCCGGCTGCAATGGGATTCTGCTGCCGGGCAGCCCTGCTGATCTGGACCCACAGAAGTTCAACCAGGAGCGGCATCTGGAGAGTGCGAAACCGGATGCAGCGCGGGAGGCTGTGGACGACTTGCTGCTGCAGGACGCATTCAATCTCCACAAACCGATTCTGGGAATCTGTTATGGGCTGCAATCCCTCAATGTTTGGCGGAATGGCGCGCTGGACCAGCATATTCCCGGGACAGGAGTTGACCATGCACCGGGACGCGATGTGCTGTGTGCGCATCCAGTAAAAGTGGTGGAGGGTTCACATTTAGCGCAGATTCTTGGCTCGAGATTGACCGAGGACGCAGGACAGGTAAATTCGAGCCACCACCAGGCTGTCCTAGTCCCTGGAGATGCGTTGGCAGTTGTAGCGACCAGCCAGCCGGATGGCATCATCGAAGCCCTGGAAGGCGTCACGGGGGAACAGTTCGTGCTTGGTGTGCAGTGGCATCCGGAGAGATCCTTCAGCCAGCATGCTTCTTCGAAGGCAATTTTCAAGGCATTTATTGAGGCTGCCGCGTCATGGAAGGTACGGCCAATTCTGGAGTCGGTTGGCAATTGACCGCTATTTCCACCGAAATGGTCAGTTCCGCGCTGGAACGCGTAGGTCTGACTTTCCTGAGTGAAGATCAGATTGAGAATCTAACAATTTTCGGCAACCTGCTGATTCGCTGGAATCAACGCACCAATCTGACGGCGATCCGCGAGTCAGTGGCTATCGTGGATCGCCATTTGATTGAATCGGTAGCGGCGGCGGCGATTGTGCCGGTGGGTGCCACTACCTTGCTGGATTACGGGAGCGGCGGTGGTTTGCCGGGGATTCCGATTTCAATCTGTTTGCCAGAAATCAAGGTAACGCTTGCCGAATCGCAGTCGAAGAAGGTGGCGTTTCTGCGGGAGGTAGTGCGGACGCTCAAGCTGAACGCGGCGATCCACCCGGGGAGGGTGGCAGAACTACGACCACGAGCATGGTTTGAGGTAGTAACACTGCGGGCCGTGGATAGGATGGCGGAGGCGGTACAGGAGGCTCGCGACAGGCTGGTGGCTGGCGGTTCGATGATTATTTATGCGACGGCAAATACGGAGCATGAACTACTGGTAGCAGCGAACCCGACGAAGTGGATGAAACACATGCTGCCCGATGGCACGTTATTGCTGGTGTGCGAGGTCTGACGTTCCACGTGGAACATTTGACTCCAAGGTAAATTCCCGTTTTGGTCCAGGTTCCACGTGGAACACTGTTTTCCTAATTTCCAACATTGCCACCCACACCACCCATCCACTACGCTAAATCATCCTCATGACGCAGCCTCACGTTCTCGCAATCGCCAACCAAAAAGGCGGTGTGGGAAAAACAACTACCGCCATCAATCTCGCTGCCGCCCTTGCATTTGAGGGATTGCGCTGTCTTTTGATCGATTGTGACCCGCAGGCGAACACCACAGCAGGGCTTGGCGTCGCAAAAGATGATGAACGTACCTCCGTTTACGACGTCCTCGTTGGGGATTTCAAGGCGGAAGAGGCGATCATACCCACCGAAATCGAGACTTTGAAGCTTCTGCCCGGCAGTCGGCACCTGACCGGGGCAAATGTGGAGTTGACGCAGATGCTGCATCGGGAATTCCGCCTGAAAGAAAAGCTCGCGCCAATTCTGCCAAACTACGACTACATTCTGATGGATTGCCCGCCGGCCCTGGACTTTCTCACGCTCAATGCCCTCGTAGCGGCCACTCGACTGCTGGTTCCCATCCAGGCAGAGTATTTTGCGCTTGAAGGTGTCAGCGAGCTGCTCAATACGCTGGGAAGCGTGCAGGCTGTGTTTAATCCGGATATTACGCTGGAAGGCGTTGTCCTGACGATGTATGACGAGCGGACTAACCTGGCGCAGCAGGTGACGGATAATCTCAAGGAATTTTTTGGGGAAAAGCTGTTCAAGACTGTGATTCCGCGCAATATTCGGCTGGCGGAGGCCCCTAGTCATGGGAAACCGGTGATGCTGTATGACAATCGCTCGAAGGGGACGGAAGCTTACCGAGAGCTTGCTGAAGAGCTGCTGACGCGAAATTCAATGGACAGCCCGCGTGCGAAAGAGCGCAGGGAGCTTATAGCGATTCGCAAGAACACGAAAATCAGCTTCTGGCCGTACGCCTAAAGCATCGGCATGAACGAGTTGAAAGAAGGACAGATTCGATGACAGAAGAAGTAGTATCCACAATGCAGTCGAGAGATCCACGCCGGCGCGCGCTAGGCAAGGGGCTGGAGTCATTGCTACCAGGCAGGCTGCCGGGCTCTCCGGCGGTTGTGCATGGAGCGAATGAAGCGCCCATAGAAAGTCTTGGGAAGCCGCGGGAAATCCCTGTTGGGCTGATCGAGCGGAACCCATTTCAGACGCGGACGCGCTTCGATGAGCAGCAATTGGCAGAACTGGCGGCGTCGATCGCCGCCACCGGCGTCGTCCAGCCCATCCTGGTGCGGACGCTTCCCGATGGCCGTTTTCAGCTCATTGCTGGGGAACGGCGCTTGCTGGCGTCGAAACAGGCAGGAAAAGAGACGATACCTGCTGTGCTGCGGCAGGTTTCCGATGAGCAGGCGATGGAGATGACCATTGTCGAGAACCTTCAGCGTACGGACCTCAATCCTATGGAACAGGCGCGCGCCTATGAGCGGCTGAGTCGCGACTTCAAGATGACGCAGGAACAGATGGCTACGCGGACAGGCAAGGACCGCGCCTCGGTTGCGAATTTCCTCAGGCTGCTGCGGCTACCGACGGAGATCCAGGGGAAAGTTGAGGCGGGTGAGCTGAGTTTTGGTCATGCACGGACGCTGCTGGCGCTCGAATCGAAAGAAGAGATGTTGAAGGCGGCGCAGAAGGTAGCGGCGCTCTCCATGTCGGTGCGGCAGACAGAGACGTATGTGCAGGGGCTGCTCCATCCGGAAAAGAAGCAGGCCAAAGAGCCTGTGGTCGAAATTGTCGATCCAAATGTGCGTGATGCGCAGGACAGGATGCAGAGGGCGCTGGGTCTCCGTGTGAAGATTGAAGACAACAATGGGCGAGGTCGCGTGATCATCGAGTACTCTCGATTAGAAGACTTTGACACGCTGCTCGCGAGCCTGGTTGGCGAATGACTTTTCCCTACTGCGAACATGACCCAGCAACAAAGATTGGTGATCCACGATGACCGGTTTCGACCCTATCGCGCCTGGACTGCCTGCCGCGCAGGCGCAGACGCCCATCCTCTTCCGATTCCGCGTTGTCATCTTCACGGCACTCTACTTTCTTGGCTTCTATGCACCGTGGTCGCGGTATATGAGTGCAGCTCCCGCGTCGACCACATGGATCACGCTCTCCGCGCTGCTGGCACGGACACAATGGCTCGACTATGCTAACGCTACAATTACGGTTACGTTGCTGGCGGTGAGTCTTGGAGTCGCCGGGGCAGGATTGCGTCTATGGGCGACGGCGTATATCGGCGCTGGCGTGATGAACGACAAGAGCCTCCGAGCGGACCATATCGTGGCATCCGGCCCTTATCGCTACCTCCGCAACCCGCTGTACCTGGGCAACCTGCTTACGTCCATGGCTGTGTCAATCCTCATGCCGCCAAGCGGAGCGATCGTTTTCCTTCTGGGGATCATCTTCCTGACGATTGCGCTCGTCGCAGCCGAGGGGCCGCACCTGGCACAGCAACTGGGCGCTGCCTACGCGACCTATCGGCAACAGATTCCTGCATTCATCCCGGCAATCAGCTCACATGTGGCGGCTGCCGATCTGCGTCCGCGGTGGGCACAGGCGCTCGCTGCGGAATCGTTCCATGTGGGCTTTGCCTTGTGCCTGCTGATCTTTGCATGGCAATACAACGTGGACACACTGATTCGTTGCGTCTTGATCTGTTTTGGCGTTTCGATGGTTGCCAATGGAATCTTTTCAGCGCGCAGCATGCCGCCGGCGACAACAGCGCCACCCGCGTAATCGATACATGCTACAGTTGTAGTTACCTTTGGGCTCGCTTTACAATAAAGCGATGCCACGCTCTACCAAGGACAACAAGCCAGCCGGAGATCCGCGGTTTACAGAGGATTCCCTGAAGTTTCTGCGGGGGCTGGCCAGGAATAACGACCGCGAATGGTTTGAGCCACGGAGGCAAATCTACGAAAATGCACTGCGCGAACCGATGCTGGCCTTGATCAAGCGGGTCAATGCGCAGATGGCAACATTCGCACCTGACCATGTGAAGGCCCCAGAGAAAACCGTCCTGCGTATTTATCGAGACACTCGTTTTTCGGCGAATAAGCTTCCCTACAAACAGCACTATGCAGCCTGGTGGGGGCGGCAGGGAATGCCGAAGACGTCGGGTGCGGGCTTCTATTTTCATTTTTCTGGAAAGACCGTATTGATTGCGGCGGGCCTTTACATGCCGGATCGCGATCAGCTTCTAGCGGTGAGGCTCTACCTGCTGGAGCATCACGAGGAATTGCGTGGGATGCTGGAGTCCAAGAAGCTGAAGGCCAAGATGAGATTATCCGATCCGCAAGCGCTGACACGTGCCCCGAAGGGTTTTCCTAAGGACGATCCGGCGATGGACCTTATTCTTTATCGCAACTGGGCGGTGGAAGCGGAACTGTCGCCCGATGCCATTCTGGGAAAAAACTTCCACACAGTTCTCTCAACTTATTACAGTTTAGCCGCGCCAGTCGTAGAGTTTCTAAATCGTCCGATCATGGGGGCGACCTCAAGTCCCCGACCAATTTTTGGGCTGATATAGAGCGGGATGGTGCTTCTGATCCTGTCCGATTGGCCCAATAAAGGGAGAAAAACGGGAAAAACCTTAAAAACTAGTACAAAAGTGGGAAAAACCTGAGGATTTCTGGTTTTTGCCGTTGACAAGAAGCGGCGCAAGGCCGCATGGTTAACCACGGAAGGCTACGCAGGACCCGCATAAACATTGGGGATTCGCGCAAACCAGCCGGTAGGGCATGGCTGACATCGGGAGGGTATTCCGATGCTCATGCAAAGACCAGGCGCCGCGGAGAATCCACGGCGTTGAAAAAACCGGCAGTCACACCAGGAGGAAATACATGGCAACAGGACTCACGAAGACACAGCTTGTCCGGCATATGGCCGAGAAGCTTGCCCTCACCAACAAGCAGGCAGCTGCATTTTTTGATCTGCAGGCAGAAACCGCGGTAAAGGAAACGAAGAAGAATGGCGTATTTGTCATCCCCGGCCTCGGTCGCCTGGTAAAGGCAGAACGCAAGGCACGTATGGGCCGGAATCCCCAGACTGGTGAACAGATCAAGATCAAGGCGAAGACGGTTGTGAAGTTCCGCGTCGCCAAAGCTGCCAAGGACACGATCGCACCGCCAAAGAAGTAGTCCTGGCTTTGACGTCCATGCGGTGACCGTGGGGACGTCAGTCGACCGAAATACCGCAGAGTCTTTCGGAATGCAAGTTACGAACACCCTGAGTAGAAATGGTGAAAACCATGTCTGCTCAGGGATTTTTTTCGAAGTCATATAATGCAGCTATGACGACTGCAGAGCAGGTGGGAGAACAGGAAAAGGCGAAAGCTGAAGCGATGATTGCCGCCACGCCTGCATTCGGTGGAGTCGAAGCGGTCAGCGTCGAGCTTGGAGAGGACCATACAGGCGACCCTTCCATGTGGATCATCTTTCGCTTACGAGCAGGATTCAAGACAGACGACGCCTGGTTTCGAGAATTCAGCGATTACTCCACTCAGTTGAGTCTTAAACTTCTGCATAGCGGCCTAACAAGGTTCCCATATACACGTCTCGAATCGGCGTCGTGAGCTTTGCATGGGAACTGATTCAACATGCGATTCGACTGCTTGGCAATCGTCTGGCAATAACTGTTAGAAGCGAAGAAAATGTGGATTTGCGTCGCGCTGTTTCGGCCGCTTATTACGCGCTCTTCGATCACCTGAGCGCGGCGGCAGTATTACAGATCGCACCGCAAGTCTCTCCCAGGACAGCGAATCGAATTCATCGCTGGCTTGATCATGCAGAGATGAAGAAGGTTTGCAGGGAATTCGCGGCTGCCCATCTTAATGCACCTCTACGTGAGCTTCTTGGTCCAACGGCGTCAGCGGAAAAAGATGATGTCCCAGGATTTCGGCCTTTCGTATGGATCAAAACCACAGATAGCTACTCTCTCCCCTGACCTTGCAAAGCCGCCGACTGACTTTACAAATGAACTCGGCTTCGCTAATTAAGACAGCGGCGCAGGCCGCTACGTCCCAACAGGCCGCACTAAGGGCTGAAGTTGAATACCGTGACTGTGAGCGTCCAATTTGGCATCCAAAAGAATGAGACCGCTGGAGTGAGTTTTCCTTTTTTGTTCATAACGCCTGGAGCGAAGGTCACGCACAATAAAAATACTGCTGATACAGTTACGTTAACTTTGTGACCAAACCAACGGGGTCAACTAAGGAGTAGTAATTAGCGGGGGCTAGCAAGGGAAGAATGCAACGATGAGCCATAGAACCTGCATTTGATCGTATCTATGTCCACTGCCTTGCGGCGAAAGTAATCAATTACCTTTAGAGGACCTTTCCGCTTTTGCCATTTAGAATCTGGCATACGGAACGGGCCATAGAGGGTGCATCGTCTTCACCTGAAGCGGAATGGGAAAGTATAGACCAGCGTTGCTTTTCTTTTTCAGGGCTGAAGCTGACATATAGAATCCACCTTTCGCTGATTGGAACCTTACCGAGCGCCTTAGAACTGCGTGTTTGATTGTCTTCTACACCGCCCAATGATACTAGCAATATTCCCGAACAGTTTGGATCAAGCTGGAAGGCAGTCGAGAAAGCTAAATAGAACTGATCCTCTTGCTTTTCAGCATTGCTCTTGCAAATTTCCGCAATCTGAGATGGACAGCTTTCAATAATGTGTGCAGCGTCATAGACTGCCGATTCTCTCGACCACGCCCGATCATAGATGACTACCGCACTCTCTTTTTGAACGGGCTTCTGCGGATTGTTGCATGCGGCAACACAAACGGAAAGAAACATCAAAGAGATAGAATGTCTTTTCATTTTGCAGAGATTGTTTGTTTCAAGCAATGGTAACTGCGATGTCGCTGATCGAAGAGTATTCCGGCAAGGGAAGAGCAGTATAAGCGAAGGGCTATCGATCATTGGTAGCCCTTCGCTGTTAAAACCGGGCTGGGTCTCAGCACGATTGGTTAACATTTCTTCCGCTTTCCGAGTACCCTGTCTCGCATACGGAGCATGGGAGCGCATCACCCCTTCAGCCGAGTCGAATATCTTCGTGCTCTCCCTGTTTCTCTGGAAGAAGTGGGAGGTGGTACGACCCTAGCTAGCGGATGGCAGCCAGAGCAGCGCGGAATAAGTGCTCGAAGTCTTCACCGGACTTCTTGTCCTTCGCAACGGCTGTTTCGATTGCCTTCTGGGCAGCTGGGCGGCTGTAGCCAAGGTTAGTGAGGGCTGATAGCACGTCATCTGCGGCGGGCCCGGCAGCTTGCATGGCGGGTGCGACGACGGCCATATCTTCAAGCTTGTCCTTCAGCTCGACGACGAGTCGCTCAGCCAGCTTCTTACCGACACCGGGGACCTTCACGAGCATGGCGTGGTCCTGTCCGCGGATCGCCGTAACCAGCCGCTCGGTGCTCAAGCCGGACAGGATCGTGATGGCAAGTTTGGGGCCGACGCCGGAGACGGTGATGAGCCGCTCGAAAATGCGTTTCTCGTCGCGCAGCAGGAAGCCATAGAGGGCCAGCGTGTCCTCGCGCACCTGGGTATGAATGTGCAGAGAGACCTCAGTATTCTCTGCCGGGAGCGCGGTGAACGTGGAGATGCTGATGGAAACGTCGTAGCCCACGCCCGCCGCCTCGACGATCGCCTGGTGAGGCTGCTTGCTCAGGAGCGTGCCGCGAAGATGCGCAATCATTGCCTGATTGTAGCGAACAGAATACAGTCGGGAGCTTAGCGGCGACGGTAGAGGATTTGAAACTCGTAGCCGGGATTTGGCGGAAAGAGCCGTGCGATGTGGCGCAGTCGCTCGGCGAGAGCAGGCGCGGCCAGCAACGGATATTCGCGCTCACGCAAATCGGCGTAGTCGAAATCAAGTGCAAGGGAGAGCAGGTAGATCGCGATGGCATCCGAGAAGGCTGCTTCCAGGAAAGCCAGTTTGGCTTGCTCATCAACAGGCCTGGAGGTAACAGACTTTTCCGCGGCAGACGGAATCGGTGCCGGCAAACTGTCGCGAAAGCGCCGACTATTGCCTTGTGAGGGCTGTTTCGGCGCTTCTTCAAGACCTGGGACATCGAGAACGCGACGACGATTTTCCCACGCATCCTGGCTGGTTTCTCCGCGGACATTCGCTTCCGCCTGAGACCAGACGAGGTCGGCGAATTCACTGGGTACACCGGCTGCGTCGACGAAATGATGGCCGACGTTTATGAAGAGTTCAAAGGCCAGGGCGAACTTTTCATGCATCAGGCGCGTCGAGATAAAGGTGCACTCCGCGTCTGCGTACTTCACGTTGCGATGGCAGATGGCGCGGTCGCTGAGTTCAGTTGAATAGCCCCCGGCGATGAGCGTTTCACCAGCGACTGCGAGGTCAGCTTCTGAATCATTTGCTGAACCTTCGAACAAGCCTTCATGGATGGTGAGCGGCACGAAGTAATACGCGCGATACGTCAAAGCCTTGGCGATGGCGGTCGGGATCGCGTTGATGACCTGCTCCAGATCAGCCGGCGCGACCTGGATCTCGGCATAGGTGGCATAGCTCACGCCATTCAGGGCCTGCTGGACAGGCGTCCGACGAGCCACTTCTGTTGCTGATACCAACTCGATCTGCGCGGTTCCCGCCATAAGCTAGTATTCTATCCCTTCAAGCAATCGTCAGGAGTTACCAATGAGTTTGTCTGCCGCCCGCGCCGCTGTTCCAACACCCTTGCCTCGCGGGCCTGCGCTGTTCGGTGTTCCTTTTGGCGACTTTGGCCTCTTCGCAAGCCTGCTCATTTCCCTCTCGCTGGGCTTCGTGACGTTCTTTGCTGTTACCTTCACTTCCATCTTCGGCATTCTTATTTACAACAGCGCTGCGCATCGGGCCATCGACCTTTCGTACAGCTACAAATTCATCGCGCTGCCTGCCGGCTGCATCGTTCTTGCGATCAGCCTTTTTGGCCTTGGCATCGTCTGGGTGCGGCGCAGGGTGCTGGGCAAGTAGGAGCGGCGCATGGCTGTGGTTTCCATTCATAGGTCTGAGCTTCCTGCCAGCAGTGAGCGCACGAAAAAATGGTGCGCTCAGCTCGAAGCAGGCGACATTCTTTTCTTCAACGA
Organism: uncultured Acidobacteriaceae bacterium; assembly: GCA_963745105.1. Lineage (GTDB taxonomy): Bacteria > Acidobacteriota > Terriglobia > Terriglobales > Acidobacteriaceae > Silvibacterium. The sequence continues at coordinate 18,191 of CAVUWQ010000081.1, forward strand.
GACGCCTGTCGCGCTGCCCTCTGCGGATATCGAATTCCTTCTCGGGCTGCAACAGAGCAACAGTTCGCTCCACAAAAATATTGCGTACAAGCCGAATGTCGATGCTATCTCCGGGCTTGATGCCGCCACGTCCGACGCAGCGGCTGTCGAGCGCTTGCATGCGATCATGCGGAATTATTCGCGAGACGTGAACAGCTTTCTGGAGCGTTTCCTCACGCCGTACGCGCGTCGATGGCAGCTGGATTATGCAAGCTTTCGTCCGCAGGAAGAGCAGAACCGCGACCTGCCGCTGCGCCGCCGGAACGATCTGCTGCACACCGATGCATTTCCCACCCGGCCCACGCATGGAGCACGTATTCTGCGCTTCTTCAATAATCTTCATCCCACGCGTACGCGGGACTGGGTCGTTGGCGATCCATTCCGCACGCTCGCGCCGCAATTCGCACCCAAAGACATCAAGCTGCCGGCTCCGGATACCAGCGCATCGCGTGCCTTCAAAGGGCTGGCGCGCGGTATCGGACTAGGCAGCGCCGTGCCCTCGCTCAAGCGCTCGCCGTATGACGACTTCATGATGCGCTTCCATAATTTCCTGAAAGAGAACGACGCATTTCAGGCAAGCGCGCATAAGTATCCGTCACAGTTCCCTTCCGGTTCGAGCTGGATGGTTTACACGGATACGGTGCCGCATGCCGTGCTTGCGGGCCAGTATGCGCTGGAGCAGACTTTTCTTGTGGCGCATGAAGCGATGGTTGCCCCGGAGCATTCGCCTTTGACTGTGTTGGAGCAGATGGCCGGGACGAAGCTCGTTTGACTTACTCGACGACCGACCCAAGCTGCGTCGGCCCGTCGTGCCAGAGCTTGCGTAGACGGCGGTTCATTGGTTCAGAATAAATCCAGGCGACGAATGCTCCCAGGCATGCCGCTACAACAATCACTGCGACGAATAGAACAGGCACCAGTTTCATCGATTTGCCGAGCTGAATGAAGATGGCGGCGAAGGCGATGACGATGAATTCGTGCGTCAGGTAAATCTCATAGCTCCGCTGGCCGATGATTTTCAGCGGGTCCAGAATGCCGGGTGCGCGCCAATGTGTCTGCGCGGCGAAGGCGATGAGCATGCAGGTCCCAATCGCGAGCACGGACATGTCCAGACCGCTACGGCCGAGGCCGAGCTTATAAGCCTGCAACGAGAAGCACAGGATGAACAGCACCAGCGCTGCGCCACAAATTGCGAGTGTCTTCAATGTAGTGCGGGATAGGCTGCGCTTTGAAAGAATGAGAGCAGTGATGCAGCCGAGTGCGATGGCATCCATGCCGCCGAGGTAGGAATATTCGCGCCACACTGGATTTGGATTGAAGGCTTTCGACCGAGCGAAGGGTCCCAGCAAAACGAAAATCGCGAGCGGTATCAGCAGGAATCGAATCCGGCGGAAGAGCACGCAGGCGAGCGGGAAAAACAAGTAGAAGACTTCTTCCACCGACAGCGACCAGAGGATGTCCCAGTTGCCCGGCAGATAATCTTTGCGCGCTTCAAGCAGGTTGATGTGGAAGGTCAGGGCAGCTAATAATGCCCCAGGAAGGCCGCCTGTTTTCTGCGAGACGACGAAGTGTTTTACATGCGCAAGATGCAGGCTACTGAGCATGGTAAGCAGCAAAAGCAACAGCGGTGCGATGCGCGCAAATCGCAGCTGATAGAAGCCGCGAAGGCTGACTTTGCTGACCGTCTTCCAGCGACGCAACATTGTCGAGGTGATGAGGAATCCGGAGACTGCAAAGAAGATCTGCACGCCGAATTGCCCGTTCCATACAAGCGAGTAAACGAGCTGCTCCGGCAGGCCGCGGGTGTAGGGAACGCGGGCAAATAGCAGCTGCATGTTGACGTGGTTCATCAGGACGAGAAAAATGGCAAGCCCTCGCAAAAGGTCGACACCATCGAGGCGCTTCCAGCTCAACCGCGGATCGGGCTTCTCCATGTTTTGCCATTCTCTCTTATGAATCGCTGCCGCGGTAATCTGACTACATGGCAACGCAGATCTGGGACCCTTCTACCTACGCCCACAATGCAAGGTTCGTCGCTGACCTGGGCTCTCCGCTACTTGAACTTTTACAGGCGAAGCCGGGTGAGCGCATTCTTGACCTTGGTTGCGGAGACGGCGCGCTTACGCTCAAGATTGCCGCGACAGGCGCGCAGGTGCTCGGTGTCGATGGCTCGCCGGAGCAGATTGCCGCCGCCGTGAAAGCGGGTGTCGATGCGCGCGTAGAAGATGGCCACGCGCTGCCATTCACGCAGGAATTCGACGCAGTAATTTCAAACGCCGCGCTGCACTGGATGCTGCGACCAGACGATGTGCTCTCAGGCGTGGCGCGTGCGCTCAAGCCCGGTGGCCGCTTTGTCGCCGAGTTCGGCGGACACGGTAATGTTGCGTCGATTGTTGTCGCGCTCTTTGCAGTCGTGCGCCGCTATGGCGCGGGCCGCACCGTCACGTCGCCCTGGTATTTTCCGACTGCCGATGCATATGAGGCGAAGCTCAGGCAGCATGGCTTTTCTGTCGAACATATCGCTCTCATTCCTCGTCCAACACCGCTGCCGACAGGCATGGAAGGCTGGCTGAAAACATTTGCCCGACCCTTCCTCGGAGCGCTGCCCGCAGAAGATCGGGACGCTGCGCTCGCGGAGGCGATCGACTTAATCCATCGGTGAGATCTGCGTGGCTCGGATTGCTTCTCACCGTGATGCTGCCAACGACCGCCCTCGCCGGCGTCCGGGTGATCGTGGGACCGACTCCGATCCGCGACGGCGAGGCTCAATCGACCCGCGATATCACCGTGCTCAACGAGCGGCTGGCATTTGCCATCGCCGTGGGCTCGCCCGTTCCCTACGGTGTGCCGCGCGGTGCGTTGGTCGATGTCGCGCCGGTCACGGACGGAAAGATCGGCCGCGATTGCGTCGTTTTTGCAGACTTCATCCCCAACAACTGGTCGGCGTGGCCCAACACGTATCAGCACATCGAGATACTCGAGCTGGTCCGCTCAGCGGTGGTGCGTGCGGTGCGCGATTGGGGCAAGGTGACGATTACCACGGTCTATACGCTCCGATCGCAGTCGGACTCGATCGCGATCCGGACCACCATGACCAACGGCGGCGCGGCCCTGCCGGGACTTCTGTCGGGCATGACGCTGTGGCCGAAGGGAGGCTATTTCTTTGGCGTGCCCGGACTTGCGGGAGCTGTGCAGGGCGCGGCCGATGGGGCGCTCGCGGACCGGGTGGTCGCGTATGACGAGGAATGGAGCGTCGCATTGCATGCGCCCTACGCCGATCATATCGCCGACGG
>CAVUWQ010000082.1:0-54747 GCA_963745105.1 uncultured Acidobacteriaceae bacterium
TGATGCTGCCCCAGGCCAAGGTTCGCGCCGAGGCTGAACCATTACCGGAGGCGGGTGACTAATGCCTATTATTGAAGGAACCTACGGCCTGCTGGCCGAATTCGATACTCCGACGCAGCTGGTGCATGCCGCGGAGAGCGCCTATGCGGCCGGCTACCGGCGCATGGACTGCTACACCCCCTACCCGGTGGAAGAAGCGGCGGAGGCTATCGGCTTCCACAAGAACGAGGTTTCGCTGGTCTGCCTGATTGGCGGACTGCTGGGCGTGTGCGCCATGTTCGGCCTGGAGACCTGGATTTCCCTGTGGGCCTATCCGCTGAATATTGCCGGCCGCCCCTATTATTCCTGGCCGGCCTTCGTGGTTCCTGCCTACGAGTGGACCATTCTTTACGCGGGCCTCTCCGCCGCCTTCGGCATGCTGGCCCTGAACGGGCTGCCGCAGGTTTACCATCCGCTATTCAACGCGCCGAACTTCCGCAACGGCGCCAGCACGGACAAATTCTTCCTGTGTCTCGAGGCGACCGATCCGAAGTTCGAGAGCGGCGATACGCGGGCATTTCTTGAAGGGCAGGCGCCGGTGTCGATCGTGGAGGTGGAGTATTAATACAGGGCACAGAGCACAGGGCACAGGGCTCAGAACTGCGCCGTCCACACCTCGCTTCGCTCGGGTTATCGCGCCAGCGACCGCAGCCATTCTGCTTTTGATCGCTGGCTGCCGGCAGGACATGCACAACCAGCCGAAGTTCATTCCGCAGCGCGGCACGGATTTCTTTGCCGACGGCCGTTCGGCGCGTCCGCAGGTGGAGCACACGGTGGCTCGCGGACAGCTTCACGAAGACCAGTATTTCTACACCGGCCTGATCGACGGCAAGGAGCAGGACATGCTGCCCTTCCCGGCGACGATGCAGGTTCTGGAGCGCGGACAGGAGCGGTTCAATGTCTACTGCACCCCCTGTCATTCGCGGGTGGGCAATGGCGACGGCATGATCGTGCAGCGCGGCTATAAGCCGGCAGGGAATTTCCATGATGCCAAGCGCCTGGCTCAGCCGCTCAGCCACTACTTCTATGTCATGTCGAACGGCTACGGCGCGATGCCCGATTATTCGGTGCAGCTGCCTCCGGCCGACCGCTGGGCGGTCGCGGCTTACATCCGCGCGCTGCAGTTGAGCCAGAATGCCAAGGACAGCGACGTTCCGCAGGGCGCGCAGGTGCAGAATCTGTCCGATATTGCACAGCAGGAAGGCCTGCCCAGCAGCTATGCCGGACCCTGGGGCGAGCCGGGCACCGCGGTGAATGCGCTGCCCAAGACGGGAATCGTTGCCGGAGCGCCGGCGGAGAATCCGAATGTGCCGGCCTCGTCGAACCATGCGCCGGTAAAGCCGGAGACGGCCAGTCCCGCAGCAGGCAAGCCGGCTACGCACTAGATTGCAGGAAAGAAAGCATTGAGGATTTTGGAAGAGGCTCATGAGTCATAGTCATCACACCAAAACGCTGCCGGCGGATTTGAGCGCACCGGGCTTTGTGGCCGGATGGCGCAGCAAAGCGCTGGTCATCGGCGCCATCTTCTCGGTGATCGCGGTCATCCTGGGCTTTCTGAGCGGCGATGGGTGGAACCACTTCCTGCGCGCCTGGCTGGTGGGGCTGATGCTGACCTTCGGCTTCGCCGTGGGCGGCATGGCGCTGCTGATGGTGCAGTATCTTTCCGGCGGCAAGTGGGGATTGCTGGTGCGCCGTCCGCTCGAAGCCATGAGCCGGACGCTGCCGCTCACCTTCCTGTATTTCCTGCCCGTCGCCATCTTTGGCGTGACATTCAAGAAGCTCTACCTGTGGGCGATGTTCCCGGACGCGCTGAATGCCGCGAAGCAGCACCTGATCACCAACGAGCAGGCGCATGCCATCTTCTTCAAGCGCGGCATGCTCAACCCGGCGACCTTCTGGGTGACGTCGATCTTCTGCTTCCTGGTTTGGTTCGGCTATCAATACCTTCTGAACAAGTGGTCGCTCAAGCGCGACGCCGACACGGCTCCCAACGTGCCGTACTGGCAGACCAAGTTCGAGAACATCAGCGGCCTGGGGGTGGTGATCTATGCCATCCTGCTGACGGCCTGCGCGATCCTGTGGGTGATGTCGCTCGATCCGACCTGGTATTCGACGGTTTACGGCCTGCAGTTCCTGGTCGGCCAGGGATACCAGGTGCTGGCGCTGGTTGTCCTTACGCTCATCGGCCTGTCGAAGGCGGAGCCGATCAAGACCATCTTCCGCATCACCGAGCAGCATGACCTGGGCAAGCTGTGCTTCGCCTTCACCATGCTCAATATGTACCTGGCTTTCGCCTCGTTCCTGATCATCTGGTCGGGCAACTCGCCGGAAGAGATTCCCTGGTATCTGGATCGCATCCGCGGCAACTGGGGTGTGGTCGCGACACTGGACGTGGTCTTTCACTGGCTGATTCCCTTCTCGCTGCTGCTGTCGCGCGACCTGAAGAGGATCAAGAGCCGGCTGGTGGTGGTCTGCTGCATCATGATCTTCGCGCGCGCCTGGGACCTGTGGTGGCTCATCGAACCGAATTTCCCGGATGCCCGGCGCAATCTGCACTTCAGCGTCGGCATGCTGGAGTACCTGGCAGTGCCGGTGGCGCTGGTCGCCTTCTGGATGGCCTACTACTTTACCCAGCTCACCAAGCGGCCGCTGGTAGCGACCAACGATCCGCACCTGGCAGAGATTCTGGAGCCTGAACATGCACACGCCTAGCAACAACGAATCGCCGGACAAAGCCCACTCGCTACGCGAGGGCTATGAAGTCACAGACGTCAGCGTCTCGGGCATTCTGGTCTTCCTGATTGCGCTGTTTCTTTGCGTGGGAGTTTTCTTTGTCTTCTGCTTCGGCATGGGCAAAGTGATCAACAACGCGATCGGGAAAAACGACGGCCCGCTGAACAAATGGAACGCGACGACGGAAAAGTCGGCAGGCAAGCTACGCAACATGGAGTCGAACCCGGCCGGGGAGCAGCTGCAACTCCATCAACTTACGCAAAGCTTTCCCACACCGCGTTTGCAGACTGACGACGGCAATGAGGACGTAGCCCAGCTGCACCAGCGCGAGGACCTGCTGCTCGACCACTACAGCTGGGTGGACCGCGGAGCGGGCAAGGTGAGGATTCCGATCGATCGCGCCATGGAGCTGATTGCGCAGCGTGGCTTGCCGGTAGCTCCGGCGGCGACCAGCAGCGAACCGCTGATGGCAGGCGATTCGAAGCCTGTCGTACAGATGCCGCTGACGACGGGATTCGCGCGTACGGGATACGAGCAGGAGACGGAGAGCGCGACCAAGCTGCCCGGAGAACAGGCTTCTACGAAGGCGAATAACAATTAGGGATTAGGAATTAGAAAAGCAGGGCTCAGGCACAGGGGCTGGAGCTCAGGAAAAGCAAGGCAACGGGGAACAGCAGAGACGATGTTTATAGCGGGCACAATACGAGGACGAAAGGCGGCGATCGGCGCGGCGGCTCTGGCGCTCTCGCTGTTTTGCACCCCGGCGCCCCGGCTCTCCGCTCAGGTCTCCGATTATGGGCAGAAGCAGGCCGGGCCGGTGCGCGATGAGGCTCCGCAGCTGCTCAAGAAGGTCGGCATCCTGCAGAAGCTGAATACGCAGATTCCCCTCAACCTGGCTTTCCGCGATGAGCACGGTGATGCCGTTCATCTCTCTGATTATTTTGGACCCAATGCCGCGAGCGCCAAGCCGGCAATTCTGGGGCTGGTCTATTACCAGTGCAAGATGCTCTGCCCGGAAGAGATCGACACCCTGGTGGGTGCGCTGGAGATGGTGAAGTTCAATCCCGGCAAAGATTTCAACGTTATCTTCGTGAGCATCGATCCGAGTGAAACTCCGGAAATGGCGGCTAAAGAGAAGGCGCTGTACGTGAAGCGCTACGGGCGTCTACAGACGGCGGGCGGATGGCACTTTCTGACCGGACAGCAGGCGGAGATCGATGCCCTGGCGGCAGCGACGGGTTATGGCTATACGCGGGTTCCTGGTCCTGACGGCAAGATGAACCAGTTTGCCCATGCCAGTTCGATTGAGCTGGTGACGCCATCCGGCATCCTTTCGCAGTACTACCTGGGCGTGGACTATTCGCCGCGCGACCTGCAGCTGGGTCTGGTGGAGGCCTCGAACGGGAAGATCGGAACGCCGATGGATGAGGTCATCACCTACTGCTACCGTTACAACCCGCTTTTGAACCGGCATGACCTGGTAATCGCCCGCATTGTGCAGGCGGGCTGCCTTCTCACAATGTTGATTCTCGGCACTTATATGGTGGTCAATTTCCGGCGCGATGCCCGCAACGCCCGGATGGTGACCCGGAAAGCCGTGCACGGATAAAGGGAGCGATGCACTACATCATCAGTCCAGTACTCTGGCAATTTCTCGTTAATTGGATGACGCACTTCGCGCTCTTTCCGCCCGAAGCGTCGAAGATCGCCCCGCAGGTCGATGCCCTCTATTTCTTCCTGGTCCTGATCTCGCTGGCCGGGATGGCCATCGTGATTGCGCTGGTGGCCGGCTTCTCCATCCTTTACCGCAAGGAGCGGAACCCTGAGGCCACGCAGATCGAAGGCTCGACGCTGCTCGAGGCCACCTGGACCATCATTCCGCTGGCGCTGTTCATGGTGTGCTTTGTGTGGGGCGCGATTCTTTACTTCCGCATCTATGATCCGCCGACCAACGCGATGAACATCTATATCGTCGGCAAGCAGTGGATGTGGAAGGCCGAGCATCCGGGCGGCCAGCACGAGATCAACTCGCTGCACGTGCCTTCGGGACGGCCGGTGCAGCTGACCATGATTTCGCAAGACGTCTTTCACAGCTTCTCGATTCCCGCCTTCCGCGTGAAGCGCGAAGTTATCCCGGGACGCTACACGACGGTGTGGTTCGAGCCTACGACGCCGGGAACCTATCATCTCTTCTGCACCCAGTACTGCGGAACGCTTCACTCGCAGATGATTGGCGAAGTGACGGTAATGAAGCCGGAAGACTATCAGGCCTGGACGGCAGGCTCGACCAGCGGCATGTCGCTGGCGCAAAACGGCGAACGGCTTTTCGCCAGCCTGGGCTGCAACTCCTGCCACTCCGGCGATGCCGCGGCGCGCGGTCCGAATCTGGCCCAGGTTTACGCATCGCGGGTGCAGCTGGTCAACGGTTCGTACACCACCGTGGACGACGCCTTCCTGCGGGATTCCATCCTGAACCCGACTATGCACCAGACGGCCGGCTTTGCGCCGATCATGCCGACGTATCAAGGGCAGATCAGCGAAGAGGGGCTGATCGACCTGGTGGAGTACATCAAGACCCTGCACTCGAACATGCGCATTCAGCAGACGCTGAACACCACTCAGGTGCAGGGCGCGAGTTTAGGGCAGAATGAAAGTATGGCTACTCAACGCAGCTTCAGCGACCTCGAATCCCGCCAGGTGCAGAAGTCGGTGCAGACGCAACGCCAGACGACCGGCGCACAGCCGGGGACGGTGAAACAATGAGCACAATCGTAAGCCTTCCGGATCAGTCGACAGCAACCCTGCCGAAGCGGTCTTACCTGAACAGTGAATACGGCCTGAAGAGCTGGCTGCTCACCGGTGACCACAAGCGGATCGCGATCCTGTACCTGATCTCGATCACGTTCTTCTTCTTTATCGGCGGAGCCATGGCGGGATTGATCCGCCTGGAACTGCTGACGCCTGAAACCGACCTGATGGCAGCCGACACCTACAACAAGCTCTTCACCATGCACGGCATCGTGATGATCTTCCTGTTCCTGGTGCCGTCGGTTCCGGCCACGATCGGGAACTTCCTGATCCCGATCATGGTGGGCGCGAAGGATCTGGCCTTCCCCAAGATCAACCTGCTGAGCTGGTATCTCTATATTGCCGCGGGCATCTTCACCGTTGCCGCGCTCATTTCCGGCGGCGTGGATACGGGCTGGACTTTCACCACGCCTCTAAGCACCCACTACCTCAATACGCATGTGATCACGGCAGGGCTGGGTATTTTCATCGCCGGCTTCAGCTCCATCTTCACCGGACTGAACTTCATCGTGACCATTCACCGCATGCGCGCGCCGGGCATGACCTGGTTCCGGCTGCCGCTGTTTGTGTGGTCGAACTATGCGGCTTCCATCCTGATGGTTCTGGGCACGCCGGTTCTGGCGATCACGCTGGTGCTGGTTATTCTGGAACGCACGATCGGCATCGGGGTGTTCGATCCGACCAAGGGCGGCGATCCGCTGCTGTTCCAGCACCTGTTCTGGTTCTATTCGCATCCGGCCGTGTACATCATGATTCTGCCGGGCATGGGCGTGATCTCCGAAGTCATCAGCACCTTCTCGCGCAAGCGCGTTTTCGGATACACGGCGGTGGCCTTCTCGTCGGTCGCGATTGCCGTCTTCGGATTCTTCGTCTGGGCGCACCACATGTTCATCATGGGCGTGTCGAACTACTCGGCCCTGGTCTTCTCGCTGCTGACCATGCTGGTGGCGGTGCCTTCGGCGATCAAGATCTTCAACTGGTCGGCAACCCTCTACAAGGGCTCACTCACCTTCGAGACGCCGATGCTTTACGCCTTCGGCTTCATCGGGCTGTTTACCATTGGCGGCCTGACGGGCGTCTTCCTGGGCACGCTGGGCATGGACATCCACCTGACCGAGACCTACTTCATCGTGGCCCACTTCCACTTCGTGATGGTGGGCGGCATGCTGATGGCCTTCCTCGCCGGCATCCACTTCTGGTGGCCCAAGATGACCGGCCGCATGTATCCCGAAGGACTTTCGAAGCTGGCTGCGCTGATCACCTTCATCGGCTTCAATCTGACCTTCTTCCCGCAGTTCATCGTGGGCTACCTGGGCATGCCGCGGCGCTATGCCGCGTATCCGCCAGAGTTCCAGGTGCTGAATGTTCTTTCGACCGCGGGTGCATCGGTGCTTGGCGTCGGCTATCTGCTGCCCATGCTGTATCTGGTGTGGTCGCTGAAGTATGGCAAGATTGCGGGCGCGAATCCGTGGCAGGCGACGGGGCTGGAGTGGCAGATTCAATCGCCTCCGCTGACCGAGAACTTCATCGAGACGCCGGTAGTCGACTACGAGGCCTACGACTACGACTGGCTGGCAAACAAGACCAGGAACGAGGTGCACACCGTTGGATAGCCACGCGATCGCAACCCATCCGGATCACGCGCACGCCGAACATGAGCATCCGCCGTATCTGCGCCACCATTTTGCCACGGTGGAGCAGCAGCGGGAGACGGCCAGCTTCGGCATGTGGCTTTTCCTGCTGACGGAAATCATGTTCTTCGGCGGCATGTTTGCCGCCTACCTGATCTATCGCAACTGGTACTATCCCGCGTTTGTGGCCGGCAGCCATCAGCTGTCCATCCTGCTGGGCACGGTCAACACCGCAGTGCTCATCTGCTCCAGCTTCACCATGGCGATGGCGGTTTACTCGGCAGAGCTGAAGCGCAAGGCTGCGCTGATCACGTGGCTGCTGCTGACCATCCTGCTGGGATTGGTCTTCCTGGGCATCAAGGCCGACGAATACCACGAGAAGTGGGAAAAGCATCACGTCCCAGGTCTGAATTTCAGCCCCAGTGACTTTGTGAATGGAACAAAGGATTATCCGGACGACAAGCTGGCTCCGGACATGGCGCAGAAGACACAGGTTTACTTCTCGCTCTATTTCGCGATGACCGGCATGCACGCGCTGCACATGATCATCGGTATTTCGATCCTGATCATCCTGGTGATCCGCGCCCGACAAAATGCCTATACCGAAGGGCATATGACGACGATAGAAAACTTCGGGTTGTACTGGCACTTCGTAGATATTGTGTGGATATTCCTGTTCCCGCTTTTATATCTGATCAGCCGGCACCAGTGACGAGAGAATTGACCCAGAGGCGATAGCATGTCTGCACACGAACCGAACGAACCTACTTCCGATCACGTACATAAGATTGTCAGTCCCGTAGTTTATGCAATGATCTTCGGCGCGCTGCTGGTATGCACCGGGCTCACCGTGGGTGCTTCGTATCTCGAAATGGGCATCTTCAATCCCATCGTGGCTCTGGCTATCGCGGTCTTCAAAGCCGTACTCGTCGTGCTCTTCTTCATGCACGTGAAGTACAGCTCGAAGCTGACCAAGCTGACAGTTGCGGCTGGGTTCTTCACCTTCTTTGTGCTGATCACGATGACGATGACGGACTATATCAGCCGGGCCTGGGGATTATGGTAGGACTGCAGCTAAGGGCCGGGTAGCTGAGAAGCGGGTAGCTAAGGGCCGGGTGGCTAAAAAGCGGATCGCGAAAAGCAAAAGACTAAACGTTCGAAATAAGAAAGGCGGCTTTGGCCGCCTTTCTTATTTCGCAAGACGTTCTGTACTGCCGCATTCAGCCTGATTAATATTCGATTTCGTCATCATCGCCGACCGGCATTGTGTTGTGGGGTCCAGTGCCTTGCTGTTCCACAAATTCCAGGTTGTATATCTCCCCTCTCAGCTCTCTCATTTTATTAATCAAACTCGACGCATGCGAATCCGGCATGATGTCATTCGGATCGAGCTTGTATTTCCATTCATGTTCTGAATCGAAATCGAATTTAGAGGGGATCAATTTGGCGTTCTGCCTGAGCTTTTCTGCTATTCGTGGCGGCATTTTTGATGCCATTTCCAGAGCCTGCGCTTTTAGCTCTTCTAGCGCAGCAATTCGTTCTGTTTTTCGGCTCGACACAGGGAGTCTCCTTTTGCTTAAGCCTCCCGGTGCTTAGCCTGTAATGAATATGCCGTTGTTCATGTACCGAGTCAAATGGATTGAAAATGAGTTTCAAAAAAGTGCAGCTATAGCTTCTTTAGCTTAGGGCAAGAAAGGCGGCTTTGGCCGCCTTTCTTCTTTGGCCGCTAAATTTTCGGATTGCGAAAGCGGACAACGCTAACGCGGTCCCGGCCTGCTCTTTGCATCTACGATGAGGAGTGGAGAATGAGAGCGTGCCCAGAGCTTCAAACAAACAAGAAGAGCAGAGCCAAGAAGAGATTCCAGAATTTCTGACGAAGCTGGCCGATGATCCGCGCGTTACCGTTCGCCGCAGCGGTGCTCCGCTGAAGGACGCCAAATGCGTCGTCTACTGGATGCAACGTGCGGAGCGGGGTATCGATCATCCTGCGGTCGATCTGGCGATCAAGATCGGCAATGAGCTGGGGCTGCCGGTGATTGCGTACTTCTCGGCGATCTCAAATTTTCCTCATGCCAATCTGCGGCACTATGTGTTCCTCAATCAGGGACTCGCGGATATTGAGGAAGATCTTGCCGAGCGGAATGTCACCTTCATCGTGCGGCGGCCGCCCAATAATTCACTCGAAGCGCTGCTCAAAGAAACCGGCGCGGCCATGGTGATCGGCGATGAGAATCCCTGCCGGGAGCCGGAGCGCTGGCGCAAGGTTCTCGCAAAAAGATTGGACCTGCCTTTCTGGACGGTGGATGCGGATGTGGTGGTGCCGTCGTCGGTGTTTCCGAAACACCAGTACATGCTGCACATCATGCGCCCGAAGCTGAATGCGGAGCTGCCGAAGTATCTTGTGCCACTCGAAAATACGAAGGCCAAGCATCACTGGGCAAAGCCGCGCGGCTTCGAGCACTTCAACGTGAAGGACGATGTCACGCAGGGGTGGAGAAATCTCGACCGGTCTGTGAAACCCGTGGACAGCTTCACCGGTGGGACGCATGCGGCTCTCAAGCGGCTGAAGCATTTTGTGCAGCATCAGCTTGCTGAATACGATACGCAGCGCAATCATCCGGAGGTGGACGGCACGAGTCAGATGTCGCCTTACCTGCATTTCGGGCACATCTCGCCGCTGACCATTGCGCTGGCTGGCGATGAGGCGCTGAAGGAAGGCAGGGTGACGCAGGCGGCGCGGGATTCGTATATCAACGAGCTGATCGGATGGCGGGAGCTGTCGGTCAATTTCGTCAAATACGTGCCGAATTACGACTCCATCGAGTGCGCGCCGGAGTGGGCGCAGAAGACGCTGCGCGAGCATGCACGCGACAAGCGCGATCCGATGTATACGCTGGAAAAGATGGAGCGCGGCGAGACCTACGACGAGTTGTGGAATGCGGCGCAGATGCAGATGGTGAAGATGGGATGGATGCACAACTACCTGCGCATGTACTGGGCGAAGAAGATGCTGGAGTGGTCGCCGAATCCGGCGAAGGCTTGGGAGTGGGCGGTGATCCTGAACGACAAATATGAATTAGACGGGCGCGACCCGAATGGGTATAACGGCATCGCGTGGGCCATGGGCGGGGTGCATGATCGTCCTTGGTTTGACCGGCCGATCTTCGGGACCATTCGTTATATGTCGGGTGGGTCTACGGGGAAGAAGTTCGATTCGAAGCGGTATATACGGCAGCAGCTAGGAAGCGGTTAGCTATGAGCCGGCCAGCTAAAGTCCGGATAGCTATGGTCCGGTCAGCTAAAAAGCGGGTCGCGGAGGGCGGCACTTCATTTTTGTGGTCTGCCACCTTGCGCGATGAGGCTGCGTAAGCTGTGGTCACTCCGGCACCCACGATTTGTGCACTCGCTCGACCTTATCTGGTATTGCCACACTTTCAAACCGAAGTAATCGGGTGAGCCCGCTTTGCGGGTCCCATAATTCTCGCGTCATTTCCCAATCGAATCTGACGTAGCCTCCCCCTGCGATTTGCATGCCCATGTCCTCAGGCCGGCGGGGATGGGCGGCGGAAACAGGTGCGCGGTGAGATCACTCCGGTGGCGCTGGTGCGTGTGTATCGCGGTGCTGTTCGCGGGAAGCGTGCTGCGGGCGCAGCAGTCTTCTGCGGCGATCGGGAATGCTGTGCAGCAGGAGCAGCGCTCGGCGCGCTTTCTGGCAGAGCGGAGCTTGCGGCGTGGCGGCTCCTTGAATTACGCGAGGATGCTGGCTGGGGCGCGGGCTCGGCACCGGCTGGCGGTGAGGGGGATGGTGCGCGGCCAAAACGATTCGAGCATGTCGACAGGCACGGCATCGTTGACTGCAGCTTGGCAGGCGGTGGGCCCGGCGCAGGTTTCTACTGCGGAATACGGGCTGGTGACGGGGCGGGTTACTACTGGCCAAACGGCTGTGTCTTCGGTTCGCCTTCCATTGCCTCATGGAATCGGGATTCGCGGCCGAATGCTCGCCCTGCTGGCTCCATTCGGCTTGATCGCTATACGCCGGCGTCGATGGAGGGCAGCCGTATTGCTATGTGCTGTGCTGTTTTGGCTGCCTCTGGGCTGCGGTCTTGGTGTGACCTCGGAAGCTGCCAGCTCTGGAGTGAGCACGAGCGATACACAGGCCAATGCCACACCCCCAGGGACGTATACCATCACGGTGACGGGAATTGCTCCTGGATTGAACCATGCGGTCCAGTTGACGCTGATCGTCGAGTGAAGAAAGAAGTGGTTCTTAAGGTATTGCTGCGTTAAATGCCCGCAGACTCCCAGGTAAGCCGGAATGCACTAGAATTGAGGGGAAAGCTCGCAAGGCATCCGGTATTTCGATCTGAAGGAGTATGAGTTCGCTGGTTTAGCGGCAGCTATGACGCCCCGGCTCCCCACACTTATGCGTAGGCAATTGGTCCTGGCCTCTGGCGTTTTTCTTTTGTCGTTTTCGTATCTGGCATCGGCGCAAACTTCTTCGACCGACCCTTTCTCGACGGGGTCCACCTCTCCGCAAACGGATTGCTCCGACCCGTTACTGGCGAACTCGTCCGGCTGCCAGTCCGGCGATCAGCAAACTACGGCCGGCGCGGGATCGCAGCTGCAGAATTACGGCCAGGCCGGTGCTGCTCAGATCAACCAGTCGGGGCGGCCGCAGAATTACAACGATACGACGAATCCTACGGGCCAAAATCGCTTCGCAAATCAAGTGCCTCTGCCACCGCAGCCTCTGACGGAGTTTCAGAAGTTTGTGGCCGGGACGACAGGACAGGTGCTGCCTGTTTTCGGAGCCAATCTATTTCAGAACGCGCCTTCGACCTTCGCACCTCTGGATCAGACGCCGGTGCCCCCGGACTACGTGATCGGGCCAGGAGACCTGTTGCGGATCAGGGTGTGGGGCCAGGTGAATTTTTCGTCCGACCTCCGCGTGGATCGTTCAGGCGAGATTTATCTGCCTCAAGTGGGGCCGGTGCATGTTGCCGGACTGCCCTTTCAGGCTCTGGATGAGCACGTGAGAGCCGCCGTATCCAGGGTCTATCGCAATTTCGATCTCACAGTAGACATTGGCCAGACCCGGGCCGTGCAGGTGTACGTGGTGGGTCAGGCGCATCGGCCGGGCACGTATACGGTCAGTTCTCTAAGCACGCTGGTCGATGCCTTGTTTGCCAGCGGCGGACCATCGGTTGAGGGATCGCTGCGGCACATTCTTCTGAAGCGCGGCGGCAATACGATCGTTGACTTCGATCTCTATGACCTGCTGGTGAACGGAGACAAGTCGAAGGACGCGAAACTCGAATCGGGCGACATCATCTTTATCCCTGCGGCGGGACCGCAGGTGGCGCTGACCGGCAGTGTGCGCCGCCCCGGGATCTACGAACTGCGGGACAACTCGACGATGCAGCAGATTCTGACCGCAGCAGGCGGGACATCTACAGTTGCCGCGGAGGCGCGCATTTCAATCGAGCGGGTCGAGGACCATCAGAACCGCGCGGCGATGGAGATCGCCTTCGATCCTACTGGACTGGCGACGCCTCTCCGCGGTGGGGATATCATCCGGATTCTTTCCATCACTCCGATGTATCAGAAGACGGTTACACTGCGCGGGAACACTGCGAATCCGGGCCGCTTCGCCTGGCATCCGGGGATGCATGTTTCCGATCTGATCCCAGATCGCGATTCGCTGCTCACGCGAAATTACTGGTGGAAGCGGACGCAGCTGGGATTGCCGGCGCCGGATTTTCAGCCTGTTCCCTATTTGGCAGCACAGAATCAGCCTACCAATCCTGTCGATTTGCGTTTTCGCAAGCAGTCTCTGCAAAGCCGCGTGCCTTTGTGCCCGGCCGGCACTCAGGTTCAAGCAGCAGGCGGAACTAATAACTCGACCAACGCGGGCAATGCGACCGCAATCAATGGGCCGTGTATTCTTGGACGTACTCCGACGGGAGTCAGCGGCACTGGCAATCAGGATGCATTCGACCAATCCTTGCAAAATGATTCTCAGACCCAGAACCAGGGCCAGCTAAATATACTTCCAGGCGGAATTTCTCCGAACTTGACTCAGTCTCCAGATCAGCAGGATCAACAAGACCAGCAGGATCAACAAAATCAGCAATATCAACAAGGACTGCCTTTTTCAGCCAGCAACCGGCCTCCCAGCGATGAGTCGTTGGCCGAACGCGAAGCAGGTCTGGTAAGACAAAAGACCGCGTCTTCAGGGCAACCGCGTAATACGGTCCAACTGTCTGCCCCGGAGATCGATTGGGATAATGCAACCATCGAGCGTCTTGATCCGGTCACGCTGAAGACTTCGCTTGTCAATTTCGATCTGGGAAAGATGGTCCTACAGCATGACCAGAGTCAGGATCTGGAGCTGCAGGCAGGCGATGTGATCAATATCTTTTCACAGGCGGACATCCATGTCCCCATCGCGGAACAGACCAAGTTTGTCCGGCTGGAAGGCGAGTTCGTTCATGCCGGCACGTACAGCGTGAAGCCGGGAGAGACATTGCGCCAACTCGTCGAGCGCGCCGGCGGGTTGACTTCGGACGCTTATCTTTACGGCTCGCAGCTTACACGCGAGTCGAGCCGAGTGGCTCAGCAGCAGCGCATTGACGACTACATTCAGTCGTTGCAATTGCAGATTGAGCGCGGCACTTTGGCGCAGGCCTCGTCGGCTATTTCATCCGCTCAGGACATTGCGAGTTCCACAGCAGCTGTCACAACCGAACGAGAACTGATTGCCAAACTTCAGCAGATTCGGGCTACAGGGCGCGTTGTGCTGGAGGTACATCCCGACAGTGCTGGTGTTGCCAGCCTGCCAGATGTGCCACTTGAAGACGGTGACCGCTTCATTGTTCCATCGGTTCCGGCAAGCGTAAACGTGGTGGGATCGGTCTATGACCAGAATTCATTCATTTATCAGAACGGACGGCGGGTCGGCGAGTACCTTCATCTGGCGGGCGGCCCGAATCGCGACGCCGATCGGAAGCACATCTTTATTGTTCGGGCGGATGGTTCCGTGCTGAGCCGGCAAGCTACCAGCAGTGTCTGGGGCAACACATTTGACAGCGTGCGCCTGAACCCAGGCGACACGCTTGTGGTTCCCGAAAAGACGTATGGGCCTTCCGGATTGCGTGGGTTCCTGGAGTTCTCTCAGCTCTTCTCGCAACTGGCTTTTGGAGCGGCGGCGATCAGCATCCTGCAGTAGAGCCTGAAGATGGGATATTCATTTCTATTGCGTAAACAGGACTAACAAATATGGGTGGTATAGCGCATGTCACCGGCATGCGCTATCGACTTTAAGGGACAAGGAGTCACTGGCTGCAAGGGTGATCTGCTCCGAATCCTCCTCTCAGGGAAAGCATTCAGAACGCACGGATGCTTCATGCAACGCTGGATGAGTGCGATAAGAGGAACGACACAGTGCCGTTGGCTGGGGATCGGGAGGGTGCAATGAAAGCGCTATCATTCGATGATGATGGCGAAGATAGCTGGATAAATGTGTAAATCGAGAAGGGTGAATAAGTGTGGTGCGGAGGGCTTAGTAAGCTCCCTCACGATGCATCATGACGAAGACGGTCTTCAAGATGATCTTGAATTCCATCCACAAGCTCCACTGCTTGACATAGCGAACGTCGAGAAGAACACGCTCCTCGTAGGTTACATCGCATCGTCCTGATACCTGCCAGAGCCCGGTGATGCCGGGCATCGCGTAGGAGTAGGTCTGAAGGTAAATTCCGTACTTCGGCTTCTCTCCATCAACGATGGGCCGGGGACCAACAATACTCATCTCTCCGGCGAGCACGTTGATGAGCTGGGGAATTTCATCCAGACTGGTCTTTCTCAGAAACCTGCCTACGGGCGTTACCCTGGGGTCTTTTCTAAGCTTGTGCGTCTCAGACCATTCACGCCGGGCTTCGGCGTTGGTGCTGAGATGCTGCTCGAGCAGCTGATCGCTGTCCTTGTACATGGTGCGAAACTTCCAGACATACAGCGGTTGCTGGAATTGCCCGATGCGGCGATGACGATACAGCGCCGAGCCCCTGGATGTAATCCGGATAGCCGTAGAAATGAGCAGGCCCAGCGGCAGCAGGATGGGCAGTGCGGCAAAGACAATCACCAAATCTGTAAGCGGCTTGATCGCGCGATAGGCGAAGGACGCGATAGGCAGATTCGCAGGGATGCTGTGCGATTGTGGTTCACGCGCACCTGCGAAATCACTGGCGTGAAGGTGATCTTCCCGGTAGGCAATTTCAGTGTTGAAGAGTTCTGGTGTAGCCATGCAATCTTCTGAAAAGGTCCGATTCTTAAAGTTTGAATTCGTCTGTAAGACTCAGCCGGAAAAGTTTCATACGGGGCGGCCGAGCTGCTATCGGGATTGCTTCAGTTACCGGTGCTTTGTTTTTCAGCTATTCTGCGAAGGGCCACACCATCAATTATAAGCATGGGCCCAAGGAATTGTACGACGGCAAAACAGTTAATTAGACGCTCTGCGAATTCATATGTTCCCATCCAGATACGATCAGACTCTTCTTCGATGGTTGCAGACTGCTCTCTAACGTATAACGTCAGCCGTGGTAGAAATCCTTCTGAGAAAAAGTAGCGAGCGTGCGGCAAATTTAAGAAAACGTTGCCTGAAATCAGATCTCGCCCAACAATAAATCTTGAACATCGGCATTTTCTGAGACGCAGTTCAAACTAATTTGTTTACGGCTCAGTGCAGGAATATGCCATACGTCTCTCAGCCAGGGTAATAGACCGAACTCAGTTACAGATAAAGCTCTATTTCGTCGACTGCATGTTGAACCCCGAGTCATATCCTCAAATTATGTCCGATAGAGAATTCATGAATATGTAACTATTGCGTACCTGAATTGAATGCCACGCCCGCCATAAAGTTAGGATGCAGGTCCCCAGGAGCCGGGATGGCGCTACTCTATACGCCCTATAATGGGGTTGTCGTCAAAACCATGGAACGCGCGTCAATTATTAGAAAATCATGAGCTCAACCGAAAGAGTAACCGTCGAGGATGTGAGGCGGGTCGCTGAACTTGCTCATCTTCAGTTAAATACGCAGGAGGAACTGCGTATGCAGCATGACCTGAACGCCATTTTGGGCTACGTAGATCAATTGAATGAGCTGGATACGGCGAACGTGGCTCCGATGGCACAGGTGTCCGAGATCCTCGATTTTGACTCGGCGCCGCCGCTTCGCCCGGATGAGGTGCAGCCTTCGCTTGAGCGCAGCAGTGTGATGATTTCTGCGCCTGGCTCCGACGGAGTGTTTTTCAAGGTGCCAAAGGTGATCGAGCGTTAATCGAGCTGGGATCCGGATAAAAGAGATGACGAAGAAAGTAGCTGAAATCGAACTGCCCAGAATCCCTGAGGCGCTTGCAAATGGAAATTCCTCGACTGCGCTGACGCATGAATGCCTGTCCGCGATTGAACAGAAGAATCCCGTCATCAATGCGTTTCTGCATGTAGACCGGGAGGGCGCGCTTGCCCAGGCCAAGCGGATGGATGAGGCCGTGGCTTCGGGTGCATCTCTGGGTGCGCTGGCCGGAGTGCCGGTGGGCATTAAGGATGTGCTGACGACCAAAGGTCAGCCGACCACAGCGGGTTCGAAGATCCTTGAGAATTACCGGCCGCCTTATACTGCGACGGCGGTGCAGCGGATGATCGACGCCGGGGCGGTGATCCTGGGCAAGACCAATTGCGATGAGTTCGCTATGGGTTCCTCAAATGAGAACTCGGCTTATGGGCCGGTGCGCAATCCGCATGACACGGACCGGGTTCCGGGCGGATCGAGCGGTGGTTCTGCAGCGGCTGTGGCCGCGGGCATGGCTGTGGCTACGCTGGGTACCGATACCGGTGGATCGATCCGCCAGCCGGCTTCATTCTGCGGGGTGGTGGGTGTGCTGCCGACCTACGGACGTGTGTCGCGCTATGGGCTGATTGCGTATGCATCCTCTCTTGATCGCGTGGGCCCTTTTGCGGCCTCGGTGCGTGATGCGGCGCTGGTATTGAATGTGATCGCGGGATACGACCCGCTCGATGCGACGTCGTCGCTGCAGCCGGTGCCCGATTACACGGTGGAGATCGACAAAGGCGTGTCGGGTATGAGGCTGGGTGTTCCCGCCGAATATTTTGGCGAGGGGCTCGACGCGGAGGTTCGCTCGACGATCGAAGCGACGATCGAGAGGCTGCGGGAGGCAGGAGCCGAGATCGTTCCGGTGTCGCTGCTGCATACACGCTACGCGGTGCCAACTTATTACGTGATTGCGACGGCAGAGGCGAGCGCGAATCTGGCGCGCTTCGATGGTGTGCGCTATGGCTATCGCGCACCTGAGGCGAAGACGCTGGCCGAGATGTACCGGCTCTCGCGTGAAGGCGGATTTGGCGCCGAGGTGAAGCGCCGCATTCTGCTCGGCACGTATGTACTGAGCGCGGGCTACTACGACGCGTATTACAAGAAGGCACAGCAGGTGCGGCGCTTGCTGACCGACGATTTCGTCACTGCGTTCAGGGGCGTGGATGCGATTCTTACGCCTGCTGCTCCTACTCCTGCGTTCAAGATCGGCGAGAAGACGGACGATCCCATGGCCATGTACCTGGCCGATATCTACACGGTGACGGCGAATCTTGCCGGCATTTGCGGGATATCGGTGCCGTGCGGCGCTTCACGAGAGGGATTGCCCATCGGATTGCAGATTCTTGGCAATCATTTTGCGGAAAGCACGGTGCTGCGCGTAGCGCAGGCGGTCGAGTCGCTTTCGACATAAATCTCGTTACCTCGGTGACCTGTTCGCACGCAGCCGGCATGCCTATGCTGGCTGCGTGTTTCGCATGCTTTCCATTGCGGCAGTGTTTGCGGCACTTGCTACTACAGCGGGCGTAGCCGCGCCGGCTAAGCCGCATGTGGTAGCGCTGGGCGCAGCACGTAAGGTTCCTTACTCAGTCGCCGGCGACCCGGCTGGCGCGCGCGCGGAAGAGACCGAGCTGCGCGTACGTCCGCTCATCGTCGACGGCAAGATCAAGGAATGGACCACCGGCGACGCGCACGACGTGACCGATCGCAGCTTCGCCATTCGCCGCGCACTGCGCTTGAACGACGCGCTGCCCACCGAAAAGCCCGAGCACTGGGTGTGGCAGAAAGGCCCGTGGCTATTGGTGGATCGCACGACCGGCAAAGTGACGGCGCTGCATCTGGCCGATTACGATCCTGCGGTCTCGGATGTGGTCTGGTTCCGCGACTACGCGGCCTACTGCGGGCTGAGCGCGAGCGGGAAGCAACTGTATGGCGTGGTCGCGCAGATAGCCGCGCGCAAACCGGTGCTGGCGCGCAAGCTCGGCGCGTGGGATGCCGCGAATCATCCGTCACCAGCCTGCGAGCCTGCCGCCTGGCAGCGCACTCCGCTACGCATCGCCTTCCAACTTAATGGAGGCCAGCCCATCAGCTTCGATCTGGTCGGCATGTCGGCGGTGCTGGTCGAAGACGGGGATGCGGCCGATAACGATGGTCCCGCCAACTGAAGGAACCGGGTGCCCCACATCTCGACTTTGAGATGCGGGTGGGATGTCCGTCACGACGCGGACCCTTGCGCGCTTCTAAAATGAAAGAGTGGAATCTTTCGACGAGCTGCTGAAGATGGCGGAGATAGCGCATGGGCATCTGTGCGCGGGGCAAATCCTTGGCGTGCGCATGGCCGTGCTGGGCTGCAGGCGCCTAGGCGTGGATGAGCCGCGCGGCAAGGATCGCAAGCGGCTGGTCACATTTGTCGAGATTGACCGATGCGCTACGGATGCGATCGGTGTGGTTACTGGATGCCGTCTGGGCAAGCGGGCACTCAAGTTTCGCGACTGGGGAAAGATGGCGGCTACGTTTGTCGATCTGGCCGATGGGCGGGCTTTACGGATTGCTGCTCTGGAATCGTCAAAGGCGCGGGCCAAGGAACTCTATCCCGAGATCGAGAACAAGAACCAGCAGCAGATGAAGGCTTATCGCGAGATGCCGGACGAGGAGCTGTTCGCCGAGCAGTGGGTCACCGTGAAGCTTGACCCCGGCGAGTTTCCTGGCTTTAAGGGTGCGCGCATTGCCTGTGCGGAGTGCGGCGAGGGGATCAACTATGACCGCTTTGTGGAGCGGGATGGGAAGACGCTGTGCCTGGCGTGCGCTGATCCGGATGAGCGGTATTATCAGCCGCTCTGAGAGCTTTTCCGCCCAGCTAACAACGACTACATCGACTCTGTTGGTAGAACGATTTTCCTAAGCGCCTCGACGGTGCTAGCCATATCTGACCTGCTTGCATTCAGGCCCATGCGGTCATAAACGATCAGGTAGAGGTACTCCACCAGCTCATTGTCTGACACTTTGCGAATCAGCAGTTCGTACAGCCCGCCTATGTAGCCATCGTACTCATCCTGGGCATTTGGTGCGTCTTTGACGCCGATTGGATCCCAGACTTGCAAGAGAGTGTGACGGATCTGCACCCGCACTTTACGGGACTCGTACTTGTCTATCATCTGCCTCCCGGATTATAGATCGCAGCAGCGACATCCTGTTTTGCGGCTTCGCATTTGCAAGCTATATTGGACGTGGCGTGATCGGGCGCCGCCGTGTCCGCGGGAAGGGCTGAGCCTGCCGGTGATGATTGCTCTCTACAATTCGATGACGCATCTTCTTTTTCGCCCGTGACGCGGACGCCGGGCACTGACTGAAAAGGAGATCGTCATGTCCAATCCCGCATCCATTCCTGGCTCTGTGCGCCGTCTTCCCGCGCAGCCCAACCTCGAACAATTGAAGAAGCAGGCGAAAGAATTGCTGGAGCGATACCGCTCTGGTGAGGCTGATGCCGTCGCTGAAGTTCGGCAGTTTGAGCATTCGCCTGATCCCGAAAACTTTGCCTTGAACGATGCACAGCGTGTGCTGGCTCGCGCGTATGGCTTTGCGAGTTGGCCTAAGTTGAAAGCGTTTGTCGATGGTGCGACCGTTGCTCGCTTTGCTGAAGCCGCGCAGGCCGGAGACCTGACGCAGGTGCGATCGATGCTGGCTTCGCGGCCGGAGCTGGTGGGGATGGACGGCTCGGGCGGTGACGAGCGCCGGGCTTTGCACTATGCCGTGCTGCGACGCGACGCGGCGATGGTCAAGCTGCTGATGGAGGCGGGAGCTGATGCCCGCAAAGGGGTCTTTCCGCATCGCGATGCGACGTCGGCGCTGACGCTGGCGCGCGATCGAGAGTACACCGAGATCGTCGCGATCATCGAGGAAGAGGAGCGGCTGCGGCGCGAGGAAATGAGCTGTCCCAATGCGACCGTCTCTCCGGTGCAGGACGAGATCAGCGCGGCCATTGTGCGTGGCGATACGGGGACAGCGATGAGTCTGCTGGACGGGGATCGTTCATTGATACAGGCATGCGACCGGCACGGCGCGACTCCACTGCATCTGGCTGCACATGTTGCGAACCTGGAACTGGTGGAGTGGCTGCTCGATCGCCGGGCCAATATTCGCAAGCAGGATCTTGATGGCAACACCGCTCTTGATCGAGCGGCCTGGGCGGTTGGGCCGCGCAACGATCGTGAGATGCGATTCCCTGCTGTGGCGCGCCTGCTGCTCGATCATGGCGCGGAGATGACACTGGCTGCGGCGGTTGCTCTGGGCGATGCGGAGCGAGTGCGGGAGATGATTGCGGCCGATCCGTCGCCGTTGAAGCGCAGCCGGCGCAACGGCGGGCTGCTGACGCTGGCGGTGAATCATGGGCGGATCGAGATGGTGCGTCTGCTGCTCGATTTGGGCGCGGATGTGGATGAGCGGGTGCTGCTCGAAGAGATGGAGGAGCCGACGCTGAGCTGGGGTGGTCCGCTGTGGCATGCGTCGTTGGGCAACCGGATCGAAATTTCAAGGCTGCTGCTGGATCGCGGGGCCGATCCAAATGCGAACGTGTATGCCTCGGGATGGCCGCTGGGGCATGCCTGGAACCACGAAGGCGGCGAGCTGAAGCGGCTTCTGCTGGAGCGCGGCGCGAAGCCGCAGCCATACATGGTCGCTGCGAACCATGATGTGGAAATGGCGCGGCGAATGCTGGATGGGAATCCCGATGAGCATACCGTGCATGAGCTGCTGTGGTCGGCAGCAGACAACGGGTGTCCTGAGATTGTGGCGCTGGCGCTGCCGCATCTCGAGCGCCGGCCGCTGGATGAGCGAGGCTGGCACTGGGTGCTGATGCAGCCGCCACGCGGGGCTTCTAACGATCCTGCTCGCAATGAGGACCACTTTGCGTGTCTTGAATTGCTGCTGAAGTATGGGGCCGATCCGAATGCCGGGCGGAAAGGGGCGACGATCCTGCACTTTACCGCAGCGCGGCAGGGCCTGGATGAAGCGAGCCGGGTGCGCTTCGCGGAAATGCTGCTGGATCACGGAGCAGGGCTGGATTTGCGAGACGACCTGCTGTGGTCGACTCCGCTGGGCTGGGCATGCCGGTGGGGACGGCTAGAGATGGCCGAGCTGCTGATTGCTCGTGGGGCTCCGGTGGAAGAAGCAGGTACGGAGCCCTGGGCGCAGCCTCGCGCCTGGGCGCGGAAGATGGGGCATGATGAGATCGTGACATTGCTGGGGTGATGGATCGGTGGAATCCCACGTCCGAAAATCCGGACGTGGGGCACCCGGCTTACTTCACCTCGAGACCGGCTCGACAGCAGAAGAGGCTACATCGTGTTCAGCCAGCCGAGATGAGCATTCACCAGCACGGCGGTCTGCTGGGCGAACTGTTTGTACGGCTCCGATCCATCCTGTGCTTCCTGCTTGAACAGGCCTTCGTCCTTGTTGTGTATCTGCTTCATATCGCCCACATAGTAGTCGTCGAACTGTGCGGCCGGCACTGCTTTCAGCTTGGCCAGGCGCTCGGAAAATTCCGCATTGAGGCCGGGCTTGATGGTCACTCCGGTCATGCCCGCGATGCGCTTCAATCCACTGTTCACACCCTCGTGGTCGTGCGATTCGAGTACGCCGAAGTTCTTCACCGCCGGCATGGTGGCGCGCGTGGCGGCAACTTTTCCGGCCTCGACCTCGTATAGGCCGCCCTGCGATACCTTGGCGACGAAGGCCTGATCGGCATCCGATGCGGCCGGGGCTGCCTGGAGAATCGTCCCTGCGAGCAGCATTGCGGTTGCGACCGCTGCGTGCACCATGCCCAATTTCATTTTCATCCTGCCTCCTAAAGCTCTGATTTCTTTATGCCTTGCAGTTGGATGCCAAATGAGCCTGAGCCTCCGTGGGCATTTCGCACCAGCTTTTATTCCAGCGGAAATACGATTTTGCTTGACGAAGCTTTTGACCGGCGCAATACTTCTCGCCATACACTGTTTGTTGCACAGTGTATGGCGAACATGGAAAACGAAGTCTTTGAAAATCTTCGACTGGAACTGCGGCGAGGCAGCCTTACCCTGGCGGTCCTGGCCCAGCTTCGGACGGAACATTACGGATACATCCTGCGCAAGGCGCTTTCGGACTCGGGGCTGGCGATCGATGAGAACACGCTTTACCCGCTGCTGCGGCGGCTGGAAGCTCAGGGATTGCTGACCAGCCACTGGCGGGAGGAGGAGAAGCGGAACAAGCGCTTTTACCGGCTCTCCGCGCAGGGTGAGGTGGTTCTGTACCAGCTTTTGAATGAGCACGAGGCTATGAACGCGGCGCTGGACCGGATTGCAGGTGCCAGGCCGGTTGTGAATAAAGCCGGACTGACCGAATCCAGCTCTCCGGCAGACGGGGAAGCAAGTCAGCAAGTGAGCGAGGCAGCAGACGGACAGAGCATCGACGAAGACCGCGTTCCTGCACTTCAGGAAAAGGAATGAACATGAACTTTACCCAGGACAATCTTTTAAACCGGTATCTGCAGGCGGTGGGCTTCTGGCTGCCGCGCGCGCAGAAAGACGACATACTCGCCGAGCTTTCCGCAGACCTGCTTCAGCAGATCGAGGATCGCGAGGCCGAACTTGGCCACACGCTCAGTGATGAGGAGATCAAGGCTGTTCTCAAACAGCGGGGCCAGCCCATGATGGTGGCGCGGAGTTTTCTGCCGCAGCGCAGCCTGATCAGCCCGGTTCTTTATCCGATCTACATCGTAGTGCTGAAGATCGTGGTGCTGGTGACGCTGCTCATCAACATCGTCGGCACTACCCTCTCGACGATCTTCAACCATGCGGCAGCGCCGAATCCGGTGGCCGTCATCCTGCACTCCGTGGGTTCCGCGTGGTCGATATTTTTCATCCAGTTTGGCATTGTGACGCTGATCTTCGCGACCATCGACCGCTATGCCGCTGCCTCCATCGGCGGTGAGGACTGGGATCCCGGGAAGCTGGCCCGCGTACGCATCTCGAGGCCGGCGAAGCGCCTCAATCTTGCGACGGAGCTGATCTTCGGCGTGATTGGCCTGGTGTGGCTGCTGGCCGTTCCCAGCTATCCCTTCCTGCTGGTCGGCCCGGCGGCGATGTTCGTAAAGCCTGCTCCCATCTGGTCAGAGATTTATATTCCGCTGCTGATTCTGGCGATGGCGGGGATTACGGAAAATGTGATCACCCTGCTCCGGCCCGATCTGCGCTGGTTCCGGCCAGTCTTCCGGATATTCAGCTCGGCATTCTGCATATGGATCGGCTACCGTCTGCTGCAGACCCAGACATACGCCGTTGCGCTCAATGGGGATGGCACGCAGTACACGACGATCATCAATCAGATCCTGCATTGGGGAATCCGGGGAACGATGCTGGGATTCGGCATCGCGATCTGCGTTCACGTGTGGGAGATCGTGAAGGATCTGATGGAATCGGTGCAGGCGACGAATGTGCGCGTAGCCTGAGGCGGTTTTGATTTTTACGACGGTCCCCCATCTGCCGGGATACAATCCGGCCAAACCATTTCACGCGCTGTTGTGCGCCTTTTCTTTGGAGGTTTTCATGGCTGACGCAATTTCCGTTCCTCAACCTGTAGCGCCGGGGCTGTCTGAGCCGCAGCGCATCATCGATACCTTTACCGCCCCGTCGAAGACCTTCACGGATATCCTGCGCAACTCGTCGTTCTGGGGACCGCTGGTGATCATGATCCTGGTGAGCGTGGGCTTCTCGTTTGCGGTGCAGACCAAGGTCGGTTGGGACAAGGTCTACGAGAACATTCTGCACCAGAGCCCCAAGCAGGAAGCGCGAATGGCACAGATGCCGGCCGATCAGGTGCCGGCGGCGAAAGCGATCGGCGCTAAATTTACGGCCGTCGTCGGGTATGGCTATACGGTGGTGGTGCTCATCTTCACGGCCATTAATGCGCTGCTGGTATGGGTGACGCTGAACTTCGGCTTCGGCGGGAAGGCAAAGTTCGGGCAGGTGTTTGCAGTGAGCATGTACGGCTCGCTGGTGATGAACCTCAAATATCTGCTGGCGATCATCGCCATCTTTGCAGGTCTGGCGCCGGATTCTTTCATCATGCAGAACCCGGTGGGCACCAACATCGGATACTACCTGAGCACGGATGTGCCCAAGGCTCTGAGCACCTTCTGTATTCATCTCGACCTGTTTGAAATCTGGGCGATCGTTCTGAATGTGATCGGTATGGCGATTGTCGCCAAGGTGTCGCGCGGGAAGGCGGCGGCGGCGGTGGTGGGATGGTGGCTGCTGTTTATCTTGATCGGCGTGGGCGCTGCCGCGGCTGGTTCTTAAATTCGATTGCGCTTCCAGAAGTTCTGAGACCCGCCGCCATGGCGGGTCTCAGCCTTTATGCTGGCGAAAAAGATAGTTCAGGAAGCTGCGCCTTTACCGCCTAGGCGCGGCTATGCGAATCCTCATCAGATACCCGTACCGCGCAGAACTCAGAGGACTGTCCGGCAGAGTATGCGGAAATCCGAACCGAGAGAATAGTTGCTCAAATATTTGGCGTCATAAATCTCGATGGTGGATGGATCAGCCTTGCTCCGTGCTTCGACCCTCTGGCCGTCACGACGACGAGCCAGAGGAGTGCGTGCCAACCGGAGCTGGTGTTGTCCGGGAAGGCTACCGCAGGAGACGGAAGATCAGCGAGCCGTTGATGCCGCCGAAGCCGAAGGAGTTGGAGAGCGCGGCGTCGAAGCTGTGGTCCCGCGGTGTGTTCGCGATGTAGTCGAGGCGACACTCGGGATCGACATTTTCGAGATTGGCCGTGGGCGGCAGCTTCTGGTGATGCAGTGCGAGGAGGGTAATGCCGGCTTCGAGGCCGCCTGCGCCGCCGAGCAGATGGCCGGTCATCGATTTTGTCGAGCTCACCTTCAGCTTGTGACTGAGAGCGTGCTCACCGAAGACCTGCTCGATGGCCCGGGATTCATTGCCGTCGCCGAGCGGCGTGGATGTGGCGTGAGCGTTCACGTAGCCGATCTCAGCAGGATCGATCTTCGCATCGCGCAGCGCGGCGCCCATGCTGCGTTGTGCGCCTTCGCCTTCCGGAGCGATGCCGGTCATGTGGTAGGCGTCGGCGCTCATTCCGTAGCCGATGAGCTCGGCGAGAATGTTCGCGCCGCGTGCTTTGGCATACTCCAGCTCTTCGAGAATAAGAATGCCCGCGCCTTCGCCAACGACAAAACCATCGCGATCCTTATCGAAGGGACGGCTGGCGTGGGTGGGATCATCGTTGCGTGTGGAGAGCGCGCGCATGGCTGCGAACCCGCCGACCGACATGGGCGTGACCGCAGCTTCGGAGCCTCCGGCAATCATCACATCCGCGTCGCCGCGCTCGATGATACGGGCGGCATCGCCGATGGAGTTGGCGCTGGTGGTGCACGCCGTAGCGGTGGCCGAGATGGGGCCACGCGCGCCGTAGCGGATGCTTACATTTCCTGCGGCCATGTTCACGATGGCCGCGGGGATGAAGAAGGGCGAGATCTTGCGCGGGCCGCCGGTGAGGAGATTGGAGTGCTCGCGCTCGATGATTTCGAATCCGCCGATGCCGGAGCCGATGAAGACACCGACGCGATCGGCGTTGGCGGCATCGATCTTCAGGCCGGAGGATTCGACGGCTTCATGAACCGCAGCCAGGGCAAGATGGATGAAGCGGCCCATCTTGCGCGCTTCCTTCTTGTCCACAAACTGAAGCGGATCGAAGTTCTTCACCTCAGCCGCGAAGGTGACAGAGAAACCTGTCGTATCGAAGCTGGTGATGGGTCCCATGCCGCTCTTGCCAGCAAGCAGACTTGTCCAGACTTCGGCTGCGGTGTTGCCTACTCCGCAAATCAGCCCGAGTCCGGTAACAACGACGCGCCGCTTCAAGACTACTTGCCGCCTTTCGCGTTCTTGTCGATGTAGTCGATGGCGTCCTTGACGGTCTTGATCTTCTCGGCGTCTTCGTCGGGAATCTCGATGTCGAAGGCTTCTTCAAACTGCATCACCAGCTCGACGACGTCGAGCGAGTCGGCGCCGAGGTCTTCCTGAAACGAAGCGCTAGGGGTGACTTCGGCCTCATCGACCTGAAGCTGCTCAACGATGATCTGCTTAACCTTTTCTTCCACTGCTGCCATGCGTGTCTCTCCTGTTTGGTGCTGCTGATTCAGATCGGATGCAGATTTTGCGCCGGTTACACAGACACAACTTTTCCTAGCCCCGAAATTTCAAGTCTACTGAGGGGTTTAAGTGGTGTAAAGCGGAGGGGGCGGGTTTAATATTCAGCCTGACCTCAATCCTCTACAGTCGCGGCTATTTCGGCGACCACTTCAGCTCCCGAGTCTTCATCTTCAGAATCCTCAAAGCCGAGCAAAGATGCGGCCGCGACGGGCTGCATTTCCAGCGTGTCGACATCCTTCAATTTGCGATTGATTGTCTTTGTCTTGGAATGAATTTTTTCGAGCGTATTTTGAACAGTTTGGACTTGCCCTTCAACCTTCGCCATTAAGGTGCCGAAATTTCCGAATTCATGCTTTGCTGCTGATAAAATCTGCCACACTTCCGCGCCCTTTTTCTGAATTGCGACAGTCCGGAATCCCATCTGCAGGGCGCTTAGCATTGCCGTGAAATTTGTTGGGCCAGTAATGGATACTCTGAATTTTGAATGAAGGTCGCTAACAAGTCCCGGAATGCGCACTACTTCAGCGAAAAGGCCCTCTGTTGACAAAAACATAAATGCGAAAGGTGTGGTGACCGGAGGAAATACATACTTCTCCGATATTTTCTTGGCTTCCGCGCGAACGGTGGTTTCCAGATTCTTCCGTGCAGCTGCGATTTGCCCCGCGCTCCCGTGCTGCATCGCATCTTCCAATTTTTCCCAGTCTTCTTTCGGAAACTTAGCGTCGATGGGCAGAAGAACCTCTTCATGCTCGCCATTAGGAATACGGATTGCATACTCCACGGCTTCGAGGCTGTTGGGTTTAATTTTTGCGTTCTTAATGTATTGGTCCGCGGTGAGTATTTGGTCCAGGTGGGCTTCAAGCATTACTTCGCCAAGACCACCGCGCGCTTTCACATTTGTAAGGACACGCTTCAAGTCTCCAACACCGGTTGCCAAGTCTTTCATCTCCCCAAGCCCGATTTGAACTTTCCCGAGTTGATCCGTGACTAGCCCAAAGCTTTCAGTAAGCCGCTTCTCTAAAGTGGTATGCAGCTTCTCATCCACAGTAGTCCGCATTTCTTCGAGCTTTGCACTATTGCTCTCTTGAAGCTTTTCCAGCCGAGCTTCCACTGTTTGGCGCAGCGAATCCTGCTTCTCTTCGTTTTTCTTCGACACGTTCTCAAGTTGCTTAGTAACTTCTTGAAGGCGATTCTTAACTTCATCCGTCAAGGATTTTGAGCTTTCTCGAATGTCGCGGCCCAACTGGCTCAGCGTGTTCTCTACTGTCTCCTTCATTTTCAGAGTCTGTTCTGTCTGGGACGTTTGGCCTTTTCCTAATTGGTCCGCAATCTCTTGTTGAAATTTAGTTTGTTTCTCGTTGATGTTTTCCGCCAACGTTACATAGCGCTGTGAGAGAACATCTGTTAACGCTTGCATATTTTGCGCCAAGAGGTCTCGAAGCGTAGTCACTTCGTTTCTGACCGCGTCGGTTGACTGTGTGGAGATTGTTCGTAACAGTTGATTCTCGTCTGAAATTGTGCCGCGAATTTCTTGGATTCCCTGGCGCAGTTCGTGGTTTAGTTGATCGGATTTGGTCTCTGATCGGACGAGGGCTTCATGAAGCGAGCTCAGCACAGCCCTGAGCTCTGTCAAAGAATTCTTTTTCGTTAAAAGGATTATGAGGACGATAAGAATTGCTATCTGCAAACAGATAGAGATTAGAGGTTCCACAGGGCACTCCGAGGTAAGTGAGTGTGCCTAATTTAGCACCGCACCATTGTGCTTGAACACAACCAGGCCCTAGCTTTGAGAGTCATTACGTATGTGGATCGGCGCTATTTCCGCCCGTTCTCATCCGTAAATGATCCGGTGGCGTGCTGTGCGGCTACTTCCTCCGGGTGCCGCTGTGAGTGTTTGCCTTCGGGATTTTTATCCAGGGCTAAGTGCCGGGCGGTCTGGCCGGCGTGCCTGGGGTCTTCGGGCTCTGTGGGTTGAACGCTGGGCCGGGGCTGATATTTGGCCTGTTCCTCGGCTGATTTTTCTGGGGCTGATTTTTCCTGTTTTGCTGGCTGTGGCATGGGTCATCCTTTCCGCTCTCGTCCATGGTTGGATGCGCAGGTTAGATGCGGCGCGGCGTGGGGAGCCGGCTTCGATACTTTATCGAGTCCGATGGCGGCCGACTCCCACCTCTCAAAATCGAGAGGTGGGGCACCCAGCAGGAGTTTTTATCCCTGAAAGGCTTCGCGGAGGCGGTGCCAGGTGACGGACAGGTCTTCGGGCAGAACGCGGGTTTCGGCTATCACGGTCATGAAGTTGGTGTCGCCGGCCCAGCGAGGCAGGGCGTGAAGGTGGAGATGCTCGGCAACTCCTGCTCCAGCGGACTGGCCGAGGTTGAGGCCCATATTGAATCCGTGAGGATGGTAGACAGCCTTCAGCGCCTGCTCGGCGCGTTGGGCGAGGTCGATCAGCTCGTGGGCCGCCGGGGTTTCGAGTGCTGCCAGCGAGGAGAGGTGGACGTAGGGCACCACCATGATGTGTCCAGAGGCGTAGGGGTAGCGATTGAGACAGATGTAGTTGAGTTTGCCGCGATAGACGACCCCGGCGGCCCGCTCGGCGTCGCCGGGGGACATACCCTGGGCAATGGCGTAGTCGACGGCGGCGATAATGTTGCAGAAGACACAGCCTTTGTCTCCGGGCCATGCGCTCAGCTGGTCGGGGACGCCCTTGCGGGCGTCTTTGCGCTCATCGGTGACGTAGGCATAGCGCCACGGGGTCCAGAGATGGTCCATGGATAGAGCTTAGCTAAGAAGCGGGTCGCTAGGAAGCGGGGCGCTAAGGCCCGGGTCGCTAAAAAGCGGGTCGCGAGGCTGACGGCAACGGCATTCGCTTGTTGCTGCAAGCGCACTGTGGTCCCGGCGAACAGCAGGTCCCTCGTCTTCGCTTGAGATGACAACATGCAAAAGAGGCAGGCTCCGAAGAGCCTGCCTCTTTGTCTTTCGCTAGCCGGTATTCCGCGAACCGCTTCTTAGCTGTCCGGACTTTAGCCGGCCGCTTCCTAGCTACGAGCTACTTTGCTGCGAGTGCTGCGCCTGCCTGTTCCTTGAGCGCTGCTGCCTTGTCCGTCTGTTCCCAGCCGAATTCGCTTTCGGTTCTTCCGAAGTGGCCGTAGGCTGCCGTCTTCTTGTAGATCGGACGGCGCAGGTTGAGGCCCTCGATGATGGCCTTGGGCGTCAGCTTGAAGTTGGCGCGAACAAGTTCTTCGAGCTTCTCAGCAGGAAGCTTTCCGGTGCCGAAGGTGTCGACGAGGACGGAAACCGGCTCGGCTACGCCGATGGCGTACGCCAGTTGAACTTCGCAGCGGTCGGCGAGGCCGGCGGCCACGATGTTCTTGGCGATGTAGCGCGCCATGTAGGCTGCGGAGCGATCGACCTTTGTCGGATCCTTGCCGGAGAAGGCGCCGCCGCCGTGACGGCCCATGCCGCCGTAGGTATCGACGATGATTTTGCGGCCGGTGAGGCCGGTGTCGCCCATGGGGCCGCCGATGACGAAACGGCCAGTGGGGTTGATGTGGTACTTGGTGTTCTCGTCGAGGAGATGCGCGGGCAGGACAGCCTGGATGACGTGCTTCAGGATGTCGGCGCGGAGGTCTTCGGTGGCGATGTTCTCGGCGTGCTGGGTGGAGATGACCACTGCGTCGATGCGCTTGGGCTTGTGGTTCTCGTCGTACTCGACGGTGACCTGGCTCTTGCCGTCGGGGCGCAGGTAGGGCAGCTTGCCGTTCTTGCGGACTTCGGTGAGACGGCGGGTGAGCTTGTGGGCCAGCGCGATGGGCGTCGGCATCAGCTCTTCGGTCTCGTTGCTGGCGTAGCCGAACATCATGCCCTGGTCGCCGGCGCCGCCGGTGTCCACGCCCATGGCGATGTCTCCCGACTGCTTGTTGATGGAGGAGATCACGGCGCAGGTATTCGAATCGAAGCCGTAAAGCGCGTTGTCATAGCCGATGGCCGCAACCACGCCGCGTACCAGCGTCTGGAAGTCGACGTATGCGCGGGTGGTGATTTCGCCGGCAATCACGACGAGTCCGGTAGCGGTGAGGGTTTCGCAGGCTACGCGGCTGTAGGGATCCTGCTCCAGGCAGGCGTCGAGGATGGCGTCGGAAATCTGGTCGGCGATTTTGTCGGGATGGCCTTCGGTGACAGATTCTGAGGTGAAAAGGAACTTATTGCGTGCGGACAAGAGTGAGGTCCTCCGGTTGGAGATGGCAGCACCCGTCGCCGTCATCAGCAAAGCGCGAGGGGGCCGTCAGCAGCTGAATTTGAGACGTGAAGGACAGGTAGAGCGCTCAAGCCAGAAGCACAAGCTGTTTACGACAGGCCTGGGGTTCAACGTCTATCTCTCGATGTTACTAGACTGGACGAGACTGTAACAAAGTGAAGAAGCGAATGGGCGAAACTCGCCACTCACCGGTAAGTAACCACACTTAACGGGATATTAGAAGATGTGCGGTTGCCGCGAACCACAAAGTCTTCCGGCAGTGCGGGTTATGGCGGGTCCCGTGCGGTTCGTGCGGTCTATGGTGCTTTGGCGTTCTGGGTCAGGCCCATGCGCCAGGTGAGATTTTTGAACCGCGGGTCGGAGCGAAGGGAGTCGAAGGCGGGGTCGACGTTCACGAGAGTTGCCAGAGATTCGCGCTGCTGATAGTCACGCTCCAGCGCCTTCAGAGCCTTCTCGTTATCTCCGAGGTGGGCATACACCTGCGCCGGTCCGAATTCTCCTCTCTCGGGAGCAGTTTCGCGCTGGCTTTGCATCTGGATCTGCTGCCAGAATCCTTTCGCTCCGTGGGCAGCCACTGCTTTCCTGAGGGCAAGCTCGCTGGAGACAGCGGTTTTGGCGCGGCGGTCGCCGGCAAGAAGACGCCCTTTGGTCAGCTCGGTGATGGCGTTGGGATACCGCCCGGTGTGGGCGGACAGCCAGGCGAAATGGTAATAGGTCACGAAGAAATCCGGATTTAACTGGATGGCATTCTCGAATTGCGCGCTGGCTTCGTCGTATCTCCGGGCGTAGAAGTAGGTGCATCCCAGGATCGTATTGTCGGTGCGGGAGAAGGGATCGAGCTCCAGGGCCTTCTTCATTTCGTCGATCGACTGCTGCGACCTGCCGAGCGGGGTGAGGTAACTCCATGCGTAGCGGTAGTGGGCATCGGCATAGTTCGGGTTGATGGCAATGGCGCGCTGGAATTCCTGCTCCGCGCCCGGCCAGTCGTATTCGAAGTCGGCCTTCACTACTCCCAGCACGGTGTGGGCTTCGGCCAGGTTGTCGTCCAGTTCCAGCGCCCTGGAGGCAGCGGCCTTGGCCTTGGGATCGAATTCCGCCTGGGCCCCGATGGCATTCGCCAGGTAGGAATCGGCCAGTCCCGCGTAGGCCAGCGCAAAGCCGGGGTCTTTTTGAATGGCTTGTTGAAAATACCCGGTGCTTTCGTCGATCTCCGGCCAGGTTCTCTTGCTGAGAAAAAACCGCCCCTTCAGATAGAGTTCGTAGGCTTCGGGATCGGGGGTGTATTTGCTGGCCGAGCGGTTTCCGTAGGGTCCGGTGAGCTCGATCTGCACCTGCTGGGCGATGGCTCTCCCTAGTTCGTTCTGCAGCGCGAGGAGTCCGCCGGTTTCGCGCTCATAAGTGTGGGCCCAGAGAGGGACCTGATCCTTGACGCGAATCAGCTGGGCGCTGATGCGGACGACTCCACCTTCCCGCCGGATGCTGCCCTCGAGGATGTAGTTGGCGCCGAGTTCGCGGCCAATCCGGGGAATGGTCTTGGTGGTGTGTTTATAGGACATCGCCGAAGTGCGGGCGATGATCCCGAGCTGCTCGGGGTTGAGCTCTCCCAGATCGGTGATGGTCTCTTCGGTGAGGCCGTCGCTGAAGTAGTCCTGCTGGGGGTCGCCGCTCAGGTTGGCGAAGGGGAGCACGGCCAGCATCTGGCGGTGCTGTCGGGCGATTGGGTGGAACCGGGCTCGCGTTCGCCAGAAGTAGACTCCGGCGGCGAGCAGGATGATAAGGAGCACGGCGACTGAAATTCGCCGCATGGAAAAGTGATCGGTCGATCTCCGGCGCGGCCGGGGCGCGTCAGGCGGCAATGGCGGGGAGGGTTCCGTGGCGAGGCTGGAATCGGGAACGGTGGCCGGTGGCGGCGAAGCTGGCTGGCTGGTTCCGTTTATGGCTGCGATGAACCGGTAGCCTTTGCCGGTGACTGTCTGGATAAAAACCGGGTTTTCCGGGTCGTCTCTGAGAACGTGCCGAATCTTCCGGACTGCCGAGTTGATGCTGTTGTCTGTGTCCAGGAAGACGTCTTTACCCCAGATCCTGGCGATGATGTCTTCGCGGCAGACGAGCTGTCCCGGCTGCTCGAGCAGCAAAAACAGGATTTCCATGGGGATGCGCTCGAGCTTGAGGACGCGCCCGGAGCGGCGAAGCTGGTATGCGCCGCGGTCCAATTCGAAGTGATTGCCGAATTTCACCGCATCGGAGGACATGACGCGACTCTCTTCCGTGAGCACCACATTCTATCCCGGCTTAGTTTTTTTCAATAAGTCATTTTTATTTAATAGTTTGCGAAGTCAGATAAAAGTCATTCAATCGACAGGCCGCGGCTATGGCCAATTTTCCGCCCGGGGAGCAATCTCCTTCCTGACTGAGGAACGCATAAGCACAGTCACCTCACGTAAAGGAGAAAAGTCATGAAGCGCATTTCAGTAGTCAGCATTCTCAGCATCGCGGCCCTGGCCATGATCGGCAGCGCACAGGCACAGCAACCAGTAGCGCAGGCAAAAGTACCTTTCGCCTTCACCGTAGGCGACAAGACTCTTCCTGCAGACACATACAGAGTCTCTTCCCCCTCGTACGGCCTGGTCCTGATTCAATCCACGGACCGGAAGTACGCGGCGATGAGCCTAGTGCTGTCCGACGCTGCAAAGCCGTGGTCAAGGGGCAAAGGCGAGCTGGTCTTCGACAAATACGGGGATCAGTATTTCCTGCACCAGATTGAGTCCTCTTCGCCGGCAATCCACGGACATATGCCCGTTTCCAAATCTGAGAAAAGAGTAAGCCGCGAGGAAGCCAGCCTGGGGGGCGGTGTTGAAACCGCGATGGTAGCGGCTGAGTAACAGGCTTTCATGCGCTGGCCGGGAGTTTTCGCCCGGTCAGCGCATCACGGTTTCCCGAAGGGTTCTAAGCTTTGTGGGGACCGGAGTGCAACGACTGCAAGGCTGCGGACTGGAACGCGGCTGTCTCTGGTCCGGACAGCGAGTGGCGCGGAGAATTCCCGGCGGCCATTTTGTAACTGACGTAGTGCCAGACAAACCAACCCAAAACTGCCAGTAAGGTAAGCAGGAGCGCCACTCCAGCCCAGCGCAGGCGGCGATTTTTCACCTGGGCTTCGTGGTGGCGATTCTTGCCGACGTTTTCGGCAAATTCGATCCAGCTGGCGTCGTCGTCCTTGAGCTGGCCGCTGCCCTGGTAGGCGGTCATGTATTGCGATACGCAAGCATCTTCGTCCAGGCCGACGACACGTGCGTAACTGCGAACGATTCCCTTGTTGAATACTCCGCCGGGGAGCTGCTCAAAATTGCTGGCCTCAAGCGCCTGAAGATGCCGGGGGCTGATCTTCGTAGCCTCGCTGATGGCGTCCAGTCGGATGCCTCGGCGTTCGCGTTCCCGGCGCAGCTCAGTGCCGAATTCAGACATGCTTCCTATCCTCACTACAACAGAGCAGAAAGGGCAGATATTTCAGCGACTTACAGTAAATATAAAGGGCCCGAATTCCGTTGGTCAAAGGGAAAATGGGGCTTTCCCTTTCTTTTCATATACCTACTGGATACGTTCGCACTATTTATCGGGCATTCACAATATAAGTTTCAGTGTGTCCCGCAATTTCATCCCGGTATCCCCCATTTTGTTACACTCGGCAAAGAGAGTGCAACTTTTGGGGTAGTTCCTGGAAGTCGCCAGTGGATGGGTTTCTCCCTTCGTCTGCCTACTGTCTTTTTGACGCATGAATAAGCTGGTTATCGGAAATCTTCTTCATCGCCCCCTGCGCACCCTGATCAGCGTGGTGGCGGTGGCTATTGAAGTGGTGATGATCCTGTCCATCGTGGCCATCATGGTGGGCATGGTGCACAACGCCAGCAGCCAGCGGAGCGGCATTGGCGCGGACATTATCGTCAGCCCGCCGAATTCTAGCTTCATCAGCTCGGTGGGCGGCGCGCCCGTTCCGGCGAAGATTGCTGACGTGCTGGCCAAGCTGCCGCATGTGGCAGTAGCCGCGCCAACCATCG
The DNA here is from genome assembly GCA_963745105.1 of uncultured Acidobacteriaceae bacterium. Classification (GTDB taxonomy): domain Bacteria; phylum Acidobacteriota; class Terriglobia; order Terriglobales; family Acidobacteriaceae; genus Silvibacterium. The sequence goes on from CAVUWQ010000082.1 coordinate 35,103, forward strand.
CACAATTCAACATGACAGGCGGCGTCGAAACCATCTGGGGCATCGACTTCGACAGCTATAACGCCCTCAAGCCTTTTGAATTTCTTGAAGGCCGGAAGTTCTCCACTCCCAATGCGAATGAAGTCATCGTCGACGATCTCTACGCGCACTCGAAGCCGGGACGGACGGTGGGCGCCACGGTGCAGCTTCTGAATCATCCCTTTAAAATTTGCGGCATCGTCGAGCACGGCAAAGGCGGACGCATCTTCCTGCCGATTCGCGTGCTGGGAGGGCTGATCGGGGGCCCCGATAATGCTTCGGTGTTTTACATCAAGAGCGACGAGCTGAAGAACCAGGAGCTGATCCGCCGGGAGATCAAAAGCACGCCAGGGCTCGGCGAATATCAGGTGCAGACCATGCAGGAGTGGATGTCGCTGATGACGCCCGAGCATCTGCCGGGGTTCAACATCGCGCTCAACGTGGTTATTTCCATCGCGGTGATTGTGGGTTTCCTGGTGATCTTCCAGTCGTTCTATACGGCGGTGCTGGAGCGGACGCGCGAGATCGGGATTCTGAAATCGATGGGCGCGTCGAAGCTGTACATCGTCAACGTGGTGCTGCGCGAGGCGATCCTGATTTCGATTGTGGGCATTGTGCTGGGCGTGGTGATGACGCAGGTATTGAAGCTCGGCCTGAGCGCGCGCATGCCTACTTTTTCGTTCCAGCTGACCAATGCGTGGAGGCTTAACGCGACGGTGATTGCGCTGCTGGGGTCGCTGCTGGGCGCGCTGTATCCGGCGTGGAAGGCGGCGCGCAAGGATCCGATCGACGCGCTGGCCTACGAATAGCATCCTCAAAGCTCTTGGTGAGAACGAGAGCAGACCTTATACTCTCTCCAATCGTTCCTACAGATCTACAGCTTTGCCGCGGAGTCCGCTTGGGCCGACCGCTACTTCTGCCGACGTTCGTGTTTCGTTCATAAGAGAGCCATGAGGCCATGAAGCGGACGCAGCTCGTCTCGAATATGGGGTGGTGTATCTGGATTGCAGCGCTTGCGGCGCTGATGGCGCTGCATGCTGTGCATCTGCGCGCCGATTTCCCAAACTACTCACCGTGGATGGACTACTCCAAGTACACGGATGAGGGCTGGTATGGCAAGGCGGCGATTGAGCACTATGTGCTGGGGTCGTGGTATGTCCATGGCGATTTCAATCCCAGCGTGGCGCTGCCGGTGCTGCCGGCGCTGGAGTGGGCAGTCTTCCGCTTCACCGGCGTGAGCCTGGTGGCCGCGCGATTGCTGGTTCTGGCGGTATTTGCGGCGAACCTCATCCTGGTTTACAAGATTGTGCGCACGCAGGCGGCACGCTGGGCAGCTATGCTGGCGGTGACCCTTCTGGCGGCCAACGCATTTCTCTATGCATTCAGCCGGCTGGCTATTCTGGAGCCGCTGCTGGTGATGTTTCTGCTGAGCTCGTGGCTGCTGGCTTTGCGACTGCCCCGCGCCATCGGGGCGAGGCGAAATGCGATCCTGATTGCGATCGGGCTGCTGCTCTGCCTGATGGTTCTGACCAAGACGACGGCGATTTTCATTCTGCCCGCGACGGGTTTTCTGATTTGGCACTCATGCGGTTACAAATTGCGCGAAAGCTTCAAGGCTATGGCGATGGTTGCCTTGTCTGCGGGGATTCCCTGGAGCGCGTACTACCTGCTTTTTGTGCGCCCGCGGTTCGCGTATGACTACCACTACCTGTTTGCGGCCAACCGGTGGGAGCAGCCAACGACAGCCAGCGGCTGGATAGGCGCATTCTGGTATGCGCTGCATGGGGCGTTGTGGATCGATTCGTGGCTGTGCGTGCTGGCGCTGGTGCTGCTCGGGTTATCCGCGGTCTTCTTTCGCGGAATATGGAAGAACCCGGTCATCGTCGCGTCACTGCTGGCTGCTGCGGGGTATATCTTCTTCATCGGCTGGCACGACAATATGCAGCCGCGTTACTACGAGGTGGTGGCGTTTCCGCTGGCATTGGTTGTTACGCTGGGCCTTTACGGCCTGCTGCGGGAGAAGCGGGAGATGAAGTTCGCGCGCGGACTAAGGCTGCCTCTGGCCGCGGTCTGCGCGGGAGTTCTGTTTTTTTCGACGGCGATGAATCTGCGCATGATGATGCGCTGGACGCGGCATCCTGAATACTCCTGGGTTTCGGCGGCTACGCAGATCACGCGCTATATCGACGAACATCCCAACGGCAAGCGGCTGCTGCTCTCGATCAGCGGGGACAACATCACGCTGGTGACACATCTGCCTGCGATCTGCGACGACTACGGGACCTGGGACCTGGCGATGCGCATTCATACTTATCAGCCAGGTTGGTTTGCCACATGGAACGAGATCGATCCGGGCACGCTCGAGGATATCCGCACGCAGTATTCCCTGGAGCAGGTGGCGACTTTTCCTGCGTTCGACGATCCGGACCGCAATGTACTGATCCTCTACAAAATGCATCCTCTGCCCCCCAGCCAGCAGCACTATAACCAGACGTTTGAAATTGCTGGCAACGCGGGGCGGTGAGTGGCGGCTGCCGGGAACGACGACTGTGTTCGGGGAAAAACGTTTGCGCTGCAGCTGAGCGGAATCAGAGGCTGCGAACCCAGCTGGCTACTTTTCTTTTTGCCGTGGGTTTATTAGCCTAAAGGGGCTCTGTAGTGCCTCTCCGCGATCTGCCTTTGGGCCTCGGTTTTATGCGTCGTTCTTACACAGGCTCTCTATCCGTGCTGGTCCTGTTTCTTTTGGGCGGGCTGACACTTTGCGCCTCCGGTGCTGTCTCGCGCACGGAGGCCTCGCATCGTCATGCGAGACGCCTGCATGCTGCGGCATCGACTCATCGTGTTCACACCTCCGCACACGCCACTTCCATTCGTGCTGGGCGAACGCATTCCGCGAGAAGGGCGAGCATGCGTCGCAGGGCATTGATTGCGGCGCACCGGCATCCGGCGGCGGTTGCGACGCAGGAGCAGAATGTTGCCTCGACCGTTCCCTCTGTGCCGATGAAGCATTGGGCTCTTCTGCCTGCGCTGGTTGGCTCGCACGAATCGCTGGTTCGGCAGAATGAGCGGACTGAAGCGGATGGTCTGACGCGGATTGAAGACGATGCGCAGCTGAACGAGCTGCGGCGCGAGAAGGCTCTAGTTGCGGTTCCGGTGAGCGCGCAGCTGCGCATCAATGAAGGATTGCCGGCGAACCGGCGCTATTGCCGCCCCTGGACAGCAAGGTTCCTGGCGGACCTGGCGCGAGCGCACGCCATGCGCTTCCGGCGTAGGCTCCAGGTGAATTCCGCGGTGCGGACGGTTGCATATCAGCGATCGCTGATGGCCGTAAATGGGAATGCCGCGCCGGCCGATGGCGATATTGCTTCTCCGCATCTGACCGGCGCAACTGTAGACATCGCGAAGAAGGGGCTGTCGATGTCAGAGGTGTCGTGGATGCGCGCCTATCTTCTGCCTCTGGAGCAGGCCGGCAAGATCGATGTGGAAGAGGAGTTTTATCAGTCCTGCTTTCATATCACGGTGTACAAGTCGTATGCTCCTCTGTCGATGCCGGCGCAGCCGCGAGTTCCCTCCGCGCTGCTGGCGGCTCGCGTGAAGTAGCGGGAATGAGCAAGTTCTAAGATCGATTCGTGACGCTCCATCTCAGCCAATGGCCGATCGTTCCTGCTGCTGCGCTCGCGCTGTTCCCCGTGTTCTGGTATGGATTCAGCGCTTCGCGGGTGCAGAGCTGGGGCAGCGCCACGCGCCCGGCTTCCAATGCCATTCGAATCGCACTGCCGGCAATTCTTTGTGCGCCTTACGTAATTGTGGCGGTTACACTTGGGATATTTCGCTGGAATTGGTTCCTGCTTTATCTCCTGCTGCCTCCGTTGATCGCGGCGCTTCTTATGTTGGTGTCTAAGCTGGACCCGCAGCAGCGGGGACACTGGCTGGAATTCGCCATTCTGTTGGCGCTTGGCCTTTCCGTGGATCTGCGCTGGTTTGAGGGCGCCTGGCCGCATCGTCTCGCGGCGTTCAATAAGGTGCTTCTGCTCGACGCCGGGCTATACGGATTTCTTTCGATTCGCCGCCTGACCGGTGTGGGCTTCGATCTGCGCCTGCGCAAGAACGACTGGAAGATCGGCCTGCGCGAGTGGGCGTTCTATACTCCCATTGCGATTACGCTGGGGCTGGCGCTGGGTTTTCTGCACCTGCATAAGCATGTGGAGCGGGCGTGGCTGGCTCCTTTGCTGTGGGTGTTCACATTTTTCCTGATCGCGGTGCCGGAAGAGATTTTCTTTCGGGGATGGATGCTGAATCTACTGGAGCGCAGGATCGGCAAGACGGCGGCGCTGATTGTGACGGCGGTTCTCTTTGGCCTGGTGCACTTCAACAAGCGAACCACATCCTTCAACTGGCGCTATGTGCTGATGGCCGCGATTGCCGGCATCTTCTACGCGCGCGCGTGGCTTGCGCAACGGCGTGTCGGGGCGTCCGCGATCACGCATGCCACGGTGGATACGCTTTGGGGCGTGCTGCTGCGCTAGTTGTGGCGTGGATGGAAATGTTGGACGTGCGGGTGATAGTGAAGATAGCCGATGCCTACGCGCATGTGGCGCTGGATGTGATTGGGGACGGTGATGGCAACACATATTCCCAGGATGGCGTGCGCGATTCCCAGCGTATAGAGATTGCGGTAGCGAAGGAAGAGCACGCACGCGATGAGTCCCCATACGAGGGTGAGCGTAACGAGGAGTGGATTCGGGATATGTGCGAGGGTGAAGAGCAGCGCGGCCAGCACGACGGCTAGCGGGCGATTGCGGGTCATGCGCAGAAGGCGCAGCAGAAAGAAATCCTGGAGCAGGAATTGCTGGACTAGCGCCCAGAGCGCGTATCCGGTGAAGCGGAAGCGCAGGATGATCTGCTCGAAATCGAAGTGCAGTGTGTGCAGGTGATGTGCGACGGCAATGCCGATGGCGGCGAGCAGCGCGGCCAGGGCTGGAATCCATAGCGAGCTTAGAAATCCCTGGCCGGTGAGGCCGAGAGTCTTCGGGCTTTCGCGGCGCAGCAGGGTGATGATGAGGACCGTGGCGATGGCGGTCCAGTAGAGGACGCGCTGCGCGGGGTTTTCAGTCCAGATGACGCCGAGGATGAGGCCGTAGCCGAGGGCGAGCTCGAGAAGGTCGCGGGAGCGCGGGTATTTCGTAAGTGCGTTTTCGGGAGATGTGTCGATGCCGGTCACTTCCGGTTAGACGAGTGCCAGCGCAGTGATTTTTCGGCGAGGGAGAGATTACTTTTCAAGATTGTCGAGCCGGGCTTCGTGTTGCCCGAGCGTGCGGTAGAACTCTCGCATATCGCTGCGCAGGCCATCGATCTTGCCCCCGATATCATGGCGCAGGCTATCGATCTTCGCATCCAGACGATTGGCATCCTGCCGGTTCAGCAGCATGCCAATCAGGATCACGATAACCGGAACGCCGATGGTGAGGGCGGTTTGCAAGGCTGCAATCCTTTGAAACTCACCATGATTGTAGCGCGCCGCGGAGAATGGTGAAGATTACGAACGGGCGTTACCTCGTGGACGATTTCCGGGGCGGCATCATTCTGTTATCGAACTGTAAGGCGGGTTAGAGGGCGGCTGCGCCGGCTTCAGCTACGGCGTGGTCCTGGTCGCCCGAGCCTCCGCTGACTCCGATGGAGCCGATGACTTTGTCGCCATTCTTGAGCGGAATGCCGCCGGCGAAGATCATGATCTTTCCATCGTTCGAGGCGTGGATGCCGAAGAACTGGCTGCCCGACTGCGAATGTGTTGCGAGGTCTTTGGTGGCGATGTCGAAGGCTTTCGAGGTGAAGGCTTTCTTGATGGAGATATCGATGGAGCCGATCCATGCGCCGTCCATACGGACGTGGGCGACGAGGTTGCCGCCGGCATCGGCTACGGCTATGTTCATGGGCTGGCCGATCTCAGCTGCTTTCTTTTCGGCGGCGGCGATGATGCGGCGCGCGTCGGCCAGGTTTACGGTTTCGACGGATGTTGGCATATCGGATGTCCTTTTGTTATCGAGTGAAGATTAGTTAGGAAGCTCGAACCATCTAGGATGAGATATGCAGGCCCTGAGTCATCAGGACAACTTTAGCTCATCAAGTTTGCTCAGTAATTCAAGCCGGGTCTTAAAATTGGTCCGCGCTCCGAGCAGGTTTGAGAAAGTGACCCACGCATAAAGCAAAAAACGGTCGAAGAGTTCTAAATCATCGATGCCTTGGCCATGATGTATAAATTTTGATCGCATCGCATAGGTTTTCTTTACAACCGACACCACGTCTTTGCGTTCTTCCAATGACTTTCCGATCAGAAATGCCATGCGCTCGCCGAGGTTGCCTTGTATCGGCTCGCTGGCATCTCTTAAAAGCATCGACTCAAGTGCAACAAGAATAAATACGAGCTTATCTGCTGGGTCGATTGTAGTGGTGTTACGCGAATAAATCAGCATCGACTCGAAAAGCGTTTTGCGAAATTCAGATTCCTGCGATTGAGCCAACTCAGACAAGCTTTCTAAGAGATTAGGCATTGTCGCTCTGCTTTCATCGATCGCCCACTCATGGGGGCCCTCGTTGATAGAAAGCGAGGAAAGTTCCCTGATTGCGCCGTCATGCATATGAAAAGCGTGCCAACCCGCACTTTTTTCCATACCGAGGGGCAACGCAAAACTTCTTATCTTTGATGTCCAGTTCGCTTTAGACAAAAATCGCAGCAACGCGACTGCACTCAATGCCTTCTCAAGTGCGTATTTTGTAGCAGCTGTTTTTTCTCCGCGCACTTTAATGCAGGCGGCGAGAGTGGCTTGAAAAGTTGCGCGGGTGTCATTTTCGAACGTCTTGAATCTCTGTTCCATCGCTTGATCGCCCGACGGCTTTTTTGCAAACCAAATATCCAAGAGTGTTTTTGAAACCGATTTGAATTCGACATCTCCGATCGTGAAATCTACGGATGAATAGGTTCTACACAGAGGCACATATATCTCATGGTCATCTATGACTTCGTCGCACCTAACCGATATGAAATCGGAAATTGAATCTGAGCGCTTGCGCTCTAAGGTCTCACAAAGCCACGTAAAAATTTCGTCTAGTATGAAGCTCTCTGAAACGAGATTTTGTATTTCTTTACTTTTCGCAATTTTTTCTGCGAGTCGTTTGAGCCTTTGATAGCTTTCCCCTATCCACCCGAAACGCTGGCCATTGAAATTCCAGAATCTTCCCGTTTCTTCGCCGAGGCCATTGACTTCTCGATCTACTATTTTTGGGTCGCCGATAATATCAGCTTCCGTAAGAACAACGCGAGGGTGAATATCAAACCCTCTTCGGATCGGCGGCTGTTCGCTCGCATATGATTTCACTTCTTTGAGTAGCTCTTCGGCGGCAGCAGCAAATGAACTTTGGGCGCCAGGATGGAATGTGATCATATCGTCTGACTCGCTCACTATAGAAAGGCGCTGTTTCCAGCGCCTTCCGTTTATCAGTTGAGATGATTTACTGCAGCAGTGTTCCGTTTTCCGGTTCGATCTTGGCTTCTTCGGGTGGGATGACGACGGCTGCGGCTACCTTGTCTTCGTCTTCGAGGTAGAGCAGTTTGACGCCCTGGGTGGAGCGGCCGGCGGCGCGGATGGTCTTGGTGTCGATGCGGATGATCTTGCCGTACTGGCTGATGACCACCAGCTCGGAGGTATCGTCGACAAGAAGAATCGAGGTGACCTTGCCGTTGCGGGCGGTGGTCTTTACGTTGATCACGCCCTTGCCGCCGCGGGTCTGCAGGCGATACTCGTCCACATCGGTGCGCTTGCCGAAGCCCTGTTCGGTGACGCTGAGAATGAGGCAGGCGCAGTCGATGCCTTCTCCGTCTTTCTTGCGCTCCTTGGGTGTTGCGGCGATGCCTACCACGTAATCGGTTTTTCCAAGATCAATGCCGCGCACGCCATAGGCGGGACGGCCCATCGAGCGGACATCTTCTTCTGGGAAGCGGATGGCCATGCCGTCGTGCGTGGCGAGGAAGACGACCTGGTTGCCATCGGTGATGCGAACGCCGATGAGCTCGTCTTCACCGTCGATGCCGATGGCGATGATGCCGCGCGCCATCACGTTGGAGAAGTCCTTGAGCGGCGTCTTCTTCACCGTGCCCTGGCGGGTCGCGAAGAAGACGAACTTGCCCTCTTCTTCGAGGTTGCGGACGGGGAGAATAGTGCGCACGGTTTCGCCGGGCTGCAGGTTGAGCAGGCTGGCCATCGATTTGCCCTTGCCGGCGGCTCCCACATCGGGGACCTCGTAAACCTTGAGCCAGTACACGCGGCCGGTGTTGGTGAAGCAGAGCAGGTAGGCGTGCGTGGAGTCGATGATGAGCTGGGAGACGAAGTCTTCTTCGCGCGTCTTCATGCCCAGGCGTCCGGTGCCGCCGCGGCGCTGCTGGCGGTAGGTGGAGATGGGCGTGCGCTTGAGGTAGCCGGAGTGGGAGACGGTAACGGCAACCTGCTCGTCAGCGATGAGGTCTTCGAGCTGCAGCTCGGCGGTCTCGTCGAGAATCTGGGTGCGGCGTTCATCGCCGTATTCCTTCTTGACGGCTTCGAGCTCTTTGACGATGACCGCGCGCAGCTTCTTTTCCGAAGCCAGGATCGATTCGTACTCGGCGATGCGGTCGCGGACTTCGGCCAGCTCCTTGAGCAGCTCGTCGATGGAGAGCTGGGTGAGGCGATAGAGCTGCAGTTCAAGGATGGCGTCGATCTGACGATAGCTGAGGGTGAGCGTGGGGGTGATCAACGTTGCCGGATCGATGGCGTACTTGGCGGGATCGAGTGTGACGCCGGCCAAGGCCTGATCGCGAACCTGAATGGTCCTGCCAGAGAAGAATTGGAACAGGTTCTCGCGGGCGTCGGCACGTGATGATGATCCCCGGATGATCTTGATGACGTTGTCGAGATGATCGAGCGCGATCTGATAGCCGAGCAGGATGTGCTCGCGTTCGCGCGCCTTGCGCAGCTGGAAGGCGGTGCGGCGGCGCACCACGTCGATGCGGTGATCGAGGAAGGCGCGTATGGCACTGGGCAGCGAAAGCTCTTTGGGCTGGCCGTTGACGACGGCCAGGAAGATCATTGAGAAGCCTTCCTGCATCTGGGTGTGCTTGTAGAGCTGGTTGAGGACGATCTGGGCTTCGGCTCCGCGCTTTAGCTCGATCATGATGCGCATGCCGTCGCGATCGCTCTCGTCGCGTACGTCGGAGATGTCGTCGATGACCTTGTCGTTGACCAGCGCGGCGATGCGCTCGATGAGCTTGGACTTGTTTACCTGGTAAGGAATTTCGCTGACGATGATGGCCTGACGACCCTGCGGCATGGTCTCAATGGCGCACTTGGCGCGCATGAGAAAGCGCCCGCGGCCGGTGCGGTAGGCTTCGGATATACCGCTGCGTCCGTAGATGAAGCCGCCGGTGGGGAAGTCCGGGCCCTGCACGTGCTTGAGCACCTCAGCGAGGCCGGCCTGCGGATTGTTGATCATCTCGATGGCGGCGTTCACGACTTCAGTGAGGTTATGCGGAGGGATGTTGGTCGCCATACCGACGGCGATGCCGCTCGATCCGTTGACGATGAGGTTGGGAATGCGGGTGGGCAGCACCGAGGGCTCGAAGGTCGACTCGTCGTAGTTGGGCGTGAAGTCGACGGTCTCCATTTCGATATCGGCCAGCAGCTCGCCTGCGACTTTCATCAGTCGGCATTCGGTGTAACGCATGGCCGCCGGCGGATCGCCGTCGACGGAGCCGAAGTTACCCTGGCCGTCAACTACGGGATAGCGCAGGCTGAAGGGCTGCGCGAGGCGCACAAGGGTGTCATAGATGGCGGAGTCGCCGTGGGGATGGTAGACGCCCATGGCCTGTCCTACGACCTTGGCGCACTTGGTGTACTTCTTGTTGTGCTGCAATCCCATCTCGTGCATGGTGTAGAGCACGCGGCGATGCACAGGCTTGAGGCCATCGCGAACGTCGGGCAGCGCGCGCCCGATGATGACGGACATGGAGTAGTCGAGATACGACCGGCGCATCTCGTCTTCAATGTTGATGGGGATAAGATTGGCTGCACCGGTGGGACCGCCGGTACCATTGCCGTCGCCGCTGTTGTTGCCGAGAGGAAGCTGGGGGTTCTGATCGTCTGCCATAGATGTTTGCGGTCGGGCGCGGGGTCAGTTTGTCGTTCGCAACTGGTGCTGAAAGGACGAGCGGAAAAGACCGGCGGGAATGACCTAAATCTATGATACTGCTTTAGTTAGTATGCAGCAATGCGGGTTTGGTCAATGGATTCAGTAGGTTGCAGATAGGTGTTTTTGAGTACCGGAGAGAAAACGGAATCTGCACTTGTTTTTGTGCATAATCCGGGACAAAAATGCGGTTTCCAAGTGCCATTTACACTGGCAAAGGTCCACGCAATATTCAGGAACGATGCCGCCTTCTACCCATCGCATTCGCCGTTTTCAATTCAATCGTCCGCAACAGGTTGCCGCGGTTATGCTGGCGATGCTGCTGGTGCAGTGTCTTTGGGTGGTGTGGCACCGGCAGCTCTCTGAGACCGACTACGAGTATGCGCGCTGCGGGCGGGAGATGTGGGAGAAGCCGTCTCCGCTGGCGGGATACTTCACCACATGCGGCAATATCCATGATGGGACGCTCGCGTATCGTGCAGCTGGGCTCCCGCTGACGCTGCAGCGAATGTTCGCCGGCCAGGCATCGTTGACATCGACGTGGGAGATGCGCCACGAGGTTAGCTACGTCGGCCTGCTGCTGCGGCTGCCGTTTGTTTTGGCGGCGTTGGCGCTGGGTGCGTGCCTGTGGTGGGTGACACGGCGGCTTTATGGCAATACCGGTGGATATGTGGCGCTGGCGCTCTATTGCTTCGCGCCTCCGGTGATTGCCGCCGCCACGTATCCGAACAACGAGATATGGGCTGCCTTCGGTTTGTTTGCGGCGGTGTATACGGCGATCGGCGTGTCGCACGCGATGCAGGGACCACGCAAGAAGTGGCGTCCGCGCATCGTGCTACTCACGGTGGTGCTGGGATTCACTGCGGCAGCGCACGTTTCCGCGTTCCTGATCGCGCTGGCGCTGATGGTAATCTTCATGGCCTATCTGGCGGAGGGCAAGCGGGCGTATCTGCCCACGCTGCTCATCGTGTGGGTGCTGGGATCGCTGCTGATTCTTTTCGCATCGTATGCGTTTCGCCCGGATGCTTTCAGCTATGTCTTCCGCAGCGATGCGGCGAAGATTGGTTTCTCTCTGGAGCCGGCTCGGATGTTCTTCAGCACGCTGACCAATGCGGGAATTACGATGGCCGCGGTTGGAGCGCTCGGCCTGTGGCTCGCGTCGCGCCGCTCGCGCTATTTCGGGAACAGCGCTCCGCTGGCCGTGACGCTGTTGCTGATGGTGATGATCACCACCGGCGTGCAGACTGAGATGTGGCTGTGGGCACTGCCATTTCTGCTGGCGTTTGTGGGCGGAATCTTTGCCGATATTCTTGAAAGCCGCTACCGGCGCTGGTTTGTGTGGATCACCGGGGCGCTGCTGCTGGCGCAGGCCGCGCTGTGTGTGGCCGGGCTGCCGCTGCTGATTCGCTGATTGATCTTAGCTTTCGAGATGGGTCTTTCTGTTCCGAGTGCGTTTCTTAACAGCTATCCAAACTCATCGAAGAACAACCTTCAGGGGCTAAAGCCCCGTCGGTTAAGGGCCATCTACGGCACGACTGAAGTCGTGCCCTGACACAAAACGAGAGGGCGATTTTTGACAGAACTACAGGAGCTCTGCATTAGTGCGAGGACGGTATCGGCCTGAGGCCTAGGCTGCGCTTCATCGGATGGGCTTCGGTGTTGAAGACGATCGCGTTGAGGTCGAGCGTGGATGGCGGTGCGAATAGCAGATAGAGATACTTCAGAGTCTCGGCAAAGAAGAAGCTCTCCATGTCGTCGGTCTGCTGCTTGGTCTCCACGTTCTTCAGTGCCGCAAAGGCTTCCGGTGTTCGGCAGTACTTCACGAGCGACGCATAATACGTCTGCCCCATGGCCAGATACTTCTCATCGTGGGTGTAGTGGTAGAGGTAGTAGGTGGATTCGATGATCTCCGGGCGGAGCGGATATGCGGCATCTTCGATCTTCATCGTGGCGTAGTTCAGCTCGTCGGGTTCGATGCCGGTGAGGTTCCACATTTTGAAGCTGGAGTCCTGCAGGCGCGCGGCGCGATCCATGTCGCCGTTCAAAGCGAGCACCGCGGGAAAGAATGCGTCGAGCGCGCCGTAGTCAGTAGTGGTGCGGGCTCCGCTGTTCATGTCGGCCTGCCCGTACCAGAGGCCGCCGGGGCGCTGATCGGCGAGATATTTATTGATGGCCACCAGGCTCGATTCCCACATGCGCTTACAGTCCTGATCGTTGAAGAGGATGGCGGCCTTGAGCAGATACTCGTAGTATGAATCGATGCCGCCCATGATGCCCGCGGTAGGATCGGTCCAGGCGCCGGTCTCGACGTTGATGCTGGAGCCGACCAGGCCGATCTTCGAGCCGCGCTTATAGAGCTCGACGACGGCGCGCTTGGGCTTGTCGTAGTACTCCTGCTTGCCGGTGAGCTTGGCCAGCATGCCGTACTCGATGAGCAGGCTGCCTACCTCGGCCGGGTTACTGACATTTCCCTTCACCGCGCCGGTGTGCAGGTTCACGAACTCATAGGGCATGCCGGTGGGCGAGTTGAACATGGGCAGCATCCGGCGGCCGAGATCGTCGGCGAGATCGAGCAGGCGCTTGTCGCCGGTGAGCTGATAGCTGGAGAGCAGTCCGCCCAGCATACGGATGGTGATCTCGAAATCCTTGACGTACATGTCCTGATCGAAGTCGAGCTGGGTGTCGATGAGCTGGCGGGCGTCATCGGCCTGGGGCATAAGGCCCATCAGGATCAGGGTGTCGAGCCCGTCGACGGGAGTCATGAGCAGAGAATGCGGATACCAGTCGTGCGGCTTGTGGCTGAGCGGCATCAGCTCGTCGTGGCCCCATGCGTATTTGCGATAACCTTCCCAGGCATGGAGTGTTTGATCGCGAACGTCGGCTGCGATTTGAAACTTTTGTTTGTCGGTGAGCGGTGCGGCTGACTGAGCGAAGGAGGAGACGAGCGGGCAAAGAGCGAGGGCGAGGATCAAAAGGGGGCGTCGCATCGCTATCTACTTTAGTGCAAATATCGGTTAGAGGGCGAATAGCCGCATGGATGGAGCACGCATTGCTTCACTGGTCCACACCCGGTAGACTCCGATTGAAATGCCAACGCCGAAGGACAATCCGGAGCGGCTGATTTCGGCCGCGCGCGCCGATGACGAGAACTCATTCGAGCTGAAGCTGCGACCGAAACGGCTGGCGGAGTTTATCGGCCAGGAGAAGGCGAAGGAGCAGCTGGCGATTGCGCTGGAGGCGGCGCGGACGCGCGGCGAAGCGCTGGATCATGTGCTGCTGTTTGGTCCGCCTGGGCTGGGCAAGACGACGCTGGCTACGATTATTGCGAACGAGCTGAATGTCGGGTTTCAGCAGACGTCGGGTCCGGCGCTGCAGATCCAGGGCGACCTCACCGCTATCCTCACCAACCTGCGCGACAAGCAGGTGCTGTTTCTGGACGAGATTCATCGCCTGCAGCCGGTGCTTGAAGAGAAGCTGTACACGGCGCTCGAAGACTACAAGCTGGACATCATCATCGGGCAGGGTCCGGCGGCGCGCACGCACGTGATGGACATCAAGCCATTTACTTTTGTCGCTGCCACGACGCGTCCGGGGTTACTGTCATCGCCACTGCGCTCGCGCTTCGGCATTCTGCTGCGGCTGGAATTTTATTCCGATGACGATCTGCGCTTTGTGGTGGAGCGATCGGCCGAGGTGCTGGGCGTGCCGATTGACCAGGACGGCGCGGCGGAAATTGCCATGCGATCACGGGGAACTCCGCGTATCGCGAACCGGCTGCTGCGGCGGGTGCGCGACTATGCGCAGGTGCGCGGCTCAGGAAAGATCGATCGGGCGACGGCGGAGTATGCGCTGAAGATGCTGGAGGTGGACGCGCATGGCTTCGATGAGCTGGACCGGCGGCTGCTGCTGACCATCATCGAGAAGTATGACGGCGGTCCGGTGGGATTGAATACATTGGCGGCGACGCTGGCCGAGGAGCAGGATGCGCTCGAGGAGGTGTACGAGCCGTTTCTGATTCAACATGGATTTCTGGATCGCACTCCGCGCGGGCGTGTGGCGACGCGGCTGGCGTACGAGCATTTTGGTCTGCCGCTGCCGCGGAAGCAGACACCGCTCTTTTAGACAGCGCATCACAACACTGAGGAGGGACGACGATGGCACGCACAGAATCTGCCATGCTGGAGCTGGGTACCGCTTTGCCGAACTTTATCCTGCCTGATGTGGCGACGGGCGCGGACGTAAGTTATCTCGATGTGACGGGCACAAAGGGAACGCTGGTGATGTTTATCTGCCGCCACTGCCCGTTCGTGAAGCATCTGCAGGCAGGATTGGCGCAACTGGGACGCGATTATGCCGGCAAGGGCATCGGCATTGTGGCCATCAGCAGCAACGACGCGGCAAACTATCCCGACGACGCTCCGGAAAAGTTGGCCGAGCAGGCCAAGGAGCTGGGCACGGCCTATACCTATCTCTATGACGAGACGCAGGAGACAGCGAAGGCTTTCGATGCAACGTGCACGCCGGATTTCTTTCTCTTTGACGCGGGATTGAAGCTGGTCTATCGCGGGCAGTTTGACGAGAGCCGGCCGGGAAATAATGTTCCGGTCACAGGCGGGGATCTGCGTGCGGCGATGGATGCGGTGATCGCAGGGCAGCCTGTAAATCCTGAGCAGAAGCCCAGCCTGGGCTGCAACATCAAGTGGCTATAAGCAATCGGAGGGGGGAAGAATCTCTGCCTACTTAGCGCTTATTTTGGCCGAGATTCTTCACTCCGCTCAGAATGACAGGACGTAGCTGGTTTTCTGCCTTAGCAGTTCATCGGCGATTCCAACCAATCGCGGTATTCCAAGAACAATCCTCAGGGGCTAAAGCCCAGATGGTTTTGGCTATTTGTGGCACGACTGAAGTCGTGCCCTGATACAAAACCAAGCAACCATTTCCAACCGGACTTCAGGAATCACTAGAGCTTCAGCGTTTTCAGGTATTCGCGGAAGGCTGGGCCGAGGTCTTTGCGCTTGAGTGCGAAGTCGACGGTGGCCATGAGCATGCCTAATTTGTCACCGGCATCGTGACGAATTCCCTCGAAATTGTAACCGTAGACCTTTTCTGTTTTGAGAAGGCCTTTGATAGCGTCGGTAAGCTGCAGCTCGCCGCCGGCTCCGGGTTCGATTTTCTCGATCATTTCGAAGATGGCGGGAGTCAGCACGTAGCGGCCAATGATCGCGTTCTTCGATGGGGCGTCTTCAAATTTGGGCTTCTCGACCATCCCTTTGGCTTCGATGATGCGCGGATTGTTCGCCAGTGGTTTGCCGTCGAGCACGCCGTAGGCAGAGATGCCAGGGCCTTCCACCTCCATGGTGGCGAGGATCGAACCCTGCACCTGATCGTAGACATCGATCATCTGCTTGAGGCACGGTGTGGGCGCGTCGATGACGTCGTCGGGCAGGATGACGGCAAAGGGCTCGTCGCCGACGAGGTCTTTGGCCATGAGCACAGCATGGCCGAGGCCCTTGGCTTCCTTCTGCCGCACATAGGAGATCTGCGCCATGTTGGAGACGCCGCGCGAGATTTCGAGCAGCTCTTTCTTGCCGCGTTTCTCGAGAGACGCTTCGAGTTCGTAGCTGATGTCGAAGTGATCCTCGATGGAGGTTTTGCCGCGGGCGATGATGATGATGATGTGATCGCAGCCCGCGGCGAGAGCTTCTTCCACGCCGTACTGGATGATGGGCTTGTCGACGACGGCCAGCATTTCCTTGGGAATGACTTTGGTTGCCGGCAGGAAGCGGGTGCCAAAACCCGCTGCGGGGAAGACTGCTTTGCGAACTTTCTTCATTGAGGTCCTTTGAATTTTAGGATCGGAAGAAAACAACCATCATGTTTCAAGTCTGACAGAGGTTCACTCTCCGGCATAGCCGGAAAGCGCATCACCGAAGTGAGATGCAATCTACAGCGTTGGCGAGTCGTCTCCGAGCATGGCGTGTCTTACGATTTTTATCGGTGCGCCGCCCTGGCGCATGAAATCGTCGTGAAATTTCTGCAATGAGAAGTTGGCGCCGTCTCTCTTTTGGACGTCGGCGCGCAGCTTGAGAATCTGGAGCTTGCCGAGCGTGTAGTAAAGGTAGGTCGGGTCGGATGTGCCGCGCTTGGCTTCTACCTCGCCGATGGAGCGGGATTGATAGCCTTCTTTCACGAAGAAATCGATGGCCTGGTCAAAGGTCATCTGGTTGGTATGCATTTTGATGCCGACGATGAAGCGGGCATCGCGCAGCAGCGCATCCTGCAGCTGGCCGAGGCGGATGAGCCGGGCTTCGCGTATGTCCTTCGCACCCACGCCGGGCTGCGCGAAGCCTTCGTCGAGCATCATCTGCTCGCAATAGTGTGCCCAGCCTTCGACGTTGGTGTTGGAGGTGATGAGCTTGCGCACCTGGCTCAGGTCAGTGTGGTTCACCCACAGGAACTGCACGTAATGTCCCGGATAGGCCTCGTGCACCGAAGTGCTGACGATGGTGCCGACATTGAAGGCGGCCATATGTTCGGCAATGTGCTCGGGGGTCCAGTCCTTCTCCGGGAGTGTCACGTTGAAATAAGCGGTGGTGGAGTTTTTCTCGAAGGGACCGGGTGAGTCCATCGAAGCCTGGGTGGTGGCGCGCATGAAGGGCGGCGTCTCTTCGAGCGTCGGCTCGACGTCAGAGGGGATGGTGATGATGTGACGCGAGCGAATGAAGCCAATCTCACCTTCGAAGCGGTCGTGAAAGGCCTGCAGAAGCTTGTCAGGGTCGGGATGAATGCCGGCGAGCTCGGCAAGTACTTCTTTTGGCGACTTGGAGGGATCGATCTCTTTCGCTACGCGCTCGAACTCCGCCTGATTCTGGTGCAGGTTGGTGTAGGCAATCGTCAGCAGCTTGTCGAGCGGCGTGTCGACCATCTCATCGTAGAGAAGCTTTTTCGAGAAGGTGTTGGCTCCGATGCGAAAATCGCCGTTGGAGCGCGGCAGCAAGTCAGTCTTGAGCCAATTTTCATAATCGCGCAGCGCGGCGATGACGGCGGCGTTGGTCTTGTGGAACTCGTCGATGGTGGCCTGATCCTTGGCATCGGTGAAGGCCGAGGGCACATCGTTCTCGAAGAAGCTGATTATATCGGGCAGCTGTTCGAGAGCGATCTCGGTGAAAATGCGCGGGGGGTTCTTCAGATTTTTGCGAGCTTCCACAAAAACCGCCGGCATCAATTTTTCGCGCGCGATGAGGGAGCGCAGGCGATCGTCGGGCGGCGCGAATTTGCGCTCCATGAGAGCGAAAGCGCTGTTGCTAATGCCGCTCGAGTAGTTGTCGGGATTCTTCTCCCATCCGCGAATGGTCTCGAGCTCAAGCAGGCTGCCGCGGATGTTGTTGCGGACCAGCTCAAGATCGGCGCGGGTGCTTTCGTCGAGCTGTGCGGCGGGGACCTTATCAAACTTTGCCTGATATCTGTGCAGGGCGGCGGCTTCCTGTTCCACGCTGGCGCGGCTATAGTCCTCGAGCTCGTTGTCGAACTGGTGGTAGCCGACGAGCGTGCCTCCAGTGGGCCCAAATTTGAAGGTCACCTGCATGAAGTATTCGTCCGCGAGGCTGCGAAAGCGCCCGGTGGCATCCTGCGCCTGCAAAAGAGTGGTCGCGGTCATCATGCCTCCAAAAAGCGATAGGGCGACAAGGCGGGGTAGCAGCGGAGCGAAAAGTCTTCGATTCATACGGCCTCAATTCATTTGTAACAATATAAGTTCCAGTTATGCAGGAACCGCGGTGAGTGCAAGCTGTTCGAGCAGCATGCGAATTTCGATGAGCACGTCATCCGGTTTCATGCCAGTAAGCGGATATTTCAGAACGCCCTGCGGTGTGAATTGTGCACCCCGCTTCGCGGCCTTGGCTACCAGCTTCATCAGGCGTCCGGGATCGATGCTGGCATTTTCGGTGAACTTGATGTGCAGCTGGTCGCGTTTGCGATCGATCTGCGCCACGCCGATCTTCTCGCAATCGATGCGCAGCTGCGAGGCGTCGAGCAGATGGCGAACGCTGTCGGGGATGGGGCCGTAGCGGTCTTCGAGCTCAGCGCGAACATCGGCCAGGGCGGCGTCGGTCTGGACGCCGGCGATTAATTTGTACATGCGCAGGCGCTGGTTCTCTTCCGCGATATAGCTCTCATCGATGCGCAGGCCGATGCCGAGGCTGAGCTGGGTGGTGGTGTGCTCTGCGCGTCCTTCGCCTTTCAACTTGCCCACGGCTTCTTCGAGCATGGTGGTGTAGAGCTCGAAGCCGACAGCTTCAATGTGCCCGCTCTGCTCGCCGCCAAGCATGTTGCCTGCGCCGCGCAGCTCGAGGTCGAGCGCGGCGATCTTGAAGCCGGCGCCCAGGTCGGAGAATTCCTTCAGCGCGGCGAGGCGGCGGCGGGCGATTTCGGTGAGTTCCTGCTCGGGCGGGATGAGCAGATAGGCGTATGCGCGGCGGTTGGAGCGGCCTACTCGGCCGCGCAGCTGATAGAGCTCGCTGAGGCCATGGCGATCGGCACGGTTGATGATGATGGTGTTGGCGAGCGGAATGTCGAGGCCGTTTTCGATGATGGTGGTGGCTACCAATACATCGTACTCGTGGTTCATGAAGGCGCAGCATCACTTTCTCGAGCTCGCCTTCGCTCATCTGGCCGTGGCCTACGGTGACGCGCGCGGCGGGCACCAGCTCCTGAATTTTTGCAGCGATCTCGTAGATGGTCTCGACGCGGTTGTGAACGAAGTAGACCTGCCCGCCGCGTTCGAGCTCGACCTCGACCGCGGAGCGAATCAGCTTCTCGTCGAATTTGGCGACGATGGTCTGGATCGCCATGCGGTCTTTGGGCGGCGTCTCGATCACGCTCATGTCGCGCAGGCCGACGAGCGACATGTGCAGCGTGCGCGGGATCGGCGTGGCGGACATGGCCAGCACGTCGATCTCCGTGCGAATTTGCTTCAGCCGCTCCTTGTGGCGCACGCCGAAGCGCTGCTCTTCATCAACGATCAACAGGCCGAGGTCCTGGAACTTGAGTCTTTCGAAAGCAGGCGGTGGGTGCCGATAAGGATATCGACCTTGCCCGGCTCACTTCGTTCGAGAATGTTCTTTTGTTCCTTCGCCGTGCGGAAGCGCGAGATCATCTCGACGTTGATGGGAAACATCTTGAAGCGCTTCTTGAAGGTCTCGAAGTGCTGGAAGCTGAGCACGGTGGTTGGGGTGAGGACCGCGACTTGCTTGCCATCCTGCACCGCCTTGAATGAATTCGTTCAGTATTAGATTAGCGATAATGTCTATGGCAAACGATTCGAATATCGGCATTCGTTCACAACTGGCTGTAACGGTGGCGGGTTTCAATTTGTCGAGAATTTCGCGGAGAATCACCATCGGATCTGAAAATGGAA
>CAVUWQ010000083.1:0-4606 GCA_963745105.1 uncultured Acidobacteriaceae bacterium
ACGGATTCAGAAGTGGTCGTAGTTGGATCAGGTTTCGACGCGCCCTACGGGCTGGCCTTCGATGCGAACGGCAATCTGTTTGTCAGTGAAGATCGGCTGGGCACCATTGTTGAGCTTCCCCTGGCGGCGCCGCCTTCTCTCGCCTTTGCAACCCCGACCGTGGCAGGCAAGACCGACCAAGCCGACGGACGCGTGACCGCAACGCTTGCCAACAGCGGCAACGCGCCGTTGAACTTCGCGCTGCCCAGGACAGGCATGAACCCTGCCATCGGCACCAGCTTTGTTTGGGACGATGCCTCGACCTGCGAGCAAAGCGATGCGAACACCTCGACGGCGTTCTCGCTGGCTTCCGGCGCGAGCTGCACAATGGCCGTCAAATTCAAACCAACCGCTGCTGGAACGATTCCGGGCAAGATGGTCGTCGCGGATAACTCTCTGAATACCGCTACGTCGCAGGCGATTCCGTTGACCGGCATCGGCGACCGCGCTGCGCAGACCATTGTGTTCCATGCCGTTGCAGCCAGCGAGCACGCACACTCCGCGGTCGAACTAGTCGCCGCAGCGACCTCGCATCTCACCGTTAGTTTCACTTCGAAGACCCCGAAGGTATGCACCGTCGTTAGTGCGAAGGCTTCGTTGCTGACAGCAGGAACATGCATGATCGAGGCGCTCCAGGCCGGCAACGGGGAATTTTTCGCTGCCGCAGTGGTCAAGCAGAGCTTCAAGGTCGCGCTGGACAACCAGACCATCAACTTCCCGGCGTTGCCGGCCAAGGAATTTGTTGGAGCGGTTGTAACTCCAAAAGCCACGGCAACCTCCGCGCTGAGCGTGGCCTTTAGCTCAACGACGCCGAAGGTCTGCAAGGTCACCGGCGACAAAGCGGAGATGCGTGCGGCCGGAACCTGCACCATCAAAGCGAGGCAGGCGGGCAACGCGGCATTCGCGGCCGCCAAACCCGTTACACACTCCTTTGTCGTAGTCGCACATTAATAGCAGGGTTTGACGGACGACGTGCCGTAGCCGAGGCCAAGCGGAGTAGGGAGAAGATGCCGATGCTCCGCAAGTCCTTGAGCACGGGATGAGTTCTGAGTGATCTGAGGGCGTTTTGTCACCTTCACTCATCGGCGCATCATTGAGCCGGATTTGTCTATGCCGCAGACGCTTTTCATAGATGATTCTGGAGGTCGCTCCCGTTGCTCACTCCGTCCTGTCTATGAGCGAGTCTCTCAGCCTCAACTCACCTTCAACTCATTTCCACCTTATTGAGTTCGCCATTCTAATCGGCAAACATAGCTACGTCGTGATCGATCGGAGGACACCATGCACATACGAAAATTCACCGGCCCGGGCAAAGAAGATATCCTCTCCAATCCGTCTAGGATTCTGCTTTACAACTTCGGAATCGACGAGTCTCAACTCAAACCCGAGCACAAGGCGTTCTTGACCTCCTTGGTGGCACCAACGCTTAAAAACGGAGGGAGTGTCAGCATCGTCGGGCTGGCCAGCCGGTCCGGCAGTTTTCGGCATAACGACCGGCTCTCTTTGTGCCGTGCAGAGAGCGTTCGCACATTTCTGGAGCACACTGTCAGAAACGGATTCCCTATTCGGGAGTTTAAGTCCTTCGGCGAACGTAAGGCCAAGCTGGACGGTGTGCGCAACGGTGTTGAGGATGAACGGTATCGGTCCGTCCTGTTGTTCCTGTCGACCTCACCCAAGCCCCCTGAGCCGGTACTCGATGACTCGGTTATCCACGAGATACAGCTTCCCAATATCGGAAAGAGCGAAGGCATTCTCGATTACATCGGCCAAGGAATCGACGTTACGACCGGTGGCGCGGCCATCATCAACTTGGTGGTTGATTCAGTTCTCCTCGACGTGGGTGGCACGTTGTTGGGAGCCTTGGGTAATGTTCTTGCGATGCCGGCAGTTTGGCTGGAAGCAAACAAATTCGCAAGAAACAACGGCCAGAAGCTTGGATTCTCGAAGGCATTGCAGGAAATGGCAGACGTTTATTCAGACTATGACTTGCGCTTGACTCCCGAATCGCAGTGGAAAGCTTTGCCTCATCCGGTGCCCAAATTCGGGCCTCTGAGCGACGCCAGTGTAACCGTCGCAGAGCGATCGGCCCGCGTCGGTACGCGCGAGGGATACGAGGCCGCGTGGCGATTTATCTCGCAGATGGATCGATCCCCGAGAATTATCAGCGGGAACGTCAACCACAAGCCGGTGAAGTTTCGAGTCTCTGGGCGAGCGTTTCTATGGTGGCTCCGCCAGCGGTATCAAGAGGACCTCTGGCGAAAAGTACATGAGCGCTTTTAAAGCGCCATCCAACACGGAATCGTCTGACAAAGCAGAAATAACGGCGAATACCGCAAGACCATGAATGGAGACCCGGCTCCATATGGGCTACATCATCAGGTGTACTATCGACGACTGGCAGCGAAACATTGTTGCCTGCACGAGTGCCATTGTGTGAATGAGTTCCAAGGTTCGGCACTCAGGGCTCTGGTTCTGATTGCGTCATCTTCGGTCGGCATGTCATGGCCGATGCTTTGATGGATGCGCTCCATCCCTACTCCGGGGCATCAGTATCGACTGAGCATTGAGCTAGAGAAGACCACCTGGATATTCCTTCAATATCTTCATCTCCACAGACGCAGGGTCGTTCTCAAGGTTCGTTTTGTTGACGTTGAACACCATAGTCGCCCGCTTGGAGATCGAGTATGGTTCCCAATTCGGAATACCTCCGTGGTTTGACCTGCCTCCGAAAAACTCAGCCAGGGAAAACTAGAGTTCTCTCGTAATCTGAACGGGAGGACTGGGGATGAAGAAGAGCCGGTACACGGAAGAGCAGATCATTGCGATCCTGAAGCAGCATGAGGCCGGAGTGAAGACGGCGGATCTTTGCCGGAGCATGGGATCAGCGACGCAACGTTTTACAACTGGAAGGCCAAGTACGGCGGCCTCGATGTGAGCGAAGCGCAACGGCTTCGACAGATGGAAGATGAGAACCGGCGATTGAAGGCGCTGGTTGCCGATCTGAGCCTGGACAAGGAAGCGCTGAAGGCAGTCATCCGAAAAAACGGCTGGAGCTTGCCGGTTTAAGAGAGGATATCGCGTTCGTCTCGGCGGGATTTGATCTGAGCGAGCGGAGGGCCTGCAAGTTGCTGGGCGTGGATCGAGCCAGCTATCGGTACGAGCCGAGGCCGGATCGGAACGCAGAACTGTGCGAGGAGTTGGTGAAGCTGGCCAGGCAGAAGCCCCGCTATGGATATCGAAGACTCCATGCGGTGCTGGAGCGTCGCGGACAAGCGATGAACGTGAAGCGAGTCTATCGGCTGTATGTCGAGCAGGGGTTGGCAGTGCGTCGGCGCCGGCGCAAACGGTTGGTCCGTGAACAGCAGATCGAACCACGGCTAATACGTGCGAACCAGGAGTGGGCAATGGACTTCATCGTGGATGGACTGGCGAACGGCCGGATGATCCGTATTCTCAGTGTGGTCGATGCGTTCACGCGCGAGTGCCTGGTGCTCGAGGCCGATACCAGCCTGGGCAGCGGTCGCGTGACACGGGAACTGGATCGGCTGATCGAACATCGCGGCCCGCCGGAAAGCGTGCGTTCCGACAACGAGCCGGAGTTCACATCGCGCCGCATGCTGGGCTGGGCAGAAGAACACAAGATCAGCCTGATCCATATCCAGCCGGGAAGACCTATGCAGAACGGACACGTCGAAAGCTTCCACGGACGTCTTCGCGATGAATGCCTGAACGCGAGTTGGTTCCGCACACTGAATGATGTACGGCGAACCCTCGACAACTGGCGTCAGGAATACAACTGCGAGCGGCCGCACAGCTCGCTCGCGTACAGAACACCTGCTGAGTTCAGCAGAGCCCTGGGCTATGGGGATGTGGAAAGCAAACAGCGCTTCCCACATCCCCACAGCCCCGACTACGACGAGATATACTCGCCCACAAACCTGAATCGAGAAACTCCAGCTATAAACGGCTGAGAAAAACGGGGCAGGTCACGAACACCCCTACCAATCCAAGAATCCAAGAAATGGACAATTTTAGATGAACGACCCAAACCCAATCGCGCCTGATCCGAATTCCGTTCGCCTAGTGGGCACCCTCTATCTTGCCTCTATCAGTTAAGGACAGTACCCAGGCAGCCTTACCTTTCCCGATTTTCATTACAATCGTGGGGCTTATGCCAACTGGGCTTGAGCAGCCATTGACCCAAAACCCGAAAACTAAACCGTTTCAGAAGTTGAGAGTCGGCGGCCTCCGTAGTTCTCTGGAGAGGGAGGGGGAGAGAGGAGTGTGGAGAACACTCTCCAATTCCGTAACACCCACGTCTTTCGTGAATTGGCGGGGAGGTTTGCGAATGTCGTTATCAAATCTCTTAAATAGTTGATAATTAATCACTTGCTGGCGTTGTCTTGATACAGGCTCAGATAGATCTGCGGAACGCCCACACGCGCCGCGTGCGCGTCTGTTCGGTGGAACCCTTTGACCCGCGTCCGGGAGAAGTCGGTCTTCACTCCGTTTCGGTAAGCCCATAGATCCATGACCTGACTGGTGACCTAAACCTGTCGAAGACTAA
>CAVUWQ010000084.1:0-5920 GCA_963745105.1 uncultured Acidobacteriaceae bacterium
ATCGACACGCCCTCAACAAAGTGCGGCTCGTAACCACGGCCTGCATAGAGGGCCTTCAGGTCTGCGTCGCTGGTGCGTGCCTGGGCGGTTGGCCCGGAGATTTTGTATCCGTTGAGATGAAGGATCGGCAGGACTGCGCCGTCTCGCACGGGATTGACGAAGTTGACCGACTTCCAGCTTCCTTCCAGTGGACAGGTCTCGGACTCGCCATCACCAACGACGCAGGCCACAATCAAGTCTGGATTGTCGAAGGCCGCGCCGAATGCATGGACGAGCGAATAGCCAAGCTCTCCGCCTTCGTGCATGGAATTCGGAACGTGCGGCCCACAGTGACTGGGCACGCCGCCGGGAGTCGAAAACTTGCGGAACATGAGCCGCAGGCCGTCTTCATCGTGTGTAATCTCCGGGTGAACTTCGGTGTAGGAGCCTTCGAGATAGGAACAGGCATTGAGCGAAGGGCCTCCGTGGCCCGGACCGGAGATGTAGATGATGTCCGCACTATGCTCCTTAATCAGCCGGTTTAGATGAATGTAAACCAGGTTCTGTCCCGGCGATGTTCCCCAGTGACCGAGCAGCCTTGGTTTGATCTGCTCTGCCTTGAGTGGTGAGCGGAGCAGGGGATTATCAAACAGGTAGATTTGTCCGATGCAAAGATAGTTCGCAGCGCGCCAATATCGATTCATCTTGTCAAGCATCTCGGGCGAGAGCGGTCCCTTGGGCTTTGGTGCTCTCTCTTCATTCCTGCCGTCAGCTGCAACGGCGCTCGACAGCCTCACGTCGAAGATGAAGCCGGAAGAATTGCCAAACTGATCGAAGTTCTTACTGAAGGGCTGGGGCGCGTCGTCCTTCTCAAACTTAATGGGGAGTTCAGTGGTAGCCATCGTAGCGAATCCCTTCTCGTTCTCCGCAACTGCTCATGTCCGGCAGTGGGTTTCAGACTTTAGATTGTTTCGGCTCGACCGGAATACGGTCATGCATCACTTCGCAAGCATCTTGCGGACTAACTTCAACTCGGCCCGATGCTTCTGAGTTGTTTTGGGATAGGACGGTTTAAGTCCCCTCAGTGCGTCAAGAACGATTTGAGAGACGATCAGGCGGGCGTCGTCCTTATCGTCCGCGGGGACAACATACCAGGGAGCGTGATGCGTGCTGGTTACGCTCAGGCACTCTTCGTAAGCACTTATGTAGTCTTTCCAGAATTTTCTTTCATGAGTGTCCGCCAGACTCAACTTCCAGTTCTTGTCCGGATCGTCGATGCGCGCCAGAAACCGCTTGCGTTGCTCATCCTTCGAGAGATGCAGGAACACCTTGACAACGCGCGTGTTGTTTCGGTCAAGGTGTTTCTCGAAATCCACAATGGAGCGATACCGATCGTCCCATTTCGACGTATCATCCTCAAGCTGTTTGGAGAGACCTTCGTTGCGAAGTTCCTCAGGATGGACTCGGACGACAAGTACTTCTTCGTAGTAGGAACGATTGAAGATTCCGATGCGGCCGCGCTCAGGCAGTCGGTATGCCGCGCGCCATAGGAAATCATGTTGCAGTTCTTCGGCGCTGGGTTGCTTGAAGCTGGAAACCTCGCATCCCTGCGGATTGATGCCTGACATGACGTGCTTTATGGCACCATCTTTACCGGCTGCGTCCATGCCCTGGAAGATAAGCAGAAGCGCGTAGCGATTGGATGCGTAGTGAAGTTGCTGCAACGTACTGAGATCCTGCACGTGCTCTTGAAGCAGTTTTTGGTATTGCTTCTTCGATTTAGTCACTGCCGGTATTGCCGTGGGCCACTCGCTCAGGTTCAGTTCTTTGCCCGGCGGTACTCGGTAGGCCTTCGAATGGATGGTCATGTTGTTCAGTTACCTCTGCAAACCCGGTTGGATGCAGACACTTCTGTCTACGGCCCGACGGGGCAATGAGTCCACCAGCGGTTGAGACTCCCCAACCCAGTATCGACTCGGATTCATCAGGAATCTGAGCAGTTGTGCTCAAGATAGGCTGAGGCAAGAGCCGCGATGGGATGGTTCTGGATAACTCATGAGGAGCCAGCCGGAAAGCGATTGGAAAGCTTTCGAGCCGCATCGCTCCTGCATCACCGTGGCCGGCGGGCTGCGGTTAGGGCTTCGTAACCCGAAATGACATCAAAGAGTTCTTCGTCGATCGACTCCTGACGAATGCGATGCAACTTAAGGTTCAAGTCTTCCAGGATTCCATCGATGTTCTTCTCCGCGCGCTGCATCGCGGCCAGACGACTGGCATTTTCGCTGGCAAGCGACTCGGCGCATGCTTGAAACAGCAGGACGAACAGGTATTCGCGCAGGAATGCACGCAACGGCGACTTGGCTCCCTGAATGATTTCGGGTGGCAGGCTGGTTGGCCACGGAGCAACTGCAAGCTGTTTCTGCCATCCGAGATCCAAAGGCAGCAATCGCTTGCCAACTGGTTCGTAGATTGATCCCGATTTGGGGTGGTTGTGGAATAGGTACACTTCCACCACGTCTCCGCGCTCCCGCGTTGCCTCGACGTCGATCAGAATCTGTCCGACGAGCCCAGCAATGGCATTGACGGAAGCCGGCACGGGCAAAATCACTCCGGTCGGCTGTCCGCTATCGGCGAGAAGCGCGTGGATGCGTTCGCCCAGAGGCCATATCTTCGTGATGGTGCCGGGCAAAGCTTCGAGTGTCCGGACAGCATATTCCACGACCGCCTCGTTGAACCTTCCAACCAGACCCTGATCGGAACCAAAGACAATTGCGCCGATGCCGTCGTTCTTCTGTAATCCCGTTTCTGCGGCGTCGTAGCCTGGTCCGACTTGACGAAAGCACGCAGTCAATCCGAGTTCGACGGTTGTTGCATATTCATCGAGCGAGTGGACAGCTTTTTGATACTGTCCAATGCTCGACGCGGCAAGCGCCTTCATTGAGCGAACGACAGCTTCCAGGTCGGCTGCTCCGGAGATCTTCCGCGTAAGGCTTTCGATGGTTCCACTCATGGCGCAGGCTTCGCGGCAGGCTTGGCTGGCGGGACCGGATGGAGGGAGACCAAAGCACGTTTTGCAATTTCGAGAATCGCCTTCCGATCGTCATCGCTGAACTTATCGGCCGAGGTTAGCCGCTCCGCTACATCTGTAGGGATATCAGCCGATGCTTTCTGAAGCACTTGCTCAGCGTCATTCATTCTGTCAAGCGGAAGCGAATCTAAAAGTCCCGCAATCAGGGCCAGGAGTACGATAATTTGTCCAATCATCGACACGGGGTGTGATTCGGGCTGTTTGAGGCAAGCGCGAATGCGCCGTCCGTGTTCGATTGATTTTTGCGTTGATTCGTCGAGACGGGTTCCGAACTTGGCGAAGGCTTCCAATTCTTCGAACTGTGAGTAAGCAAGCTTGAGGCTGCCTGCGACCGCTCGATATGCAGCCCTCTGCGCCCCTCCGCCGACGCGTGAAACCGACTTGCCAACGTCGACTGCCGGGAGGATTCCAAGTTGAAAGAGAGTGGGCGAAAGGTATACCTGCCCGTCCGTGATAGAGATCAGGTTCGTCGGAATGTAAGCGGATATATCCTGCGCTTCGGTTTCGATGATCGGCAACGCCGTGAGCGATCCGCCTCCGCGTTCCTGGCTGAGATGGGTCGATCGTTCCAACATTCGCGAATGAATATAGAAGATATCGCCGGGGAAGGCTTCGCGTCCCGGCGGTCGACGCAGCAGAAGCGAAAGCTCGCGATAGGCGCGCGCATGATGAGTGAGATCGTCGTAAACGATGAGGACATCGCGTCCCTTTTCCATGAAATGTTCTGCGATGCTGGTTGCCGCGTAGGGCGTAATGTAGACGAGGCCGGGCGCGTTGTTGTCCTCAACAACCACGACTACGGTGTAGTCCATCGCTCCCTGTTTATCGAGGTTGGCCACCACTTTGGCTACTGAGGCGGCACGCTGCCCAATCGCGCAATAAACGCACACCACATTCTGTCCGCGCTGGTTGAGGATCGTATCGATGGCTATGGCAGTCTTGCCCGTCTGGCGATCGCCGAGAATCAATTCGCGCTGTCCACGACCGATGGGGACAAGCGCATCGACTGCCTTCAGACCGGTCTGCAAAGGCACGGTTACCGCGGCGCGATCCATGATAGGCGCAGCGGGACGTTCAACGGGAAGACGTTTCTCCGCGGCTATTGGACCCTTGCCGTCCAGCGGTCTGCCCAATGGGTCGATCACGCGCCCCAGCAGAGCATTTCCAACTGGAACATCCATCACGCGGCCAGTGCCCTGCACCTCGTCGCCAGCGTGTAGGTTCTGGTAATCACCAAGCAGGATGACGCCCACCTCTTCTTCATCCAGGTTGAATGCGATGCCAAGCAGACCGCCTGGGAAGGTCACGATCTCCTCGTAGCCAATGCTGGGAAGACCTGAGAATGTCGCGATCCCGTTGGAGACTCTTGTGACGGTGCCTACTTCATGTGGAGTCAGCGTCGCCTTGAAATCCTCGCGGCCCTGATGCAGTCTCGCGAACGCGCGCTCTATTGCGGGCTCCAGGATTCCGGTTGATGTAGTCACTTGGCCCCAACGAGAACCGCAGGTTCGGGCTGGGAAGCTTTCGTAGTATCCGGCTCCGGCGCGGCTTTGATGGCAGGAGATTGTTTGTCCACGAGGTCACTGACTTTCTTGCTCAACTCCGCGAGATAGCTTGAGATGCTCCACGCAACCTTCTGGCCATTGGCGGTTAGTTCGATGCCGCAGATTGTGTCCTGCGATTCTTCGAAGTTGACTCGGACTACGGCCGAGAATGTTTCGTTGAGGGCATTTTGAATCGCTGCCTTCTGGTCGTGAGGTAAATCGAATGCACTGCGAACCAGAGCCGGCTGTGATGAGTTTTTGAGTGCGGCGCCCAGTAATTCGTTTGACTTCGGATCCAATTCCCGCAGGCGGCGTGTGAAGACCTCTCCGACCCGCTCTTCAAGGCTGACGGTGGCGAGGTCCGTGAGCGTCTTTCGCACGATGGCAAAGACCTCCCTTTCGGCGAGCAGGGTGATTTCACTGCCCAGCCGACTTTGATCTACCAGCAGTGCATCCGCCTGGATAGCCCGCAAGCTTTCCGTATCCCTTTTGGCTTGATTGATCAGGCGCTCGCGTTCCGTCTTCGCTTCCTCCACGGCTTTGCCGAGCAGCACGTTCCGTTGTTGATCGAATGCTTTGTTTTTGCCTTCAAAATCGGCACGTTCTTTTTCAGCCGCGGCCCTCTTTGTATCGGCATCGGCAAGTTCAGTAGCGATTCGCTTCTCTCTTGAATCGATGGCATCGAGGATGGGCTTGTAGAGAAAATGCTGCAACAACCACACAAGGATGAGGAAGTTGACAAACTGAGCTCCGACAGTGAACCAGTCAATGAGCATCGCCTACTTCCCTCCGGCCTGCGATAGAAAGTGATTCCAGAATGGATTGGCGAAGATGAGAATCATGGAAACAACGAAGGTATAAATCGCAGTGGATTCAATCATTGCGAGACCCACAAACAGCGTGCGAGTGATGGTGGGTGCGACGTCAGGCTGTTGAGCCAGGGAGGTCATGGCTGAAGCCACCGAACGGCCTTCTCCAAGCGCCGGTCCCATGCAGCCGAAGCCGGTGGTGACGCCTGCTGTAACGATGGATACTACTGCAACGATGGTGGCGCTATCCATTGGATGTCCCTCGTGTTGTTGGATCCGTTAAGCATGGCGGGCCTCCGGCTGAGCCTTGACTGGAGGCTTAGGTTTGGCGATGTGTGTGGCTGCGGCGATATAGACGGCAGCAAGAATACTGAAGATATAGGCCTGCACCGAACCAGTCAGCAGACCGAGAAGTGTCATGACGATGGGGAATATAAATGGCGTGATGGTCAGAAGAATCCCGACGATCATGACGCCGCTCATCATGTTGCCGAAAAGAC
>CAVUWQ010000085.1:0-7384 GCA_963745105.1 uncultured Acidobacteriaceae bacterium
GCCGCGCTGAACCCCGTAAACACAGCGAGGGGCAGCAGGAGCCGTCGCAAGAACACCAGCAGGACGCGCATAAGGGGGGTAATCCTACCGGAATCGCGGGCTGTGGACAATGCCCGTGCAACAAATGGTGGGCGGAGGCGGCTCAAATGCGGATGCAGCCGATTAGAGGGATTGACGAAGCTCGCGGCGGAGGATCTTGCCGGAAGCAGTCTTAGGGACGCTGTTGATGAAGCGGACTTCGCGCGGCTGCTTGTAGCCGGTGAGGCGGTCGGCGACGAAGGCGCAGAGTTCACCGGCCAGTTTGTCTCCAGAGGAGAAGCCGTCGCGCAACGCGACGAACGCGACAGGAATCTCTCCGGCGGCGGTATCGGGGCGGCCCACCACTCCAACCTCACGAACCGCCGGATGTTCGAGCAATACGGCCTCGACTTCGGCGGGCGCGACTGGAAAGCCGTTGTATTTGATCATCTCCTTGCGGCGGTCCACGACGCGATAGAAGCCTTCGGCGTCACGGGTGACGATATCGCCCGACCAGAACCAGCCGTCGCGCAGCACGGAAGCGGTGGCCTCTGGCTCATTCCAGTAGCCGAGCATGAACTGCGGACCGCGCATGACGAGTTCACCGGGCTCGCCAAGAGGGGCGTCGCCGGAGGAAAAATCCGAACCGGTGACCACGCGGCATTCCGTTTGTGCTACGGGATGACCGATGGAATCGGGCCGGTAGAAGTCGGGATGAAGAAATCCCAAGTGGGTGACAGGCGACGCCTCGGTCATGCCGTAGCCCTGGCTGACGAGAATGCGAGTGAGCGAAGTGAAGCGGCGGGCCAGATCGGGCGCCAGTGGCGCGGCTCCGGACTTCACCCAGCGGACGGCATGTTCGAGCGGAAACTGTCCGGCCTCGGCGGCCAGGCAGAGCGCGTTCATTGCGGGAGGAACCAGCGGCATCATGGTGATGCCTTCTGAAGCAATGAGACGAGTGAGCTGCTCCACCTGGAAGCGCGGCATAAGAACGAGCGTGGCTCCGAGAATCAGGGCAGGGTTCAGAATCACATTGAGGCCGTAGATGTGGTAAAGAGGCAGGAAGCAGAGAATGGTGTCGTCATGGCAAAGTGCCGCAGCATTGGGCGCGATGATCTGGTAGACATTTGCCACCAGGTTCATGTGCGAAAGCATGACGCCCTTGGGCAACCCGGTGGTACCGCTCGAGTAGGGAAGAGCAGCGAGGGTCTGATCGGAGGACGCGGCAGGTTGAGGCAAAGTCGCGCTACGCTTGGACAGCAGACTGGAGAATGGTTCCGCGCCCGCAGCGGGCTGACGCGTGTGGAAAACGCGGCGCAGATTGGGCAGGGAGGCCAAGGATATACCATCGAGTTGCAGGCCGTCGGAAATGAGAAAAACAGCGCGGGAGTTTGAAACCTGATATTGGACCTCGCGCTCGCGGTAGGTAGGATTTAGCAGCGTGGGAATACCTCCGGCCAGCGTGATGGCATGATAGGCAGAAGCGAATTCCCAGGAGTTGGGAAGAAAGATGGCGACGACTTCGCCGGAGCAGAGGCCTGCGGAAATCAGGCCGCGGGCAAGGGACTCAATCGTTTCGCCGTATTCGGCGTAGGTCATGCGGCGAGGGGCCGATGCATCTACGAGCGCGGTCTTGGAGGAATTGCGGCGGCAGGAATCGAGAATGAGATCGTGAAGAAAAAGATTGGCCGGGTTAGCGTAGAGTCGGTCGCGCAGCATAGGCTGGGAGATTCTAACTCAAGGGGCCGATTGTACAGGGTCAGGAAGAGAGTCGACGCAGGAAGTCCTGCTCATTCATGTGATACTTGAAGGCTTTGCGTCCATCTATAAACACTACAGGGACTTCATCGTTATACTGTCGCTTAAGGTTGGGGTCGGAATCAACATCGACTTCATCCCAAGTGAAGCCGCCGCGGCGGGAAAGTTTGACCAGACTTTCCTTGACGACTTCGCAGAGGTGACAACCTTTACGCGTGTAAAGGGTAACCTTGCGGTGGTCCGGCATGGCAGGATTGTATACCAGACTTTGTTAGCGCTGAGGTGAGAAGCGGATGAATGCTTGTAAAGTTTTACAAGGGCGTACGGTGCTGATCACGGGCGGTGCGAAGCGATTGGGGCGCGCTTCTGCGCTGGCAATGGCCGAGGCAGGTGCCGATGTTGCCATCACGTTCATGAGTTCGGGGTGCGAGGCACAGCAGACGGTCGTGGACCTGTCCTCATTCGGAGTGCGCGCGTTCGCGCTACGTTGCGACATAACCAGCGAGGCCAGCGTGAAGGCAATGATGAAAGATGCCGGCCAGGAACTGGGGCGAATCGACATCCTGGTCAACAACGCGGGGAACTACGAGACGGCTGAGTTCGAGAAGCTGACTGTGAAACAGTGGGACGCCATATTTGCGTCGAATACGCGCGGGCCTTTTCTGGTATCGCGCGAGGCCCTCAAGTGGATGCGAAGAGGCCGACGGAAGGGCGATCCGGCGCGCATCATCAACATGGGTTCGCTTGGCGGATTGAGGCCATGGGCCGACCATGCACACTACTGTTCTTCGAAAGCGGCGCTGCACATGTTGACTAAGGTGATGGCCAAAGCGCTGGCACCTGAGATCGTGGTGAATGCGGTGGCTCCGGGAATGATTGATCTGGGTGAGAAAGCCGCGAAGGCCTTTTTCCGGAGGGTCGCCAAGAAAACTCCTATGCAGCGCAGTGGGCGTGGCGAGGAAATCGCCGAGGCGGTGATGTTCTTTGCGACCTCGCCCAGGTTTATTACGGGGCAGGTGCTGGCCGTGGATGGCGGGCTCGGGCTGTAGGCGATCGCGCGAACCCAGTTCGTATCTCGGGCTGCAACGGAAAGCAAGCTATAGTGAAGGCAATGAACTCGAAACAAAGCAAAACAGAAAAGCCCGGCCGCGAACCCAGATTCGCCGTGGCAATTATGGCTGCGGGCAAGGGCACGCGTCTTAAGTCGAAGCTGCCAAAGGTTCTGCACGAGGTTGGCGGAAAGCCACTGTTGGCGCACGTGATAGCGGCGGCTGCAGAGGTCGTCCCAGCGAGCGACATC
This sequence comes from uncultured Acidobacteriaceae bacterium, assembly GCA_963745105.1. Lineage (GTDB taxonomy): Bacteria > Acidobacteriota > Terriglobia > Terriglobales > Acidobacteriaceae > Silvibacterium. The sequence goes on from CAVUWQ010000085.1 coordinate 3,077, forward strand.
GTTGCGATCATCGGCTACGAAGCCGGGCGGGTGCGTCAAGCCGTCGTGGCCAGCGGCATCGGTTTCGCCTTGCAGACCGAGCAGCGTGGAACTGGCCACGCGCTGATGGTGGTTCGAGCGGCGCTGGCTGGTTTCGACCATGTCATCGTGCTCTCGGGCGATGCACCGATGATTACCCCGGAAACGATACGCAGCCTGAAGGAGTTTCATCTGGCGCAGAGAGCCGCCATGACCCTGCTCACTGCGGAATTGTCGAACCCAACGGGCTATGGGCGGGTGCTGCGAAAGAGTGCACGCAGCGCGGAAGTCAAAGCGATCGTGGAAGAGAAGGCGACCACTGCGGCGCAGAAAAAGATCCGCGAGATCAATGCAGGATTCTATGCATTTTCTGTGCCTGACCTATACGCCAACATCGAGAAGCTGAAGACGGGGAATGCCCACGGCGAATACTACTTGACCGACATGGCGGCGGTGCTGCGCAAGGCCGGAAAGAAAGTGGTGGCGTGGAAAACCACGCATTCTGACGAAGTGCTGGGCGGCAACACGCGAGCCGAACTGGTGGAGATTGACTCGAAGATGCGGCTGGAGAAATGCCACCGTGTGATGGACGCCGGCGCCACGGTGTTTGGTCCGGCAACTTGCGTGATTGACGCAGACGTGGAAGTCGGCATGGATACGGTGATCGAGCCGTTTGTACAGTTGCTGGGAAAAACGCGCCTTGGTCAGGACTGCCGGATTCGCTCGTACAGCGTGATTAAAGACTGCGAAATCGAAGACGGTGTGACCGTGCGTCCGGGCTGTGTGATTGAAGGTGCCCGCATCGCCGCGGGAGCGGTGATTGGGCCGTATTCGCATTTGCGCCCCGGCAGCGATATTGGGGAAGGCGCGCATGTCGGGAACTTTGTCGAAACCAAGCAAGTGCGGATCGGCAAAGGCTCGAAAGCGAACCACCTGACCTATCTGGGCGACGCCGAGATTGGAGCCGGCGTAAACATTGGCGCGGGCACCATCACCTGCAACTATGACGGCGTGAATAAGAACAAGACGGTCATAGAAGATGGTGTCTTCGTGGGCAGCGACAGCACGCTGGTGGCGCCGGTGAAACTGGGCAAGGGTTCGTATGTGGGAGCAGGGTCATGCATCACCGACGACGTCCCGGCAGATGCGCTGGCGATTGGCCGGGCCAGGCAGATCATGAAAGAGGGCTGGGTACGAGCGCGGGCTGGCAAAAAATAGCCCGGAAACACGAAAGGCACCAAGCCGCAATCGTTCTGCGCCTCAGTGCCTTTTTCGAATCTTCTTTAGTGCGAGACAGCCGCGAATAGCTCCGAGTGCATTAGCCCCTGAAATTGCTGGTCGGTTGACTTGAAGTGGATCAGCAGGTTTGAGCTGTCAGAGTCCACGGTGGTGTTGTCGATGGCGGTCTTTTCCTGAGGCGCTGCACTCATTTTCTTGTACAGCATGCCTGCCTTTACCAGCGAAGACATGGTTGCGGCAGTGACCGTATCGGAGGTCACAACCGTCAGATCGAAGTTAACGCCGCTGGTGAAGTTCATGGTGTAGCGCGAGCCGATGAGGCGCTTCTTGATGGTGTCGTAGTCGGCGACTTTGCTGGCATCCCCGAGCGCGGAGTGCATCATGTTCTGTGTTCCAAGTTGATCAAGAACGCTCCAGACCGGCGCCGAATCCACATCCGACATCATGTCGGTCATCGTGGAGTTGGTATCGAGCCCGTTGACGCGTCCATCGCGAGCGTCTAAAGCCACGCGGATTGCGGTAGGTTCACCAAACAGAAGCGTGTTTTCATCCAGAAAGGTCATCTGCATGCCGCCATCCATGGGATAGAGGTCGGCGGTATGGTATTTCGTGGGTTTGAAGTTTTGCAGGCGCAGCTTCTTGATCACGCTCTTGAGGTTGAAGTCTCCACTGGCCACGCCAACACCGCGTACGCCGCTTTTGTCGACGTGGAATGATGCGAAGGTGAGCGTGTCCACGTCGCGGTTGGGGTCAATCCCGATCTTGCGCAGCGACTCCTCAAAGCGCTTGAGATCATCGGGCAGCAGTTGTTCCTTGAGCTGCATGGCTGTGGATGAGTCTTTGAGGGCGCGGTAATCTACCGAAATTAGCTGAACCAGATCGCCGGGCACGGCAGAGCGCGCCGACGAATTCAGCGGCATGGCCTGGCAAAGAGCAGCTGACAGAATAAGAATGAGGCAAATCTGGGTGACTTTCATGACACTCCTGTTAAACCCTTAACTACCGGAAAAGTCTCTCCGGGCTTAGATGCGGAATCTCTTCCCGCCGTTTACTGGATCGTCTCATTCTATTTTACTTGCGTTGGGCTCGATACATTCAAAAGGACATGGGCCGGGTTGGCAACCAAGGTAACTGCCCCCTGTCCGTCAGACTCGCTGGAGCACGACAAAGTTGAAGCTGCTGCGTATATTGAAGCCCAGCCCCTTGTAGACGGCGATCGCACGGGCATTGTCTTCGCGGACGTGCAGGAAGGGCGTGTCGCCGCGGGCGATCATGCGGCGGGCGACCTCGTTCATGAGAAGACGGGCGTAACCTTTGCCGGTATGGTCAGGGTGAGTGCAGATAGCGCTCATTTCCGCATGACCGGGGACACGCAGCCGCTCGCCACACATGGCCACCAGTTGGCCATTCACGCGAATGCCCAGATACTCGCCGAGTTCGTGGGTGCGCAGATTGAATGGGCCGGGCTTGGTGAGACGGGTGAGCGCGAGCATCTCTGGGACGTCGTCAGCAGAGAGTGTAACCATTAACGGCGACGGGACAACGTTGGTGATGCTCGCGTTCTCCATCACCATTTGGAATAGCGGCGCCGCGGCGACAGCTTCCCAGCCCGGCTGTGGCTCGTAGAGTTTCTTGTCCCACAGCGAGATGCGATCGCCGGGGCTGCAGAGTTGTGCGAGATCAGCGTAGGCCTTGGCATCTGGCTGTGCCAGTGCGGCCAGGACGCTGATCTCGGGCTCAAAGCGGCGGGCATCGGCCGCGCCTTCGGCAAGATGCTTCTGACGGGTGGTGAGCGCGGTCCAGATCACGCGATCGAGCGGGTTGGACTGGGTCATTCTTTGAGATCCACGTGCTCTACGTGTTGGACGGGCCGGCCGAGAAAACGCGTGCCCAGCCGACGGAATTTCTCGGCGGAGTCGGTGGCGAAAAATCGAATGTCGGGCTGGCTGGGCTGAGCTTCCGGCGGAGTTTTGCTCGGTAGGATTTGCGCAACCGCCGCGGCGGTGGATTCTGCTGAATCTACAATGGCCACCCCGGGTGGAACCAGTCGCTGGAACAGCCCATGCAGCAGCGGATAATGAGTGCAGCCGAGTAAGAGCACGTCAGCCTTCTGAAATTCCCCGGCAAAGGCCTCATCGAGATAAATGCGCGCCACTTGCTCGGTGACCGCGTGATCAATCCATCCTTCTTCAACCAGCGGTACCAGCAGCGGGCATGCCTTTTCCAGCGACTCGACCTGGCGCACAGCCAGCGCACGGTGGTAGGCATGGCTTGAAACTGTGGCTTCGGTCGCGACCACGACAGCCTTCCTGGCGCGGCTGACCGCAGCCGCAGCTGCTGCACCGGGCTCGACCACGCCGACTACCGGGATGTGCGCGGCCGCTCGCGTCTGGTCAAATGCCAGAGCCGTGGCCGTATTGCAGGCCAGGACCAGCTGTGATGCTCCGTGGGACTCCAGGAAGTGTGCCGCCTGCACCGCATACCGCGCCACGGTCTCGGCGGACTTAGAACCATAGGGAAGCCGCGCTGTATCCCCGAAGTAGAGATAGCGCGCGTGCGGGACCTGCTTCAGTAGTTCTTTCAGCACGGTTAAACCGCCGAAGCCGGAGTCAAATACTCCGATGGTGGGGATGGTGGGCATATCTTTTCATAATAAATGGACGGCGCTCAGCGAGGGTTATCGCTTGCAGCACGGTCCCGGTGGTATCGCCGAGCCGTGCGGGCAGGTCTTGGGATGCTGCAGGAAGGTGCAAATGCGGTCGGTCGCTTCCGGCGACAGGATGTGCTCAAACTTGCAGGCTTGCTGCTCGATCTCAGCCTCGGACGACATGGCGAGCGAATCCGTGAACAAGCGCTCGGCCAGCCGATGCCGGCGAATGATGCTGGAAGCGAGCTCGCGTCCACGCGGCGTGAGCTCGACAATGGTTGAACCGTCTCCCATGGAAACTGGCATAGGCTTCAAGGCCTCGTGGCACGGATTGACGAAAGGCTTGTGGTGATGCGCCTGCGGCGGATGTGGTGCGGTAGCAATACGACGAGTCGAGTAGATGT
>CAVUWQ010000086.1:0-14917 GCA_963745105.1 uncultured Acidobacteriaceae bacterium
TCGAGGAGGTCCTGCTGCAGGGAGCCGTGCAGGTCGTAGTAATGGAAGGGGCCGACTGCCGTTGGGAAAGTGAAACCGGAGAAGGCGCCGCCGAATACGCTCGCGCTGAAGCCCTCGGCCGCGAGGTCAACCTTGGCTGCGTCTTCGGAAAGGCTGGCCGAGATTTGCGGCAGGAGTCCGCTGCGGGCTTCGAGGCGTTGCGCGGAGGCGGCGCGGGCGGACGTATCCGCTGCGACACGGCCGAGATTGAAGGCGAGGCCACGACGGATGGCGTCCTGCATCGTAAGCGTAATGGGGGCGGTGGTGGCGGATGGATCGGGAACGCTACCGGCGGTGTTGCCAGAGACGGAGATGCTGGTGTTGAGAGTGTCTGCACCGGAACCGCCCGCGGACTGCTGGACCTGGACGCCGCCGTTGGAGGATTGCCTGCCGGAAAGCGGCACCTGTGTAGCGCGTGCTCCGCCGGAAGACTGGCTGGGCGACTGGATCTGCGCGAAGCAGGGCGCAGCCAAGAGCACTGCCGCCAGCGCAAGGCTTGTCCGGGGCATCTTTGATTGATCTGGAGATGTCAAAAATAAAAACATTCGTGTATGTATTTATATACCACACCCCGGAAATCGAATTACTATAACTTTGAATGGTCGTCAGGAAAACAGCCAAGCCACCCAGCAAGCACCAGGTAAAGACCGAGGCTACGCAGACCAAACTGCTGCGTGCGGCCGAGACGATTTTTACGCGTGATGGGTTTGCGAACGCCGGGCTGGAGCAGATTGCAGAACGCGCTGGTTACACGCGGGGTGCGATTTATGCGCATTACAAAAGCAAGGAGGATTTGTTCCTGGCCTTGTTTGAACAGCGCGTGAAGGTAAAGATGGCGCAGTTTCTGGAATTGTTGAAGAAGCCTGCGTCCTGCGATGAAAAGCTGCGAGGCTTTCGCGCGCTACTCTTGCAAGTGGCGGCAGACCGGTCGTGGGCCATCCTGATTCTGGAGTTCAAGCTGTTTGCGCTGCGCCAGCCGAAGTTGAAAACGCGCATGCGCCGCATCCACGAGATGCTGCACGCAGCCTCGGGCGAAGATTTCTCAAGACTTCTCTACGGCGAGTTGACCCCGACGAATGAGCGGCTCGTCAAGAGGCGCATGTCGTTAATCGGTTCAATTGTAAGCGCAGCTGTGCTTGAAAGCCATTTCAGGCCGGAGCTCCTATCGGGCAAAGATCTGGAAGAAGTCCTGACGGAGCTTCTCGAACTGATTGTGCGCTGTTGAACATTTAAAAGCAGAAAGTCATCTTGCAGACAATCAAGTTTGTGTCATGCCCTGAATGTGTGATTATTCGTATCAACCATTGTGTAGATGCTGGTGCGACATAGGTTTTTGCGAGCATGGCTCGACGGTGGCCTAGCTGCGAGCGGAACGCAACCATAAGCTCATTTCCATGTCCTATCAATTCTTCAGGTTGACGTATCAGACCCAGGAACTATTAGAAGACTTCGCATCCATGGCGGGACAGACGCCGGAACAGGTACTGGAAATCGCGGTACAGGCGTATCTTTCACCATGGAGCGGGACCACGATCGAAGCACCTGAGCAAATGACGATCTTTGGACAGACGATCGAAGCACCACCGCAACCGGTGGGCCCAAGGCCAGCGGCACGTGTGCTGGAGTTTCCCGTGCGTTCGTCGCGATACTTCGATTAGGGATTTGCCATCCAGGCAGACACACTGGATTTGCCATCCAGGCAACCACGTTTCGCGTCAGGAGAGACTGGTCCGGCATCTGAGGCGGGGAGAGGAGATGCAGATCCCTCCACTGCGCTGCGCTTCGGTCGGGATGACAAACTTAAAGTGGAGGCTGTGTTGGGCCCAGGTGTCAAACGCGCGACCTGGGGAACCCGGTTTTGTGGCTGGCGCACGATGTCTGGCTGTTTGCATAACGCTCTCCATGAATGATGAGTTGCGGTGGTAGACTGCTCGCAAATCTGAAGAGAGATTTTCTTCCCCGGAAAGCGCGAGTCCAGTTTCATGAGTCCTGAAGGAAAGCTACCTCGGCTGATTTATCGCGGCGCGGAGGGATCGCAGACGGTGTTGATCCAGCCTCTGCCGTTTACGATTGGCCGCAGCGAGGACCGTCACCTTTCCCTGCCCAATGCGCAGGTATCGCGGAACCACGCCCAGATCAATGTGGACGCGGACGGCCTGTACATCGAAGACCTGCAGAGCCGTCATGGAATGATCATCAATGGCGAGCGGGTGATGCGGGCACATCTGCATGGCGGTGACCAGATCCAGCTGGGGACGCCGAGTGCGACGCTGCTGTACCTGGATGGCAGCGACGACTCGAGTTCAAGAATGTTCCTGAACCGGGTGTCGAGCCAGAGCTCGGGCTCAGACCTGGAAAAGCTTTCCCTTTTTTTGCAGGCAGCGCAGAGCTTCAACAATACGCGCGTTCTTAAAGATGTGTTGAGCACGATGGTGGAGTATGCGCTGCGATTGACGGGCGCGGAACGTGGATTTGTGTTCCTGGGAGAGACCGTCCCTACTTTTACGCTGGAGTGCGGGCGGACGAAGGAGGGGCAGTCGATCACGGACCACTCGAAGATTTCGCGGTCGATTATTCGCGATGCGGCGCAGTCGGGGTCGGAATTTATTATCGGTGATGCGACAGGACAGGGGAAAGACCTGGGCCGGGACAGTATTATCGCGCACGAACTGCGGAGTGTGATTGCTATCCCGCTGCGGCGTCGCAGCTCGGAGCAGCTGATGGGCGTGTTGTATCTGGACAGCCGCCTGCAGGCCTGCAACCTGAGTATTGTGAGTAAAGAGATTCTGCATGCAATTGCAACAGAAGCTGCAACGTTAGTCGAGAATGCAAGTATGCTGCAGGCGGAACAGGCCGCGGCGTTGATGCGCAAGGAAATGGAAATTGCGTCGTCCATCCAGCAGAGAATTATTTCCCGCGACCTGCCGCAGTTCCCTTACGCGAAGCTGGCGGCGAAGACGATCCAGTGCACGGAAGTGGGCGGGGATTTCTATGACGTGATCCCGGTGAAGGATGGCTTTGTGGCGATGGTCGCTGATGTGTCCGGCAAGGGCATGTCGTCGGCCCTGCTGGCTTCAATCATCCAGGGGATGATGTATGCGCAGATCACGAGCGGTGCGTCGCTGGTGGATGCGGTGCAGACCGTGAATTCGTTTTTGTGCGCGCGGGTGGAAGGCGAGAAGTATGTGACGCTGGTGGTCTTGCGTTATTGCGAAGGCGGCGAGGTGGAGCTGGTGAACGCGGGTCACGTGACGCCGATTGTGTGCGGCGGCAAGGAGCCGATGAAGACCATCCGTGATGGGGATGTACCGGCTGGCCTGATCGCGGGGGCGACGTTCCATGCCATCCGCTTTCAGATGAAGGTAGATGAGCGGATCGTGCTGATCAGTGATGGCATCAGCGAGGCGGAGAACCGTGCGGAAGAGGAATTTGGTGGTGAGGAGATGAGCCGGCACCTGGCTGGGTGTGAGCCGATCTCAGAGATTTTTGCCGCGGTGAATCGTTTCTGCGAGGGCGCGCCGCCACATGATGATCGCACGATGCTGACGATTGATCGTTTGGCTTGAGTATTTTGCGTGTACAGCGAAAACGCTGCGCGGAGGATTGGTTCGCGGCTAGGTCAGTAAATGCAGATCCTTCGACTACCCTGCGCTCCGCTCTCCGATGACAATTGTGAAAGGTGATGATTTGGGACCTGGGCTAGGTTAGACCCAGGTCTCGTTGTGTGAAGGTGGCGCGAGACCTGGGGCACCCGGTTTGGTGGCTCGTCCTTCTAGAAGTTGAAGGAGGCTTGCAGGTAGATGCTGCGGTTGCCGGCGCTGGAGGGGCCAAAAAAACCTCCGGCTAGTGACTGTGACTTATTGAAGAGCGTGCTGAGCGTGGGTGTCCCGCTTTGCGTGTTGAGGAGGACGCCGCTCGGCGTGCCGAGGTTTTCGTGGTTGAGCAGGTTGGTTGCGAATGCTGAAAGATTGATGTTGAATTTGCGCGGGACGTTTTGGTCGATCCTGCCTGGGCCGCCGGAGTTGCCGCTGAGGCCGCGGCCGCCGAGTCCTGAAGGGCCGCCGCGGGGGCCGCCGCCGCCGGGACCTTCACCCCTGGCGACTTTAGGGCCAATGCCGATTACCTTAGCCAGACGCATGTTCAGCGAGACGTTGCTGGGGCCGTTGCCTGCGTCGAAGGGAACAAGTTTGTGGCCGGCGACGGTGCCGAGATCGAGGCAGCCGTAGGGTGTGGGGGCAGCGGCGTTGGCTGCTGTGCAGTCCGATCCGGAGAGGGGCGAATAGGTGGGGCGGAAGTTGAATTGATTATTGCCGCTGGTGTTCTCGCCGGTGGTGATATTAAAGGGCGCCCCGGAGTTGAAGGCAACGAAGGGTGAGATGGAGACGGCGTAGGGAGCGATGAAATTTCCGAAGAGGAAGCCGCGGTTGTGGTTGTCGTAGGGCGTGCGTCCGTAGTCGAGGCCAATGTTGTGGGGGTCGGAGGGTGCGCTGGTGACGCCGTCGGAATCGCCCTTTGCGGTGTTGAAGGAGTAGTTGCCGAAGACGCTGACGCGCTTGTAGCGCGAGTTGGCGGAGACGATGATCTGGCTCTGCCGGTAGATGCCTTCGGACTGGTACTGCTCGTTGTTGCGCGGTGTGGGGACGGAGGGATTCGCGGTGGTCGTGTAGGTGGCGAGATTGAGTATCGGCGCGGTGACGTTGTCGGTCAGGAACTGATGCACACCCTGAGCGTAGAGGTAGGTGACGTTGGAGGTGGTGTTTTTGCCGAACTGGTGGTCGACGCCAACGGCGCCCTGCATATCGATGGCTGCATGGAAATGCGGATCGATGGAGGAATAGCTGGGCGCGGTGGTCGCGCTGCTGAGAGAACTTGTCGGCTGCTTGAGGGCGGGGCTGTTGGGGTCGGTAGGATTTTCGAGAAGGAACGTCGGCGCGTTGGAGATGAAGCTTTCCTGGTTCGGTGTGCCGAGGAATGGATCATTGTTATGGATAGCGTTGATGACGTAAGGTGTGCCGGCGGCTGAACTGAAAGAGCCGGGAACGGTGAAGCGCTGGAAGAACCAGCCATAGCCGGCGCGGATAACCGTGGCCGGCTTCTTCTTGCCGCGGGCGACTGCGTAGGCAAGGGAGATGCGCGGGCCGAAGTCGGCTTTGTCATGGATGAAATTCTGGGCTTCATAACGCAGGCCGAGGCCGAGGTTGAATTTGTCGGAAACCTTCCAGTCATCCTGATAGTAAAGGGCGGCGTCGAAGAGGGTGGCGCTGGCCGTGGGCTTATTCACTTCCGTAACGGAGTACTGGTTGGCAACAGCCGGCAGGCCCAGTGCCGCGTTGTGCAATGCGGTGATGTAGTTGCCGAGAGAGGTGAAGGTGTAGCTGCCGTTTGTGCCTGATTCGGACAGGTTGGTGTCGTTGTAAGCGCGCAGGCGGGTGCCGAAGTGGATGGCGTGGTTGCCATGGCTGAGGGTGGCGTAGTCCTGGAACTCGTATTGGTTCTGGTGATCCTGGACGGTCTGGGTATTGCTGCCGCCGGTGCTGAGGCCACCCTGGATGGATACGCTGGGGGTGTCGTTCGCGGCTTCCTGCTCGGAGCGGATACGCCGGTAACGGAAGCGCGTATCGTTGACGAGGTCTTTGCCTATGACCTGGGTATCGCTGATGGTGAAGGAATTTTCATCATTGCGGCTGTTGTAGGCCTGCGAGATGAGGGCATTTCCGCCGACGCCGGCGTTGCTCTGGGCTGCGCGGGAGTACTCGTAATTGACGGTCAGGGTGTTGTTCTGGCCGAGGGCTAAATCGAAGCGGGGCGAGAAGTCATAACGGCTGGATGGATTGCCATAGGCGGCGTTCGAGAATTCACCGGCGGTGTTGATTGCGCCGCTGGCGGTCTCATAGTTGTTGGCCGGGTTGGGGACGAGGGTGTCCACGATATTGACGCCCTGATTCTGACGAATGAAGAAGTTGAGGTTGTAGGAAGCCTTGCTGGAAAGCGCGCCGCCGATGCCACCCTGGTACCGGGTGCTGTAATAGGACGGCTCGACGATCTTTGGCTCGTCGGCCGGGGTGTTGGCGTTGAGGATAGGGTTCTGCGCGTTGAAAGCTGAGTCGTTGCCGCCGACCTCGAACTGGCCATGGGTCTTGTCAGTGCCGGGCTTGGTGAGGATCTCGATGCGACCGTAGCCGAGGCGATCGAACTCCGCCGAGAAAGGGTTCTGGTTGACGCGAATTTCGCGGATGGATGATTTGGGCGGAAGCTGGCCGCCAGTGAAGCCATCGATGTAGATCTGACCGCCGGCGGGACCGGCAGCGGGGCCGGCGAGGGCCTGGAGTTCATCCTGCAATTCGTCGGGGTCATCGGAGAGCGCGTCGAGGTCCTTGCCCTTGATAACGACTTGATCGGCGTTGTTATCGGGGTTGGTGTCGACCTGATTTCCCTGGGCGGTAACGGTAATCTGCTGGTCCTGGGTCGCAATGGTGAGGGTCACATTCAGCGATCTGGACTGGCCGGGAGAAAGATTGATCCCCGAGGTGGAAAATGGAGTGAAGCCGGGAACGGTCGTGCTGAGGCTGTAGCTGCCGGGAGCGACGTTGTTGAAGGTGTAATTTCCGCCCGCGTCCGATTTGGAGGTCAGGGTGGTGCTGCCGCCTTTAAGGGTAAGGGGCGCGTCGGGGATGATGGCACCCGAGGGATCAGCCACCTGGCCGTGAATGCTGCCAGTAGTTTGCGCGGTTGCGATGAATGGAGCCAGGAAGATAAAGAGAACGAGGGTCAGGAGGGCTGCAAAAGAGGACTTCGAAATAAAAAGGGGGCGCTGCATCTGGTATGAACTTCTTTCACGTCCCGTGGAGACAGGTATCTCCGCGAACAAAATGGTTGATTTTGATTCTAAGATGGCCGTTACGCTTACAGACGCGTGGTGCCAATGAAAGGCTGCAAAAGGATAGATATAAATACGTGTAGTTGCGGACTTTAAGGTTATTTTAAGGGTCTGGCCATGCGGTTATTTGCACAATTCTCGGGGCGCCGGGCACGCGCGATACAGTAATAGAGATGCTGGATAAATGGTATGCGCGATGGATGTACGCGTGGGAAACCGCGCTGACGATGCGCGATGAAAACAGGATTGTGCGACCGCTGGAATGGGGCTTTGACTGGCTGCATGGGAGAGGACGCGCCGATGCGCCGGGAGGGGCGCTGTTGCGGGAAGCCGGGGCTCTGCAGGGGGGCCTGAAAGATGCCGAGGCCGAGGCGCTCCTGGGGCGGTGGAATGACGCCGTCATCCGCAACAGCGATGAGTTCTTTGCCTATGAAACGCCGGTTGATTTTCGGTTGGAGGAACGGCATCCGGAGCTGTTTCCGACGAATGTACGCCCGGAGACGCTGGCCCAGGCTGCCAAGCTCAAGGCTGACGCAGAAGCCGGTAAGCTGAAGAAAGCGCAGTACTTGCGATTCACCTCGCCGGAGCGGACACCGTATCCTGAAAATGACCAGGTGAATGCGCGGTGGTATCCGGCGCCGCCGCAATCTCACGACGACCAGCAGCGGAGGAAGCCGAAGCAGGCCATCATCGTGATGCCGCAATGGAATGCGGATGCGTTCAGCCATAATGTGCTCTGCAGCCTGTTTAACCGCTTTGGAATCTCGGCGTTAAGGCTTTCGAAGCCTTACCACGACATTCGGCGGCCGGCGGAACTGGAGCGCGCCGATTATGCGGTGAGTGCCAACCTGGGAAGAACGATTTCCGCATGCCGGCAGGCGGTGGTGGATATCCGGAGCTGCCTGGACTGGCTCGAAACGCAGGGTTACGAGCAGTTTGGAGTGCTGGGGACGAGTCTCGGGTCGTGCTACGCGTTCAATGCGACGGCCCATGATCCGCGGCTGCAGGTGTGTGCATTTAACCACGCTTCGATGCGTTTCGGGGACGTGGTTTGGACGGGCCAGAGTACGCGGCATATCCGGGCGGCATTCGATCCTATTTTTACCCAGGACCGGCTGAACCGGCTGTGGTCGGCGGTGAGTCCGATCTCTTATATGGAGAAATTCGCGGCAGACCCGAAGAAGGTGCTGCTGGTCCACGCGACGTATGACCTGACGTTTCTGCCGGAGTTTGCGGATGAGGTGGTGAAGTATTTCCGGGAGTATGGGCTGGATTTTGAGGACAGAGTTCTGCCGTGTGGGCACTATACGACCGGGGAGACGCCTTACAAGTTCATGGATGGGTGGTACCTGGGGTCGTTTGTTTATAACGCGTTTAAAGCGCTGGGTGAAGGGGCGTTGCCGAAGCCGCGGAGCATGGCGCAGAAGAACGAATTTAGAGGGATACTTTTGAAGTGAATTGCATGAGTCTGTTGAGAGGAAGAGCTGGGCGATGCGTGGCCTTCTGGGTAGAATGCGATCGGCGGTGGGACAAGCAATGGCCGAGACGCCTGTCTTTCGGAGGGTGATGCAGCGTCGCGGCCAGGCTCAGCAATTGCCGGGAGGGTTCGAGGTGGAGATCGGCGATGGAAATCCGCAGCATCTGCATGGTCCGTGCATTTTGCTATTTGCAAGGCGGGGTCAGGCTGGCGGTCAGCTGTCTTGAGCTAGGAATCTCCGCGGCATGGGGGAACCCGGGTCTCGGTTTCCTTACGAGAGCGAAGACCTGGTTCACCCGGATTTGTGGCAGTTGAATCCTGGAGTGGCGGTAAACTAAGAGGTATGGCCGACATGATGAATTTGCCGCTTGAACAGGCTGACCCGGAGATTGCTTCCGCGATCGATAACGAAACGCGCCGCCAGCATGAGGGGCTTGAGATGATTGCTTCCGAGAACTTTGTGAGCCGCGCGGTGCTGGAAGCCGCGGGATCTGTGTTCACGAACAAGTATGCCGAAGGGTATCCCGGAAAGCGATACTATGGTGGTTGCGAATTTACGGATGTGGTCGAAAACCTGGCGCGCGCGCGGGCGAAGGAGCTGTTTGGCGCGGAGCATGTGAATGTGCAGCCGCACTCCGGCTCGCAGGCGAATGCTGCTGTGTACATGGCTGTGTTGAACCCCGGCGATACGATCCTTGGACTGGACCTGGCGCATGGCGGACATTTAACGCATGGACACAAGCTGAATTTCTCGGGCAAGCTCTACAAGGTTGCGAGCTATGGGGTGGAGAAAGACAGCGAAGTTGTCGATTACGACAAGCTGGAAGAGATTGCCGAGCGCGAGAAGCCGAAGCTGCTGATTGGCGGGGGCAGTGCATATCCGCGGCAATTCGATTTTCCACGGATGCGGGCAATTGCGGATAAGGTGGGGGCGCTGCTGTTGATCGACATGGCACATTTTTCGGGGCTGGTCGCGGGCGGTGCGCATCCTTCGCCTGTGCCGCATGCGCATATTGTGACGACGACGACGCACAAGACGCTGCGCGGACCGCGTTCGGGAATGATCCTGTGCAAGGCGGATTTAGCGGTTGCGATTGATCGCTGCGTATTTCCAGGGCAGCAGGGTGGACCGCTGGCGCACATTATGGCGGCAAAGGCGATTGCCTTCCGCGAGGCGTTGCAGCCAGAGTTCAGGCAATATGCAACCCAGGTTGTTGTGAATGCAAAAGTGCTTGCGGAGGCTCTGGCAGCCCATGGCTATCGCGTCATCTCCGGTGGTACGGATACGCATGTAATCCTGCTTGACGTGTTTGCGAAGGGCATGCTGGGCAGTGAGGCGGAGAATGCGCTGCATGAGGCGGGCATTACGGTGAACAAGAATGCGATTCCGTATGATACGAATCCGCCGATGAAGCCGAGCGGTATTCGGATTGGCACGCCGGCGTTGACGACGCGGGGTATGGGCGAGCGCGAGATGCGCGTGATCGGTGGCTGGATTACGGAAGCTCTCGACAACAGGAATGACGGAGCCACGCTGAGGAGGATTCGCGGCCAGGTGCTGGAGATGGCGAACCGGTTCCCGTTGTATGACTGGCTGCGTGAGCCGGAGGCGGTACACGCCTGACCCATAGGCGAATCTGTTCAGCAGCTTTCCGAGTAGCGGTGAGTTAGCATAGAGAAGCAGGTGGGCTGGACGGCCGCTGCCGCGTGGGTACTATGTACGTTGCGCGGGGGAGGAAAGTCCGAACTCCACAGGGCAGTGTGCCGGATAACGTCCGGGGTTTGAGCGTCAAGGCTCAAATACGGCTAGTGCCACAGAGAAGATACCGCCCCGTAGGCCTCACGGCAGACGAGGTAAGGGTGAAAAGGTGCGGTAAGAGCGCACCGCTCGTTCTGTAAAGCGCGAGGCAGGGTAAACCCCACACGGAGCAAGACCAAATAGGGAGGGAACTTCCGGGCTGACCCAGTTGCCTGGAGGTGCGTGCCGGCCCGGCGCGCCAACGAGGGTCTCATGAGCCGCTAACGCGTCGCATGACGAAAACTTCCGGGTAGGTTGCTGATGAGTGTCCGCAGCGATGCGGCGCCTAGAGGAATGGCCGTTCACGACAGAATTCGGCTTACAGGCCCACCTGCACAAGCTCAACAATCAACTCACTCAAGAATGGCTGGCTGAGCAATCGAAGTGAGCGACATTGATCCTGTAGTTGAGGTTGGGCGCAGCCGGATCAAAGATTTCCTTATAGGCAGCGGCTGGATCGGGTGCAAATCGCTGAGAGTCGATGAGGCGGCAGGCGCGGGTCAGTTCGTCTATGGTCTGTTCGGTGCGCTTCCGGACGTCTTCCACTGGATTTGCGCCACTAACGGTGGTGATCCTCGAAAACGAGGATGCCGATGCATCCTGCGGTAATTTCGCGAGAAATACTGATGCGTTGTAGCGTTGGCGGTACGCGGGACTTCCGATAGGGATGGAATCGGGCACCTTTCCATCGGAAAGCGAGGAGTCGAGGTAAAAGAAGAACAGGCCGCTATCGCTTACGATTGCGTCTTTAGGTCCAAGATTGGCCACAGCGCTTTTCGCGACGGCCTGCCAGGGTTCGTAAAAATTACTGATGGCGAGATGAGCCTGGGTGACAATGCCGATCCAGCCGATGGAAAACACGACAGTGATCGCAAGGAGGGTCGCGAACCGCGACCGCACTGCGGTCGTCGATAGGGATAAAGCGATGGCGAGAAGAAGCCACGGCGTGAGAAAGAGAAGTCGCTTGAGATCGAGATGGTTCGTAAGCGCCAGACCGAGGATTAAGAGCAGGAAGTGAATGGTGGGCCGGCGCGAGGCTGCATTGAGGAGCAGGAATAGAAACAGGCAGAGGATGGCGAGGCCGCAGGGGATGCTCCAGGGAAGAAACCATGGAGCGACGGAAACAGAAGCCATGGTTGCAAAGAGCATGAACCCGATCTTGACGATGGAGGTGGTCCAGGAGAGGGCTTCGGGTTTGACCGTGCCGTCGGCATCGAACATCAGCGCACGCAGCAAGGGGAGGAAGCTGACAACGATCGAGGAACAGACGATCAGCAACGTCCAAAGGTTTTTTCTAACGATCTCCCGATGCAACACTACCAGGTCTGCGAGCAGGAGAAGCAGGATGGCAATACCGAAATAGTTCGACCATACGAGCAGAATGGAAGACCCTGCAAAGGCTGCCCAGCGATTCGGTTCGGCGCTCCGCAAGAGGCGGAAATAACAATAAAGCAGAATTGAAACGGTTAGAAAACAAAAGCAATACCAGCCAGCGATCCGAGCATAGAAATATCCGAAAGGCCATAGAATTCCCAGCAGCAGAATGGCCCATGATGTTCTCCGGTTCCCGAGGAGTTCGCCGCATTTTGCCAGGACGAGCAGGCCTGCGATGAAAAAGATGTTAGCGAAAACTCGGAGCCAGGAAAGAGAGCGGTGCGTTAGGAGGAGCCAGCCATGCAGAAACAGGTCGGAGAGTGGCGGATGTTCATGCTGTCCGTTACGATGAAGGAAGCTGGCCATGGTGTGGCGGACAGTATTGTTCGCGGATGAGGCGATGATCGCTTCATCGTCGAGGATAGAGAGACGATGGTTGGTATAAACCATGAACCCGGCGTAGCAGATGAGCAGTATTGAGATGAGTAAGGTTCGTCTTGAAGGCATGCTCATTCGATTGTAACGATCAGTGGAATGGCCATGGAGTGGGGTGTTAGAGAGTTGAGCCGTAGGTTGTGTTTGCGGTGCGAGGATCAAGGAAGCTAAAGCAGCTGAGGACTCCGGTGGCTAACAATTGGTCTGAGACAGAGACCAGTTTGAAATAGAGTTCAGTCGTAGAAAGGCAAAGAATCAGCGTGTCAGAAGCACTTCCCGGAATTCTTCAACGTCATAGTATGAAAACCTGGCTGCTGATCTTTGGCTGTATGGTTTATTTCGCCTTTTCATGGGCACTTTACACAATCGGAGTCGAACCGCTCTACGGCTTGCTGGATCCTCCAGCGATTGCAGCGGATTCCCCAACTTATTTTGAGAGGGCTGGCATAGGAACGAACGCCGGCATCGATACACAGAGCATCTTCAGTATTGGCGGCGGTTCCGCGGGACAGACGGCAACTGCTCTCGTGTTCCGGAATGAGTTTGGTGTTGCTTGTTTTGACTGTCTTTTTGCGCTGGCCATTATTTATTGGGCCGGGCTTATTCCGGGGGTGCGGCGAACTTATTTTGCAATCCTGATGGCATTGGAACCGCAGACACTGCCGACGATCATGACGCTGAATAAGGAGATCTTCGCAATAGCAGGACTCGTGACGCTTGCAGCTTATATTTACTCAGGAAACGGGTCGGGCAGAGTGCGACGGTCGAAGTGGCTCCTTTTTCTGACGATCATCTTTTCAATCTGTGCGCGCTGGGAACAGTTGATTGTTCCTATGTGGTATTTAGCAATGGAGTCGCGGTGGTCCCCTTTCAGGGGCAAGCCAAGGCGAGGACTTGCTGTACTGCTACTGTTTTGCTCGGTTGCCTGGGCGGCTGCTGTTCATGTACTGCACTTAAACCTGGGTGGATTCGTAGCGCAGATCAAAGGTGCGGGAACAATAACGCGGTTGTATTCAATTCAAGAAAAGGGCGGCTATTTTCTCGTTGCAATACCAAAGATCATCATGAATATCTCCGGTCGGTGGGTCACTCCCGCCTATTTCCTGCATGATTACTGGGTCCAAGAGAGGACGAATAGCTGGCAAAACGAATACATTGGTGTGTTCAGCAGCTTCGTGATGCTGATTATGGTGGCTGTGGCATTTTTCCGAGGGCGTATCCGCGTGACTCGTCCGGCCATGTACCTGGCTTGGATTTACTGCATATACACCTCGGTAAATCCATTCGTTCAACACCGTTACATCTATCCCGCGTACGCGTTGATTGTTCTTGAGCTTTCGCGACGAAAGGAAGCACTTGAGCCAGTGCGACCTTTACCGAAGCCGCCGGCGCTTCCTCCCTCCTACCGGACGTGGACCCATTCGAAAACAGCTATAGATTCAGGGAATGCTGGCAGAGATTTGCCTGCGCGCTCGTGACCGTATTGGTGAAACAGTCTGAATTCAATGCGGCTGCTATGAAAAGTACGGTCGATAGGATTCTTGCGGATTAATTTTGGAAAGACGTGCAGATACATTGATTTGTCTGCCCTGTGAAAGATTAAGGGCTTTTTTCGCGAACGGCTAGGCCGGGATCGGCAACGACGTAGAGGCCGGGGCAATACCCCCGCTGCGGGCGAGGGTCAATGGAACCAAGACCAGCTCGCCAGCGTTTAGATACTCGACGTCTTTACTTCTCCTTCAGTTCAATGGGATTGAACTCGCGGTAAGGGAGGTGCCCCTTCGAGGAGCGTCCCTGCTACACTCTTTCCACCCTGGAAACAAGGATTTTGCGCGATATGCAACTACAGGAAGCCATCAAGATCGCTCTTTCCTCGCTTTGGGCGAACAAGATGCGGTCGGTTCTGACGCTGATTGGCGTGGTGATTGGGGTGGCGTCGGTAATTGCGGTGGTGACGCTGGTGAATGGCGCGAACCATTATGTGGCGACCAAGGTGTATGGCAATGGCGCGGACGTATTCACGGTGAGCAAGACGCCGGCGGTGATCTACGAGCTGCGGAAGAGTACTGAAATACAGCAAGCGCAAGAAATATCAAAATGGACTGATTACGAGGCGGTGGCAGCGGACGTGCACGCTTTGTACCCAGACGGGGGCGGCGCAGCTGAAACGACCGGCAACATTGTCATGGGAAAGAGATCGAGCAAGGAGATCGGCGATCCGCGGATGGACGTGGACGATGCCGGTGATTGCAATATGAACATCGATACAGGGCGCGGGATTTACTCCGGCGGAGAGAGCAGCATGCGACGCACGTGGCGATCATCGGGTACGACATTATGGACAACGTGATGCCGGGCCGGGGGATCCGCTGGGCAAGGAGATCCGCGTCGACGGCGAGGACTACACAGTGATCGGCATGGGCGAAAGCAGGGCAAGACGCTGGGGCAGAGCCAGGACAACTGGGTGGCGATTCCGATCACGAGCTTATCAGCATTCGTATGGGCGGCAATAAAAGTCGGTGGACATTTATGCGCGGCGGGCGCGACGGGCGACGGCTGGACCGGGCGGCGGACGAGGTGCGGGCGATTGTGCGGTTCACGCCGGCATGATCTCCCAGGGGCGGAGGACAATTTTGCGATCGAGACGAATGCACTTTTGTGGGGATCTGGAAGAGTATCAGCCCGAGTTTTGCGATGGTGGTGGTGGGGATTGCGGCGATTTCGCTGGTGGTCGGCGGGATCGTGATCATGAACATCATGCTGGTGAGCGTGACGGAGCGGACGCGGGAGATCGGCGTGCGAAAGGCGCTGGGGGCGCGGCGCGGGGACATCCTGAGCCAGTTCCTGATCGAATCGGCAACGATGTCGCTCGTGGGTGGAATCATTGGTGTGGTCCTCGGAGTCGGGGTCGCGAAGA
>CAVUWQ010000087.1:0-17122 GCA_963745105.1 uncultured Acidobacteriaceae bacterium
GCCATTTGCTTATCTCGCCAGCGCTCGACACAGTAACCTCGGGTTCGATGATGTCTTCCTTCCAGTAACGCTTCGACGCAGAGACATCGCCAGGAAGGCTGAAGTTTTCCAGCGATGATAGTGCGATGTTGTGCGACCGTCCGATGCCGGTCTCCAGCATGCCACCGCACCACACCGGAATGCCGCGCTCGTGCGCCGCGTTATGCACGGCGATAGCCTCGCTGAATCCGCCCACACGCCCGTTCTTGATATTGATGATGCGGCACGAATCCATCTCGATGGCGGCCAGAGCGTCGCGGCGGTTGCGGATCGACTCATCCAGGCAGATCGGCGTTGCCAACTGCTTCTGCAGCATGGAGTGGTAATAGAAGTCGTCGTACCACAATGGCTGCTCGATCATCAGCAGGTTGAAGGCATCCCAGCTGCGAATGTCGTCGACATCTCTCAGCCGATACGCCGAGTTGGCATCGCAGCTCAGCAGAATATCCGGCCAACGCTTGCGCACCGCCTCGAAGATCTTCGAGTCCCAGCCTGGTTTGCATTTCAGCTTGATGCGCTGATAGCCGGCGGCTAGCTCTTTCTCCACTTCGGCCAGCTGCCGTTCGAGCGTGGATTGGATGCCAATCGAAACACCGCAGGGAATTGTGTCGCGAGTTCCGCCCATCAGGTCGGCCAGCGAGATGCCGCGTACCTGCGCTTCGAGATCCCATACCGCATTCTCAAGCGCAGCCTTGGCCATGCGATGTCCGCGAACTTGCTTGAAGAGGGTGGGAATCTTTCCGGCGTGCTCCGGATCGGCGTTGGCCAGCACCGGCGCAAGCTCATGCAGAATCACGTGCCAGGCGGTGTCGACGGTCTCGTCAGAGAAATAAGGATGCTCGCCTGCCACGCACTCGCCCCATCCCGTGAAGCCTTCAGACTTCAACTCGACAAGCAGCACACGGCGGTCAGTGGTGACCCCGAAGCTGGTTTCAAATGGCTGAACGAGCGGAATGTGGAGTTCCCGAAGAAAGATTGCGTCAATTCTCATAAACCCCTTCGCCTTCGAATGGTTCTAATTCAAAGATGCCGTTGCCATCTGCATCCCTGCGAAACCCTGTGACTGCCAGACCTCGCGAAAATGCAGCCTGAAAACGCTGATGGTTTTCCCTCTGCACCGCCAGAGCGCGGTCAATATGTTCTTCCGAAGCTTTCCATTCTCCGATCTCGCGCGGTAACAGAATGGTTTCTTCGATGAGGCCAGATTTCTTCGAGTTTCCGTTCAGGACTGCTTCCACTCGTTCAGACCGCAGGTACCATTCGGCATGGAGCCGGTCAGTGGGCAGCCCACCCTGTAAACGAGATGAGGATACACCATAAAAGTTTGGTGTATAACTGCGAACGATCGCGCCCAGCCTGTGGATATTGAGGAAAGAATTCTTAATCTCCAGCGGATCGAAGGTCCATTCCATCAGGTCAATCCCGCGAGCCAGCGCCTCAATCCTCTGGAAAAGCTTGAGCCGGCGGCCAACTCCATCGTTGCGGTAAGCCCCACGCACCGCCAGCATATGGGAATGCAGATACGCGACCGGCACGCCCCGCTTTGCAGTCTTCATACCGGGCAGAGCCATGGCGAAACCGATCATATGAGCGGCCTGAGGCTCGCTATCCCCAGAGAGGCTAAGATCAAAGGCGCCAATCACTTGGCCGCCAATCTTTCGAGCGACGGTGAAGACCCTGCGTGGGATCACATCGCCGTCAGCGTACCCCCAGGTTTCGATCTGCAGAGCGACGCAGGCATCGAATTCCTCGAAGCCCTCGCAGGTGCGGATCAGGATGGTCCGCCCGTCACGGGTCTGAAATGTCTCTTCTTGAAGCACAGCGGTTTCGGTCATTTCGCCTGACGTTCTCTCAGTTTTGCGGCTGCCCACAGGGTCTCAAGCTCATCCGCCGAAAGCTCTTCCAACCGACGCTGGCTGCTGGTCTCCATGGCACGGAAGCGGCTGCGGAATTTGGCGTTGGAATCGCGTAGCGCCAGCTCCGCATCTACCTTCAAGTGACGCGAGAGATTTGCCGCTGTAAATAGCAGATCTCCCAGCTCTTCCCGCACGCCAGATAAGTTCTCCGCGCCGGCTGAAATCTCCGCTTCCAGCTCTCTCGTCTCTTCACGCAATTTGTCGAAAAGACCGGAGACTTCGGGCCAGTCGAAGCCTACTTTGGCCGCCTTCGATCCCAGCTTGGCCGCTTCGCTCAAGGCCGGCATCGAACGCGACACTTCATCGAGCAGTCCGGCGTCCGCCTGGCGCTGGGATTTCTCAAGCTTCTTGATCTCGTCCCAATTGCGCAGCACCTGCTGGGCGTCAATGCCATCGACGTTGAGCCCGGAAGCCGAGTTCCCTGCCGCCGCTGCCGCCTCTTCGCCGAAGACATGAGGATGCCGGCGAACCAGCTTGCGGCTCAGTCCCTGGGTTACGTCCTCTATGGAAAAATGCCCGGCATCCGAGGCCATCTGAGCATAGAAGAGCACCTGCAGCAGCAGGTCTCCGAGCTCATCCTTGAGCGCCAGCCAGTCCCGGCGCTCGATGGCGTCGAAGACTTCGTAGGTTTCCTCGAGTGTGTATTTACGGATGGAATCGAAATCCTGCTCACGGTCCCACGGGCAGCCATCGGGTCCGCGCAGCCGCGCCATGATGCCCACAGCCTCGGCGAAACTCCGTCCCGCTCTTCCCAGCCCCGCACCTTCAGGCCCCGCACCTTCGAGCCGGGACGAGGCGATCTGTTCCGTTTCGGGTGTGGAATTCTCAGCGAGCGCCATCGTCACCAGTTTAACCGAGGCCGCGGCGCAGCCCAAACCCAGCTGCCGCGTATACTACGCGCGGTGCTGCTGCTCAATCTGACGATCGGGGTCTTCGTCGTACTGCTGGGGCTGGCTTTTGGCAGCTTCCTCAACGTGTGCATCGCGCGGCTGCCGCGCCACGAATCGGTGGTACACCCTCCGTCGCACTGCCCTCACTGCAGCGCGCCCATCCAGCCACGCGACAACGTTCCGCTGCTGAGCTATCTCATTCTCCGGGGAGAATGCCGGTCGTGCCACGGGAATATCTCCTGGCGTTATCCCGCGGTCGAGCTGGCTAACGCCTGCCTGTGGCTGGCATCCTTCCTGCAATTCGGAATGAGCACGCAGGCCGTCGCCATGGCTGTGCTATGCTTCCTCGCTCTCGGTCTCGCGGTGATGGACGCGGAAACCATGCTGCTGCCCGACGCCTTCGTCCTTCCCGGGATTGCACTCGGCATCGTCTGGTCAGCCGTCAGTGCCGGCGGCAACTGGCTTCATGCTGCAGGGCTATCGGTAGTATGGGCCGCCGCGGCTGCGGCGCTGATCCTGCTGATCCGGTGGACATATTGGCTGGTACGGCGCAGAGAGGGTATGGGCATGGGCGACGTCAAACTTTACGCCATGCTGGCCGCATGGCTCGGACCGCAACAGGCGTTGTTGATCTTCTTTCTGGCGGTCGTCGCCGGAGCACTCTTCGGCGTCTTCGTCCTTACGCGACGCACGCAAAAAGCCAGAACAGGACGTGTGCCTCTCGGATCGTTTCTCTGCGTGGCGGCTCTCTACGCCATCTTTGCCGGACCCCAGACCATTGCCTGGTATCTGGGCTTCTTCCGCTAGCCCACCAACGGCTCCGCGTCATCGCGCAATCTGCTTCTGGATTTCTGTAATCTGCGCCAGATGCAGCCGTCCATGCACCACGTGGAATCGTCTCCATTGCTCTGCCGAAAGCGGGCCGAAACGAAAATGCGATGCAAACGGCTTGGCGTGGAACGCTTCTCCACAGCGCATCAGTTCCATGTCGAGACGGTTCAACTCCTCGCGAAGCAAAGCTGCCAGTGCATCGCCATCCATACAGTCCAGGCCGCATTTTCCCGGACACACAAACTCCGGAGCGGGCTGGCCGCGAGGAAAAACCCCCATATCGATCACCAGCACTTTGGCCGCGACCTGCTTCCAGTTTGCTTTCCTGGTGGTGGGTACACCGCGCCGGAGATATTTCTCTACCTGCGCCACGCTCTCGCGGTAGGTCAGGATCAGATGCTCGACCACATCCTGCACTGACCATGCAGCCGCATCGCCGCGGGGATGAATCTGGCAACTCGCCTGGTCCAGAGCCGCCAGCTTAACAGCGTAGGTATCCGACAATCTCCGCAATGCGGCATCCACAGCAGCCACTCTAAAACAGAATCAGGCAGACGTCATGCGTGAGGGATTTCGCGATTGATTCGAACTGCGTTGGCACGTTTTATGTCCGATGCACTTACTTTTTCGGTGCCTGGGATTCGGACATGGAGGCCAGCGCCTTGCGCGCTTCCTTGGCTTTCTTACCATCAGGAGAGGCATCGAGGTAGAGCTGATAATTCTGCACCGCCTCGTCTTTGTGGTTGAGACCACGCGCAGCTTCCGCCAGTCCGAAGACCGCGTCCGCATTCCCGGCATCGACCAGCGTGGCTTCCTTGAAGCGGGCATAGGCGCCCTTGTAGTCGCGCTGATCGAGATAGAAGCCGCCGACCTTTACATCCTGGGCTGCCAGCTTGGGATTGACAATGTAACCGCCCGCTCCATTCGATATCCGGCTGCTATTGTCGTCGGGCAGATCGCCCAGCCCTTGAAATTTGCTGCGGCTTGAGGAGTTTGAATCCTCCGGCGAAGTTGATCTGGGTGGCGTGGAAGAGCCTGGAGGCGCCGTAGAGCCGGGCGGCTTAGCGGAGTCCGGCGTCGAAGTTGGCGGCGCAGAGGGAGCAGCATTGTCATCCGCAGCGGCCTTGCGGGAAATGTCTTCCGGAAAGGGATTGTCGTCGGCCGTGTTTGGCTTCTTTGCCGCGGGAGCGGCCGCCGCGCTCTGATTGCTCTGCGCCGGAGGAGGAGTCTGCTGTTGGTTTTGCTGGCTCTGTGCAAACAGAGGGGTCGCACCCATCAGCAGCACCACGATCCGGAAATTCTTCGCAACCTGCATCGGTAAACTCTCTCTTCCAGTTTAGACCTTCACCGTGGCGAAAGGGCTGTATACTCGGCGATAAACAACTTCACATGTCTCTGATCATCCGTTCTTCAGCCATCCATGCGGCCGGTTGCTATACCACTGAGCCGATTGCAAAACGCACACGCATCGTCGAATACACGGGGCCGCACATCACCAAGGACCGTGCCGACGAAAAATATCAGGACTCGCCGACAACCTATCTCTTCGGCCTCGGCAATGGCGATAAAGTAATCGACGGCTTTGGCCTGGCCATGTTCATAAACCACTCCTGCGACCCCAACTGCGAGACCAAAGAGGTGAAGGGGCGCGTCTGGGTGTTGTCGGTCCGCAACATCGCTGCCGGCGAAGAGCTGACCTACGATTACAACCTCTACGACGGCGATGAGGACGAAGCTCTGTGCAACTGCGGAGCAGCCAGCTGCCGCAAGTCCATGTACTCGCCCGACGAAATCAAGAAACGAGCCCGCGCCGCCAAGCGAGCCGCCGCAAAAAAGGCTGAGAAAAAACTGACTCCGGTAAAAAAGAAGTCCGGGAAAAAGCAGATACGCAAGAAAACTCTGGCGAAACGCGGCTGAAACAAGAAGTGCTCTGGTGCGTCGAAAGCGTACCTAATTCCCTTTCGCCATGCGAACGATGGGCAGAGTCAGGCCATTTGCCAGCGGCAGCTCAATCCGCTCCTGCTCCACATAACCACGCTGCCGGTAGAGCGCGATGCCGGTCAGCGTGGCTCCCATCTCGAAGCCGGTAAACCCTTCGGCGCGCGCAGCCGCCTCGCACAGCTCCAGAATGTGGCTGCCGATTCCCCGCCGCGCCCATGCGGGATGCACAAAGAACGCCCGTATCTTTGCCGCGTCTTTCGAAGGGTCGAGCAGCGAGGTATCGCGATCTGGCCTTCGATCTGCGCCGAAGAGTGTTTTGCGCCGGCTCCATCCGCCGCATGCAACCAGGATCCCATTCGCGGCCTCGTCTTCCACAGCAAAATAGGTCCCGTCTGCAATCAGCTGCGTATCTACACCCAGATAGGTGCCCAACGCCCCCTCCATTTGCTCCGGCGAATAGTCCCCGGCCTGCAGTTCCCGCACCGACAGCTCGATAAGCGCATGGAGAGCGGAGATATCCTCCAGCACGGCGGCGCGGTATCTGAGAGCAGCGAACGAATCCTTCATCCGTCCTAGGATATGAAATTTCGGACCGACATGCCTCGAGAGCATCAACTGTAGGACTCGCGACGCGCCCGAGCCGTGCCACGAACCGAATTCTCTCGATACAATCAGACTTCAGGACATGGCTTATCAGGTTTTAGCTCGCAAATATCGCCCGCAGCGTTTTTCTGACGTTGCCGGCCAGGATCACGTTACTCGCACCCTGCTCAACGCCCTCTCTCAGGGCCGTATTGCACACGGATACATCTTCTCGGGCCATCGCGGTATCGGCAAGACCACCATCGCCCGCATTTTGGCGATGGCGCTCAACTGCCGGACCCCTATCGGAGAAAAGTCTGGCTCGGCGCAGCGCCCCACCCCGGAGCCTTGCGGCGTCTGTGAATCCTGCACCGAGATTCGCTCAGGCAATGCCGTCGACGTAATCGAGATCGACGCCGCCACCAATCGCGGCATCGACGAGATCCGCGAGCTGCGCGACGCGGCGCGCTATCGTCCCGCCCGTGACCGCTACAAGATTTACATCCTCGACGAGGCGCATCAGATTACCGATGCGGCCTTCAACGCGCTGCTGAAGACACTCGAGGAGCCACCCGATCACGTGGTCTTCATGATGGCCACCACACAGCCCGAGGATATTCCGCAGACCATCCGCTCACGCTGCCAGCACTTCAGCTTTCATGCTGTAAAGTTCGACGACATCCTGGCACAGCTGCGCGAGATCGCTGTCAAGGAAAGCATCTCCGCAGAAGACGCTGCGCTCGCTCTTCTGTCTGAAGCAGGCGACGGTTCCATGCGAGATGCCTTGTCGATCATGGACCAGGCCATCGCGTCAGCTCCCGTCGAAAACGGACAGCCGCGTCTCGATGCCGAACAGATTCGCGAGCTGATGGGAACAGTTCCCAACACCGTCTTCGAGCGGCTGATGGAAGCCATCGGAGAAGGCCGGACAGCTGCAGTCATCGAGGAGTTGAATCGCCTGCTGAACGCCGGCAACAGTCCCTCGCAGCTTGCGCGCCAGTTCGTCCGCTACCTGAGAAACGTCCTGATGGCGCGCATCGACGGAGAAAACTCCGAGCTGCTGCAGATCTCACCGGACGAGCGTGCCCGCGCATCTCGCTCTGCTGTGCTCTTCTCGGAAGAAGACCTCACGCGCTTTCTACAAGTAATGCTGCGCACCTTCGACGAGCTGAACTATCGCCAGGAGCAGCGCTTCCACCTTGAGCTGGGCCTCATCAAGCTCGTGCACCTGACGCGGCTGCTGCCCATCGAAGATCTGCTCAGCAAGATGCCCGCAACGGGAGGCGGAAAAACTGCAAGCGGGGGAGGAGCATTGCCGCAGTCGACTTCGCGCCCGCAGTCAGCAGCCATTGCATCGCGGACACCTGCCCCGGCATCTGTTACCCCAGCGCCTCGAGTTCCCGAACCGGCAAAGCCGGAGCCGGCGAAGCCCGCATTCTCGCCCTTCGAGGCTGATCGCAACCGGAAGATCACCGGCGAAAATACAACAACCGCGCCGGTCGATCCCGTACCGGCTCCAGTTGCTGTCTCCACCATTTCCATCGCTGCAGTCGCGGAGCCGCCGGTGAGTGCAGTCATGACTCAGACGGAACCTGAGCCTCCGCAAATTTCGCTCGAAGCTGCCTCTCCAGTCAAAGCGCCGATGGCAGTTGCAGAAATTGCATCAGAGACAACCTCCGGAGCGCTGGCTCTCGCTACCGAGCCGGTTGAGTCCGCCGGAGCACCCGCTGACCTCGATCTCATCCGTGACACCGTGTGCAGCGCACTGGAAGCTCAGGGGCATAGCACCGCGGCCGTGCTGCTCTCCGCCGGACAGTGGCGCGAAAAAAATGGCGGCATCGAAGTCGAGGTGGGTATCAAGAAGACCATGCTCGGCCTGACCATGAATGCCGAAGCGGAAAAGATCTGCAAGGCTGCGCTGCGCGCCATCGGAGTGAACCACAAGCTCAGCTTCATTCCAGGCGAGGGCAGCGCTTCGGGCCCGCGTCTGGCGTCGAAGCCGGCGGCAGCGGCCACCGGCAGCATCCAGTCCATCGCGCTTGAGAACCCGCTGGTGAAGCAGGCGCAGGAGCTCTTTCAGGCGGAAGTGCGTTCCGTGCTCGATCTGCGCGAGGGAAAGTGAGGAGTCGATGAACCCATTCAAGATTCAGGAAATGCTGGGCCAGGCCAAAGAGATGCAAGAGCAGATGCAGCAGAAGCTCAGCCAGACTGTGGTCGAGGCCTCATCGGGCGGCGGAGCGGTCACTGTAAAGATGAACGGCAAGAAAGAGGTCCTCAAGGTCACCATCGACCCTGCCGCTGTGGCCAGTCTCAGCGGCAGCAGCACCGATCTCGAAATGCTCGAAGATCTCATCGCAGCCGCCTTCAACGAGGCGGGCCGCCGCGCCGAGGAAATCCTGAAGTCCAGCATGCAGGGGATGCTCGGCGGCCTGAACCTGCCGCCCGGGCTCTTTTAAATCAACACTCCACGCGAAGAATCCGCATCTATCTCACTCAGCGCATCCTGAGGTCGTACTCGAATGAGGACCAACAGACGAAACTTCCTGAGAACTTCGGCCACGGCTGCCGGAGCTCTGCTATGCGCCGATCGGATGCCCAGGCTTTTTGCGCAGCAAGCGCCCGCCTCGCAATATCCGCAGCCGGCGCAGGAGTCGGCTGCCGGTGTTCCCACTTTCATTCAGAACTACCATGCTCTCGGGGCCTCCACACCCGTCAAGACCACAAAGCTTACTGACACCATCTTTCTTCTGCAGGGTGTGGGTGGAAATATCGTCGTGCACACCGGTCCGGACGGCAAGCTGATGATCGATTCGAGTGTGGCGACAGCCGCGCCCCGCATCCGCGAAGTTCTCGATAAGCTTGCGCCCAATCCGCTGAAGCTGCTCATCAACACGCACTGGCACTTCGACCACACTGACGGTAATGCCGCGATGCATGATGCCGGGGCCTTCATCATCGCTCAGGACAACACGCGTCTGCGTCTCTCCTCGCCTCAGACCGTCAAGTTGATCAACGTAACTTTTCCGGCGTCGCCTACCAGCGGTTTGCCGCAGCAGACATTTCCCGACAAAGAGAAGCTCTATTTCGACAACGATGAGCTTCATCTCACCCACACGCCGAACGCGCACACCGATTCCGATATCTACATTCACTTCGCCAATGCGAATGTCGTCCATACGGGAGATCTCTGGTTCAACGGCATGTATCCGCTGATTGATGACAGCAGCGGCGGGACGGTGAATGGCATGATCCGCGGCGTCGACCAGGTTCTTGAACTGGCTGACGACAAGACCAAGATCGTTCCCGGTCATGGACCGCTCGGCGATAAGTCCGCCCTCAGCGCTTATCGCGAGATGCTGGCACTGGTGGCCAATCGCATCGAGAAGCTGAAGATCGCAGGCCAATCGCTCGACCAGGTGATCGCCCAGAAACCCACATCCGATCTCGATGCCGGATGGGCCAAAGGCATGATGAAGCCGGATATGTTTATCACCGTGGTTTACAACACGCTATAGCTAGCGTTTTCAAATGCAAATAAAACGGCCTCCGCAAAGGAGGCCGTTTTCATTTTGGCTTGAGACTAACTCTTCAGCAGAGCCTGCTGTACCTTGCTGTGCTTGGTCGAGTAAGTGAAGTAAATGACTAGCCCGACCACCAGCCACACAACCACCACGATCCACGTCAGCAGCGGCAGGTTCACCATGAGATAGAACGCGCTGAGCACGCCAAGAATCGGCACCAGCGGTACCAGCGGTGTTTTGAACGGCCGCTCGAGATCAGGATGCCGCACCCGTAGAATCCACACGCCGGCGGAGACAATCGCGAAGGCCAGCAGCGTTCCCATATTCACCAGCTCGGCAAGCTTGTCGATGGGCAGCAGAGCGGGGAGAAACGCCACGATCGTGCCGACGACGATATTTGAAATCCAGGGCGTGCGGAACTTGGGATGGATGGCGCTCGCCCACTTGGGCAGCAGTCCGTCACGGGACATGGAGAAGAAGACACGCGACTGGCCGAGAAGCATGACCAGCATAACCGTACCCAGGCCGAAAACTGCGCCGATCTTCACCAGCAGGCTACCCCAGGTCACGCCCGTGACATCGATGCCCAGCGCCACAGGCTGCGCCACATCCAGCGCGCGATAGCTCACCAGACCGGTAAGCGTGAGCGAAACCATGATGTAAAGAATGGTGCAGACCACCAGCGAGCCGAGAATGCCGATAGGCATATCGCGCTGCGGATTCTTCGCCTCCTGAGCCGCGGTCGAGACGGCGTCAAATCCGATGTAGGCGAAGAAAACCGAAGACGCGCCCGCGACAATACCCTGTAGCCCGAAAGCACCCGGTCCCTGATGCGGAGGGATGAAGGGATGCCAGTTCGCCTGGCGCAGCGCGGGATGATGCAGCAGATAGCCGATGCCGATCACTAAGAAAATGCCCACCACGCCGAGCTTGACCATAACGATGGCAGAGTTCAGGTTTGCTGACTCCTTGATGCCGACCACCAGGATCGCGGTAATGACAAGAATGGCGACGAATGCGATGACGTTGAAGAGTCCCGTCACGTGATCCAGACCAGCGGTCGTCACACCCGGCGGAAGCGCGGCCGCCGATACCCAGGTGCCGTGATAGAAGTACAAAACATTGCCATACGTGGTCGTGAAGCGCGCGAGAGACGCCGACGGGACAAACCCCAGCTGCTCCAGGAGGCTCAGGAGATAACCCGACCATCCCGAGGCTACGGTTGCCGCGCCGAAGGCGTATTCCAGAACCAGATCCCAGCCGATAATCCATGCGACGAACTCGCCGAGCGTCGCGTATCCGTAGGTGTATGCTGAACCGGCGATGGGGATGATCGAGGCAAACTCGGCGTAGCAGAGGCCGGCAAAGGCGCAGGTGATGCCGGCCACAATGAAGCTCAACGCAACCGCCGGTCCGGCGTGGAGCGCTGCTGCCTGTCCGGTCAGCACGAAGATGCCCGCGCCGATAATCGCTCCAATGCCCAGAGTGATCAGATTCACCGGGCCCAGGGAGCGCTTGAGCGTGTGCTCGCCTTCCTCGCCGGCCTCCTGCTTCAGCATCGAGAGCGGTTTAACCGCAAAAAGTTTTGCCATGTACTAGGCCATCCTCCAAAACAAATTCAATTCGATGACGGTTTCGCCGCACTGCGAGACCAAAATAGAAAGACCGGAACGCCAAGCAGCACCAATATCAGCCCCGGCCATGTGTACTGTGGCTTGTAACGCAATAGTACGACGCAAATCCATGCAGCCATCGCAATATAAATGACGGGCAGCACGGGATATCCAATTGCCTTATACGGCCGCTCGGCATTCGGCCGCGTGCGCCGGAAGACAAACAGGCTGCCGATGGTGAGGATATAGAACAGCAGTTGCGCAAAGATGGTGTAGTCGAGCAGCTGCCCGTACGATCCGGAGAGGCAGAGAAAACAAGTCCAGACTGCCTGCGCCACAAGCGCAACCGCCGGGGTCTTGTACTTCGGGTGCAGATTGCCCACGGACTTGAAGAACAACCCATCCTGGCTCATCGCGTAGTACACGCGCGCTCCCGCTAGCGCCAGTCCGTTGATGCAGCCGAATGTCGAAACCAGAATCGCCGCAGCCATCACCTGGGCGCCGCCGGAAGAAAAGATCTGCTGCAGAACTGCGGTAGCCACGCGATCTTCCGACGCATACTGTATGCCGCGCGAGAAAACCGTCGTGCCATTAGGATCGCCGTGCAGCGGCAGAGCCACCATGTAGACAAAGTTCGCCGCGATATAGAGCGCCAGCACCACGCCCGTTCCCAACGCCAGCGACAACGGCAGATTGCGCTTCGGATTCTTCACCTCTGCGCCGGCAAAGGTTACGTTGTTCCACGAATCCGCCGAAAACAGAGAGCCGGTCTGCACCACCGCGAGGATGGCGAAGATGCCGACCATGGCGATCGGTCCACCCACTCCTACCTGCAGCGGATGCAGAGTGCCCAAGCCTGCACCCTTCCAGAAATTGGCTCCGAAGTTTGCCTGGATGGCGAGATGATTGCGGCCCAGCCAGAAACCAAAGATCACCAGCCCGAACAGCGCCGCCGTCTTTGCGGTCGTAAAGACGTTCTGCACCAGCGCGCCCAGGCGCACGCCGAAGATGTTCACCACGCTGAGCAAAATAACGACAAGGATGCCGGCGAGATTGGCGGTGCTCAGGCCAATCTCCATGTTACCCAGCACCATCGTCCCTACGCGCACGGCGGGAACATGCGCGATATGCCAGAGCCAGTGCGACGCGGAGACGCTGGGAAAGAAGACGCCGAGAAATTTTCCGAAAGCCACGCCGACCGCAGCCAGCGTGCCGCACTGGATGACGAGAAACATCGTCCAGCCGTAGAGAAAGCCCCACATCGGTCCAAGAGCCTCACGCAGGAAGACATACTGTCCACCGGCCTTGGGCATCATCGCCGCCATCTCGCCGTAACTCAGCGCTCCAATGATGGTCATGATAGCGGTGACCAGCCAGGCGGCGATCAACAGAGCGGGTGAGCCCACGCCCCGGCTGATATCCGCCGGAACAATAAAAATGCCCGAGCCGATCATCGATCCCATGACGATGGCTGTCGCGCTGAAAAGGCCCAGGCCCTGCACCAGGTGGGGCTGCGCTGAGGACGCGTTGTTCGGAGTTGCTACAGTTTCGGAGGGTGCGGTACGGATAGCCACTTTTGATTTGTTCTACCGGAAAACGTTAAGAATCGCCATATGTTTCTCGAAATGTATCACTTCTCTTCAAGGCTCGTCGCCTGAACCGGGTCTCTGCTTTCATCGCGAATCACGCGATTAGACGCTGAATCTGTCAGAGCCTTCTACCCAGGACGCGAAGAAATTCCTTTGCTGCATCCACTGGATTGCGGCCGCGCGTAAAGACTGCCGAGATCACAGCCAGAGAATCTGCTCCCGCTTCACGCACCTGCGCTGCGGTTGTGAGCGTGATCCCTCCGATGGCCACCAGCGGCTTGCGGGTAATACTGCGCGCCAGCCGCACACCTTCAAGGCCTACCACTGGGTCAGGATTTTCTTTGCTGGAGGTCGAAAAGACCGGACCGATCGCGATGTAGTCAACCGGCTCCAGCTCTGCTGCGCGCAGTTGAGCTTCGTTGTGCGTCGACACGCCGACGAACCGGTCTAGCCCCACAATCTGGCGCGCAGCCTGCGGAGTCGTATCGCCCTGGCCAACGTGGACGCCATCAAACTCAGCTTTCACCGCCAACTCCGGCCAGTCATTGAGAATCAGCTTCAGACCGGAGCCCGCGGCGCCACGCATCTCCCGCGCATCGGTGAGTATCTCCGCTTCGCTTCCCGGCTTGTTTCTGTATTGCAGGATTTGCACGCCCACATCTACGAGATCACGCACCAGCGTTCGCAGCGCAATCCGGCGCTCCTCACCGCAAGGCGGCAGAAAGCTCGAATCGAGAATCGGATAGAGGCTGGGGAAAATTATTTCGGAGTCCACCTCTCAGTTTATCCGCCAGGACAGCTCACTTCGGAGACAAGCTTGCCGGGTGCTCGGTCATTCCCGTATTGCCGGGTCCGCCCACCACCTGCAGTGTCGGAATACGATCATCCATCGAAGGCAGCGGAGGAAATGGCTCATGCGGCTCAGCCTGATACCAATAAGCGACCGAATAAAAGTTGTCCGAGCGATGATTCGCGTGCCCGTGCTCGATGGTCGCCTTCATGTATTTCGTAAATGGAATCGGCGAATCCAGGTGAAAGCGGTACACGCTCTGCCGGCTGCCTGCCAGTTCCTTGTCCACCATGGGCGCGCCATAAAACTGATAGGCAAAGGGCGAGCCGAAGCCCCACGCGCCGAGAAAATAATCTTCCGCGCCGGTGCCGACGATGCTCGGCGTCTTGTCATCATCGACGAAAAGCATGTCGTCTCCTTCGCCCCACCAGCCATCCTGATTCTGCAGCACAGACATGGTCACACCAACATACTGCCCGTGGCCTTTCGCCTCGAACCAGACGTAGTTGTCCTTGCCGTCGAGATTGCGCTTGTAGTTCACCAGCGGATCGCCGTTCTCGTACCACTGGTTGGTCCATCCATGATTCGGCTGCGCCTGCCGGTACTGCGCATGGAAGTAGATGGTATCCGGAGCCAGCGGGTGCGAATAGCTTCGATAGTCGATGTTGTAGTAGAGGTTCCCAATTCCCTGCTTGCCTTCGTTGGTCAGCGTGATGCGCGCATGCTTGCGGTAAGGCATGGGAAAGAAGCTGTTCAGCGCCTTGCTGCTTCCAACCGAGAGCATCGCAGATTGCCAGTTGTAATAAATCCCCAGTCCCAGCCCAAAGAAATCGCCGACCGGCGTTTCTACGCTGGGCGTCTCTTCACCGTCCCAGTACATGCGCAGCACAATGCGCTTCAGGTGGTATGGCTCGGGATCGTTAATCGTGATCCAGATGTGCGAGATCATGCCGGGTCCATCGACATCGAGCAATGTGCGCGTATCTCCGGCGGTTACAGCGCGAGAATCGGTGTTGCCGCCCGTCGGCTCCATGCTGGAGGCGCGATGCAGCGTGTACGTCTGCTGCTGCGTGATGTCAGGAAGGGTTATCTGTCCGTTGAGTGGAACAACTGCTCCTGCAGCCAGCAGGAGAATCGAAGCAAATCTATGCATGCGTCTGCACCTCAAAATTGCGACCGCTAAATCCTACCCGGACGCACCCTGATCTGCGCAGAAAATGATTCCCGTGCGAGTTTGCTGCAACGGCTGCTGCTCGGCTCAGCCTTCGTCCGCCGAGGGCCCGTAGATGCCCGGAATGGCAATATCGTTCAAACGTAGATAGACGCCGAACTGCGCGCGGTGATGCGCCTGATGGCTGATCACCCACTTGCGATAGACATCGATGCGCGGCTCGTCAATCCAGGTCTGGCCTTGCACACCCATCGTCCAGCGTTTCTCCCAGATGTCCTCGTGGGTTATCGCCAGATTACCCCGCGCGATTTTTGCATCGGCATCGAAGCGCGCCAGGATCGCCTCACGATCTTTACCCTTCCAACCGTGTTTCATCTTGGGGAGCTCTTCTTCGTTGAAGATCAAGTTGTCCTTCGCGATCGTATCCGTAGCCCAGCTGGGAAAATCGCTGAGGTGCCAGGCGAGCCGTCCCAGCTCCATCGACTTTTCATGTGGTTTCCAGGTGAGTTTATCGTCGGGGATAAGTGCGAGGAATTTACGGGTCGCAGGAAATTCAAAATCGAACTCGCGCAGAAGCTGTTCGGTGATGCCCATATGGCTCCTTTATGCAGGAGCCATCAGCATACATCAGCGGCCTTGATTGAAAGCTGCCGGTTTCGCTGGCTCAAAAAAATTCTTGTGCCGCAGCCGATCAGCTTTTCGACTGCCGCTCGAAGAAGCGCTCCATGAACTTCGTATCGAACTGGCCCGTTTTGAATTCTTCGTCATCAAAGATTTTGCGGTGAAGGGGAATCGTAGTGTGAATGCCCTGCACCACAAACATATCCAGCGCCCGCCGCATACGCGCCATCGCTTCTTCGCGGTCGCTGCCGTGGGTGATGAGCTTGGCGATCAGCGAATCGTAATAAGGTGGTACAACTCCTTCACCGTACTGCGCCGTGTCCACGCGCACGCCGTTGCCGCCGGGCACATTGAACGCGGTGATCTTTCCTGCTGACGGGGTAAACTTCTCCGGATGTTCCGCGTTGATGCGGCACTCGATGGAATGCCCGCGAATCTGGACCGGATTCGGCACGATGTCCGCAAGCTTCTCGCCGCATGCGATGCGCAGCTGCGCCTTCACCAGATCGATGCCCGTCACCATCTCGGTCACCGGATGCTCCACCTGGATGCGTGTATTCATCTCGATGAAGTACAGCTTACCGTCTTCATCCATCAGGAATTCGATGGTTCCTGCGTTTTGATAACCCACGTGCTCCAGCGATCGCTTGAGCGTCTTCGCGATATCCTCACGCATCTTCGGCGTAACCATCAAGGATGGCGCCTCTTCGATCAGCTTTTGATGCCGCCGCTGAATGGAGCATTCTCGCTCGCCAAGCGACATGACGGTTCCATGCTGGTCGGCTAGGATCTGAAATTCGATGTGGCGCGGGCGCTCGATGAACTTTTCCATGTAGAGATCGCCATTACCGAAGGCATTCGCCGCCTCGGTCGACGCCGCATGGAAGAGTGCGGGAAGCTCCTCTGCCGACCGGCAAACACGCATGCCGCGTCCGCCACCACCGGCTGTTGCCTTCAGAATGACGGGATAGCCGACTGACTTCGCCCACTCCAATGCCTCGCCTTCAGACCCGATCACACCGTCCGACCCCGGAAGAATCGGCACCTTGGCGCGCTTCATCGCCTGGCGAGCCTTTTCCTTCTCACCCATCAGCCGCGTCACTTCCGGAGGAGGCCCGATGAATTTGATATTCGATGCGCGGCACACCTCGGCGAAGTTGGCGTTCTCGCTCAGCAATCCATAACCGGGATGGATCGCATCCACATCCGCGATCTCTGCGGCGCTGATGACGGCCGGCACGTTGAGATAGCTTTCCGCAGAGCGCGGTGGCCCGATGCAGATGGCTTCGTCAGCAAAACGGACGTGCAGGGAATGGCGGTCAGCCTCGCTGTAAATAGCGACGGTGCGAATGCCCATTTCCTTGCAAGCGCAAATTACGCGCAGGGCTATTTCCCCGCGGTTTGCGATCAGTACTTTTCGAAACATAATTTCCGATCAGGTTCTCTTCAGCAGAACTTGTAGTGAGCTTACCGTGCGCGCACAGCAAAGAGGGACTGTCCGTACTC
The DNA here is from genome assembly GCA_963745105.1 of uncultured Acidobacteriaceae bacterium. Classification (GTDB taxonomy): domain Bacteria; phylum Acidobacteriota; class Terriglobia; order Terriglobales; family Acidobacteriaceae; genus Silvibacterium. The sequence continues at coordinate 17,011 of CAVUWQ010000087.1, forward strand.
TACCGGCTGTCCGCTGTCGACGAAGCGCTTGACGATCTCGCCGGCCGCATCGGACTCGATCTCGTTCATCAGTTTCATGGCCTCGATGATGCAGAGAATCTGCCCGTTCTCG
>CAVUWQ010000088.1:0-17233 GCA_963745105.1 uncultured Acidobacteriaceae bacterium
GACCTGCCTGAAAATGTTGAACTCCTGCCCAAGCCGGTTGCGCTGGGTCTTTTCCGGATTCTGCAGGAGAGCCTTACAAACATCCACCGGCACTCCGGCAGCACAAAGGCCGACGTCATGCTTCGAGTGTTGCCTGATCGAGTGGATCTCAAGGTGAGGGACTACGGCAAGGGAGTGGGACCGGAGTTGCTAAACAGTTTCCGTAACGGAAAAAACTCGGGTGTCGGACTGGCGGGGATGCGTGAGCGGATGCGTGAACTTGGCGGTGAGCTTAACATCCAAGCCTGCGCACCTGGAACCCTGGTTTCGGTAACGATTCCGCTGTCGAGAAATGCAAGTCCCGTCTCATCGGCTGCCGATTGACCGCTCTCAACAGGGAAAGTAGGTTTCCTCGCGCAGCAGCGCATCTACTCCGGCCACCACAGCACTGATATTGCTTTTCGTGCAGGCACCGCGGATTCCGGCCCGGCGGGCTTCAGTGGATAGCTGTTTCGAAGGGAAGAGCGTGACCATTAAAATCGGTGTTTCCGGCAAGAGTTGGGTAATGATGCGAGCGGCATCGAGACCGTTCATCTCGGGCATTTGGAAATCAAGCACGATGATGTCGGGATGCATTTGCCGGACTCTGTCGACAGCGTCTTGGCCACTGCGAGCTTCGTCACAGACTCGCCAACCCTCATGTTGCTCCAACGCCCCTCGAAGATAGCGCCGTACCGCGGGATTGTCGTCCACTACGAAGATACGGACCACATGATTCCCTTCCGGCAGGGGGGCAGAGTGCAAGCCTTACGCCAACGCTACGCCGGAGGCCGATACTGAGCAATACAGGGAATGACCGATACAGATAATGACCGCCTGCCAATCAAGGGCAACGTGGCACGAACCATGCCAACTACACGAAGAGCCACCTTAATGACAGGGAGCGCACTTGGGTAGCTAGGAAACGTCAGGCGCTGCCGAGGTTGAGCGAACAGAAAAAATCGCCCCCGGGTCGCGATTATCGAACTGACTGTCGAAGTCCTGCAGAATCTGGTTCACCAGTGAGATCAGTTTCTCTGAGTCAAGCTCCTTAGCCGCCGCGGCGCATAGTTCACGCCAGTTTGCTCGATTATCGTCGGACATTTGTACGCTCCTTGACTGAGCCGTTGCTTTGTTACTGAATGCAACTTCCGTGCCAGAACGCTAAGTTATTGATTCCACAGGTCGGCGGGTCGGACGCGTGTGTGTAATTTAGCCAGTCCTCCTGGAACAAAAGGGATGTCACGCACATGTCCGAAGCTTGCTGCCTGCGCTGCGCTGTGGTCCGACATGGATGGCAAGGAAACGTTGAGCAAGAGTCGTCTGACTTTACGAGTGGGGAAGGTTCAGATACAAAACGGCCACGTCCCCCCTGGACGTGGCCGTTCCCCCCAATAATCGCGCCCCCGGCGCAATTACTTGGACTCAACATTTGAAGCTTGATCCTTCGCCTGTACGGAATACTTTCGGACCGCTGCAAGAAAGGGACCGCTTCCGGCCGGAGCCGGAGCATTGCCGTTCAGAATGTCAGCAAATGGCACCATCTTGCCGAAAAGAATCCTGGTCTCATCCTGGTCCTGATTGATTACCGCGCCCGACAAGTCAACGCCGGCAAAGAGACCACGTGTCCGCGAGTAAGTAAGAACTTCCGCACGCATCTTTACATCGGTCGCAGCTGTGGCGTCGCGTCCAACTGGTCCTGCCGCCGCCGAAGCATCCGCTCCCAGCTTGAACTTGCTAGAGAGCAAGTGCTGCATTCCCTGATCATTCGTGACCACCATTACCAGGTCAACGGCTTGGCCGCCCAGTTGGAGCCCCCAACTGCCACCGGTGATTGTAATTGGGGCAGGCGCGCTCCAGCCGCTTGCCGTCCTGCAGGTCGCAACTCCCTTGCCGTGGTTACCGCCAAAGACGACCGCTACCTTTACCATCGACGGCACAACCGCGATGCACTTCGCATCTCTCATGATGCTGTCGGGAATCGCCTTATCCGGCGTTGCCATGATTTCGTTAAGAACGTTTGCGGATGCATCAATGCGTTTATTGATGTCGGATTCCTTGTCGTCCGCTGCCCATGCAACGCAGGCAGACAACAACGCTACAGTGCTCAGTGCCAGAAGGTGCTTGGTAAATGAAGAAATATTCATGTAATGACCTCTTCCGTGCCCATTCTGAGCACCAGGATTAAGTTCGTTCGATCGGACTGTACCGGTGATCGGCAACTCGCTCCATCGGGTCGAAACCGTAGATCGGGCAGAAACTTGCCTGAGCTGGTCTTTCCGCGTCTGTTGTCAAGCCGACAAGATTCGGTATCGGATTGAAGCTCGCCTCAGCCGCAATTGTCGGCTGCTTCTTTCGGATCAGAGAAGCAACCCGGCGGCGTGTTTCAGTGCGAATCAACTGTTTCCTGATCTGCTGCTTGGCTTTGTGAAGCTGCGATTTCGAGTTGCCCACCGAGCACCCGAGCAGCTCTGCGATTTCGTGATGCTCGTACCCTTCAACTTCATGCAGCAGAAAGATCATGCGGTAGCCGGCCGGTAGCTCACTGATGGCTCGCGCCAGCGAGAGCCGGGTTACAGCATTTTCCAGACGACCGTCGAGGCTTCCGCACTCCCGGCGGATCCGCTTGACCCCGTCGTGATCGCGGTAAAGCTCTTCCTGCGACACCATGAACCTCACCTTCTTCCGCAGGTTCTTACGAAAATGCATCAGGACAGTGTTCACGGCAATGCGGTAAACCCATGTCGAAAGGGCCGAGTCGCCACGAAAAGTCGACAACTTGCGGAAAACATGCACGAACGAATCTTGGACCAGGTCCTCGGCCTCCGTGGCGTTGTTGGTCATGCGCAGACATAGAGAGTAGATCCGTGATTTGTGCGCGTGAAATAGATCGGCAAACGCTTCTGAATCACCTTGCTGAGCACGCCTGATCACGTCAATACCCAGGGGGAGCGGGGTTGCTGTATTCGAATCGCGGTTCATTTGCGTCTCCATTTTCATCAAGAGGAATGTGTTTCCTGACTGATGCAACCGTTACGTCGAGTGCATTCACAATCGTGAGGTTAGAGGCAGGGAATGGAGTGGTCTATCCAGTGGCAGCCGTAGGCATTCCGATATGTTGCTGTATGGACTGACTGGTGTACCGCAACCGATCGCCGGACGGAGTGGGCGCTACCTGACCACAGGCTCGCTGGTCAGGGATCGACTGTATTGAACTGCTTCGTCCAATCCTCTGTAATGCGCCTGAAACGAGAGGCGCACTTATGACCACCGCAACAATCGTCAAGGAAAAAACAGACTCCACAAAGCGCTTGAAGAGGATCGTTGAGCAATCCCTCGCGGTCCTGTGTGAGCGTAGTGATGCCGCGAAAGGTGACCGGCAAAGACAGCTGTCTGGGCGGCGTTTCTTTCCACTCTACGTTGATCCTGCTTGTATCCAGAAAACAGCTCTGACAAGTGCGGTCACTGCTTTGGCTACGCTTTGGAAGATCCCAGTATCTAGTCGCCGCAACCCTCACGACGTGCCTCGCAGTGGGCAATCTCTTCGATAGCAGGAAATGCTGTTCCCATGAAGGGATAAGGCTATGTACAGCGTTTTCCCTCATCAAGTAGGTAACGCATTGGATTGTTGGCGTGGCTGCGAGCGGTTAAGTTCACAGAGATGTTTGTGCAGCGTGTTTATTTCGGAGGTCATGACAATGCGGATTGCTTGGGCGATTGTGGCGCTTCTTCTGATTTTCTGGCTCTTGGGCTTCACACTCCACATAGCTGGGGGTCTTATCCACTTGCTGCTGGTGGTTGCGTTGATTGTTCTCGTCGTTGACTTGGTCAGCGGACGACGCGCCGTTTGAAGGAACTATGAGTACCCGTGTATTTGATCCGACGTTGCCGTCAATCCTCGCAACCCGTAGCAGCATAGCCGTAACGGTCAAGCGAAGGGTGAGTCAGGCAAGAGGAAACACAATGAATACTTCACTTTCCATTCGTTCTCTGTTGTTCGCGGTTGTTGTGCTCACACTGACGGTGGTTTCGCTGACTGCGTCCTCGACCGCGCAGCTGCGCGTTGCTATCACAATCGGTCCTCCTCCTCTACCGGTCTATGAGCAGCCTGTTTGTCCGGGGGACGGCTATCTCTGGACGCCAGGCTATTGGGCCTACGATTACGACGACGCCGACTATTACTGGGTGCCTGGCACCTGGGTGATGGCGCCCGAGGTGGGTTTTCTCTGGACTCCAGGCTATTGGGGTTGGGGCGGTGAAGCATTCATTTTCCATGAAGGCTATTGGGGTCCGCATGTGGGCTTCTACGGCGGAATCGCATATGGGTTTGGATACTTCGGCGTCGGGTTCGAAGGCGGACGATGGGATAACGGACACTTTTTCTACAATCGCTCGGTGACCAATGTGAACGTGACGAACATCCACAACGTTTACAACACAACGGTGATCAACAACAATAACAACCGGGTCAGCTTCAATGGCGGCAACGGTGGAATTAACGCGCGTCCAACCCGTGAAGAAGAGGCGGCTGAGCACGAAAGACATGTCGCCCCGGTCGCCGCTCAGACTCAACACGAACAAGCTGCCCGATCCGACCCTCAGCAGCGGGCTTCTATAAATCACGGTAGGCCCATGGTCGCAGCTACTGCCAAACCTGGAGATCTGCGCAACGGGGGCGTCCCAGCCAGGGAGGCCGGAGGACCGGAGAACCGTGGCAATGAGCAGGGCGCGCGCCCGGAAAACAACGTCGCCAAGCCAACAAACATCGTGCATCCGAATGATCTTCCGGCGAGAGACAAAGCTCCAGCGCCCAACACTGGGAACCCGAAGCTGGACAAGAAATACCAGCAGCAGCAGGACAAGCTAGCCGCGCAGCAGGACAAAGAACGGCAGAAACTACAACAGCAGCAGGACAAAGAACACCAGAAGATGGCAAAGCAAAACGCGGACGACGCGAAAAAACAGCAGGTGGAGCAACGCCACCAGCAACAGACGCAGCAACTGCAGGAAAGACACCAACAGCAGCAGCAGCACCTGCAGGAGCGACAGCGGCCACCAAATCCCGCTCTGGGAAAGCCTCCCCGATAGGGGCGCTTTCCCGGCCGCGGTTTCGACACGGGCGCACTCGTCGAGCAAGGCCACGTTCATCGCTGATGCCGAGGTCACTCGAGGTGCGCCCGCCACTAAATTGAAGGCGGCGAAAGGGAAGGCAGTTGGCAACGCACTTGGCAACAAGGAAGGCAGGTGCACCATGGCAAGAACAATTTTGGTCATTGTTTTGGTCCTGCTGTTGCTAGGGGCGCTGCCCACCTGGCCGTACAGCACCGGCTGGAGCTTCTATCCCAGCGGCGGCCTAGCGCTGGTGTTGCTAATCGTCGTTGTGCTGGCGCTGACGGATCGTATATAGAAAGCGGGCCCAAGTCGCTGGTACTTGAATATCAAGAAAGCAATCTTTGTGCAGGAAGGTGAAAATCATGGCGCCAACGAAGAGCTCTCATTCGAAGAAATCCAGCCGCAAGTACGGCGAAGCTGCGTCCAAGTGGGTAGAAGACGCTATGCACCGAAGGAAGAAAGGGACGCTCCGCTCGGGCAAGGGCGGTAAAGGTGGCAAAGTAACGAGCCGTAAGCAGGCGATCGCTATCGGTCTTTCTGAAGCGCGGGAAAAAGGCGCCAAAGTACCCAAAGCGACAACAGCCTAGGCGAAGGCCCTACTTGATTCTCGACCCGCAGATACAGCGTCAACGGGATTTATTGCGCCCGGTACTGAACGTAGCATTCCAACATCACAGGAGGGTTTTCAGCATGCTCAACTGGGCCTTAACGTTTCTCGTAATAGCTCTGATCGCCGCAGTATTGGGCTTTAGCGGAATAGCAGTGGCGGCTGCGGGTATCGCGAAGCTGCTGTTTGTGATTTTTCTGGTTTTGTTCCTGGTTTCACTTGTAGCTCATCTCGGCCGGCGAAGCAGTAGTGTCTAGGCCGAATGGCATGCATGACGCATTGCGTCACAAAGGAGACGACACTCATGAGACTCAATAAGCTGAATAAGCTGTTAGGAACTTCCGTTCTTTCTTTTTCCGTGCTGCTGGGCACCAGTTCTTTGATTTATGCGCAGGACCGGCCCGACGATGCCAAGCCGCCTCAGGATTCAGCCCGCCCTGAGCCAGGTAAGCCGCCGCAGGACGACGCAAAGCCCTCACGTCCGGACGAGACCAAACCGCAAGACATGGACAAACCTGGACACCCCGATAAGCCCGGGAAACAGGATGACGCCAAGGCCGTCAAGCAGGATGAGCACAACCAAAAAGCGCAAGGCAAGGCTCAGAGCGGAAAGATTCCCGACGACAAGTTCCGCGCTCACTTCGGGCGTCAACATACCTTCGTCGTCAATCGTCCGACGGTCGTGGAAGGCCATCCCCGTTTTCAGTACGGCGGCTATTCGTTCACGATAGTAGATGTATGGCCAGTCGGCTGGGCGTATACCGACCAGTGCTACATTGACTACATCGATGGCGAGTACTTCCTCTTCGATGTGCTTCACCCCGGGGTGCGAGTAGCTCTTGTCGTTGTGCTGTAGTCACTCCGCAAGGAAGTTATGTCCTGGGCCTTCTCCTGCGGCGAGTAACCGCTTGCAACGGGGGAGGGCCTTGTACTTTTACGCGGCGCTCGTTTCTCGCAAGGCCACGCTGGAGGGAATGGTAAGTTCGAGAAGGGTTCCAGGATCGGCATTGGTGAGTCGCAGTTCTCCGCCAAATTCCCCGGCGCGCTGCTTCATGCCGCCAATGCCGACTCCGACGCTCTCCGGGCGCAGGTCCGCAATTCGTTGGTCGATTCCTTTTCCGTCGTCCAGTACGGTAACCACGATCAACTCATCTTTTTTCGACAAGGCAATACTGACCTTTTTCGCCCCGGAATGACGGTACACATTGGTAAGGGCCTCTTGAACAATTCTGAAGACTGCCGTCTCGACTGCCGGTGCGAGTCGCGGAAAGTCCGGCGGGTCAACCTCCAGAAATGTCTCGATGCCACTTCTCTTCGTGAGCCCCTCTACATACCAACCCAGGGCCGATTGCAGTCCGACTTCATCAAGCAATGGAGGGTGCAGCAGATGAGACATGGTGCGCACTTCCTGAATTGCTCGATCAATAATGGAGCTAGCCTGAACCCAGGCTTGTTCTTTCCGGTGACTGGGCTTCTCCAGACACATCTTGTCCAATACCATCTTCGCCACAACCAGTTCCTGTCCTAAGCCGTCGTGCAGGTCACGCGCGATGCGGCGTCGTTCCTGATCCTGCATCGTCATAAGCCGAACCGACAGGCGGCGTAAATCGTCGGTTCTCTTGTCGACCATTTTTTCCAGCTCAGTTGCGTTGCCGCGAATAGACTGTTCCAGCAGCTTACTGTCGTGAATGTCCGAACAGGTTCCATACCATTTAACGATCTTGCCGTCTTCGCGGATAGGAAGCGCGCGTGCCCGGAACCAGCGGTAATCCCCCTCTTTCGAACGCATGCGGTATTCCGCTTCATAGTTCGCGCCCGACTTGACACAGCGCATCCACTCGCCAATCGCTTTACCGTTGTCTTCCGGATGAACGTAGTCGAGCCATCCGAAACCACTCGCCGAACCGGGGGCGGCGCCTGTGAAATCGTAAAACCGGTCGCTGATGTAGTCCCGGGAGCCGTCTGCCTTGCGGCTAAAAATTATGTCCGGAGCCGTGTGGATGATGGCATCGAGTTCCTGATTCCTTCCCACCAGTTCCGAATTGAGCTGCTCTAACAGCTCCGCTTTTTGAGCCAGCTCCTCAGTTCGCTCCAACACCCGGCGCTCAAGATCACGATTCAGCGCTTCAAGCTGCCTTGTCTTGCGGTGCAATTCGACAAATACCCTGACCTTCGCCCGCAAGAGTTCTTGAACGACCGGCACAGAAATATAGTCCACCGCCCCGTGGTTGTATCCCTTAAGTTGGTCGAGATCTGTCAGGTGCACCGCTGAGATGAAGATGATTGCGGTACGCTGAAAGCGTGGATGCTCACGAATCATCGTTGCTAATTGAAAACCGTCCAGCTCCGGCATACTGACGTCCATCAGCACGACGGCAACATCTTTCTTCAGCAGAAGCTCGAGTGCCGCCTTCGCCGAAGTTGCCTTGATCAGGTTTTCTCCCAGCTCGGCCAGCATCACTTCATAGCTGAGCAGCTTGGCGGGCTGATCATCCACCATGAGAATGTTTACTTGTTCACCTGTGCCCATCGTTTTCTCCATGCTGGTCCCGGCGCCAGTCCCACAGCTCTTTCTATCTGTGAAGCCACATACGCAGCGATGACAGTAACTGCTCGGTATTGACCGGTTTGGCCAGGTATTCCGACGCTCCCGCCTCAAGGCATTTCTCTCGGTCCCCCTTCATTGCTTTTGCAGTGAGAGCAATGATGGGCAAGCGCTGCAGCGAAACATTTTGCCGAATCACCCGCATCGTTTCGTAGCCATCCATCTCCGGCATCATGATGTCCATCAAGACGATCGCGACATCGGGAGTGGAGTCCAGCTTGGCGATTGCCTCCCGGCCGGTTCCTGCGGTAATCACGTCCATGCCGCGACGTTCGAGCACGCTGCTTAGAGCAAAGATGTTGCGCACGTCATCGTCGACAACCAGCACCTTTTTCCCGACCAGGGCATCGTCGGAGTGATGCAGGCGATCGAGCATTCTCTGTTTTTCCGCTGGAAGGTCCGCGACCACACGGTGCAGGAAGAGGGCTGTCTCATCGAGCAGGCGCTCGGGAGATTCGACGCCCTTCACCACTACGCTGCGGGCCAGGGCGTGCAGGCGGGCATCCTCTTCAGGAGAAAGTTCCTTCCCCGTAAAAACGACGACTGGCAAGTCACAAAGTGACTCGGTGTCGCGGAATCGCTCAAGCACGTCGAACCCGGAGATATCTGGCAGACGCAGATCAAGAACGACGCAATCGAATGCCTGTTCGCTAGCGGCTTTGACAGCCTCCTCGCCGCTGGACACCACAGTGACGTCAATGTCGTCATAACCCAGCAACTCCCTGATGCTGAGTTGCTCAGCTGGATTGTCTTCCACAACCAGCAAGCGCTTGCGCCGTGGAGTGGCGTACTCCTTTATACGGGTCAACGCAGTTTCCAAACCCGCCGGCGTGGTTGGCTTAGTGACAAAGGCAAATGCACCGCGGGCGAGGCCATGGTGACGGTCTTCGTCGAGCGTCAACATCTGCACCGGAATGTGCCGCGTTGCGGGGTCTTGTTTCAAGTGGTTCAGCACTGTCCAACCCAGCATGTCGGGAAGGAAGACATCCAGCGACACCGCGGTCGGGCGATACTCTCGCGCCAGTGCTAGCGCGTCGGCGCCACGGAGAGCCACTAGAACTTTGAATCCCTTATCTCGAGAAAGATCACGCAACACACGGGCGTAGTGCGGATCATCTTCGACGATCAGCAGGATCGCATCGTCGGGCTGGAGATCTTCGCGGTCGTCCGGAATTTTCTCCACTGGATGCTCCGAGACACCGGTCACAGACAACGGCACCGGCGACACGGATGTTGTCGAGCGCCTGTCTGCGGTGGCAGCACTCGAAGGACCCACGTAGGTTTGCGGCAAGTACAGGGTGAACGTGCTGCCCCGACCCGGCGCGCTGCGTAGCTGAATTTCGCCGCCCAGCAGGCTGGCCAACTCGCGGCTGATTGCCAGCCCCAGTCCGGTGCCTCCGTACTTGCGGCTGGTGCCTGCATCTGCCTGCTGGAATGCTTCGAAGATGATCCGCTGCTTTTCCAGGGGTATGCCGATACCGGTGTCAGCAACCTCAAAAGCCACAACCGATGCGGCCTTACCAAGGATGGGATGATCCTCACTCCAGCCGCTTCTGGCGGTTGACACCGATAGGCGAACACCGCCCTGTTCCGTGAACTTGAACGCATTGGACAGCAGATTCTTTAGCACTTGTTGCAACCGCTTGGAATCCGTGACGACGCTCCGAGCAAGATGCGGATCGGTCTGCACCTCGAAAGTGAGACGTCTATTCTCAGCCTCATGCCGGAACGGGCGTTCGACGGTATCCAGCAAGCTGGCGAAGAAGACCTCTTCGGCTTCGACCGAAACCGTGCCCGATTCGATCTTCGACAAGTCGAGAATGTCGGTGATCAGGTTCAGCAAATCCGTCCCAGCGCCATGAATGGTGCGGGAGAATTCGACTTGTTTTGGTGTTAGATTCCCGTCCGGATTATCGGTGAGCTGCTGACCCAGAACCAGAATGCTGTTCAACGGTGTGCGCAACTCATGCGACATGTTAGCCAGGAACTCGGACTTGTATTTCGAAGTCAATGCCAGCTCTTTGGCCTTTTCTTCCAGAGCGCGCCGGGCTTGCTCAATTTCCTGGTTCTTACGTTCGACCTCAACGTTCTGCTCCGCGAGCTGCTGGGCCTTTTGCGCGAGCTGTTCGTTGGTTTGCTGCAACTCTTTCTGCTGCATCTGGAGTTCGGTGGCCAATTGTTGTGACTGCTTCAGCAGGCCCTCCGTCTGCATGGTCGCCTCGATACTATTGAGAACAATGCCGATGCTGGCCGTCAGCTGTTCGAGAAAAGCGAGATGGGAAGTCGTGAAGTTGCCCAGCGAGGCCAGCTCGATGACCGCCTTGACGCGATCTTCAAACAAAACTGGCAGCACGATGACATTCCTGGGAACCGCTTCAAACAAACCTGACCGAATCGAGATTGTGTTCGTCGGCAAATCGGAAATCAGCATCCGTTGTTTTTCTGCCGCGCATTGTCCCACCAGGCCTTCCCCAATTTTCAAGCGCCGCAAATGTCCGTCTTCGCCGTCGCCGGCAAAAGCTGAGAGCAGCACCATTTCTGCCGATTCTTCGCTTCCCATCTGGTAGATCACCCCTTGCTGAGCATTGACCAGTGGAGATAACTCGGAGAGGAGCATGCGGCCCACGGTTGCCAGATCTCGCTGGCCCTGCAACATACCGGTGAAGCGAGCAAGATTGGTTTTAAGCCAGTCTTGCTCCGTGTTGCGATCGGTGGTGAGGCGCAGATTGTCAATCATGGTGTTAATGTTGTCTTTCAACTCCGCCACTTCACCACTGGCCTCCACCTGAATCGAGCGAGTGAGATCTCCTTTCGTAACCGCAGTCGCAACCTCGGCAATGGCGCGGACCTGGTTCGTCAGGTTGTCGGCCAGCAGGTTGACGTTGCCGGTGAGATCTTTCCACGTACCCGCAGCACCAGGAACGTTGGCCTGTCCGCCGAGCCGGCCTTCGACGCCGACCTCACGTGCGACGGTCGTGACCTGGTCGGCGAAGGTAGCCAGAGTGTCGGTCATGTTGTTAATGGTTTCGGCCAAGGCCGCGACTTCACCTTTTGCGTTCACGGTCAGTTTTTGAGTTAGCTCGCCGTTAGCGACCGCGGTCACGACTTTCACAATGCCGCGCACCTGTTCCGTGAGGTTGGCAGCCATCACGTTCACGTTGTCGGTCAGGTCCTTCCAGGTTCCCGCCACTCCAGGTACTTGCGCCTGCCCGCCCAGCTTGCCTTCTGTACCAACTTCGCGGGCCACTCGAGTGACTTCGGCAGCGAAAGCGTTGAGTTGATCGACCATCGTGTTGATGGTGTTCTTGAGTTCGAGAATCTCGCCTTTCACATCAACCGTAATTTTGCGCGATAGATCGCCACGCGCAACGGCCGTAGTCACCTCGGCAATGTTGCGGACCTGTCCTGTCAGGTTCCCCGCCATTGCATTCACGGAGTCAGTAAGGTCTTTCCACGTACCGGCTACACCTGACACGTTCGCCTGACCGCCCAGACGGCCTTCGCTGCCGACCTCACGGGCGACGCGCGTTACTTCAGCGGCGAATGAACGCAGTTGTTCGACCATCGTGTTCAGCGTTTCCTTGAGCTGCAAGATTTCGCCGCGCACGTCAACTGTAATTTTCTTGGATAGATCTCCATTCGCGATCGCGGTGGCAACCTCGGCAATATTTCGCACCTGGCCGGTAAGGTTGCTGGCCATGAAATTGACGTTATCCGTCAAGTCTTTCCACGTGCCAGCGACGCCGGGAACCTGTGCTTGTCCGCCCAGCTTTCCGTCGGTGCCGACCTCGCGTGCTACGCGCGTCACCTCACCGGCAAACGCGTTGAGTTGGTCCACCATCGTGTTGATCGTGTTCTTGAGTTCGAGGATTTCTCCCTTCACGTCGACCGTGATCTTGCGTGACAGATCGCCGCGGGCTACAGCCGTTGTCACTTCGGCAATATTACGAACCTGACCTGTAAGATTTCCGGCCATGGAGTTGACAGAGTCCGTGAGGTCCTTCCAGGTGCCCGCTACTCCGGGAACGTTGGCTTGCCCTCCCAAACGCCCTTCAGTGCCCACTTCGCGCGCCACACGGGTAACCTCGCCAGCGAACGCGTTGAGTTGATCCACAGTTGTGTTGATAGTTTCTTTGAGCAGCAAGATTTCGCCACTCACATTTACGGTAATTTTTTTCGATAAGTCGCCGCTGGCGATCGCTGTGGAAACCTCGGCAATATTGCGGACCTGGCCAGTCAAGTTGCTGGCCATCGAGTTCACGGAATCCGTGAGATCTTTCCACGTACCGGCAACACCGCCGACTTGCGCCTGGCCACCGAGCTTGCCGTCCGTTCCCACTTCGCGGGCCACGCGTGTCACTTCCGAAGCGAACGCACGAAGCTGGTCGACCATCGTATTAAGCGTGTCCTTAAGTTCGAGAATCTCGCCCTTCACATCAACCGTAATCTTGCGCGACAAATCGCCGCGGGCCACAGCCGTTGCCACTTCAGCGATGTTGCGGACCTGGCCGGTCAAGTTGCTGGCCATGAAATTTACGTTGTCGGTAAGATCCTTCCAGGTTCCGGCGACACCGGGAACCTGCGCCTGTCCGCCCAGCTTGCCCTCGGTGCCTACTTCACGGGCCACGCGTGTAACTTCGCCGGCGAATCCGTTGAGTTGGTCCACCATCGTATTGATGGTGTTTTTGAGCTCAAGAATCTCTCCCTTCACATCCACCGTGATTTTGCGCGACAAATCACCTCGAGCCACGGCGGTTGTGACTTCAGCAATATTGCGAACCTGGCCCGTTAGGTTTCCACCCATCGAATTGACGGAGTCCGTGAGATCTTTCCAGGTCCCTGCCACGCCGGGCACATTGGCCTGCCCGCCCAAACGGCCCTCTGTTCCAACTTCGCGCGCCACACGTGTCACCTCGCCAGCGAAGCGATTGAGCTGATCGACCATCGTGTTCAGAGTCTCTTTCAGCTGTAGAATTTCGCCGCGTACATCCACCGTGATTTTGCGCGAGAGATCACCATTGGCGATAGCGGTCGCCACCTCTGCAATATTGCGCACCTGGCCAGTGAGGTTGCTGGCCATGAAGTTGACGTTGTCGGTCAGGTCCTTCCATGTGCCGCCCACCCCCGGAACCTGCGCCTGCCCTCCCAGCTTGCCCTCGGTGCCGACTTCACGCGCAACACGCGTCACTTCGCCAGCGAACGCATTGAGCTGATCCACCATCGTGTTGATGGTGTCCTTGAGTTCCAGGATTTCGCCTTTGACATCCACCGTGATCTTGCGGGACAGGTCACCGCGAGCCACGGCGGTGGTCACTTCTGCAATGTTTCGGACTTGAGCCGTCAGGTTGCCGGCCATCGCGTTGACTGAGTCAGTAAGGTCCTTCCACGTACCCGCCACACCCACCACGACGGCCTGTCCACCGAGCTTTCCGTCCGTTCCCACTTCGCGGGCCACGCGTGTGACCTCGGACGCAAACGAGCGCAACTGGTCCACCATGGTGTTGATAGCTTCTTTCAACTGAAGAATTTCGCCGCGTACGTCGACAGTAATCTTCCGGGAAAGATCCCCACTGGCAACTGCGGTTGCGACCTCAGCGATGTTGCGTACTTGACCGGTAAGGTTGCTGGCCATGGAGTTGACCGAATCCGTCAAATCCTTCCACGTGCCGGCCACCCCGGGAACCTGCGCCTGTCCGCCCAGTTTGCCGTCCGTGCCGACCTCTCGGGCCACACGCGTGACTTCAGCCGTGAAAACGCCGAGCTGTTGAATCATGGTGTTGACAATGTTGGCCGACCGCAGGAACTCGCCTTCGAGTGGGCGCCCGTCCACGTCCAGGCGAACTGTCTGCGTCAGATTTCCCTGAGCCACCGCGGCAATTGCGCGAGTTACCTCAGCGGTCGGCCGCAGCAAGTCTTCGACCAGTGTGTTTACCGAAACTTCGATGTCGCCCCATGCCCCTCTCGCTTCATGAAACCGGGTCCGCTCGCGCGTTCTTCCCTCTTTTCCCACTACCTGTCCAACGCGCTTCAACTCCTGAGCCATCTGTTGATTGGCTGCAACGATCGAATTGAATGTGTCCGCAATCTTCCCTTCCAGTCCGGTCCAGGAACCCGGCAGCCTGACCGAGAAATCGCCGTTCCGCATGGTTTGCAGGCTGGCCAGAATGACACTTAGGTCAGGTGAAACAGAGTCGGCCACCAGCACAGGGACACCATTGTTCTTCTCGCCCGTATCAGGCGCGCCGTTGCCCAATGAAATCGCTGCGTTTCGGTTGTTTCTCTTCATCACAATCTCCTGAACGGAGGAAAGGATCACATCCCTGAGAAAGCCCGGTTACTTAATACGTTCTGCGTACCAACAATCGTGGTCGATTACAAGCGAATGGCTCGTTCCGAACAGGTCGGGAGGGACAAAGCTAGTCGCGACCCTCATTCCCAGGAATGAAATATCCAGCACATGAACCCTTTTGGAGTTGCAGATGTCCAACACCTCGTCTGTTTATCATGTGAGACCGTAGGCTGACTCTAGGGTGTTTACGGTAGAAACAGACAAAATGTGCAGCCGGAGGGTGTGGGGCCAGCCAGAAGACGCTTCACAATCGTCAATCCCTTGCCGCTCTTACCAGTCACGCTTGTGGGGTTGTCCCCTCGGGAGGGGCTTCGACGGTCACTTCCACTTCAGCACCTTGCTTCAGAGTTACCTTGTCGCCGTTCTCGTCGGTCAGCGTGTTCTCTATTCGTATCTCTCGATACAGATGATCAGCACCCTCGATAGCGATCTGCGCTTTCTCGGGGTCGCCGGGTGTAATCGGCTTAATGATCTTTTCGACAGTTCCTGGGAGGGTCGTACTGGGCTTTTCGCTCATAGGGGTCTCTCCGTTGCCGTTTATGCCCTTCGTTAGTCGCGCCTTTGCACTACCTTCGCAAGTTTCAAACCCACTTTCTACGCGGAGCGCCGAGTGGGTGATATCCGGTAAACCCTGTAGAGCAAGGAGGAATACGACGTATTCGGTGAGCTCTTCGTCGCCCTCCCTCGAGCCACGCAGCCAAGACTAAAATGATCTCCGCTCCGGCGGCGGCTCGTCTTACAGTTCCAAATCAGACAGGTCTACGGAGTACGCCTGATACCGAGCACGTTCCCATGCGCTTAATCTCAGTCTCGTTGAGGTAGGGCGGACGCGGCACAGGTTCTTGCCGTTTCCCTGTCTAAGACTCGTCCGAAGCGGAACGGCGTCAGGACGAATCACGCATCCCGCCCACTCACAGAATCGGCACTACAATCAGCCCGCCTTGGTTTCTCTATATTCGAGAAGCCGTCCCGCGACATCGCGACTATTGAATCGCGGCTGCACTTGTGACCACAACAACGATGATCACAAAAGCGACCAAAGCCGCCACGCCACCACCCAAGATCTCTCTCATCAGCAAATCTGCTCTCAGGGGTTCGTCTTCCTGCATAATCGTGCCTCCTTTTTGCTTTTGCTGTTGTTTAGACGCGAATTGCTGCTCCACGAGGCGAGTCTACGAACAATAAGCGCGAAACGTACAGCATCTACCGGACGCGTCAGAAACTGATCATGCCTTACGCTTCTAACAATGGCTGTGGCGCTTGACGCATTGGAATGCGTGCAAGAGGAAGGAATCGGGCATGCTTTGGACAATATTTGTGATGCTGCTTATCCTTTGGTTCCTGGGGCTGGTCAGCTCGTACACGCTGGGCGGCTATATTCACATTCTGCTCATAGTGGCGCTCGTCGTCCTGATCATTAACGCAATCACAGGCCGCAAAGGCACAGTTTAGGGAGCAATATCTAGTCTCCACGGACTATCGGCGTCCTATTGTCTGTGCCGGCACCAACGAATTCTTCGCGAGACCGGGAAAAGCAATATGGGACCAAGCAACGTTAATAAATTCTGGGCAGCTTCGCGCCACATCGGCGAGACTGTTATCTCAAGGCTTCCTTCCGTGATTCTCGGCGTTTTTGTCTTCGTTCTTTTTTATCTCCTGAGCGTCATTGTTGGCCGGGTAATCCGCACCGCCACTCGTGGCCACCGCGAGAATCTAGGAGTAGTTTTTTCCCGACTGATAGCGGCTGCAACAGTGTTGCTTGGTTTTCTGGTCGCGTTCTCGATTGTCGCGCCATCGTTTCAGGCTGGCGATCTGATCAAAGTGCTCGGTATTGGCAGTGTGGCGATCGGATTCGCTTTTCAGAACATTTTGCAGAACTTCCTCGCGGGTTTGCTATTGCTTTGGGGCGAACCGTTCCGTGTGGGAGATGAAATAAAGATCGAAGGCTACGAAGGAACCGTACAGGAGATTCAACCCAGGGCAACCATCATTAAGACCTATGACGAGAGGCGCGTTGTGATTCCGAACGCGGAGTTGTTCACTCATTCAGTCATCGTGAATACGGCGAGCGACATCCGCCGATGGGAATACGATTTCACCGTGAATGGCGTTCAGGATGTAACGGAGCTCAAGTCTCGCATTGTCGATGTCATCCGACATGTTCCGGGAACACTGCCAGATATCGCTCCGGAGGCACTGATTACGGACCTGAGTGACCTGGCCACGGGAGTCGTCAAGGTCAAGGTTCTCTGGTGGACCCGGGCCTCTCGCCAACACCAAATGCTCACCTCTTACGACGCTGTCTTGACTGCGATAGAGCGTGAACTGAGTCAGTCAATGGAGAGGCAGGGTGGCGAGCACAATCGTGCAGCCTGACTATCAAGCGAGAAACCGGCTTCGAAGAAAAGTTTCCACTTGGGACAATTTTGTGGGCAAGATCCGTTCTCCAAACTGCGATATTGCCCGGCAGTCACCGTCGGCACTAGTCGTCGTCTGGATCAAGCGGCTTTTCTTTGTTGTTGAGGAAATAGCTTGCTGGTAA
>CAVUWQ010000089.1:0-5054 GCA_963745105.1 uncultured Acidobacteriaceae bacterium
AGAAGACCCGGTCGAGTTCCAATTGGCCGGCGTGAATCAGGTGCAGATGAAGGAGCAGATCGGCCTGAATTTTGCGGCCTCATTGCGTTCTTTCCTGCGCCAGGATCCCAACATCATTCTGGTGGGCGAAATCCGAGACTTTGAAACGGCAGAAATCGCCATCAAGGCCGCGCTTACCGGACACCTTGTGCTTTCGACACTGCATACCAATGGCGCTCCGGAAACGATTACGCGCTTGATGAACATGGGCATTGAACCGTTCCTAGTCGCTACAGCGGTGCACTTGATCTGCGCCCAGCGTCTGGTCCGGCGCATTTGTAAAGACTGCACCGAGGCGGTCGATGTTCCAGTGCAGGCGCTCATCGAAGAGGGCTTCACTCCTGAAGAAGCCAAGACCATCAAGATCCAGAAAGGCAAGGGCTGCACCGTCTGTAACAACACGGGATACAAGGGCCGAGCTGGACTGTATGAAGTCATGGAAGTGGACGATGAGATCCGGGAATTGGTACTGGTCGGTGCGTCTGCGGTTGAACTGAAGAAGAAGGCGATCGAACAGGGCATGATTACGCTTCGCCGCAGCGGTTTGATGAAGGTTGCGGCCGGCATCACCACGCTGGAAGAAGTGGCGCGGGAAACGATTCACTAAGCAGGGACGAAGGGAAGGAATTACATATGGGACTTTCACTCAGCGATTTGCTCAAGCGCATGCTTGAGATGAGCGGTAGCGATCTTCACATTACTACCAACTCGCCGCCGCAGATCCGCGTTCACGGGCACCTGGTCCCACTCGATCTTCCCCAGATGTCGCCGGCGGAGACCAAGCAGCTGGCCTACAGCGTGATGACCGACTCCCAGAAGCACCGCTTTGAAGAAAGCCTGGAGTTGGACTTCTCGTTTGGGTTGAAAGGCCTGGCCCGGTTCCGTGCCAACGTGTTCAACCAGCGCGGCGCGACTGCGGCCGTGTTCCGGTTGATCCCATTTGAAATCAAGTCATTCAACCAGCTCGGCCTGCCGCCGGTGGTCAGCAAGCTTTGCGACAAGCCGCGCGGCCTGGTGCTGGTGACCGGCCCTACCGGCTCCGGTAAGTCGACCACGCTGGCGGCCATGATCGACAAGATCAACAGTGAGCGCCACGATCACATCCTCACCATCGAGGACCCGATCGAATTCGTCCACATGAACAAGAACTGCGTGGTCAACCAGCGCGAACTGCACTCCGATACCCGGAGTTTTACCGACGCATTGCGCGCCGCCCTTCGTGAAGATCCGGACGTGGTGCTGATCGGCGAAATGCGCGATCTGGAAACCATCGAATCGGCCCTGCGCATTGCGGAAACCGGACACCTGACCTTCGGTACCTTGCACACAAACTCGGCCACTTCCACCATCAACCGTATTATCGACGTCTTTCCGGCCCACCAGCAGCCGCAGATTCGCGCCCAGTTGTCGCTGGTGCTGGAAGGCATCATGTGCCAAAGCCTTGTCCCCAAGATCGACGGCAAGGGCCGGTCCATGATCATGGAAATCCTTGTACCGAACCCCGCGGTCCGCAACCTGATCCGCGAGGACAAGATCCACCAGATCTACTCGGCCATGCAGTCTGGCCAGGAAAAGTACGGCATGCAGACGTTCAACCAGGCGCTGGCGACGGCGTATATCCAGAAGCAGATTTCTCTGGAAACCGCGCTGCAACGTTCCGGCATGCCGGATGAACTGCAGGAAATGATCAACCGCGGCGCCAGCCTGCTGACCCGCAACCAGCCCGAGGCAGGACCATTGGCCAAGGGTGCAGCACCGGCGAAACGCTAGGAATGAGCAGACAGATGACACCGCGAAGCACGCGCAGTTGGGTCCGATCGCAGAGGAGAGGTTAAGACCATGCCAGTATTCACATTTTCAGGCAAAGACAGCTCTGGACAGAAGGTGTCTGGAGAAAGAGTGGCCGCCAGCAAACAGGTGTTGATGCAGCAACTACGCCGGGACCGCATCACGCCGGGCGCGGTGCGCGAAAAGGGCAAGGAGTTCTCCCTGCCCACGTTCGGCTCCGGCAAAGTTGCTACCAAGGAGATCGCGATCTTCTTCCGCCAGTTTTCCGTCATGATTGACGCTGGCTTGCCTCTGGTTCAGTGCCTGGAAATTCTCGCTGCCAACCAGGAGAACCAGGCTTTCCAGAAGGTGCTGACGGGCGTCCGCACCACGGTGGAAAGCGGCTCGACGCTGGCCAATGCCATGCGTGGGTTTCCCGTGGTGTTCGACGACCTCACCACCAATATGATCGAGGCCGGAGAAACCGGCGGTATTCTCGACATCATTCTTCAGCGCCTTGCGACCTACGTCGAAAAGGCGGTGCGGTTGAAGTCCGCTGTGAAGTCAGCTTTGATCTACCCGGTCGCGGTGGTCGGTATTGCCGTCGTCATCGTCGGTGCGCTGCTGAAGTGGGTTGTGCCGATTTTCGCCAATCTGTTTGCCGGCCTGGGCGTCGCCCTGCCGCTGCCCACACGCATCGTGATGGGGCTCAGCGCGTTTGTGCAGACGTTCTGGTGGATCATCATCGCCCTTGGCATTGGCTCGGTATTCGGCGTGAAGCAGATCCGCAAGCATCCTAAGGGCCGCTATTTCTTCGACAGCCTGCTGCTGAAGCTGCCGATCGTCGGCAACCTGCTGCGCAAGATCGCAGTCGGCCGCTTCACCCGTACCCTCGGCACCCTGATCACTTCAGGTGTACCGATTCTCGAGGGTCTCTCAATCACCGCCCGCACCTCGGGCAACGCCATTCTGGAAGAGGCGCTGATGAAGGTTCGCAAGGCGATCGAAGAAGGCCGAACCATCGTCGATCCGCTGAAAGAATGCGGCGTGTTCCCCAACATGGTGACGCAGATGATCGGCGTCGGCGAAGCTACAGGCGCGATGGACAACATGCTGCAGAAGATCGCCGACTTCTACGAAGAAGAAGTGGATGCGGCGACCAAAGACATGCTGGCCATGCTAGAACCGGCCATCATTGGCATCCTTGGCGTTATGGTCGGAGGCATCGTTATTTCGCTCTACCTGCCGCTGTTCTCCATGATCGCGAAGCTGGCTGGCTAGACATTTCCTGAAGGGGCCGGGCAAACCGCCTGGCCCTCAACAGGTTCAGGGGAACAGGCCTCGCGCTGCGGCGAAGCCAGGTCCGTCCCCAACCAACACTTCCGCAGCCTGGCGTCGCAAAATGCAGAGGCAGGCTACATTCGATGAGCGGAACTGGCTGGCGTGGCTGGTCAAGGTCCGCATCCTCATCCTGACATTCCTGCTGGGAATCGAGCTGGCTGTCGCCCAGTTGACGCCGTCCACGCTTCCGGTCCGCCTGTTCATCAGCACCATTCTGCTGTGGTACACGATTTCGCTTTTCTATGCCCTCCTGCTTTCGTTCTGGGAGGAATACCAGATTCAGGCCACGCTGCAGATCGTCACCGACCTGATGCTGGTGAGCCTGGTAGTGCACGAAACCGGTGGATGGGACAGTTCATTTAACTTTCTTTACCCGCTGGTCATCATCGTGGCCAGCGTGCTGCTGCCGCGCGTGTGGGCGCACCTCACCGCTGCGTTGGCGTTTATTTGCTACGGCGCAGTGCTGGAGCTGAACTATTACGCGGTGGTTCCGTCGTATTGCACGTCGCATCCTGCGTTGAAATCGCTGCAAGGCATTATCTTCGTCAATCTGTTCGCGTTCCTCGCCGTGGCCTATCTCGCCGGCCTGCTGAATGCAAAGCTGCGACAGGTACGCGTCCAGCTTGCTCACGCCAGCGGCGCACTGGAGAACTTGCAGGCGCTACACGAAAACATCGTCGAATCCATCAGCAGCGGCTTCATTACAACCGGCGTGGACGGACGCATCACACTGGTGAACACCGCGACCCTGCGCCTGCTTGAATTGCCCGCCGCAGAGCTGGTGGACCGGCCGGTGCGGGAACTCTTCCTCGATCCCTTGCCGGTACCCGAGGCGCTGCACGAACACAGCGAAGTGCGCTTTGCGGCTCCGAGTGGTTTTCGCAAGACGTTTCGAATCCGTGCGGCGGCACTCGCCGTTTCCGGCCCGGGAACGTCGGGCTGCGTTTATGTGTTGGACGATCTGACGGAAGTTCGCCGGTTGGAGCGCGAGGTCCGCATGCAGGACCGGTTGGCCGCCGTGGGGCGACTGGCCGCGGCCATCGCGCATGAGATCCGCAACCCACTTACTTCCATCGCCGGCTCCGTCAGCATGTTGTCGGAGGTCCCCGAACTCGGCGAAGAACACCGGAAGCTGCTGGAAATCGTGACCCGCGAGTCGCAGCGGCTCAACGCGATCATTACCGACTTTCTGGCGTACTCGCGCGGCAAGCAGTACAAGTTTGCGGCCACCGATCTGATTTCGCTTCTGGACGACACGCTCACTCTGGTCGAACAGCGCATGATTGCGGACCAGACGGGAATCTCGGTCCGGCGCGATTTCAGATCGAATCAAGCAGGCGTATTGGCCGACGGTGACCGCTTGAAGCAGGTCTTCTGGAACCTCTGCGAGAACGCGGTGCGCGCCATGAAGTCCGGAGGTTCGCTCACAGTTGCGGTCGAAGCTTACAAGGACCAGTGGCAAATCAGCTTTACCGACACCGGCATCGGCATGTCGCCGCAGCAGACCGAGAAAATCTTTGAGCCCTTCCAATCGGACTTCAAAGGCGGCACCGGACTCGGCCTCGCCATCGTGTACCAGATCATGCAGGCCCACGAAGGCCACGTCTTTGCACGCTCCCGGCTAGGGCATGGAACCACCATGGTGCTGAGGCTGCGCAGCCTGGAAGCAGAAAAATCGCAGCAGCCGCAAAAATCCGGCGCGCATCTTGTCTCCATATCGTCGGCCCGTATGGCTGCGAAAGGAGGCGCCAATGGCTAGCATTCTGGTATGCGACGACGAACGGTCGATGTGCGAAATGCTCGACATTGCGCTCCGCCGCGATGGACACAAGGTTGAAACCGTGCTGGGCGGCCAGGCTGCCAAGAACAAGATCGACGCCGCCCTATTCGACGTGATCATTACCGAC
>CAVUWQ010000090.1:0-134465 GCA_963745105.1 uncultured Acidobacteriaceae bacterium
ACTACATCACCTCGGACATTCTGCTCCGCCTCTTCCGTTTTCACGGGCGATCTCTCGCGCCGTAATTATGGTTCAGCGCGAAGTGGCCGATCGCATCGCGGCAACTCCCGGCAACCGCGATTACGGGCTGCTCTCGGCCACTTCGCAGCTCTACGCGCAGGTCGAGCGCGTGCTCACCCTGCCGCCATCCGCCTTCCTGCCGCCGCCGGAGGTTCATTCAACGGTCCTGAGGCTGGATATGCAGCCGCGTTTTGCCAAACTTGGCGTCGAAGTCGAGCCTTTCATCGCTTTCCTGAAGCAGTCTTTCGCGCAGAAGCGGAAGACACTGGCCAAGAATCTGCGCTCGGCTGGATATGATTCGACAAAAATCGCACAGGCCATCGAATCTGCAGGCTTCAGCCCACGGCTCGTGCCGAAGAGCTCGACCTCATGGCAATGTCGGAGATATGGAAATCACTTCAGCAGTGATCCTGATTCAAGATGCGAGCAAAGCAGAAACAGCGAGACCCGCGAGCTTCGCGGGTCTCTGATCTGCTTCTGGCCTGACGAATTAGTGGGGATGCCCTCCCGAGCTGCCGCCTGACGGATGAGCTGCCGGAGCCGCAGCTGGAGGCGCCGAATAGTGCGGCGCTTCGCTGGGCCGTGACCCCGAAGCGGGTCTGCTGGGGTTGTAAGACGGCGTGTATCCCCGTTGCGACGGCTGATACGCGTTGCGCGAGTTGTTCCCCGGCGTCAGGCCCCCGCTGCGATCCGGCATCGAGCCGAAAATCTGCGGATTGGATCGCACCGCCGACGAGGTAAAGCTTTCACCCAGAGGCCCGGTCTCGCGGACATGGACACTGGCCACCTCAGGATGAATCTGCTGTCCGCCGTACTCGAAGGTGCGAGCTGCAGGTTTTGGCTGGCCCACGGCGCGGAACTGCTGGACCGCATCGGAAGAGCGATTCACCGCAATCATCGGCTCCGGACGTGGGAGACGCCCGTGCGGGGGAAGCCCTCCACGTCCTGGCGGTAACGGTCGCACCGGAAGGCGGTATCCCGGAGGAGTGCGCCACACGGTGGCATAGGGATACCAGCCTGCGCCCACGCTGCCCCACCCGCAGTTACCCGGGAACCACATCCATCCGAAGGTGTTGAAGTAGTTCCAGGCGCCGCAGTGATACGGCCACCATCCCCAGGAATAAGCGGAGATCCAGGTGTATCCGACGCCGGAATAGTAGCCCCACGCGCCTGCACCAAAGGGGTCCCATCCCGGCCCGACACCGGACGGCGCCCAGGCCTGGCCATAACCCGGAACGTCATACCAATCGCCGTAGTAGTCGAGGTCACTCCAGGCCGGATCGTCAGGATTGCCGGAGCTGGCCCGCGCCTCTGTAGCGCCTTCTTCGAGGACCGAAAGAGCCTGGTCACGATCGGAATTCCACTGGTCCCAGCTGTCCGCGGCTACGCTTTGCGCCACGTCGTACTGGTCCGCATTCTGCCCGTCGAAGTGGAGAGTCTGATTCGTATGGACATCCACGGTCAGGTTCTGTCCATCGGTGACGTGGGCCGTTCCATGCATCACAGCCAGTTCCGGGCTCTGGTCGAGATTTACGCGAAAGATGGTGCTGTCGGCTGGCGTAGCTGTCTCAGAGGCAAACCGGACCGAATACTCTCCGCTCCGGCCATTCAACTCGTAGTAGCTCAGACCGCCGGTAGCATCGATCTCCGTCACGGTGCCGCCGTCGGCATTGCGATGCAGCTGGCTCAGGGTAATCGAGCTGTTCGGAGTGACGCGGGCGACGGAGCCGTCTTCAAACTGCACTTCGACGCGGCCATCCCCGCCGGTCACCAGACGCATGCCTTCCATCACCGGCATGTTCAGCTGGGCCTGATCGAAGTCCTGCTGGCTGCCGCTGAACACCTGAACGCGGCCTTCGACATCGCTCAGCCGCACAGCGCGAACGTTATTGCCATCAGGAGTGGGCTGCTGGACGTCAGCAGGCGGCGGAGGCGCCGTATCCTGAGCAGCCGCTCCGGGCGAAAGCAACAACGCGAGAACCAAAGCAGAAAGCGCGCTGAAAAGAAATTTTCCAGACCTGTGAAACCTGTCTGACGGATCGAGATTCGGGTGCCGCATAGACACCTCCTTTGGCCCTGGCCGTTTCTTAAAACCCAAACAGCCTAACAATCAAGCCCTACACGCTAACAACGTAGACGAGCGAGGGAAAGTTTCGCTTGCGTGAACCACCCTTATTATTGGACGCAACAGGGGACGCGGCGATTCGCAGGTCAATTGCTGGCCAACAATGCCCGGGCACGCTTACGCGCCCGTTCCAGCACCGATTCGTTGTCGGCAACCGACTGCAGCTGAGGGGCAATGTTTTGAATCTCCAGTGCTCGGCCGCTCTTCGCTGCATCCTGCAAGGTCTCGAGCTCCGCATCCAGCGCCAGAGGCGAGTGCTGCAGCTGCAAAGCGATGCGCTGGCCCTCCTCGAGCGTGAAGGACACCGCCTGCATTTCGTCGGAGATACGGTTCAGCAGGTCATCCTGCGAGTAGTTGTAGGTGCAGGAGCCCTGGCCGTCTACCCCGGAATAAACCAGCGTCTTCTTCCCGGTAAACGCCACGTGCAGCTTGGTCGCCTCGCAGGCCGTGGCGAAGTAGCGATGCGAGCGGGCCGCCGAAAAGAGCTGGTTACGCAGGGCATCGCTGACCTTGATCGCGCGATCCAGAGGCTGCGGCGCAACTACGTCGGTGGAGAAGGAATCCACTGCCGGCGTTCCCGGTACCGACTTGTAGTGGCCCGAGCCGTCTTCATGAATCTCGAGCGAGTAGGAAGCCGGCTGGAGCTGCGGATTCTCGAATCGAAAGGTGACCGTGGAAGCCGCGTCGGTCGCTGTGGACACCGTCAACGCCAGGAGAGCCAGAATTGGAAACATCATTTATCGATTCGCCGTTTGCAATGCGGAGGTTTGAGCGTGATGGATGTGGCAGATGGCGATAGCCAGCGCGTCGGCAGCGTCGGCCGGCTCGGGAGCGGAGGCCAGTCTGAGCAGCCGCGCCACCATGAACTGCACCTGCTCCTTTTGCGCGAGCCCGTAGCCGGTGACGGTCGATTTGATTTTCAGAGGGGCGTACTCGGCAACCGGAAGTCCGGCGTTAGCAGCAGCCAGTAGAGCCACTCCCCGCACCTGTCCCAGCTTGAGCGCCGACTTGGCATTGACGGAGTAGAAGACCTCCTCGATTGCGACGACATCCGGGTGATGCAGCTCGATGAGGGCGGTAAGCTGCGCATAGACCATAGCCAGACGCTGCGCCGTCGAATCCTTCTTGACGAGCCGGATACCGCCTGCGCCCATCCAGCAAAGCTCCGGATTGCGCGCCCCATCATCCCACTCGACGATGCCATAGCCGGTGCACTCCGTGCCGCAATCGATACCAAAGACGCGCATGGATGGAGTTTAGCTAAAAAGCGGCCGGCAAGAACATATGTGGCCGTATGAAAACACAAATTCGACCTAGAGCAGGTTCAACCTTCGCAGACCGATTCATTGCTGGCCGGACTTTGGCTAGCCGCTTTTAGCCGACCGGGCCTTAGCTACTTCTCGATATCCCCTCCAGCGGCGAACTGGCTGTTGCATAAAGCTTGCGCGGCATGCGTCCTGCTATGAACGCCTGGCGTCCCGCCAGAACCGCATGCTGCATCGCCTCCGCCATCAGGATCGGATTCGATGCTGCGGCGATGGCAGTATTCATCAGCACGCCGTCCGCACCCAGTTCCATGGCCAGAGCCGCATCGGAGGCCGTGCCCACTCCGGCATCCACGATCAGCGGAACCTCGGTGATCTTCTCCCGCAGAATACGCAGCGTCGCGACGTTCTGAATCCCCAGCCCGCTGCCGATGGGCGAAGCCAGAGGCATCACGGCAGCTGCTCCGGCATCGATCAGTCGCCGGGCAAACACAATATCGTCAGACGTATAGGGCAGAACCGTAAATCCCTCTTTCACCAGCACACGCGTGGCCTCAAGTGTGGCCTGCACGTCGGGATACAGCGTGGCCTGATCGCCGATGACCTCGATCTTGACCCAGTCGGAGATGCCGACTTCCCTTCCCAGCCGCGCGGCGCGGATCGCCTCTTCCGCGGTATAGCAGCCGGCCGTGTTAGGGAGCAGGAAATAGCGCTGCGGATCGATAAAGTCGAGCAACGATTCTTTGCTGCGGTCGAGGTTCACGCGGCGCACAGCGACGGTGACCATCTCCGCGCCGGAGGCTTCGATGGCGGCCTGCGTCTCCGCACCATCTTTGTATTTACCGGTGCCGACGATGAGACGCGACTGAAAGGCCTTGCCTGCAATAACGAGGGGTTCCATGGGCCTATTGTAAGGCGATTCGCTACCAGATGGTTTGCACAATACCCGCGCGGCGTATGCGCTCGTCGGCCGTGATCAGCGGAATGCCTTCTGTGAGTGCGGTCGCTGCGATGATGCGGTCGAAAGGATCATCCGGAAACGGCGCGAGAAGGTTTGCGGCACTGATCGCAGCTCGTTTGGTGACAGGCAGAACGAGAAGATCCTTTTCGACCTGTGCCAGAAAGCTTTCGATCGATTCACGAATGATGATTCTCTTCCGCGCCACACCGTTGGCTATTTCATAGAGTGACAAGCAAGAAAGTGCAATCGCTGCTCCGGAAAGCTCGGCCTGTTCGATCGCGCGTGCCGCCGCAGACGACAACCTTTCGGGAGAGCCCAGCAGCCAGAGTATTGCGTGGGTGTCCAAGAGAAGCATGAAGGTTAGTCACGGTACCCAGGCGGGAAAATTTCGTCGTCCCACTCCTCGGGATCAACGATTGGCCCAACGATATCTCCTACGATCTCGAACTGACCGCGCATAGCCCCGAACAGGCTTTTTGGTCTCGCCTGCGCATCTCCCAGCGGCACCAACCGAGCCATAGGCTTGCCATGCTTGGTGATGATCACTTCTTCGCGGTTGTCGTGGACGTCATCAATGATTGCCAGGCATTGCGCCTTGAACTTTCCCGCTCCCATCGTTTTCACGCGGCACCGCCTTTGAATGTGACCATAGTCATACTACCATGGTCACATCTCAGAATCGGCCTTGGAACTCACTTGTTTTCCCTTCGATTTGGCAATCCGGACAGCCTCTTCTACCGCCTTATTCGCCCGCTTTTGCCGGCTCTCCGGCGATGAGTAGTAGAAGATGCCCCAGAGATGCCCTCGTCGTTGCGTGTCCGTCATCAGGCCCCAGCCGCTGCGGGCCTGCGGGTTTCTCACAAATGCCGCCTCGAGGATCGGAGGCGTCTCGCGCTCGCCTTCCATCATCGCGTAGAGGTGTTCGGCCATCTGTTCAGCACGCCGCTCACGGGCTTCAGCGCTCTTCGGCTGGAGAATCATGTCGGCGATGTACTTGTGGAAGCTGTAGGACAGCTTGTCGTAATAGCGCAGCACCGGCGCCGACCCGGTTAAAGCCTTTTTGAGTTCCGCAGGAATCGCGACCGTGCGCTCTTCCACGTCGAGCTCGAGCCGGAACTCGGCGACGCTTCCCTGCACTGCCTTCGCACCCGCCTGCATTTTCTTATTTACCAGCAGAACGAAGTCGCCCTTGCCCGTCGGAAAGAGCGTAGTGCGGAAGGCGAAGCCATTGATCTCGCCCTTAATGCGCGGACGTCCGCTCTCCCATCCATCGGTCACAGAACGAGGAACCGACACGATCGTCCACTTGAGATTGGTGCCATCCGGCTTCAATGTTGCTTTGAAAGTTTTGGCAGAGGATTTTGCCATGAAGAGCAGAGTAAACCAGAAAATGTGAAAGGCCCGCTGCCGTTTTCACGGAGCGGGCCTTGATCACCGGTGAGCTGTGGAGTTTGACCTGAGGCACCCTCGCTTTCCGGATGGGCCTCGACGACTATGTTGCGGACGTCAGGACTAGAGCTAAGGGCGCGCTCTAAGCCTCAGTCACCTCACGTTGATTGGTGCAACTACTACCGTCAGAACTTGTCATAGGCTGGATCATCCTCCTTTCCCGTGTGCTTGCAGATTAGGACGAATCCGGCATGCAGGTCAAGCCGCCATCGCTATCAATCCTTGACGCCCCGTACAGCGGTCAAGCACTCTAGGTTCCAACCGAGGAAAACCATGAGCACCTCCGCACCTTCCATCGACCAGATCAAAGCTTCTATGCGCTCCACATGGATGGCCGGCGACTTCGGCGTCATCGCGAAAACCATCGCCCAGGGCGCGGTTGAGTTCGTCCAGCGGCTCGGCATTGAATCCGGCTCACAGGCCCTCGATGTCGCGTGCGGCACCGGCAATGTTGCGATTCCCATGGCCTGCGCCGGAGCCACTGTCACCGGCGTGGATATCGCACCCAATCTGCTGGAGCAGGCTCGCGAGCGTGCGGCCTCTGAAAATCTTTCCATCCAATTCGATGAGGGTGATGCCGAGCAACTACCTTACGCGGATGCGTCCTTCGACGTTGTGGCTTCCATGTTCGGAGCCATGTTTGCCCCTCGTCCCGAGGTCGTCGCTTCCGAGTTTGCGCGCGCTCTCAAGCTGGGAGGGCTGCTGGCCATGGCCAATTGGAACCCAGCCAGTTTCACCGGCCGCATGTTCAAGGTCGGCAGCGGTCATGTGCCGCCCCCGCCAGGCATTGCAGCTCCCGTGTTGTGGGGAGATGAAGCCACGGTCCGCAACCGCCTCGATCCCTATTTCAAAGAGATCCACACCGAAATCATTCCGGTCGACTTCGATATGCCCACCAATCCGGCCGGAGCCGTGGCCTTCTTCCGCAAATACTTCGGGCCCACACAGATGGCCTTCAGCCGTCTCGACGAAACCGGCCAGGCTGCGCTCGCCGCGGACCTTGAAGCGCTCTGGTCAGCAGCCAACGTAGCGCCGGACCCGGACGATCATATCCTCGTGCACAATGAATATCTTCAGGTCACTGCCAGGCGGAAGTAATCGCGCAGACTGATGCCACAGCCGACAACAGGCTTTCCCGCGACCAATCGCAATCAGCCGTCGAGCAGCGTGACTTTTCCGGAAGCCAGCTCGTAATATCCGGCAACAATCTTCAGTTTGCCGCTGTTCACCATCTCGGAAAGCACAGGGGAAGCTTTGCGCAGGAGATTGGCCTGGATACTGGCGTTGATCTTGATCGTCTTTTCGAGATCGTGACCGGGCTCTGCGTCCACGGCGGGCTGGATGTGCGGGAAGAGCGAGCTGATCTGGCCGGGCACTGCTTTACCCTGCATGGTCGCCTTCACCGCACCGCAGTTCTGGTGACCCAGCACCACGATCGCCGGCGTGCCGAGAACCGCCGCTCCATACTCCAGGCTCCCGATGATCTCCGGCGTCGCGACGTTTCCCGCCACGCGCGTCACAAATATCTGCCCAATGCCTTCGTCGAATACCAGTTCCGCCGGAACCCGCGAGTCGGCGCAGGAGAGCACTGCCGCAAATGGCTCCTGCTTGTCGACGGTGCGCCTGCGCTGTTCATTGAGGTCATGGCAGCAATTCGCCAGCTTATCTGCAACGTAGCGCGCATTCCCTTCCATCAGCTTCTTCAGAGCCTCGTCAGGCGTCAGTGTGGACTGCGCAAAGAGCGAAGGTGTAAACAACTGGCCGGCGAAACTGCCCGCCAGCAGAGACGCTGCTCCGGCACGAAACCCTGAGCCGAGAAACCGCCGGCGCGAAACGCCTTCTGTATTTCCATCCCAATTGATCATCGAGAATGCTCCAGGTGAGAAGTCAGCACAGATTCGGCGCAAACGCCGAGGATAAGTCGACTCATCATAGCCCCTAAGTGTGCAATCAGCACTTACTAAGTCCGCAAAAAAAGAAAAGGCAGGCCCGAAGGCCTGCCTTTCTGATTCCGCGGCGAGCTACTTCTTCGCCGGAGCGCTCTGCTGTGTCGGAGTGCCTTCGAGCACCGAGTGCTGGTGTGCCGCCGAACGCTGCATCAGGATGGTAAGTCCGATCGAGGTGACCATGAAGATTACCGCCGCCCAGGTGGTGGTTTTGGTGAGCAGGTTGGCCGCCGAGCGGGGACCGAAAGCCGTCTGCGATCCCTGGCCGCCGAAGGCGCCGGCGAGGTCTGCGCTCTTGCCCTGCTGCAGCAGGATGACGGCAATCAGGAACAGGCAAACAATTACGTGGATCACGATAAACAGATAAATCATTGCTTCGCTTTTCTGAGCCTTGGCTTTCGGGAATTGCTAAGCGGAATGCTCGATAAATTTCGGACGTTTGGTGCGGAAGAGGGGACTTGAACCCCTATGCCTCTCGGCGCCACCCCCTCAAGATGGTGTGTCTGCCAATTTCACCACTTCCGCACTCGGGTGAACTGTTGTCCTCAGAAGAGTATAGCAAAACTGCCGCACTTTTTCGGCAGCTAGAAGTGCCGCGCCAGCGCGGAAAAGCTATCCAGATCCAGAAGCTTTTGTCCCGCCGGTGGGGGGCTGATCTCGTCGTGCTCCAGCACCCAGGTGCTGGGGTGGTGGATGTAGATGGCATGGAGTCCGGCGGCCAGCGACGGATTGATATCCGATCGCGGGCTGTTGCCGATCATCCATGTGGTGCAAAAGCCATCCGCGTGCGGCGTGAGCTCATATTTCGCGCAGACTTGGCGATAGGTCTCGGCATTCTTTTCCTTGGGAATCTCCACTGCCGTAAAGTAGCTGCTCAGACCGGAGCGGGCCAGCTTGCCGGCCTGCTCAGCCTGATTGCCCTTGGTCATCAGAATCAGCCGGTGGCGCTCGGCCAGCCGCGGCAGCGTTTCAGCGACACCGGGCAGCAGCTCGATCTCCTGATCTGTAATCGATTCCGCAAAGCTGACGATGCGCTCATGCTTTTCCGGGGTCATGGCCTCGGCCGACAAGCGCTCGAAGCAGGCAATCAGCGAGCGGCGAAAGCTTGAGGTGCCGTAGCCGTGGGCCAACACGGTTTCACGCTCGACCTCATTCAGCTTTTCGCGGACCTCATCATGGGTGTACTCGTGATGGTTCAGATAGGAGATAAACGCAGCAATGGCGCGCTCGAAGTAAATGTTGTTTTCCCAAAGTGTGTCGTCAGCATCGATGAGCAGCGTTTGCCCAGGCGCATAGATCTCGAACTCGGTCGGCATAATGCCTTGAGCGTATCAAAGGGACATTGATCGAGAAAGCGTTTGCGGTTGCCTGTCCCACCAAAAAATAAATTTTGGGGACTGCATCTTTTTTTGTCGAAAAAGCCCGTCTTTTCTGTGCGATCCGGGTTTACGTGTACATGGTTTGATCGCCAGGCTTGCACCATAACCGGTATCCCTTTGACTTGCAGAAAAGTGTTGATGAAGCAAAAACTTCATAATCTGGCCTGGATTGCAGTCTTCGCGTTGCTCGCGGCTGTGCGCGCGCATGCGGGAGACGCCGCGCTGTTGCTGGAAGAGCCCTATGGTGAATTTGGCTTCTTCAATCCCACCGGACACGCTGCCATTTACCTCAGCGACGTCTGTGCAGATACGCCAACCAAGCTGCGCCGCTGCGAGCCGGGCGAAGCCGGCGTGGTGCTGAGCCGCTACCACAAGGTCGGCGGCTATGACTGGCTCGCCATTCCGCTGATTCCCTATCTCTACGCTGTCGACGATCCTTCAGAGATTCCCGATTACGCGACTCCGAAGCTCGAGTTGCGCCTGCGCGATCGCTATCGCCGCGAACATCTCATGGACATCGTTCCCGACGATCCCAAGCATGAAATTCCGGGCGGCGACTGGGTACAGCTCATCGGCGAATCTTATGATCGCAAAATTTATGGCTATGCCATGGCTACGGAACCGGAGCAGGACGACGCGCTCATCGCCATGTTTAACGATCGCCGCAACGTGAGCCAGTTCAACCTGTTCTTTCGTAATTGCGCGAACTTTTCAGAGAGCGTGATCAACTTCTACTACCCGCACGCCGTGCATCGGAACTTCATCGCCCATGCCGGATTGATGACGCCGAAGCAAGCCGCTCGCTCGCTGACCAAATACAGCAAGACGCATCCTGATGTGGACCTGCGTACCTTCGTAATTCCGCAGGTGCCGGGGAGCATACGGCGCAGCACGCCCGTGGATGGCGTGGTCGAGTCGCTGGTGAAGTCGAAGAAATACGTGCTGCCGCTGGCGTTTCTACATCCGGTCGTAACCGGCACACTGGTAGTCGCCTACCTGGGAGACGGACGCTTCCATATCGACCCCAAGGCCGCGGTCTTCGATCCATCGCAGGAGGAAACACCGGTGCAGCCGCCGGCAAATGCTGATCCTGCAACGCTGATTCCCGCAGACGTCAGCATGCCCGCTCACGTGACCGGATTGGAATAGCACGCACACGAAAAAGCCCCGCCGGAAGCGGGGCTCTCATCGAAAACGAAATCAGAATTTAAGCCGTGGTCTTGGCGCAGTACTCGTTGAACGCACGAGCCAGCTCGCCGGCAATCGCCTGCGCCGGATTCGATTCGATCACGAAGCGCTGCATGAGATAAACCAGCTTGCCATCACGCAGGATGGCGACAGCGGGTGAGGTCGGCGGATTGCCGTCGAAGTAGGAGCGGGCGCGTTCGGTCGCCTCGCGATCCTGACCGGCAAAAACAGTGATGGATTGATCGGGGACCACGTTGTTCTGCAGGGCCAGGCGAACGCCGGGACGCATCTTGCCGGCGGCGCATCCGCAGATCGAATTCACCACAAGCATGGTGGTGCCGGGCTGTGCGAGAGCGGCGTCAACGTCTGCAGCAGTGCGCGCTTCTTTGATTCCTACGCGGGTCAACTCTTCGCGCATGGGAATGACCATGATCTCGGGATACATGTTGGTGGGTTCCTCCAGCCGGTGATATACGACTCCTTCGATTGTACGGCATTCAGCCCGCAATCTCACCCTAGGGCAGCTTCAACTCCTGCTTCCCTGCATGCAGCGGATAGGTCTTCCCCAGCCAGACGAAATCTCCGTCCAATCCGGCGGGAAGCGTAACCGTCGCCGTCCATTTCTGCCCGTGCCGTTCATAGTGAACGTGAATCTCGTCCGAGCCATGCGGCATGGCGGCGTCCAGGTGATCCAGAGTGCCGAGATGCGGCGCGATGCGGACGCGCCTGAAGCCCGGCGCATCCGGTGCGATGCCCGCGACCACGGTCAGCAGATCGTAGTTGGGGCTTGCGCTCCATGCGTGGCAATCGGAGCGCGTCGGCTCCGGTGTCTCCGCCCAGGTGCTCAACCCCAGGTTCAGCATCTGCCGCCATGGACCGAGCTCGTCGAGATAGGAATCGGCGATCCCTGCATGCTCCAGTGCGCGGCTGAGATAGAAACGGAAGTAAAAGCTCATCTGCGACAAGGGTGGAACGGTCTGGCCGTCGAACGAAGTTGCGGTCTTCTCCTGTGAGCCCATGACTTTGCGCAAAATCGCCTGCTGCTCCGCCTTGGGAGCCGCATCCGTCAGAACCGCCAGCACATTGGCCTCGGTGCTGAAGGTCTTCTTGGCGGGAGTGTCCGCGTAAAGATGCGACTGCTCGTCCCAGTTCGAACGGTTGAGCGCGTCGGTCGCTGCCTGAATGATCTGCTGATAGTGTGCCGCTCGTTCCGGGCTGCCGAATTTCGTCTCCAGCTCGCCGGCATCGCGCAGTGCCGCGACGAACTGCAGCGTGAGGAAGGTCGATCCGCCATCGGCATCCTGCGGAGGCACGCCGCCTCCGTATCCTGACGTCCAGTCGCCGAACTCCCACCACGGCATTTTGCCAAGCAATCCATCGGGACGTAAGTGCGACGCAAACCAGTCGATTACCGTGCGCGTGTGCGGCAGGGTCTCGCGCACCAGCGGCTCGTCGTCGACATACATCCAGTAGTCGTGAACCATGCCCACCCACAACAGAGAAAAAGGCGGGATGAATTGCGCCAGGCGTGAAGGATACCGGCTCTCGGTGATGCCCTCGATGCTGCGAGAGTCATCGATGTTCATGACGGCCTGCCGTCCCAGCCGGCTGTCGCCTGACATCACATATGAGATCAGCGCCTGAATGCGCGTGTCGCCGACATACTGCAGCTGTTCCCAGTAAGGAGCGTCCATATACGTCTCGTGCGCGCAGAGCCGCGCGGTACGCCAGCCGGTGCTGAACAAGGCTTCGAGATTGGGGATATCGCCGTCGATCTTGGCCCGCTCCTCGAATGGGTAGGCACTGAACCAGGCCTGCAGATTGTCGAGCTGTAACGGCTCCCCCTTGGTGGTGACATCGATCTGCAGATAGCGCCACGCGCGCCACCACAGCGGCTGAAAGGTACGCTGCTCTCCGCCATCGGCGATGAACTCGTCGGTAATGCCTTCGATATGTCGGCCCTCAATCTCGTTGCGATTGCCCTTGTTGCCGTCCTTGTCGTAAAGCGCCTCGGCGTAGGCGAGGTGAATATCGGCATCGCGGCCGCCGCTCACGGTCAGCTCCGGATACGCCGTCTGCAGAACCCGGTTATCGAACAACAGCGTGACGTGCGAGTTGGCTGGAATCATCAGCGGCTTCGCGGGGAATCCTTCGCCTTCAACTCCCGAAGAGCGCACCACCTCACCTGCCTTCACCAGCCGATGTTCCATCGGCGGCAGCTCATCCTGTATCAGTTCCCAGGAATTGTCGGCGTCCGATGCTTCTCGCGCGGCGGCATGAGCGATGATCTTCGCCGTTTGCCAGCCGCCTGCGGCGTCATCCTTGTCCCAGCTCCAGTCGAGCAAGCGCCCGTCAATGCGCTCCGAGGGACCGGCCGCATAATAATCGCGCAGCCCCTCGTACCCTGTAGCTGCGCGGCCCAGTTCCTGCCTCACCATCCAGGTATCGCCGGTGTTTACGGCATCTTCCGCCGCCGAGTTGCCTTGCATCATAAAGCCGCTGCGGCTGCTCATCTGCGCCATGGGAGCGGTCAAACCGAAGTTCCACACCAGCGCAGCCAGCACATTTTTGCCCGGATGCAGCATCGGCGCCAGATCGATGGTCTCAAAGCGCCAGTGAAATAAATCGCCCCGCGCCGGCCCTTCGCCCGCGTACGCTCCGTTCACGTGCAGCAGGAAGCGATTGTCCGCGCTCACATGCACCCAGAAGTGCTCAGGAACCTCGGCGAGCGTGAGCTCCTTGCGGAAATTGAACACGCCGGGATCGCGTTCCGGCGCACCAGGACAGGCAATCCACCTTGCCGGCCACTTCGAACCGGACAGTCGCGCATCGAGCGGACGAGGAACCTGCGCCGGCAGATTGCAGGCGATCGGAAAAGCTGAAAGCAAAACGGCGAAAATAAAAGATCGAATAAGAAACATGGCTTGCGTATGCTAAATTCCTCTGGCGGCGCCAGCAGCCGAAGTACCAGTGCCAGAGCACGAGCCATGATAACGCCTACAGCTTCGCGACCCTCCGCACATTCATCAGCATCCCCCACGTTTATTCCTCCGGAAAAATGGGAATACTGGCGCGAAATGCGCCAGATCATCATGCACGAGGACAATCTCGTCAACCACCGCTTCACCTGGCTACTCACATTTGAGGGCTTTCTTATGGGCGGTTTCTTTCTTGTGCAGAATGGTCTCTTTTCAAACAAGGTCTCAATGAGCGTTATCGCCTCAGCAGAAGCCTTCTTGTGCGTCATCATGCTTTTGTCAATGTGGATATGCTACGTTGCTGGCCGGGTCATCTCCACGGCTTATCACCACAGTGCAATTGTGTACGGCAAGTGGAAGAGCGTCTACGCCGATGAGTGGTGGGACGAGGAGAAACTTCCGCCATGGTTTTTACCGATTTCCGGTGATGTTGGAGTTGTTAGTACGGAAGAGATTAAACACCCTCAAAATCATCACTCGCTCGCTTCCGAAAATTTTGAAGTTGCTAAAGAAGCAGAGCGCAAAGTCCCCCAATTCCCACCTCTAATGGGTAAGTTTCGATATTGCCGCTTCGGTGAGGCGCAGCGAATCCCCTTCGCCCTCTTACTGATTAACGCTATCGCCGCCATCGGCTGTATCTTCATAATTGCTTTTTCTCGCTACCATCCTGACTCGTTTTATGCACCATCCAGCGCACGGCAAGCGATCTATGCGCCCTACAACAGTCAACAAATGATCGTTACCAGTCATTCCGCGCCAACAAAAAGGTAGGGCCGCACATCATCGTGTAATCTGGGGGTCATTAGAATCCATCCTCGCCATAAGGAATCGCCACTTGTCTAGCTGCCCGCTCGATTTTCTGGCCCGCCGTCGTTTTTTTGCCTTTTGCTCCGCTTCCCTTCTGCCGTTCGCTCTCGCGGCGCAGACTGTTCCTGCGCCGCAGACTGTCTTCGGCTACAAGGATTTCTCCGCGCAGGCCAGGATCGACCAGACCTTCCTTGCCGTTCCCGACGCAAAGCTCGCCGGTGAGGAGCTGAAGACGCTGACCGCCGCTCCGCACATCGCCGCATCGAAGGAAGACCACGATACTGCGGAGTATGTCGCCCAGAAATTCAAGGCCGCCGGCCTCGACACGGCCATCGTGCCGTACAAAGTCTGGCTGAACCTGCCGGTCGAGGCAAAGGTGGAAGCTACGGACGCCCAAGGCAGGCATCTGATGAGCGGACCCGCACGCGAGCACGTGGATGACGACCCTTACCAGGACGATCCCCGCGTAGTGATGCCCTTCAACGGCTCGTCGCCGTCGGGAGACATTACCGCCGACGTGGTCTATGCCAATTACGGCCGGCCGGAAGACTTCCAGAAGCTGGCGCAGCAAGGCATCGATGTAAAAGGCAAGATCGTGCTGGTGCGCTACGGCGGCAACTTCCGCGGCGTAAAAGTGTACATCGCGCAGCAGAAGGGCGCAGCCGGCGTCATCATTTACTCCGACCCATGGGATGACGGCTACTATCGCGGTGACATGTATCCCAACGGACCTTATCGCCCCGAGACCGGGGTGCAGCGCGGCTCGGTGCAATACATGTTCAAGTATCCCGGCGACGCAACCACTCCAGGCATCGCCTCTACGCCTGACCTGCCCATGTCGAAGCGCGTTCCGCCCGAGCAGGCCATCAGCCAGCCAACTATCCCGTCAATTCCTCTCTCTTATCACGATGCCTCGCCCATCCTTGAGAACCTGAAGGGACCGCAGGCGCCGCGCGAGTGGCAGGGCGCACTCCCCTTCACCTATCACCTTGGCGGCGTGGGAGCAGTGAAGGTGCATCTGCTGGTCAAGCAGGATTATCAGTACCGCACTATCTGGGATGTGATCGGCCGCATCAAGGGCAGCGAGCTGCCCGATGAGTGGATCGTAGCCGGTAATCATCGCGACGCCTGGGTTTATGGGGCCGTCGATCCAAATAGCGGCACGGCAGCGATGCTCGAAGCCGTTCACGGCATTGGCGTTCTTCTGAAACAGGGCTGGAAGCCGAAGCGCACGATCGTCTTCAGCAGCTGGGATGCTGAAGAGGAAGGCCTCATCGGCTCGACCGAGTGGGCCGAGGACCACGCTGAGCAGCTGGCGCACGCGGTCGCCTACTTCAACACCGACGTCGGTGTGGCCGGCCCCAACTTCGACGCCAGCGCCGTTCCATCACTCAAAGAGTTCGTCCGCGATGTGACCAAGGAAGTCCCCAGCCCCAAGGGTGGAACCGTCTACGAAGAATGGAAGAAGACGCAGGCGGAATCCGACAGCCGGAGCCATGGAAACAATGAGCACAGCGGCCACGGCAATG
This sequence comes from uncultured Acidobacteriaceae bacterium, assembly GCA_963745105.1. GTDB lineage: Bacteria > Acidobacteriota > Terriglobia > Terriglobales > Acidobacteriaceae > Silvibacterium. Next base: position 15,688 of record CAVUWQ010000090.1, read on the forward strand.
CTCACGTCGAGGAGGATGTCACGGTCGGCGACCTGGGCAGCGGGTCGGACTACACGCCCTTCATCCAGCATCTTGGCGTGCCCTCAACGGACATTGGCTCAAACGGCCCGTACGGCGTCTATCACTCCGTATTCGACAACTACAAGTGGTTCACGATGAACGCCGATCCCACCTTCACCTATGAGCAGCAACAGGCCCGCGTTTTCGGCCTCGAAGTGCTGCACATGGCCGACACCGACGTCCTTCCCTACGACTATGTGACCTACGGCAAGGAGATCGAGCAGTACCTCGAAGCCGCACAGAAGAAGGCTCAGGGCGATGGCGTTTCCCTGGACACGAGTGCGGCCAATACGGCTGCGAAGCGCTTCACCGACGCGGCGACCGCGGTGAAGAAGAAGCAGGACCATCCCGAAGGGAGCGAGACCGCATTCAACGATGAGCTCCGCCAGACAGAAGCCGATTTTCTCTCCAGCCAGGGACTGCCCAACCGGCCCTGGTTCAAGCACACCGTCTATGCACCCGGGGAATATACCGGTTATGCCGCAGTAGTAATCCCGGGAGTGAATGAGGCCATCGACGCCAAGGATGCGTCGCGGGCGCAGTCGCAACTCGCAATCCTGACGGAAGCCATCAACCGCGCCGCCGATACATTGGAGAAAGCTGCTAAATAGAACCGGGTAGCCGCTTTCCAGAATGAATCTTTGCCGTCCAAGTGGCAAAGGATACATCTATGCCTGGAAAGAACTGGCTGATTTTGGTGGTTGGACTTCTCGCTCCGTACGCTTCCGGCGCCATGCTATCGTCACCGGCGGATCAGACGAGTACCGTCGCAACAACCTCGTTGCCCGAACCACAGATCTTTGCTCCGGGAATTATCTCGGGGCCTGCAAACGACGGCGCGCCCACCTTTTCCCCTGACGGTAGCTCGCTCTTCTTCACACGCAGCACAGCCAACTGGACCGTGATTCTCGAATCGCATCAGGTCCAGGGGCAATGGTCCAAGCCAACCCTTGCTCCCTTCTCTGGCGAATGGCCGGACTCTTCTCCGGCCATGTCTCCCGATGGAACGTACATCATCTTCCAATCGACTCGTCCGGCTGTCGCTCTCACCAGTCCTCATAAAGAGGGTGAACCAATCCCCGGACTAGTATCCAACCTCTGGCGTGTCGACCGCATGGGATCGGGATGGAGTCAACCCTCCCGATTGCCGGATACCGTGAACATCAGCCACTCGATATGGAAGCCGAGTATTGCTGCGGATAACACCGTCTATTTCACCAACATCGACGCGAAGGGGGCGAAGCGTCTCTACGCTTCGCGATATCTCAATGGAGCTTACCAGCCGGCCCAGCCTCTTTCATTCAGCGATGGCACAACTCTGGATGTCGATCCGGAAATTGCACCCGACGAGTCGTTTCTCGTCTTCTGCAGCGCTGGACGGCTGCAGGGCGATGCGAAAGACCATCTCTTTATCGTTCGCAGGAATGGTGACGGATGGGGACAGCCGGTGCAGATTCGCTATGCCGGTGACGAAAAACCTTATGGTTTTAGTACGGACGATGAACCACGCCTCGGCGCTGACCATCGCACCCTCTACTTCAGCAGCGATCGCGCTGTTCCGGTACACTTTCCACGCACGCACGAGCAGGCACAACGGGATGTCGAGCGTTTAGAGCTCTGGGACAACAGCAATAGCAACGTTTGGTTTATCCCCATCTCCTTCTCGCTGCAGTCCTGAAAACGCCCAAATTTCGACACAGGAATCCGCGAAATGCATCATCCTCTTGCACAGTCTGCCAAAGGATGATGCACTCACTGACCAGCATTCTCTTGCTAAAACGCCCCGTCCAACAGCAACCTAAAACAGCGGCTAAGGGATAAAAACGCGATAGGCTATCCCATCCCGATACATCGTCACTGTACGCGGCGGCCGCGGAGCCGGCACGTACCAGTACACCGGCGGCGGTGGCGCGTAGTTCATAGCGATGGGGGTGGGTGGCGGATCTGCCGGCGGAGGCGGTGTGTATGCGGTCGGCTGACGGTGGAGGAGACCGGAAGGCTCCTGTTGCAGAGGCGCAGTCACGGGAATCGGGAGGTCTTCCATGACCTTGAGTACCAGCCTCGTCTCTTCCTTCAGCGTGGGTCGCGGACCACGCCGGGGCAGATTGATCAGGTCAATCGGCCAGAGCACCGGGATCATCCACTCGACCGTATCGCGCACGGCATGGCCTTTCCCCAGGATTCGCCCGTCCCGGTCGACGTTATAACCGGGCACAGCCACCACTTTCGCATCGATCGGAATGGTGGTGTCGGGCTCGATCACCATGCGGTCGAATCGCAACTCCATCCAGCCCTTGCCAACAAAGTGGCCCGGATCTTTGTAATCCTCGAAGCGGCCTACCAGATAACTGTTATAGGGAAGAACCGAGCGTCCGTACCGTTCCGAATGGCCGACCTGGCACAAAACCGGGTCGCCGATTGCTGTGGTTTTTGAGGAAAGCTTGGGCTCTGAAACCGTGCACGATATCAGAGAACCAGCTGGGATGATCTGCTCGCCGGCCTGGCAATACAACGGCGTGGCGCACAGAAGGGCAAGGAAAGCAGGCCAAGTGCTCTTCATGAGATTCCTCCTGAATGGATAGGCTCTGGGGGAGGGCCGCTTACTTTTTCTGTCTTGATTGCCGTGCTATGTCTTGAATTGCTGTGGTGCGGAGCGGGATCGAACAGACCGGCAAACACCGGCCTTGGAAGGAAGTTGCGCTGCCCGTCAAAAATTTATGGGAAGACTGATCTCGTTCAGACCGCTTTAGTTACGTCCGCCAGGTGGGCGGCGCATGGAATGTGACCATTCTGTATGCGGCGCTGGACGCCAGGTCTGCGACGACTATCTCGCCTCTTCCACCACATCTCCTTCGCCGGGGGCTAGGAAAAGATTCTCTTCAAGACCATGCTGGCGCATGTAGAGGTCGTAATAACGCCCGCCGGCGGCATAAAGGCTGGCGTGAGTTCCCCGCTCGACGATGTGTCCGCCTTCAACCACTAATATCTGGTCAGCCTTGCGGATGGTGGAGAGCCGGTGCGCAATGACGAAGGTCGTCCGCCCCTGCATCAGGAAGTTCAGGCCGGTCTGAATCATCGCTTCCGATTCGGAGTCGAGCGAGGAGGTCGCCTCGTCCAGGATCAGGATGCGCGGATTGGCCAGGATGGCCCGCGCAATCGACAGGCGCTGCCGCTGGCCGCCGGAAAGCTTCACGCCGCGCTCACCGACGATGGTGTCGTAGCCCTCGGGAAAGCGCTCGGCAAACTCGTCGACGCGGGCGATGCGGCAGGCATTGAGAAACTGCTCTTCGCTGGCGGCAGGATAGGAAAACAAAACGTTCTCGCGGATGCTGCCGTCGAAGAGGAACGATTCCTGCAGCACAACACCCAGCTGTGCGCGGTAGTCATCGAGCCGTACAGTGGACAGATCGATGCCGTCAATCTGGATGCTCCCGGAGTTGGGCTTGTGAAAGGCGCAGATCAGGCTGATGATGGTCGATTTGCCCGACCCTGACGAACCGACCAGCGCAGTCATGGTTCCGGGAACGGACTCGAACGAGATGCCGTGCAGCACCGGCTTGTCCGGCTCATAAGCGAAGGACACGTTGTCGAAGGTCACGTCGCCGCGAATCGGTCCGAGTGTATGGATGCGCTGAGGATCGCTGAACTCGTCGCGTTCATTCAGAATTTCGATGGTGCGGTCGAGACCGGCCATGGCTTCGGTCAGCTGCGTGCCGATATTCACGATCTGGAAGACCGGTGCGATCATAAACGCCAGCATGGCTGTGAACTGAAAGTATCCGCCCACCGTCATGTGATGGTTCAGCACTCCGCGCCCACCCAGCAGCATCACCAATCCACCGACGACACCAAGCACGGTCGTCGCTGCAAAGGAGAGCGTGCTGGTCGCCACCAGCGTGCGGATCACGTTGTCGAGCAGGCGCTGCACGCCTACGGAAAAGACCGACGCCTCGCGATCCTCGGCGTGATAGCCCTTGATGACGCGGACGCCGCCCAGCGACTCGGTAAGCCGGCCTGTGACTTCGGCAGTGATCTTTCCGCGCTCGCGGAAGATCGGCCGAATGGTTTTGAACGCCCTCTGCAACACCAGCACGAATGCTACGATCACAGCAAAAACAATCAGCGTGAGCCGCGCGTTGCTCACCAGTAGATAGGTAAAGACCATGATCGCGGTCAGAAGGCCGCCGACAAATTCCACCAGCCCGGTCCCGATCAGATTGCGTACGCCTTCGACGTCGTTCATGATGCGCGACACGAGTACGCCGGTGCGGTTGGCGTCGTAGAAGCTCACTGCCAGTCTTCCGATATGCTGCTGCACCTGCTTGCGCAGGTCGGCAATCATGCGCTGTGCCGCCTTCGATAGAAGCTGGGTGAGAGAAAATGAAGTCGCGGCCTGAATCGCAGTAGCCGCGAAGACACTCACCACCAGCGGAATCAGCTTGTCTGGATGTGGATTCCGTGGATTGAGAACGCCATCGATGAGATATTTGGTCGAAAGCGGCAGCACCAGGCCGGCCACGCGATTGATGGCCACCAGCACCAGCCCGAATACCAATAGCCAGCGGCGCGGCCGCACCAGCCGCCAAACCTCCGGCATGACCTTCTTCAGATCCGTCTTGCGCTTGGGTTGATCGCCCGCGGCAGCACGAATCGCGCCGCGCGTGGAGGTACTGCGCTCCGCCTTGGCCGCCATGGACGACCCTCCTATTGATCCCCCGCGCATAGCGAACTCCTAAGCCCGCGCCCGCCTGGCGCTGATGAATGACCGCACGCAGAGAATCACGAAGACCAGCAGCACGCCGGCCATCGCCGCCTTCTCTTCAACGGCGACGGGATGCGGAAACTGCCGCCCGTTCACCATTTCAATGTAATCCACAATGCTCTTGACGGTGCCCAAAAAGCCGAGCAGCCCGATGGTGACAGCAATATGCATGTACAGCATCCGCTTCTTCGCGTCTTCGGTGTTGGCCAGCGCGCCCAGTGCGGCGAGGATCACACCTACAATCGCTGGAATCAAAGCGGTCGGCGCATGATGCCCGGTCACAACGAAGCCGAAAACTCCCAGGAGGATGAGAACCAGTCCAAACACGATGGTCAGTTTTGCCATTGCCAGCAATGCCTTTCAAAAAAGAAGTGATAACGAAATTCACGGAACACGCTTGAGCTGATCCAGAACATTCCGCGCAATCTGCTCTTCCGGACCGGTTGCGTCCACGCGGATCGCATCTTTCGGCTCTTCGAGCGTGGCGATCTGGCTCTCCAGGAGCCTTGGATTCATGTAGTGCCCCTGCCGATTCGCTAACCTGCGCATCAGCTCTTCGACCGGTACCTGCAGCAGCACGAAGCGCCACGACTCCGGCGGCAGGCTCCCTACCAGCACGTCCCGATATGCCTGCTTCAACGCCGAGCAGGTGAGCACGCCGCTCTTCCCCTGCTCATACCATCCGCGCAAAACCTCGTGCAGACTGGCCAGCCACGGCGCGCGATCTTCATCGGTCAGAGGGATGCCCGCGTGCATCTTCTGCTTGTTGGCTTCGTTGTGATAATCGTCGCCCTCGGCATACTCCCAGCCGGTGAGCTTCTGCAGCTCCTCGGCAACGGTCGTCTTCCCCGAGCCTGTAACCCCCATCAGAATTGCGATCATGCGTGCGGCTTCTCCGCTGTCAATTGTTTCACGTCGGCAAAAAGCTGTTCCGGGGTCCAGTCGTTGGTGGGATACCACTTGTAAATCTTTCCATCAGGGCCGATGACGATGGTCGAAAGGGAGTGCGTGATGGTCTTGTCCTTCTCCGGTGTCACGCCGACCAGAAAGAAGTTCAGAACTTTGTTCAGCTCAGCCTTGGGTGGAGCGGCGAAATCCCAATGTTCGAATTTCTCGTTCGTAAAATTCCCCGTATACGCGCCGCCATAGCTGCGCAGCACTGCCGGGGTATCGTACGCGGGATCGAAGCTGACGCTCAGCAGGTGCGTTTTGTTGTACAAGGCGGGATCGGCTGCCAGCATCTTGTCCAGCCGGGCAAAGTTGCGGCTCATGCGCGGGCAGTAGTCGGCCAGAGGGCACCGCGTGTAGATAAAAGTCATGAGCAGGATCTTGCCGCGAAACTGTTCGATGCGGATCAGCTTGCCGTCTTCATTCAGCAGCTTGAAATCCGGTACGGGATCGCCCGAATTGAGCGGCCGGTACGAGACTGGCGGCTTGTAATCGGCCTTCGCCTGCGCCGTCACCACAATCTCGTCCAGCGAGCTCGCATCACCCGACACCAGCAGCGTGGCCGCGATGGTATCACCCGGATGCAGTTCCGAGACGATGTTGGGCTGCTTTAGCGTGTAAGGCATGATCATCGCGTCCATGAAGCCGGGGATCGCTTCGGAATCAACTGTGACCTGACCCTTTGCCGCGTCGGTCGAGACGACCACCCCGCGCACTTTGTACTGCTTCGCGCTTTGGCCCGCACCCGCAGCAGTCGTATTTCGGTGGCAGCCGCTGACCAGGGCAAGACATCCCAGGAAACACACTGCCAGCAGCGAAGAACGAAGATATTTCACCCCTCAGTTTACACTTGGCTTATTACACCCATGAGCCGGCTGTCTGCTGAAATCGAACACGCATTTCGTAGCGGGGCGTTGATTCTGACCGCGAATCTGCGCGCCGCGCTCTGGCTTCGCCATGAGTACGCGCTGCTCATGAAAGGCGAGGGACGTCAGGCCTGGACCACTCCTCCGATCGAAGACTGGGACAGTTGGATTCGCCGCCTCTGGCAGAGCGCGAGCCTCGCTGAAGACGACGCTCCCATGCTGCTCTCGGATCTGCAGGAGGCCGAAGTATGGCTGCGCATGCAGCGCGACGATGCAAACCTGCTGGTCTCTCCCGAAGGCATGGCCAAGCTCTCGGTTTCAGCGTATGCGCTGCTCTGCAGTTACGAAGCTCACGCCGAGCGCAACCATAAATGGGAGCACACCGATGCCGAGCGCTTTCAGCAGTGGGCCGCAGCCTTCGACCGCGAATGCCAGCGGCAGCGCTGGCTGAGCCGCGGACATCTGGAAAGCAGAATCGCCCCGGTACTGCATGACGGCCCGCTGGCAATGTCTGAGGATATTCTGCTTGTCGGTTTCGATCGGCTGACACCGGCACAGCAACATCTGCTCGATGCCATGCGCGCGCAAGGATCGCAGATTGTCGCCGCGGCGCCGGGTAATGCGTCGCAAATCGCACTCATGCGCGCCAACGACCTTCGCGATGAAGTCACAGTTTGTGCCCGGTGGACGCGGCGTCTCCTCGAATCAACACCGGGACGCATCAGGATTGGCGTAGTTCTTCCTGATCTTGCTTCAGCCCGCGGCGAGATGGAACGCATCTTTCGCCGCGTCCTGATGCCGGAGACCGGCGACATCTCTGTCGAACCCTCTGCTCTGCCTTTCGAATTCTCACTGGGACAGCCGCTCGCGACGGTTCCTGTGATCAAAGCAGCGCTGCTGCTGCTGCGCTGGATTGCCGCGCCGCTCAGCGAAGAAGAGGTTTCATGGCTGCTGCTCTCCGGATTTCTCATCAGCAGCACAAGCGGCGAGATGCTGGCCGCCGCACGCTTCGACGCATCGCTGCGCGACGCCCGCTCACTCTCCACGGAGATTTCACTGCCGGAGATACGGCTGCAGATGGACCCCGCACGTTGGCCTGTGCTCGGAACTTTGCAACAACAACTGCTACAAATGGAACGGACGGCCGCGGCGAACAACTTCGCAGACGAAAGACGCGAACCCAGCCGCTGGATCGACCTCGTACAGTCCCTGCTGAGGCAAGCGGGATGGCCCGGCAGCCGCAAAGCGGATACGACACAGTATCAGGCCATCGCCAAGTGGGAGCGGGTGCTCGAGGACATTGCCCTGCTCGACTTCCAGGCGCGGCGCATCTCCTTTGCCGATTTTCTGCACACCCTTGCTTCGCATGCCGAGGAAACCCTCTTCGCCGTGGAGTCGCAGGGCGCCCCGGTGCAGATCATGGGCGCGCTCGAAGCTTCAGGGCAGCGCTTCGATGCTCTCTGGTTCCTGGGCGCGGACGATGCAAGTTGGCCGCTGCGCAGAAATACGCACCCGCTGCTGCCCTATGAAGTGCAGAAAAAGACCGGCATGCCGCACCCCGCTCCGGAGGCGGATTTCGAGCTTTCACGCGCAATCACCGCCAGCCTTTCTGCCAGCGCGCCAACGGTGGTGATCAGCCACGCTGTGCGAAATAAAGATGGCGAACTGCGCCCGTCGCCACTTATCGGTATTGCCTCTCCTCAACAATCATGGGAGACCTCGCACGAATGGCGCGCCAGGCTCGCGATTCCTACTGAAGATCACGTGCCAGCGGCGCTTGAGGAAATCGCTGATTCTTCCGGCTTGATTGCGTGGCCGCGCGAACAGAATGCCGGCGGATCGGATGTGCTTGAGCTTCAGGCAGCATGCCCCTTCAAGGCTTTCGCCGCAAAGCGCCTGCATGCCACGCCCTTGAACCGCAGCGACTGGGGACTGACCGCCGGAGAGCGAGGCGAGCTGCTGCACAAGGTGCTGGAGCGCATCTGGTCGCCGGAGTTCGGGAAGCTTCACACTCTCGACGATCTGCTCATCGCAAAGCGCGAAAACCGCCTCCACGACACGGTTGACGGCGTGATCGCGGAGGTCTTCGCGCGGGAGATCGGCGCATCTGCGAGCAACGATCCGTGGATGCAGGCTTATCTGGACTGCGAGCGCAAGACATTGTGCCGGCGCATCGAAGAGTGGCTGGAGATAGAAGCAGCGCGTGTTCCCTTCACCGTGATCGCTTGCGAAGAAAAACTGAAGGATGTAAACGTAGGCGGACTCAAGCTCCGCCTGCGCGCGGATCGCATTGATGAAGTCGCTAATTTCGCCCGGCTGCTCATCGACTACAAGACGGGTCAGCAGGTAAGCACCGCCGATTGGACTCCACCGCGCCCCAATCAGCCGCAGCTTCCTCTCTACGCTGCATTCGGCAATGTGGACGATGTGCGCGGGCTACTCTTCGCGCGGCTTCGCGCCGGCGAGACCTGTTTCATCGGTAAAGTAGCCGATGCAAAGTCGCAGCTCTTCGCCGATGCGAAAGGAACATCGCCGCTGGTGAAGAACCCTTACTTGGATGTCGAGCGCGACAGGTGGGCAGAAGCGCTGATGCAGCTGGCCTCCGATTTCCGGCGTGGCGAAGCCGCCGTCGATCCCAAGGAAGGCCGCAAGACCTGCGAGCACTGCGCGCTGCCCGGCCTGTGCCGCATCGCCGAGCGTCCCGCCGCGTTGATCGACGAAGGCCCGGAGACGGACGATGACTGAGACCGCAGCGTCGACAATCAGAGATCTGACCGAACGCGAGCGAGCCCTCGAACTGGCGGCATCTTTCATCGTGCGCGCGCCGGCTGGTTCGGGCAAAACCGATCTGCTCACGCGCCGTTTCCTTAAGCTGTTGGCCGCGGTGAATGAGCCTGAGGATATCCTCGCCATCACCTTCACTCGCGCCGCCACGGCAGAGATGCGCGCGCGTGTACTTCGTCATCTCGAAGATGCCGCGAATGCGGGCGACCACACCATCGGTGAAGACGAGCGGCTTACACTCGCGCGCGCGGCTCTCAGACAATCGGAACGGCGCGGCTGGCAGCTGCTCGAACAGCCGCACCGGCTCAACATCGAGACCATCGACTCACTCTGCCTGCGCATCGCGCACGGCCAGCCGCGACTATCGCGGCTCGGCGGCCTGCTCAGTCCAACCGAGCGCGGCGCGGCTCTCTACGCGCAGGCCGCCCGCAGAACGCTGCGGCAGCTCGGCGATAGCAACACCGCGTTGACCGAAGCACTCACGCATCTGCTTGAGCTGCGCGACAACAATCTGCCCGATTGCGAGGCATTGCTTGCCGGTATGCTGGCGCAGCGCGACCAGTGGATTCGCGCTTTCCCGCTCGTCGACCCTCGCGATGAAGAAGCAGACTGGGAGCGCGTGCGCTCGCATCTTGAAGCGCCTTTTCGCCGCGTGGTGAAGAAGGCCCTGAACGAAGCGCACGAGCTGTTGATGAAGGAACCGCTGCTCGCTGGGCAACTCCTCGAGCTCGCGAACTATGCGTGCGTAAACGGCAACATCGGAGTGGCGCTGCTGACAGGTATAAAGACGCTGCCATCACCCGATGCACTGCCCCTTGAGCATTGGCGTTGTCTCGCCAACTTTCTTTTGACGAAGGAGGGCGAATGGCGCAAGCGCGTACAGGTCACCGAAGGCTTTCCTCCAGGCAGCGCTGGCTCGGAGAGCAAGCGCGCAAAAGACGCCATGACATCTCTGCTGGCGCGCTTCTCGCAGATGCCCGGCCTGTTGGATGCGCTGTGCGGCATCCGCTCATTGCCGAAGCCTCGGTATGACGAAGATCAGTGGGTAACCCTGCGCCATCTCTTCTCTGCGCTCCGCCATGCCGTAGCCGAGCTGCGTGTGATCTTCGCCGAACACAACGCTGTCGACTTCACGGAGTTGGGTATTGCCGCGCGAGAGGTTCTTTCCAATGAGGAGGCCGGCCCGGGGCGCCTGCTAGCGCTCAGCGGCAATATCCAACACCTGCTCATCGATGAGTTCCAGGACACGTCGCGCAGTCAGCACGAGTTGGTTCGCCTGCTGGTGCGTGCGTGGGATACCGCAGATGGCCGCACCTGTTTTCTTGTTGGCGACCCGATGCAGTCGATCTACATGTTTCGGCAAGCCGAGGTTGAACTCTTCTATCGCGTCGAGAGCGAAGGGCTCATCTCCGACGACCACTCCGTTGCTTTCGAGCCGTTGCAGCTCGTGACGAATTTCCGCTCACACTCCGGACTGACTGACCGATGGAATGAGATCTTCACCGCCGTCTTCGCCGCACGCGCTACGGAAAGCATGACTCCGGTTCCCTTCTCTCCGTCCTTTGCCGCGGAGCTTGCCATGCAAGGCGATGCGGTGCACATACATCCGCAGATAGTAGGCGCAACCGACCGTCGCCCCAATGCCGGGGAAAAGCACCAGGCACAGCTACGCGAGGCGGAAACGGTCCTCGACATCATTGGCCATCACCTGCCTGCCATCGAGCAGGCAAGCGCAAACGGCGGTGAATATCGCGTCGCAGTGCTGGTACGTGCCCGGCAGCATCTGGCGGAAATCGTGCGCCTGCTGCGCGAGCGCGCTATCCCTTTCCGAGCCATCGAACTCGAAACTCTATCCGAGCGGCAGGAACTGATCGATCTGCTCTCGCTGGTCCGCGCCCTGCTGCATCCCATGGATCGCATTGCTTGGCTCTCCGTGCTGCGCGCCCCGTGGTGTGGACTCTTGCTGAGCGATCTACATCGTCTTACCGGCCGAGATGACCGCGAGTCGCGGCACGTTCCCATGCTCGATCTCGTCGAGCGGAATCTGCCGCTCCTCGATGCGGCGTCCCATGAGAGAGCGACGCGCACCATTGAGATTTTGAATCACGCGCTGGCAACGCGCTTCAGCGGAGCCTACGCGGCTTCCTTTTCGCAATGGATTGAGCGCGCATGGCGCAGCTTGGGTGGGCCGGAGTGTGTCGATGCCGCCGGATATGAGAATGCTCAGGTCTTCTTCACCATGCTCGACGCGGTTGCGCCGGATGGCCTCGCCTGCATGACCGAAGACTTTGAGGACGAGCTCAAGCGGCTCTTCGCGCAGCCCGATCCCACGGTGAGCGAGCGGGCTGGCGTCCAGTTGATGACCATCCACAAGGCGAAGGGTTTGGGCTTCGATGTGGTGATTGTCCCCGGACTCGACCGCAAGCCTGCTTCGGACCGGCAGTCGCTGATCGCTTCGCTCGAACAGGCTGACGCGGACGGCAACGATGAGATGCTGGTCGCGCCCATCGGCGCGAAGGGCTGGGATAAACATCCCACCTACGCATGGGTGCAGAGGCAGCGGGAGCTGCGTATCGATGAAGAGCGCAAGCGGCTGCTCTATGTAGCGTGCACGCGCGCGCGCAAGGAGCTTCATCTGCTGGGAACAGCGACGTTGACCGCAACCGGATTGCAGCCCGGCGACCGCAAGAGCCTGCTCGCTGCCGCGTGGCCAGCTCTTGAAGGAGATTTTGCAGCGATAGCTCAGGCCGTCTCCAGTGCGGATGGAAGCGTTATCGAGTCGGAAGGACAGGGATTGGCGATCGCTGCGGCGGAGGATACGCTCCACACGCCGGAACTCAAGCTGCGGCGGCTACGCAATCTGCATGCGCCTTCGACGCATTTCACAAATGTAACCTTCACTGGCGCAATTTCTAAACCACCTTCGGGCAATGAGTCTTTCGTGCGTCCCGAAGGCTCGCGGCGCGCCCGAATCGTCGGCAGCGTGGTTCATGCGCTTCTCGAAGCTGCCAGCCGGCAGGCAGACGGACCGGCATTGCGGCAACAGGCACACCTTCTCCTGCGCGCGGCTGCATTTACCGGCAAGGCTCTCGACGAGGCGTTTCAGGAAGTGATCGGGGCGATAGAAGCCTGCATGCGCGATCCGCATGGAGCATGGATTCTTCGTCAGCGTGCCAGCGCGGAATCTGAAACATCATGGACAGGATGGTTTGACGGCACACTGCAAACTCTGCGGGCCGACCGGGTTTTCCTTGCGAGCCACGAGCCGGGTAGCGAGGGCTCGGATTGCATCTGGATCATCGACTACAAGATGAGCGCACCTGCCGGTGAGGCGGTCGAAGAATTTCTTCTCCGCCAGCATGAGCTCTATGCGCCCCAGCTTTCGCGCTATGCGCGCGCCGTTAGCACCATCCGCAAAGAACAGCTGCCGGTTCATTTCGGCCTGTATTATCCGCGCATCGGCCAGCTCGATTGGTGGCCGGGGGAATAGGCCTTTCATCCGAACCCGAGCGAGACGAAGCGATCTTTCTTCCCTTCGCGCACCGGCGTGCCAGACTCTTTCTGCATCTAAGCCAAGGTCGCCGTATGCATTCAATCCGGCGTCGGGAGATGGAATGAGCAAGACTGTCGAAACAACGATCACACGGAAGAAATTTATCGCTGCGCTCAATGAAGACCTGTCGCGCGAGTATCAAGCCATCATCGCCTATGTGAACTATTCGCAGGTGCTTAAAGGCGCCGCTTATATGAACATCGCCGCAGAGCTCGCGGTGCATGCCACAGAAGAGCTTAGCCACGCGCTGCAGATCGCTAATCATGTGGACTATCTTGGCGGCATGCCCTCGGTTGCGCCCAAGCCGGTCAAGACTTCTGACAAGGCCGAGGAGATGCTGCGCTTTGATCTTGAGAATGAGAAGAACACGATCCGCGAGTATCGCCGCCGCGTGAAGCAGGCGGAGGAATTAAATGAATACGCGATCGCTGAAAGCCTTCGCACCATTCTGGTGCAAGAGCAGGATCATCTGGTATCGCTGGCCACTGCGCTTGGCATCGATGCGCCGAATCCGGGAATTGCCGATTGAAGTTAGCCGGCATTCTGAACGCTGCGAAGAATCCCCGCAATATGGCGTGCCAATGGAAGTGATAAAAAAATCGATGGGACTTTTTCTCACTTCACTTGGAAGAATGGATGTTCTTTACTCGCCCTTAGTCTCGTTCGCCAACATGTGATGGCGGACGTCAGCGCCCTTTACCCAGAAGATCACATCCTCGGCGATATTTGTCGCGTGATCGGCCACTCGCTCCAGGTTTCTTGAAATCATGAGGGCATTCAACGCCTGCGGGGCAAGATGGGGCTGTGTCTTCATCACATTCAGCAGCGTGAAATAAGCGGTGTCGTTCAGCCTGTCTACGCTGTCGTCCATGGAGAGAACGGACTCGGCCATGTCGCAGTCGGCCTCAATAAAAGACTGCAGGGCTTTGCGCACCATGGCCGCTGCGAGCGAGGCCATCTTTGGTGTATCTACCGGCAAATCGGCAACTGGGAATGCCTGCAGGTCGCGCACGCGATCGCTGATGCTGGTTGCGGAGTCGCCCACTCGTTCAAGGTCCGCGTTGATCTTGATCACCGCGAGGATGAAGCGCAAGTCGATGGCCATGGGCTGTTCCATGGCGAGCAGATCGAGCGCCATCTGGTCGATTTCCCGCTCGAAGCGATTGATGGCCAGCTCTCCGTGATCGACAAGGTCGCAGATCGATAGATCGCGCACGCGATACGCTTCGACGGCACGCTGAATGGACTGCTCGGCCATGCCGGCCATCACCAGAAGCTTTTCCTTCAAATCATCCAGGCTGCGCTGAAATCGAAGTCTCATCATCCAAACCTACCCGTGATGTAATCTTCCGTCCGCTTGTCGCCAGGATTTGTAAATATCTTGTGGGTCGAATCAAATTCGACAAGTTTGCCGTTCAGGAAGAACCCGGTGCGCTCGGCCACACGTGCGGCCTGCTGCATGTTGTGGGTTACGATCACGATCGTGTACTGCGATTTCAGCTGGAAGATCAGGTCCTCGATCTTCGCCGTCGATACGGGATCAAGTGCCGAAGCTGGCTCGTCCATGAGCAAAACTTCGGGGTCGACGGCCAACGCGCGCGCGATGCATAGACGCTGCTGCTGTCCGCCGGAAAGACTTGCGCCCGACTTTTTCTTGAGGTCGTTCTTTACCTCATCCCAAAGCGCTGCGTGCTTGAGCGATCGCTCGACCGTTTCATCCAGCACGCGCCGGTTGCGAAAACCATTCAGACGCAACCCCGACGCGACGTTGTCATAAATCGACATGGTTGGAAACGGGTTTGGACGCTGAAAGACCATGCCGATGCGGCGCCGGATGACTACGGGCGATGCGTCAGCATAAATGTCGGTGTCGCCGATCTGGACCGAACCCGTAACTTTCGCGATGGGATTGGTCTCGTGCATGCGGTTCAGGCAGCGTACGAACGTCGACTTGCCGCAACCGGAGGGACCGATCAGCGCCGTGGCCTGGTTGGCTGGGATGTGCAGGTTAATGTCCAGCAGCGTGTGGTTAGTGCCATACCACGCGTTCAGATTCGTTACCTGGATTCCAACACCCACTTAGCTTGCCCCTTTCAAAACACCGCGGGTCGTCACGTAACGAACCAGCGAAACAGAAATCACGATCAGCAGGATCAATACCAGCGAGCCCGCCCACGCCATGCGATGCCAGTCGTCATAAGGCGAAATCGCGTATGTGTAGATCTGCAGCGGCAGCGCCGCGATGGGCTCGTTCAGATTCGCGCTCCAGAACTGATTGCCCAATGCTGTGAACAGCAGCGGAGCCGTCTCGCCGGCGACGCGGGCAAATGCCAGCATGCAGCCGGTGATCACACCCGGCGACGCAGTGCGCAGCGTGATGGAAAGAACAGCGCGCCAGTTGGGTACACCCAATCCCAAAGCTGCTTCGCGAACCGCGTGCGGCACCATCAGCAGCATTTCTTCCGTGGTGCGTGTGATGGTGGGAATCATCATGATGCCCAGCGCCACACCGCCGGAGAGCGCGGAGAAATGCTTCTGCGGCAGGACGATAAGGGAGTAGATGGATATGCCCATTACGATGGAAGGCACACCGTTCAATACGTCGGCCGTGAAGCGCACGATGTTGGCCAGTTTGCCTCCCCGCCCAAATTCGGCAAGGAATATGCCTGCCCCGATGCCGATCGGCACACCTAATACGCTGCCGATAGCCAGCAGAATGCCCGAGCCGAGAATGGCGTTGGCCATGCCCCCGCCCAGTTCGCCGGGACCAGTGGGAATCTTGGTGAAGAACGCCAGGTTAAGCGAGCTCGCGCCTTTGTACAGCAGGTAGGCGAAGATCGCCAGTAGCGGCGCGACTACCAGAATCGTGCTCAGGACGGCCAGTCCAGTCGCCAGATGGTTGGCGATGGCGCGTCGAAAGCGGTTTGCGGCGCTGAATTGAGGGGCGCTGGTCATAGATGATTCATCCCGGTTAGGCCGCCCGCGCCGGCGCGCCGCGCGTCACGGCCCATACCAGCAGCCGCGCCAGCGCGTTGACGATGATGGTTACGATAAAGAGCGCCAGCCCGATTTCGATCAGCGCGCTCAGATAGGTGTCGTCCGACGCTTCGCTGAATTCGTTGGCGATCACGCTGGCCATGCTGTAACCCGGCGCAAGGAGATTTTTGACAATGTCCGGACGATTGCCGATCACCATGGTCACGGCCATGGTCTCACCCAGCGCGCGGCCCAGACCGAGGATGATCGATCCTACGATGCCGATGCGCGCATTGCGCAGCACCCCCATGCGGATCATCTCCCACCGCGTCGCGCCCAGCGCCAGCACCGCTTCGCGCTGCGCATGCGGCACTGCGGTCATCACTTCGCGCGTCAGCGACGAGATGATGGGCAGAATCATGATCGACAGGATCACGCCCGCAGCCAGCATGCCGAATCCGAAGTCGGGATCGACAAAGAGGCCGGTCCATCCCAGGCCTTTCTTAAGGATCGGATCGATGTGCTCACGCAAAAGTGGAACAAGGATAAAAATTGCCCACAGTCCGTAGACCACGCTGGGAATCGCTGCCAGCAGCTCGGTCATAAACGATAGCGGGCCGCGCAGGAAGCGCGGGCACATTTCGGTAATGAAGATGGATACGCCAACCGCCAGAGGCACGGCTATGACCAGCGCAATCAGCGAGGACATCAGCGTGCCATAGATAAAGGGCAGGGCGCCAAAATTTCCGTTGACGGGGTCCCACGCGGAGCCAAAAAAGAACTTGATCCCGAACTTCGCGATGGTCAGCTGCGAGCGCATAATCAGCTCGGTTGCGATCAGCCCGACAATGCCAAAGATACTGCAGGCGCAAAGCAGTATTAGCCATCCGAATCCCTTGTCCACCGTCGCCGAGCTACCCCGGTTGAGCAGATACTTGCGAATCTCGGAAGGCTCACCCGCGCTGCCGGATGCTCCTGTTCCAGGAGGCGGGGTTACTGAATGCGCGTCTGGGGACGCATGAAAAGATACATCTGACGGTCCGGGCACACGAACTTCCTGAATCTTAGAGTCCACCAGTGTCTACCCTAAACCGGAAAAATGAACGGGCGGTTAAAAGCATTGAAAGATAAGGCGTAAGGATAGCTAAAATCTGGTTTCAAACTGGCCTGAAAAGAGGAAATGAAGAAAGCCCGGGAGGCGGAGGAGGCACTCCCGGGGTTTTGAAAAGCTACCAGGATCTACTTCAGCTGAGAAACCGTGGTCTTCACCTTTGCGATTACCGAATCCGGAAGCGGAGCATAATAAAGCGCTTCTACCTCAGACTCGCCGTGCGTCAACATCCAGTTCAGGAAATCCTTGATGGTGTTTCCCTTGGCGGCGTCCTGCGGATGGGTTGGAATCAGCAGCCAGGTAAAACTGGAGATCGGGTATGCATTCTTGCCAGGCGCGTTGGTGATCGACACGCGATAGTCAGCGGGCATCGACTTTACTGAGGCAGCCGCTTCGGTCACACCGGCAATACTTCCCTTCACCCAGGTTCCAGCTGCGTTCTTGATATAGCCGAAGGGAATTTTATTTTGCATGGCATAGATCAGCTCGACATAGCCAATCGTGCCGGGCAGCTGGCGAACCATGCCTGCAACTGCCTCATTGCCCTTCGCACCGATGCCTTTCGGCCAGCTCACAGCCGAGTTGCGACCGACACTGTTCTTCCAATCGGGGCTGACCTTGGAAAGATAGTCGGTGAAGATATAGGTGGTGCCGCTTCCATCGGAACGATGTACGACGTTGATGGTGGAGTTGGGAAGCTTGACGCCCGGATTGTCCTTGGCTATGCGCGCATCATCCCAGTTTGAGATTTTTCCCAGGTAGATGTCGGCCAGCACGTCAGGGGCGAACTTCAGATCGGTATTTACACCCGGCAGGTTGTAAATCGGAACGACGGCTCCGAGCACAGTGGGGATGTGAATCAGCTTCACTTTGGAGTCGGCGAGCTGCTGATCGGTCATGGGACCGTCGCTGGCGCCGAAGTCGACCGTACCTGCTGTTACCTGACGGATGCCTCCGCCGGAACCGATGGACTGATAGTTGATCTGCACTCCGGAGTGCTGTGCGCTGTATTCGCTAAACCATTTTGAATAAATCGGATAAGGAAAAGTGGCTCCAGCGCCGTTCAGCTTCTGGGCAAGGCTGGGGGCGGCTGCGCAGGCGAGCAGTGCGGCAGCCAAAATTACGTTCTTGTTTTTCATGACTTCCACCTCGTGGGATATGCCTGGATTCTCGGGGGGAATTGTTACAGCAAGTTGACTGGGAGATGAAAAGGGCAACAAAACAAAATTGTAATGTTTAAATAAGTGTATATATTACAGCTACTTAGAAACAACAGCAGGAGCATTCGATCGCTCCGGCTCGGCAGCCTTTTCGGTCGCAGTAACGGCACCCACAACGGGCAAAGTGAATAGGAACGTAGAACCCGAACCCAGCTCACTTTCCGCCCGGATGGTTCCCCCGTGGGCCAGCACAATGTGCTTAGCAATCGCCAATCCCAGACCAGTCCCACCGGATTCGCGAGAGCGCGCCTTGTCCACCCTATAGAAACGCTCGAAAATGCGGTTGAGATGCTCGAAGGCGATCCCCGGCCCAAAATCCTGGACTGAAAACTCTACAAAACCGGGAATCTCGCGCGCCCCCACCACTACAGACTTCCCGCCTTTGCCGTATTTCATCGCATTCTCAATCAGGTTGCCGAATACCTGAGTCAGTGCGTCCTCATCCGCCAGAACCACCGCGTTGGTCGTCGCGCCCGCTTCCAGTGTCACGTCAGTATCCAGCACCATGCCGGTGAGGGAGTCGATCGCGTCCTGCACCAGGACCGAAGCCGCCACCGAGCGTGGTTTTACTTTGTAGTCGCCGGACTCGACGCTGGCCAGCGCCAGCAAATCCTCGGTAAGCCGATTCATCCGCGCGGCGTTGCGCAGGATGATGTTCATAAATTCGCGCGCATGGGTTGGCAAGTCCAGCGTATCTTCGAGCAGCGTCTCCACATATCCGGAGATAGAGGTGAGCGGCGTACGTAGCTCGTGGGAGACGTTGGCCACGAAATCCCGCCGCGTTTTTTCCGCCCGTTCGATCTCGGTTACGTCGTGCAGCACGGCCACCGCTCCGCCCGCCGGAGTAGGGGCAGCGTTCACCTCAAAGATGCGCGCCGGAACTACCGAAGTCGCTTTGCCGCTGCGCTGCTCACGATTCTCAAGAGCGGCTGCCACACAGGACAACACCTCAGGATCGCGGATGGTATGAACCAGCGCCTGCCCCTGGCGAATCACACCCGGCGCAAGCCGCTGCATTACCACATTCGACCAGCTGATGCGGCCGGCACCATCCACGGCGATCACTGCCTCCTGCATTGAATCCAAAAGCGTTGCCAGCTCGCGCTGTTTGCTTTCGAGCGCATGGAAGCTGGCCTCCAGTCGCGAGGCCGTTGCATCCAGGGCATTGGCTACTTCGGATATCTCGTCGAGGTTGCCCTCTTCGATGCGCGCGGTGAAATCCCCCGCCGAGATTCTCCCGGCGAAAGTCACGATGCGCCCCAGCCGGCGCGCCGCCCGGTGCGCGAAGAAAGCAGCCAGCAGTGTGGCCAGGCCCGTCGCCACCAGCGATGCCAGCAACAGGTCGCGGCGCAGCACGTGCATGGTGTCACGGATGCTTCCCAGTGGATAAGCCAGCCGCACGATCACGTTGTTTCCCGCCACGGCGACGTAGAGAACGTCATCGTGCTCGCTCTGACCCGAGCCGCGGGGATTGTCCAAAGCTTCCCGCACTTCGGCCGGAATGACGTTGAGCGATTCCGTCGCGGATGAGCTGGCCAGCATCGCTCCGTCGCGCGAGAAAAACGCTACCTGTGCACCCGCATCGAATGCCCCGCGGATGGCCGCCTGCTGCAACTCAGCGGCATTGCCGCTCTTGGTCTCGTTGGCCAGGAGGCGGGCCTTCTCCACCAGCGACTTTGCCGTCTCTACGTGCAGCGAGTGCTCGACAAAGCCGCGCAGCGTGAAGTCGAGAATGGCCGCGCTGATGGAGAGCACGATTACGAAGGATAGAAACAGCTTGGTGAATACGCGGCCTGTCATAGGGGATTGCTCACGAACACACTGACGTTATGATCCCGGACATGTACCGGACGTTGAGAGGCTGCTTTTCCGGCATCGACGCTCGCACTGCATCGCCGCATTTGGAAAGTAGCTGGGCGCTCCATGCTTTGCGCCGTCGTCGGCGCAAAGCATGAAATTCCAAATTCTTCCAAGCTCGAAGACCCTGTCCGTCAGCCTAAGCTGTTTTGGGAACTTCGAACCGGTAGCCCGCCCCGCGTACAGTCTTCAGATAACGGGGGTTTTCCGCATCCACCTCGATCTTCTCACGGATGCGGCGGACGTAGACGTCTACCGAACGCGGCGTGACGAAGCGGGCATCGCCCCAGACGGCGTCCAGCAGGTGGTCGCGGCTGAAAACGCGGCCCGGATGGCGGGCAAGATAATCCAGAAGCCGGAATTCTGTGGCGGTCGTGGTGGTCAGTTCGCCGCGCACCTTCAGCTGCATGGCGCTGGCATCAATAATCACGTCCTCAAAGCTGATCACAGACGGGGTGGTCGGGCGCTCAAAACGCCGCAAAACCGCCTTCACACGGGCCAGGAGCTCCCGGGTGGCAAAAGGCTTGGTAATGTAGTCGTCCGCACCCAATTCCAGACCCAGTACCCGCTCGTTCTCTCCGGCGCGGGCAGTCAGGAAGATGATGGGAACGGTTGCCAGTACCGGATGGCTGCGCAGACGGCGGCATACATCGAGGCCATCGCCGCCCGGCACCATGATGTCTAGCAAAAATAAAGCTGGCGGCTGACGCTCGGCATCGGGCACCAAATTGGTGGGAGTGCCAAATACCTTTACCGCGAAACCTGAGGCTTCCAGGTGGTGTTGTACAAGACGGGAGATGTCTGTGTCGTCTTCAAGAACAAATACTGTTTGGCTCAACCGGATCTTCCTCTGTGGGGCCTTCAGTCAGCAGCTGCTCAGGCGCCCCATTACCGCTATCAGCGTAGCCTATTAAGGCAAAGAGAATGCAAAAGGATTGTTAATTCGCTCCGGAAAGACCTCCAAAGCGATAGCAAAGCCCTATGCTTGCATGCTTTTACACAAGGGGGTGTTATACTTGCCAATATCCTCGAGCGAGTCGTGGCTCCGGAAAATACCGGCAGAAATGGGTACCGTGTGACGGCCATCCCGTTGATACTCTGCATCGATGACGAAGCTCTCGGGCTTCAGATTCGGAAAGCAGTGCTAGAACGAGCGGGTTATCGCGTAGTTACGGCACAGGACGGCAACTCCGGCTTAAATTTCTTTACCGGAAACACGGTCGACGCGGTGATTCTCGATTATTCGATGCCGGGTATGAATGGCGGTGAAGTAGCAATCGCCATGCGCAAATCCAAAGCAGCAACCCCCATACTGCTTTTATCCGCCTACGTCGACCTCCCCCCCGAGGTGGTCAGATCGGTAAGCTGCATCTTGACCAAAGGCGACGGCCCCACAACATTGATTGAGAAGGTGCAGGAGATGCTTGCTTCTAATCGGGCAAATTCGGAGGATAGCCGTTGAATCTGCGTGAATTCAGACGCATCCTTCGCCAAACCCTGTTTCTTCCCATCTTTCTGCTGTTGATCCTGGCGGCTCTCTTTCTCTGGGAGATTCATCGGTCGTCGCAGAACTTCCAGGCGCTCGACCGCAGCGAACAGATCACGCAGCAGATCTCCCAGATTGAAAAGCTCATCATTGACCAGGAAACCGGGTTGCGCGGTTATCAGCTCACCCGCAAGCCGGAGATGCTCGATCCCTATCACCAGGCCGCCAACCAGATTCCTCAGCTTTTCACCCAGCTCTCAAACACGCTTGCCGATCCACATGCGAACCGGCCCAACCAACGGCAAAGGCTTGCTGTGCTGCGCGATCGTTATCAGATGTGGCTCGGGTTTGCCGAGAGCACCATCGCAAACCATTCCGGCGACTTGGCAGACCCGGTCCTCAATGCGCGCGGGAAATTGATGATGGACGATCTACGCTCATCGTTTGCCAGCATGTTCGACGCCGAAGCACGGGTGCGGAAAAAACGCCTCGATGATGTCCTTCACTTTCACCGCGAAGAATTCGTTACCATCCTTTCCGGGTCGTTGCTGGTAGGCCTCTTCCTCGGTCTCTTCACCCGCTATCGGCTAACAAACGTCTCGAAAACCTACAACGCGGCGTTGGAACAGTTGCGCCTGCGCTCCGACGAGCTCTACGAAAACCAGCAGCGCTTCAAAACCACGCTCGAATCGATCGGCGATGCCGTGATTGCCTGCGATACCGAAGGCCGCATTCAGTTCATGAATGTCATCGCGCAGAACCTCACCGGATGGACCGGCGCGGAGGCCATGGGGCAGCCACTTCAGGATGTGTTCTACATCGTCAATGAAGAGACCCACGAAATCGCAGAAAATCCTGTCGAGAAGGTGCGCCGGCTCAAGCACGTGATCGGTCTGGCGAATCATACTGCGCTTATCTCGCGGCAGGGCAAGCAATACATCATCGACGACAGCGCTGCGCCCATACGCAATGCGGAGGGCGACATGACCGGCATCGTTCTCGTCTTCCGCGATGTGACCGAGCAGAAGCGCACTGCCGCCGCTCTGGTAGCCGGAGAAAAACTGGCTGTCGCCGGCCGCCTCGCCGCCAGCATTGCGCATGAGATTCACAATCCCCTGGACTCGGTCGCCAATCTGCTCTTCCTGCTGGCCACTGAAGACGAACCCACCAAACGCGCGGAGTATTTGCAACTCGCCCAGCAGGAGCTGGGCCGCACCATGCAGATCAGCCGCACCATGCTCAGCTTGTACCGGGAACCGAAGGCGCCAATCCTTATCGACCTCAAGGAACTGATCGAAGGCGTGCTGTTACTGCTCGACCGCCGGTTGGCGCAACAGAGTCAGCGCATCGAACGCGACTTCTCCGAGCCCTTGATCGTCGAAGGCTTTCCCGCCGAACTCCGCCAGGTCTTCACAAATATCATCGTCAATGCCATCGAGGCCGCGGGGCAGAACGGCAGGATACGCATTCGGATCCAGCAATCTCCCGCCGAGGAATTGCGCGCGGCGGGAGCCCTGGTCGAGATATCCGACAGCGGATCGGGAGTACCGGAAAGCATCACTCACAGTCTCTTCCAGCCCTTTTTCACCACGAAAGGCGAGCAGGGCACCGGCCTGGGACTATGGGTCAGCATGGGCATCGTGCAGAAGCACGGCGGCATGATTCAGATCACCAACGGCAGCAGCGAGGATGAATATCCCGGAGCTCACGCCCGCATCTATCTTCCTACCCATACGCTGGCCAGCGCTGCGCGCCGATCGACGGCGCACGTTGCCGATCACGGATCAGCTACATAGACTGGACCGGCACCAGCGTCAGATCCTCATACAAGCCGATCTCTTTCTGTACAAAAGGTTCGGCGTAGCGAACTCCCGCAAGCAGACCGTAATGCCGTGCAACGGAAAAAGTTCGCTCCCGAATCTCTTCTTCCGGCACGAACAACCCACTGCCTGCTTCCTGATTCGCGTACTGCGAAGCATACGCCATCAATGCGCGATGACGGTCTTCAATGTGCGGCGTGATGTCAACTACAAAGCTGGGCCTCACGTCGGCATAAAGGCTGGCATACACAATCTTGAACGGCCGATGCGGCGCCGTTCCCGTCTCCAGCTTCGCGAGGCCGCTCAGAAAACATGCCTCATAGCCCAGCGTCGCCGAATTGTAGTGATCGGGATGGCGCCCCGCCCAGTACGGCAAAATCACCACGCGCGGCCGTACCCGGCGCAATATCTCAACAATCTTTAATCGGTTTTCGTAAGTGTTTTCGACGCGCCCATCAGGGATATCCAGCGATCCGCGCCACACCACGCCGAGGATGGCAGCAGCCGCTTCGGCTTCAGCGGCTCGCGATTCCGCGCTGCCGCGGGTTCCCGCTTCACCGCGGGTGAGATCGAGGATTGCCGTGCGAACACCCAGCGCTTTCATCTTCAGCAGTGTTCCGCCGCAGGTCTGCTCCACGTCGTCGCGATGCGCGGCGATGGCGAGAATGTCGGCAGTTGTGGAGCCGCTGTTTGATTCCGTCATCATATCCCTGTTCCAGCCAGAAAAAGAGCGCGGCCTGCAATTGCAGCCGCGCCCATCATTCTATCTTTCTGGAAAGCTTAGTAGGTTGTGTTGTCGGAGTCGCTGGTCGCATCCATGTAAGCAACATCCGCGGCTGTGCCGCTCACCGACACGTTGGAGTTGTCGCGCTGGGACATGTCTGCGGTGTTGTAGATATAAATCTGCCCACCCTCCGCCGAGTAGACCTTGTTCAATCCAGTCACTGCTGCAATTCCCGTTGCGTCGCCCTTGTAGGAATCGAGCGTGACTGTGCTGTTCGCGGTATTGAACATGGTGAGACAGCCATATTGACCACCCGAGCCCGCCTGGACCTGCTTATAGCGTTCTCCGGTCTGGCATTGCGAGGAGCCGATCCACAATGTGTTTTCGTCTGCGAAAACCATCCTGTTGTGCGTGCCGTCGCTGATCGAATAGGGACCGGTGATCGCGCCCGTCTCGGTATTCAGGATGGAAAGATTGCCCGCGAAAAGGCCGTCGCTCTGCAGCTGCTGACCCGCCAGATAAAGCAAATTGCCGTTGAAGACACCGTTGGTCGCGCCGGCGGGAATCGCTATATTGCTTTGCGCTACCAGTGAGATACCGCTGCCTCCGGTCACGCCGGTGTTCAGCTCGGAGGTGGTAAGAGGAATCGAGGTCACGCTTGCCGTTGTGCCTCCGCACTCCGGCCCGCAGTTGATAACGTAGGCCGTCGATCCGTCCGGAGAGAACAATGCCTTCACCGGATGATCGAAGCTTGCCGAAGCTCCGGTGCTCACCGGGAAGAGGCAGAATTGCGGCAGGTTTTGCGGCTCGCAATCCTGCGCACCAAGATAGTAGGGATTGTTGATCGCGGCGGTGCTCTGCGCGTTGGTGAGGTGGACCACGCTATACACACTGAACTGTCCGGTGGGCGCTGCGCATCCGGTCGCCGACGTGCTGCCGCCGTTGGCTACGATACAAGAGGATGTGCTTGGCGCCTGGGTTGAGTTCTGCACGAAGACCAGGGCGATCGATCCGCCCGGATTGATCGAAACCTTGTAGACATTGGGCAGATTGAGCGTATACGACTTGCCTGCGGCAACATTCACCACCGAAACAACGTGCGTCTGTTCGTTGGCCGCGTAGACAAAATCCCTGGCCTGATCGACGAAAATACTGGTGGAAATGCCACCGGGGATGGTGATGGGCGAGGCAGTCTTCTCCTGCGCATAGTTCACCAGTACATAGCTGCCGTCGCCCACGGCAAATACTCCGCCGACCTCCTGCTCAGGCATGTTTTGGATGGTGAGTGGCAGGGAGCCGGAGTACCCGGCGATGGAGAAAGTAACGGCCGAATTGTTGTAAGCGTGCCGGATGTCGTAGTAGGCATCCACGAACGGCAGAGCGCCCTTGCTCGCAATGCTGGGCGTCTGCTCGGCAATCAGCACACGGTTGGTCAGGCCGCTGGGCGGCAGGGTCCGTCCCGCAAAGTAGAAGTTTTTGCCGCAGGAAGTAAGCAGGAACGAGGATGCAAAAAACAGAACTGGGACCAACCAAAAAGACGGTAGACTTCTTCTCTTCAAAACTCAAAACCTCACGAACGTGGGAAGGCTCAGTATAGCAAAGCGTGAGCGTGCATGGCCTTACACGAAGTTAGACAGAAACCGCTGGGTATTGTCATCTACATAAAACCCGGTTCAAGCAGCGCAGTCGCGAGGTAGCTCCGCTGCCTCGCGATTTTCTGGTTCGGATTCGGACATGGAGAGGTCGCCGCAGGCTCTCCGTAACTGGCAATCACTCTCCACCTGACATACCATAAAGTGAAGGACTTCCCTCTTTATGACCGACCGTATACGAGCGATTTTTGGCGACCGCACTATCCTTTGCGATGGAGCAATGGGCACGACGCTCTATGCGCGCGGCGTCTTCATCAACCGTTGCTATGACGAGCTGAATCTGTCGCAGCCGGACCTGGTGCGTTCCATCCACGAGGAATATCTGCAGTCGGGAGCCGAGGTGATCGAGACCAATACCTTCGGCGCGAATTCCTTCCGCCTGCTGCGCTATGGACTGCAGGACAAAGTCTTCGAGATCAACAAGGCAGGCGCTGAGATCGCCCGGCAGTGCGTGGCTCAGCTCGAAGAGAAGCAAGCAGGAAAAGCCTGGGTTGCGGGAGCCATTGGCCCCCTCGGCATCCATCTGGAGCCACTGGGCAAGACCAGCCTCGACGAGGCACGAGCGGCCTTTGCCGAGCAGGTTCGCGGCCTGAAGGCCGGCGGAGTCGATCTGCTCTGTATCGAAACCATCGTCGCGCTCAACGAAGCGGAACAGGCGATCAAAGCGGCAAAGGACGTCGCACCCGAGCTGCCCATCATTGCCATGATCACGGTCGATGAGGAAGCCAACTGCCTCGATGGATCGTCGCCCGAGATGGCCGCTGCCCGCCTCACAGCCTGGGGCGCAGACATCATCGGGGTTAACTGCAGCACCGGCCCGGCGACGATTCTGACTGCGCTTGAAAAGCTTGCAGCAGCCACCAGCCTGCCGCTTGCCGCCATGCCCAACGCCGGTATGCCGCGCGCGGTGGACGGCCGCAATATCTATCTCTGCTCGCCCGAGTATATGGCCAGCTTTGCGCGCAAGTTCCTCAAGGCAGGCGCGCAGTTCATCGGCGGCTGCTGCGGAACCACGCCGCAACACATTCGCGCCATGAAGTCTGCGCTGCGCGCGGTGGACGCGCAGAAGGTCAGCGTACAACCTTCAGCCAAAGCCCCCATCGTGACCGAGACGCCTCCCCCGCCCATCGAGCAGCGCTCGAAGATCGGCCAGTTGATCAAGGACGGCACCTTCGTGACCATGGTCGAGATTGTGCCGCCGCGCGGCATCGATTGCCGCAAGGAGCTGGAGGGAGCGGCGCTGCTTGCGGGCCACGGCATCCACGCCATCAATGTGCCGGACTCACCACGCGCCTCTGCGCGCATGAGCGCCCAGAGCCTGTGCATTCAGATCCAGCAGAAGATCGGCATCGAGACCATCCTGCATTACACCTGCCGCGACCGGAACGTGCTTAGCATTCAGAGCGACCTGCTCGGCGCATCGTCGATTGGGCTGAAGAATATTCTTTGCCTCACCGGCGATCCGCCCAAGCTCGGCAACTATCCGGATGCCACGGCGGTCTTCGACGTGGATGCCATCGGCCTGGTAAACATCGTGAATCGGCTCAATCACGGACTCGATATCGGCGGCAATCCCATCGGCGCATCGACGGCATTCACCATCGCTGTCGCAGCAAATCCCGGCGTGCCGGATATCGATAACGAAGTTCGCCGCTTCGCCTACAAGGTGGAAGCTGGCGGCGAGTATGCCATCACCCAGCCGGTCTTCGATCTGCGTATTCTCGAGGCGTTCCTGAAGCGTATCGAAGGCTTCAGCATTCCGGTGATTGCCGGGATCTGGCCGCTGACCAGCCTGCGCAACGCCGAGTTCATGAAGAACGATCTGCGCGTGAGCGTGCCGGACAGCATTCTGCTGCGTATGCAGCAGGCTTCAACGCCCGACCTGGCACGCGCCGAAGGCATCAAGATCGCGCAGGAGATGCTCGCCGCTGCGATTCCCATGGTGCAGGGTGTGCAGGTAAGCGCGCCCTTCGGACGCTATCCCCTGGCGGCGGAAGTGATCGCGGATGTGCTGCCGAAACAGAACGCCACGCCGGTCGCACCCGCTGTGCCGTCACTCACCCTTGAAGGAGCTGCAGTTGGCAACGTTTGAAGAATCGCTAAAGAAGCTGGAAGCCATCGTCGGCCAACTGGAGCATGGCGACCTGCCGCTGGAAGATTCGGTAAAGCTCTTTGAAGAGGGCATGCATCTTTCCACCGAGTGCAAACGCCAGATCGAAGAGGCCGAGGGCAAGGTGGAGATCCTGATCAAGCAGCGCGATGGATCGATGAAGCGCGAGCCCTTCGCTCCACTGTCCACTCCGAAATAAAGAATTTTTACGATTCCCAACAAAAAAGGACCGGCAAGAGCCGGTCCTTCGCATTTCTAGTCCCTGTTCCCTGTCGGCGAATCGCTAGTGCTTCCCGGCTCCGCCGGCGCTCTCCAGCTTCGATTCCGCTTCGCGAATAATCTCATTCGCGCGGGTGTACTTGTCGGCTTCCTCGCCGGCTTCGCTCCAGGCCTTGTTGCCTTCGTCGAGTTCCTTCTGAGCACGGGCGGTGTCGATCTCCTCCGGCCGCATTGCAGATTCCGCAAGAATAGTCACACGCTCAGGAAGCACTTCGACGAATCCGCGCGCGACGTTGAAGCGCTGATCGCCGCCGTCGCCGCCGTGCAGGCGAACTTCGCCGGCACCCAGCGCCGCGAGAAGAGGAGCCGCACCGTAAAGCACTTCGAAGTAGCCGGACTTCGATGGCACCTCGACCGCATCCGCCGTCTGGTCGACGAGGATGCGATCCGGAGTCACGAGCCGTACGCGTAATTGATTTGTATCTGGCATGGTTGCTTTATGTGGTCGCCTTCAGCTTCTCGGCTGCTTCGAGAACCTCTTCGATAGTTCCCTTCATGTAGAAGGCCTGCTCGGGAACATCGTCGTGCTTGCCGTCGATGACTTCCTTGAAGCTGCGAACGGTATCAGCAATCTTGCAGTAGCTGCCCGGAATGCCGGTAAACTGCTCGGCCACGTGGAAGGGTTGCGAGAGGAACTTCTGCACCTTGCGGGCGCGATTGACCGTGGTGCGATCCTCTTCTGAAAGCTCGTCGATGCCAAGGATGGCGATGATGTCCTGCAGATCTTTATAGCGCTGCAGGATGCGCTTCACGCCCTGGGCCACGTCGTAGTGCTCCTGCCCAACGATGCGCGGCGAAAGAATGCGCGAGCTCGAGGCCAGCGGATCGACAGCGGGATAAATGCCCAACTCGGACAGTGGGCGCGAAAGCACAGTAGTCGCGTCGAGGTGAGCAAAGGTGGTCGCCGGGGCAGGATCGGTCAAGTCGTCGGCAGGCACGTAGACGGCCTGTACAGAAGTTACCGAGCCTTTCTTCGTCGACGTGATGCGCTCCTGCAGCTCGCCCATTTCAGTGGCCAGGTTCGGCTGATATCCCACCGCCGAAGGCATACGGCCCAGCAGCGTCGAGACTTCGGAACCGGCTTGCGTGAAACGGAAAATGTTGTCGATGAAGAGCAGCGTGTCCGAACCCTCTTCATCACGGAAGTGCTCGGCAATCGTCAGCGCGGAGAGCGCCACGCGCAGACGCGCGCCCGGGGGCTCGGTCATCTGGCCATAGATCAGAGCGGCCTTGGACTTCGACAGATCCTTGAGGTCGATAACGCCGGCTTCCTGGAATTCGAGCCAGAGGTCGTTGCCCTCGCGGGTGCGCTCGCCGACGCCGGCAAAGACCGAGAAGCCGCCGTGCTTGGTGGCAACGTTGTTGATGAGCTCCTGAATGACGACTGTCTTGCCTACACCAGCGCCACCGAAGAGACCGATCTTGCCGCCCTTCAAAAACGGCTGGATGAGGTCGATGACCTTTACCCCGGTCTCGAACATCTCTTCCGAAGTCGACTGCTCGTCGAACGCCGGGGCCTGGCGATGAATCGCCTTGCGCTCCGTCGCGTTCACCGGGCCCAGTTCGTCCACCGGCTCGCCGATGACGTTGAGCACACGGCCCAGCGTTCCGCGGCCCACAGGCACGGTAATCGGACCGCCGGTATCGATGGCTTTCATGCCGCGCACCATGCCTTCGGTGGCTTCCATGGCCACGCAGCGCACGCGTCCCTCGCCCAGGTGCTGCTGCACCTCCAGGATCACATTGATGGGCGTCGGCACATTGAAGCCATCGCTCACCACGCGCAGCGCCTGGTAGATCGAGGGCATCTTTGCCTCTTCGAATTGAACGTCCACGGCCGGGCCGGAGACCTGAATCACTTTGCCTATGTTCTCTGCCATATATTCCCTGTACTCAAACTTGCGTAATGCTTTTCGCTAGCGGCTTGTTCCCTGTCCGGACTTAGGCCGAACGCTTCATAGCTGGCCGGACTTTAGCTGCTAAAGCGCCGCAGCCCCGCTCACAATCTCGATAATCTCTTTCGTAATCGCCGCCTGGCGTACGCGATTCATGGTCAGCGTCAGGCTGTCGATCATGTCGGAGGCATTGTTCGTTGCCGCGTCCATCGCCGTCATACGCGCCGCGTGTTCGGCGGCTACCGATTCCAGCATGGCGTGATACAGCTGCGAAGTGATGTAGCGCGGGAGAATTGCATCGAATATCTCCTTCGGCGACTGCTCGTAGATATAGTCCACACCGGCGGTGCCGAACTTCTTGGCCTCGTCTTCGAACTCCTGGATATCCGCGGCCGCTTCGCCCGGCTGTATGCTGACGCCTGCTGTCAGAGCGGCTTCACCGGCCTGTGCAAGCTCTGCGGACGACATCTCATGCGCCTCGGCGATCTCGTGCTTGCCGAACTCGACGATAGGCAAAAGCTTTTCGACCACAACACGCTGCGCGATGACCGACTTGAACTCGTTATAAACGAGATAGACCGCGTCGATCTCTTCATGCGCATAGCGGGCAACGATATCTTCGCCCACCTCGCGCACCGCATCGAAGCTCAGCTTCTCGAGCAGGCCCAGATGGTCGCCGATCACCTCAGTGCCGGTTCCGCGCTGCCGCTCGGGGCGAATTGTCGCGCCGTGCTCATCCGTGCCCTGCTCGGTAAACTTCGCCGCTGGAAATCTCCGCCGGAAGATGTCGCGCGCCTTGCGGCCGACCGGCTCCACGTCAATCTGCTTCTTCGCGTTGTTGGCAATGAACTGCGTTGCCGCCTTGATGATGTTGGTGTTGAACGCGCCGGCAAAACCCTTATCGCCGGAGACGACCACCACCAGCACGCGTTTCTCCTCACGCGTTTTGAGCAGAGGATGCTTCGCGTCGCCGGTCTCGGAGTCGTAAATCTCAATGCGCCGCTTCAGCGACTCGAGCACGCTGGCCAGCATCGCCGAATACGGACGCGACGCAATGGCGCGATCCTGCGCGCGGCGCAGCTTGGCTGCCGAGACCATCTTCATGGCCTTGGTGATCTGGCGCGTGTTCTTCACGCTGCGGATGCGCCGCCGTAAATCGAGAACGTTTGCCATCGAATTTTACTTAGCCGCTCCCGCTGCCTGCACCTTCGCATCTTGATGCTCGGCGAGGAAGTTCGCCTTGAACTCCTTGAGCGCATCGCCGATGCGGCGCTTCAAGTCGTCGTCCAGCGCCTTCTTGGTCGCGATGTCGTTGAGCAGTGCTGTCTGCGCGGAGTCGAGATATTTGTAGAGGCCGTCTTCGAAAGCGCGGATGTCGGGAACCTTGATGTCGTCCAGATAGCCCTGGGTGCCGGCAAACAGGATAATGACCTGTTTCTCTGCCGGTAGCGGCTGGAACTGCGGCTGCTTGAGCAGTTCCGTCAGGCGCTGGCCGCGATTCAACTGGTTCTGCGTGGCCTTGTCCAGATCGCTGCCGAACTGCGCGAAGGCGGCGAGGTCGCGGTACTGCGCCAGATCGAGCTTCAGCGTCGAGCCGACCTGCTTCACCGCCTTAATTGCGGCGGAGAATCCTACGCGCGATACGGATAGACCTACGTTCACGGCCGGACGCACGCCGGAGTTGAACAAGTCAGTTTCCAGAAAGATCTGGCCGTCGGTGATCGAGATCACGTTGGTCGGGATGTAGGCCGATACGTCGCCCGCCTGCGTCTCGATGATCGGCAGAGCGGTGAGCGATCCGCCGCCGAACTCCTTGCTTAGCTTGCAGGAGCGCTCCAACAGGCGCGAGTGGAGATAGAAGACGTCGCCTGGATACGCTTCGCGTCCGGGAGGACGGCGCAGCAGCAGCGAGAGCTCGCGATAGGCCACAGCGTGCTTGGAGAGATCGTCGTAAATGATCAGCGCGTGCTTGCCATTATCGCGGAAGTATTCAGCTATGGCAGTCGCGGCGTAGGGTGCGAGGTACAGCATCGGGGCCGGCTCGGAGGCCGTGGCGGCCACGATGATGGTGTAATCCAGTGCGCCGTATTCGCTCAGCGTCTGCACGACCTGCGCGACAGAGGAGCGCTTTTGCCCGATCACGCAGTAAATGCAGATCAGGTCCTTGCCCTTGCTGTTGATGATGGTGTCGAGCGCCACGGCCGTCTTTCCGGTCTGGCGGTCGCCGATGATCAGCTCGCGCTGGCCGCGGCCAATCGGAATCATCGAGTCGATGGCCTTAAGGCCGGTCATCATCGGCTCACGCACCGGCTGGCGCGAGATGACGCCGGGAGCAAGCCGCTCCACGGGCAACGTCTCGGTGGTCGCAATCGGTCCCTTGTCATCGATGGGCTGGCCCAGCGAATTCACCACGCGGCCGATCATGGCGTCACCCACCGGCACGCTGAGAATCTTCCCCGTGCGCTTCACCTGATCGCCTTCGCGAACCTCGGTGTAATCGCCCAGCAGCACCGCGCCCACCTGATCCTCTTCGAGGTTCATAGCCAGGCCGGCTATATTGTGCGGGAATTCGATCAGTTCGCCCGCCATCACCTTGTCGAGACCGTGAAGGCGCGCAATTCCGTCGCCCAACGAGATCACGGTGCCCACTTCATCGACACGGACCTTGGAATCGTAATTTGCGATCTGCTCTCTCAGGAGCTGAGTAATTTCGTCTGCGTTTATCTGAGCCATTGCTTCACTTTTCCAACCGGATTATTAAATCTTGAGTTTGCGGCGGCGCTTGGAACTCGATTCAGCTCGCTGCCAGCTCTTCTTTTAGCCGGCTCAGGCGCCCGCGCACTGAACCGTCGTATACCGTGCTGCCTACTCGCACAATCACACCGCCAAGCAGCGACGCATCCTCATGGAAGGTAGCACTTACGCGCGTCTTGGTCATCTCCGCGATCTGTGCTTCGAGGGTTTGCCGTTCTTTCTCGCCGAGAACGAGGGCGGTGGTCACCGATACTTCCGAGATTCCCAGGCGCTCGTTCATCTCGTGCCGGAAGGCCGCCAGCACTTCATCGAGCGAGTGGATGCGGCTGTGACTGATCAGCACGGCGATGAAATTCCGCGCTTCTTTCGACATGCCGATGCGTGCATTCAGCTTGTCTAGAACTTCGACCTTCTGCTCGATCGGCATCGATGGATCAAGGAACACTTCGCGCAGGCCGGGGCTGACATGCCACGCGGCGGCAAAATCGTTCAGCTGATTTTGCACATCCTCCGCGTTGAGGTGCGCTTCAAGCACGACATCGGCCAGGGCCCGGGCGTAACGCGCTGCAAATGCGGACATCAGTTGCGCTCTCCCTTCAGGCTCTCGGCAAAACGATGAATCAATGCGTGATCCTCTTCAGCACTGAGATGAATACGGCCCAGCGCGCGATCGACGGCCAGCTCGGCTGCAAATTTCTTCAGGTCGCGCTTCGCTGCCGCACCGGCCGCGGAAATCTCCTGCTCGGCTGAGGCCACGATGCGTTTGCGCTCTTCTTCCAGAGACTCCTGGATGCGCTTCTCGTCGGACACGCTTTCCTGTTCAACCTGTTGGCGGATGGCTACGATCTCAATATCCAGCTTCGAAAGGCGCTCTTCGACCGCCGCCAGCCGTTCGGCTGCCCGCGAGGTCTCAACCTGAGCCTCAATCAGCTCCTTCTGCAATTTCTCCGAGCGCGTGCGCAGCATCTTGGGCACGGTTCTCAGGATGAACCATAGAATCAGCGCAATCAGAATGCCTGAGTTCAGGTCTTCGAAGATTTTCGCGGTAGTCTCCACGCTCATGCCGGTCATGGCGGCAATCTTCTGTACCGGAGCCGCGTGGCGGAATGCTTCGGTCTTTTTGTCGGTCTCCGGAGCATCCATCTTGTCCGGCTGGGAAATGCCATTATTCACGGACGTAGACGGGGTCGGCTCCTGCGCCTTTGCGGCAGGCAGAGAAACGATGCCGGCAACCAGCACGCCCATCAGGAAAAACAATGCACTACGATGCTTCAAACTCAACGAACTCCCTCCGCACCGGCAGGAAGAATGGCCTGCAGAATCTGCCCGGCCAGCTGATCCGCTGAGCTCTCCACTTTTTGCTTTGCCACATCGGCTTCCGCCTCGATCGACTGACGCGCTACCTGGACGCGCTCATGGGCCGCCAGCCGTGCGCTTGCCAGCGCCTTATCCCGCTGGGCATTCCACTGCTGGACGCGCTGTTCACGCGCCTTGAAGATTTCCGCTCGGGCTGCCCGCAGTTTGGCTTCGTATTCCTGGCTCTTCGCCTCGGCCGCGGCAATGGCAGCATGAGCCTTTTCCCTGGCGCCCGCCGTCATCTCGCGCCGTTCAGCCAAAACCTTCATCAGGGGCCCGTGGAGAATGAAGCGGTAAGCCAGTACCAAAATCAAGAAAATGATCATCGTCGGCACAGAGCCGAGCAGAAGATCGCCAAGTTGACGCAGCAGTTCATCGATCATGATTTCGCCGACTTACGCAAGTGGAAACTACAGGAAAGGGTTATGGAACAATTGGTTGTAACAGAGGTGAAACTGCAGTGTCAACGCGACGGGCACACCTTCGCAGCTTTCTCGGAACCATGGTTACAGGCCTGGGGTATTGCTGCCTGCGAGGCTCCGGAAATCTCTTCTTGACTCGCCACTTCACCGGCGTACACTGAATATATCACCTTAGACCCGGTTCAGGGTCCAATGGGCCGATTGATTGGGACCTACCTCCGCGCCCTCTCAATCGGCCCATACTACGTTCGGGATCAGAAACTTGATTTTACTGGGGTCTTGATCCAGAAATGCCTGTATCGTCCCACCAAAGAAGCTGGGCCAGCCACCGTCATCACCACAGAATTCCCCTCAAACCTGCGCTCTCGGATCAGAGAGCCCGCGCCCAGGGCCGCCAGCACTCCGCCCTCAGCCTGGGGAATCTCAAATTCCTGCTCGACAATCGGATCGGCGACCAGCATCGCATCCACGCGCTGCAGCAGCTCGTCGATTCCCCACCCCGACTTTGCCGAGACGGCAACTGCCCCGCTGGCGATAAGCGCTTCGCGTTCTCCGTCAGGAAGCAGGTCGATCTTATTCATCACTTCAATGCGCGGCGTCGCCAGCACGCCCAGTTCGCCTAATACCTTTTCGACCTCGGCCTTATGCTCGTCCTGCATCTCGCTCGAACAATCGCGGACATGCAGCAGCACTTCGGCCTTCTGCACCTCCTCAAGGGTGGCGCGAAATGAGGTCACGAGCGTGTGCGGCAGATTGCGGATGAATCCCACCGTGTCCGACAACAGCACTTTGCGGCGGCTGGGTAACAGAATCGCTTTTAACTTGGGATCGAGCGTCGCGAACATGCGCGAGGACTCGAGCACTCCGGCGCGCGTGATGGTGTTGAAGAGCGTGCTCTTGCCCGCATTGGTATATCCCACCAGCGCAACCGCCGGCACCGGTACCGCCTCCCGCCGCTGCCTTTGCTGGCTGCGAACACGGCGAACTCCTTCGAGCTCTTCCTTCAAATGCAGCAGGCGGCGCTGGATTCGCCGGCGGTCGGTTTCCAACTGCGTCTCACCGGGACCGCGCGTGCCGATGCCGCCGCCCAGCTGCGACATCGATCGGCCTCGCCCGGTGAGCCGCGGCAACATGTATTCCAGCTGCGCCAGCTCCACCTGCAGCTGGCCTTCCCGCGTACGCGCGTGCCGCGCAAAAATATCGAGGATCAGCTGTGTCCGGTCGACCACGCGGCACGGCAGCGCATCTTCGAGGTTACGCAGCTGGGTCGGCGTCAGATCGTGATCGAACAGGATGACATGCGCTTTGGCGGACGCGGCAATACCGGCGATCTCCTCCACCTTGCCGCTGCCTAGCAGAGTCGCTGGATCAGGCTTCGGACGGCGTTGCACAACCTCGGCGACGATTTCCCCGCCAGCAGAGAGCACAAGCTCGCGGAATTCTTCGAGAGAGGCCTGCAGGTCGAAAGCTGCGCCGCTAGGCTGCTCGAGAATTTCAGCGTCTGCGAGATAATCGTCGCCGTCGGCCACGGCCCGAGCCGCATTGCGCGCCAGAGCCGCTGTGCGCGAGATGGCACGGCGTCCGCTGGCAAACTCGACTGCGATCAATAGCGCCGATTCGCCTGATCGATTCAGATTTTCAGTAAAAGTATGTGTGCTCAATACCGGCTTCCGGTCGTTAGCATACTGGATAACACGACTCTACGCCGGCCAGAAACGGTCCGTTCCATCGTTCTTCCGGACCGCTCCTGTCGCTTGCCAGGCACATACTTTGAGAATGCCCGTCCTGGTTGCTAGGAATGCGAATCGGATGAATTCGCAGCCCCTGCTAATACCGGGCCAGGACTTCCCACATGCGCGCCCGTCCCGGTGGGACGATGCTCGCTGTGGAGCACAGAACGACTGCTCACAACCGTGGAGATTGCGTGTTTAAAGATCAGCTGTTCCTGGCTGTTATTTTCCAGGAGCACGGAATATTTATCGAAAGAACGAATTTTCCCGGTGAGTTTGACTCCACTCACGAGATAAATTGTGATGGGTGTTTTGTCTTTACGAACTGTATTCAGGAAAGTGTCCTGAATATTCTGCGCCGGCTTGTTGTCCATGTGCCGATCTCCTTCTCAGATGAGTCGCTCGGTTTTTTAACTGCAGAATGAAAAGAGAATTCAGCGCTGGACGGCCTGACGACCGCAAACCACCGCTGCAGTATGTTTTACAAAGTGCAATGAACAATTCCACCTTCCAAACTTAACAGGTTGCATGGGTTTATTGCACCTGCCCCCTGTTTCTAGAGGTGGCTATCTTTTAATAACGTGTGAAGCCCAGAAAACCCTTCTGAATTTTCTTTTTGCTCCACACGCCCAGTGAGCAGGACTTTACGCCTATCTATACCCATAGTGTTTGATGCGGATTTTCCGCGTCTGGCTGTACGGGATGTGGGTTCGATGTGACACGGATATTCTGACAACTTCGTCATTTAAGGGCGGTGCGCAGCCGCGCAAATGCGATGTACGGCCGAGCTCAATTTACTCTGCAATCTTCCGCATAAAAAATTCGCCCCACGCAAGCCATTTCGAAATCCGCACATCCGCCTCTCTCGTATAGCTCGTTCCGATTTCAGTAAGCGATCGAGCAAGAGAAATCACACGTGTTCGGAAAGACGAACGATTCGCAAGGCAAAGATCAAAAAACAGAGAGGCGTAAATTGTGGACAAAATCAGCGAACTAATCAGGAATCGTGTGTCTCGCCGCAAGTTTCTTGCCGGCGTGGGCAGCGGCCTTGGCACCACTGCTGCTCTCACCCTGGCAGCGGGATGCGGCGGCAACTCAACAACCACAGCCCCGGTAACGACGACTCCGGCCCCCACCACTACCGCGGCACCTGCGATTACAGACGCCGATATCTTCAATTTTGCTCTGAACCTCGAATACCTCGAAGCCTCCTACTATCTTTATGCGGTAACCGGCTCGGGGATTCCCTCCGCCAATACAGGATCAAGCGCCGGGACAGTCACGGGCGGAGCAGCTGTGCCTTTCAAGACTCCGGCGATTCAGGCCTACGCCGAGGAAATTGCCAACGATGAGCTGGCCCATGTGATCTTCCTCCGCACGGCTCTGGGCAGTGCGGCTGTCTCCATGCCCAACATCGATCTGGTAAACAGCTTCAATGCTGCCGCCACAGCCGCAGGCATCGGCTCGTCCTTCAACCCCTTCGCCGATGAAGACAGCTTCTTGGTCGGCTCCTTTGTCTTTGAGGATGTAGGAGTCACCGCCTATCACGGTGCGGCTTCGCTGCTCACCGTCTCCACAGATCTCGCGGCCGCAGCTGGCATCTACGCCACCGAGGCCTACCACGCGGGGATGGTCCGTACACTCATAGCCCAACTTGGAGACCCTTACCTTACCTATGCCAACCAGATTTCGGCGCTGCGTGCCACGGCCGGCGGAGGAGCTGAGACGACGTTGAGTTCCAGCACCATCGTGGCTGCGGATTCCAACTCCATCGCCTACGACCGCACCACGGATCAGGTGCTGCATATCGTTTATCTGAGTCCGGCCGCAGGAGTTGTCACGAAGGGCGGATTCTTCCCCAATGGTCTCAACGGCACCATCACTGCATCGGCGTCCTAAGGAGAGCTGACATGGAAAAAATTGAAATGGAACCAATGAACTCGCAGGAAAAACTTTCCAGTCGGCGCTCCGCCATCATTCTTGGTGGAACCGCACTGGCCGGGATGTTGCTTGCGCGCCACGCGCAGGCGCAGAGCACGACTGTCACCGATCCCGATATCCTCAACTTCGCCCTCAACCTCGAGTATCTCGAAGCGCAGTTTTACGCCCTCGCTACAACCGGCACGCCGCTCTCGGCTTCCATGACCGCCAGCGGCGACGGCACAACCGCCGGTGGCACCGTCACCGTGAAAGCGAACGCCATGGTCCCGTTCGTCACGCCCTTCCTGCAGCAGTTCGCAAATGAAGTGGCGATGGACGAGTTGAATCACGTGACTTTCCTGCGTGGCGCACTCGGCACCGCAGCCGTTGCTCAACCCAACATCGATCTGATGAACAGCTTCAACGCTCTCGCCATGGCCGCCGGCCTGGGCGCGACCTTCGATCCGTTCGCCAGTGAAACCAACTTCCTGCTCGGCGCCTTCATCTTCGAAGACGTAGGTGTGACTGCCTATCAGGGTGCAGCTCCATTGATCAGCAGCAAAACCTACCTCGACAAGGCAGTTGGAATCCATGGCGTCGAGGCCTACCACGCCGCCAGCATCCGCACTCGCATTTACCAGGCGGGAACAACCGCGCAGCAGGCTTCGCAGGCCATCGCGGCCACCCGGGCCAAGCTGGACGGCACCAACGACGACGACATCGGCGTCAGCACGGCCTCCAATGGCGCCTCAACCATCGTCGACGCCGATGCCAACGCCCGGACCTTCGCTCGCAGCACAACTGAGGTACTCAGCATCGTCTACGGAGGAGGCGCAGCCGGAACCGGCGGCGCATTCTTCCCCAACGCCATGAACGGAACAATCAAATAGCTGCTCGTTCGAAAACAAAGAGGCCGAGTGGGAAATCCCACTCGGCCTTTTGTTGTCAGAAGTTCACGACTAACGGCGTTTGTGCTTCTCTCCCGCCCGCTTCTTTTCTTTGGCTGCCTCGGGATGCGCCAGTTTCACCGGAGCCGCCGGCTCAGGGCCGACCTTCTTCACAATGACACCTTCCAGACGATACGACTCTGTCTCCGTCTGAGCCGCATGAGCCACGCCCGTTGTGGGGTCGATGGCCACATCGTCACCCGTGGCGACCTTGAAGGAAAATTCCGGCTCCTCCTGCTTGTCGGCGACCGTCGTGCCAACCGTCACCGGCAGATAGCCCTCAAGATTCCGCTGCCGGAAGGCCGTCTCATAGCGATGTTTGCGCGTATTCCAGGTGAAGACCCTCACCTGATCGAAGTCGTAGGGCAAGCCATCCTGCCAGGAGTTAATGACGGTCACGTACTCAGGAGCCTTCCCATTCGGAAAGCTCGAGTCGGGATCGTCCACCGTGCGCAGCAGATACGCGCCCACATAGCGCTGACCCTCGGACAAACCCGCAATCTCGTTCGGAATATCAACATCCATCATGCGCGACCAGACCCAGCCAGTCTGCCCCTGCGCGTCGCGCACCAGCCACCAGTCCTGCATCGGCGGCGCCGTCTTGGCGGCCTCTGCTGTCGCGGATTCGCCACTCTTCGCACCTTTTTTGGATTTGGCTGCCGGCTCAGGCACCGGAAGCCCCTGCGCGGGCATCGGTTTGGGAACGGAGGCGCGCATCAGAAGCTGCAGCTTGGCGTTTTCCGGCAATAGATAGTAGTGCTCAGTCTGTCTCCCCGGCGCAACGTGGAGATAGGAATCGTCGCGCAGCACCCCAGTCGCAATCACGGAATCTTTCCCGTGCTGTGTCGCGAGATCTGCAAACTGGTCATAAACTTTTTCTTCGATGATCGCGTGCCCGTCGATCCACCCGATCTCGCCCTTGTCGTCCTTCACCTTGACGAAGCGGCGCGCGCGATCCAAGACCAGCAGCTTCTGACCGTTCGATACCTCGCCGACGCGGTTGGAGACCGCGGCCAGCCGGTCGCGGAGGAACGTCCGCTTCGCCGACACGTATACGTATTCCGCCGGCGGCTTGGGCGTGAAGCGGGCGCACCCCGACAGCAGCATGGGCACGAGCACTAGGAGCGGAAAAACCTGCGGGCGCAAGCGGGAAAAGTGCTGGGGTATCGCAAAAACTTGAGGCCAACGGCCAGAATCGGACGGCATTACTTTCACTTTAATAACTTAGAGGGACAAGCCGGGAAAATAGACGCACATTTATGTGGATTTCCGCCGCCGTGAATCCGATCAGAAAACTGTTCCGCGAGCCTGATCGATTTTCAGGCCCGCAATAAAAGGTTGGAAAAATCCTTTATTTCGCCGCCGCGATAGCTACCGCACCCGTAGGATCGGTTCCCGTAGTCGCTGTGGCGAAGGCGGTGAGCGCTCCAGGAGTCGTGGTCGAGATGGTAAACACCTGCATGTCGGGGCTTCCACCTGAGCACACGACCGCAATATGCGTATCCCCCACGTCTTCCGCCAGGGCTACAGGGGTGGTTCCTGTCGTGAAGGGCGAGCCGCTGATCGCGGTCAGGCCTCCGGTTGTGGAGAGCAAAAACGCGCTGATATTGTTGGCCGTTTTGTTGGCCACATACACATAGCTTCCTGTCGAATCCACAAGCACAGAGGACGGTCCTAATCCCGTCGAATACGGCGAGCCTGAATTCTCTTTTAATGCCCCGGCCGTTCCGATGGTCAGTACTCGCACACCGTTTTCCCCGGTCTCGGTCACGAACAGATATTTGCTCGCGGGATCGACAGCCAGCCCCAGGTCGGCGTTAACCGTTGCCAGCGGAGCCAGCTTGCCCGAGGGTCCGCTGAGCGCGCCCGTGCTCGAATTGAAGGAGAGAATATCCACCCCGCCGGTTCCCAGCGATACGTAGACAAAGCTGTCGTTCGGTGTAAAAACGATCTGGTTGGGGGTGCCCGCGTCGAGAGGAATGCTGCCTTCCGATGTCAGAGCGCCGGTACTGGTGTTGATTGAGTATAGGTATGCGGTCGGGGTCAGATCCACTGCGACCAGCCAGTTCCCTGTCGGATCGATCTGGATCGCTCCCGCGAGCAGCTCAGAAACTACCGGGCTTCCGTTGTTGATCAGAGTCAGCGCGCCGCCAGTTCCGATGGAGTAGGCGTAGATAGCTGCGGCTCCCGGGCTCAACGCATAGAGAAAAGTGCCGCTGGGCGTCACGGCTAGGGCAGTTGGAGCCGCGGCAAGCGAATAAGGAGATCCCGACACCACGCTCAGCGCACTGGTACCCACCGCGAAGCCCGCAATCGAGCTCGTGGTCACGTTGGCGGCGTAGAGGTAATTGCCCGTGTTGGTGCCACCACCACCCGAGCTGGTCTGGGGCACAAAGAATTTACCGCACCCGGCCACCATCATCGCAACCACGACGAGCGGAAGAACTTTCCAGAATCGAATCACGCTGTTCACATCCCTATGCGCTTCAAGTTTAACGGAAGATGCTGACGCATCTCTGCAAGAGAACACTGCGGCAAGTGGTTTGTGTCGCTTTGGGAACACACTTCCACAATCCAGACGCATGGCGTCCCATTTTCGCGCATGAAAATGAGGCCCGCGGAC
The DNA here is from genome assembly GCA_963745105.1 of uncultured Acidobacteriaceae bacterium. Taxonomy (GTDB): domain Bacteria; phylum Acidobacteriota; class Terriglobia; order Terriglobales; family Acidobacteriaceae; genus Silvibacterium. Next base: position 57,543 of record CAVUWQ010000090.1, read on the forward strand.
TGAGAGCCGGCGGGCCATGAACTCAACTCATCATGCAGGTTAGACGGCGACGGCCTCGACTTTGCCGACACGCTCGGCATCGAGCACTCCGCCGATCGCATGCAGAACGCTGGCTACACGAACGATGGCCAGAACCGTCTCCTCGGAGATGCCTTTCTCGCGAACGACCTTTTCGTGCGAGTCGACACACTTGCCGCAGCCGTTGATGGCTGAAACCGCCAGCGCCCACAGCTCGAAGTCGATGTGATCCACTCCGTGCGTGCGCATCACGTTCATGCGCAGACGCGCCGGCAGGGTTGCGTATTTCTCGTTCGAAGTGAGGTGCAGGAAGCGGTAGTAGATATTGTTCATACCCATCACCGCAGCGGCGGACTTTGCCGCCTCCAGCGCCTGCGGCGGCAGGTGCTTCGCAGCCTCGCCCAGCGCGGCCTCGGTCAGCTCATCATTGCGGGAAGCAATGGCCGATGCCGCCACCGTGCCCCACAGCTGCTGCTGCGTCAGCTCATTGTTCTGCCGGACCAGCGTGGAGTAGTTCAACTTCAGATCCTTCGCATAATTGGGAAGGCTGTCGATCAATATGTCGATGAACATGGGATTTCCTTTCGTTAGCTAAGAAGCGGCTGGCAATGGAACGGCCAGCAACAAAAGCGGTCAGCGATAAACCGGCTAGCGAAAAACTATGGGCGGTTACCGTTGGGGGGACCCACATCTCGATTTGAGATGTGGGTCCCAGCCCGAATACTCCGCCATGTCATACCACTGCCAGATAACTGACCTGGTTTACGTGCTGACCGGTTCATCCCTGACCGCTTGTTAGCCGGCCGGCTTGCAGCTGACCGCGTCATTGCTGGCAATTAGGCCGAGATCGTCGCTTCGCCCTTCTGCCAGTTGCAGGGGCAGAGCTCATCGGTCTGCAGGGCGTCGAGCACGCGCAGAACTTCCTGGGGGTTGCGGCCCACGGAAAGATCAGTCACGTATACGAAGCGGATGATGTTCTCCGGATCGACAATGAAGGTCGCGCGCTGCGCAACACCGGCATTGATGTCCAGAACGCCCAGTTCGCCGGTCAGGTCGCGCTTGATGTCGGCCAGCATGGGGAAGGGCAGATCCTTCAGGTCCTCGTGGTTGTTGCGCCACGCGAGGTGAACGTACTCGGAATCGGTGCTGCCGCCCAGAACCTGGGTGTCGCGCGCCTCGAACTCGTCGTTGATCTTGCCGAAGGCGGCAATCTCCGTGGGACACACGAAAGTGAAGTCCTTGGGCCAGAAGAAGTACACCTTCCACTTGCCCGGATAGCTTGCGTCCGTGATGGTCTCGAACGCCTTGTCTTTATCGCGGCTTACGGTTGCGGTTACAGAAAACGAAGGAAAGTTCTCGCCTACAGTTAGCATGTATGACTCCTCTGTCAAGGGTTGTTAGGAAAGAAAATGTGGTTAAGGCTTAAAGAAGAAGGATGAAAGAAAGATAGATGCGAAACAGCTAAGACAAACTCTTCTGGCAATCCGCGCACAGGCCCAGCACATCGATGGCGTATCGCTGCGCAAGAAATCCGCTGGGCAATTTACGCGCTTTCGCGCCAATGCCCAGTTCCTCTGCATCGATGTCTGAGATCGATTTGCACTGCGTGCAGACAAGATGATGGTGCGGCCGCGCATTGGTTTCCACGCGCAGCGAGCCATGGTGCAGGCTCACCTCATGGAAGACGCCGCTCTCGATAAATAGATGAATCGTTTTATAGACCGTGGCCAGCGAAATCGAGGGGATGCGAACTTTTACCTTCGCATACACCTCTTCCGGACTGGGATGTCCGTGCATACTCCGCAGCACCTGATAAACCACCTGCCGCTGATGGGTAACAGCGATCCCGGCTTCATCGCACAGGGTACGGAACTCGTTGGCTTCGGAGAGCGTCATTGCTATGATTTATTAAACGATAATAATTATTATCCGTCAAGAATTATCGCTCCACGGGAGAGCTGCGGCTCTCCCCAAAAATGACGTTTAGTTGGGTAGACCGGAGTTGGGGCGCTTGCCGATCCTGGCGATGAAGCGCTCATCTATCGGCTGCCGACCGCGAAATCCAGAATCCAGCGTGTGCCAGAAGTCGATGCGGCTCTCGCCCATCTTCCAGCAAAGCAGCACCGTCTCCCCGTTCACATCGCAGGGGAAATCCAGCAACCCGGTTTCGATGTCTTTGACCTGCACCCCAATCGCGTCGATTTCATCCAGAGCATCTTTGGCCTGCTGCAGATTCTGCTCCATCAGAGACCGTGGCGCCGGACCTTGGCCACGTCCACCATGAGTCCGCCGCTAAGAAAGATCTTCTTATTCAATTCCTGCAGGCGAGCTCGATCGCATCCGCCGACCGCTTGCCTTCAATCGCCCGCTTCAGCAGCGATTCCAGCACCGGCAGCAGAGACTGCGCCTCATCCAGAGTAAAAGTCTTCATCGACAAAAAGTTCCCTTACCTACGCCCGAATCTCCAGCATACGATCGAGCGCCACTCCCGCCCAGTGCTTCACGTCGTCACGCACCTGAATGCGATTGACCACACGGCCCTCGACGAGATTCTCCAGCGCCCAGGCCAGATGTTGCGGGCAAATTCTGTACATCGTAGTGCACAGGCACCCGGAGTCGTCCAGCGTAATGATCTTCTTGCCCTTCGGCGCAAACTCCTTCGCCAAACGGTTCACCAGATGGATCTCCGTGCCGATAGCAAACATCGAGCCCTCGGGCGCATCCTCACCAGCTGAATCAGGCGCTCCGTTGAACCCATGGCGTCGGCCTTCTGGCAAACTTCCCAGCGGCACTCGGGATGCACGATCACCTGAATCCCCGGATACTTCGCCCGCACCGCATCCACATGCTCCGGCAGAAACCGCTGATGCACCGAGCAATGCCCCTTCCACAAAATGACCTTCGCTGCCTTCAACTTCGCAGGCGTAGTGCCGCCATTGATCTGGTAGGGATCGAAAACCACCATCTCGCTGAACGGAATGCCCATGGCAAACGCGGTATTGCGGCCCAGATGCTGATCCGGCAAAAACAGAATCTTCTCTGCGCGTGCAAACGCCCAATCGAATGCCTTGCGCGCATTCGAAGACGTACACACCAGTCCACCGCGCTCGCCGCAGAAGGCCTTAATCGCGGCCGTCGAGTTCATATAGGTCAACGGCAGGATCTCATCCGGTCCGATGCCGGCGTCCATCAGAGTATCCCAGCAGTCTTCCACCTGCCCGATCTCGGCCATGTCGGCCATCGAGCATCCCGCATTCAGGTCGGGGAGAATCACTTGCTGACCGGGTCTCCCCGAAACGCCGGCACGGCCGAGCACATCGGCGCTTTCTGCCATGAAGTGCACGCCGCAGAAGATCAGGTAGTCGGCATTGGTCTCTGCCGCAACATTTGAGAGCTTGTAGGAGTCGCCGGTGAAGTCCGCGAACCGGATCACCTCGTCGCGCTGGTAGTGGTGCCCCAGCACAATGGTCGTCTTGCCCAGTTTTTCGCGCGCTGCCGCAATGCGCTCGTCCATGCTGTGGTCGGGCAAAGCGAGGTAGTTGTCCAGAGAGCAAACGTCCTGAACAGGGGCCGTTTTTTCCAATACAGGTGCTACTGCTTCTACTTCGAGTACGTTCAATTCCTTTTCCGCCTTCAGTCCACGAGACGATTTTGGGATCGCAGTGGACGGGGATGTTGAAAGCAATTCCAGGCTGCAGTCGATTCACTGTGGCCTCTGCCACCCAACCGACGGGGTTGTTGCAACCTACCTAAATGGATGCGCTCAACAAGGATTCGTTGCAAAACTGAATGACTTGGAGAGCGTTCCAATACAATGAGTTTAATACAACCGTAACCGGCGCGGCAGCGTTCCTATCCAATCCGTTCCTGTATGAATTACGTTAGAAAAATGAGCGCCCGCAATGGAATTTGTGACCCGCCATGGGCGCGGTTATCATGAGAGCTAATGCATTTTGCCGACTCCATCTTTATCTTTCTGCTGGCCCTGATCCTCTTCGGCCCTAAGAAGCTCCCTGAAATAGGCAGGCAGATCGGCAAGCTCCTGGTCGAGTTCCGGCGCGCCTCCAACGAATTCAAGGCGCAGATCGATGAAGAGCTGCGCACCATGGAGCAGCAGGACCGCCAGAAGAAGCTGGAAGAAGCTGCCCAGCTTACCGCCCCCGCCACAACCACGCAGCCATCCATACTCCCCCCCTCCACCGGTGAAGTGGTCAGCAGCAGCCACCCTTACGGAGCAGTCACGCCACCGGAGCTTCCCGAGCCGGCGCCTTCGGAACCTGCCATTGCGGTGGACGCCTCATCGTCTGAACCAGCTGCTTCTCACGAAAGCAATGGCTCCCACAGCACAAATGGCCATCACGACATTGAGCCTGTAGCGGCAGACCCCGCACTCAGCTCAGCACACGACGCATCGATCTCAATACATCATGGATGACATCCTGGATCGGGCCCGATCCGCAGTAACCCAGCGCGCAGAACTACCCGGCATGAGCCTTCTTGAACATCTCGAGGAGCTGCGCCGCCGCCTCATTCACTCAGTCGTCTATCTCGTCGTAGGATTCTTCGTCGCTTACGGCTTTCACGAGAAGATCTACCGCCTGATGCAGGCGCCCATCACTTTCGCACTCAAGAAGCACGGCCTGCCCACGCAGCTGGTCATCCACAACCCGGTAGACGGCTTCAACATGTATCTGAAGATCAGCTTCATGGTGGGCTGCATCATCGCAGCGCCATTGATTCTGTATCAGGTGTGGCTGTTCATCTCGCCCGGCCTCTACAAGAACGAGAAGCGCTACGTAATGCCCTTCATGGTGGCCACCATCAGCCTGTTTCTGGCAGGCGCGTTCTTCGGATACAAGTGGGTCTTCCCTGGGTCTCTGGATTTCCTCTTCGCCTACAGCCACGAGTTTCGCCCGCTGATCGAAGTGAATGAGTACACCGATCTCTTCCTCACCGTGATCCTCGGCCTCGGCATCGCCTTTGAGCTGCCTATTCTCGTGCTCTTTCTCTCGCTCTTCGGCATCGTGAGCCCGAAGTTTCTCTGGAAGAACATCAAGTTCGCGGTCCTGATCGTCTTCATCATCGCGGCCATCATCACGCCCACGCCCGATCCCTTGACCATGTGCGTCTTCGCCGCGCCGCTGCTCTGCCTCTATCTGCTCAGCATCGGCGTTTCATTCATGGTCCATCCTGCTCGCCGCAAACGTCTTAAGGAAGCCTGATTGGTTCGCATTCGCCTGATTCTCGCGGTGCTTCTGTGCTCTCTGGCTGGCGCTGCACACGCAGCCACGCCCGATATTCAGTTCAACGGCGCCAAGGCTCTCGAATACACCCGGCAGTTCGTCGCCATCGGTCCACGCTGGATCGGCAGTCCCGGCCACGCTAAGGCCGAAGCCTTTATCCGCAAACAGTTTCAGCACGACCAGCTCGAAGAAGACACCTTCACGACAAACACGCCGGCCGGCGCGATGACCATGCACAACTACATCGTGAAATTTCCCGGCAAGAAGGACGGCGTGATCGTACTGGCTACTCATTACGAGACCAACTATCCGCTGCGCAACATCAACTTCGTCGGAGCCAATGACGGCGGCGCCACCACTGGCCTGCTCATGGAGCTGGCCAATCATTTCCGCGGCCACACTCTCGATGGATATAGCGTCTGGCTGGTCTTCTTCGATGGCGAAGAAGCAGTCAAAGACTGGTCGGCATCCGATTCGCTCTACGGCAGTAAACATCTCGCTGCAAAATGGCAGGCGGATGGAACGCTGAAGCGCGTTAAAGCTTTTTTACTCGCGGACATGATCGGCGACAAGGATCTCGATATTTATCGCGACCGCAACTCTACGCCGTGGCTCCTCGATCTGGTGCAGAAGGCGGCCACCCACTTCGGCTACCAGTCTTACTTCTTCGCGCAGGAGAACCAGATCGAAGACGACCACCTGCCCTTTGTCCAGCGCGGCGTACCGGTCGCAGACATCATCGATCTGGACTACGGCTACGAGAATGCATATCACCACACCGCCGAAGACACTATGGACAAGCTCAGTGCAAAAAGCCTCACCATATCCGGTGATGTCTTTCTCGAAACCATCGCCCTGCTCGATCAGCGCTAAATGAGAAAAAGCGTGATTCGCGCTAAGTAAGAAGAGCGGAATCAGGCTACATTGGGAGGATGAAGAGCGCGGCGCACGCATGACGGTCCACCATCTATTCGCCGGAGCATCCGTCGCATACTGGATCGCCTTCCACCTCATCGTGGCTGTGCTGCTCTTTGTCGATCTCGCCGTGCTGCAGCGCAGCCACAAAGCTGTCTCGCTGCGCGCGGCGTGGAGCTGGACAGCGATCGTCGCGGCTCTCGCCTTCTGCTTCGCACTGCTGCTCTCTCAGACACAAGGCCGTCAGCCCGCACTCGAATTCTTATCCGGCTATCTGGTCGAAGGCTCGCTCAGCGTCGACAACCTGTTTGTCTTTCTCCTCATGTTCCGCTCGCTTGGTCTCGATACCGAGCAGCAGCGCCGCGTGCTGCTGTGGGGCGTGCTCGGCGCTGTAGTCATGCGTGCGATCTTCATCTTCGTCGGCGCTTCCCTGCTGGCGCACTTCGAATGGCTGGAGTATGTCTTCGGAGGATTTTTGCTGATTGCAGCTCTCCGGCTCATGCGCGAAAAGCCCGGAGGAGGATCGCCTTCGGCTCCCATGCGCTGGCTGCAACAGAGATGCCTGCGCGGTGTGAGCCCAGGCTGCGCGGATACTTACAAACTTCCGCTTACGTCGTTCCTGCTCATCATCCTCGCCGTCGAAGCCACCGATCTGATCTTCGCGCTGGACTCGATCCCCGCCGTGCTGGCCATCACCCGCGACACCTTCATTGTGTACACCTCAAACATCTTCGCCATCCTTGGCCTGCGCTCTCTGTACTTCGCGCTCTCCAGCGCACTCGACAAGCTGCGCCTGCTGCACTACGGCCTGGCGCTCATTCTCGCCTTTGTGGGATTGAAGATGATCGCCGGCCATTGGTATCAAGTGCCAGTGACGTGGTCGCTCGCTTTTATCGTCATTGTGCTCGCGGTTTTCGCGCTGGCAAGCCGCTTTACCGAACCATCACAGCCGCCTCAAAGTCCTCAAAGTTGACGGCGAGCTCGCGCACCACTGAGTGCTTCCTAAAATGCTCATCATCGCGCTGTGGGAAGTCGTTGCGATAGTGCGCGCCCCGGCTCTCTTCGCGCTTGATCGCCGAACGCACGATCAGCTCCGCGATCGCATGCAGGTTGGCCAGCTCCAACGAACTGCGCTCCGCTGCCGGAAACGCCTGCTCGCCTGTTCGCCCTAGATCGCGCAGCCGGGTATGTAAACCGGTGGAATCACGCAGCAGGCCGGCGTCGCGCCACATGCCCTGCTGCAAGTGCTTCAGACGTTCCGGAATATCCGGCAGCGGCTTCTCCGCGAATCGCGGCTTGAACTCGGAGTTACCTGCGCTGACGCTCTTGACCTCGCGCATACTGTCGGCCGCTCGCGCGCCAAACACCAGCCCTTCGAGCAGCGAATTGCTGGCTAGACGGTTGGCGCCGTGCACTCCGGTGCATGCTACTTCGCCCGCAGCGTAGAGCCGCGGCAGCGAGGTGCGGCCATCGAGATCGGTCTTTACGCCGCCCATGAGATAGTGAGCCGCCGGACGCACGGGCAGCAGATCTTTAGCAATGTCCAGGCCATGCTGGGCGAGAAATCTTGAAATTCCCGGAAACCGTTTATACAGGTCGATTCCGGTTACATGCCGCATGTCCAGGTAAACAGGAAGCTGTTCGTTTCCATGCTCGCCGAAACCTTCACGTGTGATGGCTCGAGCCACGACATCCCTGGGCGCCAGCTCCAGCAGCGGATGATAGCGATCCATGAAGCGCGCGCCGCGCGAATTGCGCAGATACGCGCCCTCGCCGCGCAATGCTTCCGATAAGAGAAAGCGGCCAACGCCCGGCAGGCTCAACGCCGTAGGGTGAAACTGGTAGAACTCCATGTCCGAGATCTCAGCGCCCGCGCGCCACGCCATGGCGATGCCGTCGCCGGTAGCCACAGCAGGATTGGTCGTATCGCTGTAAACCTGCCCGGCGCCACCGCTTGCTAACAGCACCGCGCGTGCTCCTATTGCAAACAGCTTGCCCTTGGCATCAATTAGGATCGCGCCTCTAACTTCTCCGTCTTCTACGATCAGCTCGGCTGTCGTCGTCCAGTCCAGCAAGGTGATGTTTTTGTGCGCGCGCGCATGAGCCAGCAGCGACCGGCCGATCTCCGCGCCGGTCGCATCGCCGTTGGCGTGCAGAATACGGTTGCGGCTGTGCGCGCCTTCGCGAGTCAGCATCAGCTCGCCATTCTCACGATCGAAGCCGGTGCCCCACGCGAGCAGCTCCTGCACACGCAGCGGGCCTTCTTCCACCAGCACCCGTGCCACATCACGATTGACGAGGCCATCGCCGGCGTTCACCGTGTCTTCGAGGTGCAGCGCCACATCCTCGTCGCCGCTCATGGCAACGGCGATTCCGCCCTGCGCGTAGTGCGTGTTCGATTCTCCCAGCGCTTCCTTGGTGACAACCAGGACCCGTCCCACTGCAGACAATCCAATCGCAGCCCGCAGCCCGGCAATGCCCGCGCCCACGATCAGGAAGTCCGTGTTTACATCAGTAACCATAACGATTGATGCTACCGCCTTAAGGATCAAAAACCTTTAGACGCGTCGCTTATGACAAAAGGTGCACACTTCGTCACAGCACATCGCTGCGATTGATACGATAATGAGACAGTGCGCACCATCCACGTAAAAACTGCCTCCGCCGATTATCCCGTCCACGTCGGATGCAACTTTCTTCACAGCTTCGGACACCACCTCCGCAAAATCGCCGGCAAAACTGCGCGGAAGATTTTCATTCTTACGTCGCCGGAGATATGGGCTCTCTGGGGCGAGCAGTTTCAGCATGCAATCCCCGCAAATGCAGCATTCTCCGTGCTGTTTCTTCCTCCGGGCGAGCAGCATAAGCGGCTCAGCCAGGTAGAGCCGCTGGCCACGGAGCTCACCTCTTCGGGAGCCGACCGCTCTTCGCTGCTCATCGCTTTCGGGGGCGGAATCATCGGCGACGTTGGCGGTTTTCTCGCAGCCATTTACATGCGTGGCATCGAATACATTCAGATGCCCACCACCCTGCTCGCTCAGGTAGATTCTTCGGTCGGCGGCAAAACCGGAGTCAATCTCTCGACCGGAAAAAATCTTATCGGCAGCTTTCACCATCCCCGCGCAGTATTTGCCGATGTCGGCATTCTGCGCACTCTCCCCGCCCGCGAGCTGCGCGCCGGATTGATGGAGAGCATCAAAGCGGGCATCATCCGCGATCCGGCACTCTTTCGCTTTCTCGAGCGCAACCGCGACGCGATTCTCAACTTTGATCCGGATGCGCTCAAGCGCGTGGTCAGCTCATCGGTTGCCATGAAAGCCGAAGTTGTCGGTATCGACGAGCGCGAGTCGGGACTGCGCATGATCCTGAACTTCGGACATACCGTCGGCCATGCGATCGAAGCGGCAACAGGATACAAGAAGCTCCTGCACGGTGAAGCCATTGGATGGGGCATGCTCGCTGCGCTGCAGATCAGCCGCAGTCGAGCGTTATTGCCAGAGAAAGATGCGGAGCGCATGGAGCAGACTATCCGCGCCTATGGTCCGCTGCCGCGTTTCCGCGCCCGCGTCACCGATCTCCTCGACGCTGCCGGCCGTGACAAGAAAAATCGTGCCGGAACCCGGCGTTTCGTGCTCACCACAGGCATCGGGAAATCTATCGTGGTGGAAAATGTAACGGACACGGAGATGATTTCGGCCATCGAGTGGACGCTGCGCGAGGCGGCCAAGTGACGCCCGCGGCAACAGGAGCGCGCCCCGCAGGCGCATCGGACGAACAGAGCTCCGCGGCCAGTGTGCAGCAGATGTTCAACAGCATCGCGCCGCGCTATGACCTGCTGAACCATGTCCTTTCCATGAACATCGACCGCCTGTGGTGGTGGCGCACCGCACGCCGCTTCAGGGAGGTGCTTTCGAAGGCAGATGCAAACGTTCTGGATATCTGCTGCGGCACCGGCGACATGACGCTGGCCCTGCTGCAACGCCGTCCGAAACAGGCCCGACCCATCATCGCAGCGGATTTTTCTCACGCCATGCTGGCACGCGGAGCTGCAAAATTCCAGGGCCGCAACGCTATCGCCATTGAAGCCGACGCTCTTCATCTGCCGTTGCCTTCCGACTCGCTGAACCTCATCACCACCGCCTTCGGATTCCGCAACCTCGCCAACTACGAAGCCGGACTGCGGGAATTTCATCGCGTGCTTGCTCCCGGAGCAGAGCTCGGCATCCTTGATTTCAGCGAACCGGGTGGAGTCATCGGCAAGCTTTATGCTTTCTACTTCCGGCACATCCTGCCGGCAATCGGCGCACGCATTAGCCGCATGGGTTCTGCATATGCGTATCTGCCCGCATCGGTCCAGCGCTTTCCGCCGCCCGATGAGATACTGGCCCTCATGCGCAGTGTAGGATTTTCCCAAGTTTCGTGGACTCCATACACATTTGGCATCGCCGGCCTCTATCACGGCGTTAAGGCCTAGCGGCTGTCACGCTGCGGAGTGTAGGCTGTAGCTTGCGATGAGCTACGTTGCAACCGAAAATTCGGCTCCGGAAACCAGCGCCCGCGCGGAAAAGCGCTCTGCCGCGTTCCTATCCGTTGCTGCCGCGGCTGTCATTACCGTGCTCAAATTTGCCGTCGGCTTCATGACCCACTCACTGGGCATGCTCTCCGATGCAGCACACTCCGGTATCGATCTCTTCGGAGCCTGCCTCACGCTGCTGTCAGTGCGCGTCGCCGACAAGCCAGCCGACGACGATCATCCCTACGGCCACGCCAAGATTGAGAATCTCTCCGCCTTTGTCGAGACATTTCTCATGCTGGCTTCCAGCGTGTGGATCACCATCGAGGCTGCTCTCCGCATCTTCGTTCATCCCATCGCGGTGCGGCACAGCATCTGGCCGTTTGTGGTTCTGCTTCTCTCCATTACCGTCGATCTCACCCGCTCGCACCGCCTCAAAGTGGTTGCGGAGCGCCACCACAGCGATGCGCTTGCTGCCAATGCGCTGCACTTTGCATCCGACGTCTGGTCCAGCATCGCCGTTCTCATCGGCCTCACCGCATCGTGGATCGGCGCAACGCGCGGCCTTCCCTGGCTCGGGCTCGCCGATCCCGTGGCCGCCATCGCCGTCTCCGCACTCATTCTCTTTTTCGGATGGCGTCTCGCATGGAAAACTATCGGCGCACTCACCGATGCCGTCCCTCATGAAACACGCAGCCGCGTACTTGCGGAGCTGGAGCGCACTGACGGCGTTCTTTCTATCGACCAGGCGCGCATGCGCCGGGCCGGCGGATCGTTTTTTGCCGACGTCACGCTCTCGCTCTCGCGGCAGCTCACCTTTCAGCGCACCGAAGAGCTGGTGCGCGAAGCTACCTCCGCGGTGCAACGCGTACTGCCCGGAGCCGACGTGGTCATCCACACCATTCCGCGCTCGACCGTCGCCGAAAGCATCTTTGACAAGGTGCGGGCCGTGGCTTCCCGCAACAATGTGGTATTACACGACGTCAGCGTGCAGTCGTTCAAGAACGGCCTTCATGTGGAGCAGCACATCGAGGTCGACGAAAACATATCTCTGGTCGAGGCGCACACCTTCGTCCGGCAGATTGAAGATGAGATCCGCAGCGAGCTACCTCAGGTCTCAGAGGTACTCACGCACATCGAGAGCGAACCGGCGACCATCGAAGTGCCACAGGGACTGGAACGCAAGCGCGATATCGAAGACCATCTGCGCCACGCGGCCAGTGCCCTGCCCGATATTCTGGACATTCATCATGTAGTTGTGAGGCGCGTGGGCGACAAGCTGCAGCTCTCCTGCCACTGCACGCTGCCCGACGAGTTGCCGATGCAACGCGTACACGAGGTGATCACCGATCTTGAGGATCGCTTCAAGCTCGAGTGTCCCACAGTCTATCGTGTGCTGATCCATCCCGAACCTGCTACCGACAACCATCACCACTGATCTATTGCAAAGGAAAATAGATGATTGCCAGCTCAGAATGGAAACAAGGCATGATTTTCGAAGGGCGCTCCGAGAGCGGCCACACCATCACCTTCGACGCAACCGCGGAACATGCACAGGGGCCGAGTCCGATGGAAGCAGTGCTTACCGCTCTCTGCGGCTGCACTTCGGTCGACGTGATCAGTATCCTCAAGAAGAAGCGCGAGCCGGTCACTGGCCTTACCGTCTCCGCGACCGCTGAACAGCCGAGTGAGTCACCGCGGGTTTTCACCCGTATCCATCTTGTTTATCGCATCAGCGGCAATGTCACACAGAAGGCAGCCGAAGATGCAGTGGCGCTATCGAAGGAAAAGTACTGCTCTGTGTCGCTCATGCTGGAGAAGGCAGTAGAGATCGATTACTCGATTGAGTACGCCGGATAATCGACAATCTCCGCACCCCTCGCAACGACGTTAGAATTTAGTGCAGATGCTTCGCGCCTTTCAGTTCCTGCTTATTTTGATGATGCTCGCGGTGCTGGCCATGGTCTCGGCCGTGGTCACCATGCACTTCGCCATCCACGGCGCAGAGGTTTCGGTTCCCGACTTCAAGGACCTCACGTTGGCCGAGGCGACCAGCAAAGCTGCAGCGCTGGGCCTCGAGGTCAATGTTGAAAACCACTTCTACAGCATCGACATTCCGGTAGGATGCATCGTGAGCCAGACACCCGCGCCGGGCACCGTGGTGCGGCGCGAATGGGAAGTTCGCCTCTCCGATAGCCTAGGGCCGCAGCGCGTCGCAATTCCAGCGCTCACCGGCTCTGACGAGCGCATCGCATCGATTGAGATACGCCGGGTTGGTCTGGAACTGGGCCAGACAGCGGAGATGCCCGACGCTTATGCAGCGCCCGGCACCGTGATCGCACAGAATCCCCGTCCCAATGCATCAGGCGTTGAGCGCCCCAATGTGAGCATGCTGGTGGCAGCCGAGCCGGCGCCCAGTGATAGCGGCGGCCTCGTGATGCCCGACTTCAACGGTCAGCTCTTTTCGACTGCGGCGCTTGAAATCTCGCGCGCCGGACTTCAGCTCGCCCCCATGAAAACCCAACAGGTCTCCGTTCCTGCGGTTGGCGACACAAACTCTCCGGCACTCCCCCAGCCTCCGGTGGCCATCGGCTCGGTGATCGCGCAGAGCCCCGCGGCCGGCCATCGCGTCGATGCGACAGTCCCCGTAGAGCTTACCGTCGCGCAGTAGCTTCCAGATTTTCATTGAATACTTTTTCGAGCCGCAGGTTTCCCTGCACCAGTGCCTTCAATCGCTGCACAACGTCCTCAGAAGGCAGCGACCGGAGCAGTGCTTCCACGGCATGGTCCGCGCGCAGCGCTTCGGTCCTTACAATCTCCAGCAGAAACTCTGCAGCCTCGCTCTGCCGTGTCAACGCAATTGCAGATAACAGCACGGACGAAAACCAAGGATCAGAGACGCTGTCCCATCGCGACTTCAACACCGCCAGTGCCTCTGGCGAATGCGTGGCCGCGATCGCCAGTGCGGCTTCACCGCTGGCATCGTCTTCGGCTTCGAGAAATTTGCTGGCCCACTTCACCGCCGGCAATCCATCGAGGCGCAGCACGCTCGCGTAGCAGGCGCCCAGAACCTCCGGCTCATCTTTGCCGATCTCGGCGCGCAAGCGCAGAAGCAGAGACGCGGCAGGCGAGCCAATCTGCTCGATGGCGCGAGCTACATCAGCCCGCACCGACTTGTCGTCGTCCACGAATGCCGTAATCAGATGACGCAGCAGCTCAGCCTCCGGCAGCTCGCGGCACTGCACCAAAGCCAGCGCGCAGGTACCTCGCAACGCAGCAGCTGAATCCGAACGGCCGCCCCAGGTTGGCTCCCATTGCACATGCCGCAGTCCGCGCAGAAAGACGGCCGGATCCTGCAGCTCCAGTGCAGCCAGCGCACGCCCCATAGCGTTCTTCGCCCAGCACTGCGGATCGCTCTTCGCCGCATCTTCAAAGAAGCGATCGAATGCGGCGAGCAGATCGGGCAGTAGAGCATCGAGCTTCGAGCGAGCGACCATATCCGCGGCTTTGGCGACGACATAGTTGTTGCGATGGCGCAGTGCGGCCCGCAGCGGCTCGGCCCACTCTTGCGGCGGTTGATTCTTCAGCAGCTCCAGCGCTTCGAGTTGTGCTTCGAAATTCTTTTTCACCATTGCAGAGTTATTCTCTCAATCGCGAACCAGCAGTGCCGCAAAAAATCCGTCGCAATGCATCGTTCCGGGAAGAGTGCGCAGATATCCGTCCTTGATCGCATGCGCCTGCAGCCGCTCCAAGCCCGCCGGGTGAATCACCCCCTCGTGTGCAAGCTGCTCTGCCCGGATGTTCATTGATGCAAGACGAAAATCGGATCGCTTGACCAGGGCCTCAGCGACAACTGACTCATTCTCCTCGGGCTCCAGCGAACACGTGGAATAAAGCAATCGTCCACCGGGGGCAACGCCACCGAGCGACGCAGACAATATCTTCACCTGCCGCTCGTGCTGCCGCGCAATCTCTTCCTCATTCACACGGAAGCGAATCTCCGGGTTGCGTCCAATTGTGCCCGTACCCGTGCAAGGCACATCGCAAAGGATGAGGTCGTATTCCGCCGCTAGGTTCATTGCAGTCACATCCTGCACCTGGAACTGTATCCGCTCGCCAAGCGGAGCCAGAAGGCGGCGCATCGCATCCAGCCTGCGCCGGCTCACATCCTGCGCGACGATCTGCGCGTCAGAGTTGTGCTCGGCGAGGATCGCGGTCTTGCCTCCGGGAGCGGCACACGTATCGAGAATCCGCCGGCCCTGACCGGCCAGTTCCGCGACCAGCTGCGAGCCTTCATCCTGAATGCGAATCCAGCCGTTTCGAAATGCGTCGGTACGAACCACATCCCCACTCACCACCCGGCGCGCTGCGGTCAGGAACTCTCCCGGAGCAAGCTCCACACTTGCCTCGGCAAGGGATTTCTCCGCATCCGGACGCAGCAGGCGTACACAAATCCCCGCAGGCTCCTGATTGAAAGCACACAATGCGGGCGTGGCACCAGGCCCGTAAGCGCGAACCCAGCGCTCGACCATCCACGCAGGATGTGCGTATGTATCAGCGACTGATTCCTCCTGCATTGTTTCTTTTGGCAGCAACGCAAGCTTACGCAGAACGGCATTCACCAGGCCTGCTGCAAATTTCTCGCCCGCGCGTTTCGCCAGCTCCACGCTTTCGCCGATGGCCGCATGCGGGGGAATGCGATCAAGATACCGCAACTGATACGCACCCAGGCGCAGCGCTGTTTCCACCGCAGGCGGCAGCTTCGCTCCCGGCCTCGCCAGCAGCGGACGAATCTGCGCATCGAGCCTCAGCTGCCAGCGCAGCGTACCCATCACCAGCGTCGTGGTGAGCGCGCGATCCTGCGCCGAAAGAGCATCGACCTGCGGTGAGCGAAGAAGCTCGTCGCTGTGTGCATCGGTTGTCGAGATTTTCAGCAGGATTTCGAAGGCAGCCGCGCGGGCTTTGGCGATCACAGCTAGCCTAGCCTGTCGCCCGGCTTGAGAGCATGGCCGCGAAGAAATTCAGCGGTGGTCATGCGGCGCTTGCCTTCCGGTTGGAGATCCACGATCTCCAGCCACGAGCCATCGCCACAGGCTACGAAGAAACGCCCCTGCTCCACATGCGTGTCGCCGGGCGCGGCGCTGCTGCCGGCTAGCGCTCCTGCATCGAGCGGCATCAGCCGGTGCGCGATCAGCTTCTTGCCGTTCAGCATGGTCCACGCGCCGGGCCAGGGCTGAAAGCCGCGCCAACGGTTGTAGATGGTCATGGCAGGCTGCGCGAAGTCCATGCGGCCATCTTCGCGTGTGAGAATCGGCGCATGCGTCGCCTGAGAATCATCCTGCCGGCGCGGTACGATCGATCCCGAGGCTAACCCCTCCAGCGTCTCGACAATCAATGCTGCGCCCATCTCGGCAAGCAGCGGATAGATATCTTCGGATGTCTGGTCCGGAGCAATCGCCATCTGCCTCTGCAGCAGCATGTCGCCCGTGTCCAGACCTTCGTCGATGCGCATGGTGGTCACTCCGGTGACCGGCTCGCCATTCGCCACGGCCCATTGGATCGGCGCTGCGCCGCGATACTTGGGCAGCAGCGATCCGTGCAGGTTGACGTTGCCGAAACGCGGCAGATCCAGCATCCACTTGGGAATGATGCGCCCGTAGGCAACGATGAGGATGATGTCGGGCGCGAGCGACTCCAGCTGCGCTCGAAACTCCAGGTTGTTCTTGATCTTTTCCGGCTGCACCACCGGCAGCCCTTCGGCAAGAGCCGTTTCTTTCACCGGAGGAGCGACGAGCTGCATGCCCCGGCCGCTTGGCCGGTCGGGCTGCGTTGCGACCAGAAGACATTCATGCCCGGCGCGCAGCGCTGCCTTCAACGCTGGAACAGCAAACGAAGGCGTCCCGCAAAAAACAAATCTCATAAACCATGTTTTCCGGGACGAATCCCTAATCCCTGCTGTCTACCACTCGCCGGCCTTCTGCATCTTGCGAATCCTGCGCAGGATCAGGTCGCGCTTCAATGCGCTTACACGCCGGAAGAAGAGCACACCGTCGAGATGATCGATCTCGTGCTGGAATGCCCGCGCCAGCAGCTCTTCGCCATCAAGCTCGAACCACTTGCCATTCACGTCCTGAGCCTTCACCTTCACCTTCGCGGCGCGCGAAACCTTCTCGCGAATCTCGGGCAGGCTCAGGCATCCCTCTTCCTCGTATTGCTTGCCCTCGCGGAAGATGATCTCGGGATTGATGAGAACGATCTTTTCTTCCGGATTGGCCTGGAAGCTGAGATCGATGACAGTCAGGCGCTTGGATACGCCAATCTGTGGCGCTGCCAGCCCGATGCCCTTTGCTGCATACATCGACTCGAACATATCATCGACCAGCTCACGCAGCTCGTCATCGAATTCGGTCACCGGCTCAGTGGGTTTCTCCAGCACTGGGTCAGGATATTTAACAATCTCTCTCAGCATCTCTCTCGATATGTCCCATCAATAAGCGCGAATCTGATCCACGTAACCGTCGTAGTTACGTTTGATCTCGCGCAGCGAATCTCCGCCGAATTTCTCCAGCACCAGCCGTCCGAAGGCCAGCGCCACCATGGCTTCTGCGGCTACACCAGCAGCGGGAACCACGCACACGTCGCTGCGCTCATACGCAGCTTTGGTTGCTTCGCGTGTGTCGAAGCGTACCGACGCCAGTGGACGGCGCAATGTCGAAATCGGCTTCAGGTATCCGCGCACCACAATATCTTCGCCGTTCGAGATGCCGCCTTCGATGCCTCCCGCGTTGTTGTGCTCGCGCGTGAAGCGGGTGTGGGCGCCGTTCTCACTGGTCTCGGCATAGCCGATGGCATCGTGCACTGCCGAGCCGAGCGATGCGGCGGCCGTCACGCCGCGTCCGATCTCCACCGCCTTTACCGCCTGCAATGACATCACCGCTTGTGCCAGAACTCCGTCCAGGCGCTCATCCCAGTTCGCGTAGGTGCCAATGCCTGCCGGTGCGCCGTGAATCACCACTTCAAAGATGCCGCCGATGGAGTCGCCGGTGCGCAGCGCCAGGTCGACCTCTGCCTTCATGCGCTCTTCTGATTCTTCGTCCACGCAGCCCAGCAGCACTTCTTCCTTATCGCGTAGCGCGCTGATCTCGCTCCACTCCGCGTCGCGCGAGAGCTCCGCGCCGCCAACACGGATGACGTGACTCGCGACATCAATGCCCAGTTCCAGCAGCATAGCCTTAGACACTGCACCCGCGGCCACGCGCGCCGTCGACTCGCGTGCCGAGGCTCGTTCCAGCACATAGCGCGCATCGGGGAAATCGTACTTGAGCGCTCCGGCCAGATCGGCGTGTCCCGGACGCGGAGACGCAACAACCTTATGCTTCGCTGGATCGCCAGCTTCGACTGGCAGCGACTCTGTCCAGTTCTTCCAGTCGCGATTCTCGATCTCAATGGCAATCGGCGAGCCGATGGTCTTGCCGTGGCGTACTCCAGAGAGAAAATGCGCGGTGTCCTGTTCGATACGCATACGGCCGCCGCGTCCATAGCCCTGCTGACGCCGCCACAGCTCGCGGTTCACCCGTGCGCCGTCGATCGGCACCCCGGCGGGCATACCTGAAACCAATGCAATAAGGCTCTCGCCGTGGGATTCCCCTGCGGTAGAAAAACGTAACATTCCCTGCTATCCCGTCTTGGATCGAAGCTGCTGGATTGTCTCTTCTCGATCGCTTCGACCGATTTTCTATTTTAGATCAATCGCCGGTCAGCCAGCTCCACTGTGTGTCATTGAGCGGAACCACCGACAGCCGGCTCTGATTGATGATGGGAGATCCAGTGAAGACCTTATGTGCTTTGATCTCAGCCAGAGTGTGCGGCTGCTTCACCGGTTTGCCCACCTTGATGCGCACCAGCGGCACCTTCGGATCGGATGGGTCGACAGAAAGAACCTTCGCCGTGCCGATCGCCGTCTTCTCGTCGCCGGTGTGGTAGATCACCAGGCGGTCGCCCTTCTGCATCTCGCGCAGAAACTTCACCGCCGCGGGGTTGGTCACGCCATCCCAGATAGTCTCGCCATCGCGCTGCAGATCGGCGAACGAGTAAACACTGGGCTCGGTCTTTAAAAGATAGGCTGTCGCTCGTTCCATCAGAGTTTTTCCTTCTCGAGAAATGCCGCGGTGTTCAGCAGCGGACGCTCCATCGACCGTACCCACTCCGTTACTTCGCCTGCGCCGCGGCCGGCTGCAATATTCCGTCCGAACTCATTCTGCATGGTCTGCATCTTGGCGTCCATATCGTCGAGATAATGCAACAGCACGGCCTCGGGGATCATAGGCAGCTTAGGTGATCCGAATTCATATTTGCCGTGATGGCTGAGCACAATATGCTCCACCAGCACGCGCAGTGCAGGTGGAAAATCGGGCAGCGCCGCAATCTTCTTCTCGATCATTCCGATGCCAATGGTGATGTGCCCCAGCAGCTGGCCTTCGATGGTGTAGTCGAAGCTCGTACCCCAGCGCAGCTCGGTCAGCTTGCCGATATCATGAAGAATCGCACCGGTAAGCAGCAGATCACGATGCACCGTATAGTGCTTCGCCGCTAGCTCGCAGATGCCCAGCAGCGAAACCACGTGCTCCAGCAGGCCGCCGATCCACGCATGATGCATGCCCTTCGCCGCCGGAGCTTCCTTGAAGGCAGCTGCAATCTCGGGGTCATCGAGGAAAGAGCGCAACAGGGCTTTCAAATGAGGATCGGTGAAACTGTTGACGTAAGCGTTCAGCTCGGTCCACAGCTCGTCGATGCTACGCTCGGTATGCGGAACCAGGTCGGCGAGATCGTATTCGTCCCGTGTCGCCGCACGGATGCGCTCGACATTGATCTGGAGTTTTTCCTTGTACCGGCACACCTGGCCGCGCAGCTTGACCACATCACCCGCGCTGAACTCGCCGGCATCGCTCGTCTCCCACATCACCGCATCCACCTGCCCGGTGCGATCCGCCAGGGTCATGGAGAAATATCGAGCGCCATCTTTCTTGCTGCGCACCTGCTTGGTGCTCACGGCAAAAAAAGCAGTGATGGCCTGGTTTTCATACTTCGCCAGGTCCGCGATGTTTGGCTCTTTCATCTTTTCTTAGGGCTGCGTGGGTGCTGTCGGCTGGGCCGGTGGCGGAGCAGGAGCAGACGGCGTCGTGGTCGACGGTGTACCACTATCGCCGTTGGCCGGCTGAGTCTCGTCCTTTTTCTCGTCCGACTTGCGGCGCTTAGGTCCGGTCTTGGCGGGATTCGGCTTCTTGACCTTGGACGTGTCGCCGTTCAGGCCTAATGGCTTCGCTTGCTGCTTCTGCGTAGCAACTTCGTCCGCGGTAATCGGCGGCGGAGCGAAAGGATCGACCTTGTTCTTGGTCTTAGGCTGCTTCGGGCGCGCGGAAAGACGCGTCTTTGCTTTCTTCTCCGAAGCGTCGTTCGGATTCGCAATCGTGCCGTCGGGATTCAGCGTCTTCACATCTGCGGGAGCATTGTTCGCCGCCACCTGGCTGCCTTCATTCGTGGGAACCGCACCTGCATCTTCATTCTTCGTGTCAGCGCCCGGCAGTGTTTCGCGCGGAGCCTGGCCGAAGCGAATCTTCTCCTTCTTGCCCGGCTTCATGGTCGGAGCCTTGGTGGTCGCTACCTGCTTGTTCGAAGCAGCCGCAGCGGTCGCCGCACTTGAACTCGAGGATGCCGCGGGAGTTGTTGCAGCCGAGCCCGAAGCAGATGCAGTAGCGCTGCCCTGCGGCACATCGGCCAGCGAAGGAACGCCTGCCGGCGGTGCGGGAGATGCTGGAGTCGATGCCGTTTCCGTCTTCTGCTTTGACGCGCCGCGCCCACGCTGCTGGTAGTAGCGTGTGCGGGCAACCTTCACATGTTTCTTCGGCGCCGGCGGGGTGTATGCACTGAAGATCGGCTTCATCTCATTCGGAGTCGCACCGGAGTCTTCATAGCCGCGCGCCAGTTCGATATAGGCGTCCTCGCGTAATTTGGTCAGGTAGTCACGCAGCGCTGGACCCATCTTGGTCATTCCGACTGCGTCTTCTACCTGCGGCTCCACATCCTTAAATGGCTGTGGGCCGCCGGGTGTGTGCTGCGTCACCTGCAGAATGACAAATCCCTGTTTGGTGCGAATCGGCTCGGTAAACTGCCCTGCCTGCAAGGCAAAGGTCTGGTCTTCCAGCTGCTTGGCTAGCTGTCCCTGTCCACGCTTGTATTCGCCGAGCTCTCCCCCCTGGGCAGCCGTCGGGCCACCCGACGTGCTCTTGGCTTCGGCGGCAAAATCTGCGCCCGCCTTCAACTTCGCGTAGACATCGTCAGCCTTCTTTTTTGCTGCATCGACCTCAGCCGCATCGTCCGGATTCGCAGTCGGAATCAGGATCTCGCTGAGCCTCACCTGCTCAGGCTGGTCGAAGTCCTGTTTGTGCTGGTCGTAATAGCTCTGCAATTCGGAAGGCGTGACGTTGACGTGACGTCCCACCTCATCGCGAATCACCTGCTGCGCAATAATCTGGTTGCGGATGCTCTGTTTGAAGTCTTCCCACGAAACGCCCTGGTCCTCAGCCGCCTTCTGCAGCGCTTCCATTGAAGGCAGGTTGTTCTGCTTGCGCATCTCATCCAGGCGCTTCACCAGCTCGGTCTCGCCGGTGATGTCCAGCTCCTTGGCCTTGGAAAGCAGAAGCTGGCGATCGATCAGATCGCGAAGCAGTTCACGCTTCTGTTCGAAAAGCTGCTGCTGGGTCCACTGCTGCTGCCCGGCCTGCGTCTGGAGGTCCTGCTCGGCGCGCTGATAATCGGACCGGCTGATCACCTGGTCGTTTACGTGCGCAATGATGTCCTCCACCACCGTGCCCTGGTAGGGGGTCGGCTCCGGAGCCGGCGCGGTCTTCGGAGACTGCGCAAATGCGGTGGGTAAGGATGAAACTGCCAGGCTGGCGGCCAGCGCGGCGCAGGAAAGCGCGAATCGATGCGGCGTAAAACGAAGGGTCATCTGTATAAACGTCTCAGTCGGCAACAGCCGGAACCGGAATCGAGATCAAAAACAGGTCCTCGCTGCGCTGAGGTCATTCTAGTGCATTTTTCCATGAGTTGTAGACGGTAGAAACAAAGTGAGGAAAGCTTTGCCGTAAGAAAAAGCTGCACATAACCAGATGTGCCAACAAAACAACGCTTCGAACACACGCGCGGCCCACTCCGTTGAGCAGGCCTCACTGATGCGGGCTATCGCTTCTGTTCCAGCAACTGCCTGAACGCGCTCTCGATCGTCGTTGTTCCCTTACGAGATCCCGCTTCGCCGCTCTCGAACTCGATCCAGCCTTCGTTGAATCCATCCAGCATGCGCGCACGGCGAAAGCATTCAGCCATTAAATCCGGATTGACCGCGCCGATACAGGGCGTCTTATCCGGACGCTGAAATGGGGTCAAAATGCTATAGTTGATGCTAGAGTGCTCCCGAAAATCCTCGTCCGGCAACCGGGAGCTGAAGGATTTCTCAACGCATGTCTTCTCGCGCCCGCCGCACCCTCTTCTCCCTCATCGTTTTCTTCTCAGCATGCGGACTGGCTGGCATGTTCATCAGCCAGAAGGTAGGCGCGCAGTCATCCACCGATGAGTCCACCGTTCGCGACGGTCTCAAATCCTTCGCAGACGTTTACCAGATCGTCGCCGAGAATTATGCCGAGCCGCTGACCGGCGACAAACCGGATACCGCCATTTATGACGGCGCCATCCCGGGAATGCTACGGGTTCTCGATCCGCACTCCAATTTCTACGATCCCAAGGCCTACGCCAAGATGCGTGAGGACCAGCACGGCCGCTATTACGGCGTCGGCATGGTCATTCAGCCCCAGAACAACAAGATCGTGGTTGTTTATCCGTATGAGGGAACACCGTCGTTCAAGGCTGGGCTGCGGCCCGGTGACGTCATCGTCTCGGTCGAAGGTAAGGCTACGGACGGTCTGGATTCGGCCGCTGTTGCCGACATGCTGAAAGGCCCCAAGGGGACGCACGTTCACCTCACCGTCTCGCGTGAGGGTGCAGCCGCGCCGCTCACCTTCGATCTGGTCCGCGACGAGATTCCGCATCCCTCGATCGACCTTAAGTACGAGATCAAGCCCGGCATCCTATATATCCACATCACGCAGTTCCAGGAGACCACCGGCCGGGAATTCTCCGACGCCATCGATGAGGCCGGCGACATCAAAGGGCTGCTCCTCGATCTCCGCGGCAATCCCGGCGGGCTGCTGACCGAAGCTGTCAGCGTATGCGATAAGCTTCTGAGCCGCGGCCAGACCATCGTCTCGCAGCGCGGCCGCGCCTATCCCGAACAGATTTACCGTGCCACCCATGGCAACGGAGGCCGCGACTTCCCCGTCGTCGTCCTCACCAATCACGGCACCGCTTCTGCCGCCGAGATTGTCTCAGGTGCGCTTCAGGATCACGACCGCGCCATCATCGCCGGCGAGATCACCTTCGGCAAAGGGCTGGTCCAGACTGTTTATCAGCTCTCTGATAACACCGGCCTGGCGCTGACGACATATCACTACTACACACCCAGCGGCCGCCTCATCCAGCGCAACTACAACGGCGTCTCGCTGTACGACTACTACTACAATCACGACCAGGCTACGCAGAACGCCAAGGATCGCGAAGTCAAGCTCACCGACTCCGGACGCACGGTCTACGGCGGCGGCGGCATCACTCCCGACGACAAGATTCAGACGCCCAAGGCCAACCACTTCCAGGATGTGCTCGACGCGCATAACGTCTTCTTCAACTTCACCAAGCACTATCTCGCCAACCGCACCATCAACAAGGACTTCCAGGTTGACGATGCCGTTCTCGCCGACTTCAAGCAGTTTCTGACCTCTCAGGACATCAGCTACACCGATCAGGACATGAACGCCGTGATGGACTGGCTGAAGACCAACATCAAGGCCAGCCTCTTCACCACCCAGTTCGGTCAGCTGCAGGGTCTGCGCATCAAGGCTAACTGGGATCCGATGATCGCCCAGGCGCTCACCTATATTCCCCAGGCAGAAGCTCTCGAGCAATCCGCCCAGAAGGCCGCGGTAGCCAAGCAGACAGCCCGCAACAACGCGGCAACCACAACCGAATAAGGACCGCGCGCCCGGCGACAAGCGGCTTCACCGCCGAAAAGCCGGTTGCTTCCGTTGATCGCTTCGTGTTCGTAGATTAAGCCCATCAACAAGTGAATAGCCCCACATCTCACCATCGGGATGTGGGGCTATTTACGTTTCAATCCCGAATGATGCGGGCGCCCGCGTCTCGAGGTTGGGACCTGAGTTCACGAACCGGGATGTGAGGCCGTTCCTAATTCGTCCGCAGTGCCACCAGCGGATCGATCCGCGAAGCTCGGCGCGCCGGCAGATACCCGGCCACGAAAGCCACAAGACCCAGCAGCACAGCCATCGCAGCAAAGGTCATTGGATCGGTAGGCGCAGTCCCGAAGAGCAAGCTGGCGATCATGCGAGCCAGCACCAGCGAAGCAGAGCCGCCCACCACCACTCCGACCAGGGCCAGGGTGAGAGTTCTTCTGATCACACCGAATTGAACCCTGCCCGCCGTGGCTCCCAGCGCCATGCGAATGCCGATCTCGTTGGTCTGCTGTGTCACCGAATAAGAGATCACTCCGTAAATCCCGAGCGAGGCGAGCAGCAATCCGAGCCCGGCGAACGATCCGACCAGGGCCATGAAAAATCCCCGCGGCGAAACTGCGTGATCCACAAGGCGCTGGATCGGCTTGAACTCCGTAGCCGGCTGCCCTGGGTTGATCGACTTCAAAGTGCCCATCACACTCGAAGCGAGAGCAGCAGGCGGAAGTTTGCTGCGGATCACAAGCTGCGCTCCCACCGGATAATATTGGGTCACAGGCAGATACATCTGCCAGCCGGCCTGCGTCTCCACACCGCTCTCGTGTACATCGCTGATCACACCTACAACGCGCGTGTCCTCATTATTGATGAGAACAATGCGGTCGATTGGGTCCTGTCCTGGCCAGAACTTGCGCGCCACCGTCTCGTTGATGATCGCCACGTGCTGATTCTTTTCAGTATCGTCCCATCTCACGTCGCGCCCCTCGCGCAGTTTCATGCCCATGGCGCTGAGGTAGCCTGGCGTCACGATATATACGAACGCCGACTGCTCCTCATCTTTCTCATAATGTTTTCCCTTCGCGCGCAGCCCCCAGCTGCGGTTGCGATCCAGCGGAAGATCATCGGTGATGCCGGCAATCTCAACGCCTGGAAGCATATTCACGCGCCGCAAAATTTCTTGCAGGATGACACCTCCCTTCGCAAGGCTGCCGCCGTTGTCGTAGTCGATCTGGATCGCAGCCGCCTGCGCTGGCTGAAAGCCAAGGTCCACATCGAGCACGCGCAAAAAGCTGCGCAGCAGCAGTCCTGCTCCGACCATGAGAATGCAGGCCAGCGCAACTTCTGAAATCACCAGGGCCGATCGCACACGATCGTGTCTGCGCCCCTGGCTCGCATTGTTCCCGCTGTCCTTGAGAGACTCCTGCAGGTCCTTGCCCGACATGCGCAGGGCCGGAGTCAGTCCGAACATTACCGCAGCCACGATAGCTATCAGCAATGTCCAGATCAGCGCCGTGCCGTCGACTCGGACACTGGAGAGCAGCGGCAACGCAATCGACCCCTGATGAGCGAGATAAAACACCAGCGCGTATGCAAGTCCCAGCCCCAACACAGCGCCTGCGCACGATAGCACCATACTTTCAGTCAGCAGCTGGCGAATCAGCCTGAACCGCCCAGCGCCTAGCGCCTGTCGCATTGCGAACTCTTTGTTTCGTGACGCCGCTCGCGCCAGCAGCAGATTGGAAAGATTCACGCACACGATCAGCATGATCAGGCCAACAGCCGACCACATCAGAACCAGCGACCGCCGCAGCTTGCCGCTAATGTATTCCTTCAGATCAACGACGTTCGCCTTATACCCGCTGCCGTACTCCGGATGCTTCGCGCTGAAAAGCAGCTTGGGAAAAAGCGTGTTCGCTTCCTCCTGCGCCTGGGCAATGCTCACGCCGGGCTTCAGTCGTCCAATCAGCGACAGTATGTTCCCCCAGTCTCGCATGTCATCGAGAATGGCCGGCATAATGATGTCGATCTTTGCGCCCGGCGAAAACACCGATCCGAAATCGAAGCTCTCCGGCAGCACGCCGATCACGGTAACCGGCGTCTTGTCGATATCGACGCTCTTGCCGACGATGGCCGGGTCTCCGTGAAAGTGCTGCTTCCAGAAGGAATGAATGAGCAGCACCGCGGGCCGTCCGTGCTGGCGAAGCTCATCCGGCGTGAACAGGCGCCCGTACAGCGGAGAAACCTGCAGCGTCTGAAAGAAATTCCCGGCCACCATGATTCCCGAAATCGGCTGCGGAGTCGCTCCCCCGGTGAGCTTATAGTTGTCGAGTGTCGAGAACGCGAAGTAGCCCGTCACATCCTGAAAAGACCGGTTCCTGGCGCGAAACTCCTCATATGCATCGGCTGAATACGTCTGGCTCGACGCACCGCTCTTGCCCGTGAGGTCCGCGATCCACGTCAGCTGTTGGGGATTACCGAACGGCAGCGGCCGCAGCAGGATGGTGTTCACCACGCTGAACACCGCTACGTTCGCGCCGATGCCCAGAGCGAGAATGAGCACCGCAACCAGCGTGAAGCCACTATCCTTGCGCAGAGTTCGCATGGTGTAGCGCAAATCCTGCATCAATACATCGACCCAGGGCAGCCCGCGTGTTTCTTGATGTAGCTCTTTCGCCTGCATAATCCCTCCAAACCGAACCAGCGCCTGGCGACGCGCCTCCATCGGAGACATGCCGCGCCGTAAATTGTCCTCAATCGCGAACTCCAGATGCGAAGCCAGTTCCGCGTCCAGATCGTTATCCAGAGACGCCTTGTTGAAGAACGCCCGGACTCGATTTCTTCCCCGCCGCACTCGATCCATCTTGTTTACCTGATCAATTCGTTCGCAGGGCTACCAGAGGATCGACCCGCGAGGCCCGCCGCGCCGGCAGATATCCAGCTACGAGCGCCACTAGCCCTAGCAGCACAGCGACTCCGGCGAAGGTCATCGGATCGGTTGGCTCCGTACCGTAAAGCAGGCTCGCGATCATCTTCGCCACCGCCAGAGATGCCACCGCTCCCAGCCCCATTCCCACCAGAGCAAGGATGAGCGTTCTCCGGATAACTCCGATCTGTACGCGCCCCGCCGTAGCTCCAAGCGCCATGCGGATGCCGATTTCCTTTGTCTGCTGTGTCACGGAATACGAGATCACGCCATAGATTCCAAGAGACGCCAGCAGCAGGCCCAGTCCGGCGAAAGATCCCACCAGAACCATGAAGAATCGACGCGGCGACGTGGCATGATCCACAATCTGCTGAATCGGCCGCAGCTCACTCGCCGGTTGTTGCGGATTCACCACGCGAAGCGCGCGGATCACGTCCGCGGACAAAGCACCCGGCGGCAGCTTACTGCGGATGACCAGCGAAGAATCTTCAGGACCGAACTGAGCGCTTGTGGTCGGCAGATACGTCTGCACCCCGGGTTTCCCTTCCACATTGCTTTCACGCACATCGTCGATCACCCCCACGATGCGCACATCCGTTCCGCCTGTATTCGCGATACGCCCGATGGCATTCTCGCCGGGCCAGAGCGCCTCGGCACCAGCTTGGTTGATGATCGCAACCTGTTCTTTGCCCGCGGTTGCATCGTCCCAGCGGAAATCGCGTCCATCGCGCAGACGCATGCCGATCGCTCGCAGATAACCCGGCGTCACCACATATACGAAATTTCCGGTCGATCGCTCGTGCTTAGCGTCTGCGCCCTTTGCTGTAATACCCCAGCTCCGGTTGCGTTCGAGCGGCAGATTGTCGGAAATACCTGCGGTTTCGACGCCTGGAATCGCATCCACGCGACGAAGAATCTCCTGCAGGATTGCCGCACGCTTCTCAGCTTTATTCCCGTCGTTGTAGTCGATACGGATGGCCACGGCATTCGACGGCCGGAATCCAAGATCCACATCGAGCACACGCAGAAAACTGCGGAGCAGCAAACCCGCGCCCACCAGCAGGACACAGGCCAGCGCGATCTCTGACACAACCAGCGCAGTGCGAATACGCTCGTGATGTCTGCCCGCGCTCGCGCCCTGCCCCGAGTCCTTCAGAGTTCCCTGAATATCTTTGCCCGACATACGGAAGGCCGGTGCAAGTCCGAACAATACCGCCGTAGCCAAGGCGATCACAATCGTCCATACCAGCGCTGCCATGTCGATGCGAACGCTGTAAAGCAGTGGCAGCGCAATGGACCCCTGATGAGCAAGCCAGTACACCAGCGCCCACGCCATCACTAATCCAAATCCCGCGCCTATGCTCGCCAAAGTCAGGCTCTCCGTCAACAGCTGACGCACGATGCGCGACCGCTCCGCTCCCAGCGCCATGCGCATGGCAAATTCCTTGTTGTGCGCCGCGGCCCGCGCCAGCAACAGATTTGATAGATTCACGCAAACGATGAGTAATATCAGCGCGACCGCACTCCAGAGCACAATCAGCGACCGCCGTAGATCTCCACTCACATGCTGCTTCAGCGGAACCGGCCAGCCCTGGTCCTTGTACACGCCCAGCGATTCCGGATATTTCTTGCCCCAATAGAATTTCGGAAACAATGCGACGGCTTCACTGCGAGCCTGTCCTAGCGTTACACCTTGTTTCAACCGCCCGATAAAGGTCAGCGTGTTGCCCTGGAACCGGATATCGTCCATGTTGATCGGGCCAAACATATCCACACGTGCACCCGGCGAGAAGACTGCGCCAAAGTCGAAGCTCTCCGGCAACACGCCGATGACCGTATTCGGCTTGCCATCGAGCTGGATTGCCTTGCCGACAATATCGCGATCCCCGCCGAACGTCCGCTTCCATAACGGATATGCCAGCATCACCACCCGCCCGCCGGTTCGCGCCTCCTGATCGTTGAACCAGCGGCCCAGCTCCGGCTTTACACCAAGAACACGAAAGAAATTTCCCGCTACGCCAATCGCGGTCAGTGGAACCGGCTCCCCATTTCCGATGGTCAGCTTCACATTGTCGGGTGCTGAAAACGCATAGTAGCCCGTCACATCCTCATAACTCTTGTTCATCGCCCGCAGATCTTCATAGGCGTCAACGGAATATGTCGCCGCGGAGAGATTATGCCCGCTATTCGGCGGCGCAATCCACAACAGCCGTTCCGGCTGCGTGAACGGCAAAGGCCGCAGCAGTATCGTATCCACCACACTGAAAACAGCGACATTTGCACCGATCCCAAGCGCCAGAATCAGCACCGCCACCAGTGTGAAGCTGCGATCTTTCTTCAGCGTTCGAAAGGTGTAGCGCAAGTCCTGAATCAGCACATCAAGCCATGGCAAACCCCGTGTTTTCCGATGTTGTTCCGTCGTCTGCATTACCCCTCCAAATCGAATCAACGCCTGACGCCGTGCCTCCATCGGAGACATGCCGCGCCGTAAATTGTCTTCAATCGCGAACTCCAGATGCGCCGCTAACTCCGCATCCAGATCAGCGTCGAGCGGCGCTTTACGGAGAAACGCCAGCACCCGCTGCGCCGCCTGCCGCAAACGATCGATCACCGCCCACCCTGCTTATCCATCGAAAGCACGCGGCCCATCACTCCGGACAGGCGCTGCCAGTACGCCGCATCTTCGGCAAGCTGCTTCCGGCCCACACGCGTAATCGAATAGAACTTCGCCTTGCGGTTATTTTCCGAAGTTCCCCACTCAGCAGAGATCCATCCCCGCTGCTGCAGCCGCACCAGCGAAGCATAGATGGTTCCCTGGTTCAGCAGGACCTCATCACCGCTTACCTGCTCGATACGCCGGGCGATGCCGTAGCCATGTTGCGCGCCCATGGCCGCCAGCGTCTGCAGCACCATCAAATCGAGAGTTCCCTGCAATAAATCCAGTTTCGAATCGCCCAAGTCCGTCTCCTGTGGTATCGCCACAGTTGTATCACACCTGTGTCTACGCCACAGGAGTGAGAAAAGTTCAAAAAAATAAAACGGCGGGCCGTGAAGCCCGCCGCTTGCGCAAAACCCTCCCGGCGGCGCACCAAGCGCCAGCCGGATGGTTCAATTCTTACCAGCCCC
The DNA here is from genome assembly GCA_963745105.1 of uncultured Acidobacteriaceae bacterium. Classification (GTDB taxonomy): domain Bacteria; phylum Acidobacteriota; class Terriglobia; order Terriglobales; family Acidobacteriaceae; genus Silvibacterium. The sequence goes on from CAVUWQ010000090.1 coordinate 87,414, forward strand.
AGCCTTGTCCTCCGCCATTGTTTGCTTCCTCCGAATCTGGAGTGAAGGAAACACCGCGCAGCACTTCACCAAAGCCGGCCTCGCGGAGCGTCACGAACTGCTCTTTGGCTGCGCCTGCTGCCGTGGTGTTGTCCAGCTTGTCGATGATAGCCACAAGCTTATTTGGGTCAGCGCCGGTATCGCCGCCGCCGCTGATCGTCGATGTAATCGCCCAGATGGTCACCGTGCCGTCAGGGTTTTTCTGGCCGGTGATATTGCGCAGACCGTCGGTGGCAGGCGCCCAGGGCAGACTCGTCGCCGTATTTGTTCCGGTCGGATAGCCGAAAACGGTGTACGGCGATCCCAGCTTCAGACCGTTGGTCAGTGTGTAAGCCAGACTCCACGTCTTGGTGGCCGCGTTGTAAACCCACTTCTCCAGGCCGGCCGTGGTCTGCGCCGCGGCGTGCGTATAGAGGTCCGTCCCACCGGTGTAGCCGTCACCCTCATCGGCAACATATACGGTGTTCGCGTCCGCAAACCAGATTCCGAACGGGAACGCCGTTACCGTGGTCTGGCTTTTGTTCGGAATGGCTGGAAAGCCGGAGAGAATGCACATGTTGTTCGGCAGGCCGCTGGTCGATGGATCGGATGGCGCCGTGAGCGGTGTCGTCGGCAAGGTGGCCGATGTGGATGGAACGCCTACGCCGTTGGGGCAAGCCGTTCCTGTCGTGTCCACAAAGTAGACAGTGTTCACACCATTGCTGCCGCTGCCCTTGGAGTAATAGATCACATTGTTGAAGATGGTCAGGCCGCGGAAATTATCGTCCTTGCCGATCTTGTCGGCCTTGGCCTTGGGAATCTCCGTGACCGAAAAGCTCGCTACTGGCGTCGGCAATCCCGGGGCCTGTTCAGATTCAGGCTTATTCGAGGGATCGATGATCTGCGCTCCCGCGCCAAGCACTACGCCGCTGGGCTGCGGGGTGCTTCCATTGCCGGCGTTTCCGGCCGTGTAGTAGAAATTCGCGCCGTTGCTGTTGTTCAGGATCGCCGCGCGTCCGTTATTTCCGCTATACGCATTGGTCTCGGTGAACTGGAACCGCCCGCGGTCGTCCAGCTGAGCAACCGCGCGATAGAAATTCTCACCGACCGGATTGGTTCCGTCCACCACTTCGGGGGTATTCGAATTTGAAACGTCGATCGCGTTCACCGGAGCGACATATCCCATGAAGGTGAGGTATTTTCCATCCGTGGATAGATTCAAGGCGATCTCTGACTTCGAGCTGAAGCTGGTCACCAGCTGATCGCTGCTGCTCTTCACTCCATGCTGCAGGCTGTTCGGCACCTCGAGCGAATTGATCAGCCATCCGAATGGTGTGATCTGGTCCAGAAAAATTCTCGAGGTGATGCCGAAGCTACCGTCGTAGATGTCATTGTTGAACACATACGGATAGGTTCCGTTATCCGGTGCACCGCTGGCGGCGCTGCATCCGCCGCTGGTTCCCGAGCAGCCGGGAGGCAGCACCGTTCCGACCGTCACATTCTTGGGATTGTTATCGTAGACGCTGCGGCTCACCACCAGATTGCCTGGCCAGAACACGCGGCTGTTTCCATCACCGGGTCCCCAGAACTGCGCGTTCGCGGCCACACCACCGGCCAACATCGCAAATCCAACAATCGCGGCTCCATTTCTCACGGCTCGCGATACATGCTTCTTCTCTCTCAATGCCATTTCTACGCTCCTGCTTCAACAGATTTGCGCCTTCTCGACGCGCACTGAATCTAGCAGTGGGGTGTTACAAATCAGTTACCCCCATTACACGATTGTCATCTTCAGCTGATTTACATTCGCTCTATGAACATCCGGCTCGCTACAGAAGCAGACTTTGACGCAGTGATGCGCCTCACCAACACCGCCTTTGACGTAGAGCGATTCTTCAAGACTGAAGACCGTCTCAATCCACAAACACTTAAGGATTACTTCAGCAAAGGAAGCTTTTTGTTGAGTGAAGAGAATGGCAAACTCAACGGCTCCATCTTCGTCGAACTCCGAGGCGTCCGCGCTTACTTCGGCCTGCTCTCCGTCGATCCGTCACAACAGAAAAGCGGAATCGGACGCCGCCTCATCGCAGCCGCCGAAGAGTTCGCCCGCGAATCCGGCGCACACTTCATGGACATCACCGTTGTCAACCTGCGCACTGAGTTACCACCCATCTACGACAAACTCGGCTATAAAATCACCGGAACCGCACCGTTTCCCGAAACGCAGATGCCCACGACGCAGCCCTGCCACTTCATCCTCATGAGCAAAGAGTTGGGGCACAGATAGGTATCGTGTCTCCCGCTGCCGGCGGTCTTATTTCTCTTGCTTCTTTCACCGTAACTTAGGAAACTTATTAGCTGTAGTTACGCTCTCAACGGGGGCCTGCTGATGCGACTTACTCGTCTTTCCCTTGCTGGATTGGCTTTTGCCCTGACCGCAATCGCGCAGACTCCGCAGCAGCCTGCCGCCCCACAAAGTTCGGATACCGCTGGGACTTCCGCCCAGACAACCGTTATCCATAAAGAAGCCCAGCTCGTGGTTGTCGATGTCGTGGTGACCGACAAGCACGGCGTGCCGATCCACGGACTCACCCAAAAGAATTTTCAAGTCTTCGAAAGCGGAGTGAAGCAGAAAATCAGCTTCTATGAGGAACATCGCGGGTCACTTGGAAGCCCCTCTGCAGTCACCACTTCGCCACAGCCCGGTCTCTACAGCAATCAGAGCATCAATGCGGAAAGCAGCCCGCTCTGTGTCATCCTCGTCGATTCGTTGAATACCGCGGTATCCGATCAATCCTTCACTCACTTCCAATTGCTGAAGCTCGCGCGGAGTTTGCCGGCCGGGTCGCGCGTCGCCGTTTTCCAGCGTGGCGCAAAGCTCTCCATGTTGCAGGGCTTCACGGAAAATAGGGAGGAGCTCATCGCCAACCTCCACAAGAAATCCGCCGGGCCGCAGCAAGGGCCTTTTTTTGACGACCCTGACCTGCAGCTCTCACTTGCGGCTCCTGATTTAACCCAGGGTATGGGAGGCAATAACGCTTCTCACCTGATGGCGATCAATGACCAGAACGCTGACATTCTAAAAAACGATCTCACCGTAGCCATGACCCTGCGGGCTCTGCGCGCGCTCGGGCTTTATCTCAGCAGCCTGCCCGGCCGCAAAAACCTGGTCTGGCTCGCCGGATCGTTTCCCATCGACATCATTCCGAATCCAACCGCAGCACCGGGCGGCCTCACAGAGGGCGACAACCGCTCCTACCTGCCTGCCGTTCGCGATCTCGCGCTGCTGCTTCAATCGGCCAATGTATCTGTTTATCCTGTCGACGTACGCGGGGTTGTGCTCGGAACGATGTTCAGCACAGCTGCAACCGGGGCGGGATCGCCCTCCGCGCAGATTCAAACGGCGGTGCGAAACCTGACCGGCCTCACTATGACGAACGGACAGATGCAGGGTGTGATGCAGACTCTCGCCGGACTCACCGGCGGACGCGCCTACTTTAATACGAATGACATAAGCGGCTCTATCACGGAGGCGTTTAATGACGGCTCGAACTACTACAGCCTCTCCTACGTCCCGGCTGCTCCGAACTGGGATGGCAAGTTCAGAAAGATCGAAGTCCGGTCCGATCAGAAAGACGTTCGCCTTTACTATCGCCACGGCTTCTACGCCGAAGAACCGGGCAAGCACAAATATTCTTATCCGAGCCCCGATCCCTCCATGGGCGTAGCCATGCTTCACGGCACACCGGAAACTTCGCAGGTCAGCTTCCAGTTGCATCTCACTCCGGACAGCGATGTGCGCACCCTCACCCTTCCGCCTCCAGCTCTGCTCGCCCGCGGTTCCGTTGACGCCCAGCCGATCAAGGGCGCAGCCCAGCACTATTCCGTGACATACATCATCAAGCCATCAGATATTCACTTCCAATCATCCGGCGAGAACAACGTCCACAGCAATCTCGCCTTCACAGCTATCGCCTATGACAGCGGGGGCAAGATGCTGAACTCTGCCACCGGCGTGTTCAACATGCCCCTCAGCGCCAAGACCTACACGGCGCTGCAGAACGATGCCCTTCACGTTACAACCGGGATAGACCTGCCTGTAGGCCGCATCTTTTTGCGCGCCGGAGTACGCGATCTTTCCACCGGCAAGGTAGGAACGCTGGAGACCGCAATCGACGTCGGCACAGAACATCAGCAAAAGCCTTAGCGCATCGATTAGGCTTGTCTGCGTGGACGCCACAACAGCCACACCAGAATCAGCGGCAGGTCGAAGAGCGAACTGATCGCCTCTGCGGCGGGGAATGCGCGGAATCCCCAATAATGTGCCGCGCGCCCTTCGATCCATGACATGTAGGCGATGGGCACATACGAGCAGGCCATCAGGATCGAATAGCGCAGGCTGCCGCTGTGCCCAACCGCACCCACCACATCCAGCACCAGCCCCATGCAAACAGTCGATGTGAATCCGATCGTGAACAGATACACCACCGTCCCAACCATGTACACATTGTGCGTCGGCGGCGCGAATGCCAGATAGAACGCGGGTATGGCATTCAACGCTCCCGCCAGCGCATACGCGATCCTGCGATCTAGCTTCGCCGGCACCCATCCACCGGCGAGGCAGCCAACCGCCATCAGCAGGCCGCCGCCGATGCCGTTGATCCACACCACCGATGCACCGTTCACGTGATAGTCGGTCGCAATCGCCGGCAGCAATCCGATCAACGCTCCTGCCCCCGGAGGCGCCAGCAGCAGAATCAATCCGAATGCATTCCTCGGAGTCAAGCAGGTGAGCCGCAGTTCCCTGCCGACGGCGCGCCAGTGTGTGGCGAAGCTGGGCTTGGAGTGCCTTACCGGCTCTTTCAGGAGCAGCACCGTAAGCCCCGGCAGGATCACCAGCGAAGCCGCCACCGAAGCCCATGCGGGAGCCTTCCAGTGCAGCGCAAGATACAGGATCACACCCGGCCCAATCGCACCGCCGCCGAGATTGCTGGCCTGTGCCCAGGCTGCGGTGCGCGTGCGGCTCTCCGGAGCAATCATCGCCGAGATCAACCCGCCATACGCCGACGAGATCAGCATGCAGAAGACCATTCCGAAGAAAAACAGCCACACCGCCGCCTGCGCGTTGCGGTAGAGCAGCAGCGACCCGAGTGCCAGCGATCCCGCCGAACCGAAGGTCATGAGCAGGTGCCACCACTTGCGTGGCAGCCATAAATCCGCAAGCGGACTCCACAGGAAATAGAGCGACGAAGGAATGCCCAGCAGCGCGATGGCGTTCGCTACCTGATCGGCAGGCATGCCGACCTCGCGCAGCAGATAGGACGCGCCGCCGTTGGTCGTGAAACCGATATAGATTGCGTAGGGCAGCACGATCCAGAGAAAGCGGTGCGGCGCCGTCAGATTGCGCACCGGCGGGCGGTCAAGTTGAGGATCGAGTTCAAGCGCGCCAGCTGCGCTCAAGTGGATTCGCTCCGAAGGAATGGAAATAGAAAAGGCAGCAAGATGTGCGAAAAGCGCTTCGCAGAGCCTCAATATACTATGGCGACCTTCACCCTAACCGTGGAGTGGAGGAGAATAGAGGATAGGAGCCGCGTCATGGGCAAACAGTTCAGCCGGATCGAACCGGTGCACCGCAATTTCATCGAGCGCCAGCACATCTTCTTCACCGCTTCGGCCGCCGGCCGGGGCCGCGTGAATGTTTCGCCCAAGAACGCGTCCGCTCTTCGCGTTCTCAATCCCAACGCTGTTGCTTATCTCGATCGCACCGGCAGTGGAAATGAAACTGCGGCGCACTTACTCGCCGACGGCCGCCTCACGCTGATGTTTTGCGCCTTTGAAGAGCCGCCGCTGATTATGCGCCTCTACGGTTGCGGCCGGGTCTTGCATCGCGGCAGCGCAGAATACACCTCGCTGCTTGACTCCGCCTTCGATGGTGTCGAAGTACCCGGAGCGCGCCATATCGTCATGCTCGATGTTGAGACGGTTCAGACATCCTGCGGTCTCGGCGTTCCACTCTTCGACTTCGTGGACGAGCGCGACGGCCTCGACCGGTGGGCGCATAACAAGGGTGAAGAGGGATTGAGAGAATATCGGATCTTGAAAAACTCTCGAAGCATTGACGGCTTCCCCACCGGCTTGCCTGAAGCTATACCGGAAGAAGAAGCCGCTGTTCAGAAGTGAGCGCGTGAATGCTGGCGATTAAAGGCTGTCAGCAGCATTTGAGTTTTTCGATGAGATTAACTTCATTGCTCTGACCGGTTGCGGATTTGGCTTTCCGGTGGTGATAGGGATGATTTTTGCGGGGCCTGACTTCTTGGCCGAGGCGCTCGATGTTTGAGCTGCGGTGCGGAATAGCGTTCTCAACTTGGCCATCGGGGTTCTCAATTCAACGAATTTGCGTCCTAGTTACTCAACGCTATGCATCTGAATCACCAAACTCCAGATGCACCTTCGCGAACCTCGAACCCTTTGTAATCAAATGTTTTGTTTCGATGCAGTATTCCACGACAAATCAAGACACTACGATATGGGTTAAAAATAAACCATGCATAGGTTAATTATTAACCATCGCTGTATCAGCTGATTTCGAAGATATCTTCCGCCTTCGCGGACTGCGCCTGCGCTTTCTCTGCCACCTGTCGCGCGATAGCGTAGAACTGAGCACCCTTCGCAGAATCAGGACCCGCAAGCGCAACCGGCAATCCGGTATCGCCACCCTGCCGGATCTCTGGATCAAGTTCTACAGCGCCGAGATACGCCAGGCCGAACTGCTTCGCGGTGCGCTCCGTTCCACCCTTTGAGAAGATGTCGATCTCGTGATGGCAATGCGGGCAGGTAAAGTGGCTCATGTTTTCTACCAGCCCAAGAATCTCTACATTCACCTGGTGAAACATCTCGAGCGCCTTGCGCGCATCCTGCAGCGCCACATCGGACGGCGTGGAGACCACAACCGCGCCAGTGAGAGGAACGGTCTGCACCAGCGAAATCACCACGTCGCCAGTGCCCGGCGGCAGATCGACAATCAGGAAGTCGAGTTCACCCCACTCCACCTGCTGCAGAAACTGCCGGATGATCTGATGCAGCATCGGTCCGCGCATCACCATCGGCTTGTCGCCAGGCGAGATGAATCCTACTGAGATCACCTTCACACCGTGCGCCACATTCGGCTCGATCATGTTGCCTTCCAGAATGCGCGGCTGCCGCGTGGTGCCCAGCATCAGCGGCACATTCGGGCCATAGATGTCGGCATCGATCAGTCCCACGCGAAATCCCATCTTGGCCAGCGCCACGGAAAGGTTGACGGACATCGTGGTCTTACCCACGCCGCCTTTACCTGATCCCACTGCAACAATATTCGCTACACCCGGCAGCGATGCCGGTCCCTGCGGGGCGTGTGCATGTCCATGTGCCATATTGAACTCCTGTCTCTTTTTCGAAATCTAATTCTTGCCCGGACGAACCGAGCCTTGCCGTTCCGCCTCAGCTGGCTTAACCGCGCGCTTGCGCTCCAGCTCGCGCTGGCGTAGTTCCCGGCGTCGCGCCGCATCGGCAAAACGCCGCTTTTCGTCGTCCGACTCCGGCACCAGCTGTGGTACCGGAACCCGGCGTCCCTGGGAATCGACAGCAACAAACGTCAGATAAGCAGATGCCACATGCCGATGCATGCCGGCAATCGTGTTCTCCACCCAAACCTTCACGCCCACCTCCATGGAAGTGTTGAAGGCGCGATTCAGTGAAGACTTGAGTATCAGCAGGTCGCCCACGTGCACCGGCGCGATGAAGTCGATGTGATCCATCGAAGCCGTGACCACGTGCGTCCGCGCATGACGGTACGCGGCCATTGCACCCACCAGATCGATAAAGTGCATCAACCGCCCGCCCAGCAGATTGCCCAGCGTGTTGGTGTCGTTCGGCAGAATAAGTTCGGTCATCTCCGATTGCGATTCGGCAACGCCGCGCGTCGGAAGTGAATGGCCGGAAAACTCCATGCGTATGCTCTCTTTCCATTTCCCGGATCGCGCAGAATGCCTGCGCGGCCCGTGAGTGCTCATTGTGAGTGAGGACAATTCCAGTGTCGGCAATTGCCGCGTTTTAAGCAAATCTTCGCCGCTCTGAGCGACAATAGCCGCATGGATAAAGTAGCAATGCTGAGCGAAATCCTCGCTCAAAACCCCCAAGACGCCTTCGCCCGCTACGGCCTGGCCATGGAATACGCCAGCCGTGGTGAGACCGAAACTTCACTTCTGGAATTCGGCCGCCTGCTCACCGAGCATCCCGATTACACCGCCGGCTACTTTATGGCCGCACAGACATTGTCGAAAGCCGGACGCAATCCGGAAGCCTGCCAGCGCCTCAAGGAAGGCATCGCCTCAGCGGCGAGAACCAACAATCAGCATGCGATGCGCGAAATGCAGGCCATGCTCGATGAGCTGGAATTGCTGGACTGAACACATTCAACAACAGGTGCCTTCTTCCAGAGACATCAAAATCGCTGAAATCAGACAATCAAGTTCGCCAGCTGCGGCGTAATAATAGTGTGGCCATGAAAATCCCATTGTTCCCTCTGGACGTCGTGCTTTTTCCCGGGGAGGCGCTGCCGCTGCACATCTTCGAAGATCGCTACAAGGAAATGATCGCTGAGTGCCTGGCCAGCGGCACCTCCTTTGGCGTGGTCCGCGCGCAGCAGGAGGGCCTGGCCGTGATCGGCTGCACTGCGCCGATCGCCCACGTGATCCGGCGTTACGACGACGGCCGTCTGGACATCCTTTGCCAGGGGAAGGCGCGCTTCGAAATCGAGATGCTCGAAAACGCGCGCGATTTCCTGGAAGCCGAGGTGACATTCTTTGATGACGACGGTCCCGCAGCTCCACGCTCGCTGCGCGAAGAATGCGCGGCGCTGCACTTCGAAGCCATGGAGCTGGCCGGCATCGAGATGCAATCCACACACCTGAGCCTCGACCATCCCGTCTCCTTCCAGCTGGCAGCATCCCTGCCTGCCGACCTCGGCTTCAAGCAGCAGATTCTCAGCCTGCGTTCGGACGCGGAGCGCACCGAGCGGCTGCGCGACTTCTATCAGGCCGTGCTGCCCAAGCTCCGCATGGGAGCCCACACCGCCAAGGCTTCCGTGCAAAACGGCCTCGTGATGTAGGACTAAATTCATTCCAACATGGCAAAACAGACTTCTAGCTTTTGCCACAACCGCAATCTGTGAGTCGCAGAGCATCTTCACATCGTCTACTCTGGTATCAGTCACCGCTCGATCTACAGCCTGCAGCATAACGCTGCCCGGAGATAAAAATGGCGACCGGCACTCTGCCCACCACGCTGGGCGATCTTCGCAAGAGTAAAGAATTCTCTGAGGCGCGCCTAAGCGGGCGCGCCGTCAAAGACGAGCTGCGCGAGAACCTGATTGCGCGGCTCAAAACGCGCGAGACTATCTTCCCCGGTATCATCGGCTATGAAGACACGGTTGTGCCGCAGATCGTGAACGCTGTGCTCTCGAAGCAAAACTTCATTCTGCTCGGCCTGCGCGGTCAGGCCAAAAGCCGCATCCTGCGCTCACTCACGGCATTGCTCGACGAACACACGCCGTACATCGCGGGATGCGAGATTCGCGACAATCCCTATCATCCGCTGTGCAAGCGCTGCCGGGTACTGCTGGTGGAGCTGGGCGAGACCACGCCCATCGCCTGGCTCGCGCGCGATCAGCGCTACATCGAAAAGCTGGCCACTCCGGACGTCACCGTTGCCGACCTCATCGGCGATCTCGATCCCATCAAGGCGGCACGTGGCGGTGAGGATCTCTCCAGCGAATTCACCATGCACTACGGCCTGCTCCCCCGCGCCAACCGCGGCATCTTCGCCATCAACGAGCTGCCCGACCTGGCCGGCAAGATTCAGGTCGCGCTCTTCAACATCATGCAGGAAGGCGATGTGCAGATTAAGGGCTATCCGGTGCGCCTGGAGCTCGACGTGGCCCTGGTCTTCAGCGCCAACCCCGAGGACTACACCGCGCGCGGCAAGATCGTTACGCCGCTCAAGGACCGCATCGGTTCCGAGATTCGCACCCACTACGCCGAGACCATTGAAGAGGGCCTGACCATCACCGCACAGGAGGCGTGGACCGATCGCGGCGTCACCGACGTTCAGATTCCTCAATATCTGCGCGAGATCGTCGAGCAGGTGGCATTTTCAGCCCGCGAAGATAAGCGCGTCGACAAGCGCAGCGGCGTCAGCCAGCGCCTGCCCATCTCCACTATGGAGCTGGTCGTCTCCAACGCTGAGCGCCGGGCGCTCCAGCATGGCGAATCGGTAGTGCTGCCCCGCGTGGGCGACCTCTACGCCGCACTGCCCGGCATTACCGGCAAACTCGAGCTCGAATATGAAGGCGAGATGCGCGGCGCGGACACCGTCGTCAAGGAAGTGATGCGCACCGCGATCGGCAAAATTTTCGACAAGTATTTCGCGTCGACGAACACACAGCAGATCGAGCAGTGGTTCAACCTGGGCGGCAGCACCAAGATCGAAGACAGCCAGCCGACCAGCACCATCCTCGAAGAGCTGCGCCAGATTCAGGGGCTAATCGAGAAGCTCGCGCCGCTGGGCATCAAGGCGTCCAGCAAACCGGAGGAGATCGTGGCCGCAGCTGAGTTCCTGCTGGAAGGGATGGTCGCGCATCGCCGCCTCAGCCGCAGCGAAGAGCGCGCCTTCATGGCACAGAAGAAAGCGCAGCCACAGCAGCGGCAGGAGCGGCCTACCGCAGAAAACGAATACGAGGAGTGGCAGACGCGGCGCTCGCGGCGCGGCGGCCTGAACTAGGACTGGCCGTTCAGGCGGACGCGCCTTCGGCGCCCAGGCATGCAGATCGCGGAAACGGAGCAGCAATGAAGCGCGTTCGATACACCAAATACAACGGCGACCTCGCCTCGGAGATGGATCTCGAAGACCTGCTGCAGGCGCTCTCCGACTATCTGCTCGACTCCGGCTTTCAGAATCCGTTTGCACCGTTTCAGGATCTCGATCACACCCTCGACGATCTGCGCGAGGCGCTGCGCCGCGCGCTCGAATCCGGAGAGCTCTTCGACGAGCGCACCCAGCAGATGCTCGATGAGCTGTCTGCGCAAGGCAAGCTCGACGAGCTGATCGACAAACTCATGGAGCGCATGGAGCAGGAGAATTTCATCTCTAGCAGCAGCGCGCAGCGGCCGGGAGAGATCTCGCAGAGTGCGGGACAGATGGGCGATGCGCAGCAGCAGGTGCGTTTCGAGGTTACCGACAAGAGCCTCGACTTCCTCGGCTACAAAACACTGCGCGACCTGCTCGGATCACTGGGCAAATCAAATTACGGCCGCCACGACACGCGGCACTGGGCTACCGGCATCGAAACCAGCGGCGCATCGCGGCAATACGAGTTCGGCGATACCCTCAACCTCGATACCACGGCAACACTGACTTCGGCCATCTCCCGTGAAGGCCTGTCGCTGCCGCTGAACATCGAGTATCGCGACTTGCACGTTCATCAGTGCGAGTACCAGAGCTCCTGCGCGACGGTGGTGATGCTCGACTGTTCGCACTCCATGATCCTGTATGGTGAAGACCGCTTCACACCGGCCAAGAAAGTGGCCATGGCACTTTCCCATCTGATCCGCACCCAGTATCCTGGCGACTCTCTCTCGCTGGTGCTCTTCCACGACTCGGCGGAGGAGATGCCCGTCTCGCAGCTGGCCCGCGTCAAGGTCGGCCCCTACTACACCAACACCCGCGAAGGCCTGCGCGTGGCGCAGCGTGTGCTCAAGGCACAGCGCAAGGACATGAAGCAGATCGTGATGATCACCGACGGCAAGCCCTCGGCGCTGACCCTCGAGGATGGCCGCATCTACAAAAATGCCTTCGGCCTCGATCCCCTAGTGGTGAGCGAGACGCTCGAAGAAGTAGCGCGATGCAAGCGCTCGAACATCATGATCAACACCTTCATGCTCACCTCCGACCCCGCACTGGTGAAGTTCGTACACAAGGTCTCGCAGATGTGCCGCGGCAAGGCCTACTTCACCACCCCGGAGCGGCTGGGCGAATACCTGCTGATGGACTATATGCAGGGCAAGACGCGCACCATTCACTAAAAGCGGAGATCAGGCGCTCCCGATTGTCGCGTGAATCAGCGGCCGCGCTGTTTTCTGCCTCATGCCTGTCAGGTCTGAAACCAAAACTGGGGCTGCTCCTCCCCGCTGCGTCCGCTTCTGCGGCTCTGCGGTTTGAAGCGTGGCCTCAAGAGGCGATCTGCGGACCGATCGCTGCCTCGAAGCCGTAGATCGCGCAGCGTCCAGGCACTTCCTGAGAATTCCTGCCAGCTCCGCCACCACCTGCAGCCTGGCTGCGACTGCGGCCGGGAGGGCGGGCTCCGCCAATGCCAGCTCCGCATGCAGCAGCAGCCCGGCAATGGTCTCACGCAGCTCGCTCTCCATGAGCCAGGCCCCGGCCTGCGCTGCAACCTCTTTTTCGCGTTCGCGCCTGCTCAGCGCCGCCCGTACCGCACGCTCCAGCCGCCCGTAGCCGGAGATGGCGAAGTTGATCTCCAGGGGCGTGGCCATGCCGCAGTGTCGAACGAAGTCGTCGGCCTCCATCGATTCGTCGATGACCACAAGCCGATATTCGCGGCGCCGGAGCTGCAACAACGCCTCCTTGCGGCTGGTGGCGGTGTCGACCTGCAGCTGAAACTGCTTGGACAGCACCGCCGCGCAATTCTCCGCACCGGCAATTGCGGTAATCATCAGAATGTCCGCCATGGTGTCTCCTTTTATCGCTATCAATGTTGAGACCGATAAAGGACAGGGCTTGAAATTATCTGTCCCGCCAAAATGCGTTTGACAGCCTTGCCGAGCCTACGCCACAGTGCGAAAATCAGCCTCGCCCGATGCCGGCGATCGTCCACTGCAGCGGCCTGAAGGTACTGGATTGGAGATCGACCCCGCGATCCGTCAGGCCCCGGCCGAGGTCTCGCTGATCCCGTATTCCTTGAGCTTGCGGTAAAGGGTCGTCTTGCCGATGCCCAGCAGTTTTGCCGCCGTGAGTTTATCGCCCTTGAGTTCCCTCAGGGTGCGGAGGATCGCCTGCCGCTCCAGCTCGGCCAGAGGCGTGACGGTATTGACTGGCGGGCTGGCGGGCTTGCCGTTCTCCTGAGGTGGGACCGCGCGGCAGGCGTTCAAGCGAAACTCCTGCAGCTGCGTTGGGAGGTCGCCGATGTGCAGCATCGCCCCGGAAGAAAGCGCGCAGGCCCGCTCGATCGAATTCTCCAGCTCACGCACGTTGCCCGGCCAGGTGTAGTCGGTCATGATGCGCAATGCAGCGTCGCTGAATACGCAACCCGTGCCACGCTGCTGATTGGAGCGCTCGAGAAAATGCGAGGCCAGCAGAGGGATATCCTCGCGCCGCTCGCGCAGCGGAGGAATCCTGAGGCTGACTACATTCAATCGGTAGTAGAGGTCCTTGCGGAAGCGCCCCTGCTCAACCATCAGGGCCAGATCACGATTGGTGGCAGCCAGAATGCGCACGTTGATGGGCACACGATGCGTGGCTCCGACGGGGCGAATCTCCTTTTCCTGGAGAGCGCGTAAGAGCTTGGCCTGCAGATCGAGCGGCAGCTCTCCGATTTCATCCAGAAAGACGGTTCCGCCTTCCGCCGCTACCAGCAGGCCATCCTTAGCCCGGCTGGCACCGGTGAAGGCGCCTTTCACATGGCCGAAGAGCTCGCTCTCTACCAGCGTCGGCACCAGCGAGCCGCAATCCACAGGCAGAAACGGTTTGCTCGCATGCGCTCCATGAGCATGGATGGAACGCGCCACCATCTCCTTGCCGGTGCCACTCTCGCCCAGAATCAGCACCGGATGCGTGGTATGCGCCACCTTGGAGAGAATGCGGTACAGCCGCTCCATCTCCGGGCTGCTGCCGATGATGTTGCTCAGTCCCTGGTGGGTGCGCAGCCGGTCGCGCAGCTGGCGGCTGGCGACATCCACTCTGCGTCCCTCCGCGGCCCGGTGCAGGATTCCGGAAAGCTCTTCGACCGAGAAGGGTTTGGTCAAATAGTCTGCCGCGCCGGTGCGCATGGCCTCGACCGCCGAGTTCACCGTGGCAAATGCGGTCATGGCGATGATGGCCATCTCCGGCTGCAGCCTCTTCGCCTCTTCGAGCAGGTCGAGCCCGGCTACCGGACCACCGCCAGCCTTCAGATCGATCAGCAGGATGTCCACACTGTTTCCGCGCAGCATGCTGCGCGCCGCATCCATGTTCGCCACCCCGTGCGCGACAAAACCCCGGCCTGCCGCAATCTCGCAGCACGCAGAGCGTACGGCCGCGTCTTCATCCACAACCAGAACGTGGAAACGTCCCGCGGGCTCGGTGGGTCGCGCGTAGTCTGAGGCCATTCGTCTATCTGGAACTGTTGCGAGCATTCTAAGCACCCTTTTTTGTCGCCGTCAGCAGAGAAAGCGCGGCATTTATCAAGCGGTTACGTATCGTCGGTAATCGGTAGTTGCTGGCCGAGCCGTTTTTAAAGTGCTTCAGAAATATTGCCGTCTCCCACGCCTCTCAGCATTCTCTAAGAGCTGTTCCTCAAGCGCGGAAATCTGATTACAAAATCGGCTCTGACCCCAAAAACCCTTCGCGAATTCAACCAAATGAATGGGACGCCATCCTGCTTTCATCTTCAGAACGCCGGTCCGGCCCTTCCCTCGCTTCCCATTCCTTCCACTCCTGCAAACGATCCTGTTCCTTCTTTGGACATGGTTGTTACACGTGGCGTGCCAAATCGGAGCCACGCTGGAAACCGAATTTTTAGAATGGTTTAACGCGGAGGGGGAACGCGGACCAATCACCGTGACTTCCCGAAATGAAACTCATGGCCGCTTTATCCATCGGCAGATTTGCCCTAACTCTCGAGGGCTGAGCAGCTTCTACGCTCAATTTCCAAATCGGCACACCTTTCCCAATCCGGACCAAAGCTCTCCTCCCCGATATCCGCTCCCTTTATCCCCGTACAATGAGCAGCGATGCCTACACAAGAAAAGTTCTTTCGCAGCCATGACCGCTCTCCCTCCGATCTCCGCACCGTGCGCCTTACCCCGGGCTTCGTCGCCACCGCCGAGGGATCGATTCTCATTGAAGTTGGCAACACCCGCGTCCTGTGCAATGCCACTGTCGAACAGGGCGTTCCCGCCTGGCTGCGCAACAGCGGGCGCGGCTGGGTCACCGCCGAGTACGGCATGCTGCCCCGCGCCACCCTCACCCGCAGCCCGCGCGAGGCGGAGCGCGGCAAGATCGGCGGCCGCACCCACGAGATCCAGCGGCTGATCGGCCGGTCGCTGCGCGCCGTTGTCGACATGCAGGCGCTGGGGGAGCGCACGGTGATTCTCGACTGCGACGTCCTCCAGGCCGACGGCGGCACGCGCACCGCGGCCATCACCGGAGCCTGCGCCGCCCTGGCGATCGCCTTCAACCGGATGCTTGCCGCAGGCGCCATCAAGACCTCGCCGATGAAACAACTGGTTGCCGCCACCAGCGTGGGCGTTGTCGAGGACACAGCGCTGCTCGACCTGGCCTACGAAGAAGACTCGCAGGCCGAAGTGGATATGAATGTGGTGATGACGGAAGACGGCGGGCTGGTCGAAGTACAGGCCACCGCCGAGCGCGTCGCCTTCCCCCGCGCCCGCATGCTCGAGTTGATGGACCTCGCCGAAGCCGGCATCCACAGGCTGCTCGAGCATCAGCGCGCCGCCGTCGCGCAGGAGCAGCAACAGCGCGGGTCCGAAAAATAGGCTTACAAAAGTGACCGCCGGACGGCGCAGTACGGCCTTCTATTCAGGTTAGAATGATCGGGAATGAAATTCCCGTACCCGATCCGTCGTTTTCGCACTCTTAACCAGTAAGGAGCAGGAGAAATACCATGTCGATAAAGCTCACACCAGGCAAACTGGAAGGACTGAAGTCCGTATCCGACAAGCGCGGCGTGATTGCAGCCGCAGCCATGGACCAGCGCGGGTCCCTCAAAAAATCACTGGCCAAGGAAAAGGGCGTCGCCGATCTGCCCGACCAGGCGCTCATCGAGTTCAAGGAACTGGTCACCGAGGTGCTGACCAAGCATGCTTCAGCCATTCTCCTCGACCCCGAGTTCGGACTGCCGGCGTCAAAGAAGCGCAACGGCAAGGGTCTGCTGCTGGCCTATGAGAAGACCGGCTACGATGCCGCCACACCCGGCCGCCTTCCCGACCTCCTCGATGTCTGGTCGGTTCGCCGCCTCAAGGAAGCCGGCGCGGACTGCATCAAGATCCTGCTCTACTACACGCCCTTCGAGAAATCGCACATCAATGACCTCAAGCAGGCCTGGGTCGAGCGCATCGGCGACGAGTGCATCGCTCATGACATTCCCTTCTTCCTGGAGATGGTCGGCTACGACGTGCACGGCGAGGATGAAAAGGGCGTCGGCTACGCCAAGCGCAAGCCCGACGTTGTAACCGGCTCGATGGAAGAGTTTGGTAAGGCCAGGTACTCCGTCGACGTGCTCAAGGTCGAGGTTCCCGTCCAGATGGAGTTCGTCTCCGGCACCAAGGCCTACAAGGGTGAACAGGCTTACACCCGCGCTGAGGCTCTGGAGCACTTCCGCATGGCCGCGTCCTCCACGCACAAGCCGTTCATCTATCTGTCGGCCGGCGTGAGCAATCCCGTCTTCATCGAGACGCTGGAACTGGCCTCCGAGAGCGGCACCACCTTCAATGGCGTGCTCTGCGGACGCGCCACCTGGAAGGACGGCATTGCCATCTACGCCAAGCAAGGCGCCAAGGCCTTCGAGGACTGGCTCAACACCAAGGGCGTCGAAAACATCAACAACGTGAATAAAGCCCTCGAGCACGCCCACTCCTGGTACGACAAGGTGGACGTAAAAGAGCCCGCGCTCGCGTAGTCGATTCATCTGAACGCAACACAAGGCCGTCCCGCTCGGGACGGCCTTGGTATTTGCGGCTTCCTGAATATCCACACCTCATCCCTGCGACGGAATGACCAGCTCCTGCTGATTCCTTATTCTGATCGCAGCGCTTCCACCGGATTGACGGCCGCAGTACGGCGAGCCGGCAGATAGCTGGCCAGGGCCGCAGCAGCGACCAGGGCGACTGGCACCGCTGTAAAGGTGAGCGGATCGAATGGGCTGATGCCAAACAACAGTGTTTGTATAAGGCGCATGAGACCGGCCGCCGCGCAAAGGCCCGCGGCTGTGCCAACACCGGTGAGCACCAATGCGGAGCGAACGAACAGCCACGTCAGCTCGCTCTTCTTCGCGCCCAGAGCCATACGGATGCCGATCTCGCGCGTGCGCTGCGAGACCGCATACGAGATCACGCCGTAGATGCCGAGGATGCCGAGAGCGAGCGCCATGCTTCCGGCAATGGCCAGCATGACCAGCGTGAACGAGGTGCGCGCCATGGAGTCGCCGTAGATGTCCTGCATGGTGCTAATGTCGGCCACGGGCAGATTCGCATTGACTGACCAGACGGCCTGCTGCATTTCGTTGATGAAGGACTGCGTTCCTGCGCGGGTCGTCCGGATGGCGAAAAAGACACTCCGCCAGGCGTCCATCCTTACCGGGAATTGACTATCGCCGATCAGTGAAGACCAGTAGACGGTGGCGGGCGCTACCTGATTCACTCCGTTGTCGCGCACATCCTGCACCACACCGACTACCTCATGCCACGGCTGAGTCGGAAACTCGTGGAAGTGCTTGCCAATCGCCGCCTGCGGTGATCCCCACAACTCGCGGGCCAGTCCCTCCGACACCATTCCCACCGGCACCGTACCATAGACTTCCGCCCAGGTGATATCTCGTCCGGCAACGATCCGCGTGCCGGTAGTGTGGAAGTATCCAGGCGACACATAGTTGTAGAGCCGCATGGGAAGGTTGTCGTCTGCGTAACCCTTGCCTTCGACGAGGATCTCATCCCAGCTTGGTTCCGCTCCGCTCATGGGAACCGAAGCGGCGAAGCCTGTAGACGTGACACCGGGAATCGCAGACAGCTTGTCGAGAATGCTGTTCTGCATGCGCACGACTGTGGTGGGATCGCGCACCAGCTTGTCCGGAATCGAGAGACGCATGACCTGAATCGATGCAGGATTAGAGAAGCCGGGGTCGACATTGCGCATGGCCAGGAAAGTGCGAATCATCAGCACCGCGCCAATGAGCAGCACCAACGCCATGGCTACCTGTGCAACAACCAGCAGGTTGCGGCCGCGCTGCCGGTCACGGCTGACGCTGGTGGTGCGTGTCCCTCCGACCAGAGTCACCCGCGGTCGAGAAGGCACATATCGCAGCACAGGAATAGCGCCAAAGACCAGGCCAGAAAGCACCGAAAGAACGAGCGTAAAGGCGACGGACCAGCCGTCGAGTGAGATTTCGCTCAGACGCGGCAGATCCGCCGGTCCGATGGCTGTCAGTAAATGAAGTCCGGCATAGGCCACGGCAACGCCCAAAGCGCCCCCCAACAGACCCAGCGACACACTCTCCAGCAGCAATTCACGCGCAATACGCCAGCGGCCCGCTCCCAGGGCTGCACGGACCGCAAGCTCCTGCTGGCGCACATCGGCACGCACCAGAAGCAGATTGGCTACGTTGATGCAGGCAATGAGCATCACCACGCCGATGGTTCCCATCACCACCCAAAGCACCGTGTGAATGCTGCCCACCATGGCCTCTTTCAGAGGTTGCAGCGCCGGCGTGATCCTCCAGTTCCGATACCAGAGCGGATCGGTCTTGGGACCGTTCGTCCACGAGTGCATCCATACTTCGATCAACCGCGCCGAGTCGGCATTTGCCTGTCCGATGGTCACTCCGGGTTTCAACCGAGCAATGCCGTGATAGGCGAAGCCCGCCAGTATCTCTTTGACCGGGTCGAGAGCCATCGGCACCAGCAGATCGAAGTCATAATTCACGATCTTGAATCCGCGCGGCATGACTCCGGCAATCACCCGCAGCTGCGAATTGACCTCGATGGTGCGGCCTATGACATTCGCGTCGCCACCAAAGCGGCGCTGCCAGTAGCCATAGCTGAGCATCACGCGGCCCAGCGCATGCGGGTCCTGGTCAGCTGCTGTGAGCCACTGGCCGCGGAGCGCGGGAACATTGAGCGTTTCAAGCATGCCGCCGGAGACGTTTGCGGTATTCACCTGCTCCGGCTGCGCGATGCCGGTGATGCTGGCAGTCCCCGGTCCCCACACGCCCACAGATTGAAAGACATGGTTGTGCGTGGCAAATGTGAAATACATCGAAGCTGAGAGGCGCAGCTCACTGCGAAACTCAGCCAGTCCAGGTGCGCCCGGAGCATTGAGGTGCAGCGAAACCAATTGCTCTGGTTCTGGATACGGGAGCGGCCGCAGCAGCACGCTGTTGAGCACGCTGAAAACTGCGGTGTTGGCCCCAATGCCGATGGCTAAGGTAAGGATCACCGTGATCGCGAACCCCGGCGCACGGCGCAACCTGCGGCCGATGTGCTTCAGGTCCACCAACAGAGATTCGAATCCCTGCCATTGCCAGGCTTCGCGGCTGCGCTCTTCGAGCTGCGTGACATTGCCGAATTCCCGGCGGGCCATGTGCTCGGCCTCGGCGCGCGGATGTCCTTCATCGATCAGCTCATCGATTCGTTCATCGATATGTTCGTGAATGGAGACGGAGATGTCGTCATAGCGGTGCTTCTTGAAAAAGAATCGAGGAAACTGCGGCATATCTCGCCCCCTATGCTTTAGCTGCAGCGAGCACGCGGGTAAAGCCCGCGAACATCCTCTCGAAACTTACGACTTCTTTTTCGAGATGACGAATGCCTGCCTCGGTGAGCTTGTATATCCGCGTTGGCCGTCCTTTGGCCGAAATTCCAGCTTCAGCTTGCAGCCAGTTTTCTTTCAACATGCGTTGCAGCGCGGGATAAAGAGAACCTTCCTCAACCTGAAGCAGGTCATCGGAAACTTGTTTGATGTGCTTCACCAGCGCATAGCCGTGCATCGGCCTAAGCCGTAAAGATTGGAGAATCATGATCTCCAGCGCGCCGGGAAAGAGATCGCGATGTTCGGGTTTCTTCGCCATGCGCAGATTGTAAAACTAAAATACCTATTTTAGGAATAGGTATTTTAGTTTTATTCTGCCGATTCACTGCGATTGTCAGATCTCGCCCCGGCCCGATTCTTCAGAGCTTCCCGCCGCAATGCATCAGGCACATCGGGTACAACAGACCGTCGAAATCCTGCCGCTCGTCAGGGAGCACCGGACATCAAGCCAGAAAGGCCGTCCTCACCGGACCGCCTCCTCGACTAAGCTGGCTGCGGACCAACGTAATGAGCCAGATCCAGAAACTTCACCACGGTCGTGGATGTACCGTTCAGCTTCTGCTGAACCTTTGAGGTCCAGGTTCCATCAGCCGCTTCTTTCAGCACCGAGAATTCGCCCCAGTGGATAGCACCCAGGATGACCTCGCCAACTAAACGGCTGCCCAGCGGGCCCAGCTTGCTTGTCGTTGCCGTTCCCACGCTCTGTGCCTCGCGCAGAATGTAGTACCACAGCGGCGTCCGGAAACGCGCTCCATCCTGCTCGAAGAGTGCCTGCTTTTTCACATCGGGCTCGATGACACTGGGCGCAAGCGCCGGTATGCCGTATGCCTGCGCCAGATCTTCACCGCAGCACAAACCAATCTGCTGGCTGCGAATCAGGTTGCGATGCACCAGGTTGCCGATGAACTTAATATCATCGGGAATCGCCGACTCCGGCAGGTCGAAGACCGCGCTGGTGACTTTGCCATCAATGCGATTACCGCGGAACGACGTGGTTGCAAAATAGTCCCAGTCAATCACATGTTCTTCCGGAAGCGCCTGGCTGCCGCGCAGATCGGTAGTGTGACCATTCGCCGCGGGAACCAGCATGTTGTTAAAAAGCCGATAAAGATTCCCGCCGGCACGGAAGCTATACTTCGGCTTCAACTGGCTGTGCCCGTAGCGAAAAGCAATCGCGAACTCATGCGGCAGGCAGGTCACATAGGTTTTGGAATGCAGATCGTAGAGCGGCTTGTAGAAGAAGGCGCCAAAATCGGGCTTCGCAATCTCCTTCAACAGAAAAGTAAGTGTGCCCGCCTCGAGCACGTTCGGCAGATGATCATTCACCAGCACCGACTGCCAGTTCAAAATGGTTTCGCGCCGGAGCTCATCCGCTGTCAGCGCCGGGAAGTCGCTGGCCAGCTTGTTATGCACCCGCATCAACAGCAGGTGCACCTGCAGGACCATCTGATTTTCGTCGTTCCTCTTGTCCGAGATTGATCCGGTCCCGGTAGCGCTATCTCGCACCAGATCGAAATAGGTTTTGCCTCCGGCTGCGGGTAAAGATTGAAGGCGCAGCGTGCGGCCATCGCTCTCATATAAATCGGTAACCGTGTCGAGCAACGTTCGTGGTCCATAAACGGAATCCAGATCAATAAGGGGCGAGGCGGTATTCTGCACATTCCCATCCTGGCTTATAAAAAGATCCACAGCGTTCATGGTCAGGTCGTGATCGATGAACTGGCCAATGAAGGTCGTAGCCGCCGGAAGTTCAGGGCTTTCCAGGGCTGCCGCCTCAGCCGGATTGTTCTCTTCACTCCGGGGTGTGTACGTCACGCCTTCGTGCGGAAAGGCGATGTATGACATCAGGTTGGAGTGAATGGTGTAGGGATTTTGCACCAGATGCTGGAAGAAGCTTTGCGCGGCCGCTCCCACCGATGCCACGAATGACGAGACCGTGTCATGCGGGCCCAGTGCTTCCGGCAAAGCGCTTGCCACTGCAGTGAGCCGGGCAGTCATCATCTGATGGTCTAAAAGCGAATACAACCCGCCGTGCCCCATCATGGAAGTAAGAGCGCGGCTGGTAGCTACCTTGGGATGAACCTGATTATTTTGAGAAATGGCTTTGGTTGCTCTTGCGTGCGCCGCAAGTACGGAGCTGTCGCTGCTATTAAGCATAAAGTTGGGGGTCCTTTTGTTTTCGGATTGCGCAGCAGCCGAGTGGACAGACTAGATCGCAGAAAACGGTGAAGTAGGCCGTAATGCAGGTGAAGGAAGGCCGCATCCACTATAAGTAGATTTGCGTTAAGTGCAATACCAAAGTTTATGAAAGTTGCGATCGGATAGGTTGAGAACCGCAAGTGACCGTCCAGCACAAGGAAAGACGACGCCTGGAATGCTACTTCGGCCCAATAATCCGAAAATTGCCGCTGCAGTGCAGCATGCTCATCAGGTACAGCAGGCCGTCGTAGTAGCGTTGCTCCCCTGACGGCACCGGTGTATTCCAGAGCTCGTCGACAAATGCTTTCGAGATCGGCCCGTCGGACGCCGCAAAGCTGCCCACGGCCGTCGTCGCCACCATGCCCACCGAGTGCCGCTCGGACAGCGGCTTGCCCTCAAGCGTGTAGCGATCAGCAAACTTGCTGATGCCCTGACCGTAGAGAAATTTCTGAATACGGTCGCTCAGCACCGTCTCCTGCGGCGCCTTCTTCCACCATGAATAATCGACCGACCAGTTGCTCACGCTGCGCCATGAGTCGTATCCGAACGAAGTCGGCGTGCCGTCGCGGTTGATGATCGGCGTCATATCGAAGTTGTTTCGTTCTGGCGTGAGGCCTGTCTCCGGCCCCGTCACTTTGGGAAACATCGCACGGCTCACGTCCGCCGCCTTGGCCCAGAATTCGCGATCCTCTTTCGGTCCCCAGCGTGCCCACAGCTCGTAAAACGCAGGCAGATGATACGACGCATCGGTAAATCCGCCCGGCTCATTGGGCACAAAACGGATCATGTTGTAGCTCTCTTCTACCATCGGCCCAATCGTCTCCGGACGCGGCTCTCGCGGCCCGCGAAATGGCGGAGGAGCAGGCTTGCCGCTGGCCGCCAGTTCCCCTTCGCGTGCCCGGTTATTGGGGCTGAGCCAGGGATGGTCGGGATAAACAAACGGCGGATCCTCGGGATGAATGCGGAATGGTCCGGTCGCCGTCATCACAGGATGATGCCGCATCCCGCGCAGGATCTTGTCTGCTTCGGCCTGATAGTTGTAGATGCCCTTGCCGTTACCCCAGCGATGCGCGGCGAAATAAAGCGACATGACGAAGTATTCTTCGCCATCCGGAGCCGGACCGGTCGAGCGCGGCGTGCCATCGGTATTCATCGACCACGCGAAATACCCCACCGAAGGATTCTTTGGATCCGTGATGAGCATGTAGGTATTGGCCCAGTTCCACAGCGCATCGAACTCCCGTTTCTTATCGAGCTGCACCGCGATCATCATCCCGTAGCTCATGCCTTCGGTGCGCGCGTCATTGTTGGCCCAGTCGGTCATGTAGGCCAGTGGTCCATTCTCATTACTCCCGGTCTCAAAATAAATCCGTTCCTCCTGGCCATCGCCGTGGAAGAGCTGATGAAAGGCCTTTTCGATCCTGGCGCGGCTCTCCTCAGGCGTGTGTCCCTGCTCGGCAAAGAGGTCGCGGTAGTGTCCGGTCTTGTAGGCGCCATCTCCGTCACCCGGCATGCGCGGAATATCGCCAGGAGGCGCATTGGTATGAGGTACAGGCGGCGAGTATTGCGCTCTCATGCCAGGCGCAGCACAAAGCGAAATCAAAAGCAGAGCAGTAGACCGGAGATACTTTGAACGGCAGACGGACACGCAGTTACCTCACAGGAAGTTTGGCCGATGAAGTTTTCGATCGACTCAACGCGCTTCCATTCGACTACAGAACATCCACTATCGTCGAGTCCCGAATTATTTCTTCCTGCCTTGGATTTCTCTTGTCGTAAAGCGATTTATTCGATACAAGGGTAGGCGGCTTTCACGTACAGCGTTGCTGCTCGCTGCATCTGTGACTGCGACGTTTACTCCGCTGCCTCCCTGCGCCCGCATGACGAAAACTCTCCGCTCATGCGGGCGGATTTGTGAGGACGACTGAACTCAAGGCGATGAACTACGATGCTTGGGTACGGACCAAAGCAATTTTGGAGCATTGTTGACCATCGCGGAGCAATCGAACCGGAATACCCTGCCCTCTTATCGCTGGAATATTGCGCTGCTGCTGGGACTGGGCGTTCTGGTCAACTACTTCGATCGCGTTAACCTCTCCGTTTCGCACCAGGCCCTCATCACTACCTTTGCCATCTCAAATGTAGCCTTCGGCTATCTCTCCGGCGCTTACAACTGGACCTACGCCCTCTGTCAGC
Organism: uncultured Acidobacteriaceae bacterium; assembly: GCA_963745105.1. GTDB lineage: Bacteria > Acidobacteriota > Terriglobia > Terriglobales > Acidobacteriaceae > Silvibacterium. Next base: position 111,678 of record CAVUWQ010000090.1, read on the forward strand.
TGCCCATCGGCGTGCTGTTGGATCGCTTCGGCGTCAAACGCATTGGACGCATCAGCACTTTTCTCTGGAGCATCGCATCATTCAGCGCAGCCCTCACGCCCAACCTTGGCGGATTCTTCGCCGCACGCCTGGTGCTCGGTGTCGGCGAGGCGCCAACCTTCCCCGCGAATGCCAAGGCCGTCGGACAATGGTTTCCACCACGGGAGCGCAGCTTCGCCACAGCGATCTTTGACAGTGCGGCGAAATTCGCCAATGCCATCGGCGTCCCGCTCATCGGCTTTATGCTCATTCGGATCGGCTGGAGATGGAGCTTCGCCGTCACCGGGCTTATCAGCCTCGCCTACTTTGCTCTCTTCTATTTCGCTTATCGTGATCCGGAAGACACGCAGACTGTCTCAACTCCGGAAACCGTCTCATCCGGAGATGAGACGGAACTTCGCATGACGAGCGAGTCCTCTGCCTCGCTGGGCTATCTGCTGCGTCAGAAGAAAGTCCTCGGACTCGCCCTTGGCTTTGGCTCTTACAATTACGTTTTCTACCTTCTGCTCACCTGGCTGCCAAGCTACTTTTCGATGGCACTCCACATCGATCTGCCGCACTCGTTCCTCTACACCGGGGTGCCCTGGCTGGTTGCAACTTTCGTAGAGCTGATCGTGGGAGGCTGGCTAACCGACATGCTCATTCGCCGCGGTTATGACTCGAGCCGCGTGCGCAAAACAGTGATGATCACGGGGATGGTTTTTGGCCTCGGCATTCTCGGCGCGGCTCATGCGCACAATGCCGCCCAGGCTCTTTTCTGGATCAGCATCTCCATCAGCGGGCTCTCGGCGATGTCTCCAGTGGGTTGGTCTGTCCCCTCGCTCATCGCACTGCGCGGCAGCGTCGGCAAGGTAGGAGGCATCATGAATTTTTCCAATCAGCTCTCCGGCATCGCCGCCCCCATTCTTACCGGATATGTGGTCGCGGTCACTCACGCATTTGCGTGGGCCTTCGCGGTGTCAGCCGCGTATCTGTTGGTAGGCATTGCGGGATATATATTTTTGCTGGGAAAGATCGAGCAGGTGCCGGCGCAGACCTGATTTCAGCTAACGCCGCAGAGCACGCATCGCCCCGGTAGAAATGCCCCCATCCACCAGCATCGTCTGACCCGTCACATAGCGGCTCGCTTCTGAAGCAAGGAAAACAATAGCGCCATCCAGATCGTGCGGCTGGCCAGGACGCTTCACCGGAATCCGCTCGGTCAGATACTCGACCCACTCCGCATCTTCATACATCACTTTGTTCTGCTCGGTGCGGAACCATCCCGGCGCGAGGCAGTTCACCGTGACCCCGTGCTTGCCCCAGTCGTCGGCGAGGCTCATGGTCAGCTGGCGGATGCCGCCGCGGCTCGCACCATACGGGGCAAGTCCCGCGTAACCGAAGACGCTGGTGACTGACCCGATATTGATGATGCGCCCGTAGCTTTTCGCGACCATCCGCCGCGCCAAGGCCTGGGCAACGAAAAAGCTTCCGCGCAGGTTCGTATCGATGACATGATTCCAGTCATCCCAGGTCACATCGAGAGCGGGTTTGCGAACATTGCAGCCGGCATTGTTCACCAGGATATGGATCTGCCCGAAGGCTGCTTCGGCCTCCGCTGCCATGCGCTCGATGCTGCTCTGATCCTTCACATCCAGTTCAAGCGAGACTGCCCGCCGTCCCAGCGCTTTGATCTCCGCTTCAAAAGGAGCCAGCGTCTCGCGATGACGGCTGGTAAGGATGAGATCGGCTCCGGCCCTGGCCAAAGCGGTCGCAAAATACTGTCCCAAGCCGCGGCTGGTGCCGGTGACAATGGCAACCTGTCCGGTCAGATCGAAAAAGTTTTCGCTCATGCTGCGTCCGGATGGCCGTTCGGCGTGAGCACGACCTTCATCAGGTTGGGCTCGCGCGAGTGCAGGCGCTCAAACCAACGCGGACCTTCCTCAAGCGATGCCACAGCCGTGATCAGCGGTTTCACCTGAATCTTGCCGCTCGCCATCAGCTCGATGGCCTCAGGATATTCACCAGACGAGGCGCACGAACCCTGCAGGCGAATCTGCCGGCTCACTACCTTCTGCAGATGAATCGTCACCTCAGGTGTGATGTTGCCGATCAGCGTAACCGTTCCACCCTTGCGCACGCAGTCGATGGCGGACGCTATCGTCTCGGTGCGGCCCACGGCTTCGAGCACCAGGTCTACGCCCTTGCCGCCGGTCCTCTGCATGATTTCCGCAAGCAACTCAGAACCCGATGCATGAAGCGCTTCCTCCGCACCCACCTGCTTCGCCAGCTCTAACCGCGTCTCATCGACGTCCGAGATCAGAACCCGCGAACAACCCGCTGCCTTTGCCGCCTGCAGGGTGAGCAGGCCGATCATGCCCGCGCCAATCACCAGAGCGGATTTACCGACAACATCGGGCGAGATGCGCACCGCATGCAGCGCCACGGACACCGCCTCCAGCATGGCCGCTTCCGGAAACGTAATGCCATCGGGCAGCGTATAGACAATGCGCCGCGGCACCGCGATGAGCTCGGCAAACGCGCCCGCGCGGCGGTAGTCTCCGCACGAAACACCGACCACCTCACGGTTGTTGCAGAGATTCACCTCGCCCCGCAGGCAGTACTCGCACGTCCCGCAGTACACGGTCGAGTCGAAGGTGACGCGATCGCCTACCGACAGATCTTTCACCTCGGCACCGAGCGCAGTGACCACGCCCGCAGCCTCATGACCCATCACAATAGGAGGGATGCGCCTTCCCGACGATCCGTCATAACCATGCACATCGCTGCCGCAGATTCCGCAGGCCTCGACTTGAATGAGAACCTCGTCCGCAGCCGGTGAAGGAGTCGGGATATCAACAATATCCAGATGGTTGTATTCAGAGAGCAGAAGAGACTTCATAGAAGGATTCTCCTGATGAGGATACCAAAGCCAGTCGCGTCCACACTGAGTACAGACATACTGGTATCAATGATTCGAAACAGGCATGTGATCGGCATTGCAATTGGCAGACCTTTGCCGGTACGCTAAGGATGCAGCCTTGAGCACCGCTACGGCTCGGCTGCGCAGGATGCGGGAGTGGCGAAATGGCAGACGCACTTGGTTTAGGTCCAAGCGGAGCAATCCATGGGGGTTCAAGTCCCTTCTCCCGCACCATCCTTTAGCTTTTGAAGTTCTCTGGCTCCCCGAAACATCTTGATCCCATTTGCTTGCGTTACCCTTAAGACACCATGCAACCAACTCATCCGCAACCCAAGATTCAATTGAGCAAGGGCGCCGACTATCACGAGAGCTACGCCAACAGCGCGCAGGTACGCGTGAGCGTCTGGGATTTCTTCCTCGCCTTCGGCATCGTTCGGCAAGAAACTTCTGATCGCATCGAGGTGGAGAATACCCACGGCATCTATCTGAGCCCGCAGCAAGCCAAAGCCCTGTGGAACCTTCTCGGACAGAACATCGCTCAGTATGAGCACACCTTCGGCTCCATCACTCTTGAGCCGCAGGCGCAGATGCCCATGCCGCAGGGACCAGTCCACTAAGTCATCGTCATCGCGCCGGCGGCAACGGATACATGGTCACCGCGCCCTCGTCCAAGATCGCCATCCACCTGCCATCGGGAGAAAGCTCACCGGCGCTCATGTAAGGAGTGCCGCGCTTCTCGAAGAGAAACTTCCGCGCGTCCGGCTCGGCGACTGCGAAAAAGTTGGCAACGATGCAATCCGTGCAGCTGCCCAGCGCATACATCTCAATTCCAAAGCGCTCTCCATCATCCGCAATACCCGCAATCCTCCGCGGATACAACTGACCTAGAGGTGGCAGCTGAATCCGCGCGCCGGTAGGTGTGACGATCAACATCTCTGGGCCGTGGAAAAAATTCTTGTCTTCGCGCGAGATGATCAGATGCGTAGCGTCGAGAAATCCAATCGGCTGCAGTGAAACCGGCTTTTCGGTTTCCTGGTAAGACCAGGGCGCACCATCGCGCTCCAGAAATTTCGAATCCGGTGTTTGCACCACGATTTTCATGCAGGAGTACGGAGACTTGTCAGTACAGCGGCTCCCCGCGATGCGCTCATCGCCGGCCACCCACTCCTTGATGGCGCGCACTTCATCGCTGGCATCGAGCGAAATCGTATCCAGCAGACGCATCGGTCGCGCGCCGTAGAACTCGTAATTGCGGCCATCGCTCGAGAGCAGCGCCATGGTCTGTCTGCGTGGCGTCGACCATAGGCCTTTCGGAGTGTCGTCCAGCTCGCCCGAATCAACCTGCTGGAGGCGCGCATTCAGGAATTCAATCTTGTTGCCGTCACGCAGCACTACGGTATGATTCGGTCCCGCAAAGACGCTGAGGTCTTCGCTCACCGTCCAATCGTGGCTGGCGACTTTAACACCCGTAGTCGTATCGAAGACCAGGCCGCGCAAATTCGAAGGCTCAGGGCTGGTGTGAAAAGTGCACGGCGGGTTCGTCGTGAAGGCAACAAAGAGATGCGTGTCATCGAGCCAGAAGAGCCGGGTGCCTGAGGCGTGCATATGCAGGCACAGCAGCGGGCCGCCGCGTCCAAATAAGGCTCGGGGAATGCCGAATGGTTCAAGGTAGATCACCAGCGGCTGAGCGCGCTTCTCGGCAAACAAGCAGCAACATCCTGCCATTAGAACCGCCATCAGAAACGCCGAAAGACTGCGCGTCACACGTGAGCGATGTTTGGCGCTGGCCATCGCGAACAGTATAGAAGAGGTGCCTCCATGACATCTGTCACCTCCGATTGATGACACACTCCACTGGGGCGGGGACGCGTTTCAGGCCATCCTGTAATTGCTCGATCGGTCTTGTGTCCCGCGAAGACCGGCGAAAGGAGCCATCATGTCCGCAACCGCATTTGCCGCCGGCCTTCAACAGGAACCGCTTGTCCTGCAGCGGCAGCCCTACTCCGCAGAGACCATCGCCCGGCTGCACTCCGTCACCAAGCGCTACGGCCAGACCACGGCCCTCGACAACCTGAATCTCAGCTTGCATCGCGGCGAAGTGGTTGCGCTGCTTGGGCCCAACGGCGCCGGCAAAACGACGGCGGTCCGCCTGCTGCTCGGCCTCATTTCTCCGAACAGCGGCAGCGTGCGCGTGATGGGAAACGATCCACGCGATTCGGAGACTCGCACCAGCATCGGCGCCATGCTGCAGGTCACGCGTATCCCTGAGACGCTCAAGGTCCGCGAGCATATCGACCTCTTTCGCAGCTACTATCCCCATCCGTTGTCAGCGGCGGAGGTCGTGCGTATCGCGCGCCTCGATGGCATGGAAGAAAAACTCTTCGGCAAGCTCTCCGGTGGACAGAAGCAGCGCGTGCTCTTCGCGCTCGCGCTCGTTGGCAATCCCGACCTCGTCTTTCTCGACGAGCCGACCGTGGGCACGGACATCGAATCGCGCCGCGGCCTGTGGGATCAGATTCGCCTGCTCGCCGCCCAGGGCAAAACGGTTCTTCTCACCACCCACTACCTCGAAGAAGCCGACTCGCTGGCCAGCCGCATCGTGGTCATCAACAAGGGCAAGATCATCGCCGAAGGCACCCCGGCTGAGATCAAGCATCGCGTCACCGGCCGCCGCATTCGCTGTATTACGCAGCTCGATGCAGACTTCCTGCTGAAGCTGCCCTCGGTAGTCAGCGTGGAGCGGGATCGTGAAGCTGTCGTCATCACCGCCGCCGAAGCCGAGCGGGTGGTCTACGAGATGCTGCGACAGGATCAGAGCCTGCATAGCCTCGAAATCTCTGCGCCGGGACTCGAAGACGCATTCCTCGCTCTCACCGGTTCGGAAGCAGAAAAGAACTAGGCTGCCCCGCATCTCGCTTTTTGAGATGTGGGATCGGGAAGCCGCCGCATACGAATTTGTAATTCCAGGAGGATCTTATGGCCACCGCCGCCATCGCCGTACAACCGCAGAAACTGAGCTTCAGCTACTACACAAACGTTCTCGCCAAGGAGACGCGCTACGAATTCCTCCGCATGCTGCGGCTTAAAGTCTTCTCGCTCTCCGTGGTCGGTTTCCCCGTCATGTTCTATCTGCTCTTCGGCACGCTCAACGCGCATACCGAATACGCTCGCTACCTGCTGGCCACCTATAGCTGCTTCGGCATGGTGGGCGCGGCGCTCTTCGGACTCGGCGCGGGCATCGCCATGGAGCGCATGCAGGGATGGCTCGAACTGAAGCAGGCCAGCCCCATGCCGCGTTTTGCCTATCTTGCCGCCAAGACCATCTCCTGCGCTGCATTCGCCATGGTCATCGTGAGTCTGCTCTCGATCATCGGCATCACGCTGGGCGGAGTGCACATGACCATCGGCGAATTCCTCACCCTGGCCGGCATCACTCTCGCCGGAGCAATTCCCTTCGCCAGCATGGGACTGCTGCTCTCATTCCTTATCCCGCCCACAGCCGGACCGGGCATGATCAACCTCATCTACCTGCCCATGTCGTTTGCGTCGGGCCTGTGGATGCCCATCAATATCCTTCCTCACTGGATGCAGCGCATCGCGCCTGCACTCCCCACCTATCACTATGGACAGTTGGCGCTGAACATCTTCGGCTATGCGCAGCCAGGTTCCTCCATGTCCACCCATTGGGAGGCTCTGATAGGCTTTACTTGCCTGATGCTGGGCGGAGCCTGGCTTCTCTTCACCCGCACCGAGGCGAAAGGATAACTTCAGCACGCGCTGCGCAACCTGGCCACGGCATCAAGGCGTGGCTACTCGATCTGACCGCATGATCAGAAGAAGACTTCAGCCATGAAATCCAAACCGGACAAAACGAGTTTTCTGCCCTCGAAATCGAAGAAGTGCGAGCACTTCGATTGGTGGGACTTTGTCTGGCTCTTTTACTCGGTCTTCTTCTTCATCGAGCCCTTCGCGCGCCACAATACCCGCTACTGGGTGCAGTTCGGAATCGTCTACACCATCTTTCTCGCCATATACTCCGGCCTGGTCGTCTACCAGTCGCGCCGTTACACTTTCCTGCTGCTGATAGCGATGGGCCTGCTGGGTATTTATTACTACCCGTACAATCCCGGCGCGTGTGGCATCTTCGTCTACATTGCAGCCTTCGTGCCCTTTGTCACCGCATCGCTGGCGCTCTCAGTTTCCACCATTGGCGTAACCTGCGCAGCCATCCTCGCTGAAGCTTACATTTTTCACTTCGGCCCCTTTGAGTGGGGATTCGCCGTGGCTTTCAGCATCGTAGTCGGCTGCACCAATATCTTCATGGCTCAGCGCTTACGCGCTAACTCCATGCTGCGCATGGCGCAGGAGGAGATCGAGCAACTGGCCAAGCTCGCCGAGCGCGAACGCATTGCACGCGACCTGCACGACGTGCTCGGCCATACGCTATCGGTGATCGTTCTCAAGTCGGAGCTGGCCGGACGACTCTTCTCACGCAACCCCGAGCGCGCCGCTGCGGAAATCGCCGATGTGGAACAGATCGCACGCACGGCGCTCTCTGAAGTCCGCGAAGCCATTCGCGGTTATCGCGCCGAGGGCTTTGCCGCAGAGATTCGCCGCGCCCACAGCGTGCTCGACGCCGCAGGTGTCACCCTGGTGTGCGAAGACATCCCGCTCACGCTGAGCCCCACCGAGGAGAGCGTGCTTTCGCTGGTGTTGCGCGAGGCGGTGACCAACATCGTGCGCCACGCCCAGGCCAGCCATTGCTTCCTGCGCTTTCAGGAGAAAGCCGGAGAGACAGAGCTCATCGTCGAAGACGATGGCCGTGGGGGCGTGCGCGAAGACGGCAACGGCGTTCGTGGCATGCGCGAGCGTATCGAAGCGCTGGGCGGCCACTTTACCGTCGACGCGAACTCCGGAAGCAAACAAGGCACGCGCCTGACCATACAGATTCCAGTCACGCAGTTGCCATCCAATACCGCGCAGCTGAACCCCGCCTGACCTTTTAACATATGTCTCAACCCATACGCGTCATCGTTGCTGAAGATCAGGGCATGGTTTTAGGTGCGCTCGCCGCTCTGCTCGAGATGGAACCCGACATTGCTGTCTGCGATCGCGCGGCCAATGGAGTGCAGGCCCTCGCCGCCGTCGGCAAGCACAAGCCCGATGTACTGGTCACAGATATTGAAATGCCGGAGATGACCGGTCTCACCCTCGCCGCTGAAGTGCGCGATCGCTATCCGCAGACGCGCGTCGTCATTCTCACCACCTTTGCGCGCCCCGGCTATCTGCGCCGCGCTCTCGACGCCGGAGCCAAAGGCTATCTGCTCAAGGATCGCCCCGCTGCCGAGCTTGCCGATGCCGTCCGCCGCGTGCACAAGGGGCTGCGCGTCGTCGATCCCGATCTCGCCGCTGAGGCCTGGGATAGCGGCCCCGATCCGCTCACCGAGCGCGAGCGCCAGATTCTGTGGCGCGCCGGCGAAGGCAAATCCAGCAGCGATATTGCTGACGAGCTGCATCTCTCCGAAGGAACGGTGCGCAACTACCTGTCGGAAGCCATCAGCAAGCTGGGAGCGGCGAATCGCGTCGATGCCGCGCGCATCGCCCGCTCCAAGGGCTGGCTATAGGGCCGGGAAATGGCTTGCCCGGTTCTTTTAATCTTCTCTTCACACCGCCTCTTCACAATGGCCACCTGCATACATCTGCCGGAGGAAAGAACCCATGGCCATCGAGATCGCGGAACTGGACGCAAAGCAACGGAGCTACAAAGCAGCGGTCGAAGAGTGGATCACCGCCATCCGTGAGGAGGAGGCGCTGGCATCGGTGAGTCACGACGTCGCCGAAGTCGATGAATGGGAGCAAGCCGGCTTCCGGGAAGAAGAAGCACGCGAAAAAGCCAAGGCTGCAAAAACCGCCTATGAGGACGCGCTGCGGGAAGAGTTCTTCAACTTCTAAGCAGAGGCGCGGCTACTCCATTCGCAAGGCCACGATGGGATCGACTGCCGCCGCCCGCCGTGCCGGCAGATAGCTGGCGGCGATACCGCAAAGGCCGAGCAACAGCGCGACGGCCAGCACTGTGGCCGCATCGTACGCGTGCAATCCATAAAGGAATGAGCGGAGAATGCTGCCCGTCGCCCATGACACGGCGATCCCGATGCCGACTCCGGCCCCCAGCAGCACGCACGCGCGCCGGAGCACCAGCCATAAGACGTCGCCGCGCTGTGCTCCCAGCGCCAGCCGCACCCCGAGCTCCCGCGTCCGCTGGCTCACCGAATACGAGAGCAGGCCATAGATGCCGGCAACCGCGATCGCCAGAGCCGCAATGCCGAAGATACCCAGCAACCTGGCGGCCAGCGTCTGGTTACTGAGCGAATCGTCGATCACCTGCTCCATGCTCTCGGAATTCTGCAGCGCCATCTCCGGCTCCAGCGCGTGAATCTCTTTCTCGATTGTGCTTAGCGCAGCCGCCGGAGCGAGCCGTGCGCGTACGATCAGATCGCCGTGATAGGCCGCGAGGATCGAGTACATAATGTCCCCCGGCGCAAGCTGCTCCACATCGAACTCGACCTCCGGCCTTACCACATCGCCTACCGTGTCCTGATGGCTGTCGGCCACGACGCCGACAATGGTTACGGGAGGCGTGTGATCCTTGGGGTCGTCATCATCCTTCATCTTGATCTGCATGCCCAGCGGCTGCCTGCCGGAAAGAATCTGACGCACGAAGGCATCGTTCACGATCACCGATCCCGGATGTCCCGGCTGATCGCTCTCGTCGAAAAACCTTCCCCTGAGTAGCGGAACACCCAGCGTGCGGAAGTAATCGGCAGAGACCGCGCTGGCGCTCGCTCGCGGCTCTTGGCCGTGGGGCATTTTGGGCAGGCCGATCATCTGGATGCTCATGTCGCCGTGAAAGTTCGTATCCAGGGCCCGTTTTGTAGAGACGGCAGCCAGCTCCACTCCCGGCGTGTTGTGCAGGTTTGCCAGCAGCGGCTTATAAAACGAGTTCACGATGTTCCGCTGCTTGTCGTCCGTGTTCACCCAGAACTGCCCATGTGTCTGCGGCAGGAAGAACGATGTCGTCACCAGGTGTTCGGGAACGAAGCCCAGCTTGGTATGCCTTAGCTCCCACAGTGTGCGCATCATCAGGCCGCCGGCGATCAGCAGAGCCAGCGTCAGAGCTATCTCCCCGACCACCAGCGAATCGCGCCAGAAAGTCTGCCTCCGGCTGGTGCCCGAAGCCGCAGATCCCTCGCGCAATCCCTCCTGCGCCGGGATATGCGAAGCATGCCAGCCGGGAATCATGCCGAAGAGAACCGCGGAGACGCAGGATGCCAGCAGCAGATAGCCACAGACAACCATGTCGATGTGCATGTCTTCGCCATGGCGCACAGCATTCCCGAGATAGTGGCTCAGCAGCTTCAACGACAATGCCGCGATGCCCAACCCGAGCACGCCACCGCTCAGACTCAGAAGCAGGCTCTCGGTAAGGAACTGCTGCATCAGCCGCGAACGTCCCGCACCCAGCGCGCCACGGATCGCGATCTCACGCCGCCGGCTGTTGGCGCGGGTAAGCATCAATCCTGCCACGTTGGCGCAGGCGATCAGCCACACCGCAATCACCGCCGAGCTGAGCGCCAGCAGCGCCGGCCGCGCATCCTGCGTCACCGAATCCTGATACAACTCGACTGCAAGTGGGTCGCCCGATTCTTTGTCCCCGTATTCCTTCACCAACTGCTGGTAAATTCGATCCGATTCGGCCTGCGCCTGGCGCAGCGATACGCCTGCGCGCAACCTGCCGATAGCGATGAGGAACGATGATCCGCGATCCTGATAGTCCTTGTTGTTCACCTCCAGCGGCGAGAACATGGAGTCTGCGTTCTCCGGGAACGAGCGGTCCTTTGGCAGAATTCCGATCACCGTGTACTGGACGCCGTTCAGCGGCACCGCCCTGCCAATGATGGAACGGTCTTGGTGAAAGAAATTCTTCCAGACGTTCCAGCTCAGCACCAGAACCCTGCCGTGTCCGGGTGTCTCGTCCTCAGGGACAAACAACCGGCCCATAGCGGCATGAAGCCCCAGCGCATCGAAAAGGTTCGCGCTCGATATCACTTGCGGAACCAGCTGCGGATTCTGGCTGCCGCCCAGCGTGGGCAGTTGCAGGGTGTAGTACGCAATCGCATTGTAGGAGTGGCTGCGCGCGCGCCAGTCGAGAACGTCGGGCAAACCCAGGTTCTTGCCGGCCGATTTACCGGCGTCGGCTCGACGCCCCATCAGCACCAGCCGCGACGGATCGGGGTAAGGCACCGGACGCAGAAGAGCCTGGTCTACCACCGAAAACATCGCCGCATTCACGCCGATGCCCAGCGCCAGCGTCAGCAGCGCGGTCAGCGTGAATGCCGGAGTCTTGATCAACTGCCGCAGCGCATAACGCACATCCCCAGCGAATCCCTGCATCGCGTCACCCATGATTGAAGAGCTCGATCCCCGATCATCTCAGGGATTGGAGCCCAACTTACCACACCTCTCTCCATGGTGACGATCAGAGCGAATGCGAAGTCTCAGGTGTCAGTGGCTCAGACTAGTAGGGTTGAACGTTGAAGCCGAATCGTACAAGGCCAGCACCCGGCCGACCATCTTTTCCGGCACTCCGCGGAATGCAGCATCCGGCGCGTTGGCCAGCACCACCACCGCCAGCTCGTCGTCGGGAAAGATCGCGTTGAAGCAATACCCTCCGGCCCGCGGAGAGTAACCGTTGTGCCACACCTCGCGATGCTGCCCTATCGAGGTGGCAATGAAACCCATCGCATACTTCACTGGCTGGCCGTCAGGCAGCGTTCCGTTCGTCCACAGCGCGAGCAGCGACTCCGGCTTGAGCAGGGTGTTCCCCATGAGCGCCGCATCCCAGCGCGCCAGATCTTCGGCCGTTGATACCATGCTCCCTGCTCCATAAAACAGATCGAGGCTGATCCTGGGCTTCGCCTCATGAAAATCCCCCGCTTTTCCTTCATATGGAGTGGCTGTCCCCTCCTGCGCCGCAAATCCGCTGCCCGAATCATGCATGCCCACCTTCGAGAAGATGTTATGTGCCAGAAAATCCTCATATGCCATTCCCGACGCCCGAGTCACAACATAGGCCAGCAGAGCATAGTTTGTGTTGCTGTAGGCCCATTTTTCGCCGGGTGCGAAATCCGGCTTGTCAGTCTGCAGGATGGCAATGATCTTTTCGGGGGAGATTCTGCCCGCAATCGGCCAGTTGTGCTCGCGGGTATTCGGATAGTTGTGCAGACCGGAATCCTGATTCAGCAGCATGCGCAGCGTGATGGTGTTCGCATTCGGCATGGTCGGCACATATTCGGCCAACCTGTCGTCGAGCGTGAGCTTACCTTGCTCAGCCAGCATCAGCACCGCGGCGGCCGTGAATTGCTTGGTGATCGAACCGATGGCGAATCGCGTCGCCGGCGTCACCGGAGTCTTCCCGGCTACATCGGCAATGCCGTACCCTTTCGCGAAAACCAGTTGCCCGCGCCACAACACAGCGAATGCAAAGCCCGGTGTCCGCTGTTCTTCAAAAGCCTGCGTGCCGATCGCATCGAAGGCCTTTTGATACGGCTGCGCAGCCGCCGTCATCTCTGCTCCGTATAGAAACAATATCGCGACGCCGATCATCCGAGTCAGAAATACCGCCAGTTCCGAACCCGCTCTCACAGATTACATAACCTCGGTGAAGGAATCGATTGATCTTAATTCGTCGGAAGCACACGACGTTACTCCGCGCGCAATGCATCCACGGGGTTGACCGACGCGGCTCTACGCGCGGGCACAAAACAGGCTACACCAGACACAGCGATGAGTAGCGCGATCACCGCAAAGTAGGTAACAGGATCGAGCCGCGAAGTTCCGAACAACAATGTCGCGATCAGTCCACTAGCCGCGAACGCGCCGCAGATCCCAATCACCACCCCCAGGACGGTGAGCGCCATGCCCTGCCGCATGACCAGCGCCAGAATATTTCCCCGCGATGCGCCCAGAGCCGCGCGCACACCCAGCTCGCGCGTGCGCTCATTCACTCCGCCAGAGAGCACCCCATAGATGCCGGTCGCAGCCAGCACCATTCCCACCAGTGCAAATGCTTCGAACAGGATCAGCACAAAATGCCTCTGCGCTTCAGATGAACCAACCAGACTCTCCATCGTAGCTACGCGCACAATCGGCTGGTCCCTGTCGACGGACCAGATCGCATTGCGGACCGCCGGGGCCATCGCTGCCGCATTGCCGCGCGTCCGCGCCACCAGCGACAGTACATTCTCCGCCCACGGCCATTGCCGGGTGGAGACATAAAACGCGTCCTCATCGTCCAGCGCCAGAGATGCCTGCTTCACGTTGCCAACCACGCCTACGATTGTGGCCCAGGGCTTATCGGCGTGGCCAATATCGGGACCGATGCGCACACGTTGGCCGATTGGATTCACTCCCGCAAATCGCCGCCGCGCCATCGACTCGTTGATTAACACCGTCACGGGCGCACCTGTCGTATCGCGATCATTGAGCAGGCGGCCGCTGCGCAAGGGAATATGCATGGTCTCGATGTATCCCGGAGTCACAACATAGCGCAGCGCTCCGTCGCCTTTGAGGCTGCCATCTCTCTCCGTCTGCACCCCGTAGACGTCGTAGTCGCCGCTCAACGGCAGCTGCACCGTAAATCCGGCTGAGACTATTCCAGGTACCTGTCGCACTGCGTCGAGCGCCTGCTCGAAGAAGCGCAACGCTGCCGCGTCGTTGTCGAAGCGATGCCCTGATTCCTGCACCTGCATGGTGATAAGGTGCGAAGGATCGAAGCCGGGATCGATCGAAAACAGGCGCTGCATGCTGCGCAGCAGCAGACCCGCGCTCACCAGCAGCACCATGGCCAAAGCAACTTCGGCGACCACCAGGATGCGGCGCATCCACTGACGGCCGCCTGCGGTACGCCGCGAGCCTTGTTCCATCCCAGGATGCAGATCACCCCGCGCGGTCTGTAGTGCGGGGAACAATCCCACCACCAGACCAATCAATGTGGTCACCCCGAAAGCAAAGAGAAACACGCCACCGTCCACACCGATCGCGTTCACCCGCGGCAATCCCGGAGGGCTCAATGCCACCAGAGCCCGCACACCGGCAGCCGCCACAAATATGCCCAGAACTCCGCCTAGAATCGCCAGCAGCAGGCTTTCCGTCAGCAATTGCCGGATAAGACGCTTCCGCGCCGCGCCCAGTGCCGCGCGCATGGCAAACTCCGCGGTGCGCTGCGCTCCGCGCGCCAGCAGCAGGTTCGTCACGTTGACACACGCGATCAACAGCACCAGCATCACCGCGCCAAGCACCGCCAGCAGCGCCGGACGCACTCCCTGCGTGAGATCGCTTTGCAGCGAATCGACGAGCATACCATCAGGCGCACCGCCCGAGCTGTCATAACCCTTCGCATAGAGCTGCGCCATCGCATGCAGGAACACGCTGAGCTCGCTCTGCGCCCGTACCCGGCTCACGCCCGCGCGCAGCCTGCCCACCATGCGCAGATGATGTCCCCACTCGCGCCCGTCCGCGGGCAGCGAGGGATTATATTGCAGCGGAGCCCAGAGCTCTGCGCCGGGAGCCAGCACATTGTCGAACACCCGCGGCATCACGCCGATGACCGTGAAGAGATTGTCGTCCAGCCGCACCTGCCTGCCGACGATCGACTGATCGCCGCTGAAGTGCCGCTGCCAGAATCGGTCGCTCAGGATCACCACGTTCGGCCCCTGAAAGGTATCGTCCAGCGCTTGAAAATTGCGTCCCAGCTGCGGCTCAAGCCCCAGCACCCTGAAGTAGTCTGCGGTGACCCGCTGCCCTTCGAGCCTTTCCGGTTGCCCGGTGCCGGTCAGCGCGGGCTGCCACGGCTTCATCGCCGCCATCGCCTCAAACGAGCGGCTGCGCTCCTGCAGTCCATGGAAGGTGCCGAAGGTGGGATTCATCGGCGAGCCGTCGCGGCGCATCTCCCATAGCATGGTCACGCGGCCGGCATGCGGATACGGCAGCGGATCGAGCAGGATCGGCTTCACTGCGCTGAAGATGGCCGTACTCGCGCCGATGCCCAGGGCAAGAATGATGATGGACGTCACCGCGAAGCCCGGCGATCTCCGCAGCTGGCGCAACGCAAAACGAATATCCGCCCAAATACTGTCCAGAGCCAGCGCCGCATCAGCTCCCGTCACACGCTCCTGCACCACCGTGGGATTGCCGAACTTCAGCAGCGCGTCGCGCCGTGCCTGCGCCTCGGTCATGCCGGCGGCGATGTTGTCTTCGGTGCGCATGTCGAGATGCGACCGCAGCTCAGCCTCAATCTCCCGCTCCACTTTCGACCGGAAAAGCAAATTCGACACGCGGCGAAAGATCGACACTCCACACCTCACGCCAGAAAAATCGGCTTCTATCCCAAGCCATCTGGGTATGACTGAGCCTAGACCTAGACAATTAGGTATGTCAAGGACGCTCCGGGCGATTCTGATCGCGCTCTCAGCAGATTCTCCGAGCGCGGAACCCCCTCGTGACGTCGACCCATAAAGCACGTGGCAAACTGGTTAAAGTGGATCATCGATGAAGAGTAGTCAACCGAAGAAGAAACCGAGTCAGGGCAAGGGCATAGCGACTGCGGAAGCAAAGCCCGAAGCTTCTGACGCGAACAGCATGAAGCGTGGCGCGATCAGCGCGTTTATCGTCTTTCACCTGATTGCCATCACCTGCTGGGCGGTGCCCTGGTCGTTTGCGCCTCTCGGGCAGATCCGGGAGATTGTTCGCCCCTACATGCAGTGGACCGGCCTCTTTCAGTCCTGGAATATCTTCGCGCCAAACCCTGACATGGTGAATTCCTACGTGAGAGGAGTTGTGATTACCCGCGACCGCCACATGCGCGTCATGACTTTTCCTCGCATGGAGGAACTCAGCTTCGCAGAGCGCTATCGCAAAGAACGATTCCGTAAATACACCGAGGTTCTTCCCGAGCAGGGAGAGTCCGCTCTGTGGCCTGATGCCGCCCAGCACGTTGCGTGGCTGTTCAACAACCCGGACGATCCGCCTGACCAGGTTCTGCTGATTCAGTTTCACTCGGACATCAAGCCGGGAGCTTCCGAAGAGCCCGAGCCCAAGCCTGACGTCTTCTACGACCAGTATCTTCCCGTCGGAGGCGTCCATTGATCCTGCAAAGACTGCGCAACGGCTGGCAGCAATTTTTCTTTGCGCCGCAATCGCCTCTACCCATCGCGCTCTTCCGCATCCTCTATGGACTTTGTGTCTCGGCTACTCTCATTCTGCTGCACGGTGACTGGCTGGAGTGGTATGGAGGCCACAGCTGGATATCGATGTCCACGATGACCACCATTGAACCGGGAGTGCGCCTCAACCTCTTCGGGATCATCCCCCAGAATGACCGCTGGATCGGCGCTTTCTTCTGGGTTTTTCTGGTCCTCGCCTTCATGCTGATCATCGGCTTATGGACACGCTTCAGCAGCGCCGCTGTTTTCCTTTGCCTCGCCTCCATCCAGCAGAGAAATCTCTTCATCCTCCACGGCGGCGATGTTTTCCTGCGTGTCGCAGGCTTCTTTCTTATCTTCGCGCCCGCCGGAGCGGCCCTCTCCATCGATCGCCTCATCCGCATTCGCCGGGGACGGGAAGGCGCAACACCCCCTTTGAGCGCGCCCTGGGCGCAGCGCATGATCCAGTATCAGCTGGCCTTCATGTACTTCGTCTCTGTCATGTGGAAGTTGAAGGGCAACACCTGGCGCAACGGAACCGCGGTCGACTACGTATTTCATTTGCATGCCGTCACCCGCTTTCCACTTCCCGCGTGGGCGCTCCTTCCGGTCATGATCAAGGCCGAAACCTGGCTTACTCTTGTGATCGAATTCAGCCTCGCCGTGCTCATCTGGTTCCGGCCGCTGCGCTATCCCCTGCTGCTGGTGGGACTGCTCTTCCACCTCTGCCTGGAATACGCTCTCAACGTCCCCATGTTTCAGTGGGACATCCTTTCGGCATATGTGCTCTTCATCGATCCAGATGATCTGAGCCGCGCCTGGCGCGCAATTTTCAGACGTGCGCCGGTCAGAAGTCGCGAGCCTGAGTCGATTACCGAGACGACCTGACCCGCCGCCTTACATCCCTTCACCCGTGAAGGGATTGATCTCGTTGGCCTTTGCTGCCGTGGGATCGGCCGCTTTGGATGCTCCTTGTGCCACGGCCGCCTGTGCAGCCTCCGCCGCCGCTCCTTCACCCGGCGACCCGGCGGTGAACACGCGCAGCGGATCGCCCGGCAGCAGGCCATTCTCTGAAAGCGCAATCCGGATGCGCCGCTGCGTCTCCCGGAGGGCCTTCCACTGCTGATTGGCCTTGGTGCGCAGCTGCACCGGATAGATCACCTGCGACCCCTTGATGGCATCCACACCCAGCAGGATGGGATCGGCGAGGAATACATCTTTATATTCCGGATCGTTTCGCACCCCCATTGCCACGTCTTTCAGCAGCTCCATCACCTTGTCCGGATGCGCCGAGTAATCGACCGACACATTGATGGTCGCCACCGTGAAGTCGCGCGTCAGGTTGGCCACCGTGGTGATCTGCGAATTGGGAACGATGTACAGCGTGCCATCGCTGTCGCGTACCTGCGTCTTGCGCAGCGACATGGCCTCAACGGTCCCCGATACTCCGGCGACCCGCACCACATCGCCAATGCTGTATTGGTCTTCGACCAGGATCAGAATGCCGTTCAGGCAATCCTTCACGATGGTCTGCGCGGCCAGACCGATCGCCACGCCGGCCACACCCGCCGAGGCCAGCAGCGGCTCCAGCTTGAAGCCCAGCAGGGGAAGAATCTCCAGGCAGGCCAGAAACGCGATGACGCCGATCCCCGTCGCGCGAATGACCGAGGTCAGCGTCTTTACCTGAGCCAGATGGCCCGCTCCACTCGAATGCCGCTCCGCCACACGGATCACCCGGGTGGTGATCAGCTTCAACACCCGCGTCAGCAGCCATGCGCCCACCGCCGTGACTACGATCTTCGGCAGCACGCTATGCAGGAACTCCTGCAGGTCGCCGATCCACTCCGTGTCCAGCGACTGCAAAAATTCACGCGGCGCAAACAAAGCCATAACCTCCGCAACTTGATTCATAATGATCCCGCCGTCCTGTTTCTATAATCATGACAGCCCATCCTGGTTCTTGGCCTCACCGGGTTCGATTGGAGCTCCTATGCGCGTGAAAGTACCCCATGCGATCTTCGCCTGCGCCGTTCTTCTCGTCCTGATCCTCATTCAGCCTGTCTCGGCGCAATTCATGCAACAGCTGCCCAACCAACCGACGACGACCCAGCATCCCGTTGTGCCTGGTGGGGCGTCGCAGCCGGACAAGGACAGCGACCCCATGGCGCAGCACATGGCCGCCGAGCTGGCCAAGACCCGCAACAAGCAGCGCCAGCAGCAGCTCGTCTCCGACACCGCCAAGCTGCTCGACCTGGCCACCCAGCTGAAGGATGAAGTCGACAAGAGCAACAAGGACACCCTATCCCTCGCCGTGGTGAAGAAGGCCGAAGAGATCGAAAAACTGGCCAAATCCGTAAAAGAAAAGATGCGCGACGCGCAGTAAGCCGCTCACCTGCTAAGGCAGGAGGCTTCTTTCATCGGCTCCAGGCAGGAAGGCCAGTACTTCTCAAAAGGGCTCTTGGACGCGACCTGAAACACCCGCCTGAAAGCGCCCGGGCAAAACAATTCGAATAACCCCTTTGAAAACAAATGCGCGGGGCCAAGCATTTTAGAATCTAATTCTTAGCTCGCCACCTCTCGCAGGAAAGCTTTTTATAATCAATGATTTAAGCCGAAATATTCGAACCCCTCATGAGGCAAATGCCCCCACTCCAGCGCTTTACCCGTCAGCCCGGAAGTGACATGAGTTACTCCCGCCCCGCGACTTTGTTCCGCATCCAACGTCCTTACTTGTAGAAAGAGTTCCCCCGCAGGAGCCCGCCCCATGCCGCCTTTTTCGCCCCTTACCCGCCGCGCGTTTATGAAAGGTGGAGCGATGGCCGTTGTCGGCGCCTCCGCCGTGCCGTCCTTCCTCACCCGCAGCGTTCTTGCGCAGGCCACCACCGCGCAGGCCCAGGGCAAAAAGCTGGTTGTCATCTTCCAGCGCGGGGCTGCCGACGGGCTCAACATCGTCGTCCCTTACCGCGAAAAGTCTTATTACGAGTTGCGGCCGACCATCAACATTCCGCAGAATCAGGTCATCGACCTCGACGGATTCTTCGGCCTGCATCCGGCCATGCAGCCGCTTAAGCCTCTCTGGGATCAGGGGCATCTGGCCATGGTTCACGCCTGCGGATCGCCCGACCCCACGCGCTCGCACTTCGACGCCCAGGACTTCATGGAGTCCGGAACTCCCGGTTTCAAGGCCACGCCCGATGGCTGGCTCAACCGCGCTCTGGCCGCCGAGGATGCTGCCCGCCAGGGCCACATCGCGCACGGCTCCGCCTTCCGCGCGGTCGCGCTGGGCTCACAGCTTCCCCGCACCCTGCAAGGCAAGATTCCCGCCGTCGCCGTCGACAATGTGAAGGACTTCTCGGTCGGCGGACAGAATCCGTCAGCTCAGCCCATCGCCACCAGCTTCGAGTCCATGTACGACGCGTCGGTAAATGCCGTCCTGCACGGCACCGGCAGCGAGACGTTCGAGGCCGTGAAGATGCTCAAGGCGACCGATCCAGCCAAATATGTCCCCGCAGCAGGCGCCAACTATCCGAATGGGCAATTCGGTAACAGTTTGAAACAGATAGCCCAGCTTCTTAAAGCCAATCTTGGAGTGGAAGCGGCGTTTGCGGACATCGGCGGATGGGATACCCACCAGAACCAGGGCGCAGTTAACGGGCAACTCGCCGGCCGGTTGAAGGAATTTAGCGAGTCGATCGCCGCATTTTGGACAGATATGGGCGATCAGGCTGAGAACATCACCCTGGTCAGCATGTCGGAGTTCGGCCGCACCGTGCATCAGAACGGCACCGGGGGCACAGATCACGGCCACGCGAACGTTATGTTCGTGCTGGGCGGCCCAGTGCAGGGACGTAAGGTTTACGGCAAATGGCCGGGTATGGACAAGAGCCAGCTTTACGAGGAACGCGATCTGGCCATCACCACGGACTACCGGCAAGTGCTCGGAGAAGCTGCCTTCAAAACCCTGGGAGCCCGAAACCTGGAAGCCGTCTTCCCGAGTGCAGGCTTACAAAACAACAACTTCCTGAATTTTCTTAAAGTATAAGGCGAAGGCATCAGGAAAGTTAATATCTTAACTTTATCCACAGCCTGTTACTTTCACGTCGATCGAGATGTACCGTTTCGTTATTGTCTGATCGATTAATTCACTGTTTCTTCCGGCTCGAGAATCTGCAGGTCGAACGGCTTCTCCAGCAGGCATTTCATCTGCCCGATCCTTGTCAGAGCTCTCTTCAGGGCGGAATTGGCACACGGCTCGACCGTGACCACAAACGGCAGGTTCTCCCTCCCGTAACCTGGCTTCTGGAAGATGGCATGGATGTTGATGCCCTGCTCGGCCAGTGCCAGCGCAATTTCGGCGATGATTCCAGGCTGGTCGCAGACTACGAAGCGGATCGAATGCCGCAGCAGGAACTCCCCGCTAACTGACGCCTTGCGGCTGGGCAGGTCGACCGCTCGCGAGCCATGGGCGATACCGATAAGGTCCGAAACCACGGCGACCGCTGTCGGATGGCCGCCGGCCCCATGCCCGGAGAAAACCACATCCCCGCCGTACTTGCCCCCCACCAGAACGGTATTTTCAGTTCCACGCGACCAGGCCAAGGGCGAAGCTTTGGGCACCAGCATCGGCCCCACGCTCGCTACTACGGCTTCCGTACCGGCGCCGCGCAGCTCCGCCCGGGAAATCTGCCGGATAGTGCATCCCAGCTCGCGAGCGTATTCAAAATCGATCGCCGACACCTCGCGGATCGACCGGCAGGGGATTTCGTTGGGATCGAGATCGGCCCGGAGTGCCAGCCGCGAGAGGATAGCCAGCTTGGCCCGCGCATCGTAGCCGTCCACATCCTCTGTGGGATCGGCCTCGGCGTAGCCGTGCGCCTGTGCCTCCTTGAGCACATCGGCAAACTCTGCCCCTCCCTCCATCTTGGAGAGGATGAAGTTGCAGGTGCCGTTCAAAATGCCCTCGATCCGCCTCACCTGATCGCCGGCCAGTCCCTGCTGCAGACCGGGGATCACCGGAATGCCGCCGGCAACCGCGGCGCCATAAAGCAGATGCCCGCCCTTCGACTTTGCCAGCGCTTCGAGCTCCACTCCGTGGAAAGCGATCAGCTTCTTGTTCGCGGTGATCACCGACTTCCCTGCTTCAAGCGCGCGCCGTACCCAGGAGCCCGCGGGATCGAGCCCACCCACGAGTTCGATGACCACATCCACAGCCGAAGCCAGAATGGCATCGACATCTTCGGTCCAGGTGACCGATGACGGGACCCAGCCGGCCAGCTTGCGCGCAATGTTCCGGTTGTATATGTGGGTCAGCTGAACGCCCTGCGGCTTCAGATCGCAGAGAATGCGAGCAACAGAGCTACCAACGGTTCCAAAACCAAGGATGGCGACTTTCAGATTCGCAGCAGAGGCAGCCACTTCGTACTCCAGGGTGTAGGGTTCAGGGTATAGGGTATAGCGATCGGAGCCCGTCGCCTAGCGCCGAAAACCACCCTGTGGTTAACTCTCTCAGCTTCGTCATTCCAACCCCCGCAGCTATACCCGCGAAGAAGGCTGGCTCTCAATCATGCCCTCGGATTCAGCGACTATCTGCGCCGCGAGCGGAATGCGCAGTTCCGCTTGGCAGCCGCGCGCGTCGGCTCGATTGTGTAAATCCAGCGTGCCGCCATGTCCTTCGGCAATCTGCCGCGCCAGCGCCAGGCCGACGCCGCTGCCGCTCTTTTTGGTGGTGTAGAAAGGCACAAAAAGATTCGACGGGTTGGTAATGCCCGGCCCGTTATCCTCGACCACAATCGACAACATCTCACCCTGCTGCTCGGCGCGGATCGTTACCTGCGGCGAATCGAAGGGCAGCCCGGCAGTGATCGATTCATCGCCCGCGCTGAATGCAGCTTCCACGCCGTTGCGCAGCAGGTTGATGAGCAGCTGCTCCATCTGGTCGGGATCGGCGGCGATATGTACACCGGCCAGTTGTGCCGCGTCGATCTCGACCGTCACCTCAAGTCTTGTCTCCAGGCTTACGACCCGCTCCAGCAGCGGCCTGACAGCTACGCGGCGTAATGCCGGAGCGGGCAGCTGCGCCAGCTGACGATAAGCCTGGACGAACCGGTTGAGCGACTCGGCGCGGCTCTCGATAACGCTGAGGCCGCGTTCAAAGTCGGGAAACGAGTTTGTTCCCGAAGATCCGGCATCATTTTGCGGCAGACGGCTGCGCAGGCTTCCGGCAATCGATTTGATCGGCGCCAGCGAATTGCTGATCTCATGCCCGAGCACGCGAATCAGCCTGCGCCATGCCACGCGTTCTTCTTCGCGCAGCGCGGCGCTTACGTCTGACAGAAGCAGCAGCGTGTGGGGCTGGCCTTGCTGGCGGAAGGTACTGCGCCGCACCATCCACCGCGTGGAGGTACGCGCGGGCTGCCCCTGCCCATCGGGCTGTCCGTCGATCTGCAGAATGCCTTCGTCCGGCTGCAGCATCAGGCCATCGAGCTTCAGGTGAGAAGCGAAGCGCCCCAGATCGCGCGCCGGGTTGAGTTGAAACAGGCGTTCCGCCGCCGGATTCATCAGCCGCAATGCCTGGTGCTGATCGAAGGC
>CAVUWQ010000091.1:0-92986 GCA_963745105.1 uncultured Acidobacteriaceae bacterium
GGCCCGTTCAAGCCGTACTTCGGCGTGAGTGGGGGCCCTGTTTCCGGTCAGAACTGGCCCCGTTTTTCATCACACTTTTCTCGTACCACCATCACAGACAGCCACCACCACGGGGTGCGATGATTCCTTGACAACCCACCGTCGGGAATCGCGCCCGTCTCCAGAGACCAACGCATTTTCCCGCCTCATTGTTTTCGCGCTCTTTGACAATAAATGCAAGCAGGCAGCACTCGGCAAGTCCACGCCAATCCACGAAATCTCTGGCTAAGTGCAATCTTTTGAAGACTTTGCCTTTAAGTTATTTTTTATCATCAACTTAACTCATTTTAGGGGGAGGGGGGGTACCCCCATGAATTCCCCAATTTCTCCCCTCAAAAACCGGCGGCCTCTGTCTTGTTTTAGCCACGAAATTGCTTTGTCGCTCGATCACCTGAGCAACCTGCAAACTCGGTGGGAAGTGTTGCGATGGCGGCCACAAATCGCGATATCAAAGTATCGCGCGATACCTTGGTCTAATTGTTTTTCCTTTCCTGGTCAGGCTTAATCAGCAGGAGTTCAAAGAGGAGAACAAAATGGCAACCAAAGGAAAAGTCCTGGTATTAGTCTCGAGCGGTCGCGGGTTCCCCTTGAAAGACGGCAAGGTTTATAAGGGCGCTGGCTACTACCTTAACGAGCTGACGGTTCCGGTTCGCGCCCTGATGAAGGAGGGCTACGAAATCACCTTCGCCACACCCAAAGGCAACACGCCGCAAGTGGATGTGAATTCAGAGACCGCCGATTTCTTCGGCGGGGACGCGGCCAAGCTTGAGGACTATATGCTATTCCGCGACGGCCTGACTGGGCTCAGAGATCCAATGCGCATCGCGGATGTCATCGCATCGGGCCTGGATCAATATGACGCCGTTTTCGTCCCCGGCGGTCACGGCCCGATGATCGATCTTCTCGATGATCCCGACGCCGGTATCGTGTTTAGGCACTTTCATCAAACGGCGAAGCCTACGGCAGTGCTCTGCCATGGCCCGATTTCACTACTCTCGGCCCTTCCGAATTCTTGGGAGGTGGTCGCCGCGCTGGCGGCTGGCGATGACGCTGGAGCGCGGGCCAAGGCTAAAGGCTGGATATATGCTGGCTACAAGATGACCATCTTCTCGACAGCGGAAGAGCAACAACGGGAGCCGCTCGAGATTGGCGGCAAGGTGCTGTTCTACCCGGACTTCGCCTTGCGTACGGCAGGCGGAGACGTAAGCGTGCTCGCTCCATGGTCGAGCTACGTCATTCAGGATCGCGAGCTGATCTCAGGACAGAACCCGTTTTCGGATGAAGCGCTTCTCAAACTTCTTCTACCTGCACTCGAAGCGAAGAAGAAGGAAACGAGAGTGGAAGGCTTGGCGTCCTAGGCTGCCGCCTTCCCTTCCTCAACGGCTTTTGCCGCTTGCCGGATCACATCGATCACGACCTGCGGTTGCGACAACATGACCACGTGACTGCTCGCGACCTCGGTCGTTTTGGCGCCCATACGCTTCGCGAGCAAGCGCTCACAGTCAGGCTGTATGGTGCGATCATTCTTGGCGACGATGTACCAGCTTGGTTTCGATTTCCAGGCGGTTCCGGCGACTTTCGCCCCGAACAGGTCTGGAGCCGGGACGCATTGTGGTCCACCTGTCTTGAAGCCTAAGTTGATCTTATGGCGATCGCTTGATCTTACGATCTCTGGATCTTACGAGCTCGGGATCGTGGATGAATTTCGCTAAGGTGCGTAACGAGTGAAGACGTAGTCGCGATCTTTCGCCGGCACATGGCAGGGAAAGCACGCCTCGTGCAGCGCCTTGTCGCCCGGCTTTCCATCCGTAAAGTCAGCGAAGCCCCAACCGCCCGAGGCGGCGTACTTCTTCGAGTCCTTCACCATGAACTGCACATTCACCCGCGACCCGCTCACAAACGATTGCGTGCCGGGGAATGGCCCCTCCAGCACCTTATCGTTCTCCTCCGATGAGACGCGAGTCCAATGAAGGGCAGCAATGATCGCGCCATCCGGAAACGGAAGCGTCCCTGCCTTGTACGCCTTGATCGCGATATCGTTGCCCAGTTCCGCGCGCAATTGCTCGCCCCTGCCGCCGAAATGGAGCTGCTTCACCGCGATCAATTGCCAATCGCGGTATCCGTCGGGGATCTTGACACCATAGATCGGAGAAACGGCCGGAGAAGTGAGCGCAGAGGATCCAGCATCGGACTGTCCGGAGGCGTGTGCTCTATAGGCAACAACGCCAGCCACGGTTAGAACTGCAAGCAGCAAAAACCCCGTACGTCTCATAGTGTGCTCCTGGTAAATCTTGAGCCCCAACCTTCGCTCCACCGGAAAAGGGACGCCCTTCATCGCGCTAGCCAAAGAGCGCTCCATCCGATCCTGGAAGACTCCGGTTCTGGCTTCCGCTACTTTTGCGGCGTCGGCGCAGGCACAGTGAACTCCACCGTTTTGGACGCGCCTGCGATTGGGCGGTGGATCGTGTCCGCTAATTCCAGCCGGACTTTGTGCGGTCCAGGTGGCAGTCCCACGAGGACTACGGTTTCGCCGCTAGTGTCGACGATGGGCCAGGATTGGTCGTCGACGTAGTAGTGCAGGTGTCCAACCCGCGGCGATACCTCCAACGCAGCTTTGCCGAACACAGGGACAACGCGCAGGTTCTCGGTCCTGTATTGGATGAATACACGTCCCAACGCCAACTGTTCGGGAATCGGAGGATCGACGATCAATTTCGGCGGGGCCTCATTTGGGATCGCGACGAGCGGTGTGGGCCCTTTGACGTCCTTGGCAGTCTGTGCCGACGCCGAGAGAATGTGCACCGCGAGCGCAGTGCCTACGAGGGCGATGGCTGCGGTTTTGGATGGTTGGAACGATTTATTGAACATTGGAAGCTTCCATTCTGAGCGCTTGCTCGAATATCCCCACGCCTTACCTCTTCGGATACGCCGTAAAAATGTAGTCCTTCGACGACGCCAGCTCGTGGCATGCCGCTCCGCACTTGGCATCATTATTCACCGGAGGGTTGCTCGCCTTCGTCGCCGGCACGAACTTTCCCGCTGCCACATCGAAATCGAACATCCCATATCCCCATCCGTGCGTGTCCGGAAATCTCTTGCTGTCCTTGACGATGAACTCGACCTGCGCCAGGTCGCCCGGCACAATGTCCGGCACCTTCGCCGAAAAAGGAGCATCCGTTATCGTCTTCGGCCGCCACTCCATCTTCACAATCTTCGAGCCGTCCGGGAAAGCCTTGCCGTTGCCGGGAATGCCCTCCTGGTAGGATTTGATCATCACCGGATTGGCGACGATTGCCCGAATCACCTTCGCCCCTTCGCAGATGCTGGGGCCAACCACCTGCCACTCTTCATAGCCCTTGACCTCAGAAAACGAGAGCCCGCCCGGTATCTTCAGCGCATATTTGTCCTGCTTCTCTTGTCCAGAGCTGGAGCTGCCTCCCATTACGGCGAGCACCAACACAATCATCGCGGTCACCAGATACGAAGTAGTCTTCATGGCTTATTCCTCGGCAGATCTGGAAGTTTGGAAATTCGCTCCCAGATTGAGCGCACGAATCTTAGGCCACCACAAACCCCGTGGTCAAGGCTCACGCATAAACGCCCTGATACGCCTCGCCCTCACCATCCCGCACGCGCAGCCGGGCTGCGCGTCAGCAGCACTCCGCTCACGACCATGCCCCACACCACCCCGATGGCGGGCGAAACAAATCGCGAATATACGCCGTCCGGTGCCCACATTCCGCCGCTCAGCCAGGTGGTACCGCCGAGCAACACGAGTATGACCGCAGCGACCCCAACCGCAAACAGCGCATTCGAAATCAGCCGAACCCGCCAGAGCCCGAACGCCGCCGCCATGATCAGCATCGCGCGCGGGAACGAAGTCAACACGAAACCTGCCCATACCAAGTCGTTCAGGCCCGAGGTGAACACGTGATTTCCCGAGCCGGCGACGGGGTACGCGAGGCCTGCGACCACAGCAACCAGCACGATGAATAGCGCTCCGAGAGCCAGCGCTAGAGCTTCTGCAATTGCTGCAAGAGCGAATAGAACGTCTGATCGTGGTCTTTGACGTCAAAAAGGTACGGCAAAAAACCCACTTCTAGGGCACCTTCAGAACGGCACTCGATGGGGTACAGTCGTAACGCTTTTGTGTCCAGATCCTTCTCAACGCATAGGACTTTTTCCCCGTTGATTTGCAATTCCTTACGGCCCAACACCTTCATGCTGCCGTCCGCCGCCGGGCGGCTCATCAACGCATCCCACGCTCCCAGCGTGGAGCGGGACGGTATCGAACTCATTCGCAGCATAATACCGTCCCCGGTGTTAAGGTCTACGAGCATTACATCGTTCGCCGAAAGCGACTCCACATACCACTGTTTGGGGACTGGAAAGCGATATCTGCCAACCTCGATGGAATTGCCGTGCCGCAGATGCCAGTAATAAGTTTCGATGCGCCGCACCGGGACGCTAGGGAGAACCACTAGCAGTATTACCACCCCGACAAGGACGGCGCCGATCTTCAACCCAGACAAAACTTGCTGTGGGACAGACCGCGTGTCTTTCTGGATTCGCACGGCAAACAGGTTATCACCCGCCGCTGTAACCAGATGGGATGAGAAGAGTCCGAACACATTCTGCTCCGGTACCGCTTGAATAAGTGTTGCGTATACGCAACATAGTAGTGTATAACCACATCATGTCGCTTCATAACCGCATCGCTGTCCTTCGCGCGGAAAGAAAACTATCCCGGGCCACTCTGGCATCCTCCGTCAGTGTGAATCCGCAGACCATTGGGTTTCTCGAGCGCGGAGACTACACGCCGTCCCTGGAATTGGCGTTCAAGATTGCCGAATACTTTCGACTGCCGGTCGAGGCCGTCTTCTCGCCGAGGCCGTTTAAGACATTGAGCGAGCAGGTATACCAAATCCATAAAAGGAAGGCCTGACATGTCGGCTAGCACAGAGTCTACAAACACGCAGCGCAGTTGGTTCTGGAAGAAGATCGGCTTTTGGTTTGTGCCCGTGAAGTCCGAAACACTCGGACCGGAAGAGTGGGCGAAAGTCCGCAAGCTGTCGCGCTCGGGAAACAACCAGCGCACGCGGCGACTCTTCACCTTGTTATGGTTGCCCGGCCTCGCGTTTGAGATTGCGGTAAGCCTGCGCGTCGTGCGTATCGATCCCTGGGCCGGACTGCTGGTCGCCGCCTTCCTCACCATGTTAATGGGCTTAGCGATTCGTGCCCAAAGAATTGGCTTCGCGCAAGTCTCGCTCGAAGACCGCGCCCTCATCGACTACGGCACCGAGTTCGACGCCCTGAAAGAAAAGCAACGCGGAGACATTTTTCAACGCGCCGTCCGCGACGGACTCCTCGGCCGCGTGAAGGTCGATGAACACGAGGCCGAGCAGCGTCTGCGCGCCCAAGGCGCAGCCTACCATCTGCTCGGCCCCGCACTCGCAGTATTCGTAACGGGGTATTGGGCCGTGTGCCTGCTGGGCCCGTTTCAAGCCACGCGAAACGCGCTGGCAGTGACCGCCGTTGTGGTCACATGGCTAGCCGCGCTCGTGTTGGCAACCCCAACCATGATCCGTATGTGGACCCAGCCCGACGAGCCCGGAGAAACCGCAGCCGTTGGAAGGTCAGAGGTTAGAGGTTAGATTGCAGAGGTGAAACTGGATTGTAGATTTTAGAAGTGAGATTGTAGAGGTGAAAGGCGAGGTGATCTTGCATTTACCTCTACAATCTTACTTCTAAAATCTACAATTCTCTTCTGTAAGTCATCTCCTACGGCTTCTTGTCCGGCGCACTAGCCAGCAACACAACTCGCGCAAACAGTCCCGTCGTATCCGAAGAATTCGACCCGTCCTTCCCCACACCCACGGCAAACGTCACCGTGTCGTTGGCTTTCAACTCAACCTGTCCTGAATAGTTCGCCGTCGGACTTGCTCCCTCTACTTTGTGGAAGGCTGGGTCGCCGCCATAGCCATCGATATCGGCGTCGAATAAAGACGTGGCGTTGTGCAGCACATGCACGTCGGTCGTCGATAACCCGTAGTGGATGCCTTCAAACTGGGCGCTGACCTTGTACGTTCCGGCCACAGGCGCCGTAAACCGGACCAGGCTGTATTGGCCGGGAATGCTGCCTTCCATAGCGACTTCGCCCGGCCGCACTGCCCATCCTTTGCAACCCACTTGGGGCTGCTTGGTCGTGTTGAAAGCAACGTAGGGATAATAGCCCGGCCCCGGCCCCGCATTTTTGGCGGGGTGCCAAAAACCAATCGAACCAGTGGGATCGCATTTCATATCGGTTCGATCCGATTGCGTGTCCACCCGAAACTGATCGGGTGCTAAAGAATGATTTTCAGAATACCCGTACGACCAAACCTTGTTGGGATTATCGAGAAAAGAAAAGTCAGCGGACAGGTCGAATGTCGTCGGTGTCGGCGCTTGCGCCTGTGCGGGTTGATCGAATGTTAGAACACCGAACAGCAGAACAGTGGATATCGGAACAGCGCATGTTAGAAAAATAACTGTGGCAGGACGCACGTTAATCCCCCTGAACGGCCATAACTTCGTCGTCGGATCAGAATGCCGCAGAGTCTACCACAGCAAAGCGTCCTGTTTTTCGTCACAAACAGCTGTGTCCACCGTCACAGACACACATCCCGTAAAGCGCCACAATAAGGGTGGTAAGAACGATTCAAACCACAATCAACTGCACACTTCATATCACCTCATTTCATATGACCTCATACCGCACCCAAGGAGCCATAAAAATGCCTTTATATCCAATCGCCATCCGCCGCTGTCAGCACATAAAAGTCAACGGGGTCCAGTGCGGCTCCCCAGCTCTGCAAAACGAAAAACATTGTTTTTTCCACGATACCTGGCGTCGCAAGGCGATGAAGCCCGCGACCAGCCTCACGAAGCCGAATATCGAGTTCCGGACTCTCAGCAAAATGATGATGCCTCTGCTCGAGGACGCAAATTCCATCCAGGTCGGACTCACTGAGATCGTACGTCTCCTGGCCGACCAGCGGATCGAATACCGCACTGCTGCGTTGATGCTCTACGCCCTGCAGACCGCTGCGGCCAACATCAAGAACACATCGCTCGAGCCCAAACTCCCTTCCCACGTCGTCATAGATCAGGAAAATGTCGAACGCCGTCCCCTCGGAGCCACCGCCTGGTCGGCCCAGGGAGGCTGCGAATACGGCGATCTGCAACCCAAATCCGAAGCTGAGGAAAAAGATTCGGCCTTGCATCGCCTGGTCGATCTCCTCCTCAACAGCCCCGACATCGTCGACTTGAAAATCAAAAAAGACGACACCGGGAATCTTTATCTAGGACGAGAGACGCCGCGCGGAGAGCCACTTCTGTCGCGCTCCGAGCAATTTAAGGCGGGCGCGGGCGCTTCAGACGCTTCGTAAAAGCGCGGCGAGCGTTTCCATGGTGAGGTGGCTTGCGTGCGCAGAAGCCTGCGGCAGGCCACCCACTTTTTCAATCAGTTCTTCCCTACTGATGCGCCGTGCCGCATCAATGCTCTTGCCCTTGGCCAGCTCCGTAATGGCCGAACCGCAAGCCATCGTCGGCACGCACCCTTTGGCGAGAAAACGAATCTCGTCGATTTGACGGCCGTCGAACCGCACGCTCAGTTCCAGAATGTCTCCGCACACGGGATTCTCCAATCGTGCGGTAGCGTCAGCCCTTTCGACCGCACCTGCATTTCGCGGATTCTGAAAGTGATCGAGAACCTCAGCCGAGTACACACAAGGATTGTAATGTGCCCACGGTTGATCAGGTCAGAGGTTAGAAACGAGGTAAGAGGTCAGATTGCAGAAGTGAAACCCTTTGGATCGAGATGGGGGTTTAACCTCTGCAATCTGACCTCTAACCTCTAACCTCCACCGCGAGTCCCCTACAATAAGCAAATGTCCCACTCGCATCATCCGCGCCGCATCGCCTGCCTGCAGCCGAGCGCAACCGTGATCCTCGCGAGCGTCGGCGCGTTGGATCGCGTCGTGGCCTGCACCAGATATTGTGTCGACGTAGTCCCAGAATTAAAAAGCGAGAAACGCCACAGTGATCTTCTGAATGTCGATCGAATGATCGTGGCCGATTCCTGGACCTCAAAGTCGAGCGAGATTCTAGCCGCCAAACCCGATCTGGTGATCGCGTCCGTTCCCTACCAGCGAGCAGCCGTCGAAGAGATTCTGAAATCCGGCATCAGCTTTCTGGGCCTGGCTCCGCATACGCTGAATGACATCTACACCGACATCGCCTTGATCGCCGGAGCCGTAGGAGCCAGCGATCGAGGCGAGCAGGTCATAGCCGAAATGCAGGCATCCATCGAAGAAGTAAGACGCCAGACCGCGAACCTCCCCCGAAAGCGCGTCTTCTGCGAAGAGTGGGGAAAGCCCATCATCACCTCGCAGCCGTGGGTCGCCGAACTAGTCGAAGCCGCTGCGGGAAATTTCCTTGGGAATCCCGGAGCGCAATGCTCCGCCGAAGAAGTAGCTCGACTGAATCCGGAAGTCATCATCGCCGCCTGGTGCGGAGCCGGAGATCGAGTGCCGCTCGCCAAGATCGCTACTGGACGGGGTTGGTCAGAAACGCACGCCGTGCGTGATTCGCGGGTCTATTGCATCTCCGACGAATTGCTGAACACTCCCGCGCCCACGCTGGTGGCTGGTTTGCTGGCGCTCGCGGCCGCGATCAATCCCCAGATATTCGGCCCGCAGCCCGGCCTTCGCTCCATCACTGAGGCGCCGGTGAAATCCACAGCCGCAGTTTAAGGATGTTCGTTTAGGATGTTCGTCATGACCACCACACCCAACCCGACCAAGACGCGAGAAGCGATCAGCAAAGTGATGAACGAAGTGCGCAAAGATCTGGACAGCCTGAAGTCTCGGACGCGCACCGCAGACGACCTCATGAAAGGCATCACTCTCCTGCTGAACCAGCACATGCTCAAGTACAACTGGGTGGGCTTCTACATGCTTGAAGCGGGTGCCAATCCTCCCGTCCTGGTGCTGGGCCATTATCAGGGAGCCATGACTCCCCACACCCGCATCCCTCTGCACCAGGGCATCTGCGGCGCGGCGGCGTCCTCAGGAAAAACCGTGGTTGTCGACGACGTCAACAGCGATCCGCGCTATCTCGCCTGCTCGCTCGAAACCAAGTCGGAGATCGTAGTTCCCATCCACGTCGACGGCAAAGTCGCCGGAGAACTCGACATCGACAGCCACTTCCCCGCCGCCTTCGCAACAGAAGACCGCGAACTAGTCGAATACTGCGCCCACCTCGTCGGTGAGCGCATGGAAACAACCACTCCCCGACGCTGACCAGCAAAATCGCAAAGCGCGAAAAAGCCCATGAAACGAGTCGTAGCCGCGTTAATTCTAAAGGACGACCTCATCCTCGCCTGCCAGAGGACACGGCACCAGCCCATGCCGCTCAAATGGGAATTCCCCGGCGGCAAGATCGAAGAAGGCGAACAGCCGCGCGATGCCATGCGCCGCGAGCTGGAGGAGGAACTGGGAATCGTCGCTGAAGTGGGAAAAGAAGTCGCGCGCTTCGTGCATGAATATCCCGGCGGCGGTTCTGTGGAATTAAGATTCTTCGAAGTCCGCACCTACCACGGCGAAATCGATAATCGCATCTTCCGGGAAATCCGCTGGGTCACCCGCAAAGAATTACTCGACCTTGATTTTCTGGAAGCCGACCTGGGATTAGTAAAAGAATTAGCCGACGGAAAAGTTCTTTAATGGAAATTCGCTTTTGACCTAGCCCGATCCGCCGTGTAGTTGCCCGTACAAATACATCAGCGTGAGTCCAATCATGATCACGGTTGTAGCCCAGGCAATAATGTTAAAAGTCCGTTTATTAACGAACTCGCCCATAAGATCTTTCTTGTTGATCAGCAGCAACATAAAAATCAACACAAAAGGCAGCACCGCCCCATTCACCACCTGCGAGAACACAGCAATCTTAATCAACGGAAGCCCGGGGATCAGTACCACCGCTGCTCCCGCCGCGATCAACGCGGTATAGAGCCAATAAAATGCAGGAGCTTCCGAAAACTTCCTCTCTACTCCCGATTCCAAACCAAGCCCTTCGCAAACCGTATAGGCCGTAGAAAGTGGCAGAATCGAAGCGGCAAACAGCGACGCATTAAAGAGACCGAGAGCAAAAAGAATGTACGCCCAATCCCCTGCGAGAGGACGCAACGACTGCGCGGCATCCGCCGCATCCCGAATGTTCCGGACGTCATGTACGTACAACGTAGCCGCGCAAGCCACAATGATGAACCATGCCACCACGTCGGTAAAAATGCACCCGACAATCACGTCCAGCTTCGAAGTACTATACTGCCGCCGCGTGACTCCCTTTTTCTACAATCGACGATTGCAGATAAAACTGCATCCACGGAGCGATCGTGGTTCCGACCACGCCAATCACCATATACAAATAAGGAGTCTGCCCAAACGAGGCCAGCGACGGCGGCTTGACGGTAGCCTTCATCGCCTCAACCCACGCCGGTTTAGCGAGCACTCCG
This sequence comes from uncultured Acidobacteriaceae bacterium, assembly GCA_963745105.1. GTDB lineage: Bacteria > Acidobacteriota > Terriglobia > Terriglobales > Acidobacteriaceae > Silvibacterium. The sequence continues at coordinate 10,595 of CAVUWQ010000091.1, forward strand.
GCAAAGATGTATGTGATATAGAAAAACGAAGCCGCGAGAAAAACTTTCTCAACGCTCTTGTACTGCCCTTTTACCGCGATCAGCCAGACAATCACCGCGCATACCGGCACCGAATAATGCTTGGAGATGCCAAACAACTCCATGCTTCCCGCAATGCCGATAAATTCGGTAATCACATTCCCAAAATTCGTGATGAAAATCCCAAGCATCATCAGGAATGTGATCCGCAGCCCGAACTCCTCGCGGATCAAATCGCTCAGGCCTTTGCCGGTCACCGCTCCCATGCGGGCGCACATTTCCTGCACCACGATCAGCGCAATCGTGATGGGAATCATCGTCCACAGCAGTGTGTAACCGAACTGCGCACCGGCCTGCGAATACGTCAGGATGCCGCCAGCATCGTTGTCGACATTCGCGGTGATAAAGCCCGGTCCTACGACGGCGAAGAACAGCAGAATCCGGACTTTCCAGTTTTTCAGAAATTTCATGAACGGCCAGATGCAAGGTCAGATTGGCAAAACAGCCGGTTCAGAATAAATGGGGAACGCGCTCTCTGGATAGGCGAAACTGGAGGAATCGAGAAAGTATTTCGTAGAAGCGCCCGTGTGGTGACGGACTTGCTCCGTCTCCTGCTTACAATTTGGCCCGCAACATAGCAATCACATCGTCCGGAGTAATTACCCCCGTCAGATGACTATGATCGTCAATGACCGGCAAGGTCAGCAGATTGTACTTATCAAACAACTCCGCAAACACTTTTTCCTTGGCGTTTTCATGGCAGGAAATAAGCGGCTCCTGATGCAATGCCAACAGAGGCGTGGCCGGCGGAGCCAACACAATCTTCACCAGCGGAACCGCTCCCGCCAGCGTCCCATGTGAATCGATGAGGTAAATGGTGCTCATATTTTCCATGCGCCCTTCAAAGCTGCGCATCGCCTCGATGGCATCGTGCGCCGTGGCCGTCACCGGCAGCGCTATGTATTCCGTGGTCATGCGGCCAGCAGCGGAGTTCTCTTTGAACTCCAGCAGGTCGGTAACTTCCTGGCGCTCCGCCGGCTGCATCTGCACCAATATTTCTTCCGTCCGCTCATCCGACAAATCGCCGAGCAGATCAGCCGCCGCGTCCGGCTCCATCTCCTCGACAATGTCGGCAGCGCGCCCGGAATCGAGCGACTCGAGCACCGCTTTCTGCACCTTGGGCTCGAGTTCCTCGAGCGCCCCTGCCGCCACGCCCTCATCCAAAGTTTCAAACACGGCCTCGCGCTCATCCGGAGCCAGGTTCTCAACAATGTCCGCAATGTCCGCCGGATGCAGCCGCGCTAGCCGCTCATGCGAGATCTTCAGCTTCACGCGCCGCGCCGGATCGGTCTCGATGATGTCGACAAAGTCCCACGGAATTTCGCGCGGAGGAATCCGAACCAACAGAGCCCTAAGCGCCGCTCCCGGCATCATGCCTTTGAGCAGCCGTCGGACCGCGCCGCGCGCGCCCACATCCACGCCGCCCACTTTCAGTACGCAGCGATTCTGGGCAGGGTCGTGATGGAAATCGACGTCGTTCACGCGCACCACTTTGCGTCCATGGACGTCAATCACTTGCTGATCCAGCAGATCGCGGCTCAGCAAAAACAATCCCTCGGAACCATCCGCCGCCGTCCAATCGGCTGATCCAGTCGAAGCCCGAATGCCGCCATTGATCCCCAAAACAGAGGTCAACGGCAACACACGGTTGCCTCCCGAGGTCTTGACGATCAAGAGGGCAACGCGCGACCGGTCTTCCTGCGGAGCAATTGCCACCTCGCGCACCCGGCCACTCGCCGCTCCCGACGCGTCATACACGGTCGAGCCCAACAAATCGGTCAAAGAGACGGTGGCCATCCTGAAGAGAATACTGAAGACCGCAAGCCGACGCCACATGAATACGCGTTTCAAGCGCGGAGCGGACGCCCAAGTTGACATGCCCTCACCCGGCTGACTAAACTCCACCTTCCTCTCGCGGCCAAAAGAGAAACCATGCCCAAGCGTCCTCGCATCGCCGTAGTAGGCAGCGCCAATGTCGACCTGACCACCTTCTCCGACCAATTTCCGAAGCCCGGAGAAACCATCTTCGGCCAAAAATTCGACCTGGGCTTCGGCGGAAAAGGCGCCAATCAAGCCGTCGCCGCGCGCCTCTGCGGATCGGACGTCTTTATGGTGGCGCGCGTAGGCGACGACCTCTTCGGACCCTCGTCCATCGAGAACTTTAAAAAACTCGGCATCGACGCCACTCACGTGCGCCAGGTCGCCGGCGTTTCCAGCGGAGTCGCTCCCATCTTCGTCGACCCTTCCGGGCAAAATCGCATCATCGTCGTCAAGGGCGCGAACGACAGACTTAAGCCCGGCGACGTCGACACCGCCGCCGACATTCTGAAAACGGTCGACTGCATCGTTCTTCAATTCGAAATCCCGCTGGAGACGGTTTACTACACCATTAAATTTGCCCGCGCGTATGGCATTCGCTGCATTCTCAACCCCGCTCCTGCGCAGCCCATCGATCTCAAAGCCATCGCCGATCTCGATTACTTCGTGCCTAACGAGCATGAAGCCGCCGCCATTTCGGGCATACCAGTAAATAATCTGGACGACGCCAAGCGCTGCGCCGCCAAACTTCTAGCCAGCGGCATTCATCGCGTGATCATCACACTCGGAGCAAACGGTTCGCTTCTGGCCGCGACTGAGGGTGGAAGTGACGCCATGTATCACGTCCCTCCCTTCCCCGTGACCAGCATCGATAGCACCGGAGCGGGAGACGCCTTCATCGGCAGCTTTGCCACTTTCTTAGGTGAAGGGCTCCCCGAGCGCGAAGCCGTCAAGCGCGCCAATCTTTACGCTGCCCTCTCCACCACGGGAGTAGGAACGCAGAAGTCTTTCTACGACCGTCCACGATTCGATTTGGAGTGGAGTTCGAGAGGCGAAGCCTAATTCCGGCCGCATCTTGCCAGCCGCATCTAGAAAGACCGAATATCTTGTTCTTTTGGCCTCGGTTGCCCCTCACAGTGATAGTACAATTTGGGCGATTGTCATTTGTGTCCCCGACTCAAAATCGCCCATGAGCCGCGGACCAAGCTGAAATTCCGGCGGATAACAACCTTCGAATGAGGAGAGCCATGAAACAAATCACTTATTTGCCTCAAATTGCCCGCATCGTCGCGGCTGGTGTTCTTAGCGCGGTCTCGATTTCCTATGCCTTCGCCGGAGGGCCAGTCGATGCCGCGGAAGCCCGCAACCAGGAGATCTGGCGTGAAGCGATCACGCAGACCGAAGTTCCGGCCCAGGGTTGCTTTCATGCGTCTTATCCGAGCTTGGCCTGGGATAAAGTCGAGTGCGTAGTCGCGCCCAACATTCCCTACCAGCCCCCGAGCGGGAGGATCAGTCAAACTGTTGGCGATGGCGATGATTATGCCGCCGAAGTCACATCGGGTCTGATCACAAAAACTGTCGGTTCCTTCGCCAAGGTCAAGGGAGTGAAGACGGAATCGGGCCTGCTGGGCGCCAATGATTACTCGCTGCAACTCAATTCGAACTTCATGAACACGGCGGCCTGCGACGGCGCGAAAATCCCGGCGAAGTGCCTGGACTGGGAGCAATTCGTGTATGCCTCGGGCTACGATGTGGCGTTCATGCAGTATTGGCTGATCAATTGGGGCAATCCATGTCCCAAAGGGTGGTTCAAATTCAGCACTGATTGCTACACCAACAGCGCTGGCGTCACCGCTCCTCAGGAAGTGATCACCAATCTCAAGAAGCTCAAGCTGTCGGGCTCCACCAAGAAGGGCGTAGATACGCTGGTCTTCACCGTGGGAACGCAGGCTTACAGCACTACAGGGTTAGACAGCGTCGTCGATCTTGCGACCGCCTGGACGGAATCGGAGTTCAACATCATCGGCGACGGCGACGGTTCGGAAGCCAACTTCAATTCGGGCTCGTCCCTGACGGTGAAGGTTGCGGTGACCAATGGGACTAAGAATGCTCCGACCTGCGCGCCAAATTCGGGAACGACCGGAGAAACCAATAACTTGAATCTCGGTAGTTGCAGCGGCACCGCCGGTGCCACGCCCTATATCGAGTTCGTGGAATCGAATTAAGGCGGTCGCAGAACCAGACAGTTAATCGACTTGTGGAGGCCGAGGAAATACTTCCTCGGCCTTCATTTTTGAGTTCGGGTATGCGATTCAACACTACGGAGCGGGCCGGTAACCGGGTCCGCGCAGGGCGCGCCCCGGGCGCTCGTCGGTGATTGCGCCATCCCAAACGACCGGTCGACCATTCACGAAAACGAAGCGCACACCAGTGGAATAGTGCAGAGGGTCATTGTAAGTGGCAACATCCTTGATCGTGTTCGGATCGAAGATGGTGACGTCGGCAATCATGCCGGGCCGTAGAATGCCGCGGTCCAACAGGCCGACACGGCTGGCAGCCAGCGAGGTCATCCTGCGAACCGCTTCTTCGAGACTCATCAGGTGCTGCTCGCGAACATAGCCGCCGAGGACGCGAGGAAATGTACCAAAGGCGCGCGGGTGGGCTTTGCTTTTGCTGAGAGGTCCGTCTTCGGCTTGCGCTTCGGAGTCGGAGCCGAAAGTCACAATCGGACTGGACACGGCGACGCGAACGTCGCCCTCGTCCATGATCGAAATCACCTGAGCCGTATTGCCACGATCCGCGATGGCGATGTCGAAGGCCGCATCCCGCGGATCCTCTTTCATCTCTTTGCCGATTTCCTCCAGGGTCAGCCCTTGATACTTCGCGAGGTCGGGATTCAACACCTGCGTGATCAGGATGCCCGAGGGTCCGCCTGAGCCGCGCCACTCGTTCTCCCAGGTGCTACTGGACTGTTCCATCTCTTTCTTGGCGCGCTCGCGAAGAACGGGGTCTTTTAAACGCTCGATCATTTTGTCCACGCCGCCTTCGTTGACCCAGGGCGGGAAGCAAGCCGTCAGGCCGTTGGAGCCGCGAGTGTACGGATAAACACTTGCCGCAACATCGATACCACGGGCGCGAGCGTCTTGGATGCGGCGAAGCACTTCGGGCATCTTCCCCCAGTTTTCACTGTATGCAGCCTTGAGGTGCCAAATCGTCGTGGAGATCTGGGCGCGTTGAGAAATAGCGAAGACTTCGTCGAGCGATGTGAAAATTTGATCGCTCTCGGAACGCTGGTGAGTGAAGTAAACGCCGTTGTATTGCCGAGCGACCTTGGCCAGTTCAACGATTTCGTCGGTCGAGGCAAAGATGCCAGGAATATATTCGAGGGCCGTGCTCACCCCGAACGCACCCTGCTGCATGGCCTGGGCAACGAGCTGCCGCATTTGATCGAGTTCGGCAGGCGTAGCGGGGCGGTTGTTTTCCCCGATCACATAGTCGCGAATGCCTCCGGCGCCCACAAATGTCCCGAGGTTGATCGCGGATTTAGTGCGCTCAAAATGCTGGAAGTACTCGGCCAGGGAATACCAGTCGAGGGCCACACCAAATTTCTTGGCTGCTTCTTCCCCGTCCTTTCGCATGCGTTCGTTGACCGGCGCGATGGAGGAGCCTTCACCGGTGATTTCGCTAGTGACGCCCTGACTGATCTTGCTGGCGGCGCGATTGTCGACCAGGACATTGAACTCGGATTGCCCCTGCACGTCGATGAAGCCCGGCGACACCACGAGGTTCGTGGCATTCACGCGCTTAGACGCCGAAGCCTTGCTCAGGTCGCCGATAGCGGTGATGCGATCGCCAGTAATGCCAATGTCAGCGGCGACCCACGGTGCGCCGGTGCCATCCACGACATGACCGCCTACGATAATGAAATCGTAGTGTGCTGGTTGTGCGGAGCCAAGTTCCGCCAAAAGCAAGAGTGCGGCGAGAATTGACGCGAAACAAAGAATGGATTGCCTGGGCATTAGTTGGCTCCGGGAAAATGCCAAAATAGGGGGTGGGAGTGCGCTTATCTTTCCATCAGCAAAACCTTCTCCGCTTCGTCAATCTCGTTCAACTTCACTTCGATCACTTCATTATCTGTCGTCTGAACGGTTCGACCGATAAAGGTAGCTTCCACCGGCAATTCGCGGTGTCCGCGATCGATGAGCACCAGCAACTGCACCAGGCTAGGCCGCCCATGCGAAAACAAGGCGTCGAGTGCGGCGCGAGTGGTTCGCCCCGTGTAGAGAACGTCGTCGATCAAAACGATCTTCTTGCCCTCGATGGAAAAACCGATTTCCGCTTCCTGCACCACTGGCTTGGGCCCGAGCGTCGAAAGATCGTCTCGATAGAAGGTGATGTCGAGGGTGCCAACCGGAATCTTTTTCTTCTCGACTTGCTGAATCATTTTGCCAAGCCGTTCAGCAATCGGAACTCCCCGGCGGCGAATTCCTACCAGACCCAGGTTCTCGAGTCCGCCATTCTTTTCCAGAATTTCGTGAGCTAACCGCACCAGCGTTCGTTCGATTTCCGAAGCCGACATCAGCTGCGATTTCAGCCGAAGTCCAGTTTTGTGGACGGTGTTCTTTTTAGTATTCATGCACCAGTACCTTATCAAACTCGCATCGGATTAGGCTACGACTCAGACTACGACGTTCGACTCAGGAAGCAATCAGGGAGCGTCTGCGGTGCCGTGTTCTCCATCAAAAAAATCAGGAGTGGCGTAAGAAGTTGGCGTTTGCAGCCGGAGACAATCACGGCCTTGGGCGGGAAGCTTCAGCTTTCCCCATAGACCGGAATCGACGCTCCATTGATGAGCTTAGCATCATCACTACACAGAAAGAGGATGACGCGCGCGATCTCTTCCGGCTTCGGCCACTTACTGAAGTCCGCATTTGGCATGGCTTTGCGGTTCTGTTCCGTGTCGATGATGCTGGGCAGAATGGAGTTCACGCGCACTCCGCTCCCCTTCACTTCGGCGGCCAGCGAATCCATCATCGCCACCGCAGCCGCCTTGGACGCGGCGTAGGCGGCGGCACCGGCAGCGTGATCAACAGCAGCCTTGGAAGCTATGTTGACGACCACTCCGGACTCTTGCTTCAGCATCGCCGGAATTACAGCTCGCGCCAACGCATACCCCGATCGCACGTTGAGCGCGAACATTTGGTCCAACACTTTAGTCTCGATCTCCCAAAGATTTACGCCACCCGCGTAACCGCCAACCGTGTTCACCATTACATCGACGCGGCCATGTTCTTTCAAAATCTTATCCACAACTTGGCGAACAGCAGTTTCGTCGGTGACATCCATACTCTCCGCCTGTATTGATCCGGCTTTCGCGCCAGCCTTGGCTCGGAGCCCGTCCAACTCGCTCTGGTTTCGAGAAGTGACAATGACCTTCGCGCCTGCATCAAGAAATGCAAGACTGACTGCCCGTCCCAATCCTCCAGTTCCGCCCGCGATCAGAACGATCTTGCTTGTGAATGTCATAACGGTTTTCTTTTCTCAATTACGCCAGATAGAAATGGAGAGATTTTACTTGGCCTGTTGGTCTGCAACTGTCGCTGATTGCGCCAACGGCAGAGATATGTGAAAGCGCGTGTTGCCAGGCTCGGACGTGACCTGAATACTGCCGCGGTGTTTTCTTACGATGCGCTGAACAGTGTCCAGACCGAGTCCGGTTCCCTCACCCACTCCTTTGGTAGTGAAAAAAGGCTCGAAAATATGTTGTTGGACCTCAGGCGAAATTCCGGAACCAGTATCGCCGATCTCAACCAGAACGCAACCGTTGTCGCTATAGGTGCGAATTCGTAGTTCGCCCTTCCCTCCCATCGCGTCGATCGCGTTATCAATAATATTGGTCCAGACCTGATTCAGTTCGCTGCCAAAGGAATTTACCAACGTTGGGCTCTTCTGGTAGTCGCGTTGCACGACTACTCCCTTTTTCAGCTTGTGATTCAGTATGGTCAGAGTCGTTTCCAGGCTCTTGACGATGTCCACGTTCTGCACCGGAGCCTGATCCATGTGCGTGTATTCTTTGATCGCACCAACCAGGTCCGAAATCCGCGACGTACTGCTCTCAATTTCGTTCAGCAGATTGTAAATCTCGACCGACGCGGCGATTCGCACCAGAGCGGCTCGCGCCCCATCGGGTTCGAGCACGGCGAAGAGCGATTCCAGCATTTCCGGACCGACGTTCTTGCGGGCGAGATCGGCGGCCAGTTGCCACAGATCATTCTGCCCGTGACTGCGCAGCAACGAGTCGACCTGTTCTTCCAGATCGCTCATGGTCAATGGATCTGGCGGTGGTTGGTCGTGCTGGGTAAAGGCGGCTTCCAGTTTTTCGATCTCCAGTCGTTGCTCGGGAGTAAGGTTGCGCTTGCCCAGTTCCACACTGGCATTTTTTATTTTCGTCAGCATTTTGCGAATTGGCTGGCAGCGCGGGTGGCGGCGGAAGCCGGATTATTAAGTTCATGCGCCAAGCCTGCCGAAAGTTTGCCTAAACCAGCCAATCGATCGCGTTGCTGTTCGATGCGCGTCGTTTCGCGAATGCGGTCGGCCATCAAACCCACAAGACGCTTGGTCAATTCCGGCATCTTTTGTACAAGCTCAGGAAACATCGCCGATGGAAATCGCAATATGCGACTGTCCACCAAGGCGCGGCCAGTTACCGTAAATTGCTTCATTCTTGAAAATGGAAGAGCGCCCGTGACGTCACCCGGATCCAGGGTAAAGACGAACGCTTCGCCCGACACTTCGCCCCGAAGCTCGAGCTGCCCTTCAATCACCACAAACATGGCGTTCGCAGGATCGCCCTGGCGAGAGTACGCCTCGCCGGTTTGGAATTTGAGTTCCTGCGCCTGGCTGAGAAACCACGCGATCTGATCGTCGGGCAAGCCCTCAAACGCGGGAACCCGAAGTAGTTCTGCACTTGTGACCATTTATACCTTGCTTAAATACTGATGGATGAATTGCACAGCGACCGAACCCTCGCCGACTCCAGAAGCGACACGCTTTACGGAACCGTGACGCACGTCACCGACGGCGAAGATTCCGGGAATATTCGTCTCAAGCAGGAACGGATCCCGGTCCAGCGTCCAGCCTTTGGGACGTTGACCGTCGCGAATCAGGTCGGGTCCGGTCAAGATAAAACCGCGATCGTCCCGCTCAACCAGATCTCCGAGCCAGTCGGTGCGGGGCAGTGCGCCGATAAAAATAAAAATCGAGCTCGCGGGCACCCGTTCTAACGTATTGCTATCGGAGCAGAGTACCGATATTTCTTCCAGACGCGTCTCGCCGTGAACTTCAGCCACTCCGGCGTGCGCCCACACCTGAATGTTTGGCGTCTCTTTAATTTGGTCGATCAGATACTGCGACATAGTGGCGGCGAGAGAATCCCCGCGCACCAGCATTACGACGCGTTCCGCGTAGCGGGCGAAATTCATAGCTGCCTGGCCGGCGGAGTTTGCGCCACCGACCACATAAATAATCTCGCCCTTGCACGCCAAAGCTTCCGTAGCGCCTCCACCGTAATAGACTCCGGCGCCCTGCAGCCGTTCGATTCCGGGAGCTTCGAGCTTGCGCCATTGCACTCCGCTGGCGATCATCAGCGCGTGACAGGAGATTTCGGTGCCATCGGCCAGCTTGATGAAGCGATACGATCCCTCGGTGCGGACGCCGACCGCTTCCTGTGGCGCCAGAATTTCCACGCCAAATCTTTGCGCTTGCACCACGGCGCGCCGGGCCAAATCGTTGCCGCTGAGGCCCGAGGGGAATCCGAGATAATTCTCGATGCGCGAACTCATGCCCGCCTGCCCGCCGGGCGCTTCGCGCTCAATCATCACCGTATGCAAACCCTCTGAAGCGCCGTAGACGGCCGCTGCCAATCCCGCCGGGCCCCCGCCGACAATTGCCAGATCGTAAAAATCAGTTTGCGCGCGCGTCCGCAAACCCACCTTCTGCGCCACGTCTGCAGGCAAGCTTTCGAGCAGTTTTGTTCCATCAGGAAAAAGGACAACCGGGAGACTGGACGCCTCGGGCCCAAGAGCCTCCAACAGACGCTTGGTTTCGGGATCATTGGCAGATGATTCCACGTCGATCCACTGATAAGGGACGCGATTGCGCGCCAGAAAGTCACGCAATTCATAAGAACGCGGCGACCACCGTGTTCCCAAAACCCGAATTCCCTGAAACACCGGCCGATAAGACGCTTGCCAATCGTCCAGGAGATCATTCAGTTGGGGATAGAGATGCTCCGACGGCGGATCCCAGGGCTTCAGGAAAAAGTAATTGATGCTTGCCTGATTGATAGCGCTCACCGCGGCGCTGGTGTCGGCATAGGCTGTGAGCAGCGCGCGCTTGGCGTCGGGATAGATCTGTCTGCCCTCCTGTAGAAACGCGACCCCATCCATTCGCGGCATACGTTGATCCGCGAGCATAAGAGCGACGCTGTCATTGCGCAACTTGAGCTGTTTCAGCAGATCCAGCGCGCCCTCAGGAGAATCGCTCCCAATGACGCGATATTCGGCGCCATACTCCGAACGCAAGTCGCGTTCGATGGCCCGCAGAACATCATTGTCGTCATCCACACTCAACAAAATCGGTTTCGGCATATTTCGTTCTCACCCAGACGCAGAACCTGAATTCTAATCTGTTGGCTACGCCGCGACGTCGCCCGCTTGAATCTCGTCCACATAGCACCAGATCCAGGTTTCGCCAGGCTCGATGGAGCGCATCAACGGATGCTTGGTGTGGTGAAAGTGTTTGGTGGCATGCTTGTTCTTGGACGAATCGCAACACGCCGCGTGTCCGCAGATCATGCACATGCGCAGATGGACCCAGGTATCGCCGGTCTTAATGCAGTCTTCACACACATGCTTGTTCGTTTGCCGGACTTTGATTTGATTGAGGTGCGTACATTCTTCTGCCATCTGATTTCTCCATGTACGGAAGTGAATCACAAACGAAGTTGGCTGCCGAGGTCATTCGTAGAAAATCGCGCGGTGACAATCGGCCGCGGAACCTACTCTGCGATCAAGAGATTCTCAGCGAAAGGCCACTCTTCGTCAATCCATTGGGCCTGGCAGCGGAAGCCGGCGTTCTTCGCCATTTGAAATACTTCCTGAGCCTTATATTTATGGCTGCTCTCCGTCCAGATCGTTTCCCCTTCCGCAAATTCAACTCGTAAATCTGCCGCCGGAATGCGCACCGTTTGGCGGCGCTTCGAGCGCAAATGCATTTCAACGCTGCGCGCTTCGTGATTGATCCTCGAAACGTGCTCGAACTGCGCCAGATCGAAATCAGCGTCGAGTTCGCGATTGATGCGTGAGAGTACGTTAAGGTTGAAAGCGGCCGTAACTCCTAGCTCGTCGTCATAGGCTTGTAAGCAACTGCTCATTGGGCTTTTCCAAATCTGTTCCCAATAGAAGTGAATCACCCCGTTGCAGGATGCGGCGAACGTCCGCCAGAAATTTTGTTCCCGCAGGACGATCAAAATTCCCGATCGTGCTTCCCAGAAACAGAACGAATAAATGTTGGTTGCGTTGACGGTGCACTGCTACTTCCTGCAAGCCGTCGAGATACTCGCGCTCGAATCCAACGATGCTGAGTGAATCGATGTCGCTGAGTTCGCGCTGGCACATAACCAAGGCCGAGTGCGAGATCTCCACCGGATAATAAAACGTCCGCTGCCAACGGCCGAGCGCTTCCAGTATCCAGCGGGTCTTCTTTCCGCTGCCGCTGCCGAGTTCGGCGACCGCAACCGGAGCGTCGAGTCGTTCGACGATTTCTCCCGCGTGCCGCCGCAATAAACGCTCATCGGCGCGAGTGAGCCCATATTCGGGCAGATGACTGATCACCTCAAAAAGCGCTGAGCCCACATCGTCGTAGAGATACTTCGAAAGAAGTTCTTTTTGTCCAACCCGCGTGAGTCCGGCGCGTACGTCAGACGCAAACTCGTAAGCCACATTCTTAATCGCATGAACCAGCATTGGTGAATCCCTTTCCCTTTTGGACTCGACGATTAGCGGCTTACGCAGCGAAAACCTGCGTAGACATATTGGTAATGCGCCTGGAACCAGTTACGAAACGTAGGACGAAGCATACACGCGGCAGTACGCGCAGAACCACCCTTCATGACGAAATGTTTGCCATCAAAGAAATCGGCGGAATAGCCGCGATAGAACGGGAACGCCTGAAAGCCGGTGAACGGAGCAAAAACAGTGGAAGTCCACTCCCATCCGTTCCCCAACATATCGTCAACACCGAACCCGCTCCGGCCTTCCGGAAAAGCGTTTACCGCAGTTGGATCCCAGCTGTGAAAATCAAAATTGCCGTGATCGGCGTTTGGTGAATCGTCACCCCACGGATATTGGTTTATCGATCCGTCGACAGCCCCATAGGCGGCGCGTTGCCACTGAGCTTCGGTGGGAAGGGACTTCCCTACCCACTGGGCGTAGGCGCTCGCCTCAGCCTGACTCACGTAAACCGGCCAGTCGAGGGGAAGAGGCACGACGTCGAACATGGTGCGATAGAGCCAATGCTCGCCATCGTTATCCTTGCTCCAGAATGAAGGATGGGAGATGCGCTGCGCGATCTTCCAATCCCAATCATCGTCCGACCACAAACCACGCTTTTCGTAGCCGCCCGCCGCAATGAATTCAAGATATTGCCCGTTGGTAACTTTGTATTGGTCAATCTCGAAGGCGGGAACTTCGACCGTGTGAGCCTCGAATTCGTTGTCCCAGCCGAAGTCGCCAGTGTCATGCGGCAGACCGAGTGTTGCGACCCCCGCGGGAATTGAAATGCTGCTGGGGACAACTGGAGGACTAGCCAGAGTGATTCCGTCGAGACGTGAAGAATTCGTTGTTCGCACTTTGGCATCGTGCGGCAACCGATGCAGCATATAAGCCAGGGTTTCGACGTGCATCAGCCGATGCTCGATCGCTACGTTCAGCAAAGTCGTCAACGAAAAACCGTCGCGAGTTGAAGCATTCCCGTCGACAATGAGTTCTGCCAAGCGCTCGTCCAGGGCGCCGCGGATATCCCGAACGTAGCCGCGAACCGTATCAAGGGAAGGCCAGTCCGATGCCAGATCGCTTGGGAGTCCACCGCCGACCGGATCGATGCCGAACGCGAATAAGCGGTCGAGTTCGGGATGCACGGTCTTTGTACCAGGCCCGAGAATGCTCTCACTCAAGAGATTCCAATCGAACGCTTCCAGGTGTCCGACGTAAAAGATGATGCGGTGACGCTCGGGAATCGGCCGGTCATACAACGACTCGGTTCGCACGATACTGAAAAGCGCATCACTCCGCCGGCGGGCGTCCGACAACCGGTCCAGCAATCCGTCGGAAGCTTTGTGGGAAACGGGCACGTCCTTCTCTGCAGTAAGCATTTGGCGCCTCAGGGCCCAGCGGCAATGATGGTAAAGCCAGTTCGCAGGCAAGCCGACCCCGACTTGCCTTCCGAGGCTATTTTAGATGCGGCTTGCACCGAGGAGTCGCACTTCAAGCCCTTTTTATTTCGAGAGCGATTCGATTCTCAAGAAAGCTGTCTGGGGCTTAAAATCAGCGATGAAGATCAACCGGAGTCAAGATGAGACAGTTTCTGTTTTTTGCCTGCTTCCTCGCCGCCATGTCGTATTCTGCCTTTTCAGCCACCGCTCCGCAGACGTTTCCGACCGCGGCGGGAGACGTTAGAATTACGCCGCTCTATCACGCCAGTACCTTGATCGAAGCGGGTGGGAAAGTCATTTACCTCGACCCGGCCAATCCCGCGAAATTGGGCTCCCTGCCAAAGGCCGATCTCATTTTGATCACAGACATTCATGGCGACCACATGGACCCGGGCTCGATCGCTGCGATAAGCAAGCCAGGAACTGAAATTCTCGCGCCGCCTGCCGTGGTGAAAACCGTAACCACCGCCAAGCCGATTGCCAACGGCGAAAGCAAAACCTGGCACGGATTTAGCATCGAGGCGATTCCCGCGTACAACCTGAAGCGCGGACCCGCGCCCGGCCAACTCTTCCACGACAAAGGGCGCGGCAACGGATATGTACTGACTTACGGCGGCAAGCGCTTCTACTTTTCGGGTGACACCGAAGGCGTCCCTGAGATGCGCGCTTTGAAAAATATTGACGTGGCGTTCGTCTGCATGAACCTGCCCTACACCATGCCCCCTGAAGAAGCAGCCGATGCGGTGAAGGCGTTTCATCCCAAGATCGTAATTCCCTATCACTACCGCGGTTCGGACTTATCCGTTTTCAAAAAAGGGTTAGACGGAACCGGAATCGAAGTTCGCGAACTCGACTGGTACCCGGAATAGTCAGACCCTATGTCTGGAACTTCACCACGGCGATTTCCCAGTCTTAGGACATTCGCAATCCTGGGCCTGACGCTATTCTCCTCTGCGGTGTCTTTGCCGCAGTCTCCGGCTATTGCGAAAACGGCGTCTGAGACCATTCTGACCCTTGATCCGGCGCGAACCAAAGTGCACTGGATGCTCGACAGCACCCTCCACACCGTCCACGGCACCTTCGCGCTGAAGAGCGGCACCATTCATTTTGATCCACAAACTGGGAAAGCCGGCGGTGAGATCGTTGTGCTCGCAACCAGCGGCGAAAGTGGGAACAGTTCGCGCGACGCGCGCATGCACAAAGAAATCTTGGAGACCGCGAAGTATCCCGAGGCGATCTTCCATCCGGCCCAACTGGAAGGTAAGGTCGCGCCCTCCGGTACGTCCGATGTGAAGCTGAATGGCACTTTCTTCATCCACGGTGCCGACCACCCCATCACGGCCGCGGTCCAGGCCGACTTGACGGGTAGCCACTGGACCGGCACGGCAAAATTCGATGTTCCGTATGTGACGTACGGGATCAAAGATCCCAGTAACTTCCTGCTGAAAGTAAAACCAGTGGTTGAGGTTGAAGTAGAAATGGCGGGAGACGTCAGCGCTCCGCGTTAGTTCTCGCTGCCTTAGTTCTCCGTGCTGCGCGGTCTCGCCTCTCAGTCCCCGCTCGGCATGGCCTTGCCCGTTTCGTCCCAAATTCGAACGCCCCGCGTTTCGCGTAGCAACAGGCTTCCGACCACAAACGTTATGCCAGCAACAATCATCGGGTAATAGAGCCCGGCATAAATGTTGCCGGTGGCCGCAACCGAGGAGAGGCCGATCAACGGCAGCAAGCCTCCAAAGACGCCGTTGCCTATGTGATATGGCAGAGAAAGCGATGTATAGCGAATCTTCGCAGGGAAAGCCTCGATTAAGTAGGCGGCGATCGGTCCGTAAACCAGGCAGACATACAAGACTTGGATAAATATCAGGAGCACGAGCTTGGTGGTATCAGGAGCAGTCGCCTCTTTAACAGGCACCAACGCGCCGGTTGCATCTGTGGTCATGGCCGTCAACGAGATTGCGCCCGTAACCTTGTTTCGCGCGGATTTCACCGTCACAACATTATTTCCCGCAGCGCTCTGCATAGCTTTGTAGATTGGAATGTAGGTGACAACCGCGAGCAGACAACCCGCCATCATCAATTTCTTACGCCCGATACGATCCGAAAGCGCTCCGACCACGGTAAAGAATGGCATGCCCAATAGCAGCGCGATCGCAACCACGATATTCGCAGTCTTTACATTCACTTTCAGAATGGTCTGCATGTAGAACAGTGCGTAGAACTGTCCCGTATACCAGACCACGCCCTGCCCCGCCGTCGCCCCGAAAAGAGAAATCAAAACCATTTTCAGATTGGCCCATTTGGTAAATGCATCCTTCAGCGGCTGCGTGGACGTCATGCCCGTGCTCTTCAACTGCGCGAAGATCGGCGATTCTTTCATCTTCAGACGGATGTAGAGCGAGATGATGACCAGAATGATGGAAATCAGGAACGGAATGCGCCAACCGTAGTCCGCGAACTGTTCCTTGGTCATGGAATTCTGCGTGATCAGAATTACGATCAACGAGACGAAGAGACCCAGCGTGGCCGTGATCTGAATAAAGCTGGTATAGAAGCCGCGCTTGTTGTCGGGAACGTGCTCGCCCACGTAAACTGCCGCGCCACCGTATTCCCCACCGAGCGCCAGTCCTTGCAGAACTCGAATCAATAACAGTACGATCGGCGCGAACCATCCTGCGGTCGCGAACGATGGCAGCAGACCAATCGCGAATGTGGAAAAACCCATGATGGAGAGGGTCACGAGAAAGGCATACTTGCGCCCCACCAAATCGCCGATGCGGCCAAAAAAAAGCGCCCCGAACGGGCGCACAAGAAAGCCGACAGCAAAAGTCGCGAGGTAAGCAATGTATGCAAAAGTGTCGTTGCCCGGAGGATAAAACTTCGGCCCCAATATCGCCGCGAGACTCCCGAAAATGTAGAAGTCGTACCACTCAATCATGGTGCCGACCGACGAGGCCATAATCACTCGCCAGATGCTGTATCCCGCGGTAGGTGCTCCGGTCACTTGCGTGGCGTTCGCCATGCCTTCCTCCATTGCTCTGGTTTTGAAAAGTTCGCTGGAAATCGGTTGCGGCGGTGCGGCACAGGAAGATGGAGTCGCGACAGATACGCGACGTAGATTCCATTTTCCACACCCCAGCCGGAGCATTGTAACCGCCCGCACAGGGACAAGGCTTTAATTATTTGTCGAGCACCGGCAAGAAATATTTGTCTGCTATGGGCGGTCGTCGAAGTCGGCTAGTCGACAGATGAAGCCCCAGCCGCCGCCCAGTTCGCTGACTGCCAGCATCAGCTCGTTACGTCCCTTGTGCAAGGGGAGGTAAACGGCGTCATCTTCCGGGTTCACGATGCCCAGAAACCCTGGGTCGCGGAAATTCTGCGCGCTTCGTCCGCGGAATAGAATCTTGCTATTCAGAAATAGACTGACGTCGTCGCTATAACCAAGGTAGAGCTTTTTCACTTGATCGCGGTCCGAGTCAATAATCGTCTTCGCATAAACGACTTTCATCCCCGGCTGCGGGTCCAGGCGTTTGGAAAAATCGTTCGCAAACGAAACCTTTGGATGCGGAGCGTCACGATAACGATAAAGGACCACAAAGCCGGGCGGCTCCGACTCTACGTCCTGCCAATGAATGGCGGCGCGTTCGGAAGCCGAGAGTGGACGCTCCAAATTGCGTTCGAGCGCATCGTACGATGGCGACAGACTCCATTTCGTCAGCGTACCCGGCGGCATCGGCGGCTGGTGGCGCTCCCAAGGCGCATCTGGAGTTGCACGGATTTCGAAATTAGAGAAGTAGGTTTCGCCGGTCAAAACATACAGCGCCAATTGACCCTTCTGAACGCCGCTTTTTAGATCGGCCATCACCAGCGCCGGCCGATCCATATCTTTGACATATAACTTTGCCTGCGCTCCACTCACCTCCAAACGCAGGTGGAACCAGACGTCCTTCGGAATATCGATCGCTCCGGTGAAGCCCGGCCCGTTGTAGATTTGCCAGTTAGCGCCGGTGTTCAGAATCGGCGTGTACTGCATAGCATCGGGGAGTCCGGATTTGTGCTGGCGTAGATAAACCCATTCCCCGTTCGCGCCGTCTTTGTCGAGCCGAAACTGGATCCCGAAAAAGCCACGCTTCGCCGGTGTTGCCACATCCACATCGATCACGCCATCGCGCATTTCGAAATCCTTCACAACCGCAGCGCCGCCATCAAGCAGGAGCGATTTTCTACCCAGATACTCAGATAGTTTGGCTTGACCTTGAAGGTCCCAGCGAGGCGAATCCGCAGCAAGACTCAGCGTTTGCGGCGTCTGTGAATGACACGCCGCCCCGAACAGGACAACAAGAGTACAGAGGGCAAGATGTCGGTGCATGGGGTGCCCGGCCAATCCGTTGACCCGAGCAAGCCCTCGAATCCGGCTGCTGGCGCGGTAACTCTTAGACGCTGGTTGACGCATATCGTCAACCAGGCGTTCGTCGGTGCACCCGAAAACAGCACACTCCCACACAGCGATTTCAACCGGTCCGGCGCGCCTGCAACTCGAGCTGTGAAGGCGTCATAAAGTCTCCCACCAGCCGCGCAATCTCATCGCCAGCCGTGTCCAACGCGAAATGTCCGCCGTCCACAACGTGGACTTCAGCCTTCGGAACATCTTTGCGATAGCGTTCCGGTTCGCCGGCGTCGAAAGACAGCTCGTATTTCCCCCAGATGACGAGCAGACGCGGTTGCCTTTCGCGCAGCCAAGCCTGCCATTTCGGATAGGACTCCACATTGGTTCGGTAATCGTAAAAAAGATCGCTTTGGATGTCGCCTTGACCCGGCCGATTGAGAAAATAAAACTCGTCGGTCCAAAGATCTGGGTCGTGGCGCTCCACGTCGGGGTCGTTTCCCGCATGACGAGCGCGCGTGGCCTCCAGCGACAGGAGATTTGCGCGCAGTGCGCTCTCGTTCGGGGCACGATCGGCCCAGAAAGCGCGGCGCGTTTTCCAATTCGGCCCCAGGCCATCGTTGTGAGCGACAGCGTCCTGCACGATCAGTGCCTCGATCCGTTCCGGATGCGCCAGCGCCATGCGAAAACCGACGGGGCCGCCATAGTCCTGCATGTAGAGCGTGTAGCGCGAGAGTCCGAGCGCCTCAGTGAAATGGTCCATGATCTCGGCGTAATGGTCGAACGTATACGCGAATTGTTTCGGGTCCGGCCAGTCGCTGTGTCCAAAGCCGGGATAATCCGGCGCCACCAGGTGATAGCGGTCGGAGAGACTCGCGAATAGCGGCTCAAACATCCGCGAAGACGACGGAAGTCCGTGCAACAACAGAAGCGTCGGGGCGTTCTTTGGACCGGCTTCCCGGTAGAAGATCGACAGGCCGTCGACTTGGATTGTGCGGTACGAAGTAGGGTTCATCGAGGGTTCCTTTCCCGCGCTTGATTCACTGCGTCCTCCGGTTAAGTCGCAATTACTCCATTACTGCGCATCTCGGAGTCATGCAGGTTTCGATGCCCCATCAAAACAGAAGGGTAGCAGCGAAACAATTGGACCAAAGTATCGTCGGCACCTCCGTATCGGGCGATGCGCTTAGATTCTTCTGACGATACCGCGCGGCATCAATTCGACTCGTCAATCGAGCCGAAGCTGCGATCGAAACCGCGTGCCAATCTCTGGCGGTCCGAGGCGGGTTGTCCATATGCTCCAACTCCTCCAGCCAATCCTCCGCCGCGGCCCGCGCCTGCTCCGGGCCAAATAAGTCCGTCACCGCTACGATGAACGCGGAAAGTTCGCGCTCTGCCAGCTGTGTGCAATCAATGTCGATCTGATCAATACAGGTAGGATCGGAAAACGATTCGCTATAGCTCATTGTGGTTCTCCCTTGCGCAATCATTAATAGGTGGACAATAAGTAAACTTGCCCGCCCTTCAGATTGCTTGAACAGCATTAGGCCAGATGCGCGGGCCGGCATCTATTGGACAAAAGTATCGACGCACACCAAAGTATCGGTTGGACACATCGGGCAGGGATGGTGCATCCTTGTATCCCAACAGGGCGGCGCTCGATCTACACGTGGGGAAACGTCAGGAAGAAGACCGCCGCTGAAATTCTGTTTGCTGGCTCCTTGATCGATCGGAACAGCCACCTCTGTGGCTTTTTCAGCAGCGACGGAAACCAGCATCGAGTCTTACTTTCTTTCATAAATTGGAGCTGATGCCGTGATCGACATCGTGCGGACCCACTCGATGTTCGTCGTCGGCATCCTTCATCAGAAGCTGTTCTTTGTACCTACGGGCGAGTTCCTGCGTAAGTTTCGCCAACGTCGGCCTCGCCGGAGCAGTCCATCTGCGGCAGCCTGACATGCAGGTTCAGATCGTCCGAATCAAAACCATGAGCGATGTGATGCGCAGCGCGGTACGGCGTTGGTTCGCATTTCGCCGCGCCCGGCTTTTGGCGATGGCCGGAATCCTGCTGCCAGTGCTTCTTCTTTCCGGTTGCCATAAGCCCGTGCAGCCCGTGACCATCACATTTTTTGATTCTGACGGCCGCGGAGTTCCTGGCGACCATCGCATGATCCCCGACGCATATTTGCAGGAATTTACTCGGGAGACGGGCATTCACGTCAACGATCTACCGACACCAGAGGACAATCATTCGAAATACGATCTTGCCATGGATTTGCTCCGAAGCGGCGCCCCATCCCCTGACGTGTACGGCGTCGACACAGTCTGGGCCGGAGCAATGGCTGACTACCTGGTCGACCTGCAACCCTACTTCGCCTCGGAGATTGCCTCAGAGGACCCCGACCTCGTCGGCATCTACAGAGTTCAGGGAAAAGTTATCGCCATGCCCAGGCAGCCGCTGGGGGTACAGGTTTTGGTTTACCGGACGGATCTGCTCGCCAAGTACGGCTACAAAACACCACCCGGAACCTGGGATGAGCTGGAGAAAATGGCCTCACGTATTCAGGCCGGAGAGCGTGCGAAGGGAAAGAAAGATTTCTGGGGGTTCGTCTTTGCCGCAGCGATCGCAACCGATAGCGAGCAATTAACCATGGAAGGCTTGGAATGGCAGGTCGCGGAAGGAGGCGGCCACATCATCGAGCCCGACGGAAAGATCAGCGTAAACAATCCCAATGTGATCCGCTCCTGGGAACGTGCGGCACGTTGGGTAGGTTCGATCTCTCCTCCAAGCGTGGTTTCCTACACCGCTACGGATGCCGAAAATAAATTCTGGGTTTCGGGCGAGGCGGCGTTTTTGCTCAGCCACGCCATCGTGTATGAGATTTTTGCGGAAGAGAAGCCGTTCCGCGACCTGGGCGGAGTCACGAGTGTCCCTGCCGGTAGCAGCGCACGGGTCGCCACCGTAGGAGGCTACGCTCTCGGGATATCCCGCTCTTCCGCTCACCGCGCCGAAGCCATCAAGTTCGTCCAGTTCCTGCTTCGCAAGCAAGCTGAATTCATGGCCTCGGGTCGTCGCGCAAAGTCAGGCCGAAAGGTCGAGTACTATCAAGTTCCACTTATAGCGAAGGAAATATATCCGTGGTGGTGCAAACCAGGCGAAACGGCGGGGAGCGAGATTGTTTCGCGCCCCTCGGCGGTTACGGGATCGAACTATGAGGCGGTCTCCAAGGCCTACACCCGTGCCCTGCATTCCGTACTGACCAGGGAATCCACAGCTCCAGCCGCGGCGGCCGCGCTCGAAAATGAGCTGGCTGTGATCATGAGGGGCGACAAAAATCAGCCCGCCACGGGTGCACACTGAGATGAATCGACTGCCACTCAACATTGGCCCGCGCCTGGTACTGTGCTTCGCGCTCATCATCCTCTCGACGCTAGCCGGCGACGTTGTTGTTCTGTGGCAATTCCACATCATTCAGGCGCAAGCCGAGCGACTCGATGCCTATGACGATGAGTTGGTAACTGTCTTACGTGTTCACTCAGACCTGTTGAAATTTCGCGACACACTGGAATCTCTTGCCAACGCAAAAGACGCCGAGCGTCTGAAGGCAGAGACTCATTCGATGAATGAAGCTTTCGCCGAGGATATGCGACGCGCCAAGAGTGCGCTCTCGGCCGTGCAATCCGGCAATCCCTCTGACCCGACCATTCTTCCCACGCTCGCAGTCGTCGAGTCGAACCTGCAATCGGAGACTGCGTCAACCGTCGACCTGGCTGCGGCGAATGATTGGAACGCCGTTCAATTGCGGCTAGCCAACCAGTTAAGACCACTCGAATTGACCACCGCCGCCTTGGTGGAAAAAGTCGACCGCGAGGTGAAGGCCGAACATACCCAGGCCGCAGCCAATATCCGCAAGGTACAGCAGCGTATTTTTCTTCTTGTGCCAGCCGCGGTCATTCTGACTCTATTGATTGCCGGAACCTTGGGCCTGGTCATTACCCGCAGCATTACACGGCCCCTTGAACAGCTGGTCCAGGGGTCGAAGATGTTGGCGCGCGGCGATTTCAAACATCGAGTGCCCGTTCAGGGAGAAGATGAGCTTGCCCAACTCGGGGGCGTATTTAACGATACCGCGCGGCAATTGCAGAGCCTCTATGAGAGCCTGCAAAGCAGCGAGGACCGTCTCCGCCGGGTTATCAACACGATTCCCGCTCACGTGTGGAGCACTCTGCCCGACGGATCCGTAGACTTCATCAATCAACGCTTGCTCGAATCCACCGGGCTATCGATCGAAGCTTTGCTTGGATCCGGTTGGCAATCGATCGTTCATCCGGAAGATCGCGTCCGATACATGACCGAGTGGCGCTCGGCATTGGCCGCCAAAGAACCCGTCGAGATTGAAGCACGCATCCTGACCGCGCAGGGCGACTATCGCTGGCTGCTTGTGCGTAACGTGCCTTTGCGCGATGGCCTTGGAGGGATCGTAAAGTGGTACGGTACCGGCATCGATATCGAGGACCGAAAACGCGCCGAAGATGATTTACGTAAAGCGCAGGCAGATCTCGCACACGCGAATCGTGTGACGATGATGGGCGAACTCAGCGCCTCCCTTGCTCACGAGATTAATCAACCGATCAGTGGCGCCATCACCAACGCTTCCACCTGCCTGCGCCGGCTCGATCGCGAGGAGCCAGACCTCGAGGGCGCTCGAAGTGCGGCTACAAAAATAATTCGTGATGCGAATCGAGCGGCGGAGATCATCAACCGGGTCAAGCTGTTTTTCAGGAAAGGCGTTGTCGCAAAGGAGCCCGTCGATGTCAACGAGATGATTCGAGAGATGGAGATCCTTCTACGCAATGAGGCCATCCAGCACTCGGTTTCTGTGCAGACAAGGCTCGCAGCCGATTTGCCGATCATTGTGGCAGACCGCGTCCAGCTGCAGCAGGTATTAATGAACCTGATGATCAACGGGATCGACGCCATGAAAGCCGTCGATGGCCCGCGTCAACTCACACTTGGTACCCAGAGCGATAGCAAAGAGCCCCTTCTGGTATCGGTGCAAGATACTGGCATTGGGCTTCCCCTGAATCAAGCAGGCCAGATATTCAACGCTTTCTTTACTACCAAGGAACACGGCACCGGTATGGGGCTTCGTATCAGCCAAACCATTATTGAGGCCCACGGCGGCAGGCTCTGGGCGACGGATAACTCTCCTCGAGGAGCGAGTTTCCATTTCACGCTGGCTGTCTCCTCCGACGCCGGAAGCTTGGACGCCAGGCGCGCCTCCTAGCTGCGGGGATGGTAAGAACGTGGCTGTGTCGCGCTTTCGAGCCCCGTGAGTTAGCCCGTGTTTCGCATTCGGGACACGACCAATACCTAAGTACAATGGACGTCCTCGCCGAAATGTCGCATGGTTTTTATATGCAGTCCCTTAAGGACGGCAGCGGCGCAGCACAACGTCCGCTTTTGTCCATTGTTGATGATGATGAGTCGGTACGCGAGTCGCTGCCTGACCTGATCCAGGAATTCGGCTTTTCGGCCCGGGCTTTTTCGTCGGCCGAAGAGTTTCTCGCATCCGGTCCGATTGATAAAACGAATTGCCTGATCCTCGATGTCTCGATGCCAGGCATGAGTGGGCCGGATCTCCACCAGGAGCTGAAGCGCCGCGGTCACGAGATCCCGACCATATTCATCACGGCTCAAAGGGATGAAGCGATTCGCGCCCGAGTGACTAAACAAGGCGCTGTGGGATTTCTGCACAAACCGTTCAGTGACGAAGCGCTGCTTGCGGCCATCAAAGCGGCCCTGCAAGTCAGTTGAGGTTCCACCGGTCATATCGAGGGGGATATCATGAATGTAGCGCGCGCAACTGGCTACCGAATGGGCGTATCACCAATGCCGACCACCGTACCCACCGTGTTCATTGTTGACGATGATATTTCCATGCGCGAATCACTGGAACTGTTGGTGAAGGGCGAGAACTGGAAGCCAGAGATATTCGCCTCCGCACAGGAATTTCTCGACCACCCCAGAACACTTGTCCCGAGCTGCCTTCTCCTTGACCTTTCACTTCCAGGGCTGAACGGCCTTGAACTGCAGAAGCAACTCGCCGTTGAACACGTCGACGTGCCGATTATCTTCATGAGCGGCTATGGAGATGTGCCGCAGACGGTGCAAGCCATGAAAGCCGGCGCCCTCGAATTCTTAACTAAGCCGCTTAATTACGATGCATTGGTGGGCGCTATCCGAAACGCTCTGGAACGAAGCCGCCTCGCCCTCGCGCAAAACGCAGAGATGCAGGGCCTTCGCGACCGTTACGCCTCGCTCACTCACCGCGAAAAACAGGTGATGGCATTAGTCGTCTCCGGGTTGCTGAACAAGCAAGTGGGCGGTGAGCTCGGCATCAGCGAAATAACGGTCAAAGCGCATCGAGGCCAGGTCATGCAGAAGATGAAAGCTGCTTCCCTGGCTGACTTGGTGAGGATGGCGGGCAAACTCCGGCCCGCGAGTCAAACCATTCACCTGGCTTGAGGCGAGTTTCAACCCGGCCCCTCCGCTCAAGCCTCAAGATCGTTCGTCCTCTCTATTCCGCGACATCGATATCAACATCAATACCATCGTCCAATTGTTTCCGCCGAGCGCTGATGGCTTAATGGCCCAAGCAGCTATCAACGACCCTTTGAAGGAGAAAAACCATGGCGCAACCGATGACCAGTTCCCTCTCTCGTACGCAGCAGAAAGATTTCCCAGAAGCATCCGGCAAACCGGCTTTCAAAACAATTCTGTCGGAAGACATCGACTGGCAGCCTTTCGCTGCGTTCCCTCCGTCGGCTCGCCTTGCAGTAGTCGTAGGCCACCCCTCCCAACCTGGACCCTACGTCACTCGCGTCAAAGTGCCGCACGGAGTAAAGCTCATGCCTCATCGGCACCCTGAAGATCGCGTGTACACCGTGATCTCCGGCGTCTTTTACATCGGCCTCGGCGACAAATTCGATGCCGACAAACTAGAGGCGTATCCACCCGGAGCCGTCGTCGTTCTGCCCGGCAACACTTCCCATTTCCACTGGGCGAAGTCGAGCGAATACATCACCCAGATTTCGGCGATTGGACCGCTCGGCATGGAATACGTCAATCCGGCGGACGATCCAAGGAAGCAGAAGTAGTAGTTCCGCTCATCGCGCACATACAGAAATCGCTGCGCAAGCGATACCAAAGCATCGGCGATACCATCGTCCAATTGCGTGGCTCACGTGGTTCTGGCTAAATGCAAACAGTTTCCGACACCGACTAACACGACTTACACATACGAGGGAGAATAATATGGCAACCGTAACCGCACCCGCGAACGTCGCGCAGATCAACGCGCCCACGAAGTCCAAACAGATTCGCCTGACTCGACGGTCGCCCGCCTATTGGCGCATCACCATCGACAACCCGCCCCTCAATGTCATGGGCCCGGAGATGGTCCGGGAGTTCCAGGAAATCATCAACGCCCTCGAGGCCGATGAGCAAGTCAGGGTCGTGGTCTTTGACAGCGCCGTCAACGATTACTTCCTGAATCACTCCGATTTCACCGCCAAGCTCGAGGACCTGACATCCCTGCCGAACGGTCCCACAGGATTGCCGCCCTGGCCGGACTTTCTCGTGCGTCTGACGCGCTTGCCCGTCGCATCTATCGCGCTCATCCGCGGCCGGGCAACCGGCAACGGCAGTGAGATCACACTCGCCTGCGACATGAGTTTCGCCAGCCGCGAAAAAACCATCATCTCGCAATGGGAAGTGGGCGTGGGTATGGTCGCCGGCGGCGGTCCTATGGCTCGACTGCCTCGCCTCATCGGCCGAAACCGCGCCCTCGAGGTACTCTTGAGCTCGGAAGACATCCGCGGAGACCAGGCCGAAGCCTACGGCTACGTAAATCGCGCCTTGCCCGACGCCGAACTCGACGCCTTCGTAGAAGCGCTCGCAACCCGCATCGCGAAGTTCGATAAATGGGCAATCGGTGAGACCAAGCGCCTCGTCAACACGAGCCTTCCGCCGGACGTCGAACTCGGCGCTGGCTGGGATGCCTGCATCAATTCGCTCGGGCGACCTGCCGCACAAAACGGAATCAAAGCACTGACAGATCGCGGTTTCCAAAAGCCAGGCGATGTCGAAAATCGGCTCGGATACTATCTGGGCCAAATCTCACGCTAACCCGGCCCACGAACTCGCATTGTTTTTGGGTCAAGCGCCGAGATCGTAGCGCACTCGGCGGTCGCGGGGCTGGCGATTGCGCAACATGCTGGCGAATCCGGGCGTGGCCTTAACCTGGTGGTGGGCCCGTCCCGATCCATTACAACAGCAGGACGACACCGGTCGTTTTTGCCGCGCGGCGCAATTCCTCATCCAGTGTAGCCAGGGGGAGGCCTTGCCGCAGGGCGAGTTCCAGGTAAGCCGCGTCGTATCCGGATAAAGACTGTTGACGCGCAACGGGCAGGATGTGGTCGAAGGCGCGGGGCGGATCGATGGGGAGAACCGCGATGGGCAAGGCGGCGATTCTCTGAAGTAGAGCCGTGACCTGCGCCAGGGCAATGCGCTTACGGCGCTCTGCGATCAGCAAAGCGTTGGCGACTTCCACCGGCCAAATGGCAGGAACCATGGCTTCGGCGCCGCTCGAAAGCAGGTCGAGAACGCTCTCGGTGAACTTGGTTGCTTCGTCCTCGAAGCACCAGGCGACGGCCACGGACGCATCGAGCACGAAGCGTTTAGTAGCGGCGGCCTTCATCGATTAACTCGCGTATGGAAAGTTTCCCCAGAGTGGCCCCGCGCCGCAGTTGGCGAATGGAGGCGGCTAAAATGTGACCGTCTTCTTTCTGGCTGGAGTCAGGCGGAGAAAGCTTGGCAACCGGGATTCCGCGTCTCGTGATCTGAATGGTCTCGCCTTTCGAGGCTCTCCGGAGCAGCTCATTGAGGTGAGTTTTGGCGTCGAACGCACCTACTGTTTTCATGCGTTCATTATCTCATAGTACAAACTAGTCTATCAACTAGTTGGTTCGTAATCGAAGCACGCAATCTACCGGGAGGACCAATGGCGGAGACCTTCGAAGCATACCGAACTCGAGTCCTAAGCTATCTTGGCGATGAGGAGCCCCTCGGTGTCCAACAAGCCACTCCATCGCAGCTCGAGCGTCGACTGAGCGATGTCCCGCCCGAGGAGTTGATCCGGCGTCCTGCGCCTGAAAAGTGGTCAATCGCCGAGATCGTAGCGCACTTGGCGGACGCGGAGCTGGCGATGGGGTGGCGATTGCGAAACATGCTGGCGAATCCGGGCGTGGCCTTAACGTGGTGGGATCAGGACGTATGGGCGGAGCGCCTGGGTTACGCGCAGCAAGATGCGAGCCTTTCGGCAGCGGTCTTTCGGGCGCTGCGCGAGAGCAACCTGCGACTGTTGGAGTCGGTCCCGCGCGCACGGTGGGTGGAGTGCTATGGAGTCCACGAGGTACGCGGACGGCAAACGGTCGAGGAGTTCGTCCGCATGGAAGCGGCACACGACTTGAACCATCTTCGGCAGATCGACCGCATCTTGGGTGGGTGAATGTAGTGGTAGCCGTTTGGCTGCCAACGCCCTCGGTTTATTGTCCTGGTTATCTCGTCAGCGGTACGAACGTTACTGTTGACGTCCGCATAAATTCCGGCGACAATTTAGTTCACAGGATTTACCTGTCAGGAGCGTTTATGTTAAAAGCACTTTTGATGGGTCCTGTCGCTAGTGAGAGTAAGTAACCCTAGGACTCCGATGTAGAGGCTTGGCGACGTTCAGGCTTGGGTTACTTCGTCGGTGAGGCCTCACCGTGTGTTTGGTTTGATCGGCGACGTTTCTCGTCCGGTCGGTCCAGTCCTCCTAGCAATCGTCGCCGTGCGGTGGTATCTCGTCTAACGCCTTGGACGCTAAATGTAGGCGGTCCTCACTACGACACTAAACTGGTGACAAATGGTATTTCCCCCACGATAAAGAAAATGCCGTGACAGCTAACGTACTCGGCCAACGTTTAGGGGCCAGAGAGGACAACGCTCTCTGGCCTTGACTTTTTTCCGGTTCGGAAACATCGGGAGAGGGATGGTGCCGAGTTTGTAAGTCGTTTGCAGTTGCCCCTTATTTCGGAGAACTTGGTTTGCTCTCGAGGCAGGTTGTAGGATCAGCTATGCATTTGCGTTCCAAAAGTAGACCAGCATTTAGCTCCGCTGGCGATTTGCCGTTGATATCGTCGCGTACGTATTGGATGGCGAAATTAACCGGTATGCTTTGGTTTCGGTAGTCGCTGTAAAATACATTTACACCGCTGAGAAATTGGCCCACCGTGATGTTCTCGAAGCCTGACTTCAAACTTTTCATACAAAATTCTTGTTTGAATTCTGGTCGGTCCGTCTGATTGAGTATTTGGGAAGTTGTGGCGAGTACAATGTCTGGGTATTTTCCTTTCCATTGCTTAAGAAATTCATCTGTCGTATTGACGATGTCTACTGAGATTTTTGTGAGCTGAAAGCATGCGCTCACCTCTCTAAAAGCGCCGATACCCGCACCGTTCAAAAATCCGAGTAGATACCCCGTCTTAAAGCTTTCGCTATAGGCACCCCACTCGCGCCCAGTGGGACTTGCGTTTGTGCTTTGGCCAAAGGCGGTGGTCAGCAGCAGAAACCATATCCAGCACTTCATACATGTTGCCTCCGCACGCATTCTACCGCTTCGGTCGTCCTCGATCTTGCGGTGTGATCCTCCGGGAAACTGGAGACGGGAAAAACTGGGGGCAGATGGGGCGTTCACCAAATTTCTAATCGACGAAAAATCGAGGAACGTCCCGTCTGTTCCGGTCCCCCCGCCAAGCGGTAAACTTTGTTCATGAATACACAAAACGAACCAAAGCCCGACTTCGTTGAAGTCATTCCTTACAAGGAACACTTCATCGAAGTGAACATCTACAAACAACCAACTCACTTCAAAGCACTCGGCAGCTGGGGCAGAAAAAGTATCCACAGCGACCTAGTTTCAACAACCACATTTGGTTTTGGGGTCATCGGAAAATTCGACACCAGAGAGCAAGCGGTTGCTGCAACGGTCGCTGAGGGGCAGAAGAAAATTAATGAGCAGATAGCGTCGGATCAACAACAACAGCAAGCATCGTAATAGCGGAGTCGTTGCACAAAAGGTGAAACTGGGACCAGACGGGGACGTTCACGTCATTTTCGGCGTGCTGTCTAGCCTTCCCGATTTGAAACCGACCCAAACTGTTGTGACTCGCATCCTTGCAACGATCCCTGCGGCTCGCGAAACTCTCGACGGGGCCCGTGGTGCAAAAGGTAGCACAGCTCTCTGTCAAAGCGCGGATGCGGGCTCGAATCCCGCCGGGTCCATTCTCCCATCTGTGGAGAAGATCTATACGGGGGAGAGAACGCAGAGATAATCTCCCTAAGTAACTTGACATAGTCTCCACCACCGCCAATACTTGAAGTTGACAGAGAGCTGCACCACGTTCTTGATGACCCCGGATATCCGGGGTCATTTTGCGTTGTCACCAGCACGGCAAACCCATCCCCTTCGATCCAGTCCCGGAGTCTTAACTGCCGGGTGCCCCAGGTTTCGTTTCTTGAACCTGGGTGTCGGCGGAGATTCGAATCTTTCTGGCAATCAAGATCTAATGTGCCGCGAGTTCGTCAAGACGTGCCAGCGTGTCTGGAAACCGGCGCACCAGCAGCACGAGGGCTGCTGCCTGAGGATTCGGCTTCGCGCGTCCCTGTTCCCATTTCTCCAGCGTTCGTTCGTTGATGCGGAGCCGGCGCGCGAAAACCGCGCGCGAGCAACGCAGTTTCTTGCGCGTGTCCAGGATTAGTTTCGAATCGACTTTGGGGAGCGGCAAGGAGTCAACTTTGTGCGTCCGCAGAGTGATCTTTCTCTGGCGGTGGGCCTTCATCGCCGCTACGCCCTCGATCAGTTCACCAAAAATGTCTCGCTTCGACATCGTATTTCCTCCGTTATCTCTGCCTCTGCCGAACCGCTCGCTTCACCGCTCGTGCCGCCACTTCATCTTCAATCGCTGGCGGGTGGCCCATGCAAGCCGTCTCTTGGCTTGAGTGGGGGCATTTTCGGTCAAAGCTACTCCCCGTTTTTCATCACACTTTTCTCGTACCACCGTCACAGACAGACATCATCATCGGTGCGATGATTTCCACGACAGTGGACCATCAGGGAGTGCGCCCGTCTCCAGAGATCAGCGTATTTCCCGTCCCAATTTTTAGGCGGTTCTTTGACAAAAGAAAGACAAAAAACACAAGCGGAGGGCACCCCGCAAGTGCACGCCAATTCGCGAAATGCCATACTAAGTCCTATCTCCTGAAGACTTTAGCTATAAGTAACCTATTATCATCAACTTGACTCATTTTGGGGAGGGGGGGGGTACCCCCCTGATTTTGTAAGAAATGACTTTGTAAGAACGACTTCCACAATTCTCCCGCTTGGGTATCGGTCGATACGTTCGTCCAATAGACTTGCCGTCTCGCCTCTGGCTTAATGGTTGCGCCGCTGATCGAAGAAATTGTGAGTATTGCCAATCACCGCAGCTCACATTCAGCGGACACCGTATCGAAATTGGAGGCATCCATGCCCGAGACATCCCCGACCACCGCACCGAACAATGTCCAAGTCGGACAGAACAGTTTCGAGATGCCCCCCAAACAGGGCATCAGCGTCGCGTGTTTTCTCACCGTCGCCGACCTCGAGCGATCGGCTCGCTATTACGAAAAGGTCTTTGGCGCTCGCATTCTGACCATGGGTGACGGCAACGCGCCTCCGTACCTTCAGCTGGCGAATATCTGGATGATTCTGAACGTTGGCGGCGGGCCGACTCCGGATAAGCCGACGGTAATTCTCAGCGTCCCCGACCCGAACCACATCAACAGCTTTATGAATTTCCGAGTTGCGGATATTCAAGCGTGCTATGAATTGTGGAAGAGTCGAGGAGCCGAGTTCCTCACGCCGCCAATCCCCAAGTACGGCGAGATCCGCTGCTACATCCGCGATCCCGACGGTTACATTATCGAGGTCGGACAGAGCACCGATCTTACCTACGGTTAAGAGGTACCGGTCAAAACACGGCCCGGATCGGAATCAAGCTCCTATGAATGTCGCTCGATCCCATCCGGGCTGTAGTGTCCGAGTCATCACATCGGCCCTGGTCGATAGTCTCGTCCGATGGATTCGTCGTCCCGCTTTTTGCCAGTTTTGCCTCGAACAGCTATCACCTGCGACATCGAAAGGACCACCAAATGGGCGGCACAAATGACTCGAAAGAGGCCACGCTAAGCGTGAATGTTTTTACGGCTCCAGGAAAGACGATGGTCGGCGAGCGGCCAAAGCCCTTCGGCGAAGCGCTCGCCTTTGATCCGATCACGTCGACTTTGATCTTCGGCGAGTACGACGCGGTGCTGGTAGACGCGATGGGGACAGTCGCTGAGGCCGAGGCTCTCGCGGATTGGATCGCCCTGCACAACCGCAACCTGGAAACCATCTATATAACGCACGCCCATTTCGACCACTTCTACGGTCTGAGCGTTCTGCTCGACCGATTCCCGCGCGCTCGCGCGATAGCCACGCCCAAAGCAGTGGCCGCCATGCAGATGTCTTTCACTCCCACAGTGGAGCGGCTAGCCCGCCGGATGTTTCCTGGGCAAGTGGCCACCAAGTTGGTTCCACCCGACCCTTATGAGCAGGGGACATTCACTCTCGAGGGCCATGAATTGCGCATCATCGAGCAGGGCCGCACCGATAGCCCCGATTCCACGTCTCTATACGTTCCCTCGATCGGACTGATCGCCGCTGGCGACGTCGTCTACAACCAATGCCGCATGTACGTCGGCGACACCACCCCAGAGAGCCGAAAGAATTGGATCGCCGCGTTAGACCGGCTAGCGGCGCTCAATCCAACGATGGTTGTAGCCGGTCACAAGAAGACAGGCGCGCCCGACTCTCCCTCGACCATCCAGGACACCAAGCGCTACCTGCAAGACTTCGATCGGTTGCAGAAAACCGCGAAGTCCGATCAGGAATTATTCGATCAGATGACGGAGCTGTACCCGCATTGGGTAGCCAACCAGTCCTGGTTAATGTTCGGATTCCCGGGGGCATGAGCCGCATCTCGCGTTGATGCTGGTGACTTGATGGTAGGTTGCCGCGGGGCTGACTACACTCCGCCTTGGTAAGAGTGATTTAGCTTCTTAGTTGAAATTGGAAGGCTCAAGATGAACGATCAACAGATGAACGATCAACAAAAAAGCGACCAACCAGAGTCCGAATCTCCGGAAGCGCGAGAACAAGCCATCCGCGCGGCGCTCGATCAGCATTGGGCGGCGTCCGATGCCAATGATTTTGAAACGGAGCACCTCATTTATCGCGAGGACGCGGTGCTGGAATACCCACAGTCAGGCGAGCGAACCCGCGGTCGAAGCAACATACAGGGCCAGCGCGCCAGTCAGCCGAGCAACAAGCGGTTTACTATTCGACGAATTATCGGTAGCGGTGATCTTTGGGTGACGGAATACATCCTGACGTATGACGGCAAGCCGTCCTACACCGTGAGCATCATGGAGTTCAGGGGCGACAAGGTTGCCCGGGAAACGCAGTACTTCGCGGATCCATTCGCGGCCCCCGCGTTTCGCGCGCAATGGGTCGAACGGATGGACACATAGCCGGAATCCGCTGATGACATCGCCATTTTCGATTTGTGGCACATCCTCTGATGGAGGGACAAGAAATGGATTGGAAACGGTTGGTCCAGTTTGCGCTGTTGGGCAGTGGCGATTTGGAGCAATACGCCATTCTGCTGGTACGCGTTTCGATCGGGCTGTTCTTTGCCATCTCCGGGGCAGGCAAATTATTCGTCGCCGGCGGCACGAAACCTGTTTACGATACGCTGGTTAAGGCCAAGATCCCATTTCCGAAGCAAACGGCCTATTTTGTAGCCAGTGTCGAGTTCGTTTGCGGATCCCTGGCGGCCGTGGGGTTTCTTTCGACGCCCGCCTGCGTGGCTCTAATGATTGACATGATCGTCGCCACCCTGACGAGCGCGGTTTCCACCTTGCCTAAAGGATTTTCTCTTAGCCGGTTCGACGATTTCCTCTATCTTCCGGAGGTCTTATACGTGCTCTTCTTTGTCTGGCTGATCTGCTCCGGTCCAGGAAAGTTCAGTGTCGACCACTGGCTCGCCAGCCAGTTACTGGTTTGCATAGTTGCGGTTTGCTTCTAGCGCTTTGTCGATAATGCTGATCACTGGCCTCCTTAAGGCTTGCAGCTGGTTGAAAGAGCCGCGCCTTCGGCAACACCGGCTTTCGGTGTCACATCAGACGCACCACGGGCGGATTCAGATATCCAAAACGACATCCGCGTACAAGGTCCATGCGTCGGATTTAGCGACTAGGGTTGGAAGCCATCCGCCATCCATTTGGCAAATAGATCGATCCGGGACTGAGGCCAGGGACCTTCGCCTCGTGGAGGCGGTGGCGGCATGACCGCACCGCCAATTCCTCGAATCCGGTCGTAGATAGCGGATGCATTTGCCCTTACGTCGTCGTAACTCGCTAAGTTGAAGGCTTTCTTCATACCCTGAATATCACGATCGGTAAAAAGCGGGCGGATGTCCGCTTCGAAACCAGTTGTTGTGGTCATTATTCTTCCTCCTTTTGTCATGCAACAAGACGCACAGCTAATGCTAAATCCGCAAGTTCCCCTGCTGATTCGGATACCTGAGAGCCAGCGCAAAAATCAGATTGATATTGGCTGCGCTCTTTACGGACGCGCGCCAGCGTCACGGCATACCACCCACGATCATCCATCCACGTCTGCTCGACGTCAAACCCCGCATCCTCAAGAAGCATGCGAATGGCCGTGCGCGTGAATTTGTAACTGTTCTCGGTATGGATGGTTTCACCCTTGGCGAAGTGAAGATAAAGTTGTGCGGAAGCGATGCACACTCGATGATCCCGCGTACTCTCCAGGTGCATTTCGATGCGCGATTCCTTACGATTCCAGACGGCGCGATGGCGGAAGTTACCGGGATCAAAATCCGCACCAAGCTCCCGGTTAAGGCGATGCAGAATGTTCAAGTTAAACGCGGCGGTCACGCCTTCACCATCGTCATAAGCCGCCACCATGGTTGGCTCATCTTTCACCATATCTGTACCTAACAGCAGGGCATCGCCGGATCGTAACTGGGAAATCAGGTTTCGAAGAATCGTTCGTGCCTCCTCCGGCGAGAAGTTGCCGATGCTGGAACCGATGTACATCGCCAGCGTGTTCCCGCTAACGGGTTCGATCTGTGGTGGATGCGTGACGTAGTTGGCAACGATAGGCTCGACCCTCACCTCGGGCCATGAGGATTCGATACTGTCGCAGGCCACATCCAGAGCGTCCGACGATATATCCACAGGCATGTAAAGCACTTCACCTTGCATGCGTACAATGG
Source organism: uncultured Acidobacteriaceae bacterium (assembly GCA_963745105.1). Classification (GTDB taxonomy): domain Bacteria; phylum Acidobacteriota; class Terriglobia; order Terriglobales; family Acidobacteriaceae; genus Silvibacterium. The sequence continues at coordinate 44,848 of CAVUWQ010000091.1, forward strand.
CGTCGAGCAAGATGCCGGTCTTCGAAGCGCACCCCGCGCCCAATTCCACCAACCGCAGCGACTCCGACGTTCCAGCACGCGCCTGCGTGACGATAGCTTCCGCGGAGTTCGCAAAGATGTCGCGCTCCTTGCGGGTCGGATAGTACTCCGGCAGCGTCGTGATGCGCTCGAAAAGGATTGATCCGTTCGCATCGTAGAACATCCACGGCGAGAGCGAGAACGGCCGCCGGAGCAGTCCACGCCGGACCTCGCGGAGAAGCGCGTCGCGTGTCTCGAGCGGAATATCACGCTCGCCTTGGAATGCCTCGCACTGCGCAGCGATCGTCATTAGCACCCTCGTAGGAGATTGTGTATTCCGTGATCCGGAGATTCGCGTTCAACCACCAACGCTCTATCTGGATTAGTTTGTTCGCGCGGGGCCCTCATTAATCACCGCCGCGCCTGCCTTGCTGACGACCTCGTCCTGCGAATCCGCGCCTCCCGAGCAACCGATTGCGCCGATAATGTCGCCCTGGTCGATCAGCGGAATGCCTCCTCGAGAGCAAATCACTCCGTCGAAAGCGAGGAGATAGTTGAGATGCATAAGGTTGACACCATCCTCGAAGACCTTGGTTGGGCGGCGGAAGGTGACGGCTGCTCGGGCCTTGTGTTGCGCAATCGGAATGGAGGCGAGCATCGCGCCGTCCATCCGTTGGAATGCAACTAAGTTGCCCCCGGAATCGGCCACGGCTATGTTCATTTTCCAATTTCGCTTCTTGGCCTCCGTCACAGCGGCTTGAATCACCGCCTGCGCCTGATACAGCGATATCGGGCGACCATAGGGCACATCAAACGGCATTTCATCTGGTATGGCATCGAGAGGATTTGACGCCGCGAGTGGTGCGTCAATAGCGACAGCTGCCTTGTTGCTCGACATAAAGTTCCCTCCGCGGGTTACCAACTTATCTTCGGGATCATCACACCAGAAGAATGGGGAAGGGACAATTAGACGATAGTATTGGCTGCACTTTTGTATCGATTCTCAAGCTGCACATCGATCGGTAGTCGCGGTCATCTTGGGTCATTCGCGCATTCACGCCGCGCTCGACCTCTATACGGACGAAGACCTCGACGAGATGATCGCTGCTCAAGACAAATTCATAGACGCGGTGGGATTCGAGAGGGAGACCGTCCAGTGAACGGTGTGGTGGAATTGTGGGTAGGCGTGAGTGGGAGCACCATTCTTTAACTGCTTGAGAAGAATTGGCGGGGACGACGGGACTCGAACCCGCGGCCTCTGCCGTGACAGCCCTTAACGTCCCCGGATTTCAGTTACGCTCAGGCGCATTTGATTGTTATAAAGCTTATGCCGGAGGAGTAGTTCAATCGTAGCCTATGATCTCTCGACTCAAAGTGTGCCTTCTCCTTGCCCTGACCTCTAGCCCAAGCCTGTTTGGCGCCGATTTCGCCATGAGGGTGACCGATAAGGACTACCTCGACACGCAGGGTTTCAGCGTGTTTCTCTACGACAGCACTTACCATCCCATTTTTGTTGACCAGAAGAACACGGCGATGGAGATGATTCTCCACGGCCAGCGCATCGCCACCAACGGCGACGTGCGCCTCATGCCAACCCCCGAGCAGTGGGACCTGGTTGCAACCCTCAAGGGGCGTCGTGCCGATAAGGAGAACAACCGGCTCGCGGCCGACCTCGCTTTCCCAACCTTCGATTTCAGCTACACGCTGGAAGTCGCCGCCGAACCGGGCGGCGTGAGGGTCAGCATCAATCTTGACAAGCCGCTGCCGCAGAAACTGGCTGGCCGTGCGGGCTTCAACTTGGAGTTTCTGCCTTCGATCTACATGGGCAAGACATACCTTGTGGACGGAACGCGAGCCGGCATCTTCCCGCGAACTCCGAATGACCCGATGGTCAAAGTAATGCCGCTGGCAGGCGAGCCTAAAAAGGCCTACTACCTTGAGGACTGGGATAAGGCCAAGGGATACATGCAGCCTTTGCCGTTTGCGCAAGGAAAGAGCATCACGCTGGGGCTCGACGACGCACTCGCTCGAGTGAATGTAAGTTCGGAAACGGCCGACCTCATGCTGTTCGATGGGCGCGACCGCGCGCCGAACGGCTGGTTCGTGTTGCGTTCGCTGATCCCTTCAGGCAAGGCCACCGGAGCCATCGTGTGGCACATACGGCCGGACGTAATTCCGAATTGGACGCGCCCGCCAATGATCGCGCACAGCCAGGTCGGTTATGCGCCGGGTTTCTCCAAGGTGGCGGTTCTCGAACTGGATCCGAAGTACGACGGTCCGAAGACGGCCAAAGTGCTTCGCCTGATGGAGGACGGATCGTACAAGCAGGTGTTCGAGGGGTCGATTACGCCGTCAACGCCGTGGCTTCGGTACGCCTATTCGAAATTCGACTTTACCTCGGTGAAGGACCCTGGGCTTTACGTGATTGAGTACGCGGACCAGCGAACGGCGCCGTTCCCTATCTCTAACGATGCTTACGCGAACATCTGGCAGGACAGCCTCGATCATCACCTTGCCGCGCAGATGGATCATGTTTCCGTTCGTGAAGGCTATCGCGTGTGGCACGGAGCTTCACACCTGGATGATGGCCGAATGGCGCCAGTGGTCGGGGAGCAATTCGACGGCTGGAATCAGGCAACGGCAACGGACGGGAAGTATAAAGGCGGCGATCACATTCCCGGGATGAACGTGGGCGGATGGTACGACGCCGGTGACTACGATCTCGAAGAGCCCGCGCAACTGAGCGTGATTCAGAGTCTGGCGCTGGCGTATCGCGAGTTCAATCTCACGTACGACGAGCTGACGGTCGATGAAGGTGCCCGCGAGGTTGAGATGCACCGTCCCGATGGCGTCCCGGATACGGTCGAGCAAGTCAAGCACGGGGCGCTGCTCATCCTGGCGCAGTACCACAATATCGGTCACGCCATCCGCGGTACTCACGAACCAGATCTGCGCCAATATACCCAGATAGGGGACGGAGCGTCGAAAACCGACGGGCGCATCTACGACCCGAAGCTCGGCGCGAACGAAGTGAAGGGCGAATACTCCGGCAAGCCGGACGATCGCTGGATCTTCACGTCAACGAATCCATTCTTCCAGTGGAACGGCATCGCAGCGCTGGCAGCGGCGGCCGATGTGCTGAAGGGCTGGGATGACGCATTAGCAAAAGACTGCCTTGATGCAGCGGTCAAAGCATGGAACGACGAGAAGGCTCATCCGACGCCGGTTGGTGGCGCCTTCGGCGGCGCGCCTCCGGCAGGTTCCGGTGGCGGTGTGCTGGCTGCTTCTCAGGGTGTGATGGCTGGCGGGCAAGTCGGTAATCACGGAACGGGCAGTGGGGGGTCTTCGCCAAGTTCTGCGTCGACGAATGCGCCAACAGTTCCGCAGCCCGTCTCCGATCGGAATGGATTCAGTGCCGGGCTGGAATGGACCGCGGCTCTGGAACTGACCATTGCCACTCATGGCGCCGAGCCCTACAAGTCTCGTCTCAGGGAGTTGTTCCCCCAGATGATCACGGAGCAGCAGATGGGTTCCCGTGGTTGGACGGCGGTTCGGGCATTGCCTTATCTGGATCCGAGCGCGAGAGATCAAATGCGTGAAGCGGTGAAGACATACATGGCGGGTCTGGACAAGCAGTTAGGCGCTACGCCGTTCGGCGTGCCCCCGAGCCTCGGCGGCTGGGGCGGATCGGGCGCCGTGGTTGACATGGCTATACGGACGTACTTTCTGCACAAGACGTTTCCGGATCTTGTGGGCCCCGAATACACACTGCGCGCGGTCCACTACATTCTGGGCACTCACCCGGTATCCAGCACTTCGTACGTAGCTGGCGTCGGTACGGTCTCGAAGACCAAGACTTACAGCAACAACCGTGGCGACAACTCATACATTCCGGGCGCGGTGATTCCGGGATACATCATCATCAAGCCGGATTTTCCGGAGTGCATCGACGACTACGGGTTCCTGTGGTTCGAGGATGAAGCCGTCGTAGCCGAATCGGCAAGCTGGGTCGTCGCCGGCAATGCCGCGGACGCGATTGTCAAGGAATCAAAGTGAGGCCAGGACTGGAAGCACGAGGGCATCTTTACTCAACCAGGTCTACATCGTACGGCTTCAGCCGAATGATACCTTCATATGAGGTACTGCTGATGATCCCGCGCTTGCTGCCGCGAATGTTTACAGCTTTCTCTTCGCCGGTTGTATTTACATACAGCATCCGTCCGTCTACTACGCGTGCGTAGACGCCTGAGGGAGTTTCTGGCCCCTTTTCAATGGCAAGCGCCGAATAAAGATTGCGCTCGAGCGGTGCAATCGCCGACATCTGCGCAGGAACGGCGAGATAGATGGCGCGCCCTTTCCCCGTAATCGTTGACCGTGATGGCTGGCGCTTTCTCGGGAGTATTAGTTAAACAGAGCCATAGCCTTGGCCGCTTTTAGCTCAAGCACTTCGTAGAAACCGATGCTGGCCTTCTCTGTTTTGCCATTCAGGCTAAATTCCGGAGGAGCGCTTGGCCGGTAGAACTCTTCCTTTTTCGAGAAGCGCGCCGAATGACACGTCAAGCGGATTTGCTGGATGTAGCGGAAACCCAGTTCATCGACCGCTTTCTTGAGTTGCAGCTGGCTGTCATCGCGAATGAGCGTGCCGGAAAGTAGGACCCGACTGACAGGTCGAAGAACCGGTCGAGCGGCTTGGTTGCGTGCGCGGCATCGATCTCAATATCACGCTGAGCTGGCTTCGGCGTCTTCGCTGAAGCCGCCGGGAAGAATGCAAGGCAGAATAAAGTGAGACCGGTCAGATACCGAACCCGTTGCTTCTTGATGCGCTTCATATGGCGGAATCTGCTCCTTGCAAGCGGTTGCTCAACGGCATGCGAAGTTGTTCGCGTCTTCCGTGTCGCCTTGTCCCTTATAGTGGGCGTGCTTTGGATAAGGGCAGAGCGGTCGGCTGCGCCCTGGGAACGCCTTGCCGGTGGCGGTCACCGCTGTAGGGGCAGTTCCCTTCTCCACCCAGTCAACCAATGCACCCAAAAAATCAAACTGATCGAGGCCGGGTCCTCCGCCGCAGTGCGCCATACCGGGAACGAAATAGAACTGGCTCCATTTAGAGACGGCTTCGAGTCCACCGTTCACAGCCGACATATCCTTGTAGTAGTCGAACGTGTCGAGTGGGGAAAACCAGGGATCGCTGTTGCCGTGGTAGAAGATCAGCTTCCCTCCATGCCCAGAGAACGTAGTCAGGTTGGTGGACATCGAATCTACGAGAGGCTGAATATCCGCGAGCGCTTCTTCCTCGACATCGACTTCCATTGCGGTGGTTGCGGGTCCGAAAATACCGGGCCCCGGCGACAGAATCCCTCGGAGGGGACCGCTCGCGGTGATGCCTGTGTCGTACAGGAAGCCGGGATACACTTGGACTCCGCCTGAGGTCTTCGGGCCAGCAACGGCTTTTTTGATTGCGTCGACTTTCGCCGGACTCAGGCACGGCTCGCTCCTTCCTTCCTTGCATGTCAATACCGCGGGATCAAAATCGCAGCCTAGCGGATCCGAGATCATGCCATCCGCCACACCGTCCTTGGCATCGCACTTTTCCAGCAGCGCATCTGCGACCAGCTTACGGTCAGCATCGCTGATGGCCTGCGCAATGATTGGTTTGCCATCTGCATCTTTCGGAGCAATTTGGTTGAACGCGACGGGGATCCATTTCCCGATCGCCAGGTTCGAAAGTCCGGTGCGCATGGCGGGATCACCCGAGATGATTCCGTCAAAGGCCGCGGGATAGCGCTGTGAAAGAATCATGCCTTCACGGCCACCGGTGGAGCATCCGGAGAAATAGGAAAAGGCCGGCGGTTTTCCGTAATGCTGCGCGATGAGTTGCTTGGCGAGCGCGGCGACCTGGGCGTTGGCGAGATAGGCGAAGTCCAGATACGCCTGCTCATCCTTCATGAAGTCGAAGTCGAATGGTCCACGGTGGCTCTTATGACCTGTATCTGTACTGACCACCGCGAACCCGCGCATAAGGGCGGGCGTGTCCCCTGCGGCATTTAGACCAAGCGGGGCCATCACCACTCCATTTCCGCCACCTCCACCTTGCATCAGGAAGTCGCCATTCCATTTCTCAGGCATGGCGAGTGCAAAGTTGATTCCAAATTCCTCTCCGCCGACTCCGGTACGGCGATTGATCACACCCTCGACTCGGCAATATGTAGGAATCGGCGCGCTGTGACCGGGCCCCCACGGATTTGGCTCCGTAGTTCCGGCAGGAATCGGTGTAGCCTTTGAAAGTTCAACACTTGCTGCCTTGAATTGCGTCAGACTGGCGCATGAACTCGACTGCTGAGCAAATCCAGAAGCACTCAGCAGAAGTGCGGGCCACACGATGTTCCGCCAAACGCGCAAATGCATTTTGTCCTCACTCTCTTGGGAACGGAAATATCGATCAGAACGGCGCCTACCCCACGCTGCCTGAAAACACAGATTCCGACTGAAAAACGGGACCACGTGATCCTGAACGCGGATATCACCATCCAGGGACTCGACGGCAACCTGTTTAACGGTTGTTCTTTCACGGTTCTACTACCGATATTGCCTTCCCGTCGTACTCCACTGTTTTGTCGGGGTTGGCCACTGGTGCACCTGAAGCGCCGTGCCCGGCAGACACCCAGACGATTCTGATTTGAATACTCCCAGGCATTTCGGGATACTCGCCCTTCCGATCACCGATCTTCAGAGTCCTGGTTGACTCGTACCAGTGGAATGGAATCACAGCATGCGCGCCCTTCTCGTAGTCGTAGCTGTCTCCAGCATCCTCGTAAAGCTCGAACGTGCCGTCGGCTCCCTTGTAAATCCGAAGTTCGATCGGTCCTGCGGGCTTCTCGCTCGTGTATTCCACATCTGGGCCAAGGGGGATGATCGAGCCGGCACGTACATAGAGCGGGATGCGGTCGAGAGGAGCCTCGACGTCGATTTCTCGCTCTCCCTTCTGCGTCGCTCCCGTCCAGAAGTCGTACCAAGCCGGAGAATCCGGCAAATACAGAGTTCTGCGAGTAGCATCAGGCTGCAGAACCGGACTGACCAGAATTGCGGGGCCAAACATGAACTCATCCCCGATGTCGCGCGTATTCGGATCGGTCCGCCAGTCCATCACCAGTGGCCGTTGGATTGTGTAGTCATCATTGGTGACGCGCCAGGCGAGGGAGTAGATATACGGCAACAGGCGGTATCGAAGTTTGTCAAAATCGACCAGGATCGGCCGGACTTTGTCGAACGCCCAGATCTCATTTTGCGGTCGGTGGCCATGAGTACGGAAAATCGGACAAAATACTCCGTACTCGAACCAGCGTGCGTAGAGTTCCTGGAATTTTGGATCCTCAACCGGATTGTCGTGCGGTGGCCAATAGCCTCCGATGTCAGTCGTCCAATACGGATATCCGGACAGCGCGAAGTTCAGTCCAGCGGCCACCTGATGGCGCAAACCCCAATACGAGCCATAGACGTCGCCCGACCACACCGTCGCCCCGACTCTTTGTTGGCCGAAGAAAGCGGATCGCGTCAGAAGAAAGACGCGCTTCCGGTTCGTCGTTGCTCTCCAGTGCTGCTGGATTCCGAGAGTATGAGTGAGCGGGAATATGTTCGTATACTCGGCTCCGTTTCCAATCGCAATCTGCTTGTTGCGGAGAATCGCGTCACCCCAGTGCGGCCAGTATTCTTCGGGCTCTGCGCTGTCGAGCCAGAATGCATCCCATCCCTGCGAAAACAACGGGCTGACCAGGTTATTCCAATAGAAATCGCGCGCCTGGGGATTCGTCGAGTCGTACACGCGAGCGCTCGGCACATCGAAGTGTTTAGCAATCATCTCCTGGTAATTCTGCGCCTTCGCATCAAACATCCCCCACACCGACAACATGGTGTGAACATGCTCATCGTGCAACTGTTTCAGTTCACCGGGAACATCCGGGAAATTTGAATTGAAGATAGGATCGCCTTCCGCTTTCCACCAGAACCAGTCCTGCACGATAGCATCCAGTGGAATGTGCTCTTCCCGGTAGCGTTTTGCTATGCCTAAGATCTCGTCTTGAGAGACGTACCGATCCTTCGACTGAAAAAAGCCATACGCCCATTGGGGAAGCATCGGCGTGTGCCCGGTTAAGTTTCGATATTCATGGATCATCTGATCCATTTCCGGACCGTAAATGAAGTAGTAATCCACGGCATGTCCTGCGAGCGAACTCAGACTCAAGTCCAGTGGGAAGCGATTGTCTACGTAGGTCAGGGAGGCGGTATTCCACATCAAGGCGTAACCCTTGCTCGACAACAGCAATGGAATCGCGACGTCCGTATTGTTCTGGCCGAGTTCCACGGTGGCTCCGCGGTAGTTAAATAAGCCACTCTGATGCTGTCCCAGACCGTAGAAACCCTCGGAGAAGTCCGCCGAGAATCGATCTTCGACGTGAAATGTTTTCTCGCCATTTAGCTCGACGGGTTCATAGGTGCGAGGAATCGAGTTTCGCTCACGCAGCAGGGTCTCGCGTGCGATTGTGCTGTACTGAATGTTGCCCCACTTCAACGAAAGCTCGATCTTCAGAGCCTCGGTTGTGAGTGTGACCGCTTCGGCGGTCTGCGATATCTGGAACTTTGCCCCCGGACACGACTCCTTCGAATCGAGTACCCATGGCTGATTCTGTCGGATCGCGTTGGATGGTTCAGGATTGGCAACAAAATGTATGACGGAGGAACGGCAAACCGAAATATGAACCTGTTCGGCTCCCACCGAGACCGCCATACCGTCCGGAGCCGGCGCATACTTCACAGCAGGCAGTGGAGGCGTGTCCCACAGCTGCGCCCGTGCTTCAGTTGGACCCCCGAGAAGACAGGAGATCCCAAGAAGGAGAGAACTGCTGATGCTGACTAGATCGGAGCCTACGACTCTCACAACGTTTATCGCGCGAAATACCGCTGTCATTATCATCGACACTCCATTCGAGAGATCTAGCAAACGCATGTTCTTGATCCGGGTTTTGAACGGTCACTACGAAACTGCACCGGTTATACGGGACTCCGGGCGATTCCACTCGTGCATCCGAGAAATCTGCGCATTCCGCTGTCAAAACGTTAGACGGAGCACGTACGCATACTTGACCGGCGCCTGCGCAGGCAGTTGAACGTGCAATCCATCGGGATACTGCCGGAATGTCGGTTTTGCATCGGTCCCCAACAGCGACACGCTTCGGACGGATTGACTTCCCACTGTCGCTGCCAGCGAGCGGATCACGGCCTCTCCAGTCGTCGGCCACGCCAGTCCGATCGCATAGAGCGCGTGGTCTTTAGTAGTGAAGCGAAAATCCTCAGCCGTGTAGTGAGCGGTGTCTGTGTCGTGAAACGAACCAGCCGCCACCTTTGTCGGTCCCTCGCCATAGATTCTCCAGGGTCGAGTGCCGTAGATCGCGTCTCCGTTGACATTCAACCATGTACCCACATCCAGCAAGACCTGTTGCACCTCCTCGGGTATGGTCCCGTCGGAGCGCGGGCCGATGTTCAGCAACAGGTTGCCGTTCTTGCTGACGATATCAATGAGTTGGTGAACGATGAATTCGGGAGACTTGAAGGTGTCGTCCTTGACATAGCCCCAGGACTTGTTGCTCACCGACGTATCGGTCTGCCAATAGAGTGGGCGAATGTCACCGAGTTGGCCACGCTCCAAGTCAAGCACCGCCGAGTGCTCCTGCATGGCATAGTCTTTGTAATTGATGACTCCGACGTGATCGCCATACTTCAGGGAACGGTTGTAATAGAACGCTGCAAAGCGCGTGAGACTTGGCCGGATCGATGCTTGGCCGATCCACCAGTCGAAGTACACGATATCGGGATGATATTTCTCGACGAGTTCGGCGCCCCGAGCAAGCCAGTCGTCGGTCCACGCCGACGAAACATAGGTGAAATCATTGCCGACGGGAGTTCCCCAGTTGATGACCCCGACTTGTGCCGGACCGTAGAAGGCGGCGTACTGCGGGTCATTCACGTCCGATGAAATCTTGCGGCCCACGCCCATGAAGAAATCGTGTTCCACGCGATGCGACGACACGCCGAAGTGCAGTCCCACGGCTCGTACGGCCTTGGCTAGATCGCCAATGATATCGCGATGGGGCCCCATCTTTGCAGCCGTCCAATCGCTCAGCCCGCTGTCGTACATGGCAAAACCATCGTGATGTTCTGCGACCGGCACGACGTACTTTGCGCCCGCTTTTTTGAAGAGTTCGGCCCATGCAGAAGGATCGAAATGTTCGGCTTTGAACATGGGGATGAAATCTTTGTAGCCAAACTTGTCCTGTGGTCCGTAGGTAGCAATATGGTGCTTGTATGCGTCGAACCCAGGCTCATACATATTTCGCGGATACCATTCGCTGCTAAAAGCCGGAACTGAATAGACCCCCCAATGAATGAAAATGCCGAACTTCGCGTCCTGGTACCACTCAGGAGATTCGTACTTCTGCAGTGACTCCCAGTCGGGCCGAAACGAGCCTTGGTTAGCGAGGGCATCAACTTCCTTCAGCAGAGCAGTTCGCTCGGCGTCGTACTTGCTGCTAGCTTTCTGCCAGATGTGATCGATCGTTTCCGGTTCCTCCGAAGCTGTGGGAGCCGTTGGGATTTGGGCGTACATGACAGACAACGCGGACAAAACCAATAGGATACCGACGAACCAACGAATTAATAACGATGAGAGCACTTGATGCAAACCCATGATCTCCTCCCGGTCAGTCGAAGCCTGTTGCCCCAAAATTCTGAGATCCTTAAGCATGCAGTTCTCTGCATTGCTTACTCCGATAACCTCTTGGTCCCTTCCACTTGAAACGTTCCCGAAACGGATGGCGCCTCGGTATTCGGCTGTCCACCCCCAACCGAAACGGAATATTTACCTTTTGCGATAATCGGCGTGCCGGCTTCGGTAACCATGCTCAAGTCGCGATCTCTCAGGTCGAAGTGCACTGTCTGCGATTCTCCAGCCTTCAGGTGAACGCGATTGAACCCACGTAACGCACGCAGTGGCGCACCCGCCGTGTGCGGAAATTCGAGATACAACTGCGCCACTTCATCTCCTTCCAGCTTGCCGGTATCGGTAACCGTCACTTCCGCGGTTAGCGAATCGCCTGCTTTGATTGCATCCTTCGGGAGTATCAACCCGCTATAAGAGAACGTCGTGTAGCTCAGGCCATATCCAAACGGATAAAGCGGCTTTCCCCCGAAATAGCGATAGGTCCGCCCTCTCATTGCGTAATCTTCAAACGGTGGCAGCTGATCGATGCCTACGTAGAACGTGACTGGAAGTCGCCCGGCTGGATTGTTCTTGCCCGAAAGAGTCTCCGCGATTGCCGCGCCGCCTTCTTCGCCCGCGTACCAAGACTCGAGAATCGCGTTGGCGTGTTCCTTGGCCCAATTCACAGCGAGCGCGCTGCCGTTAGCGAGTACCAGAACTACAGGCTTTCCCGTCGCGGACACCGCTTCGAGCAATTCCTCTTCGGGTTTCGGCAGATCGATACTGGTGCGGTCGCCACCCTTGAATCCGTCCTCGCTGACCGGCATTTCTTCGCCTTCGAGTTCGCTGGTAATTCCCAACACGGCTACGACAACGTCCGCGGCTTTTGCCGCCGCAATCGCTTCAGAACTGGGCTTGGGATCGTACTTCGACCAGATCAGCTGCGCTCGTATCGGACCCGCATTGGGCTTCGAGTATTCGACCTTGAGCGGTACCCTCTTCCCCTGCTCGAGATGAACGTGCCCAACCTTTACCTCTCCGACGTCGTCGGCACCGGCCCAACCCTGAGCGACGGGTTTCTCATTCACCGAAACTTTCGCGAATCCAGCCTGAAAGCGCACGCCGATGCTGTACTCCCCTGTCTCGGTGGGCGTAAGAAAACCACTCCACTCAGCGCGCACCGGATACTTGCCCGTCGCGTCTTGGGGAATGTTTTCCGTCTTCAAATCAACGGTGGTTACGTCGCGGGTGGCGAGAACGATCGGTTTTCCGCCGAATATCTCTCCCGTGGCAAATTCCAGCTTGAGGCCCGGCTGCCCGTCACTTGTAGTGAACGCCGACGCCGGAACGGTGTCACCATCGTTGCGCAGGAATTGCGTCCCCGGAACAAAGCTGATTTGCGCTTCAGGAAATTCTGCCTTGAGTCCTTCCAGCACGGAAACTGTGTGCGTGGGAACTCCGTTGTAGTTTCCCAGCAGATATTTGGTCTGATCTGCAAGCGGCCCAACCAATGCGATTTTGAGCGGTCCCGGCTTCAGAGGAAGCGTACCGTCATTCTTGAGAAGCACCATCGATTCATTGGCGAGAGCGTGCGCCATCGCGCGATGTTCTGGAGTATCGAGTTCTTTTTCGTCAATCGTCGAGTATGGAACCATCTCCGGCGGATCGAACATCCCCAGCTTCACTCGCGCCGTGAACAACCGAACCAGCGCAGTGTCAATCTCGCTTTCTTTTAAGATTCCTTGCTTATATGCATCGAGGTACGGCTTGTAGTCGTGATCGTCCTTTACCTTTGCGAAGTCAATGCACTCATTATCCATGCCGCGTTGCACAGCCAGGGCAGAGGCCTCAGGCTGGGTCTTGGTGAAGTGATGATCCCGGAAGATGTTGATGACGGCGTCGCAATCCGAAACCACATATCCCTGAAATCCCCACTTGCCGCGCAGCTGATCCTGCAGCAGAAACTCATTTACGCAGGCCGGCTGCCCGTTGATGCTGTTATAGGCGCACATCACCGAGCCGGCCTTCCCCTCTGTCACCGTCGCACGGAACGCCGGTAGGTAAGTATCCAATTCGTCATGCTTGCTGACTTTCACGTCAGCCATGTGCCGGGTCGACTCGGGGCCGCTGTGTACGGCGTAGTGCTTGGGAGTCGAAATGACACGATAGTATTTTGGATCGTCGCCCTGCATGCCCGTGACGAACGCCACGCCCATGCGCGCCGTCAGAAAAGGATCTTCGCCGTAAGTTTCCTGACCGCGTCCCCATCGCGGATCGCGAAAGATGTTGATGTTCGGAGCCCAGAAGTCCAGCCCTTCAAAGATGTCGCTATGCCCATCGCGCATGCCTCGAACATAACTGGCACGCCCTTCGGTGCCAATCACAATGGCCATCCGGTGGATCGCATCGGTATCAAACGTTGCGGCCAGGCCGACCGGCTCGGGAAACTCGGTGGTTCCGTTGCGGGCCACGCCATGCAGCGACTCGCTCCACCAGTCATAGTCCGGCACATTCAGACGCGGCACCGCCCGCGACTGGTTCACGAGTTGTGTGACCTTTTCTTCGACCGTCATGCGGTGAACCAAGTCCTCGGCCCGCTGTTGGGGAGACAGAGCAGGATTCTTATAGGCAGGTCGCTCGGGGCTCTGGGCAAACAAACATCCCGTAGCCAAACAGAAAGCAATCGCGACAGACATTCGCGGCAGCGACATTTTCATCTTTAGCCTCCGACGACGCTCCAACGCTATGCCACTTCCATTCCTAATAAGGACGCACGACGAGCAGACGCTTGCTCAAGCAAGGCCGACGGATCGGAACGTAAACGGTTCGACGCCTTGCCATTTGGTGTTCTTAGAAGAGCCTCGGTGCAAAGTCCTTCAGATCGCGGCGCCAGGTCTGCCACTCGTGATCGGTTCCAGGCGATTCGTAGAACACGTGCTGAATCTTCGCTTCGTCGAGTGAGTCATGCAGCCTCTTGATGCCGGCGCGCATCCTCTCAGGTTCGACCGTTCCGACGCCGAGCCAGAGCAGGTGCACCTTCTTGGCAAACGCTGCCGGATCGGCAAACACGCCGTTGTAATCGGTCTTGGGCTCCAGTTTCCGGTCTCCAAGCACCAGCATCCCGCCTGCTCCACTGAATCCGCCAATGTAGGAAAACAGATCAAGATGATTCAGTGTGATCTGGAACGTCTGCATGCCGCCCATCGATAGTCCAGCCATCGCGCGATGATCTCGATCCGAAATTGTTCGAAAGGTGGAATCGATGTAAGGAATCAGAACCTGCGTCACGTCGTCTTCGAACGTTGACGCCATGTCCTGCATCGCCTTCAACATTTCGGGAGAACCGAATGGCTTTCCAGTCAGATCTGGCGGGGCTTGGCCAGCACGCCGGGCATACCCATAGGCCATGACGATAATCATGGGCTTGCAGCTTCCCGCGGCGATCAGATTGTCGAGAATGAAGTTCGCGCGACCCTGCCGGATCCATCCCGTCTCATCCTCTCCGCCACCATGCTGGAGATAGAGCACGGGATAGCGGACCTTGGTCTCAGCGTCATACTTGGGCGGAAGATAGACGAGCGCGTGGCGCCACGTTCCCGTCACCTTCGAGTTGTACCAAACCTCCCGCACTTGTCCGTGGGGCACATCTTGAATCGAATAGTAAGTAGAACCGGGCTCAGGGACCTCCACTGCACTCGCGTACTTACCTCCGCCAAAAAACGCATGGCTGTTGGTATCGGCGACCTCCGCGCCATCGATGATCAGCGTGTAATAGTGCAGGCCGGGAACAAGCGGAGTTGTGGTGATTGTCCAGAACCCGTCCGATTGCTTCTCCATATCCACTTTCGGACCACTCCAGAAATTCAATTTGACCTTGGTGGCTTCTGGCGCCTTCACACGAATCTGCACTCTTCCAGCGCCATCGACCCGGGGATATTCCGCTCCCCAGACATTGGTCTCAGCGGGACGAAAATCGTTCGTCTCTTGCCCCCAGGAGATGTTCGAAAGCAAGCACAGTAAAACGATACTCATGGCAAACTGCCTCATGGGACTCTCCTCGTAAACGTTTACGGTTCCGACCGCGCGGATTTGAGATTGCTGGCCACGCTATCGAGAGGTTGTTATTGTTCCACCGAGACTACAGTCACGGACTTCGGTTCGAGATGCAGAATCAACTTTCCGCCTTGCGCCTTCGCCGAAATTGGCTTGGGCATGACGGCGTTCGGGGCTTCGAAGGTGTTCACGCTGTCGACTTGGGCCGCAGTGAGTGTCTCTCCCGAGGCAGACTTGGCGCTAATCCCAGTCACGGTCAACTCGACCTCCGCTGCTTGATGGGGATCGACATTCGTGATCTCCAGCCACAGCTTGCCCTCTTTGCTTCTTGCAGCCATGGCATCGACGCGCGGCAGGGTGACATCGCTGTGCTTGTAGCTGCCTGCATCAAACGTGACGGGGACGAACGTGGAATCCTGGAACGGCACGTACATTTTGTAAACGTAGTAAGTGGGGGTCAGCAACATTTTCTCGTGATCGGTCATTATCATCGCCTGCAGAACATTGATCATCTGAGCGATGTTGGCGCCGCGCACGCGATCGGCGTGACGAGCAAAGATGTTGAGATTCAGCGCGGCCATTATCGCGTCGCGCAAGCTGTTCTGCTGCACGAGAAAACCTGGATTGCTGCCGGGCAACGGCGCAAACCAGCCGCCCCATTCGTCCACGACTAGCGCGACCTTCTTCTGCGGATCGTACTTGTCCATGATGGCCGAGTGCTTTCTAATCAGTTCCTCCATGTCGAGTGTGGACTTGAGAATCTGAGCGTACTCGTCTTCTCCAAATCCCACCGATTTAAACGCGGGCGGCCACTTCACGACCGTGTAGCTGTGCATGGAGAGGCCATTGATGTCCCAGCTCCAAGTGTGTTGCTCGTAGGCCTTCATGACGGTCTCAGTCCATTCGGTCCAGCGCCGTTCGCTGCCGCCCGGACCGACAGCGATCTTCAGCATCTGGTCTTTCTCTATCTGCGCTGGATTGTAGTTGCGAACGAAGCGGCTGAAGACTTTCATCCGGTCCAGGTAGTAATCGGGAGTCATGTTGCCGCCGCAGTCCCAGCTCTCGTTGCCGAGGCCGAGCATGGCGACTCTGTATGGCGCCGCATGCCCGTTCGCTGCGCGCTCCCTCTCTAATGTCGTCGCCTGCGCGGCCGTCATGTACTCGAGCCAATCGGACGCTTCGTGAGGAGATCCCGATCCCAGGTTGACCGAAACATAAGCCTCGCTACCGATCTGGTCGATAAAGTCCATGAACTCGTGCGTCCCAAAAGTATTCGGCTCGATCACGCCGCCCCAGTCCGGGTTCAGGCGCACGACTCGCTGCGCCCCGATCCCGTCACGCCAGTGATATCCGTCGGCGAAGCAGCCTCCGGGCCAGCGTACGTTCGGCACATGAATCGCTTTTAGTGCGGCAACCACATCGTTGCGAATACCGCGTGTATTCGGAATAGTCGAATCGGAGCCGACCCAGATCCCATCGTAAATGCCGTGTCCGAGATGCTCGGCGAACTGCCCGAACATATTGCGGTCGATCTTCGCCCCGGGTTTGGATGCGTCAATCACGAACTCGACTCTCTGCGCAGCCATTCTCGGCGCGGCGAAAGCCATAACAATCAGAGTGAGGCCGACAAGAAGTGCACGCATAGGAAGTGATGCCCTTTGATGTGGAAGCAGGAGTATCAGGGAGCAACGACGAACGAATACTCTTGTCGCCGGGAGAATATCGACTTGACCTGTAGGGAAATAAACTGTGGATTGAGATCTATGAGCGAGTGTGGCGTCCATCTATTCTTCCCTCTTCTCCGCGACTTTTTGCGGACCAGTTTCTCTGTAGAAAGGACAAAGATAACTCAAGCACTTTCGAAGCAGGCTTCAGTCCGCATCAATTTCTTCGCTTGCGGTTGCAGCTCCGTTCTCAAACAACCGGGTGCGAGCGCCGTCGATTGTCGAAGCACAAGGTTCGTCTTAAGCGGATATACCTGCCGTTCACTTCCCCGGCGGGATGGTTCCAGTGAATCGAGCAATCCTGAGAATGACAAGGTGGCGATCTCCGTCTGCGACATCTGCACCGTGGTTAGTGGTGGAGTCATGAATTGGGCCAGTCGGATGTCATCGAACCCTATGACCGACAAGTCTCGGGGAATATTGAGAGAAAGGTCGAACGCCGCTCGCATTACGCCGATGGCCATCATGTCGTTTGAACAGAGTACGGCCGAGGGGCGATCTCGCATTGCGATGAGGGCAGAGAGAGCCTTTATACCCGCTTCGATCGTGTGATCCCCATCGATGAACAGTTCCGGAAGAAGCACCAAGTCGATTTCCTTCATGCATTTTTCGACGGCGGATTTGCGCATGGTGGCAGTTTTTAACTCTTGTGGCCCGCCGATAAAGGCGATTCGCCGGTGTCCCAAGGCCGCCAAGTGCTGGACAGCCTGCCGGATTCCGTGCTCATAATCAATCCGAACGGTTTTGAGCAACGGACCGTCTGGAGCGGCATCGACGGCGAACACGGGAACGTTTCGCGCAGTTAGAACTTCGATGAGCGGTGCCTCGTCGTTAAAGGTCAGAATGGCGACACCCCCCACCCTACGCTCAATCATTTGCCGAGCGGTTATCTCCTGCAATCGTGGATCGTGGTCGATTGAACTCAACAAGATCTCGTAATTGAACTGAACGCCCAATTTCGCGAACGTTTGTACGATCTCAGGGAAGAAGGGATTGGTGATCTCGGACACGATCAGGCCAAGACTACGGCTGTGACCGCGAACCAATGCGCGGGCGTTGGTGTTCGGATAGTACCCATGTTTTTCAATTATCTTCCGAATGCGTCTGGCTAGGACGGGGTTGACTGACGGGACGCGATTGATCGCGCGCGAAACGGTCGCGGTCGAGACTTTGGCCAGTGTTGCGATTTCTCGAAGAGTCATTCCTCTTGTATACGTTAGCGCTACAGTTATCGAATACGAATTGAAGAATCGTACACCCCTTCTCGTTCTCGTGCTGGGTCAAATTGGAGCTAAGGTCCAGGCTTAAAGCGCAAGGAATGGTCGAATGTCGTCCGGAATGCATATGCGTCATTGGCTGGAGCCCGGGCCGAAACCCGCACATGGAGGCCGTTTGAGCACTTCATGGCCCGGAAACGTGAATACATGACTAGTGGTACCCGGATTACGAAGCACGAGCTTCCTCATGTCTGTACTCCGCGCGAAATAATCGATACAGTTATCGATAGCAACCAGAACACTAGAGAACAGATGCGGGGCATTTGGGTGTGGAAACTGGTTTTCTCGGGCGAGCCTCTCGTACTTTCCATCGCTACTGCAACAGAACCCAATGTGGCCTTTTATAAACGAACCAACCGCTTATGAACACACGAATGAAGGACATCGCCAAGGACCTTGGTGTATCCCTGATCACCATTTCCAAGGTTCTGAGAAATCATCCTGATATCGGATATGCGACGCGTGAGCGAGTTCTCGCCCGCGTGAAAGAGTTGGACTATCGTCCCAACCTGGCCGCGCGCAGCTTGGTGACGGGGCGCTCGTATCTTGTGGGGTTGGTGGTTCCTGATCTGCTTCACCCCTTCTTTGCAGAAGTTGCCAAATCCCTCTCCGATGTCTTGCGAGGAAACGGGTACTATTTGATCGTTTGCTCCTCCGACGAAGATCCGGCTCTTGAGGAGGTTGAGATCAATCACTTGCTGGCGCGCCGGCTCGACACGTTGATCATTGCATCGTGCCACACGACAGTCGATATTTTCTTTCGCATTGAAAAGCAGAACACCCCTTACGTATTGATCGATCGATGCTTCCCTGGTCTTTCGGCGAACTTCATCGGAGTGGATGATGAATCCGTTGGGATGATCGCAACCAGACACTTGATCGACATCGGCTGCAAAAGAATCGCTCATATCCGCGGGCCGGAGACCAGTCCTGGGATTCGCCGAATGGAAGGATACAGACGCGCCCTCGCGCAAGCAGGGCTGAGAATTACTGATGACTACGTCATCACGGAATGCAAAGGAGACGTAGGAACGAAACAGGGCGGTGCAGAAGCCATGCGCCAACTCCTGAGTCTTGAGCCCAGACCTGACGGGTTATTTTGTTTCAACGATCCGTTGGCGATGGGGGCCATGAATTATGCGCTGGATCAGGGAGTACGAATCCCAGAGGATTTGGCCGTCGTTGGCTGCGGAAATCTCCACTACGATGATTCGCTGCGTGTCCCACTCTCGAGCATCGATCAACACAGCCGGAGAATTGGAGAAGAAGCTGCCCGAATTGCACTGCGCATTCTGAACTCGAAAACGCCGCCAGAGCCAGAAACTCTGGTGTTGCAGTCAGAGTTAGTTGTGCGTGAATCGACACAACGACGCACCGCAAAGACCGTTTCAAAGAAGGCGCGAACAGGTGTCAAAGCAATCCAAAACTGTTAAGCCCATTGCGCGGCGAAAGTTGGGGCTGTTAATCCGCATAGCCCTGCTCCGGGGAGGCCAGCTCTCAAGGATATCCGATAGAAAACCGAATTCCATGCTCCACCTTCCTGCTTTCCGTTCTGCTCGCAATCCGCTGAGAATTGGAGGGGTGGGTCCGTCCGTAGGTCAGCACTTGGCTTTTTGCTCATTTCAGGTCTGTCAAGCAGGCTTATCGCTACTTTGAGAGAATCGGGCATTCTGACCTTTGCTCCAGAGTTCCCGTTCATCGAGGTCTTGCTCAGACACTGCGAGGATCCTTCGGACGACACAGCCCCCATTTGTCCTGAGGCCGTTGATGAAAAAAAAATCCAAAGGTTGACGGGAACTGGTGAGCGGCCGAGAAGTGATCTCGTTTTGACTAAGTAGGGCGGGATTGCGTAATTTTTGCTGCGGATCGGTGACAG
Source organism: uncultured Acidobacteriaceae bacterium (assembly GCA_963745105.1). Classification (GTDB taxonomy): domain Bacteria; phylum Acidobacteriota; class Terriglobia; order Terriglobales; family Acidobacteriaceae; genus Silvibacterium. The sequence goes on from CAVUWQ010000091.1 coordinate 64,543, forward strand.
GCGGCGTTCTAACAGAAGGTGACTCTCTTTGGGCCATACCGAGCAGATAAATCCCAGTTTCTCCGCGTGGCCAGAAACCGAGCCGAGACCAGTACGCCCTCAACCTCCGCACCGCCTCTTCTTGTCCCACGCCGGGTGCTTTCAATCTATTCAACGTGTTCCGATTGCTGGCGAAGGCAGGAGTAAATTGCAACGGCCAAGGCTTGCACGCTACCAATCCGCAGGCGGAACCGAAGATGTCGATAGTCCGGTCGACGGCGATTGGGCCGATTCCCGTTCCTCGAAATTTCGGACTGATTTCCATGCAGTCGATGATTAACAGGTCGCATCCGGTGGCCTCATATTCATCTTGCACTTCCTCTTTCCAGCAGCCGGTATCCAAGTCGAAGAGGAGTTCCCGTGCAACGAGCGGCGATAAGTGTTCAGAAAGACCATTGGTCTCATTCCTTCATAAAGTGAGCAATTGTGAACAGCCAATGCAGTCTGGCTGAAACTACGATCATTAACCTCGGCAGAAGTTTCACTGGAATTCTGGGTCGCGAGACGCTTGAAGATGAATATGGACAACTCAAGCTCGTGAGAAACGAAGCTCCACTTCACACGGATGATCGCTCGCGCGTTGGGAAATACCCGCCGATGCGCAAGACCTGCACAATTCTGGCGCTGCATATTTTATGTCTTCTCGTGGTTGCACCCTTAGCATTAGCGCAAACTGCTCAAGTAGTCGTTGACAAGACCCCCCAATCCCCCGCCAAGCCTTTGGTCAGTGGAACTTCCCCCGAAGTCACAAAATATGTAGGAGCAGAAACCTGCAAGACCTGCCACGAGGAGATTTATAACGCCTGGGAGAAAACACCGCACTGGAAGACCACCCAAGATAAAGAAGGCGGCCCCTCGAAGCAAGGCTGCGAAGGCTGTCACGGACCTGGCGCGGACCATGTGGCCGGCGGTGGCGACAAAACAAAGATTTTTGTCTTCGAAAATGCGCCGACGAAAGAAATCAACGCCCGCTGTCTGACATGCCACGCGAGCGGCACTCAGCACATGAGTGCCATCAACTCGATTCACAGTCAAAACAACGTCAGTTGCATCTCCTGCCACTCGCCCCACCATGCGCAAACGAAGGAATTTCTTCTCGTAAAAGATCAGCCCGCGCTTTGCTACACCTGCCATTTGCAACAGAAGTCCCAATTTCAGATGCCCTTTCACCATCGCGTGAACGAAGGACTGGTTCAATGCTCCGATTGCCACAATGTGCACGGCACAGTTGGGCCCAAGCAGGTGCGGGCTTCGGCGACCCAGGACGCCGTCTGCTACACCTGCCACACCGACAAGCAGGGACCCTTCGTCTTCGAGCATGAACCGGTGAAGGTTGAGGGTTGCTCCTCCTGTCATATCCCGCATGGCGGAGCCAATCCTCACATGCTACGTGTGAGCAACGTCAATCTATTGTGCTTGCAGTGCCATACGAATTCTGCGCCCGGCGGGAAAACCGGCGGGGCGCCGGGCACCCCTTCGTTTCACAGTCAGCAAACGTTCTTCAAATCATGCACGCTATGCCATAGCCAGGTCCACGGGTCGAACTTCGACCAGACGTTTTTCAAATAAGGATCGCGCATGCATCGTATCCAAGATCTTCCGGCAGATGAAAATGGAATCGGGTCCACCGGTTGTCGGTTGTTCTTGATTCTTATCGTCACTCTTCTGGCTTCGTCGACGATCGCCCAGGGGCAAAACACCTCCGGGGAGACGCAGGGAGCAAATTCGGGGAATTACAACGTCCAGCAGTCCGTCGAAGTCGGCTATCGGTCGACATCGATCAATGGCAATAATGACACCTACGATACCTTCGTGAATCTGGGGTCAGGGCCGCGTCTGTTCGATTACACGCTGGATATGCGGTCGCTTGATCATAACGGGTTCCTGTTCGATAACTTGCATTTCAGTAATTTTGGCTACGGCGGTGATCCGAACGACGTCACCCGCCTGCGCATGGACAAGAACAAGTGGTATGACTTTCGCGTGTTGTTTCGCCGAGACAAGAATTTCTGGGACTACAATCTGCTAGCGAATCCGTTAAATCCCTCCACTTCGACGCCAGCGGTTGGGATTTCAACTTCTCCGCATTCGCTAGATCTGGTTCGCCGGATGCAGGACTACAACTTGACGCTGTTGCCGCAATCACGGGTAAAGCTGAGAATGGGTTTCTCACGCAATCGCGATCAGGGGCCTGGATTCTTTACGACCGACGGTGGGACCGTTCCTCAATTCAATGAAACCTACAGCTACACGACTAATTCTTATCGCGCGGGCGTCGACTTCCGCGTCTTGCCCAAGACTACAATTTCGTTCGACCAATTCCTGAGCTATTACAAGCAAGACAATGTGGTCACCGACAACCCGCAAAATTCAGGATTCCAGCTTGCGAATGGCACGCCTGTGGACCTCGGTATCGTCTGGAGTACCGCAGGACCGGTGGAGATTCTGCCCTGCGCCGCCCCCATCGTGACTCCGCCGAACAGCGTCGATCCAAGCTGCAATGGATACCTTTCTTACAGCCAGGCGGGCCGGCCGCGAAATTTCATGCCCACGGAACGTTTGCGGTTCCAGTCCAATTACTTTAAGAACTTTGAGACATCGGGCTCGATGGGCTATAGCTCGGCGAACAATTCGATTCCGGACTTCAATGAGATTGTGAACGACTACGTGTCGCGAAACGGCTCGCGCGGAGGTACGACGGCCGGCCCAGCGGATGCCAAGCGCGTCTCCGTGAACGCCGACTGGACAGGCACTTATTCGATCACTGACAAATTGCGTATCATCGATTCGTTCCGATACGACAACTGGCGCACTCCCGGCCTCTGGGACGCGTCCGAGACAAATATCTTCGGTCAGATGCAGCCGGGGCTTGTAGGTTTAGCGCAACCGCAGGCTACATTTACCGCCGCGACTTTTCTTTCCATATGTCCTGCGCCATACACGGCGGTCACTTGTCCCAGTCATACTGCGACTTCGTCCGCGGACTCGTTCGATGGTCCGACGTCCACTTTTCTCGGACAGAATGTCCGATCAAATACGGTTCAGCTCCAATACGACTTTAGCCAACATCTGACCGGCCGCATCGGTTATGTCTACACCAACCGAACCATTGCCGATTTCAGTGCGACATTCGATGCGGCAGAGACATATTTTCCCGGAGGAGTCGGTGGCTCCGCTGCCAACGACTATTTTGCTGCACGAGGAGATTGCGCCATCCCCTCGGCTTGCACGGAGACCGTCGATCCGACAACCGGCCAGCTTATCTCGCTTACTTTTTCCGGTCCAGCTCCAGGCAACGATACGGGTCGCAATCTTATCGGGATCAGCGAGAATACTTTGCTGCTGGGTTTCACGGCCCATCCCGTGGAGGCGCTGCGCATCACCGGAGATTTCCAGTTTGGGTCCAACAGCTACGCGTTTACCCGGATCAGTCCCCGGCAGGTGCAAAGTTATAAGATCCATGCCAACTACCGGCCGCTCGGATGGATCAATCTCGACGGCGCGCTCGATATCCACGAAAACCGAGACAACGTTTCGACTGTAAACGATCTTGAGCACGGGCGAAGTTATAGTCTCGCCGCGACGCTCATGCCGAAGTCGAAGGTCTCTTTCGACATTGGCTACACCTACACCGACATTTCTACAGCCACCCAAATCTGCTATTACCAAAATGCTTTTGGGCCTCCGCCTACAACTCAATGCCCCGCAAGTTTGGGATACTCACCCCCTGCCGTTCTGGCATCGGGAGCGTATTCCAGCAAGCAGCAATTCACGTATGGCGACATTATGTGGAAGCCCGCGAAGCGTGTTACAGCAACTTTAGGTTATGTCGGGACGTTCGTCGGAGGAAACACGATTGCGATCGATCCGCTGCAGGTTCCCGGAACTCTTGCCTACAATTATCAGAAGCCTTATGTAACGGTCGTATTCGACCTGTCGAAAGGGTTCAGCTACCGTACCACCTGGAATTATTACGGATACAACGGCAAAGGCCTCGCGTCCAATGCGATACCCGGACTGGCTTCAATTCCAACACAGGGTTTTAACGGCAGCACGGCCGAATTTGCACTCCGCTACGCATTTTGAATGGAGCCCGAATCGAACTTTGTTACTCGCACTGAATGGAGCTTGAAAATGGCAATCAGGAACATCCAGCTCTTAGTTGTCGCCACGGTTCTGGCGTTTGTCTTAACCTCCTCATTGGCACTTCGCGCGCAGAATGCGGAGTCGACCTACAAAGCCAAGTGTGCCGGATGCCACGGGGCAGACGGAAAAGGCAGCACCGCTCCCGGCAAGGCGCTCGGAGTGCATGACTTTACCTCTGAAACCGTGACGAAGATGAGTGACGCAGATCTCATCGGAGCCATCACTGCTGGCAAGAACAAAATGCCCGCGTACGGCAAGAGTCTCAAGGATACAGAGATTAAAGATCTGGTGGCGTACATCCGAGAATTAGGCAAGCAGAAATAATTGGGGAGCATTCATCCTATGATCGGACCCCAGGCTCTCGTGTTTCTCTTGATTGGCGCCAGTATCTTGCTGATTCTGGTGATCGTGATTCGACCTTCAATCACGGTTTCGCGTGAGGGCAAAATCATCGCATTTTTGGCTCTTTTTATCGTGCCGGTGATCACAGCATTTGTTGGCGCTTCGCAGCACCTGGAACGCTCGGAACAAACCCAATTCTGCCTGTCTTGCCACATCATGGAGCCCTATGGCCAAAGTCTCTACGTAGACGACAAGGCTTACATCCCGGCTGCGCATTTTCAGAATCACAGAATTCCGGTCGACAAGGCCTGCTACACCTGCCATACCGATTACGCCATGTTTGGCACGATTCACGCCAAGATGGAAGGCTTACACCACGTCTATGTCTACTGGTTCGGAAAGCCAATGAATCCCATCCATCTCTACGAACCTTATAACAACCGCGAATGCCTGCACTGCCATTCCGGAGCACGTTCATTTGAAGAAAGTCCGACGCACACGGCTATGATGGTAGATTTGAAATCGAACAAAGTTTCCTGCACAACCAGTGGATGTCATGACACTTTCCACCCAATTGACAAACTCGGTCAAGTGAAAGTTTGGAAACCAAGTGTCCAGTGAGAGGCAAACAGGAGATGTGATGCAACGTCAACTTCAAGTTTCCGGGATACTGCTGATCGTCGCACTCATAATTGAGGCGCTGAGTTTGTGCTGGAACAACACGCTTGCCTTTATGTCCTTTGCTGTTCTGGGCGGCCTGTTTTTCGTCTCCGGCATACTGCTGTTCCTTTATTCACTCGTTCCTTCAAAGACTGCTGTTTCCGATCATTGATTGGTCCCGTTTTCTGAACCGACTCATTGTGAACGTAGTTCCAAATCCCCCTCACGTTCACGCGGATCTTCAAAAGGGGCCTGCTAGGGAGAGAAACCATTATGCGAATCATTTCGATTTCAGAACAAGAATGCGGCGAACTGCTCAGACGCGTATCGATAGGAAGGCTAGCATGTTCATGGGAAGGGCAACCATACGTAGTACCCATTGCATATTCGTATGAACCGGATTCCATTTATTGTTTCTCTACGCTTGGGCAAAAAATTGAGTGGATGCGGCAGAATCCCAAGGTCTGTCTCCAAGTCGACGAAATCGGAAATCACTCGAACTGGTCCAGCGCAATCGTAACGGGTACCTATTTGGAGTTACCTGCCGCTCAATATGCGGCAAGACGGGAGCACGCAAGAGAACTCCTGGGGCAGAATAGTGACTGGTGGCTAAATCCTCTGGCCGAAAGGCGCGGGCAGTCCGGCGATCTGTCGATTGAGCCCTTATTTTTTTGCGTCGACATCAAATCGATCAGCGGCCTTCGTGCGATGCCGGAAGCCCAGTAGTGAAGATCCACAAAAACAGAAAAGCAGTGACATCGAAGCCCGCGCTAAACTACCGCTTGATTTCCGTATTTAAGAGGCTGCGAAGGGTTTTAGGCTTTATCAAGCCTGTGAGGGCTTCCCTTTGCCTGGGTGAACGAAAGTCATTTCCGCGCTGAATCTGCGGTCTCAGCAAATTCGTGCAGTTCCGCCCACAAAGTCCGGAAAGTCTTTTTCGTATATGCGATGAGTTCTCGATTGGTTCTTTTCTTTCGAGGGGTATCCTCGCTGACTAGGCGCAACGCCCGGATCATGATCACTGCCAGCAAACTGGCGCGGAGACGGCCCTGCTCGTCTTTGACCCGCTCCATTAGCGCGTCTGCCAGCATCTGCTCCAACCTGGCATATTTGAGCTGATTTCGAATCCGCGACGATGGAGTGGTTCTTATAAAGCGATCAATCGCTATCGATTGCGGGGTTGCTGCGGCGCCGATCGATTCCGTGAATGCCTGCTCGACTGTGACGGCCAGAGGTTCCTTCCCGGGGCGCTTCCTAACGGCCGCTGCCAGGGCAATACCGAAATCATCCTGCCATGCCTCGATAACGTCTTCTTTTCGGGAAAATAATCGAAGAAAGTCCGTTTCGTCGTGTCGGCGGCAAAAGCGATGTCCTCGACCGTGACGCCGTCAAAGCCATTTTTTACAAACAGGGACAGCGCAACTCTTATGAGACGCTGGCGTCGCAGCGTGAGAACCATTGAGGACGGGAATTGGCCGGCCAAAAGGGACACAAAAAAGGGCACAAAAACGTGCCCTTTTGGGTCCTCGATGGTTTCGCCAAAATTAGAGCAAGTACTTCAGAAAGAATGGCGGGGACGACGGGACTCGAACCCGCGGCCTCTGCCGTGACAGGGCAGCGTTCTAACCAACTGAACTACGTCCCCACTCGCCAAATCAACAAGATGCGAAATAACCAGTGTTTATGCGGTTTTGCACGATTTGCATATCGTGCGCCGGTTGCACCGGAATGCCCAAAAGAGCGCGATTCCTGTCCGAACCGCCCCCAAACCGCCTCCAAATTTCGGCATTTCCGTGCACTTCTGCGATTTCGAAAACAGCAAGCACGGATAGCTCTTGGCGATCCAGAGTTCTACCAATTCGGGCAAAACCATCAGCAAAACTTTCGCAAATCTTTGTCACAGAAATATCCTAACAGCTTCTCGCAGAACACGAAAGACCACCTTCATTTTCCCAGGGTCGGACTGAACGAAATTCTCAAATTCGGCCGCAACGGTGACACCAGTTGTTTGTGCGACCGAGCAGCAGCGACCTCTGCCGTGTGAAGGCCGAGGGTGACTTTGAGGAGTTGCGTTGAATCTGCACCAAGGCTTGACGAATCAGCGAGTTGCTGGCGGCTTACGTTCGGTTCAAGCACATAACGTGAGTGTTCTGAGTCAAACAACAGTCCACTTAATCGGCAAACTACTCCGTTCTGGGCAACGATGCGGTACCGAGCTTTGGATTGCGCATGGAATATGCGATTCTTCTCTTTGTGGATGTTGGGTTTGGCTCTTGCTTCGAGCCAGCGGTCGACAAAGCCGACGAGGGTTAGCGAGCGAGCCCGGCGTCGAAGACTGTGCAACGAATCTGTTAGAATTCCCCACCTGGGGTTTCATCGTTTCCAATCATCGCATGTCCGCTACCGCGAACCAGACGAACGGTTTGAACCCGTGGGCAGAAGGAGACCGAACAGATGAAGGCGTCCGTCTTGTTCGGGGCGGGGTGGGAGAACGATTCCGTAGAGGTCCTGTGGCGAGATTCCGGACGTGCCTTCTGCAAACTGTGGCGGAATGACACCCAGGGCGAAAAGCACGCGTTCATTCCCAACCCTGCCGGCGTTGAGCATCCGACTCTGGACAGCATTAATCGTTTCACCCACGAACACGATCTTAAGAGTCACCTGGACAGCGCTTGGGCATTGCGGCCGCTGGAATTGGTACGCGAGCGCGGACAGACTATGCTCGTGGTTGATTACACGGGTGGTGAGCCGCTCGATCACCTCGTCCGCCAGCCGATGGAGGTCGGACAGTTCCTCCGCCTCGCCGTGGCGCTGGCAGGCGCAATAGGTCAGCTCCATGGACGAGGGTTGATCCACAAAGATATCAAACCCCCAAACGTGCTTGTGGACTCCGCAACTGGTCACGTCCGTCTCACCGGCTTCGGCATTGCATCGCGCCTTCCGCGCGAGCGCCAAGCGCCCGAACCTCCTGAGTTCATCGCTGGAACACTCGCGTACATGGCGCCAGAGCAGACTGGACGGGTGAATCGCTCGATTGATTCGCGCAGCGACCTGTACTCGCTTGGCGTCACGCTTTACGAGATGCTAACCGGCAGCCTTCCGTTCGCGGCATCCGATCCGATGGAATGGGTGCATTGCCACATCGCGAGACAACCCGCAGCACCCAGCGAGCGGGTAAGGAACGTTCCAGAGGCTGTCTCCGCGATCACCATGAAGCTGCTCTCAAAGACAGCCGAGGAGCGGTATCAGACGGCCGCGGGAGTTGAACGCGATCTACTGCATTGCCTGTCGCAATGGGAGTCACGAGGATCCATCGAAGTGTTTCCTCTCGGGGCACACGACACCCCGGACTGCCTCATGATCCCCGAGAGACTTTACGGGCGAGACGGTGAGGTGGACGCCCTGCTCACCGCCTTTGATCGCATAGTAGCCGGCGGCCGGCCAGAGTTGGTGCTCGTCTCTGGATACTCCGGCATTGGCAAGTCTGCCGTCGTGAACGAGCTTCACAAGCCGCTTGTCCCGCCCCGCGGCCTCTTTGCATCTGGAAAGTTCGACCAGTACAAGCGTGACATTCCGTATGCGACGTTGGCACAGGCGTTCCAAAGCCTTGTCCGGCCACTCCTCAGTAAGGGCGAGGACGAGTTACGCAAGTGGCGTGACGCACTTCGGGAGGCACTGGAGCCGAACGGCCTGCTGATCGTCGATCTTGTCCCCGAATTGAAGCATGTCATTGGCGAACAACCAGCCGTTCCTGAACTACCGCCGTCGGAAGCGCAGCGACGTTTCCACTTGGTCTTTCGCCGGTTCATTGGCGTGTTCGCACGACCGGAACATCCACTGGCACTCTTCCTCGACGACCTGCAGTGGCTGGATGCCGCGACACTCGATTTACTCGAAGATCTGTTGACGCGCGACGATCTGCGGCACTTATTGCTCATTGGCGCCTATCGCGACAACGAGGTCAGCCCAACGCATCCGCTCATGCGCAAGCTCGATGCAATCCGTCAGGCCGGAGCAGCATTGGAGGACATCGTTCTGACACCGCTCGGCCAGGACGATCTGTGTCAGTTGGTGGTGGATTCGCTGCGCTGCGAACCAGAAAGCGCCGCTCCGCTCGCGAAATTGATTCATGAGAAGACCACAGGCAATCCGTTCTTCGCCATCCAGTTCATTTCCACCCTGGCAGAGGAAGGCTTGCTTAGCTTCGACTACGGTGAAGGCCGCTGGGTCTGGGACCTGAATCGTATTCACGCGAAAGGCTACACGGACAATGTAGTGGAGCTCATGGTCGGAAAGTTGAGTCGTCTCCCAGTAGACACCCAGGAGGTACTCAAGCAGTTCGCCTGCATGGGGAACAGTGCCGAGTTCGACACGCTGGCCATGGCTTACGAGAAATCGCTGGAGGAACTTCACCAGCACCTTTGGGAGGCAGTACGGACCGGACTTATATTCCGCTCTGACAATTCCTATCGATTCCTACACGATCGTGTGCAGGAAGCTGCGTACTCTCTGATCCCTGAAAAAATGCGTTCTGCGGCGCATCTGCGCATTGGGATGCTTCTGGCGGCACACACGCCTGAGGCGAAACGTGAGGAGGCTATCTTCGAGATCGTGAACCAACTCAATCGCGGCTCTCATCTCCTCACCTCGGTGGAAGACCGCGAGCGGGTCGCAGAATTGAATCTCATTGCAGGCCGGCGCGCCAAGGCTTCAACCGCATACGCTTCGGCACTCAAATATCTCGGGGCGGGACGAGCGCTGCTGACGGAAGAGACTTGGGAGCGGAAGTATCCCCTCATTTTCTTGACCGAGTTTCTGATGGCTGAGTGCGAGCTACTGACCGCAGACAAGGTTGCTGCCGAAAATCGACTCTCGCTGTTGCCGCAGCGTGCGAACAACCGGCACGATTTCTGCGTAGCCACGCGCTTGCGACTCACCCTCTACACCACGTTAGATCGGTGTGACCGTGCGGTTGACGTGTTTCTGGAGTGGCTCCGCAGCCAAGGCACAGAGTGGTCAAACCGCCCGACGCGCGATGACGTATTGCGCGAATACGAGCGAATCTGGGCTCTGCTCGGCAGCCGGCAAATTGAAGATCTCATGGACTTACCGCTCGTTGTAGATCCTGATGTGCTCGACACGCTCGATGTTTTCACCGAGATTGTCACGCCATCGATTCTCTTTGATGAGCACTTCTCCACATTGGTCGTTTGTCGCCTGGTGACACTCAGTCTCGAACACGGAAACAGCGACGCTGCCTGCTTCGCCTATGTTTGGCTTGCGATGTTTGCTGGTCCGCGTCTTGGTAATTACAAAGACGGATTTCTTTTCGGTCAACTAGGTTATGACCTGGTCGAGAAGCGCGGCCTGACACGCTACCAAGCGCGAACTTACATGTCTGTGGGTGCCATGGTCACGCCATGGTCGGGGCACGTCGCCAACGGACGTGAACTGGTGCGTCGGGCGTTCGATCTCGCATATCGTATTGGCGATCTAACTTTTGCATCTTATAGTTGGGACCAACTTATTACGATTTGTCTGGCAGTCGGTGATCCGCTCTCAGAAGTACAGACCGAATGCGAAAACGGTTTGGCTTTTGCGAAAAGAGTCCGCTTCGGTTTGGTCATCCACCTCTGCGGAGCACAGCTGGGCCTGATTCGAACGCTACGTGGAGTGACACCAACGCTTGGGCGGCTGGATCACGACGATTACCTCGAGCCTGAGGTCGAGCGCGATCTCGCCAGCAATCCGAACTTGGTATTCGCCGAGTTCTATTATTGGACTCGTAAAGTGCAGGCTCGTGTTTTCGCCGGAGACTATGCTTCAGCGGCTGAGGCCGCGTTCAAGGGACAACGGCTGTATTGGACATCAGCGGCGATGTTCGAAACGGCAGAATTTCGTCTCTATGCCGGTCTTGCTCACGCGGGCGCCTGGAGTATTGCGTCGCCTGAAGACCGACCGAAACATTTCGAGGCTTTGTCGGAACATTACAAGCAACTCGAAGTCTGGGCAGTGCACTCACCCGAGACTTTTGAGAACCGCGCAGCCCTGGTTGCGGCGGAGATCGCACGGATCGAGGGGCGCATTCTGGACGCGCAGGACCTCTATCAGAAGGCGATTCGATCGGCACATCTGTACGGTTTTGTCCACACTGAAGCTTTCGCGAATGAACTGGCAGGGCTCTTCTATGCGGCGCGAGGTTACGAGAAAATCGCGACCACCTTCTTACGGGAAGCACACTACTGCTACCTCCGCTGGGGAGCGGATGGCAAGGTCCGGCAACTGGAGCAACTCTACCCGCAGATCAAACCCGAGAGAGCGATTTCGGATGCGACGGCGACGATACGCGCGTCAGTCGAGCAACTCGATCTCGCGACTGTGATCAAGGTGTCCGAAGCTGTGTCGGGCGAGATCGTGCTGGACAGGCTGATCGACACGATTATGCGAACAGCACTCGAGCATGCAGGCGCCGAGAGAGGTCTACTTATTCTTGCTCGGGGAGATGATTATCGCATCGAAGCTGAAGCCACAACCAGCAGCAATCAGGTGACAGTCGTTCTTCGACGGGCAAGCGTCACCGCTGCGGATCTACCCAGTTCGGTTCTGCACTATGTCCTTCGGACCAAAGAAGGCATGGTCCTCCACGACGCATCCGGTCAAAATCCATTCGCCGCCGACGAATACGTTCGCGGGCACAACGCACGGTCCGTGCTCTGCCTTCCGCTGCTCAAACAAACCCGACTGCTCGGGTTGCTGTACCTTGAAAACAGCCTCACACCTCACGCATTCACGCCCGCGCGAATGGCCGTCCTTAAGTTAATTGCTTCGGCCGCGGCGATCTCCATTGAGAACACGCGCCTGTATAGCGATCTCGAAGATCGCGAAGCGAAGATCCGCCGCTTGGTTGACGCCAACATTTTGGGAATCGCGACATGGAACGTCGATGGCGCCGTTCTGGCATCCAACGAAGCGTTTCTTCGGATGGTGCAATACGGTCATAAAGATGTCGCTGCGGGTCGCGTACGATGGTTGGACATGACACCTGAGGACTGGCGCGAACGCGCTGAACGCGCTTTGGCAGAAGTGATCCAGACCGGTACCGTGCAACCCTTCGAGTCAGAATTGTTCCGCAAAGATGGCAGCCGGGTGCCCGTGCTGATTGGAGCCACTTTGTTCCAGGAGGGCGGGACCGACGGCGTTGCTTTCGCCCTAGATTTGAGTAAACAGAAACAGGCTGAAGCAGAGATCAGAGCGCTCAAAGATCAACTCTATCGGGAAAACCTGGCGTTGCGAGACGAGGTCGACCGCGCTCAGATGTTCGAGGAAATTGTCGGTTCCTCCAAGCCCTTGAAGACGGTCCTCTCGAGGATTGCCAGTGTGGCGCCGACTGATTCCACAGTGTTAATAACGGGAGAGACTGGTACCGGCAAGGAACTCATCGCCCGCGCCGTCCACAAACGATCCCAAAGGGCTGCACGTGCCTTCGTCAGTGTGAACTGCGCCGCACTGGCGCCTACGCTGATCTCATCGGAGTTGTTTGGTCACGAGAAAGGGGCCTTCACAGGGGCTACACAGCGGCGGTTCGGCCGCTTTGAACAGGCTAATGGTGGCACGATCTTTCTGGATGAAGTAGGTGAACTTCCCCCTGACACGCAGGTCGCGCTCTTAAGAGTCTTGCAAGAGCGAGAGTTTGAGCGAGTCGGGGGAGCTCAAACGATCCGAGTCGACGTTCGAGTGATCACGGCGACCAACCGTGACCTGACAGCGGCTGTAGCCAATGGAAGCTTTCGCCAAGACCTCTTTTATCGACTCAACGTCTTTCCCATCGAGGTGCCACCCCTGAGAGAACGGACTGAGGACATCTTGATGCTCGTCGAGTACTTCGTGCGGCGCTATGCTAGGCGGGCGGGCAAGAACTTCCGCTCGATCGACAAGAAGACGTTGAATCTGTTGCAGAACTACGATTGGCCAGGCAACATCCGTGAGCTGCAGAACGTGATTGAGCGGTCCGTGATCCTGAACTCCGGCGAGGTTTTTGCCGTCGACGAGTCATGGCTCGCAAAACAACCCACTCGAGGACGACCTGAAGTTGTTTCATCCGCGCCGTCTCAAGGCAAGCCTCGAAGCGAACGGGAGCTTATTGAAGCGGCGCTCGCCGCATCCCGGGGTCGTGTCTCTGGGCGCTCAGGGGCAGCTGCGAAGCTTGGCGTTCCACCATCCACGCTTGACCATCGCATCAAGGCCTTGGGTATCGACAGGACGCAATTTAAGTTTCGCTGAAGTCCCCACCACTTTCTCCAAATTCACCACATCCACCAGATCTGCCAAACTCGCCGCCCGGCAAGTGGCTGGATCTCTAATCCTTTCAGTTGCGTTCGAATGGCACGCCGTTTGCCATGGTAATCAATGGACGGCAGGCTACGCGAGCCAATGACGTGCCGAATCGACCGACTTTCGACTGAACACGGTCTGGTCCTTTACATCAGCGGTCAGCTCACGGCGGAGGATCTGGAGGTCGTTCGCACTGCGCTCGACCCACGCCTAGTCGTCGCTGTCGAACTCGGAGAGGTAGAGTTGGCCAACCGTGACGCAGTGAAGCTTCTGGCACAGGCCGAAGCCGAAGGCATCGAACTCAGGAGTTGCCCGGCTTACATCCGCGAGTGGGTCACGAAGGAGCGAACGAGCAGCTAGCGCGCAGAGTATTCGCCAATGAGTTGAGCTATTGGAATCTGGGTTGATTCCGGGACAAAGCCGTGTTCAACCCAGGAACGATCCGCACATTGTTTGCAAATTCCAACATCACCACAGAGGAGGAATCCATGAACACAACTATTACTGTACGAGAAGACAGCTCCACAACAACTGCCAACAGTGCGATTCGTCCGTTTCAGAAAATAAATATTCCAGAGGCGGAACTCACCGAATTGCGCAGGCGCATCAAAAACACAAGGTGGCCGGAACGAGAAACGGTCACCGATGCAACCCAAGGCGTGCAGCTCGCGACGACTCAAGCGCTCGCTCGATATTGGGCGACAGAGTACGACTGGCGCAAGATCGAGGCAAAACTGAACGCCCTGCCGCAATTCATCACCGAGATCGACGGACTTGACATTCATTTCATTCACGTTCGTTCTAAACACGAAAATGCGTTGCCGCTGATCGTTACCCACGGGTGGCCCGGTTCGATCACCGAACAGATGAAGATCATCGATCCGCTCACCAATCCCACCGCACACGGCGGAAATGCATCCGACGCGTTCGATATCGTGGTTCCGTCGATGCCGGGTTACGGGTTTTCAGGCAAGCCGACGACGACCGGCTGGGGCCCTGAACGGATCGCGAGTGCCTGGACCGTGCTGATGAAGCGACTCGGCTACTCAAAATTTGTGGCACAGGGCGGGGATTGGGGCGCGGTCATCACCGATCTGATGGGCGTGCAGGCGCCACCCGAACTTCTCGGTATCCACACCAACATGCCCGGCGCGGTTCCTGCGGATATTTATCGAGCGATTCTGTCCGGCGCGCCGATGCCGTCCGGTTTCTCAGACGACGAAAAGACTGCCTTCGAGAGGCTCCAATTCGTCTACAGCAAAGGCGTCGCCTACGGCTACCAGATGGGGTTGAAACCGCAGACGTTGTATGGAATCGCGGATTCCCCAGTCGGCTTGGCCGCCTATTTTCTGGATCACGATGCGTGGAGTTATGCGCTGATCGCGCGCGTCTTTGACGGGCAGACCGAAGGTCTCTCACGAGACGACGTCCTTGATAACATTACGATCACCTGGCTGACGAACACGGCGCTTTCCGGAGCACGGCTCTACTGGGAAAATAAATTTCCCTATTTCAGCGTCAAAGGCGTGTCGGTCCCGGTTGCTGTGAGCGCGTTCCCTGACGAGCTCTATCAGTGTCCGCGGAACTGGGCAGAAAGCGCGTATCCCAAACTGATCCATTACAACAAGCTCCCCAAGGGCGGGCACTTTGCGGCCTGGGAACAGCCGAAGCTCTTTTCCGAAGAGGTTCGCGCAGGCTTCAGATCATTACGATCGGGCGTGGCAGCGGTTGCCGCATAGCTTGATCGCGGCGAAGACTAGCCTTGTGTGCACATTGCCACAGGAGAGCGCAGACTACCGGGCTCTCCTGCCTTCGCCCCAACTAGATAGCGAAAAAACAAATGCGAACGCAAAAGGAGAGAAGAACATGGTGAATCCGACCTACGACGTCCACGCCAACGATGACGCCAGCGAGGCGAGCGTGGCGCAGTTCAACATCGACCGCACCTATCCGGGCCTGTGGACGATCACATTCAGCAACCCGCCGATCAACATATTTGTTCCCGCGACGATCGTCGAATTGGGTGCGCTAATGACCGACCTCGAGGCGGACCCGTCCGTGAAGGTCGTCGTGTTCCAGTCCGCGAATCCCGATTTTTTCATCGCCCATCTCGATGTATTCAAGGCGGCTGAACGGCCAGAGGCGCTGGGCCTTTGGCGCGAGTTTGTCCTTCGCCTCGCGTCCTCGGCGGTGGTGAGCATCGCCAAGATTCGCGGGCGCACGCGCGGGATCGGCAACGAGTTCTTGCTGGCCTGCGACATGCGCTTCGCCAGCCGGCAAAACGCCCTATTCGGCCAACCCGAGGTCGGCGTCGGACTGGTCCCGGGCGGCGGAGCGCTGGAATGGCTACCGCGCTTGGTGGGTCGTTCGCGCGCACTTGAGTTCGTGCTGAGCGCCGACGATTTTAATGCTGACATCGCCGAGGCCTATGGCTGGGTGAACCGCACGCTGGACGATAGCGACCTCGACGCGTTTGTCGATACGCTGGTCCGGCGTCTCGCCTCATTCGAGCGTGAAACGCTAGGCGCGGCGAAGGCCCAGATCAATCGGTTCGGGATGCCGACGGCTGCGGAACTCCAGTCGAGTAACGAGATGATCTTTCCAATGCTGGCCTTGCCAGATGCGCAGGCGCGCGGTCCCAAGCAGCGTGGTATCGGTTACGGTACTCCGAGCGACTTCGAATTGAACTTCGGCCGGTACCTCCCTGCGTTCGGGCGGACGGACGACGATGCCACGGAACAGGAGAGGTAAACATGAAACCCTGGAAAATAGTTTCGCTAATTCTGTTTGCTCTTGCGGTTGCAGCCGCGGGATACGGGCTGATTCTCGTGCGACACGGCTTCAGCGCACTTGCGACACCATCAGCGATTGAGGAGCTCGCCGCCACAACGGCACGCAAATTGGCCGTGCCATCCGCGTACCGTCAACTTCACAATCCCATCGTGCCTTCAACGGAGAGCATTCGGGGAGGCATGGAGCATTTCGCCTTTCATTGCGCTCCGTGCCATTCGAATGACGGATCGGGCCAGACGGTATACGGCAAGGGCCTCTATCCGAAACCGCCCGACTTGCGCGCAGCCGCGACGCAGAACAAGAGCGATGGCGAGCTCTACTACACAATTGAAAATGGAGTTCGTTTGAGCGGCATGCCAGCCTTCCACGGGACGCACACTGTCCCGTGGAACTGGCGCCTGGTTTTGTTCATCCGACACTTGCCCCAAATCACCCCCGAGGAACTCAATGAGATGAATGGGTGGGATTCGAAGATGGAGGCAGATCCAGCGCATTTCTGAAGGGTGGGGAACGTCCGTCACAAGGCGCATGAGGTGAATGCGCGGTTTAGTACGAAAACATGGAGAGAAGAACATGGCAAATGCGACGAATAAAGTCCAGGCTTCGCAGTTCAGCATCGACCGGACCCATCCGGGCCGGTGGACGATCACCTTCAGCAACCCTCCGATCAACATGTTTGTTCCGACAACGATCGTCGAATTGGGAGCTCTAATGACCGACCTTGAGGCGGAGCCGTCCGTGAAGGTTGTAGTGTTCCAGTCGGCGAATCCCGATTTTTTCATTGCGCATCTCGACGTGGCCAAGGCAGTGGAGCGTCCAGACGTGCTGGGCCTTTGGCGCGACTTTGTGCTTCGCCTTTCGTCCACGCCAGTCGTGAGTATCGCAAAGATTCGCGGCCGCACGCGCGGGATTGGCAACGAGTTTGTGCTGGCCTGCGACATGCGCTTCGCCAGCCGGCAAAACGCTGTATTCGCTAACCCCGAGGTGGGCGTCGGACTAATCCCGGGGGGCGGAGCCTTGGAATGGCTCCCGCGCCTGGTCGGTCGCTCGCGGGCACTTGAGTTCGTGCTCACTGCCGACGATTTCGATGCTGATATCGCCGAGCGCTATGGCTGGGTGAACCGCACGCTGGACGATAAAGACCTCGATTCGTTCGTCGATTCGCTTGCAAGGCGGCTGGCTTCATTCGGCGGCAAGACGCTGGCCACGGCAAAGGCCCAGATCAATCGATTCGGGATGCCGACAGCTGCCGAGCTTCAGTCGAGCAATGAAATGATCTTCCCAATGCTGGCCTGGCCCGATGCGCAGGCGCGCCGCACCAAGCTCCGTAGTATCGGTTACGGAATTCGCAGCGACTTCGAATTGAACTTCGGCCGCTACCTCGCCGAGTTGGGGCAAGGGGACGACGATAACGCGGAAAAGAAGGCCAGCTGACTAGCATTGCCTGGTCCAAAGGTCGTCATGCTTGTAACGCGGGATGTGTCAACGGATGCGGAAACCGAGCGCTGCAACCAGCTTACTAGCGGCTTTCTGATCCTGGCTGAAAAAGAGCTATCGGCCTTTATCGGTGCGGTACATACGTTGTTCGGCGCAGGCGCGCCAAGCGGCGCTGGACTGGATCGAGGAACTCGGACGCATGGATTGGCCGTCTGGGGAATCGTTTCCAGATTGGCGTCGGGCTACGGTGGGAGCAGGTGCTCGGCTTAGCGCTCGCGAGAATTTACTGGAGAGGATCAGCCTATGAAAGAACCAGACGACAGATCGCGCCGTTGCTTTCTCAAGGCGAGCTCGATGTTGGGCCTGGCAGTCGCGTTCGGACCAGCAACGATCGGCGAGGCATTTGCAGATTCTAAATCCAATACTCCTCAAAAGGAGAACACCATGACCCTAACCAGTGCTAGGCAGGCAGCCGACAAGACTTCTGTTCGTCCATTTCAGGTGAATGTTCCAGAGGCGGAGCTTACCGAACTGCGCAGGCGCATTAACGCGACAAGGTGGCCTGATCGGGAAACGGTGACGGACGAATCGCAAGGCCTGCCACTTGCGACAATTCAGGAACTCGCCCGCTATTGGGGCACAGACTACGACTGGCGCAAGTGCGAGTCGAAACTGAACGCCCTGCCGCAGTTCATCACCGAGATCGATGGGCTGGACATTCATTTCATCCACGTTCGTTCGAAACATGAAAATGCGTTGCCGCTGATTGTCACGCACGGATGGCCCGGCTCAGTCATCGAGCAGCTGAAGATTATCGATCCACTTACCAATCCTACGGCATACGGCGGGAGCGCATCGGAGGCCTTCCATCTCGTGATTCCATCGCTACCCGGGTTCGGCTTTTCAGCAAGGCCCACCACTTCAGGCTGGGGCCCGGAGCGCACTGCCAGTGCCTGGATAGTGCTGATGAAGCGCCTTGGATACGCAAAATTTGTGGCGCAAGGCGGCGATTTGGGCGCGGGCGTCTGCACTGAGATGGCCAAACACGCACCTCCAGAATTGCTAAGAATTCATACCAATTTCCCTGGGACTATTCCATCCGACATTGCGAAAGCGCTCCAGTGTGGCGATCCCGCGCCATCCGGCCTATCCGCCGACGAGAAACGTGCTTATGAGCAGCTGACCAATCTATTTGCAAAGAAACGTGCCTACGCACGGATGATGGCGACTCGACCGCAAACGCTGTACGGATTGGCGGATTCGCCTGTCTGCCTAGCAGCTTGGCTCTTTGACCACGGTGATGGTTATGGCCAGCCGGCGGCACCGATCACCTCGGCAGTGCTCGGGCGCACGATTAATGGACACTCCGCAGGTGACCTGACGCGAGATGACGTACTCGACGACTTCACACTCTACTGGTTGACGAACACGGCGATTTCTGCCGCTCGTTTCTATTGGGAACTTCACCTCAATCTGTATAACGCAGCCAATGTCTCCATCCCAGCTGCAGTGAGCGTCTTTCCGGGCGAGAACTATCAAGCCCCGCGAAGTTGGACGGAGCGGGCGTATCACAAACTTATCTACTACAACCAAGTAGACAGAGGCGGGCACTACGCGGCGTGGGAACAGCCGCAACTGTTTTCAGAAGAGGTTCGCGCGGGCTTCAGATCGTTGCGCTAACCAGCGACCGGCTAGTTCTGGAGTCGGGCCTTAGAAATCAAAGTGGTAACAAGGAATTCACGTGGGGATCTTATGTCCGTGTTGATGGTAAGGAGTCGCTGCTAGCGACTATTGGTGAGGACTTATGAGCGAATCTACAGCATCGAGTCCACTGACCGCTTTATCCCACGATGGCGCAAACCCTGACGTCAAACCAAGAGTGGAACGCCGTCCCGGCAATTGGAAATGGTGTTTTCTGTTGCTGCTTCCTTACATTGGCCTGCTTTGGCTGCCATTTTATGCCAAAGCGGAGCCGCGACTCTTGGGCTTTCCTTTCTTCTACTGGTATCAGTTTGCATGGGTTTTTGTCACGATGTTTCTCATTGATTTCGTCTACCGGAGGACACGATGAAGACCAACCTGAACTGGGTTGCTACTGGGGTTTTCGTGTTCTTCTTTCTCGTGGTTGCAGTCATGGGCTTTCTTTCTGCCCATTGGCAGCGAGGCGATCTAAGCAAGCTCGATGAGTGGGGGCTCGGAGGGCGACGTTTTGGAGTCCTCATTACGTGGTTCCTCCTCGGGGGTGATTTCTACACGGCATACACGATTATTGCCGTGCCAGCTTTTGTCTACGGCGCTGGCGCCATTGGATTTTTTGCGCTGCCCTACACCATCCTTGTTTATCCGTTCGTTTTTGTCGTCATGCCACGGCTTTGGTCAGTATCAAAGAGGCACAACTACATCACTCTGGCCGATTTCGCTCGTGGACGCTACGGTAGTCGCACTCTCGCGTTAGCGATTGCTATCACCGGCATTCTGGCAACGATGCCATATATTGCCCTCCAGTTGGTTGGACTGCAGGTAACCATCGCAGCACTTGGACTGCACGGCTCCGCATTCGTGAACGACCTGCCGCTGATCGTCGCCTTCTTAGTTTTGGCCGCCTTTGCCTACACTAGCGGATTGCGCGCTCCGGCCAGCATCGCACTTGTGAAAGACACGATGGTCTATATTTTCGTTCTTTCTGCTGTGATCTGGATTCCCTTGAAGTTCGGAGGGTTCGCTCACATCTTCGATGTGGCGGGACAGGCGCTGGCTTCCAGATCCACCACGGGAACACTCATTCTGCCGCAGAGCCAATACCTGCCGTTCGCCACGCTCGCGTTAGGTTCGGCACTGGCCGCCTTCCTTTACCCTCACACAGTGACTGGTGTTCTGAGTTCTTCTAGTGCGACTACTATTAAGCGAAACGCGGTCTTGCTGCCGATCTATACGTTGCTGCTGGGCTTATTGGCCTCGCTTGGATACATGGCCATAGCCGCCGGGGTCCATGTAACTTCGACCAATGACACTCTGCCGTCACTGCTACAGAAGGTTTTTCCGTCGTGGTTTGTAGGCTTTTCGTTCGCTGCGATCGCTATTGGGGCGCTGGTTCCGGCAGCGATTATGGCAATTGCGGCCTCCAATCTTTTCACGCGCAACATTTACCGCGAGTACATCCGCCCGGAAGTTGCACCGAGCGAGGAAGCAACCGTTGCCAAGGTGACGGCGATTCTCATCATTGTCGGTGCTTTGGTATTTGTTGTTTTGGGTGCACAGTCCTACGCTATCGTCCTGCAGTTGCTGGGCGGAATCTGGATCACTCAGACCTTGCCCGCGGTCGTCTTCGGACTATTTGCGCGATGGTTCCATCCGAAAGCTCTGATCGTTGGGTGGTTTGCTGGTATGTTCTGCGGCACCGCCATGGCTTGGTCTCAGAATCTGAAATCCGCAATATTTCCGCTACACATCGGAGGAACGACCCTTGCTTCTTATGCGGCGATTGATGCGCTCATCCTCAATTTGGCTGTGGCCGCGGCGCTGACGACCCTGCTCGGAGAATTTGGGGTTGATCGCGGTTCCGATGAAACTGTTCCGGCTGACTATGTGGAGTCGACGAGTTAACTGCCCGCGCTTTGCCGAAAGGCGAAGAGCAGAAAGGAGTCCTGGATATGAAACTGTTTCACGCCTTATGTCTATTGCTGCTTGCACCAAGTTTGGTGCAGGCACAGACTGGCTCTTCCTATTCAGATTCCTCGCGGGACAACTCGGATGTGGCCGCTGAGGTGAAGGCGCTTCGTGAAGCTCTCTTGCAAACCCAGAAGCAGGTGGCCTTGCAACAACGGGAAATCGAAACGCTGAGGGAGCGAAGGGAGACCAATCAAGATGCCCCAGTCAGCAATGTGCAAACGACGTTGCCCGCGACCAACACCCCTATTCATACCGTAAGTTCACCCATACTTCTGCCCAAGGACAGTTACACGGCCGGCTATTCTACCCGCGAGCCTGCGACCCAAGGACAAGAAAACGAATCGCCCCTTTCATTCAAGATTGGCCCAGCAATAATCACGCCCGGCGGATTCGTGGACCTCGAAAATGTATTCCGCACCACCAACACCCAGAACAACATCGCCACCAACTTCGCCGCTATCCCGTTCAGCAACACTGCGCAGGGGCACCTCACCGAGTTCCGTACGACCGCGCAGTATTCCCGCTTCGACATAACTGTCAGAAACAAATTCGGCGCCAACGATGTGACCGGCTACTGCGAGGCGGACTTCAGCGGCAATGATGCCGCCAATGCTTATCAAACGGTGAACGGTCACACGCTTCGTCTGCGGCTTTGTTTTATGGATTACAAACGCGGCAAGTGGGAAATTCTTGGCGGGCAAACCTGGAGTTGGCTGACCCCCAACCGCGGCGGACTAGGCCCGATGCCTTCCGATCTGGCGCTTACTTATAACGAAGATGTGAATATCCAGGTTGGTCTGACCTTCAGCCGGGCTGCGGAATTCCGCGTTGCGTATCACCCCGACGATCATTGGGCCTTTGGGGTTGGCATTGAGGATCCGAACCAATACATAGGCAATTTTGTTGCCCTCCCGTCGGCGTTCGCATCCACGCTTAGCTCGCAGTTTGACAACGGAGCCCAGTTAGGCGCACCCAACTTGATGCCAGACCTCCTTACCAAAATCGCCTATGACAATGAATTTGGAGGCAGACATTTCCACTGGGACGCCACCGGCTTGGTTACAGGCGCGAGGGCGAGCGTCATACCTGTCGGCGGAACATCGTTCGCGTCGCACTCAGATGTGGGAGGCGGCGGTCAGATCGCCGCCAACTATCAAGTGCTCCGAAACCTCCTCTTCCTGGTCAATGCGTATTGGAGCGACGGCGGTGCCCGCTACCTCGCGGGTGACGGGCCGCAATTGGTTATTCGGCCAAACGCCGCCGGAACTGACATCACTCCTTCCATGGTTCACGCCGGAGCAGGTTCTGCCGGGTTTGAATGGAGCGCGAGCCGAAAAACTACACTCGCGGTTTACTACGGAGGGGACTATTTCCAGCGGAATTCTTTCATAGACACCACGGACACCACCAATCCCGGGACAATCATCGGTTATGGCGGGCCTGATTCCCCGAGCACAAACAATAGAATCATTCAGCAAGCGACATTCGACTGGATCCAAACTTTCTGGAAACATCCAAAATACGGTGCTCTGCAATTCTATAGTCAGTATTCCTACCTAAACCGTGCTCCGTGGTTCGTGGCTGCCGGTTCGCCCAAGAATGCACATCTCAGTATGGTCTATGCCGGAATGCGCTACGTCTTACCTTCAAAAGTCAGTTTCGACGACTCGAAATGAGAGGAGATATAAGCGATGCCACATCGAGTAGCGGATGAGTTGGTCAGCAGGCTTGTTGAGGCTGGTGTCGAAAGAATGTACGGCGTCGTCGGCGACAGCTTGAATCCAGTTACGGATGCTTTGCGCTTGAACGGCAAGCTTAAATGGGTCCATGTGCGTAACGAAGAAACCGCTGCGTTTGCGGCGGGAGCCGAGGCTCAGCTCACCGGGAAGCTTACCGCCTGCGCGGGTTCCTGTGGCCCCGGGACTCTCCACCTTATCAACGGCCTTTACGACGCTCATCGGAGCAATGCCCCGGTGATTGCAATCGCATCGCATATTCTGACTAGTGAGATAGGCACCGGATATTTTCAGGAAACACATCCCGAGATCCTTTTCAAAGAATGCAGCCACTATTGCGAGCTGATCTCGAATCCCAAGCAGTTTGAGCGTGTTTTTCACAGCGCGATGCAGAGTGCCGTTGGAAAAGGCGGGGTAAGCGTGATCGTGTTGCCAGGCGATGTGGCTGGAATGGATCTACCGGTCGATGGTTCCGCTCACGCTTTGGCAGGTCACCGGCCGACCGGTCGTCCCGGTGAGAATGAACTAACGCGACTGTCGAATTTGATCAATTCCTCGAACAAAGTGGCACTGTTCTGCGGCATCGGATGCGCCGAGGCCCATGATGAGGTGGTTGCTCTCGCCGAAAAGTTGAAATCTCCCGTTGGGCATTCGTACCGGGGGAAGTCGTTCATCGAATACAGCAATCCCTTTGACGTCGGGATGAGCGGATTATTGGGATTCGGCGCTGCCTATCAGGCGATGCACGAATGTGATCTGCTTCTGCTTTTGGGCACTGATTTTCCCTATAGCAAATTCCTGCCGACCAAACCCAAGATCGTCCAGGTTGACATCAGAGTTGAGAATTTGGGCCGGCGAAGCAAACTTGATCTCGGATTATGGGGCGATGTGGGCGAAACTATCCGCGCGCTACTGCCGATGATAGAAGCTAAGTCAGATCGCACGTTTGTGGATGCGATACTCGACAAACACAAAGAGGCACTGCGGCGGCTGAATGTCTATGTAGATCACGTTGGGAAACGGACACCCATGCACCCTGAACCTGTCGCGGCCGCGCTTAGTGAGATTGCGGCAGACGATGCCATCTTTACTGCCGATACCGGCATGTGTAACGTCTGGTCTTCCCGCTACATTCGATCGACAAAGGCCCGGCGGTTGATTGGCTCTTTCACGCACGGGTCCATGGCAAACGCGCTCCCTCAGGCCATTGGCGCCCAATGTGCTTATCCCGGAAGACAGGTAATCGCCATGGCGGGAGACGGTGGACTTGCGATGCTCATGGGAGACTTGTTGACCCTGACACAGTACGATCTCCCGATCAAGATCGTCCTGTTCAACAACAGTGTTCTTGGAATGGTCAAACTGGAGATGGAAGTAGCGGGTCTACCCGACTTCCAAACCGACCTGAAGAATCCAAACTTCGCAAAGCTTGCGGAGGCGATCGGGATAATGGGTGTAAGGATCGAAAATCCAGCCGACGTGTCCTCGGGACTGAAGAAAGCTCTTCAGCATTCGGGCCCGGCGCTCATTGACGTGGTGACCGATCCGAATGCGGTTTCGTTGCCCTCCCACATCACTGCCGACCAAGTTGTTGGCTTCGGACTGACCATGGGAAAGCTGGTTCTATCCGGTCATATTGACGAGGTGGTGGATAGCATCGAAGCCAATATTCGGCATCTCTGAGTTCGGTTTTGCTAACCAACTCTGCAGAGGATCCCGCGAAGGCAAAAGTGCGGACGGCCGAGATTGTCGAGAACTACTAATAAATGATCCGCCCCTGCGAGGCATGGGGTTGGTCCAAAGGTTGTCATGCTTGAAAAGCACAAAATGTTAATGGATGCGGAAACCGACCTCTGCATTCAAGTCGCTAGCGACTTTCTCACCCTGGCTGAAAAAGAGCTATCGGCCTTCATCCGCGCGGTAGATAAGTTGTTCGGCGGCGAGCAGGCGCGCCAATCGGCGCTGGACTGGATCGAGGAGCTGGGACATGTGGATTGGCCGTCTGGGGAATCGATTCCAGATTGGCGTCGGGCTACGGTGGGCGCAAGTGCTCGGCTTGGCGCTTTGTCGAGACCACATAGACACGATAGCGAGGAGATTCGTTCCATGAACGCGATAGCTTCCACGCCGATAGACGCAGAGGCGAAAAACGCACCCACGTCCGGTAGGCTCTTCTTCCTGGACCTCAGCGGCGGCCGCATCCTGTCTGCAAACCCTGATGGCTCCGATTTGAAGACCATCATCAACGAAGGCCGGAAGTTGCCCGACGGCTTGGTCCTCGATGTCGCCGCTGGGCACATCTACTGGACCAATATGGGTGATCCCAATAGCAATGATGGCTCGATCATGCGGTCGGAACTCAATGGCCAGAACATGATCACCATCGTTCCGCCTGGCGGCACGTTCACGCCGAAGCAGCTCCAACTGGAGAAGAGGAGCGGCAAGCTTTACTGGTCGGACCGGGAAGGCATGCGAGTGATGCGGGTAAACCTCGACGGGTCCCAAATTGAAACTCTCGTGGATACGAGCTCGGGCGATTCGCGGCCGGGATCGGATCCGAGGAAATGGTGTGTCGGCATTGCGGTGGACACTGACGGCGGCAAGTTCTATTGGACGCAGAAGGGTGGTCACCACGCGGGTTTGGGTCGAATTTTTCGGGCCAACATCCAAGTTCCGCCAGGTCAGTCGGCCGAGAACCGCAGAGACATTGAGCTTCTTTATGACAATCTTCCGGAGCCGATTGATCTGGACCTCGATCCGGTTCATCGGACGCTGTATTGGACCGACCGCGGGGACCCGCCGCGTGGCAACACGGTGAACCGTGCACCCATGGACCCGGAGGCCGAAAATGGCAAAGAGCCTGAGATCCTTTTCACCCATTTGATGGAAGCCATCGGCCTGGCTTTGGACCTGAAGGGCGGTCGAATGTTTATTACAGACCTCGGCGGCTCGGTCTACAGCGCCAACCTCGATGGGTCGAATCGGATGACGCTGCTGTTTGCGGAAGGAAACCTCACCGGCATTGCATACGCGGAGGTGCCGCCCGCAGACCGGGGCGGAGCTTCCCAAGTTACAGGAGTTCCTGAGGAGACAAATATGGAAGATAACACGCCAGTGAAGTTGAACGGAGGAATCATGAGCATCGCAACCGGCACCTCTCTCATCCGGCCCGAACCGGGACTTCTCGGACAAACTGTCGTCGTAATCGGCGGCAGCGCCGGCATCGGACTCGAAACCGCCCGGCGAGCGCGCGCTGAAGGCGCCAGGCTGATTCTCGCGGCGCGCAATCCGGAACGCCTGGAACACGCGTCGCGCGAACTCGGCCCTCTAAGCAGCATGGCGTTCGACGCCACCAATTTTGATCAACTTAAACAATTCTTCGACGGCCTCCCGGCGCGGATTGACCACGTGCTGGTCACCGGCCCCGGTCCCTACTACGCGCCGCTGGCGGAACTCGAAATCGAAAAGGCGCGCCGGGATGTCGAAGCCCATCTCATGCTGCCGTTGCAGGTCGCTCGTTACGCCGCAAAGAAGGTTCGCCCGGGAGGCACCCTGCTCTTCATGGGCGGAACCGGTGGCCGCCGCGCGGCGCCGGGGCTCGCTCTCGTCTCGGCCCTCACAGCCGCGCTTCCAGCCCTCACCAGGGACCTCGCACTCGAGCTCGCCCCGGTCCGCGTGAACCTCATCGCCGCCGGCTTCGTTGATACTTCGCTTTCAGCATCCCTGCTCGGCGATCAGTTGGATGCGCGGCGCGAGCAACTCCGCGCGACGCTCCCGATCCGCCGTGTGGTCGGCCCGGAGGACGTCGCCGCTCTGGCCGTCCACTTGATGACCAACACGGCCCTTACCGGCGCAACCTACGACATTGACGGTGGTCAGCAACTCGCGTAGAGCGCTAACGTCCGGTGCGTTTGAAAGGTGTTTCATGAACATTAAGC
This sequence comes from uncultured Acidobacteriaceae bacterium, assembly GCA_963745105.1. Lineage (GTDB taxonomy): Bacteria > Acidobacteriota > Terriglobia > Terriglobales > Acidobacteriaceae > Silvibacterium. The sequence continues at coordinate 91,634 of CAVUWQ010000091.1, forward strand.
GGTCTCACAACACAGGGGGGTAATTCGGTGAAGGAGGTAGTAAACAACACCGGCTTACTGAGCACGCCGCACGCGGCATCCTTAAGCGACACCTTAGGCGTCGCGGCCAGCTTGCGTCTGCACTGGCCCGAGTACCTGATGGAAGCGGGCGAAATGAGTCTGTTCATGTTTTGCACTTGCTCGTTTGCCACACTACTGCAGCACCCCGCTTCTCCGGTCAGGCATTTTTTCATCAGCGATATCGTCCGCCGTGCACTGATGGGATTGGCCATCGGCGCTACAGTCATGGCGCTCATCATGAGTCCCTGGGGCAAGCAATCCGGCGGGCACATCAATCCCGCCATGACGTTCGCTTTCTACCGACTGGGAAAACTCCGCCCTTGGGATGCGCTGTTTTACGGGGTCGCACAGTTCTCCGGCGCAACGAGCGGCGTCGCGCTCGCAACCTTTTTACTGAGAGGCGCTCCAGGGGATGGCACGGTTCGTTATGCAGTGACCGCCCCGGGCGTGTATGGTGTCGCCGTCGCGTTTGCAGCCGAGCTAGCCATCTCTTTTATCCTGATGATCACGGTACTCCTTGTGACGAACCACGAAAGGTTGGCGCGGTACACGCCTTATTTTGTGGGTTCACTCTACGCCGTGAACATCACGTTTGAAACACCTCTCTCCGGAATGAGCATGAACCCCGCACGAACCTTTGGCCCTGCGGCTTACGGAGGTTATTGGCACATCCTCTGGATCTATTTCATCGCACCGACGTTAGGCATGCTGGCCGCCGCAGAGACATTTCTTCGACTCCGTCGGGGCGTCGCTCCATACTGCGCTAAACTTCACCACGACAATGACGAACGCTGCATCTTCCATCACACACCAGCACTTCCAAAAAGGAGGTTCTACGCAAATACCTCCAGATGACTCCCTCACCACCTACGGCTGGCTCCAAATTCGACGCATTTCGCGCCCGATCAAGCGTCAGTTTCGACCGGCCTCTGCCGCGTGAAAGCACAGCAGAAATCATGGTCCATTAACAGTCCACGAACTGTTTCCGAGCGTCTTTAAAACGCTTCTGTAGCGCCATCCGTGCCGCGTGTTTTCAGTTAGTTACGGTTCTGTCACGGCAGAGGCCTGCGGTTTGCGCCTGATCAGAATCAACAATGACCGGGTAGGAATTAGTCCTAACAATAATAATGAGTATTAAGCATCAGGTTGCTGCGCTACGTTGAATGCGCGCAGCAACGACCAACTTGGTGACAGTGCGACTAAAGGAGTCTTCTGCTAACCGGTTGAAATTAATGAAGATGCTGCGTTGCTGGGATGTTAGGGCAGCGTTCTAACCAACTGAACTACGTCCCC